>CAVWIV010000006.1:0-7553 GCA_963755155.1 uncultured Actinomycetes bacterium | reverse complement strand
TACCACGACCACTGCGGCCGCACCCAACACGGTTCGGATCTGCACCAGCCACCCTCCCCAAGCAGGAATAGTATCGCGGAGAACGTATCATGGATATTGTGCTCTTGCAACCAGACTCACGACTCGACGACTCGGCGTTCGCCGTGCTCGGAGTGATCGCGCTGCGCGGGCCCTCGACGGCCTACGAGCTCAAGCGTGCTCTGGGGCGCATCACCGGCGAGTTCTGGTCCGTGCCTCACGTAACTCCGTATCGCGTGACGGCGGAGCTCGAGCGATCAGGGATGCTCGCCGCCGACCAGGAGGAAGGCGGCCGGCGCAGGCGCGTCTACTCACTGACGGACGCAGGGCGCTCTGCGATCGGCGCGTGGCTCTCGGAGCCGACGAGCGAGACGATGACGATCCGCGATCCGGGCCAGCTCCACCTCCTCTTCGCAGAGCTCGCCGACCCTGACGCGATAGCCGAGCTTGCCCGCGCCCAGGTCAGTGTCTACCAGGCGCGGCTCGCCGCGCTGGACGAGACGGAGGCGAGACTCGCCGACGATCCCGTTCGCGCTGCGCGCCTCGGCCCACTGCGGCTCGGTCGCGCGGTCTACTTGGCCGCCCTGTCGTTCTGGAGCTCGGTGGCCGAAGCGCCAGAATCGCCCTCGTCGTGGGCGCCGTAGTCCGTTCGGGCCGATGACGCGCCGACTCCGGCGCACTACGCTTGCGGGTGAAGAAGCGGCTCGATGTTCTGCTCGTGGAACGTGGGCTCGCGGAGTCGCGCGCGCAGGCGCAGGCGCTCGTGCTCGCCGGGCGCGTTCCCGGGCATGCAAAGGCGGGCGAGCAGGTCGCGGAGGACGCCGAGCTGGTCGTGGAACGGCCGCCGCGCTACGTCTCCCGCGGCGGTGAGAAGCTCGAGCACGCCCTCCAGGCCTTCGGCGTCTCCCCGAACGGGCTTCGCTGCCTCGACATCGGCGCGTCCACCGGCGGCTTCACCGACTGCTTGCTCCAGCACGGCGCGGCGCACGTGATCGCGCTCGACGTCGGCTACGGGCAGCTGCATCCGAGGCTGCGCGAGGAGCCGCGCGTGACCGTCCTCGAGCGCGTGAACGCGCGCCACCTGCCCGAGCTTCAGTACGCGCCGGAGCTCGTGACGTGCGACGTCTCGTTCATCTCGCTGCGGACGGCGCTGCCGCCTGCGCTGGCGGCGGCCGCTCCGGGCTGGTGGGCGCTCCCGCTCGTGAAGCCGCAGTTCGAGGCCGGCCGCGAGGAGGCGAAGCGCGGCGTCGTCCGCGACGCTGCCGTTCACGCACGCGTCCTGCGCGAGATCTCGCAAGCGTCGCTCGCCTGGAACGCCCGGGTGGCCGGGGTCGTAGACTCGGGCCTTCCCGGTCCGAAGGGAAACAGAGAGTTCTTCCTCCACCTCGTCCACGACGAACAGCCCGGCCTTCCCGATGAGCTCGATGCCTGGATCGCAGCTGCAGTCGGCTGAGCCCGTCCGCCGGGCGGCCGTGGTCACACACGGCAAGCCGGAGGTGATCGGAGATGCGGTCGCGCGACTCGAGGCGTTTGCCGCGGGCGTGGGCGTCGAGATCGTTGCCGACGAGTCGGCAGAGCCCGACGTCGTCATCGTGCTCGGCGGCGACGGGACGATGTTGCGGGCGCTGCAGCGATGTCTCGGCGCGGGCATTCCCGTGCTCGGCGTCAACTTCGGCCGCGTCGGCTTCCTGACCTCGATCGAGGGCGCCGACCTCGAGGCTGGCCTCGCGCGCGCGTTCGCCGGGGAGTACGCCGTGCTCGAGCTGGCTACCCTCGACGTCGAGGCCGGCGACCAGCGCGCTGTGTCGGTGAACGACGTCGTGGCGACGAGCGCGACGCTCGGTCGCATGGTGGAGCTCGAGTGGCAGATCGGCGACGAGAGCCTGGGCTCGGTCTCGTGCGACGGCGTCATCTGCTCGACACCGACGGGATCGACGGCGTACAACCTCTCGAACGGCGGCCCCGTCCTCGTCTGGGGGCTCGACGGGATGGCCGTGACGTTCGTCGCGCCGCACTCGCTGCACGCGCGGTCGCTCGTCGTCCCGCGGGACCGCGACGTGGTAGTACGCAACCGCACGCCCGACGTCGGCGTGACCGTGCTCGTCGACGGCCACGAGCTCGCGGCGCTCTCGGCCGGCGGGTCGATGTCCGTCCGGCTCGGCGACCGCCCAGCGCTGCTCGCCGTCCTGCCGGAGGCGACGTTCGTCAACCGCTACCGCGAGACCTTTGCTTCGTAGGCTGCGCATCGAGAACCTCGTCCTCATCCGCGAGGCTGAGCTCGAGCTTGCCCCTGGGCTGAACGCGATCACCGGGGAGACCGGCGCAGGGAAGACGATCCTCGCGCAGGCCGTCGGGCTGCTGCTCGGCGCGCGCGGGGACGCTGCGTTCGTGGGCGCCGAGGGCGCCGATGCGTATGTCGAGGCCGAGCTCGAGGCGCCGGCGGGCGCGCTCGAGGAGGACGACGTCCTGCCGCTGCTCGAGCTGCGGCCCGACGGCGAGGAAGACATCGTCATCGCCCGGCGCGTGTTCGGGGACGGGCGCACGCGTGCGTACGCCTGGGGCCGCGCGGCGGCGCGCGAGGACGTGGCAGCCGCCACCGAGCGGCTCGTGGCGATGTCGGGCCAGTTCGAGCAGCGCCGGCTGGCTCGCCCGTCGTATCAGCTCGACGTTCTCGATGCCTACTGCGGCGACGAGCAGCTCGGCCGGCGCGCGCGGCTCCGCGCGGCGTGGCGCGAGCTCCAGGCTGCCCGGCGTGCGCATGACGAGCTCGTGCGCGGCGCGGCGTCGGCATCGGAGCGGCTCGCCGAGCTGCGGGCGCTCGTGGAGGACGCTGCCGAGGTCACGGTCGAGCGCGAGGAGGAGCTCCGGGCCGACCGCGAGCGGTTGCGGCACGTCACCGAGCTGGCGGAGGCCGCAGCCGCGGCCGGGACGGCGCTGGCGCCTGACGACGGCCGGGGCGCCGCCGAGCTCACCGCCGAGGCGGTAAGCGCCCTCGATGGCGTCGCCGGCATCGCCGAAGAGCTCGATGGGGCCGCCGGCGAGCTGCGCGAGCTCGACGTGCGCCTGCGCGACGCCGCGTCGACCGTCAGGGCGTACGCGTCCGCTCTCGAGGCCGATCCGGGCAGGCTCGAGCACGTCGAGGCCGAGCTCGAGCGATTGGCCGATCTCCGGCGCCGCTATCGCGTGGAGACGACGGTGGAGCTCGTCGAGCGGACGGTAGCGGCCCGCGCCGAGCTGGATGCCCTCGCGGATGGTGTCGACCCCGTCGCCGCCTCGGCGGAAGCGGTCGAGCACGCACAGCGCCGCGCGGACGAGCTTGTCGCGGCTCTCGCCGAGCAGCGCCGGGCGTCTGCGGCGGCGTTCGCCGCGGCAGTCTCCGCCGAGCTGGAGTCGATCGGCATGGGGGAGGGCGAGTTCGTGGCCGAGGTCGGTGAGCGCGAGCCCTCCTCGAGCGGGGCCGACGACGTGACGTTCCTCATCAGGCCGAACCCGGGCTTGCCGCTCGCGCCCGTCGCGCAGACGGCTTCGGGCGGTGAGCTGTCGAGGATCGCGCTCGCCATCGCCGCCGTCGGAGGCGGCGCGACGATGATCTTCGACGAGATCGATGCGGGCATCGGCGGGCAGACAGCCCACGCAGTCGCCGACACGCTCGTGCGGCTGTCCGAGCGCGCCCAGGTCGTCGCCATCACGCACCTGCCGCAGATCGCAAGTCGCGCCGAGCGGCATTTCAGCGTTGAGAAGATGCCCGGCGATCCGACGCATACACGGATCCGGGAGCTCGGCGAGGACGAGCGCCGTCAGGAGATCGAGCGTATGCTCGGCGGCCGCGAGTTCCTTTCGACGGTTGCCGACGGCGCGAGCGGATAGACAGGACGAGATGGCTACACGAGCCCGAGCCCAGCGCACGAAGGGTCGTGCACGCGAAGCGGTCGAGCTCACCGGCCGGGCGCGGCTCGATCGGCGCACGAAGCACCTCGTGCGGCGTCTGTCCGCGGATGACGTCGCCATCATCGACCACGCCGATCTCGACCGCGTCTCGGCCGAGGAGCTCGTCGAGTCCGGTGTGCGGGTGGTGGTGAACGTCTCGCCGTCGTCGAGCGGCAAGTACCCGAACCGCGGGCCGCTGACGCTCATCCGAGGCGGCGTTCGGCTCGTGGACGCGCCGGGGGCGCCGCTCTTCGAGCAGCTCTCCGAAGGGGAATGGATCACGGTGCGCGGTGGCTCCATCCTCCGGAACGGCGAATCCCTGGCCAAGGGCCGGGTGCTCGACGAGCTCGAGCTCGTCCATGCGCTGGACGAGCAGCAGGCGCGTCTGGCGGAGGCGATCTCGAGCTTCGCCGACAACACGATGCGGTATCTGCGGGACGAGGGCCGCCTGCTCGCGGAGGGAATCGAGTTCCCCGTGCTGGAGACCCGATTCCGAGACCGCCATGTCCTGGTGGTCGCCAGGGGCCCTGGGCACAAGCACGACCTGCGGATCGTTCGCGGCTACATCCGGAACTTCAAGCCGGTGCTCGTCGGTGTTGACGGCGGCGCCGACGCCTTGCGGGAAGCGGGATACCGGCCGGACGTCATCGTCGGCGACATGGACTCGGTCACCGACGCGACGCTCGCGAGCGGCGCCGAGCTCGTCATCCATGCGTACCCGTCGACCGGCGCCGCTCCCGGGGCGGCGAGGGCCGAGCTACTCGGCCTCCCATACCACGCTGTGCCGGCGCCCGGCATCTCGGAGGACGTCGCGCTGCTCCTCGCGTACGAGAAGGGCGCCGAGCTGATCGTCGCCGTCGGCACGCATTTCAACCTCGTCGAGTTTCTCGAGCGGAGCCGGGAAGGCATGTCGTCGACGTTCATGGCGAGGCTGCGCGTGGGCGAGATCCTCGTCGACGCGAAGGGCGTCTCACGGCTCGTCAGTGGGCGGGTCGGCGTGTGGCCGCTCGTCGCGTTCGCCGGCGCGGGGCTAGCGGCGATCGTCGTAGCGATCCTCGCCTCGCCTGACCTGCGGAGCTTCATCCAGCTGCTCGGCCAGCGCCTGCTCTCGATCCTCGGCGTCGGCTGAGACGCACAGGCCCGGCCTGGACACGGCCGTTTCGGACCTGGCCGTCCCGCCTAGGTGCTCCCAGCCTCCTCCCCGCTGCGAGCATACTGGGGAGGGCCGCGCGCATGGGAGACGGGACCGTGTCAACTTTGCAACATCACGAGCTCGCCACGGCGTGAGGGTCGAGGCGTCCCACGAGGTGCTCGCGTCCCGCGCCGACGTCTGGCGCTTTCTCGCCGAGCCGTACCACCTCGCCGACTGGTGGCCGACCGTCTCCGCGGTGCGGCCCGACGCGCGCGGCTTCCGCGAGGGCGCCCGCTGGGAGGTCGCGGGGCCGTCGTCCCCGACCCTGTTCCGCAAGGGTGGCGCGACGGGCCTAGCGATCGTGAAGACGATCGAGCTGCACGAGCGCGTCGTGTGGAATCTCACCGCGGATCGGCTTGACGTCGAGGTGCGACTTGCAGCCCTCGAGTCCGATCGAACGGTCGTCACCGTGGCCGTCGAGGGCGCCTGGAGACCCGAGGCGCTCGGCCGCCCGCGCTCGCTGCCCAGGGTGGCGGCGTACCGCCTCTACGAGCTCCTGCAGACCGCCGCCAGCCTGGACGTAAACGCCGCTTCCGCCTGAGCAATGTTCGACCTCCGCTATCACGTCGCCTCCCTGGCCGCCGTCTTCCTGGCGCTCGTGATCGGCATCCTCGTCGGCGTCGGCGTCTCGAGCGGCGGCTTCGTCTCGAAGGGCGAGCGAAGCCTCCTCAACAGGAAGATCGACGAGCTGCAACGCAGCCTCGACGCTGCACGGCTGCGGACGGGAGACCTGTCTCGCGCCCAGCGCGGCACGACGACGTACGTCGAGGAGTCATATCCGCTGCTGATGGCCGACCGCCTCGCGTCTCGGCGGGTCGCGCTGATCTTCGTGGGGCCTGTGGACCCGGACGTGCGCGACCTGGTAGAGCGCACGCTCGCCGACGCGGGAGCGGGCGCGACGCTCCGCATGCGCGCGCTCCGCGTGCCCGTCGACCTCGAGGCGCTCGACACCGTGCTCGACGGACGGCCTGCTCTGGCGCGGTACGCGCGACCGGACGCGGCGCGCGAGCTCGGCCGGCGGCTCGCGCAGGAGCTCGTCCGCGGCGGTAGGGCCCCGGTCTGGCGCTTGCTTTCGCCGCAACTGGTGGCGGAACGTTCGGGGAACGAGGGCCTGCCCGCCGACGCCGTCGTCGTCGCCCGCTCGGTCGCCTCGCAACAGGGCCCGACGTCACGGTTGCTACGCGGCTTCTACGAAGGGTTGGCAGCGAGCGGCGTCCCCGCGGTCGGCGTCGAGACCTCCGGCGCTTCCACGACGGCCGTCGATGCGTTCGACAAGGCGAGCCTGTCGAGCGTCGATTTCGTGGACACGGAAGTCGGCCGGCTCGCGCTCGCACTGCTGCTCGCTGGCGGCCGGCCCGGCAGCTATGGCCTGAAGCAGACGGCGACCGACGGCATCCTGCCGCCGATCGAGCCTGTAGCCGCCCCTGCTGTTCCCGGCGAGCGGTGAGCGCGGCACCGACGATCCTCATCGCCGCGCGCGACGAGGAAGCCCGGATCGGAGAGACGATCGCCGCGCTTCGTCGCGAGCTGCCCGGGGCGACCGTGATCGTCGCCGATGACGGCTCCCGTGACAGGACAGCCGCCGTCGCCGAGCAGGCCGGGGCGCGGGTGGTCCGATTCCCGCGCCGCGGCAAGGGTCAGGCGCTCACGCTCGCCGAGAGGGAGGCGCCGGCCGGGCCCGTCCTGCTCTGTGACGCGGACGTGCACGGAGCATTGGCGCCTCTCCTCGCGTCGGGCGCGGATCTGACCGTGGCGGCGTTCGCCGAGCGCCAGGGTGGCGGCTTCGGGGTCGCCAAGGGGATGGCGCGTGCGCTCATTCGCCTGCGCACCGGCTTCGAGCCGCGGGAGCCGCTGTCCGGCCAGCGGGCGCTCTCCGAGCGCGCACGGCACTCGTCGTTCCCGCTTGCTGCCGGCTTCGGCTGTGAGGTCGGCATGACGATCGACGCCCTGAGCGCCGGCCTGTCGATCCGTGAGGTCGAGCTAGCGCTCGGCCATCGGGCAACCGGCCGTGACCCCGCCGGCTTCGCGCATCGTGGGCGGCAGTTGCTCGACGCGCTGCTCGCGCTCGGTCCGCAGGGCGTCAACCATCGCGGGCTGCGGCTTCCGCTCGTGGGTTGGTGCCTCGGTCTGACGGGAGGACCGGCTGCGGCGGCGATCGCCGCCACCGGGCTCGCCGACGATCTTTGGGGCGGCCGAGAACGTGGCTTCCGCGCCCATCTGCGCGCGCGTCGAACGACCGGCGTGCTGAAGCTCGTCGCCATCCCCGCGGTCGGCCTGCTCGCCACGCGCAAGCTCTCCGGGGCGCTGCTCGTCGCGCTCGCGGCCAACCTCTGGAACCAGCTCGACACGAAGCCGGGCCGCGCGCTCAAGGCGTACCTCCTCGTCGCCGGACCGCTGCGCGCCCCGCTTTTTCCGG
>CAVWIV010000005.1:107500-214351 GCA_963755155.1 uncultured Actinomycetes bacterium | reverse complement strand
TGGGCCTCGAGGACATCCCCTCGCGCCTCCGCGCGGGCGAGACGGTCGTTGCCTTCGACTACGCGCTCGACGACTGCGCGGTGACCTGGCCGATCACCGGCGGCGGCGCGATGATGATCGTCCGCACCCCGGGCGGCCGCAAGTGGGTCGTCTCCTACGACTTCCCTCGGGCGGCTCGATCTCCCAGACGATGTCGAGTGTTCACGGGCCGCAACAAGGCCCGCGAGTGGAAGAAGGCGCTGGCGGAAGCCGGCGCCTAGGCGCCGCCTCGACCTAGCCCCACTGGAACCCGGTCGCGCTCGGCGCCGGGTCCATCGGGCTCGTCGGCATGCCCGCCGGCACCGCCGGGTCGTTGTAGCCGGAGGGCGCGATGTCGTTCGGCGTGTCGGGGTGGTACAGAGACGCCAGGTACTGCACCTGCCCGCGCCCGGGGCCGACCTCGCCCTGGCCGCCGCTGTAGATGGCGAGGCCCTCGCGCTCGCAATGCTCGTAGACCGCGAAGAGCTCCTCGAGCGAGCCCCAGCGGCTGGGCTTCGAGTTGATCGCACGCTCCGGCGCCAGCTCGACGATGTCGGCGACCGAGTGGAGCGGCGCGTCGTACGTGACGCGTGCCGAGTGCGGCGCCAGGACCTCCCGGGTCGCGTCGTTCAGGTCGGGATCCTCCAGCCAGGCCTCGGGAATGTCGCGGCGACCGCCCGGTAGAGCTCCGGATCGGTTTCGACCTCGACCACGGTGCCCTTGTAGAAGCCCTTGAGGTCGAGCACCTGGACGCCCGCCAGCTCGCGGATCTCGGCGATCAGGTCCGCGTCCCAGTCGTTCTCGGGATCGAGCTTGAACTCGAGGCCCGGGTAGCGCTCGAGGCGCTTCGAGATCGGCTCCGTGGACGACGTCGTGTCGTCGTCGAACGTGCTGAGCCGGGTCGAGCAGACGAAGCGAAGCGGCTTCGGGTCGCGGCCGAGGGCTTCGTGTAGCGGGATCCCGTTCTGGCGGAGCGCCAGGTCGAGCGCCGCCGACTCGTAAGCCCAGCGGCGGTAGTGGCGTGAGACGTCGCGCTCGGGCGGCGCGCCCTCGTACAGGTCCAGATTGCCCAGCAGCTCGCAGAGCTCGCCCAGGGTGCTCGGGCCCCGTCAGGTCGAACCGCGGGCCCAGGTCGCGGTTCGCGATGTGGTCGAGGACCTCGTAGGCGACGTCTTCTCCCGACGCCCTCGTGGCCGCCGCCCTTCAGATGGATGAGGGTCGACCCGCGGGTGAACTCGGCGGAGTACTCGACGTCGTTCGCCTCGAACTCGAAGCTCTCGACGTCGATCGGCAGATCGCGCAGCTTGGGCCAGTCGCTCACCTGCGACAGATTAGTGAGCGGCGTTCGCGGGCCCGATCAGCCCGTGACCGGGCACGACGAGGACCGGTCGCTCGCTCACGTGGAGCAGCCTGTGCGGCACCGAGCCGAGGATCGCGCCCTTGATCGGATGTTCGCCGAACGTGCCGACAACGATCGCCCGCGCGTCGCGTTCGTCCGCCAGCTTCAGCAGGGCCTCGGTCGGCCGCTCCTCGACCAGCGCCACCTCGACCTCGACGCCCGCGGCCCGGGCCTTCTCGACGGCCTCGTCCGTCACGCGCTCGCCGACCGCGCGCACCGCGTCGCGGGCGGTCTTGTACTCCTCGCCCGGGCCACCCGGGTCGTAGCCGAACGCGACGACGACCGTGTCGCCGAGGCCCTTGGCGAGCTCGACGGCCGCGCCCAGCGCGGCGCCGGCGCATTCCGAGCCGTCGTACCCCACGACCAGGGTCGCCATCAGCGGTCCTCCTCGTCGGTGCCCACCGCGCCGGCGTCGGCCTCCGCCTCGGAGACCCCGATCGCCTCGACCTGGGCGACCTCGCCGGTGGCGACCTCGTGCGGGACCGCCTCGAACGCCCTGGCGCGCGAAGAACTCGCGGCCCGCCGGCGGGCCGATCAAGCGCCAGGCGACCATCAGGATCAGGCCGAGGCCGATGAAGATGATCGCGATCGCCAGGGGGACGCCGACGCCGAACACCTCGCTGCCCGAGTACGACGCCTTGGGATCGGAAAGTTCGCCGACCGACTCGTAGAGGAGATAGAAGAGGCCGAGCGCGCCGATCAGGGGCGCCACGCCGATGAAGAGGAAGTTCTTCACCGACTTGGTCAGCTCGTGCCGCCAGTAGATGACGCAGGCGATGCCCGTCAGGCCGTAGTAGAACGCGATCATCAGCGACAGCGCCGAGAGCGAGTCGAAGAGGAAGTTCTCCGAGATCAGCTTGCCGGGGACGTACCAGGCAATAGCGAGAACGCCGATGACGATCGTCCCGAAGGCAGGGGTGAGGAACCGGGGGTGGATCTTGGCGAAGACCTTGGGCATCGCTCCCGCGGCGGCCATCGAGAGCGACGTGCGCGAGCCGGGCAGGATCGTCGTCTGGGCCGACGAGATGCCGGAGATGATGACCGCCAGCACCAGGAGCTTGCCGAGCTCCGAGCCCAGCACCTCGGAGCCGACGCTGCCGAGCACCCCGGCGTCGTCGTCGAACTTCTCGACCTGGCCGAGGCCGGCGTAGGCGATCAGCGCCACGGTCACCGCGACGTAGGTGAACACCAGGATCACGGTTGACGCGACCCCGGCCAGCCCGGGCGCGCGCGAGGAATCCTCGCTCTCCTCGGAGAGGTTGACGGCGGATTCCCAGCCCCAGTAGATGAACACCGCCAGCAGCACGCCCGTCAGGACGGCCGAGTACTCGACGCCGAACGGCGAGAGCCAGCTCAACTCGGGCGAGATCGATCCGCGGGCACCTTGTCGAAGATCAGGCGGACGAAGACGGCGCCCGCGAACAGGAGCAGGACGCCGACCTGGCCGATGGTCAGGATCCGCTGGAGGTGGGCCGATAGCTCGGTCCCGATCACGCAGATGGCGGTCATCACGATGATGATCACCACCGCGAACGCCGCCACCGCCTGCTCGGAGCGGAACAGCGGCTTGCCGTCGCCCTGCTCGAGCCCGAGCAGGTCGAACGTGTAGTACGCGGAAACGTCGGCGAGCGACCCGATCACGAGGATGCCGGTGGTGCAGATCGCCCAGCCGCCCATCCAGCCGACCCACGGCCCCATTCCCCGCGTGACCCACGAGAACGTCGTGCCGCAGTCCGTGTCGACGCGGTTCATGTAGAAGAACGCCGCGGCGATGAAGAACATCGGCACGAACGAGAGCAGCAGGACGCCGGGGGCCTTGACCCCGACCGCGACCACGATCGAGCCGATCACCGCCGCCAGCGAGTAGGCGGGAGCCGTCGACGCGAGGCCGATCGAGAGCCCGTCGAGGAAGCCGATGGCATCCTTCTTCAGGCCCTTCTCGCCCGTCTCGACCTGCTCGGCCCCCGTCGGCCGCGACGCTGGCGCTCTCCACCGTCGGCGAACCTACCTTGTCGGCCCGGTGTCCGTGTGGCTGATTACCGCGTTACCGGTGCTCCGGGTTGGGGAAGTCGAACCGGCATCCGGCGTCCCAGGCCGAGCGCTGGTTCCCGTGGACCGGGATCCCACCGGCGTCCTTGAGCATCCGCGCGACGTGCATCAGGTTCCACGTCATGAACGTGGTGTTGCGGTTCGTGAAGTCGTTCTCGGGGCCGCCAGAGCCCTCGTCGAGGTAGGACGGGCCGGGTCCCGCCTCGCCGATCCAACCCGCATCGGCCTGGGGAGGGATCGTGTAGCCGAGGTGCTGGAGCGAGTAGAGGACGTTCATCGAGCAGTGCTTGATGCCGTCCTCGTTGCCCGTCACCAGGCAGCCCCCGACGCGACCGTAGTAGGCGTACTGGCCGTCGTCGTTCAACAGACTTGAATTGCCGTAGAGACGCTCGATCACCTGGGTGCAGACCGAGGTCTTCTCGCCGAGCCAGATGGCGGTGCCGAGCACCAGGATGTCGGCCGCCATGACCCGCTCGAAGATCTGCGGCCACTCGTCGCGGTCCCAGCCGTGCTCCGTCATGTCGGGCCAGACGCCGGTCGCGATCTCGTGGTCGATCGCGCGGATGCCGGAGACCTCGATGTCGTTGCGGCGCATGATCTCCATCGAGATGTCCATCAGCCCCTGGGTGTTGGAGCGCTCCGGGCTGCGCTTCAGCGAGCAGTTGATGAAGAACGCGGTCAGGTCCGAGTAGTCCGTCTCGCTGCTCTCGCAGAGCTCCGCCTGCATGTCCGTCAACTCGACTCGTTCGCTCACGTCGGCTCCTCCCCGAGGGTCAATGGCTTGGGCTTCCAGTCCGCGCCGGGCGTCATGCGTTACTCGCTCGCCGGAATCTCGATCTCGGTCTTGAACTCGGTGAGGAGCTCAGTGATCGATCGCTGGGCATCCTCGCCCTCCAGCCCCTCGCTCGCAAGAGCGAAGAGCTGGCGGATGAACTCCTCCCAGCGCCGGGGCGGGCGCATCTCGATCCGCATCAGCGCCGGGCCCGCGCCGGCGTTCCAGTTCTCGTGGAGCTCGCCGGGCGCGGCGGTGACTGTCGCCGGGGCCGGCGACCGATTCGTCACCCGCGATCCGGAACCCGACCTCGCCCTCGAGCACGCGCCAGCGTTCCTCCATCGCCGGATGGATGTGGGCGGGGGTGACGTGATTCGGGTCGGTCCAGCGCGCCTCCATGACGAGCAGCTCGCCGCCGGTCTCGTCTGCGGCCCGGATGATCCGCACGGTCTCCCCGGTCGCCGCGTTCCGGATCTCGCGCGAGCGGCCGGAGTCCGCCATCAAGGATCCTCCCTTCTCAGAACCCGCTCGGCGAGCGCGCCGAACGCCTCGATCGCGACCGCGAGGTCGGCCTCGTCCGTGTCCTCCTCCTTCGCGTGGCTGATGCCGCCCTTCGACGGGCAGAACATCATCGCCGCCGGCACGACGCGCGCCACCTCGGCCGCGTCGTGGAGCGCGCCGCTCTCGAGCTCGGCGGCTTCGCCGGCGACGTCCGCGCACGAGTCGCGCGCCGCCGCGACGAGGCCGGCGTCGAACGGGATCGGCTCGATCCTCCAGACCGGCGCCTCGCTCAGGTCCAGGTGCCGTTCGGAGGCAGCGGTCTCGCACGCGGCCCGGGCCGAATCGAGCATCCGCGCGAGCGCCTCCGGGTCGGGATGCCTCAGGTCGACGGACAGGGTCGCCTCGCCTGCCACCGCGGTTGGAATCCCTGGCCGCAGGCGGAGCTCGCCGGTGGTCGCCACCCCTCCGTGTGTGGCCGGCAGGCGCTCGATGGCCAGCGCCGCAGCCGCCGCGGCGAGGCCGGCGTCGCGGCGCATCTCCATCGGGGTCGTCCCCGCGTGCGACGCCTGGCCCGCGAATCGAAAGCGCAGCCGTTCGACCCCGACGCAGCCCGTGACCGCGGCGGCGCGGGTGCCGGCGGCCTCCATCCGGGGCCCCTGCTCGATGTGGAGTTCCAGGTAGGCGCCGACCCGTTCGCGACGGTGGCCGGACTCCAGCGCCCGGTCGAGGCTCACGCCGTGGGTCGAGAGCACGTCCGGCAGGGCCATGCCATCGGCGTCCGTCAGGTCGCGAACGGCGTCGGGATCCAACGTCCCCGAGAAGCAGGAGCTGCCGAACAGGCTGCGCCCGAAGCGCGCCCCCTCCTCGTCGGCCCAGTCGACGAGGACCAGCGGCCGCGGCGGGGGCTCCGAGCCGTGGGAGCGCAGCACGCCGAGTGCGGCCATCACGCCGAGGGCGCCGTCGAGCCAGCCGCCGTCGGGCACCGAGTCCAGGTGCGAGCCGACGGCCAGCGCCGGGGCGGAGGGATCGGTGCCCTCGAGCCTTGCCCAGAGATTGCCCGCCTCGTCGGTCTCGGGCGCGACGCCGAGCTCGGCCAGGCCTTCGCCGAGCAGCGTCCGCGCATCGAGCCAGGTGTCGGTCCAGCAAAGGCGCTGGGCCCCGCGATCGTCGCCGGTCCGATCCTGCAGCTCGCGCAGGTCGGCGATCACCCGGGCGGCGTCGACCTTCGCGCCCATCTCACCCGGGTTCGCGGCGCAGCGCCTGCGCGAGGCAGTGGGCGCCGCCACCGCCGGCCGTGAATGCCGAGAGATCGGGGTCGAGGACCTCGAGCCCGTGTGCGCGCATCGCCTCGTTCAAGCCTTCGGAGTGCCTGGTGGAGATCACTCGGTCCGCCCCGAGCGAGATCGCGTTCACGCCGAGCCGGAACGCGTCCTCCAGCGTCACCTCGAGGATCTCGAAGCCCTTGCCGCGGAGCCAGGCCACGAGCCCGCCGGAGGCCGCCTCGACGCAGACCGCGGCGAGCTTGGGTGCGAGGATCGAGACCAGGACGTCGATGTGCACGAACTGGCCGGGGATCGGCTCGATCCGCACCTCCCAGCCGTCGTCGATGAGCCAGCCCGCGAGCTGGTCGGCGGCCTGGACCTGGGTGCGCTCCTCGCCGTTGCCGATCACCATGCACCCCGGCTCGACGATCGTCACGTCCCCGCCCTCGAGCGAGCCGGCGGTGATCATTCCCCTCAGCGGGATCTCGTTCGCCTGGTAGAAACGGATCACCGGGGCGTACTCGCCGCGGCGCCACTGCTGGGCGGGTTGGGTGACGATGGCGCCACCGGGGGTCATCACGCTCGAGTCGCGCGCGAACACCTGGTAGGGAAGGTGGGGGTCCGGCTCGAGGCGGTGGACGGTGACGCCGGCGCCCTCGTAGGCGGCGACCAGCTCGGCGTGCTGCGCCTGCGCCGTCTCCGGGGAGAACACCGCGCCGCTCTCGAGCGTGGCCTTCGAGATCGCGCTGGTCGGGAGCCAGCGGAAGTTGTCCGGCGGCCCGAGCAGCACGTCGTGGAGACGCCCGTAC
Source organism: uncultured Actinomycetes bacterium (assembly GCA_963755155.1). Lineage (GTDB taxonomy): Bacteria > Actinomycetota > Thermoleophilia > Gaiellales > Gaiellaceae > PALSA-612. The sequence goes on along the minus strand of CAVWIV010000005.1, from coordinate 207,541 downwards.
TCGGAGTCAACGCCCCAGTCGCTCATTCGATTACCACCCTGATCGTCTCGAGTGTCCGGTCGCTCGCCCCGCGCAGGTACCCGCCGTGCTCCAGCGTGTCGGCGATGAAGTCGATCGTCTCGCGGGTCAGGCGCTCGCCCGGGAGGACGTTCGGAACCCCCGGTGGATACGCCGCGAGGGACTCCGACGCGATCCGGCCCGCGGCGGCCGCGATCGGCACCGCCTCCTGCGGCCCCAGGAACGCGTCGCGAGGGACCATCTCCATCGGCCCCCAGGGCGGCGGCACCGCGAACGGCACGCCGTGTTCGGGATCCTGCTCGCCGAGGTCCGCGACCACGTGCTGCAGCCCGGAGACGAACCGGTCGGCCAGCGGTGCCGCCTCGCCGCCCATCCCAAACGCGCCGATGATGACCGTCTCGGTTGCCAGCTCGCAGTAGACGTCCGCGTTCTCGCGCAGCAGGGCGGCGCAGCGCTGGCCAGTGATGCCCGTCGCGCGGACGTCCACCGTCAGGCGCAGCGGGTCCCAGCCGCTGACGCCCGGGCTTACGAGGCGCTCGTCGAGCACGTCGAGCCCCTCGATCGCGCGGATCCGCTCGCGGGCGTCGCGCAGGGTTGCCAGCGTCTCCGCCAGAAGCACCTCGCCCTGGGTCGCGGCCAGGCGCCGGGCGGCGTCGAGCGACAGGGTGAGCAGTGCGCTCGGGCTCGTCGACTCGAGCAGCGTGACCACCCGGTCGACCACGTTCTCGTCGATCAACTCCGTGTGCCCCAGGTGGACGATGGCCGACTGCGTCAGGCTGCCGACGATCTTGTGGGTCGAGGAGATCACCAGGTCGGCGCCGGATTCGAGGGCGCTCGCGGGCAGCTCGGGCGAGAACCGCAGGTGGGCGCCCCAGGCCTCGTCCATCACCAGCGGCACGCCGTGCGAGTGTGCGACCTCGGCCAGCGCCGCGACGTCGGCGCAGGCTCCGAAGTAAGTCGGCGACACGCAGATGGCCCCGACCGCGTCGGGCGTCGCGTCGAGCGCAGCCGCCAGCGCGTCGGCGGTCACGCAGTGCGCGACCCCGAGGTCGGGGTCCAGCTCGGGAGCGACGAACGTGGGCTCGAGCCCCGCCAGGACGGCGCCGTCGATCACGCTCGAGTGGGCGTTCCTCTGGACGACGAGCCGTCGTCCGGAGTGGCGGAGGGCCAGGCACGCGGCGTGGTTCCCCTGGGAGGCGCCGTTGAGGAGGAACCAGCTGCGCTTCGCCCCCCACGCATCGGCGGCCAGCTGCTGGGCGAGCCCGAACGGGGTCGGCTCCGGACCGACGTCGATTCCGGGGATCAGCGCCGGGATGTCCATCTCGAGGGCTCGTGGGCCCGCGGCGTCCACCAGCGCCGGATCCGCGCCTGGCCCGCCCTTGTGGCCCGGGACGTAGAGCCGCGCCGGATCGCGCTCAGCGTGCTCGCGGAGCGCGTCGACGTAGGGCACCGGACGCTGGTCCATCGCATCACCGTACCGGGCGGAAGCCACCCGGCCGGGCCGCGGTCAGCGGGTGTGGCCGGAGCCGCCCCGGCGCCCGCTTCCGGCACCGCAATCTGCCCGAGCGGGTGGGGCCGCCGATCCATCCCCGGAGCGGGCTGTACCCTCTGGCCGTCGCCGATGGACGACGACACCTTCCTCGAAGTAGCAGCGGAGCAGGCGCTCGATGACGGCCCTGCTCCTGATCCTCCTGTTCGTGCTCGTGGCGCTGAACGGGCTGTTCGTCGCCGCCGAGTTCGCCCTGGTCCGCTCCCGCAAGGCGAGGATCCAGGCGCTCGCGCAGGAGGGTGACCGGAACGCCGACGCGGTCCTCGCCCAGATCGAGCGTCTCGACGAGTATCTGTCGCGCCTGCCAGGTCGGCATCACGATGGCCTCGATCGGCATCGGGTTCCTCGGCGAGCCCGCGGTTGCCGAGCTGATCTCGCCGCTGATCGAGGGCCCGGTCGGTCACGGCGTGGCGACCGCGCATCTCGCGTGCGCGATCGCGTTCACGCTGGTCACCGCGCTCCACATCTCGATCGGCGAGCAGGTGCCGAAGATCATCGCGATCACCCGGCCTGAGGGCACCGCCCGGCGGACGGCACGGCCGCTGCACTGGTTCCGCGTGCTCAGCGGCCCGTTCACCCTCGGCCTGACGAAGGTCTCGAACGCGATCCTCCGGCTGTTCGGCATCCGCGACATAGACCTCGAAGAAGCGCACAGCGCCGAGGACCTGCAGGACATCATCCGCGAGTCGAGCCGCGGCGGGAAGCTCGACCCCGGCGAGGCGGTGATGCTCGGCGGCGTCTTCCACCTCCACGAGCAGGAGGCGCGCGAGGTGATGACGCCGATCCCGGCCGTGGTGACGGTGAACGCGGACGAGAACGTCGAGGACGCCCTGCAGCGCTGCGTCTCGTCCGGGCACACTCGGCTGGTCGCGATCGAGGACGACAACCCTGACCGCGTGCGCGGCGTCGTCCACAACAACAGCCTGGTGCGGCTGTACATGAACGCCGGTCCCGACGCGTCGATCGAGAGCGCGATCCGCGAAGTTCCGATCGTCCCCGAGACGAAGGCGCTCGACGACCTGCTGGCCGAGCTGCAGCGCCAGCGCAGCTCGATCGCGGTCGTGTCGGACGAGTACGGCCGGACGGTCGGGATCGTCACCGTCGAGGACATCCTCGAGGAGGTGGTCGGCGAGATCGAGGACGAGACCGACGCGCGCTCATCCACGGTCCGGCGCCTCGCCGACGGCGACTGGTACGTCCGCGGCCACGTCGCGCTCGGCGACCTCGAGGATGCCGGGATCAAGCTCCCGGTCGACTCCGACGCCTACAACTCGATCGGCGGCTACGTGTTCTCCGAGCTCGGCCGCCTGCCGAAGCGGGGCGACCGGATCCGCGCCGACGGGCACGAGATCAAGGTCGAGTCGGTGCGCGAGAACCGCATCGTCGCGGTGCGGATCAAGCCGCTGACCGTCGAGCACCCGGTCGCGCCCCCGCCCGAGCCCCGCAATTAGCGGCGATCGGCCCCTCGCGGCTACGTCCGCGCGTCGTCCTAACTTGGGCGCGTCCAGATTCACCGATTCCCCGTAGTAACGGGTGACAAGGGGCAAGTCATGTGGATGGTGCGGCTCACGGACAAGCAACTCGAGGTGTTGAGGGCAATGCTGGGATCGGAGGACCGGCTGGGCCCCGCGCTCAGTGGAGCGCTCGAGGCGCTCGAGCTCGCGCGCTGGGACGACCTTCCCGACGCCCGTCTGCCGTGGAGCGAAGTCGCCGACGAGGCGCAGCGCCAGCACGTGTCGGAGGCCGACGTCGTCTGGGACCTCGCCGGCAAGGGCGGCCACGTCGAGGCGTAGCGAGGCGCGGATCGAGTGCAGGATTGAGCCGCTTTACGCGGCCCAATCCATCGGCTAGTCGCCGTTGATCACATCGGCGTTGATGTCGACTCGATCGTTTACCGACACCGGTAGGACCTCGAGTTGCATCGAGGCACGGAGCCGTGCGATGCAGTCGGCGCTCCCGCCGACGTAGGTGGTCGCGAGGTCAATCTCGGAGGCCACACACCAAGCGCGATCGTCGGGCCACCAGATGTTCGGCCCTTCGTCCCCATCCTCAAACGACGTCACCGCGTCGATTGGCCCGAAGGACAGAAAGTAGTCTCGATCGAACGGATGGTGGACCTGCTCGCCGGCCTCGTGTTCTTCGATGCCGCCGAAGCCCGTCCAGATGCAGAACCAGCAGCGGTCCGGGGTCTCGGTGAACTCGCGGAGCACGCCGGCCAGGTCACGGAACTCCTCGTCCGAGGGCATTCGGGGGAGCGTTTCGCCCGCGTGCCAACTCCATGCCGGCAGCCCGCTGCCCGGCGCCGGAGTCGAGATCAAGTGCCACTCCATCAGGGGATGGGCGACCCGCCCAGTGCTCGCGGCCACCTCTGACCAGCTAGATCGCTCCCAGTCCGGCAACGAATACGCAGCCGGAAACACACGCACGTAGGCCTCGAACCCGGTGGGGACGACCGCGCCGACGGGCATGCCACCGTCGACGCCCGACCAGGGGTCCATGAGCCGCTCTCGCAACCACGCGGCCGACGAGGCATCCTCGGCTGGCGTTCTCATGCCCGCATTGTGCCCGTAGTAGTCCGGGAAGTCCCGCGTTACACGCCACCTACCCCCTGCATCCGTCGGCTCCGTCTGGTGCCGCTCTACCCGAGGACGATGACGATGAACAGTACGAGGACGATCTCGCTGACGATCCAGGAGTTGTCGTTCATCCAGTCCCGGACCTTCGGCAGCAGCGTCTCGGCGCGTTGGCCGAGCGTCAATGCGGCCTCGCATCACCTGGGACCGCACGGGCGGGACGATCCGCGGCCTCGCCGGGGCACGGCGGCTGGCGGTGACGAACGCGGGGACGATCCCGGACCGCGGGCTCTTCACCGTGCAGCTCGCCGACTCCGGCAGCAAGGTCGGCGAGCTCGACGAGGAGATGGTGTACGAGGCGCGGGCCGGGCAGACGTTCCTCCTGGGTGCGTCGAGCTGGCGGATCGAGGAGATCACGCGCGACCGCGTGCTCGTCTCTCCCGCGCCGGGCGTGCCGGGCGCGGTGCCGTTCTGGAAGGGCGAGGGCGTCGGGCGGCCGTTCGAGCTGGGGCAGGCGATCGGCCAGGCGACGCGCGAGCTCGTGGCGCTGGCCGACGACGAGGCGCTCGGGCGGCTGCGCACCGACTACCACCTCGACCCGCTCGCCGCGCGGAACCTGCTCACGTTCCTCCGCGAGCAGGAGGCGGCGACCGGCGCCGTGCCGTCGGACCGGACGGTCGTCGTCGAGCGCTTCCGCGACGAGATCGGCGACTGGCGGGTTTGCGTGCTGACGCCGTTCGGCGGCCGCGTGCACGCGCCCTGGGCGCTCGCGCTCTCCGCGCGGCTGCACGAGTCGCTCGGCCTCGACGCGCAGTCGATCTGGTCGGACGACGGCATCGCGCTCCACCTGCCGGATGCGGACGCAGTGCCCGCGGTCGACGAGCTGCTGCTCGACCCGGCGGGCGTCGAGGAGCTCGTGCTGGCGGCGGTGGGGGAGAGCGCGCTCTTCGGCTCGCGCTTCCGCGAGAACGCCGCGCGCGCGCCTGCTCATCCCGCGGCGCCGCCCGGGTCAGCGGACACCGCTCTGGCAGCAGCGGCTGAAGGCGCAGTCGCTGCTCCAGGTCGCGCGGCGCTTCCCGGCGTTCCCGATCGTCCTGGAGACGTACCGCGAGTGCCTGCAGGACGTCTTCGACCTCCAGGCGCTGCGGCAGCTGCTGGCGTCGATTGCGTCACGCGAGGTGGACGTCGTCGACGTGGAGACGCCGTCGGCTTCGCCCTTTGCGTCCTCGCTGCTCTTCGACTACGTGGCGACGTACATGTTCGAGGACGACACGCCGCCGGCGGAGCGGCGGGCGCAGGCGCTGTCGCTCGACCGCGACCTCCTGCGCGAGCTCCTGGGCCAGGAGGAGCTCCGCGACCTGCTCGACGCGGACGCGGTGGACGAGGTGGAACGCCAGTTGCGGGGCGAGCCGCGTAATGCAGACGATTTGCACTTTGTGCTTTTACGTAGGGGTGACTTGCGTACTGATGAATACGATGTAACACTGGCCGAGCCGTTGCTCGTCGCGCGGCGCGCCGTTCGCGTTCACGTCGCAGGCGAGGAGCGGCTGATCGCCGCGGAAGACGCCGGGCGCTACCGCGACGCCCTCGGCGTCATGCCTCCGTCGGGCCTGCCGGACGCGTTCCTCGAGACGACCGACCCGGAGACGGCATTGCGGCAGCTCGTCCACCGCTGGGCGCGGGGGCACGGGCCGTTCACGACGGCCGAGGCGGCTGCCCGCTTCGGAATCGACGTCGAGCACGTGCTTCGCGCCTTGGAGGCCGAGGAGCTGCTCGTCCGCGGCGAGCTGCGCCCGGGCGGCACCGAGCGCGAGTGGTGCGACCCCGAGGTGCTGCGACGGCTGCGCCGGGCGTCGCTGGCGGCGCTCCGCAAGGAGGTGGAGCCCGCCGAGCAGGCGGCGTTCGCGCGCTTTCTCGCCTCGTGGCACGGCGTCGACCGGCGCTCGAGCCTGCGGGAGGCTCTCGTGCCCTTGCAGGCGCTCGCGCTGCCCGTCTCGCTCTGGGAGTCCGAGCTGCTGCCCAGACGCGTCCCCGACTATCGCCCCGAGCAGCTCGACCAGCTCTGCGCCACGGGCGAGCTCGTCTGGATCGGCGCCGGGCTCGACCGCGTCGCCGTGTACTTCCGAGAGGACGCGGCCGTGCTGGGAGCCGCCGGTGGCGCGCCGCGTCCCGAGGGCGAGGTTCACGACGCGCTTCGCACGGCGCTCGCACATTCGGCGGAGTTCTGGTCCGACCTCCTCGGCGTCACGGGCCTCGAGCCGGAGCAGGCGCTGCCGGCGCTATGGGATCTCGTCTGGGCCGGCGAGGTGACGAACGACGCCTGGCAGCCGCTGCGAGCGCCGCGCCGCTACGGAACGCCGAAGGCCGAACGGCGTCCGCGCCGCTTCGCCCGCCGCCGGGCGGTGCTGCCGACGGCCACGCAGGGGCGCTGGTCGCTGACGGAGCGACTGTTTGCGGAGCCTCCCTCGAGGAGGTCGCTCGCCGAGCTCCTGCTCGAGCGCCAGGGCATCGTCACCCGCGACGGCGTCCGGGCCGAGGGCATTCCCGGCGGCTACGGCGCCGTGTACTCGGAGCTGCGGGCGCTCGAGACGCTCGGGCTCTGCCGCCGCGGCTACTTCGTCGAGGGGCTCGGCGGCGCCCAGTTCGCGCTCGGGGGCGCCGTGGAGCGGCTTGCGCGAGCTGCGGCCGCGCGAAGGCGAGGAGCCGCAGCCGCTCGTCCTGGCGGCTGCGGACCCGGCTCAGCCGTACGGCGCAGTCTCTCCCGTGGCCGAAGCGGGCGACCGGCCGTGCCGCCCGCGTGGCCGGGGCGACGGTCGTTCTGCTCGGCGGCGAGGCCGCGCTCTTCGTCGAGCGGGGCGGGAAGACACTGCTGCCGCTGCGGGACCCGGAGGAGGCATGGCTCCGCGTGGCGCTCGATGCCCTCGTCGAGCACACGCGGCGCGCGGGCGGCCGGAAGCGCCGCCTGGCGGTGGAACGCTTCGACGGCGAGCCGGTCGCCGAGACCGCCGTCATGCCCCTCCTGGTCGAGGCTGGCTTCGTGGCAGGCCCGCGACGGGCCGTGCTCCGTGCCTGAAGGCGACACCGTCCACCGCGCGGCGGCGCGGCTGCGAGCTCTCGTCGGCCAACGGCTGTCAGTCGAGGCTGTGCATCCCCGCGCGCGGGCGACACGCGTGGCCGAGCGGCTCGATGGGCGCCGCCTCGAGGCCGTGGAGGCGCACGGCAAGAATCTCCTACTCCGCTTCGAGGGCGACCGCGTCCTGCGCAGTCACCTCGGCATGTCCGGGAGCTGGCGAACGATGCGGCCGGACGCACCGGTGCGGGGAACGCCGTGGCTCGTGCTGACCGGGGAGCGTGCGAAGGCCGTCCTCCGCGGAGGCGCAGTTCTCGAGACGTCGGCGCGGAGAGTCTCGACGCTCGGACCGGACATCCTCGCGCCGGAGCTCGACGCAGACGCGATCGTCACGAGGCTCCGGCGGATCGCGGAGCAGCGGACGATCGGCGAGGCGCTGCTCGACCAGCGCGCCGTCGCCGGCATCGGGAACATCTGGCGCTCAGAAGCGCTCTGGCACGCGCGCATCTCCCCGTGGCGGCAACTGCCCGACCTCGACGACGGCGAGCTGCACGAAGTCGTTCGCGAGGCCGCCAGGCTGATGGTCGAGTCCCGGGACGGAGGCCGGCCGCGCCGCGAGGTGTACCGGCGAGCAGGCCGGCCCTGTCGCCGCTGCGGCGAGTCCGATTCATTCGGCAAAGCAAGGCGACGCGGCTCGCACCGTGTACTGGTGCCCGGGCTGCCAGAGAGGAGAGGAGCACCGGGGGGCGTAAGCAACCCCGTGGGAGTGCGCTCGCCCAACCTCTACGCTGCCGTGCGCGGCTTTTGCCTCGGCGCGTTCGCGTACCTCCACCGCGAGTCCGAGAACGACACGCCGCTTTCGTTCTCGTTCGAGGAGCACGCGACGCCCGGCGACCCCGCGTTCTACGAGCTCCGGCCGCTGGCGCGCAGCTACGTCGATGCGCGCGCCGACCGGCTCTTCCGGCTCGACGACACCGCGGCCGCGATCGAGGAGCTCGAGCGCGAGCCGGCCGCTGCGATCTTCGCCCGCGCCCACGCCGGCGCGAAGCCCGACGAGGAGCGCGCGCTCTACCACTCGATCCTGCTCCCGCTGCTCGGTGCCGTCGCCGAAGCGTGCGGTGGCTTCGACTGGGACGACGGCGTCTTCAACCGCGTGTACCAGGAGATCGAGCACTCCCTGCTCGGCGAGCGGCACGAGTACGGAGCCGCTGCGCCGCTCGTCGGCCTGTCCGCGCCCGTCGCCGTCGACCTCGGCCGCGGCATCGTCGTCCGCATGTCGGCCGTCGGAGAGCTCGCGGCCTACTGGCCCGAGGCCCGCGGCCTGCTGCCGAGCGGCTTCGGCGACGAGCCCGAGCGGATGTGCGTGCTCGAGCTCACGTGCGCCTTCCCGGCCTCGCAGGAAGAGGCGCCGGACGCGCCGGGCGAGTTCGCCGATGCCGTCACTGCCCTACGGCTGGCGACGGCCGCGCCGGTCGCCGCCGGCCCGATCCTCTTCGAGCGGCTCGACTGGCGGCCGTACGGCATCCGTCCCGTGCCACCGATCGCCGCCACCGAGCCCGGCGGAGAGCCGAGCCGCCTCGACGAGTTCCGGGGGCGGCTCGCGCACGACCTACTGGAGCGGCTGCCCGCGTGCGACGCGGACCCGGAGCTGGGCGAGGCCGTTGACCGCTGGGAGCTCTCGCTGTTCGCAGACGAGCCGTTCCGCTCCGAGCTGCTGCGCGAGTCGCTCGCGGCGCTGCTCGGAGGCGACGACGGGCTCTGGGCCGCGGCCGCTCGCGCGGCCGTGCTTATCGGCGACCGAGGGCAAGACCGCGGCGAGCTTTTCGCGTCTCTCCGCGGGCTCACGGCCGGGGACACGGCGGAGGCGGAAGTGTTCGACGTCGTTCGCCGCAGCCTCGTCGAGGTGCTCATGCACGGCGACCGGACAGGCCTGCTGGCGCGGCTCGACGAGTCGCTGCTCGGGCTCTCGCCGCGGCCGGTGAGCTACTTCGCCGTCCGCGCTGCCGTCTGAGCCGGCGGGAGCGGCACGCCGAGCTCGTCGAGAATCGCGTTCGCAGCGTCTTCGTCTCCGGCGCCGCGAAGAGCGAGCGCGTGCTCGAAGACGCAGCCGAGCGCCTTCCAGCCGGCGGCCGCCTCCGCGTAAACGTCCTTGTCCTCGCTGATCGTCGCTCGGACGGTGAGAGCAGAGAGCCGATCGCGCTCGGCGGCAGTGACGACGTTGTCGAGCAGGCTCTCGGCGAGGGCGATATCCCCGGCGCCGCACGCGACGCGAGCCGCGTCGGTGAGGTTCTGGGCGCGGAACCACGGCCGGTTGCGCGTCACGTGCCGGAACTCCTCGACGGCGCGAGAGCCGAGGACGTGTCGCCTGGGGCCTCCGCGACGAGCGCCGAGGCGACGAGCGCCGGGCCGAGCACCTGTAGGTCCTTCGATCTGTTCTCGCGTGCGCGAGCATGTCCTCGGCCGCCTTGCGCGCCCTCGTCGAGTGCCCGCGCCGGATGAGAACGAATGCGGCGTACGTCTCCCGCCATCGCTCCTGGTTGGGCGGCGCCGTGCGCCTCCTCGAAGCGGCGGACACTCGTCGGCGACCTCGAGGAGCTCGTCCCAGCGACCGAGGTCGAAGAGCATCCAGCACGACTCCGCCTGCGGCCACGTCGGCGTCCCTCGCGCGTCGGTCGCGACGTCGATCGCTGTCCTCTGGATCTCCAGGGCGGCCGCGGCCGGCCTCGCTGGCGCCACACCTGGTCGGCGAGGTTCACATACGCGGGGATGGTGAGCAACCATACGCAGGTCGATTCCCTTCCGCGAGCGCGTGCTCGAGGTCCTCGATTCCCGCGAGGTCCCCGAGCTCGCACGCGCATCATGCCGCGCCACTGATACGCGCGGACTGAGCTCGCGCCGGAGCCCGAGCTGTTCCCCGAGCGCGATCGACTCTCTCGGCCCACTCGAGCCCGAGCTGCGGCGACTCGCCGCTAAGGCCTCGTGAGAGCCGCCATCCGTCCGTATGTCTCGACGTGCTCCGGCCCCGGGGAGAGCGGCTCGAGAAGCTCGAGCGAGCGTTCGAGCGCTGCTCGCATGCGATCGGTCCCTCCGAGCTGGAAGTACACGTTGCTGACGAGCCCGTAGGCGCGCGCGGCGCTTCGCGAGGCGCCGGCGGCGTCGAGCTCGCTCGCGGCGGCTTCGGCATGGATCGCGCGCCTCCTCGAACGTCCCGTGTGCCTGCGCGGTCTCGGCCAGCTTCATGAGCGTGAGGCCGTGCTCCTCCGAGCCCGGCAGGGAGCAGCTCGAGAGCCTGGCGGTAGCGCGCCGTCTGCCGCGCTGACGTCGAGCTCGAGCGCGCGATCTCCTGCGAGCACGAGGTACCGCGCCGCCCGGAGCTCGAGCTCCGGGTCGGTTGCGCCGCCGGCCGCCCGCGCGAGCGCGATCGCCTCGGTCGTGTGATGCGCGAGCAGCTCGGAGTGATCGACGAGCCGAGTGCCGGCCATCGTCTCGATCCAGTCGGCGACAGCGATGTGCTTGGTGGCTCGCGCCGAGCGCGGGATCTGCCCGTAGGCGACGTCGCGGATGAGCGCGTGCCAGAACGACGTACTCGGCCTGGCCTTCGACGGACGAGAGCCGCGCCGCCCGGAGCAACTCCTTGCGCACGAGCTGGTGGAGAGCGTCGCGAACCTCATCGGCGCCGCGGTCGCCCATCGCCTCGAGCACGCCCGCCCAGAACACCTTGCCGACGACGGCAGCGTCCTGTAGCAGCGACTTTCTGGTCGGCCGGCAGCGTGTCGAGCCGCGCGGCGATGAGCCCCTGGACGGTGTCGGGCAGCGGCAGGTCCTCGGCCGACCCGAGCTCGAGGAAGAGCCGCGACGTACTCCTCCGCGTACAGCGGGTTGCCGCCGGCGCGGTCGAGGAGAGCGGACTGCGTCTCGGCCGGCAGCACCGCCGCATCGAGGAGCGCGGCGACGAGCCGGGACGTGTCTCTCCTGCGACAGCGGGCGACAGCGCGACAGTGGTCGAGTTCCGCTTGCCGCCGCCCCAGGCGGGATGGCCCTCGTAGAGCTCGGGCCGTCCGGTGCACAGCACGAGGATCGGCAGGCCGGACGACCAGTCGACGAGCCGCTCGACGAACTCGAGCAACGCGTCGTCCGCCCAGTGGAGGTCTTCGAAGAGCAGGACGAGTGGGCCGCGTCGTCGCGATGGCCTCGATGAATCGCTGCCAGGCGTCGAACGACTCCTCGCGACCGGCCGTCGCCTCCGCCGGCAAGCCCGACGAGCGGGCCGAGGCGAGCGAGTAGCCAGTCGCGCGTCCGTCCATGCCAGCGACGGCCTCGCGCGAGCTTCGCGCTCGGCTTCCTCCGGTGTGTCGGACTCCAGGATGCCGGCGTGGGCCTTCACGATCTCGCCGAGCGCCCAGAACGTGATGCCGTCGCCGTACGGGAGGCACCGGCCCTGCCGCCAGAAGACGAGCTCCGGCCGGTCGTCGACCCAGTCGCGAAACTCCGCGAGCAGCCGGGTCTTGCCGACGCCCGGCTCGCCGGTGATCGTGACGAGCTGGATCTCCGACTCGCCGACCATGCGCTCGAACGTGTCCTTGAGCAGCCGCAGCTCGCGCTCGCGGCCGACGAACGGCGTCGTCGGCGCCGCCTCGACGTCGACGCCGAACCGGCTTCGCGCCGCCACGGCTCGCCAGGTGGGCACCGGCTCGCGCCTTGCCCTTCAGCCGTGACGGCCGGTCCAGCTCCTCGTAGACGATCGCCTGCTGCGTGGCGCCGGAACGTCGTGCTCGCCGACGACGAGGCTCCCGACCGGCGCGGCGCCCTGGAGTCGCGCGGCGGTGTTGACGACGTCGCCGGTGGCGATGCCCTCGCCGGTTCCCGGCTGCGCGCCGAGCTGCACGACGGCCTCGCCGGTGGCGACGGCGGCCCGCACCGCAAGCTCGAGGCCTTCCTGCTCGTTGAGCTCGCCGATCGCGTCGAGGATCCGCAGGCCCGCTCGGACGGCGCGCTCGGCGTCGTCCTCGTGCGCGACCGGTGCGCCGAAGACCGCCATCACCGCGTCGCCGACGAACTTCTCGACGGTGCCGCCGAAGCGCTCGATCTCGCGGGAGACGCGCTCGTGGTACGGCCGGAGGGTAGCGCGCACGTCCTCGGGGTCGGCGCGGTCGGCGCCGGCCGTGAAGCCCGACGAGGTCGACGAAGAGCACGGAGACGACCTTGCGCTCCTCGCCGGCCGCCCGTGCGGCTTCCAGCGCCGTGCCGCAGGCGAGGCAGAATCGCGCGCGCTCCGGGTTCTCCTCGCCAGCAGCTGGGGCAGACGATCACCGCGCGAGTGTACGAACTTGGCACAAAGGTGGCACGGCTGCGAAGGACCTCCGCGGCTACCTTCGGAGGATGGACGAGGCGCGGTCGGTGCTCGAGCGGCTGGAGCGCATCGAGGAGCTCGAGCGCTGCGGCTCTCCGGCCGGCGTAATGCTCGCTGAGCTGCGCGAGCTCGTCGTCGAGGCGGAGGCGTGGGTGCGCGCCGAGCCCGGTCCGACCGAGGGCGCAGACGACGCGATCGAGCGTCTCCGGCGGGCTGTCTCGGACTCCGAGTGCGCGGGGAGGACTCTGCTAGCCTGACCCGAAGTCACGCTCGGAATGGGCTTTTTGCAAGCGCTACGTCGTCCCGCGGCCGCGGACACGGACACCTCGGAAGGAGCAGGTGTGACAAGGGTCATCGCGTTCGCCAACCAGAAGGGCGGCGTGGCGAAGACCACGTCCACGCTCAACCTCGCCGTGGCATTCGCCGAGCAGGGCCTCCGCGTGCTCGCCGTCGACCTCGACCCGCAGGGCAACCTCACGATGAGCCAGGGGCTCAACCCCGACACGATCGAGCGCTCGATGTACGACGTGCTCGTGCACCGGCTGCCGATCGAGCAAGTGCTTCACAAAGGAGAGATCGACCTCGCCGTCTCGTCCATCGATCTGGCAGGCGCCGAGCTCGCTCTGTCCAGCCTGATAGGCCGCGAGCGCGCTCTCGAGAAGGGGCTGGCGCCGGTGAAGGAGAACTACGACTGGATCATCATCGACACGCCGCCGTCTCTCGGCCTGCTGACGATCAACGCGCTCGTCGCGTCGGACGGCGTGATCGTGCCCGTGCAGTGCGAGTACCTGTCGCTGCGCGGCCTCGTGCAGCTCGAGAACACGTTGACCATGATCCGGGAGAACCTCAACCCGGACGTCGAGATCCAGGGCATCCTGCCGACGATGTACGACGGCCGTACGCTGCACGCGCGCGAGGCCGTCGAGATCCTCGAGGAGAACTTCGGCGACCTCGTGTTCAAGACGAGAATCAGGAAGACCATTAGGTACGCCGAGGCGCCCGTGAAGGGCGCCAGCATCCTGAAGTACGACCCCACCGGTACCGCCGCCGAGGCGTACCGCGACCTGGCGAAGGAGGTCCTCAATGGCACGCAAGCGCGCCAGCATGCGTGAGGGCCCGCTCGCTGAGCTCTTCCGGGCGACCGAGGCTGCGCAGAAGCAGGCCGAGCGCTCCGAAGGCGACAAGCCGGACGCGGAGCAGGAGAGCCTCGCGCTCGACCAGACGGTCGAGTACACACCGGACTTCGCCAAGGAAGAGCCTGCTGAGCCGGAGGTAACCGCGCCGAAGCCGAAGGCCGAAGCCGTTGTCGCCGAGCCCGAGGCGAAGCCGAAGCCCGTCGAGCGCCCGCGCGAGAAAGAGGAGGAGCGCGTCCGGGGCGACCTCTGGCTCGAGAGCCTGCCCGAGCCGCCTCCGCTGCAGACGGCGCCCCGACCCGACTCGGGCGCGTACATCGCGGTCATCCGCGTCGTCGGCGTCGGCGGCGCCGGGCTGAACGCGCTCAACCGCATGATCGACGCCGGCATCCACCAGGTCGAGTTCGTGGCCGTGAACACCGACATCCAGGCGCTGCAGGGCGCTGACGCGCCGACGAAGATCCACATCGGGCGCGATATCACCGAAGGCCTCGGCTCCGGCGCCGATCCCGACGTCGGCCGGCGCGCGGCCGAGGAGGCCCGAGACGCGCTCAGACGAGCGCTGCGCGGCTCTGACATGGTGTTCGTGACCGCCGGCGAAGGCGGCGGCACCGGCTCGGGCGCCGCTCCGATCGTCGCCGAGATCGCCCGAGAGCTGGGCGCGCTCACGGTCGGCATCGTCACGCTGCCGTTTCGCTTCGAGGGCACGCAGCGACGCCGCGCCGCCGACGAGGGCGTCGCAGCACTGCGTGCGGCCTGCGACACCGTCATCGTCGTACCGAACGAGCGGCTGCTCGAGGTGCTCGACCAGTCGACCTCGATGCTCGACGCCTTCCGCATCGCCGACGACGTGCTGCGGCAGGGCGTCCAGGGCATCTGCGACCTCATCACGCTGCCCGGCCTTATCAACCTCGACTTCGCCGACGTCCGCACGATCATGGCCGACGCGGGCAACGCCCTGATGGGCATTGGCTACTCGAGCGGCGACAACCGCGGAGTGGAGGCGGTGGAGCGCGCGCTCCGCTCGCCGCTCATCGAGTCGGACATCGTCGGCGCCAAGGGCATCCTGCTGTCGATCGCCGGCGGCGACGATCTCTCGCTCTACGAGGTGAACGAAGCGGCGGAGATCGTGCGCCAGCGGTCGGGCGACGAGACGAACATCATCTTCGGTGCAACGATCGACGAGCGCCTCACCGGGCAGGTGTGGGTGACGATCGTGGCCACGGGCTTCGGCGACCGCCCGCGGCGGCGAAACGGCGACGAGACGTCGCCGCCGAGCTTCCTCGCTGATCTGTAGGGCCGGGTCCGCATGAGGGGTGCGGTCGCCGCCGGGCACGAGGTCACCGCGCAGGCGGGCGCCCGGGCGCTGGAGGAGGGTGGCAACGCGGTCGACGCCTGCATCGCAGCGGCCTTCGCGTCCTGGGTCGCGGAGAGCCCGCTGACAGGTCCGGGGGCAGGCGGCTTCATGCTCGTCCATCGAGCCCAGGACCGATCGAGGCGGCTGCTCGACTTCTTCGTCGCCGCGCCGGGTCAGGGGTTGCCCGCGCGCGCCGATGGCGAGATGGACGCCGTCGACATCCCCTTCGAGGGCTCGGAGACGACGCAGCGCTTCCTCATCGGGCATGCGTCGTGCGCCGTGCCGGGCACGGCCGCCGGGCTCGCTGCCGCACACCGGTCGCACGGCACGATGCCGTGGCACGAGCTCGTGGCGCCTGCGATCGAGCTCGCGCGCGACGGCGTCGTGATGACGAAGGCGCAAGCGCTGTTGCACGCGCTGCTCGACTCGATCCTCCGGCATACGCCCGAGGGCCGGGACGTGTACGGCCGGCGGGCCAGGCTCGTGGCCGGCGATCGGCTCGTCGCGCCCGATCTCGCCACGACGCTGGAGGTGCTCGCGGCGGAGGGGCCGGACGCGATCTATCGCGGCGAGCTCGGCGCGGCGATCGCGGCGCACGTGCAGGAGCACGGAGGAGCGATCACGCGTCGCGATCTCGAGGCGTACCGCGTGATTCGCCGCCGGCCGGTGGAGGTCGCGTATCGCGGCCACGTCTTCGAGTCGAACCCGCCCCCGTCCTCGGGCGGCGTGTTGATCGGATACGGCCTTGCGTTGCTCGACCGTGCCGGCGCGGCGAACGCTGCCGGTTCCGCCCCCGAGCTCGTGCGCGTGATCGAGGCGCTGCGCTCGCAGACGGAAGCGAGAGACGAGCGCTTCACGCGCGAGCTCTACCGCGGCGGGCTCGCGAGGCGGCTGCTGTCGGAGGTCGCAGCCGAGGTTCCGAGAGGGACGACGCACATCTCGGCGATGGACGCCGAGGGCAATGCGGCGTCACTGTCGTCGTCGACGGGCGCCGGGTCAGGCGTCGTCGTCCCCGGCACCGGCATCCACATGAACAACATGCTCGGCGAGTACGACCTCCAGCCGGGCGGCCGCGCGCCGAAGCCGGGCACGAGGCTGACGAGCATGATGGCGCCCTCCGTGGTGTCGAGAGCCGGCGAGCCGCGCCTCGTTCTGGGCAGCGCGGGCTCGGTGCGACTCCGCGGGGCCGTCATGCAGGTGGTCATCAACGTCGTCGACCACGGCCTGAGCGTGGGGGAGGCGATCGACGGCCCTCGCGTGCACGTCGACGGGGCGCACGTCCACTGCGAGGGCGGGCACGACCCATCGTCACTCGACGAGCTTGCCGAAACAGGCTACGACGTCGTGCGGTGGCGCCGGAGAAATCTCTTCTTCGGCGGGGTGGCGGCCGTCGAGCGCAGGCCGGACGGCACGCTCGCGGCGGCCGGCGATCCTCGCCGCGGCGGCCACGGCATCGTCGTCTAGCCGCCGCCCGTGCAACAGAATCGACCAGAGTTGGTACAGACACGCAACTGGTGCCTGGCACCGGTCGCGTGTCAAGCACCCGCGAGGCGCTGTCAGAGCGGCTAGCTAGCCCAGCGAGACGCGGCCGTTCGTGGCGGCGCGCTCGCGGATCTCGCGCTCGCGGGTCATCGCAGCGAGTGCGTGCTCGAGCAGCTCCGTGAGCCGCTGTAGCCGGTGCCGCTCCGAACGCAGCTCGAGGAGCTCCTGCTTCGGTTCCGGGCCAAAGTCGATGTGCGCGGCGATCTCGAACGCGAGCGAGCCCGATGACCCGTCCGGCTCGTCGATCTCGGCATCCGCCACGGCGGCGAGCTTGCGGAACACGGCCAGCGCCTCGTCCGTGGTCTTGGGATCGGGCGTGGCGTCGTCCTCGTCATCGAGCGGCTCCACCTCGGCGGTGGGGAATGCACGTCCTTCCGTCCAGGACGTGATCCGGAAGCGCCCGGCGCCCTCGACGAGGATGTTCATCCGCCCGTCGTCGAAGACGTGCGCGACCTCCTTCACCTCCGCGAGCGTGCCGATGTCGCGGCGACCGGTGTCGTCCTCGAGCACGAGGCCAAAGGGTTCTCCGTCGGCGATGCACTCGCCGACGAGCTCCTTGTATCGCGGCTCGAAGATGTGCAGCGGCACGCGCTCCGTCGGGGTGAGCACGAGCGCGAGCGGGAACAGGCCGATCTCGGGCACGCGAGAAGCGTAGTGGCCGCGAGTCCTCCAGGTTCCGGAGATAGAGTCTCGCCGTGCCGAGCCCGTTCCGACCTGCGATCCGCGATCTCGTGCCCTACGAGCCGGGCAAGCCCGTCGAGGAGCTGCAGCGGGAGCTCGGCCTCGAGCGCGTCGTGAAGCTCGCCTCGAACGAGGGCGCGTGGGGCCCACTGCCCGCCGCTCTCGAGGCCATCGAGCGGTCGGCGCGGGAGCTCAATCGCTATCCCGACGGCGGCGCCTACCGGTTGCGTGCGGCCCTCGCCGACCGTCACGGCGTGCGCTTCGAGGAGGTGGCGCCGGGCGCCGGCGCGGACGGCGTGATGGACTGCCTGGCGCAGGTACTGCTCGATCCCGGTGACGAGATCGTCTGCGGCTGGCCCTCCTTCTCGAGCTATGTGATCGATGCGCAGAAGATGGGCGCGGTGCCGCGGCTCGTGCCGCTCCGCGACCACCGGTACGACCTCGACGCGCTGCTTGCGGCGATCGGCCCGCGCACGAAGATCGTCTACGTCTGCTACCCGAACAACCCGACGGGCACCGCGAACGACCGCGCCGAGCTCGACCGGTACTTCGAGTCCGTGCCCGACCACGTCTTGACCGTGGTCGACCAGGCGTACTTCGAGTACGTCGGCAACCCGGAGTACGCCGACGCGATCGAGGCGTACTTGAAGCAGGGTCACAACGTGCTCGTGGTGCGGACCTTCTCGAAGATCTACGGCCTGGCCGGGCTGCGCATCGGGTACGGCGTGGGGCCGGAGGCGCTCGTACGCGAGCTCGGCAAGGTGCGGCGCGCGTTCGACATGTCGACGACCAGCCAGGAGGCCGCGCTGGCCAGCCTCGATGCCGCCGCGGAGATCGAGCGTCGGCGGCTGGCGACGGCCGAGGCGCGAGCCGAGCTCTCGGACATCCTCGCCAGGCACGGCCTCGATCCTGTAGGCCCTGCCGTGGCGAACTTCCTCTACGTCGACACGGGCGATGGCACCGCCCAGCTGGTGGACGGCCTATTGCAGGAAGGCGTCATCATCCGGCCGCTGACGGGCTTCGGCGCGCCGGGCGCGGTTCGGATCACGGCAGGGACTGCTGAGGACCACGCCGTTCTCGACGGGGCCCTTTCGGCCGTCGTCGGCGGCGGCGGGCAGCGGTAAGGTCCAAGCCACACGTGTCGAGCGCCCCGGCTCACCGGCAACCTGGTCTGCTGCGCCAAAACCCCGGCTTCCGGACGCTGTTCGCGGCAACGTTCGCGTCCGGACTGGGGACCTGGATCGCGGTCGTCGCGCTCACCATCGACGTCTATGACCGGACTGGCTCGGCGAAGTGGGTGAGCGCGCTTCTCGTCGCCGACTTCCTGCCCTCCGTCGCCATAGGCCTGCTCTTCGGCCCGCTGATCGACAGGCTCTCGCGCCGCCGGATCATGGTCGTCGCCGATCTCGCGCGGGTCGGCATCTTCATTGCGCTTCCGTTCACGAACAGCCCCGAGGCGATCATCGTCCTCGCCGCCGCCGCCGGCTTCGCGACGGGCTTCTTCCGGCCGGCCTCGTACGCGGGCCTGCCGAACCTCGTGGCCGAGACCGAGCTCCCGTCGGCGAACTCGCTGCTCCGGGCCGGGGACTACCTGTCGTGGACGATCGGGACGGCGATCGGCGGCATCATCGTCGCCGCCTCGAGCCCCGATTCCGCCTACTGGATCAACGCGGCGACGTTCCTCGTCTCCGCGGCGCTCATCCTCCGCATCGCTCCTGCCGCGTTCCAGACGGCGAAGGCGGTGTCGCGGGGCCACTGGCGAGACGTGGGCGACGGGTTCGCGACGGTCTTCCGGTCACGCGTCTTGCTCGCGGTGTTCTGCGCGTGGAATCTCGTGATGCTTGCGAACGCCGGCATCAACGTGGCCGAGATCGTGCTCGCGAAGGTGGCGTTCGCGAGCGGCCATGTGAGCGGGGACGTCGCCTTCGGCCTCCTCTTCGCGGCCTCAGGCCTCGGCCTGCTTCTGGGCAGCCTCTATGCGCCGCGCTGGCTCGAAGTGCGCGGGATCGTGCTCGTGTACACGGGCGCCATCGCGCTCATGGCTTTCGGCGGACTGACGACCGCGATCTCTCCGAGCGTCTGGGTTGCCTTGCCGTGCATGCTGCTGGGAGGGGCGGGCAACGGCGCGGCTGTCGTCTACAACTCGCTCCTCGTCCAGCGAGGCGCCCCCGACGAGGTCCGCGGCCGGGTCTTCACCGTCATCATGAGCACGAACTTCGCGGTGCTCGGGCTGGCGATGGTCGTCGCGGGGCCGTTGACGGACGCCGTCGGCGCACGCTGGGTGTTCGCCATCTCGGCCGTCTGCGCAGGCCTCGGGGCGCTCGTCGGCTTCCTCCTGCTCCGCTCCGCGCAGGAGGACGTAACCGAGCGCGACGTCTCGCCGGTCTCGGTCGCCGGCTGATGGCCGACTGGACGCGCGAGAGCCTCGTCGCGGGGATCTCCGGAGGCGACCGCCGGGCGCTGGCGCGCGCGATCTCCCTCGTGGAGAACGGCGACGCCCTCGCCGCCGGCATCGTCCGCGACCTCTATCCGAGCACCGGGCGCGCACGCACGATCGGCATCACCGGGCCGCCGGGGGTCGGCAAGTCGACCCTCATCGCGGCGCTCGTACGCCATACGAGAGACCTCGGGCAGACGGCCGGCGTCATTTCGGTCGACCCGTCGAGCCCGTTCTCGCAGGGCGCCTTGCTCGGCGATCGCATCCGCCTCTCGGATCACTTCCTCGACCCCGGCGTCTTCATCCGGTCGATGGGCACGCGCGGGCACCTCGGCGGCCTGGCCGAGGCCTCCCTGCAGGCGTTGCTCCTGCTCGACGCGGCGGGCAAGGACGTCGTCTTCGTGGAGACCGTCGGCACCGGCCAGAGCGAGGTCGAGGTGGTGCGCGTGGCCGACACGGTGCTGCTCGTCCTCATGCCCGGCTCGGGCGACTCGATCCAGGCGCTGAAGGCGGGGATCATGGAGATTCCGGATGTGATCGCGGTCAACAAGATGGATCACCCTGCGGCGAAGACGATGGTTGCGGACGTGCGGTCGATCCTCGCCCTCGATCACGAACGAGCGTGGAAGCCGCCGATCGTGCTGACGGAGGCGCTGCGCGGCGAAGGCGTCGCGGAGCTCTGGGACCGCCTGGGCGAGCATCGCGCGCATCTCGAGCAGGACGGGCTGCTCGACGAGCGGCGGCGCGAGCACCTCGCGGCCGAGGTGTTCGCCGTGTCATCCGCTCGGGCGAAGACGCATCTCGAGCACGCGGTCCGCGGACGATCCCGAGCTCGCCCGCGTGCTCGAGGCGGTGCAGCGGCGCGAGCTCGATCCCCTGAGCGCCGTGTCGGAGATTCTCGAGAAGGTGTTTCGGATTGACGCTGCCGACCGCAGCTGACGTCGAGCGCGCTCGCGCGCAGCTCGCCGGCATCGCTCGCGTAACGCCCGTCATCCGCTCGGAGACGTTCAGCCGCCTCGCCGGACGCGACGTGTGGCTGAAGGCCGAGAACCTCCAGCGGACGGGCTCGTTCAAGGTGCGTGGCGCCGTCAACCGCGTGAGGGCGCTCGACGAGGATGAGCGTGCGCGAGGGGTTGTCTCGGCGAGCGCCGGCAACCACGGCCAGGCGGTCGCGTGGGCGGCGCGTGAGGCCGCGGTGCCGGCCACGATCTTCGTTCCGCAGGACGCGCCGATGGCGAAGGTCGAGGCCACGCGCAACTACGGCGCCGACGTGGAGCTTGTCGGCGAGGGCTTCGAGCAGGCCGTGCAGGCCGGCAAAGAGCACGCCGAGTCGGCGGGCGCGACGTACATCCACGCCTTCGAGGACCCGGTCGTCGTCGCCGGCCAGGGAACGGTCGGACTCGAGCTCGCGGACCAGCTCGACGATGTCGAGGCGGTGGTCGTCCCGGTTGGCGGTGGCGGGCTCGCCGCAGGAATCGCGCTGGCAATGCCCGGGACTCGCGTTGTGGGCGTGCGGACGGGTCATGAAGGTTTCGCGGTAGCCGACGGCATCGCGGTGAAAGAGCTCGGCGGCCTGGCAAGCACGATCCTCGACCCGCACGACATGGTCGAGGTCTCGAGCGGGGAGATCGCGCAGGCGATCGTGCTCTGCCTCGAGCGGACGAAGCTCGTCGTCGAGGGGGCCGGCGCGGCGGGCGTCGCGGCGTTGCTCGCCGGCAGGGTGGAGGGAACGGGCCCCGTCGCCGTCGTCCTGTCGGGCGGGAACATCGACGCAACGACGCTCATTTCGGTCATGCGGCATGGCCTGACCGAGGCGGGCCGCTATCTCGTGGTGCGCACGCGGGTGCCCGATCGGCCCGGCGAGCTGCTGAAGCTCCTCGATCTCGTCGCCGAGGAGCGCGTGAACGTCGTCGACGTCGAGCACCGCCGCGAGGGGGCGTCGATCGACGTCGCGGAGACCGAGATCTGGCTGACGCTCGTAACGCGCGACGAGGAGCATTGCGAGACCCTGCTGGCGACGATGCGCAGCTGGGGCTACGACGTCGAGCGGGTCAGCTAGCGCCGCAGCGCCTGAACTCGACCGTCTGGTTCCCGCGTTGCTCCCACTCGTAGATGCCGCCGTGGATCACGGGACGTGCCTTGAGGCCTGCCGCGGCGAGCACGCTCGCGGCGATCGCTGCTCGCGGCCCGGTCTCGCAGACCGTCACGAGCGGCCTGCCGCCGGCCAGGTCGTCGGCGAACTCGGCGATGACGCGATAGGGGATGTTG
The DNA here is from genome assembly GCA_963755155.1 of uncultured Actinomycetes bacterium. GTDB lineage: Bacteria > Actinomycetota > Thermoleophilia > Gaiellales > Gaiellaceae > PALSA-612. The sequence goes on along the minus strand of CAVWIV010000005.1, from coordinate 185,563 downwards.
CGGCTGCCCGGGATGTATCCGGCATCGCGCTCGGACGGCTCGCGTACGTCGATCACGTCGACCGACCCTTCGGCAATGAGCCGTTCGAGCTCGTCGATCTCCATGGGCTCGAGCGTCTCCGCTCGGTCGTGGTGTCCTCGAGATAGCCGGCGAGCTCGAGGAAGCCGACGGCGTGGAGCTTCGAGGCGGCGCGCGCGGCCTGCGCGGGCGAGTCGGCGTGAAGCGCGATCGTGCTTCCATTGGGGATGAGGAACGCGGCTTTCGTCCCGAACGACGATCCGGACACGGGCACGTTGACGGCTCCTGGAGCGTGGCCGACCGCGTGCGCGTCGGCATCGCGCACGTCGAGGACGAAGTGGCCGTCTCTCGCCACGGGGCCTGGGGTAGGCGGAGCACTGACGAACGGGCCGCGGTTGAGCTCGACGATGTGCTCCATGTTCGGCGGACGCGGTGTCGGGGAGCCCACGGACTCCGCGACGAACTCCTCGACCGTGGCGAGGGCTAGCGCGGGGTTGAAGCGCCGCTCCTGCCCGATCGTCGAGGAACGCTCCTCGCTCATGCCGGCGCCGCAGAGCGAGCCCGCCACGTGGCCGGGCATGACCCTCAAGTCGTCCGGCAGCTCGAGCAGGCGGTGGAGGCTGTGGAAGAGCCCCTCGGCGCCCTCGCGTGCCTCGACGGCGAGATCGGGGCGCGCGGCGGCGCCGACGAACAGCGAGTCGCCCGTGAGGAGCGCGTCCCCGGCTAGAAAGCAGCAGTGCTCGGGCCGGTGGCCCGGCGTGTGCAGTGTGCGGACGCGGAGCGAGCCGACGGCGATCTCGTCCCCCTCGGCCAGCGCCTCGTTCGGATAAGAGACGTCCGCGTCGCCGTGGACTGCGACCGGCAGTCCCTGCTCGAGCGCGAGGCGGCCGTGGCCGGAGACGTGGTCGGCGTGCGTGTGCGTCTCGAGGACGCGCGTGATGCGCAGTCGGCTTGCGGCCGCGGCCTCGAGGAACGGCTCGATCGCAAGAGAGGGGTCGACGAGCACGGCTTCGCCGGCCTCCTCGTCACCGATCAGGTACGACGCGCAGCCGAGGTCGTCGTCGACGAACTGGCGCAGGAACATGCCGTCGGAACGTACCACCGGCCCCCGCTGTACTTCTTGAAGTCCGGACACGCCCGTTAGGGACAGGTCCTAGTGTCTGACACTGAGATGTGACAGTTCTGTGCCAATCCATCCCCAGTGTGGATTGACGTGGCCCGCTAGGTCAGGCCCAGGTGCTTGGCGATGACCATGCGCTGCACCTCGTTCGTGCCCTCGCCGATCTCGAGGATCTTCTGGTCGCGGTAGAGACGCGAGATGGCGAACTCGTCCATGAAGCCGTAGCCGCCGTGGATCTGGAGCGCGTGGTTGACGACGCGGTTCGACACCTCGCCCGTGTAGAGCTTCGCGATCGCCGCCTCCTGCCCGAACGGACGGCCCTGGTCCTTGAGCCAGGCGGCCTTGTACGTCAGCAGCCGTCCGGCGTCGATCTCGACGGCCATGTCGGCGAGCTTGAACTGCACGGCCTGGAACTCGGCGATCGGCCGGCCGAACTGCTCGCGCTCCTTCGCGTACGCGACCGCGAGGTCGTAGGCGCCCTGCGCGAGGCCGACGGCCATTGCGGCGATCGAGATGCGGCCGCCGTCGAGGATCTCGAGGAACTGGTGGAAGCCCTGGCCGCGCGGCCCGAGGAGGTTCGCCTCGGGTACGGCGCAGCTCTGGAACGAGAGCTCCCGCGTGTCGGATGCGCGCCACCCCATCTTCGCCATCGGCTCCGAGATGACGTACCCGGGCGCGCCGTTGGGGACGATGATGTTCGAGACCTCGCCGTCGCCGGTGAGCGCGGTGATCGTGACGCAGGACGTGATGTCGGTGCCCGCGTTCGTGATGAAGATCTTCGAGCCGTCGACCACCCACTCGCCGTCGCGCAGTTCCGCGCGCGTCTGCGTCGCGCCCGCGTCCGACCCCGCCCCGGGCTCAGTGAGGCCGAAGGCGGCGAGCTTCCGGCCGGACGCGAGATCGGGAAGCCACTGCTGCTTCTGCTCCTCATTGCCGAAGAGGAGGATCGGCATCGTGCCGAGCGACGTGTGCGCGGCGACCGTGATGCACACGGACGAGTCGATCCGCGCCAGCTCCTCGATCGCGATCGCGTAGGAGATCGTGTCGCCGCCGGCGCCGCCCCATTCCTCCGGGATGGGAAGACCCATGAGGCCGAGCCCGGCGAGCTCCTCGACGAGCTCATAGGGGAAGCGGTGCTCGCGGTCGAGCTCCTCGGCGACGGGTGCGACCCGCTGCTCTGCGAACTCGCGGACGGTGCGCCGGATGAGCTCGTGCTCTTCTGCGAGCTCGAAGTTCATCGGGACGTGAGGCGCTCGGCGAGCGATGCGATCAGGCGCACGCCCCAGCCGGTGCCGCCGACCTGCGAGAGGTAGTCGCCGCGCGACCACGTGAGCAGACCCGGGCCGGCCATGTCGATGTGAGCCCACGGCCCGTCGCCCGCGAACTCGGCGAGGAAGGAGGTCGCGTAGATGGGCGCGCCCAAGCGGCGCAGGTCAGAGTTCTTCATATCGGCGAACTCCGAGTCGATGAGCCGCCGATAACGCGGATGGAGCGGGAACGGCCAGACGTAGTCGCCGCTCGCCTCGCCGGCGGCCACGAGCTCGTCTCGCCAGTCGTCGTCGTTCGCGAAGACGCCGGCGTACTGGTCGCCGAGGGCGAGTGACATCGCGCCGGTCAGCGTCGCGAAGTCGACGACATGGGTTGCGCCCTGCTCGCGTGCGTACCAGAGCGCGTCGGCGAGCACGAGGCGCCCTTCGGCGTCGGTGTTCGTGACCTCGATCGTCTTGCCGTTGGCGGCGGTGAGGATGTCGCCCGGCCGCATGCTCCGTCCGCTCGGCATGTTCTCGGCTGCGGCCACGACGGCGATCGCGCGAACCGGGATCTCGAGCTCCGCGATCGCGCCGATCCCGGCGACGACAGCGGCCGCGCCTGCCATGTCGCCCTTCATAGCCTCCATGTGCGTCGCCGGCTTCAGCGAGATCCCGCCGGAGTCGAACGTCAGACCCTTGCCGACGAGCCCGAGCAGAACGTCGCGGCGGCCGGCCGGGGTCGGCGGCTCCCAGCGCATCACGATGAGGCGGGGCTCGTTGTAGCTTCCGGCGCCGACGCCCAGCAGGGCGCCCATGCCGAGGTCGCGCATCTCGTCGGGGACGAGCGACTCCACCCTGAGACCGTCCGTGTCCTCGGCGATGCCCGCCGCGTACTCGGCGAAGCTCTCCGGCGTCAGGTCGTTCGCCGGCCGGTTGACGAGGTCCCGCGCGCGGTTCGTCCATAGCGCCGCCGCCTCGGCGCGACGGAGGCCGTCCGCGACGTCGGCTTCCGTGACGAGCACGAAAGCCGACACCTCCACGCCCTCACGCGTATCGGTCTTCCACGCCCCGGGGTCATAGGCGCCGATCACGGCGCCTTCGACGAGTGCGCGGACTTGCTCATTCGCGGACAGCGGCATCGCCTCGTCGAGCGGCCACGCGATCGAACCGCCTGTGCTGTCGCGCAGCTCCGCCACAACGGCCGCAGCAGCGTCGCGCAACACATCGGCGTCGACCTCGTCGAGCGGACCGCCTCCGACGACGATCGCTCGCTCGCCATCGAGATGGACAGCGCGCGCCTTGCCGCGCTTCGTCGTCACCTCGCCTGTCTCGACGAGGCTCGCCAGCTCCGCCGCAGGCGGCTCGGTGACGACGACTGCAAGAGTCGCGTCGGGTGGCCGCGTGGAGGAGGCGCCGATCCGCACGTCGCGCGATGCTATCCGAGCCGCCGATACGCTCACCGTCATGGCGCGCGCGGACATCGATCGACGCGCGATGGCCGCGCTGTCGTCCGGGCACATGGCGGTCGACTTCGCCGGCGGGGTGCTACCGGCGATGCTGCCGTTCCTCGTCACCGAGTGGGGCCTCTCGTACACGTACGCCGGCGGCCTCATCCTCGCCTCGGCGCTCGCGGGCTCCGTGGTGCAGCCGCTGTTCGGCCTGTGGTCCGATCGGCGGGGCGCCGTGTGGCTGCTGCCCGCGGGCGTGGCGATCGGTGCGATCGGCATGGGGCTGGCCGCGCTGTCGCCGAGCTACTGGTGGGTCGTCCTCTTCGTGGTCGTCTCGGGGCTCGGCACGGCGGCGTACCACCCCGAAGGCTCGAAGTTCGCCGCCTACGCGAGCGGTGCGAGACGCGCGAGCGGCATGTCGCTCTTCTCGATCGGCGGCAACCTCGGCTACTCGCTCGGCGTCATCGTCACAACGCCGATCGTGGTCGCGCTGGGGATCGAGGGCGGCGCGATCGTCGTCCTGCCGTGCCTGGCCGTCGCGGCGGTGCTGCTGTGGCTCGTGCCGTTCCTGCTGACGTTCGTGCCCGAGAGGAGCCACGCGGCGCGGGCGGCCGGCGGGGATGACCGCCTCGGCGCCATGGCCCTCCTGCTCGGCGTCGTCACCGTGCGCAGCGTGGCCTGGTTCGGCCTGATCACGTTCGTGCCGCTGTGGGAGGTGTCGATCGGCAACTCCGAGGGATACGGGAACTTCCTGCTGTCGATCATGCTGCTCGCTGGAGCCGTCGGGACACTGCTCGCAGGGCCCGCCGCCGACCGCTTCGGCCGCCGCCCTGTGCTTCTCGTCTCGAATCTGGTCATCCCGCCTGCGATCGCCGTCTTCATCCTCGCCGGCGGCGTCGCCGGTGCGATCGCGCTCGTGATCATCGGCGCGGCCGTCGTCGGCACCTTCGGCGTGACGATGGTGATGGGCCAGGAGTACATGCCGCGGCACATCGGCATGGCGTCCGGGCTCGTCATCGGCCTCTCGATCGGCCTGGGCGGGATCGCGGCGGTCTTCCTCGGCGCTGTGGCCGACGCGGTCGATCTAGAGACCACGCTCTGGCTGTGCGCCGCCGCCCCGCTTGCCGGCCTCGTGCTCACGCTGCTCCTTGCCGACCGAAGCGCGCCGCTCGCTCGCGCCGGAGATCGCCTCACCGTGAGATAGTCTCGCCGCAATCGACTGGAGGTAACGCGTGACACAGGACATCAAGGACTTCTTCGAGGCTCTGCCGGGCCGCGCCGAGGGCAAGACGGCGGGCATCAACAGCACGTACGTCTTCGACATCGAGGGCGCCGGAACGTGGACGGTGGCCGTGACGGACGAAGCCGCGACGGTGACGGAGGGCGACCAGGGTGGGACGTGCACGATCGAGGCCTCGTCCGAGACGTTCTCGAAGATCGTCGCCGGCGAGCAGAACGCCACGACCGCCTACATGACGGGCAAGTTGAAGATCAAGGGCGACATGGGCGCGGCCATGAAGCTCCAGAAGCTCTTCTAGGCGCGGCCTATGTGGCTCTTCCTCCTCGTACGGCTGCTCGTCGCGTGGGGCGTCAACATCCTCGCCCTCATCGTCGTCGACTGGCTGTTCGACAGCGTCTACATCGAGCGGTGGGGGTCGCTCCTGCTCGGCGCGGGGGTGATCGCCTTCGGCAATGCGTTCATCAAGCCGATCCTCGCGATTCTCACGCTGCCGCTGATCATCTTCACGCTCGGCCTTGCGTACTTCGCGATCAACGTCGGCATGCTTGCGCTCGCCGAGTGGGTAGCACCGGAGTTCTCGATCGACGGCTTCTGGACGTACGTCTGGGCGACGATCGTCGTCTGGTTCGTGAACTTCGTCGTCGGCCGCGGCCTCGACTACGTCGAGGGCTCCAACAGGCCACGCAGCCCCGCGTATCGCTAGTCCTCTAGCTCGACGAGCTCGGTACCTGCCGCCACCTGGTCGCCCTCCGCGACCAGGAGGCGGCGTACCGTCGCGTCGTATCGGGGAGACGACCGGCGTCTCCATCTTCATCGCCTCGAGCACGAGCAGCGGCTGCCGCGCCGTCACCGCGTCGCCCGGAGAGACGAGAACGCGGAGCACCGTGCCGGGCATCTGGGCCGCTAGCGTGCTCTCCGTCGTCAAGCTGTGGCCGTGGGCTGCGTCGGCCAGGTCCGGCGGCGCTGCGGGCGACGGCGCCGCGCCGTTGAGCCTCCAGGCGTGGTTCCAGGCAGCCGGTGTCGGGGCGGGATGCGGCGAGAGCGGCGGATTCTCGACGAGGAAAGCGGTCGTCAGCTGCCCGGCGCGGACGCGCGGATGCGCGACGAGCCAGCGGAGGAACGGCAGATTCGTCGTGACGCCCTCCACCTTGGTTTCGGCGAGCGCCGACCCGAGTTGCGCGAGCGCGTCCCTCCGCGTCTCGCCGTGGGCGATGAGCTTCGCGATCAATGGGTCGTAGCGAAGGCCGATCTCGTCCCCCTCCTCGACGCCCGCATCGACGCGCACGCCCGACGGCAGCGCGAGGCGTGTGATGCGCCCGGTCTGCGGCAGGAACGTCCGCGGGTCCTCCGCGTACAGCCGCACCTCCACCGCGTGGCCGCTTGGCTCGTGCCAGGTTGTGACAAGGGGCTCGCCGCGGGCGATGCGGATCTGCTGCTCGACGAGATCGATGCCGGTCACGAGCTCCGTCACCGGGTGCTCGACCTGGATGCGGCCGTTCAGCTCGAGGAAATAGAAGTCGCGTCCTGAGACCATGAACTCCGCCGTCCCGGCGCTTCGGTAGCCGACGGCGCGGCCGAACGCGATTGCCGCTTCGCTCATGGCCTGCCGCGTCTCGTCGTCGATCGCCGGCGAGGGCGTCTCCTCGAGCACCTTCTGGTGGCGACGCTGGATCGAGCAGTCGCGTTCGCCGAGCGCGACGACCTCACCGGAGGAATCGGCGAGCAGCTGGATCTCGACGTGGCGCGGCCGCTCGACGTAACGCTCGCAGAACACTCGATCGTCCCCGAAGGCCGCAGCCGCCTCCCGCTGCGCGGCTGCGAGCGCCTCTTCGAGCTCCCCGGGGGCACGGACGACTCTCATTCCGCGACCTCCGCCGCCCGCCGCGGCCTTGACCACGAGCGGGTAACCGACCTCCTCCGGCTCGCCGTGCGGCACGACGGGCACGCCTGCCTCTCGCGCGATCTCCTTCGCGGCGAGCTTGTCTCCGCCCTGCCGCAGGGCATCGGGCGTCGGCCCCACAAAGGCGATCCCGGCGGACTCGACCGCCTCCGCGAGCTCGGCGCTCTCGGCGAGGAAGCCGTAGCCGGGATGGACGGCGTCTGCTCCCGCCTCGCGTGCGGCCTGGACGATCGTGCCGGTATCGAGGTAGCTCTCGATCTCGAGCACGCGGTCGGCCGAGCGCGCGTGGAGCGCCTCGCGATCGTCGGGCGCCGCCACGGCCACCGTCTCGATGCCGAGCCGACGGCACGTTCGGAAGATCCGCACGGCGATCTCGCCCCGGTTCGCGACGAGGAGCCGTTTCACGCGCTTCTCACCACCGCCAGCGTCGCCAGGCAGCAGCCTGCGAGCAGGAGGTAGGGGACAGCATCGGTGGTGGCGCGGGCGAGCGTGCCGCCCACGGCGGCGCCCGTTGCCTGACCCGGTGCCCAGGCGAGGTTCGCGATTGCGAAGCCCCAGGCGACGTCGAGGCCAATCCGCTCCGACGTGTCGCTGACGAGCGACATCGCGGGCGCCCAGAAGATCCCGAAGGCACACGCTGCGAGCACCGTGACAAGTGCGAGCACGACTCCGTGCTGCGGCCAAGGGAGCGCAACGGTCGCGATCGCAGACGCCACGAGCCCGATGGTGATCGGATACCGCTTCCCGCGACGGTCAGCCAGGCGACCCACGACGGGGGACAGCATTGCCTCGAACGATCCGGCCACGAGGAAGACGGCGCCGATGGCCGCGGCTGCGAGCCCGAGGTCTGACAGCCGCAGCGGAACGAGCACGGTGAGCGTCCCGAAGAGCAGGGCGGGCAGCGCGACGAGCCAGAGCCCGCCGAGGAGGCGCCGGTTGTGGAGCGCGCCCCACACGGCGGAGATCGGCTGCCGGGCGCCCTTCGGCGGTGTGGCCATGAGGAGGGCGGCGACGGCCACGCCGATCGCCACGACGCCGACCGCGCTGAACACGGGGCCGGTGCCGAGCACTGACGCAATGCCGCCGAGCACCGGGCCCAGCAGCGCGCCGGCGATGGCGACGCCGAGGACCGTGCCGATGAGCTGTCCCCTCCGGCCTGCGGGGGCGACCGCGATGAGCCACGCGAGTGCCGCCGTCCACGCGAACGCGCTGCCGATGCCCTGGAGAAAGCGCGCGGTGTCGAGCACGACGATCGAGTCCGCGTAGCCGAAGATCGCGGAGGTTCCCGCGATGACGAGCAGCGCGATGACCGCCGTCGGCTTGACCCCGAACCGCGCGGCCGCGTAGCCGCTGGGGATGCTGCCGACGAGCACGCCGAGGGGATAGGCGGCCTGGAGCGCGCCGGCGCCCGTCTTCGAGAGGTCGAACTCGTCGGCGTACTCGGGGAGCAACGGTGTGAGCGCCGCGAAGAACATCGTGTCGCACAGGACGATCGCGCCGCAGAGGATCAGCAGCGGCCGCAACGCATCACTCCTCGAGCCAGCCAGGGCGTCGCTTGTCGAGGAACGCGCGCAGCCCGTCCTGGCCTTCGTCGCTCGTCCGCTGCCGGGCGGCGATCTGCGCCGTTTCCTCGCCGCTCGGGTGCTCCCGAACGAGCTGCTTGGCCGCGCGCACAGCCTCCGGGCCGCCCTCGAGCAATGACGCGACGACCGCGGCCACTGCTCCGTCGAGATCTTCGGCCACCTCGTGCACGAGGCCGATCCGGAGCGCCGTCTCGGCGTCGAACCGCTCGCCCGTGAGGAAGTACCGCCGCGCGGCACCCGCTCCGATGCGCGGCAGCACGAACGGCGAGATGACCGCCGGAATGATCCCCAGCCGCACCTCGGAATACCCGAAGACGGCGTCCGGCGCCGCAACGGCGATGTCGCAGCACGCCACGAGCCCCGAGCCGCCGCCGAGCGCGTAACCCTGCACGCGGGCGACGACGGGCGCCGGACAGGCGTCCACAGCCTCGAGCATGCGATAGAGCCGCATCGCGTCCTCGACGTTCTCCTCGAACGAGAGGTCGATCGACGCGCGCTGCCATTCGACGTCGGCGCCCGCGCAGAAGCTCTGCCCCTCGCCGGACAGCACGACGCAACGAGCGTCGCCGACGTCGGCGAAGGCGTCGGCCAGCGCGGCGATGAGCGCCGCGTCGAAGGCGTTTCGGCGCTCGGGGCGCGCCAGGGTCACGCGGAGGACGCCACCGTCGCGGTGGACGTCCAGCCCTGCCTCAGCCACCCGGCGCCGGCTCGATGCGAAGCTTTGCGAGCACCGCCTTGATCTCTCGCAAGACGTCGGCCTCGTCGTGGCCGAAGTCGTCGAGATACGCATGGAGCGCGGAGTGCACGAGCCGCAGCTCGTCGTCCGTCAGTTCGATCGTGTGCATGGCGGGACGCTAACGGACCCGATTCGCACGCTGCGGGACGGCCGCTAGTGCGGCCGTCCCGACAAGCACAAGAGCTACGAGAGCTTCGTCCGGAAGACGACGAGCGCCCAGTCGTCGACGCGCAAGGTGTTCGCCGCGTTCGTGGTACGAATCTGCACCTTGACGGTGTGGTTGCCTGCGCTCAGCGTGTCGGTCGAGCGTGCCATCGCGTGCGACTCCCAGCGAATTGCGCGCCCTCGTCCGCCGTCATCGGTGCTGTCGAAGGCGAAGTCGTTGCCCACGGCCGGGTTGAGCTCGTTGCCGTCGACGAGATCCGGGCTCCGCAGTACCTGTCCGCGCCGGCCCCGTAGCAGGCCGACTCGGCCGTGAAGACGCATAGATCCTCGCGGTCTCGCCGGCCGGCACGATGACGTCTCCGACGACCCGGCGAGATCGACGAAGGCCGTCGAGTTCGTCGTCACCGCGGTGGCGCACGTCTGCGAGCTGACCGCGGCGACGAAGCCAGGTGCAGCTGCGCCCGCAGGGCCCTGAGGTCCCGACGCCTTCGTCACCCTTGGCAGCCCGCGAGCGCCCGCGCGGAAGCTGGCCCTGCTTGAAGTCGACGGCGAGCAGCGATCGGTTCTTCACCTTCGCCGAGATGACCGCGTTGGCCTTCAGCTGGGGCGTGCCCACGCTGAACAGCGGGACATTGCCGACGGCCGCGATGCTCGTTCCACCGAGCGCGACGAGCAGCGCGATCGAGGCGACGACCATCGCCGGTGAGGGCCGACGGTCGCGGAGGAATCTCCGGAGGTAGCTCACGGATGATCACCCTCTCTCTGTGTGGGTCCGGGGAAGTACCCATCCTACGTCCCCGCATTCCGTCCCTATGCGGAACGAGAGCGGGCGACGGCGTGAGCCGCCGCCCGCTCTCGAACGCCGTGCGTCAGCAGACGACGACGAGGTGGAACGGAAGGTCTGTCGAGACGCCCGCGCTGTTGCGCGTCGCGACGAGGACGCCGTTCGCGTTGCCGGCACGGGTTGCGACCGCAACCTGTCCTGCCGGCGGGATGCCGGTGGACGGATCGCCAATCGACGCCACGTAGGTGCAGCCGCCGACGGCCTGGTTGAAGATCACCTCGTAGCCGCCCGTCGCAATGCGGCCGGCCGAGGTCGTGCCCTGGGATCTCGCGAGGCTGCCGGAGGCGTTGACCACGGCGGTCAGCCGCGATAGAGCGCCTGCGGGGCCGGACGGTCCTGACGCGCCAGCCGGTCCTGCCGTGCCTGGCGCTCCCGGCGTGCCGGGGATGCCCTGCGGCCCGCGCGGGCCTCTCGGCAACTGCCCCGTCCGGAAGTCGACCGCGAGGAGCGAGCGGTTCAAGACCTTCGACGAGGTGACGGCGTTGCTCTTCAGCTGCGGGGTGCCGACGCTGCGCAGCGGGACGTTCGTGACCGCGGCGATGCTCGTGCCGCCGAGCGCCACGAGCAGCCCGATCGACGCCACGACCAGCGCAGGCGAAGGCCGGAACTTGCGAAGGAAGCTCACGAAAGGATCACCCTCTCTGTAGTCGGGGACAACACGTAATTGGGGCCAACACCTCGTACGTACCCGGAAAACCGCTTCCTGTATCGAGTTGTGAAACCCTTTCGGAACGTTTACATCCGGAAAACGCCGAACGTCGTCTCCGGGATGGGCGCGTTCAGCGCCGCCGAGATGCCGAGCGCGAGCACGTGGCGCGTGTCGAGCGGGTCGATGATGCCGTCGTCCCAGAGCCGCGCCGTCGAGTAGTACGGGTTGCCTTCCTCCTCGTACGTCGCGCGGATCTCGTCCGGGTCGGCGTCACCGACCATCGACAGCACGAGCGCGGCCTGCTCGCCGCCCATGACGGAGATGCGGGCGTTCGGCCACATCCACAGCTGCCGGGGCCCGTACGCCCGCCCGCACATGCCGTAGTTGCCGGCGCCGAACGAGCCGCCGGTGACGACCGTGAACTTCGGGACGTCGGCGCAGGCGACCGCCATCACGAGCTTCGCGCCGTCGCGGGCGATACCGCCGGTCTCGTACTCCTTCCCGACCATGAAGCCCGTGATGTTCTGGAGGAAGACGAGCGGGATCCGCCGCTTGCACGCGAGCTCGACGAAGTGCGCTCCCTTCCGCGAGGACTCGGCGAAGAGGACGCCGGCGTTGGCGAGGATCGCCACCGGGAAGCCTTCGATCCGCGCGAAGCCGCAGACGAGGGTCTCGCCGTAGGTCGCCTTGAACTCGTCGAAGCGGCTGCCGTCGACGATCCGCGCGACGAGCTCGCGCGGGTCGACCTGCTCACGGAACGTCTCCGGGACGAGCCCGTAGAGGTCGGCGGGGTCGAGGTCGGGCGGCTCCGCCTGCGCGATCTCCCACGGAGGATCCGGCCGCCGCCCGCCGAGCGAGCGGACGATCTGGCGGCAGAGCGCGAGGGCGTGCTCGTCCGAGACCGCGTAGTGGTCGGCGACGCCCGACTGCCGCGTGTGGACGTCCGCGCCGCCCAGCTCCTCGGCCGTGACCTCCTCGCCCGTCGCCGCCTTCACGAGCGGCGGGCCGCCGATGAAGATCGTGCCCGTGCCCTTGACGATGATCGTCTCGTCGCTCATCGCCGGGACGTACGCGCCGCCGGCGGTGCACGAGCCCATGACGGCCGCGATCTGGGGGATGCCGGCGGCGGAAAGCCGAGCCTGGTTGTAGAAGATCCGCCCGAAGTGCTCGCGGTCGGGGAAGACCTCGGCCTGGAGCGGCAGGAACGCGCCGCCGGAGTCGACGAGGTAGATGCACGGCAGGCGGTTCTGCTCGGCGACTTCCTGCGCGCGGAGGTGCTTCTTCACCGTCAGCGGGAAGTACGTGCCGCCCTTGACCGTCGCGTCGTTCGCGACGATCACGCACTGGCGGCCCTCGACGACGCCGATGCCGGTGACGATCCCCGCCGCCGGCGCCTGGTCCTCGTACACGCCCCAGGCGGCGAGCGCGGACAGCTCGAGGAATGCCGTGTCGGGGTCGCAAAGGCGGTCGATCCGCTCGCGCGCCGTGAGCTTGCCGCGCGAGCGGTGGCGTTCGAGCGCTTTCTCCCCGCCTCCTGCGGCGACGGCGGCCGTGCGCTCGCGAAGCTCGGCGACGAGCTCCTCCATCCGGGCCCGCCGCCGCGCGAACACGTCGGAGTCGAGTTCCACCGCAGTCGTGAGCACGGCCATCGCCAGGAGCCTAACCGGCTCGGTCGAGCGCGTCCCTGAACCGCTCTTCGCGCGGCGCCAAGGCCAGCGCGGCGCGGAGCTCTCGGCGCGCGTCGGCTGCGCGGCCCGCGTCGAGCAACGCCAGGCCGAGCACGAAGCGGAGCTCCGGGCTGCGAGGCTGCTTCGCCACGGCGCGTCGCAACGGCCGGATATCGGCAGGCGTGTCGGCGAGCCCCGACTCGGCGAGGTAGGGCTCGATGGACAGGGGATCGAGCCGCCGGGCCCAGCGAAGCTCTCTCGCGGCCTCCGCAGTACGTCGGCGCGTCGTACGCCCGCTCCACGAAACGGGCTGACAGCCACGGGGGTGAGAAGGCCAGGAGCGCGGCGAGGGTAGCGACGATGCCCGCAGGAACCGCGATGCGGCTGGACAAGGTCGTCGTCCGGTCCTCCGACATCCCGATGCCCGCGATCACGAACGCCGGCACCCCGACGGCGGGGATCGTCCAGACCCAGTCTCCGCCCGTGTGCACCGCAAAGTACGCCGCGGTTCCCAGCGCTCCCGTCGCAGCGAGCGACATGCGCGCACGTCGCCCCAGTGCGAGCAGCACGAGCGCGCCTGCCCCCGCGACCAGGAGGAAGCCCAGAACTCCGGTCTCCGAGAGCGCGTCCAGCTCGATCGAGTGCGCGCGAAGGGGCGCCTCGAGGCTCTCCCCGTGAACGCGGTACGCATTTGCCCAGCCATATGCGCCGATGCCCGCGAGCGGATGGCGCTCGAACTCGTCCCACGCTACGAGCCAGAAGTCATAACGGTTCGAGCCGAGCGCGCCGAAGTGTGTCGACACGGACGCGTCTGGATCGAGCGTCCTGAACTCGTCCCAGCGGTCCTGAGTCGCGCGGACGGGATGGTCGACGGACGCGAAGAAGCCGGCGACGCCGGCGAGCAGCGCCGCGCACACGAGGCCGAGAACGATCCGGCCGGCCCAGGTGCGTGCCGAGGCCGGAATGCGGAGCCGTCTGTCGACGAGCGCGTACGCGAGACCGGCGAGCATGGCGATGCCTGCAAGGACGAGCGTGACCGTGCCCGCGTGGCGTACCGCGTCGTCGAACGCCTGCCCCTCCGTGCGAAACGGCTCGGTCAGCGGTCTCGCCGCCACGGCGCCGAGCACGGCCACGACGGCTGTCGGCACGAGCAGGCGCAACCGGCTACCCGATACGGCGAAGACGACGATCGCAGACAGGGCTAGCGCCACACCGCCGCCTTTGCTCTGCGTCCCGAGCCACAGGCACGCCATCGCCGTCGCTCCGCCCAGCGCGAGCGCGCGAATCGCCGCGTGGACGTCCTGTCGGGCCGCGAGCGAGACAGCGGGCCAGAACGCCACGAGCGCCAGCGCCGCCTGGCCGTTCCAGTACGTGATCGGGAAGTCCAGGCGACCGTCGAAGTACAGGAGCTCCGGGTCGCCCTGCTCGCGCAGCCAGACGGCCGTCCAGATCACAAAGGCGCCGAGGCCGAGGACGACGACGACCATCGCAGCCAGGCGATCGGCCGCGGCGCGCAGCGTGACGAGTGGCGTGAGGAGGCAGACGGCATAGAAGAGGGCCAGCAGGCCGTCGTCGCGCGCGAGCGACGGGAAGGGTGACCAGGCCGCCGACAGCGCCGTCCACAGCGCGAAGCCGACGAGCAGCGCCGCTGCCACGAGCGGCAGCCGCCCGGGGCGCACGGCAGAGCCCGAGAAGAGCACTGCCGCGAGCACGAGTGCCGCGAGCACGGCGTATCCGAGCCAGTCGGAGGCGCGGATGGAGCCGCCCGTGTCCCAGGCGACCACGCACGCCAAGCCCACGAGGCAGGCGACGGGAACGGCGCGCAGCAGCGCGGCAAGCCCCATGTGCGGGTGCGAGGCCGGTTTCAGTCCCCGGCACTCTAAAGTGCCCATCGGAGCACAACGCCAGCAACGGAGGCGTTTAGCGATACCTCGAACGAGGGAACTCACAAGAGTATTACGTCAAGCCCTTGACGTTTCGGCGTCGGATAGTGACACTAGGGGACAAGCCCTGCCAAGATCTGGGGGTCAGAGGCAGAATGGGAGGACGGACATGGGTCGCAGTCGTATAAAGGCCGCGGTAATCGCCCTCTTTGCGGCTGCGTTGGTTGCGGCGCCGGGGGCATTCTCTGCAACGCCACAGGAGATCTACCGCGACTACGCCGACAACGGGCAGATCGACAAGCAGTACTCGCCGGCAGATCTCGAGCGCGTGCTCAAGGACGCGGCGGTTCAGCAGTACGGTCCGGGCACGGTCGGTGGTGGCTTGAAGCCGGAGGTCGAAGAGGAGATCGACAACCCTCCGACGACGGGCGCCAGCTCGCCCGGCGGTACATCGGGAGGACAGACGGGCGGAGGCACGTCACCTGTCCAAGCGACCGGAGGCTTGCCGTTCACCGGGCTCGATCTCAGTCTGATCGCGGCCGGGGCACTTGGGCTGATCCTGCTGGGCGCAGCGCTGCGGCGCGTCGCCAGGCAGAAGGCGTAAGGCCAACGAGCGTCGGCTGACGGAGCACGGTGGAGACCGCGCTCGATACACCGCGGGTTGACGCCCCCGCTGATGCCGCGCAGGCCCGATCCCGCCTGCGCCCCGCTACAGCCTGGGCGCTCACGTGCTTCGGTGTCGATGCGGCAATGCTGCTGCTCGCGGCGATCGCCGTCGTCGTCGGGGGCCAGGCTGCAGGCGTAGCCTCACCTCCAGCGGCGGCGACAGCAGCCTTTGTCGTCCTCTGCCTCGCGCTCTACTGGTCGCGGGGCCTGTATCGCCTGCGGTTCCGCATCCACACGCTCGACGATCTCCGGACGATCCTCGGTGCGACGACGCTCGCAGCGATGCTCGTCCTCACAGGACGCGTCCTCGCCGGCTCGACGGCCGACCTCGCGACCGAGACCGCGCGGCTCTGGGCGTTCGCGCTTGCCTACGTCGGCGCAGGTCGCCTGGCGTGGTACTGGTCGCAGCAGCGCGCCCGCACCGTGGGCGAGAGCGTCAGGCCGACGCTCATCGTCGGTGCAGGGCGTGTCGGCGCGCTTGTCGCCAAGCGCTTCCTCGACAACCCCGAGCTTGGCTTCCGGCCGGTCGCGTTCCTCGACAAGGAGCCACTCGTGGACACGAGCGACGAGCTCGGCATTCCCGTGGCCGGGGCGAGCTGGGATCTCGACGATGCGATCGCGAGCTTCAAGATCGAGCAGGTCGTGATCACGTTCTCGACCGCGCCGGACGAGGTCCTGCTGCGGATCGTGCGGCGGTGTGAGGAGCTCGGCGTTCCCACGGCGATCGTGCCGCGCCTGTTCGAGCGAATGCCGGCCCTGACGCAGATGGAGCACCTCGGCGGGCTACCCCTCGTCGCTCCGCGGCCGGCGGAGCCTGCCGGCTTGCAGTTCCGCGTGAAGTACGTGCTCGACCGGCTGTTCGCCGCGATCGCGCTCGTCTTCCTCTCGCCGCTCCTCATCGCAGCGGCGCTCACCGTCCTCCTGTCGATGGGCAGGCCGATCTTCTTCAGGCAGCAGCGAATCGGCCGCGACGGACGGACGTTCGAGATGCTGAAGTTCCGCTCGATGGCGGTCGCTGAGGAGTCGCCGTACGACGCGCCCTACGGCGATCTCGCTCCCGGTGGTGTCGAAGGCGAAGATCGACGGACACGTGTCGGAGCCTTCCTGCGCAAGACCGCAATCGACGAGCTGCCGCAGCTGTTGAACGTCCTGCGGGGCGACATGAGCATCGTCGGGCCGCGGCCGGAGCGGCCGGAGTTCGTTCGCGACTTCGAGCAGCGCATCTACCGCTACGGCGAGCGGCATCGTGTGAAGTCGGGGATCACCGGCTGGGCACAGGTGCACGGCCTTCGTGGGCGTACGTCCCTGGCAGACCGCGCCGAGTGGGACAACTTCTACATCGAGAACTTCTCGCTGTGGCTCGACCTCAAGATCGCGCTGATGACCGTGCGAACGCTGTTCAGGTCGAGCGCCGCCGTCGAGTAGCTCGACGACGGAACCAGCCGGTCTTCGGCGGTTCTTCGGAGACCTCCGCAGGCGGTATGACCGCCTTGGGCTGTTCCGGGGGTGGCGTCGTTCGCCGCTTCTCAGCTCGCTGCCGATCGCCGCGCACTGCGGCTCGCATCTCCTCGAGCAGGCTCTCGTCACCCAACGCGGGTCCGCTCTTCGTCGCCCTTCGCCCGAGTCCTACTTGCGGCGGAACGTCGCACGAACGCTGCGGTTACCGCTCAGCTTGACGACGCAAGACCCCGTTCCGCGGCAGCTTCCCGTCCAGCCCGCGAAGCGGAAGCCAGGCGACGCTGCGGCGCGCAGGCGGACGCTCGAGTCGGCCCTGAAGGCCGCCGAGCAGCGGCCGGGGCAGGAGACTCCGCCGGGCGTGCTCGAGACCTTGCCCTTGCCCCCGACGGACGTCGTGAGCCGGAACGTCGTGACGCCAAAGACGGCCGTCACGGTGCGCGCGGCGTCGAGCGTCACGGAGCACGGGCCGCTGCCCGTGCAGGCGCCCGTCCAGCGAACGAAACGCGCTCCCGCTCGCGGCACGGCTACGAGCGTGGCGGCGAGGCCCTGGTCGAGGTCGAGCGTGCACGACTGAGCGCATTCGAACGCTGTCGGCGACGTCAGCCGAACGACGCCCGTACGCGTCCCTGTTGCCTGAATGATCACGGAAAGCCGCTGCTGGGGCAGATGGCTGAGCCAGCCGGAGTCCTGGACGTCGAAACCGCCCAGCGAATGGCCGTAGTAGTCGTTCCTGCCCGCGTCGAGCGTCTGGCCGGAGATCGTCGTCTGGCTGTTCGCGGACGGGAAGAGGACGTCCGTCGCCGAGTCGCAAACGTGGCCGTCGTCGGGCGGCGCGCATTCGTTGGGAGCGGTGAAGCCCTGGAGTGAGCCGAGCCCGTGGATGAGCTCGTGCACGGCGACGGCTGCGTTGAGGCCGCCGACGCCGATGTCGCCGCCGCACAGTGACTTCGTCCACACGAACGCGATCCCCGCGAACCCGCCGTTCGTGGTAGCCGACCGCGGCACGAACGCTGTGCCGCAGACGTTGTCGTCGAAGACGGGCGGGCCGTCGTAGTACACGAGGTGCTTGAGATCCGCGAGGTTCCCGAGCTGGCCCAGGTCGGTGATCAGTCGGTCGGCTCCGATGTCGTCGAGATAGCTGGCGCCCGCCCGGGGCAGGCGGACGAAGCCGATGTCGAGGCGCCCGAACTTCGCCGCGCAACCGGGGAAGGCAAAGAGATCGAAGCGGAGCGTCCTCGCGGGGTCCTCTCGCCTCCACCACACGTCCATCGCCTCCGCGTCGGTCGCGAGCCGCGTGCCGTACGCCGCGAACTGGTTGGCCGCGTCAGCGGGAATCGCATACGTGACGTGCACTTGCCGCGGCGAGGAGAGGTCGGCGTCCGGCTTGCGATCGACCGCCGTCGGCTGGCTCGTGCCGCACCACTCGACCGCCGCCCGTGCAGGGACACGGGGCGTGGGAGCGGCGTTCACACGCCAGGAGTCGACCCGAACGAGCCCGCCCGGGCTCGGAGCAGCTGCGGTTGCGATGAGCGCCGTGAGGACTGACGCGATCGCGAGTAGGAGCCCCCGGCGCACCGGCGACAGGCTAGCTCAGGCGGGTTAGCCTCGGGTGAGTGAGAGGACGCTCGTGGCGAACGACGAGCCCTGGTAGAAGATCTCGATCCGGCCCGTGAACGTGTTGCCGGCGAACGTCCCCGACGTCATGCGCCAGGTGATGTCGGGATTGCAGCCGGACTGGCCGGTACCGGTCAGCGAGCTCGACGCGAATAGGTACGTGAGCACGACCTTGCCGCCGATCGGCGTCGTGATGTCGACGTTGAACCCTTCCGCGCTCCATGTGTTCGCGCCCGTGCCCTGGGTGATGGTGCCCGTTGCGTCCGGCGGTGACGCGCAGCCGAAGACGTTGCCGCCGAAGTTCGAAGCGAACGTGAACGTCGTCGGGCTCGTCACGGTCAAGACGATCCTCGCCGAGCCGGAAGAGCCGAACGTCTCGTTGCGCCACGTGCCGTTCCAATTGCCGGCGAGCGTCTGCGGCGTGAACGTCGGCGGCGGAGGAGGCGGCGGAGGCGGAGGAATCGCCGTAAAGGCCGCTCCCGCCTTTTTTGCAGCAGTGAGCTTGAGCGTGCAGGCCGACTTGGCCTTCGCGCACGCTCCCGTCCAGCGCGTGAAGCGCCAGCCGGCCTTCGCCCTGGCGGTGAGCTTCACGGACTTCCCCTTTGCGAACGCCTTCGCGCACGCCTTCGGACAGACGATGCCCTTGGGCGCGCTCGTGACCGTGCCCTGTCCGACGACGGTGACCGTGAGCTTCACGTTCACCGAGACCGCAGCAGACGAGACGCCCGCGAGCGCGGCTCCGGCAACTAACGCGACCGCAACGGTTCGTCGCGACACGATGGCTTGATCTTAGTACGCCTAGCGGCGGCCGAGGTCGAGCGTGACCACGGTGACCGCCCGGCCGCCGAAGACGCCTGCCGCTCGTGGAGTCCGCACAGCGGCGATGCCGGCGTGCCTGAAGCGCGGATCGAGGAGGTTCGCCCGGTGAAACTCGCTGGCGAGCCACTGCGACATGACGGCGGAGGCCCCGGCATCGCCCGCTCGCCAGGCAAGGTTCTCGGCGACGTGCCAGCGGCCGTTCGTGAGACGGCCGTACGTG
Organism: uncultured Actinomycetes bacterium; assembly: GCA_963755155.1. Classification (GTDB taxonomy): domain Bacteria; phylum Actinomycetota; class Thermoleophilia; order Gaiellales; family Gaiellaceae; genus PALSA-612. The sequence continues at coordinate 166,283 of CAVWIV010000005.1, read as the reverse complement.
TCCGCGATCCTCGTCCGGAAGCTCGATCCGTCCGCAGAGTCGTGCCCGAAGTAGCCGTTCCGCACCATCTCGTGCGAGTGCCGCTCGGCCGCCCGCACGAGGCCGGGTTGCAGCCTGAGCGGGGCCGCGCCGCTCGACTCGCGCAGCGCATTGATCCGCGCCAGCACTTGCGTCTCGAGCGACGCGATGCGCGCGGCGCCACCCGACGCCCCGGCGCCGCCGGCGAACGCCACCACCACGACCGCGGTGCACAGAAGGATCGTGATACGTGCCACCTGTCTCGTAGTAGCGCGGCGCAGCGCGATTCGCATCCCTCGCAGGAGTGAACCGGGGTTAGCATCGAGACCGTTCCGTGAGAGCGGCCTTCATGACCGTCGTCGTGGCAGCGAGCCTCGTCTTCGTGCTCGCGGCGCTCGCGGCGGGCATCGTCGGCACGGATAGACCCGAGACGATCCGCGGGACAGCTGGTCCCGATCGGATCTCGGGTCGAGGCGGCAACGACGTCCTGATCGGCAACGGCGGTCGAGACGTGGTCGACGGTGGCCGGGGCGCCGACCGTCTCTCGCTGAGGGACGGTGAGCGTGACACGGCGATCTGCGGCCCAGGCAGGGATGTCGTTCTGGCTGACGGCGCCGACGTCGTGCTCGGGGACTGCGAGGTCTTGCGGGTGGTGCCGCCCGATCCTGTCGCTCCGCCGCCACGCCCCGTCGTCCCCGGGCTTTACGGGGGCCGGACGACGCAGGGGCAGCTGGTGACGTTTGAGGTGTCGTCGGGCGGCGAGCTCTCACGGCTCGCCCTTCCGGTGATCGACGTCACGTGCAGCCCTCCCGGCGGCCCGCTCACGACGTGGTCGCACGACTTCGGCGCCGCGACCGCGGTCGTTCAGCGAGACGGCCGGTTCACGATCGAGGAGACCGGGACGCGGGGGTTGGCGGTCGGTCCCGCGACCTTCAAGATCGTCGTCTCTGGCCTGCTGACCGTCGGCATCGCGACCGGCTCGGTGCAGCTAGGTGTTCAGCTCCCAACGTATGCGTGCACGGCATCCGAGCTCCGCTGGACCGCCGCCGCGGCGACCCTTACTGGCCCTTAGACGATGCCGGTGACGCTGGTCATCGCGTTGGCAACGCCGCCCGAGAGAGCGGTGAACACAGCCGCCGCAGTGATGGTGAGGAGCGCGAGCACAACGGCGTACTCGGCCATCGTCTGGCCGCCCTCCCGCTTTGTGAGCGCTTTCATGTGATGAGAGATCGGGTGTCGCAGCGGATCGCACGATCCCCCAACGCGGCACTCCCGGAGGCGTCCGTACGCAAGACGCGTTTGTCCAGGCGTGAAAACGGGCAGACATCTCCTGTCCTGTTAACGAGAAACAGGAGGCTTGCAGAAATGCCTACATGGCTACTCGTACTCATCATCGTGCTGGTCGTGCTGGCGCTCTTCGGTGGCGTCGGCTACGGACGCCGCTAGCACCCTTTTCGCATCTGATGCTTCGCCGCGGCCGCCATGTGCGGCCGCGGCAGGCTGTGCTCACCGCCCGTGCTTGCGATCCCAGTACCAACCAAAGGCGAGCAGCACGCCGCTTAGTGCGAGGAGCGCAGCTCCGATCCCGTAACGCGCGCCCACGTTCGTGAAGAACATCATGACGAGACCGATTGCGAGGATGATCCCGGCGATCGTCGCTCCGATCACGAAGACGTGGCGCACCATGCTCTCTTCACCCTGACGTGCCATCGGGCGCTCTTACGCGCCTGCCGGCGCCGTCTTGTCGGATACCACGTAGGCGACGATCAGAGCTGCTGGAAAGAAGAACAAGCTGAAGATGAAGTAGCCGAGAAAGCTGCGGCCCTTCCGAGCTGCGACACGCGCCGGCCAGAATGCGATCGCGATCCAGATCACGATCGCGAGAATCGTCCAAAGCCAAAAACCGCTTGCAGCGATAAGCGTCACGAAGAACTCACCTCCTGTGTCATGTCACCGGCTGCTCTGCTGCGAGATCTGCGACAGGTGACCGTCGCCAGATGAGAACGGCGAAGGCAACTAGCCAGATCGACCAGAGGATGTAGCCGACGAAGTTGGCGAAATCGGCCCCGGGCACGTCGAGCGGAACGAGGACTCCGACCGCGATCAGTGCTGCCGCAAGTAGGCCGACGTACGTGAACCACCGCCCGGCGAGGCGCTGTCCCAGCGCATAGATGATGAGCACCGTCCAGGTGGCCGTTAGCAGGTAGCCGAAGGTCTCGCCGACTACCTGGCCGAGCACCGTATGGATCGTTTCGAACGCGTCAGTGTCCTCACGATCGGCGAGGAAGGGCACGATCAGCGGCCAGCGGGACAGGCCGACTACTTGGACCACCGCAGCTGCGATCCCAACGCCAATCGACCAACGTCCGAGCTCGTTTCCCGCGATACGGCCGAGCAAGATCGCAATCGGAGCGAGGAGAGCTGCGGACAGGGCAAGAAGGACGAAGAGCGTGATGATCGTTCCTTCGTCGTCCCGAAACGCCGCGAGGATCTCATCGGCGTCTTCCTGAAGGATGTCGGGGTACTCGAAGACCGAGCCAAGGCCGAGAAAGGCGACATTCGCTAGAACCACCGCGACCACCATGAGAACGGCGGCGAGACGAGAAGCCGAGCGCATCGGGCGACCTTAGTCCAAGCGCGACAACGCTGCGGTCCCGCGACTCGGGCGCTCGAGGAGAACCCTGGCCGTTTGACCCGATCGCCGCCGCGGCCGACATGGCGGCCGCGGCTCACTACGGCTCTCGGAGACCGCCCTCACGGCGGAAAGTCGCCAGACTTTCCGCCGCTAAGCAGGGGCGGCAGGACTCGAACCTGCAACCCCCGGTTTTGGAGACCGGTGCTCTGCCAATTGAGCTACGCCCCTACGCCAGTCAACGCTGGGTTGCAAGGTCACGATAGCTAGATTGGCCTCGTGGCGAGATCGTCCCAGCGCCGCGCGCTAGGCGCGCTGTTCCTCCTGCTGACGGCGATCATGGCCGGCATCGCCTGGGCCGCGTACAAGGCCGACCAGTGGGTGATTCTCATCGCCTCCGGCGTGCTCGCGGCGTGGATGGCGACACTCGTGCTTCGCGCCTGGCGCTCCGGATAAAAGAAGAGTTCGCCGGAAGGCGGCGTATTCTCTCGGGGTGGCGGACGACACCCGTTCCCTCTGGCATGCGTACCGGAGATCGGGCGACGCTGCGCTGCGCGACCGGCTGATCCTCACGTACGCGCCGCTCGTGAAGTTCGTCGCCGGCCGCATCTCGAGCGGCCTCCCGTCGCACGTCGACGAGAACGACCTCGTCTCGTACGGCCTGCTCGGCCTGATCGGAGCGATCGAGCGCTACGACCCCGATCGGGATGTGAAGTTCGAAACGTACGCGATCGCGAGGATCAAAGGCTCGATCATCGACGAGCTGCGGGCGATGGACTGGGTGCCGCGTTCCGTCCGCTCGCGTGCCCGCGAGATCGAGCGAGCGATCACGAAGCTCGAGTCGGAGCTCCACCGCTCGCCCACAGACGAGGAGATCGCCGAGAAGCTCGGCATCGAGGAGGAGGATCTCGATCAGAGCCTGCTCGACATCTCACGTTCCTCGATCGCCGCTCTCGACGAGCTGTGGACCGTGTCGTCCTCGACCGGCGATCAGATCGCCCTTATCGACACGATCGAAGACCGCGAGGGGCCTCAGCCGGACACCGCCCTCGACGTGACGGAGACGAAGGAGGCGATGGCGGAGGCGATCGCGAGCTTGCCTGAGCGCGAGAAGATCGTCGTCACCCTCTACTACTACGAGGAGCTGACGCTTCGCGAGATCGGAGAGGTGCTCGGCGTGACCGAGTCCCGCGTCTCGCAGCTGCACACGAAGGCGATTCTCCGGCTCCGCGCCCGGTTGGCGGGCGTGGCCGCGCGAGGCGCGTCCCAGGCGTAGCCACTCGGGCTAGGCTAGGCGCCGCACACTCGCCACGAGGAGGATTCGCCGCCAATGCCTGCTTTCGATCCGGGAAAGATCCGCAACGTCGCCGTCGTCGGCCATCGTGGAACGGGAAAGACGTCGCTCGTCGAGGCCATGCTCTTCCAGGCGGGCGCGACGAACCGGCTGGGCACGGTCGAGGCCGGCAACACCGTCACGGACTGGGACGAGGACGAGCAGCGGCGCCAGATGTCGCTGTCCGCGTCGCTCGCGCACGCCGAGTGGCAGGAGCGGAAGATCAACCTCATCGACACGCCGGGTGACGCCGGCTTCCAGGGGGACGCGATCGCCTCGCTGATGGTCGCCGACGGCGCGCTCGTGGTGGTCAGTGCCGTGATGGGCGTCGAAGTGGGCACAGGTCGCGTGTGGAAGCGGGCGGAAGCGGGTGGCCTCGCTCGGGTCGTCTTCGTGAACATGCTCGACCGCGAGCGGGCCGACTTCTACCGCGCGCTAGGCCAGCTCGAAGAGCAGTTCTCGAAGCGCTGCGTCGCCGTGTGCCTGCCGATCGGAGTGGAGCACGAGCTGACGGGCATCGTCGACCTCCTGCACATGAAGGCCTACATGAGCCCGGAGGGCGAAAAGGAAGGCGCGCCGGGCGAGATCCCGGCCGAGCTCGCCGACACCATCGCCGAGTACCGCGTGAAGCTGCTCGACGCCGTCGTGGAGACCGACGAAGGGCTCATGGAGCGGTACCTCGACGGCGAGGAGCTCGGCGTGGAAGAGGTCGCGCACGCGCTCAAGGACGCGATGACGCGCGGCGAGATCTTCCCGGTCCTCTGCGGTGTCGCGACAAAGAACCTCGGCTCGGTTGCGCTGCTCGACTTGCTCGTCGAGGGCGTGGCCTCCCCGGCCAAGCGCGGCTCCCCGATCGAGGTCGACGGCAGCGGCGCTGCCGCGTTCATCTTCAAGACCATCGCCGACCCGTTCGCCGGCCGCATCTCGCTCTTCCGGGTGTTGAAAGGACCGATCAAGGCCGACTCCACGCTCGCAAACATCCGCGCTCATGCGAAGGAGCGTCTTGGCCACCTGCTCTTGCTGCAAGGGAAGGAGCACACTGCGGAGGGCGAGTTCGCCGAGGGCGACATCGGCGCCGTGTCGAAGCTGAAGGAGACGCAGACCGGTGACCTCCTGCTCGAAGCCGAGCGTGCCGTCGAGCTGCCGAAGATCGACTTCCCGGAGCCGGTGATGAGCTTTGCGGTCACGCCGAAGGCGAAGGGCGACGAGGACAAGGCCGCCGCGTCGCTGAGGAGGCTCTCGGAGGAGGATCCGACGCTCATCCTCCGCCGCGACGAGCGGACCGGCGAGCAGCTGCTGGCCGGGCTCTCGCAGATGCACGTGGAGGTCGCTGTCGACCGGCTGCACAGGCGGTTTGGCGTCGACGTCGACCTCGCCCAGCCGCGCGTCCCTTATCTGGAGACGATCCGCACCGAGTCGCGGGCGCGGGCGAGGTACAAGAAGCAGACGGGCGGGCGCGGGCAGTTCGGTGACTGCGAGATCGTGCTCGAGCCGCGCCCCGGCCACGAGGGCTACGAGTTCGTCGACAAGATCGTCGGCGGGGTCATCCCCCAGGGCTTCCGGCCGGCCGTGGACAAGGGCATCCAGGAAGCCATGCTTCACGGCGAGCTTGCGGGCGCGCCCGTCCAGGGAGTGACGGTGCGGCTGGTCGACGGCCAGTACCACAACGTCGATTCCTCCGAGATGGCGTTCAAGATCGCGGGCTCCATGGCCTTCAAGGACGCGTACCAGAAGGCAGACCCGATGCTGCTCGAGCCGATCATGGAGCTCGAGGTGACCGTTCCCGACGAAGCGGTGGGCGCCGTCAACGGCGATCTCAACTCGCGGCGCGGCCGGCTGCACGGGATGGAGCCGCTCGGCGGCGTGACGACGATCAAGGCCGAGGTGCCGATGGCCGAGGTGCTGACGTACTCACAATCGCTCACCTCGCTTACGGGCGGGCGCGGCGACTACCACATGTCGTTCCTGCGCTACGAGGAAGTCCCGTCGCACATTGCGCAGAAGCTCATCGAGGACGCGAAGAAGGCCCGCGAATCCGATAAGGAGTAGGGGTGCGGGGCGGCGCTTCCGCAGCGGTGAACTGCGCCATCTGCGGGCGCACGCTGCTCGTCGGCGAGGACACGACGCGCTTCTCGCCCGACGGTGTCGAGTACCTCGACGTCTGCCCGCTCTGCCGGGGGCACGCGATGGAGGCCGGCTGGTATCGCGAAGGCGACACGAGCCTTCCCGTCCTTGCGGCGCAGCCCCGAAAGGGCTTCTTCGCGCGCCTCTTCGGCGCCCCGCAAGCACCGCCGCCGTCGGTCGCGCAGCCGATCCTCAGCCGGCTGTCCCCCGATGACAAGGCGATCGTCGAGGCGGTGGCGCTCTTCAACGGCAGCTCGCATCGTCGGACAATTGAGGGCCTCATGCGCAGCCTCGGCACTCCCCGTGCGGCCGTGGAGCCGACGGCTGGGGACGACACCGGCATCGTCGTCGTCTGGGAGATCTCGTGGTACCGCTACCGCATCGATCCCGACTCGTCAGACCCTGTCCAGATGGTCGAGCGGGGCTTCGACGCCGCCGAGCTGGGCCCAGAGCACGACTGGAACGCGGACGTCGACTCGGCGGGACGACTTGTGCCGAGAGTTGCGCCGGAGTAATCGCTCGAAGCAGGGGTATACGACGTACGGCGGCCACCCTAGACTGCAACTGTCGTGATCTATTGCGTGATCCCCCCTGAGCTCGAAGGCGAGCTGTTCGCCAAGCTCACCTCGTACTACGAGGGCAACCCGGACGTGACCGTCATCGTCGACCGGCGGCGGCGCACCGGTGTGCGCGAGGTTCCTCCGACCACGCCCGAGGCTCGCGCTGCCCGGGAGCGCCGGCGACAGCGGATCCCGGGGACCTTCCCGGCCATCGAAGCGTCCTAGCCGGGCTAGACTCGGGCCCGTGGCGACGGGCACGCATACGCATCAGAACCTCATCGGCGGCGAGTGGGTCGACGCCGGCGGCGAGACGTTCGAGAGCCGCAGCCCTGCCAACGGTGATCTGATCGGGACGTTCCCGCGGTCGGCGGCGGACGACGTCGATCGTGCCGTTTCGGCGGCGAAGGAGGCGTACGCGAGCTGGCGGCTCGTTCCGGCGCCGAAGCGCGGCGAGATGCTCTTCCGCTTCGGCGCGCTCGTGGCAGAGGCGAAGGACGAGCTGGCGGAGCTCATGTCACGCGAGATGGGGAAGGTGCTCGCCGAGGCGGGCGGTGACGTCCAGGAAGCCGTCGACATGAGCTACTACATGGCCGGCGAGGGACGTCGCCTCTTCGGCCACACGACGCCCTCCGAGCTGCCCGACAAGTTCCAGATGAGCGTTCGGCAACCCATCGGCGTCGTCGGCGTGATCACGCCGTGGAACTTCCCGATCGCCATCCCGTCGTGGAAGATCGTGCCGGCGCTCATCTGCGGGAACACCGTCGTCTTCAAGCCTGCGAACGACACGCCGATGCTCGCGCAGCGCTTCGTGGAGCTGCTCGTCGAGGCCGGCGTGCCAGATGGCGTGGTCAACCTCGTGCACGGGTTCGGCCGCGAAGTGGGGGACAGGATCGTCAGGCATCCCGATGTCCGCGTCGTGACGCTCACAGGGTCGCGCGAAACGGGCGTGGCGGTGCTCGAGGCCGCCGCCGAAGGGCTCAAGCACGTGCACCTCGAACTCGGTGGCAAGAACGGGATCATCGTCATGGACGACGCCGACCTCGACCTCGCCGTGGACGGGATCGTCTGGTCGGCGTTCGGCACGTCCGGCCAGCGCTGCACGGCGGCCAGCCGCGTCATCGTGCACCGGTCGGTCTACGACGAGCTGCGCTCACGGCTCGTGGCAGCTGTCGAGCGACTGCGCCTCGGCCCCGGTTGGGAATCGGAGACGGATGTCGGGCCGGTGATCAACGCCGCGGCGCTCGAGAAGATCCACTCCTACACCGAGATCGGGCGGGACGAAGGGGCGACGCTGCTCACGGGCGGCGAAGTCGCGGACGACAACGGCCTCGACGGAGGCTTCTTCTACCGGCCGACGATCTTCGCCGACGTCGAGGGCGGCATGCGGATCGCGCAGGAGGAGATCTTCGGCCCGACGACGGCGCTCATTCCCGTCGACGACTTCGACGAAGCGGTGCGCGTCGCCAACGACATCCGCTACGGGCTCTCGTCGTCGATCTTCACGGCGGACGTGAACCGCGCCTTCCGCGCCATGCGCGACCTCGAGGCCGGCATCACGTACGTCAACGCCGGCACCATCGGCGCCGAGGTGCACTTGCCGTTCGGCGGCACGAAGGACACGGGCAACGGCCACCGCGAGGCCGGGCAGGCCGCGCTCGACGTCTTCACCGAGTGGAAGTCGATCTACGTCGACTACTCGGGGAAGCTCCAGCGGGCCCAGATCGACACCGACTAGCTTGCGCGCACGCCTCTTCACGGACGGGGGCTCGCGCGGCAACCCGGGCCCCGCGGCGTACGGGTACGTGCTCGAGGCGGAGGACGGCACCGTGCTCGCCGCGTACGGCGAGGCGATCGGCGTGGCCACGAACAACGTCGCCGAGTACCGCGCGCTGCTCGCCGGCCTGGAGAGGGCGGCCGACGCGGGAGTGGACGAGCTCGCCGTCGTCTCCGACTCCGAGCTGCTCGTCAAGCAGATGCGCGGCGAGTACAAGGTGAAGAACGCGGCGCTCCGCGAGCTGTGGGAGGAGGCGCAGCACTCGGCACGCCGTCTCTCGCGCGTCACGTATGAGGCAGTTCGCCGGGAGGAGAACGAGCTTGCCGATCGCCTTGTGAACGAAGCGCTGGATCGGGCAAGTGACGAGCTATAATCCCGGCTTCCGGCGGATGTAGCTCAGTTGGTAGAGCATCTGCTTGCCATGCAGAAGGTCGTGGGTTCGAGCCCCATCATCCGCTCCTCTTCGGTATAGCCGGGTACCCCTGTCGATGTTGGCGAGAAATCGGTGGAGATGGTTCCTGGGCGGCGCCCTGCTGCTCGCTGTGCTGCTCGCGGCTGCAGCGGCCGGTCGGCTCTCCCATCGCATCGTCTCGTTCGGCGACGACCAGCTCCTCGCGCAGGACGAGGTCGCTGTCGAGACCGTCTACGGGAGTACGGGATCTTCCCGATGGCTCGTACTCCTTCGTCGTGGTCGACGGGGAGATCCGCGTCTACGACATCGAGCGCGATCACAGGCTCGTGAAGAAGGTGGCGATTCCCGACCGCCTGACGTTCCGCTATCCGCGCGGGATCGCGGCCCATGCAGGGACGAACAGGCTCTACGTGAGCTACCGGGGCAACAGCTATCTCGAGGGCGAGGGCTACCTCTTCGCGTACGACCTCCTGACGGACAAGATCGTCTGGCAGCGTGCGTACGAGCCGTCGATCGACAGCTTCGCCCTCACGCGGGACGGGCGGAAGCTCTACATGCCCTGCGGCGAAGAGCGTGACGACTGCGATCACTGGTTCGTGCTCGACGCCGCGACGGGCGACGAGCTCGGCCGCATCCCGATGCACGTTGGCACTCACAACACCATCGTCTCCCTCGACGGTCGGCGTGCGTACCTCGCCAGCCTCAAGCACGATCGACTTGCGGTCGTCGACACGCGTACCGACAAGATCGTTCGCTGGATCGGGCCGTTCGGCGACTCGATTCGTCCGTTCACAGTAAAGCGCGACCAGAGCCTCGTCTTCGTCACCGTCGACTTCCTGAACGGCTTCGAGGTCGGCGACCTGCGGACGGGGCGGAGGCTGTATCGCGTGCCGGTCGAGGGGTTCCCGCTCGCCCCCGGGGACTATCCCGAGCTGCCGGTCACGCAGTCACACGGGATCGCCCTCTCGCCCGACGAGAAGGAGATCTGGGTGGTCGACTCGTTCTACAAGAATCTCCACGTATACGACGTGACCGGCCTCCCTGAACGGAGGCCGCGCAAGATCGCAGACATCCAGCTGACCGACGACCCGAAGTGGATCAACTTCACGCGCGACGGGCGCTACGCACACGTGTCGACCGGCGAGATCATCGATGCGAAGACGCGACGCGTCGTAGCCCTCACGGAGAAGTCGCGGCACTTCGTCCAGATCGACTGGCAGGGTGGTAGGCCGGTGCGGGCGTATTCGCGCTACGGCCTGGGTTACGCCGGAAGCTGACTCCGCCTACGGCACCCGCTAATCTCGACGCGATGAGCGCGCGATGCGTTCGGATCGTCCTGATCACCCTGGTTGCCGCAGGCGTCATCTCCGCGAGTGCGAGCTCGGCAACGCCTGGAGGCGTCGTCGTCTGGGGTTGTGACGCAGGCCCCGGAGGCTCCGACCTGAACTACGGCCAATGCACGACGGCGCCGCTGGCTCGCAGCGGGGTGACCGCGATCGCGGCCGCCTACGCCCACAACCTCGCTCTGAAGGGTGGTCGCGTCGTCGCCTGGGGTTGCCGCGGCAAGGCCGTGGACGCCGGGCAGTGTCGCGTCCCCGCGGCGGCGAGGAGCGGCGTGACGGCGATCGCGGCCGGTGGCTCCCACAGCCTGGCGCTGAAGCGCGGCGGCGTTCTCGCCTGGGGCTGCGGGGGTCGCGGAATCGGCACCGATGCCGGGCAGTGCGCCGTACCGGCGGCGGCGAAGAGCGGAGTGAGGGCGATCGCCGGCGGAGAGAGCCAGAGCCTCGCGCTGAAGCGCGGCGGCGTCCTTGCCTGGGGCTGCACGCGTCTGCTCTACGCGGACGAGGGGCAATGCAATGTCCCGCCGGCCGCTACTGGTGTGGTTGCGATCGCAGCGGGCTTCAACCACAGCCTCGCGCTGAAGAAGAACGGCAGCGTCGTCGCGTGGGGGTGCCGCTCTGCGAGCGCCAACAACGGACAGTGCCGTGTCCCGGCGACCGCCCGCCGAGGGGTGATCGCGATCGCTACAAGTTTCCAGCACAACCTAGCGCTGCGCAGGGACGGAAGCGTGGTCGCGTGGGGCTGCCTGCGATCGAACCAAGGCCAGTGCAACGTCCCGGCCGCGGCCAAGCGTGACGTGATCGCAATCGCCGCCGGTCACAGCCATAGCCTTGCCGTGCTCAGGGACGGATCAGTCGTCGCCTGGGGCTGTCGCGGGACGAGCGATCTCGGCCAATGCAAGCTTCCTGCTGACGTCTCAGGCGGCGCGAGGGCGGTCGCGGCCGCCGTCAGCCAGAGCCTCGCGCTAGTTCCTTAGGGGTCAGCCGACGAGCCAGAGCTCGCGCTGAGGAGTGCTGAGCCACTCGACGCCGTCGGCCGTGACGAGCACGTTCTCCTCGAGCCCGATGTAGCCGCGTCCGGGCACGGCCGTCCCGAACTCGAGCGTGAACACGTTCCCTTCCTCGACGATGCCCATGGGAGCGGCGCCGTAGCGGTCCCAGCGCGGGCCGAGCAGCGTGCCGCCGTCGTGGGCCGCCCGACCGAGCTGATGGCCGAGCGCGTACATCGGCTCCGGGAAGCCCGCTGCGATCAGCGTCTCGCGCGCCGCGGCATCCACGTCCGAGCCTACGGCGCCCGGCTTCAGGACGGCGACGCCGGCGTCGACGGCCGACCAGAGCGCTTGCCATGCGGACTCGACCTCCGTCGGTATCCCGTCGCCGTCGGCGAGGTACCAGACGCGCTGCAGGTCCGAGCAGTAGTCGTCCCGGTGAACGCCGAAGTCGACGTGCAGGAGCTGGCCGCGCTCGAGCCGGAGCTCGCTCGGCGACGAATGCCCGACGTCCTTGTCGGGCCCGGCGTTCACGGCCGGACAGTGGTCCTCGCCCCAGGCGTAGCCGAGGCCGCGCTTCGCCACCTCGTCGTGCATGACCGCGGCGATCTCCAGCTCGGACTGGCCCGGCTGCACTGAACCGGTCACGCGCTCGAAGATCTCCTCCGTGTCCGCACGGCCGCGCGGATCCGGCGCACCTCCTCCGGTGACTTTCGGCCGCGGAGGGCGTTCACGATCGCTTCGGAAGAGACGAGGCGGTCGGCGTACGGCGTGCCGGCGAGCGTCTCCTGGAGCAGCAGCCAGAGCCCGTGGGTGAGGCCGTCGCCGGCCGGATCCGACGTCGAGTAGTTGAGCGCGATTGAGCGCGGGTCGAGCCGCTGGATCGCCTCGAGCAGGTGAGGAGCGAGGCTCTCGTCGTACCCGACGACCTCGCCATAGGCGCCGATGTCGCGGAGGTTCGGCGCGTCGAAACGGCCGACGATGGCGATCCGCTCGCCGTTCGCCGCCACGAGGAACGCGCTGTGCCACGCGCAGTACGTGCCCGCGATGAGGTCGAGGCACGGATCCTTCGTGAGCAGCGTCTCGCGCGCGAGCGTGAGCCAGAGATCGACGTCCTGCTCGCGGAGGATCCCCGTGGCCTGGTCGAGCTTCTCGTGGATGAGAACGTGCGGCGCGCTCAGGGTCGGCACACTAGCCGTCGTCGAGCGCCAGCGACACCGCGTCATCGAGCGTCGAGGTCGCGTCCATCGGCGTAACCGCGGTCGAAGTCCGGGCCGGCCACCTTCCGCATCCGTTCCTCGGCCTCCGCCGCGATGTCGTAACCAGCCCCCGAGCGGCGCAGCGACCTGTTCGTCCTCGACCACCGCCCAGAGCCGCCCTGCTCGCTCGCGGTCGCCTCGCTCTGCGGCGACCATCGCGAGGATGCCGACGCCGAAGATGCGGCTCGCATGGTCGCGGAGCAAATCGGCGATGGCGAGCGCCGCTCGGGCGTGCTCGTCGCCCTCGTCCACCAGGCCGGCGTTGAGCGACAGGCAGGCGAGCTCGGCGAGCGCCCCGCTCTCCCACCAGATCACGTCGAGCTTCGCGGGCGAGAGTCGCGCTCTGGCGGACGAGGTCGAGCGCAGCGCGATCGTCACCGCGATCGCGAGCGATCGCGCCGAGTGCGCCGGTGGTCTGGGCCTGGCCCCAGATGTTCCCATTTCGTCGATGGATCTCGTCGCTGGCTCCTGACGAGCTCCTCCGCCCGGTCGAGGTCGCCCCGCAACAGCATCGCGCTGAGCCCGAGACGGTGCAGCATGACCGCCCGGTGATGTTCGTCGTCCGAGCCGGTCGAAGATGGCGAGGCTCTCGATCCAGCCCTGCTCCGCGAGGTCGGGGCGGCCTGAGATGTGCAGCGCGCTCCCGTACGCGCGGAGCGCTTGCGCGCGCAGGCTGTCCGGAACGCCGTCCTGGGGCTCATCGAGCAACCGCTCGAACCAGCGCACGCCTTCCGAAGGGATCGACGACTGCCCAGAGCTGTTCGACTGTGGTCGCGATCGCGAGCCCGAGCTCGATCGAACTGCTTCGGATTGCCCACGCGAGGGCTCCTCGGATGTTGTCGACGTCGACCAGCGCGAGGTCTAGTCGCTGACCGCCGGGACGAAGCATCGCCGCATCGAGGTTCGCCTGCTTCCCGATGTCGAGGAAGAACTCGGCATGCCGCCTGCGGATCGTCTCTGCCTCAGCCGACGCGTCGAGCAGCTCCTCGGCGAACTCGCGGATGGTGTCGAGCAGTAGCAGCCGGCCGGTGGCCAGCCTGCGGACGAGGCTCTTGACCACGAGTGACTCGAGCACGTCGAGGTCGGCGCGGCAGATCGACTCCGCCGCCTCTAGCGCGAAGCCTCCTCTGAAAACGGCCAGGCGGCTGAAGAGCTCCTGCTCGGTTGGCTCCAGCAGCTCGTAGCTCCACTCGATCGTCGCGCGCAGGGTTTGCTGCCTGGCAGGCGCGTCGCGCGAGCGCGAGGCCAGGAGCGGCAGGCGCTTGTCGAGCCGAGCGAGGAGCTCGTCCGGGCTGAGCAGCGCGACGCGTGCGGCGGCCAGCTCGATCGCGAGGGGCAATCCGTCCAGCCGCCGGCAGATCTCGCCGACGGGCTCGGTCGCCTGGAACCCGTGCTCCACGGCTGCAGCCCGCTCGATGAACAGGGCGACGGCGTCGCCATCCGGCAACGGCTCGACCGGGTACCGCTGCTCCGGTTCGATCTGCAGCGGCTCCCGGCTCGTGACCAGCGCCTTCGTGTTGGGAGTCTCCGACAGGAGGGACGCGACCGTCGGCGCGGCCTCCACGACCTGCTCGAAGTTGTCGAGCAGGAGCAGCAGGCATTTGCTTCCGATGTAGTCGCTGACGACGCCGTCGGCGCCGATGGCCGCGCCGATCGCCCCTTCGACCAAGGCAGGCTCGCGGAGCGCCTGCAGAGGGACCCAGAAGACGCCGTCGGGGAACTGCTCGCCTGCTTCTGCCGCGAGCTGCATCGCGAGCCGCGTCTTGCCGCTGCCGCCCGGCCCGGTCAGGGTCAGCAGGCGATGGGCGCGGACGAGAGCGCCCGCTTCCTCGAGCTCACGTTCCCGGCCGACGATCGGCGTCGCCTGGATCGGGAGCGTCGTCCGGTACAGCGTCTTGAGCGGCGGGAACTCGCCGTCGCCCAGCTGGAACAGCCGCTGCGGCGCGCCGAGGTCCTTGAGGCGGTGGTCGCCAAGGTCGCGCAGCTCTATCGAGGTGTCGAGCAGCTGCCTCGTCGTCTCCGAGACGAGCACCTGGCCGCCGTGGCCGGCGCTCATGATCCGCGCGGCGCGGTGGACGTCCGCGCCGACGTATCCCTCTCCGGTGACGATCGGCTCTCCCGTGTGGACGCCGATGCGCACGCGGACAGGCGCCGTGGTGAGCGCTTCCTGGGCCTGAGCCGCGGCGGCGACGGCATCGGCCGCGCGAGCGAACGCGACGAAGAACGCATCGCCCTGCGTGTCCACCTCGACGCCCCCATGGCGGGAGAATGCGTCGCGGACGACGCGCCGGTGCTCTGCCAGCACCCCTGCGTACGCGTCGCCGAGCTCGTCCAGTAGGCGTGTCGAGCCCTCGATGTCCGTGAACAGCAGGGTGACCGTGCCGGTCGGCAGGTCGCGCATGCCGACATGATGACGTCTCGGCCCGCAGGTAGTCTTGTGGTAACCGAACTGGTATTCGACGCGCGTTGTGCGCGTTTCGATCCGTTCGAGACAGAGGGGGAGCGCGGCGAGTGAGCTCGAAGTCGAAGCGGCAGCAGACAGCGGCGAAGAGGAACCGGGAGCAAGCTCTCCGTGAGCGCCGCGAGCTGAAGATGCAGAAAAAGCAGGCCGCGGCAGTCGAACGGCGCATGCGGGCAGCCGGCACATGGGTCGATCCGGTAGAGGAGATCTCCGAGGACGAGTCAGGCGAGCAGACGGACGAGACGGACGAGCAGACGGACGAACAGACCGCCCAGAACGGAGCGGGCGATTAGCGCGTCGACGCCACTGCGGCGCATGTCGCCGCGGCTGGCGTTCTGTCCCGTTTGCGGGCTCGAGCAGGCAGGCAAGCCCGCGAGCAAGATCGCAAGTCCCGAGGACGCGCTGTGCACCGGGCGCTGCACTGCGGCGTGGCACGTGCTGATCGCCTTGCGGCAGTGCGAGTCCACGAGCACGCGGCTCGCCGACCGGCGACGCACCGAATCGGAGACGCGGCTGGAGCACGCGCCGACGTTGTCGCAGCTCCTGCTCGGGCGCTGGCGGGCGGGCGACTGGGCCGTCCTGCCGGAAGACGTGAGCGCCCGGCTCTAGCAAGGCGCCGAGCAGATTCGAACTGCTGTACGAGGCTTTGCAGGCCTCTGCCTAACCACTCGGCCACGGCGCCGCGGAGGGAATCGTAGCCGCGGAGGTAGACTCGGCCGCCGTGGCAGGCAACGGAGGATCCGTGGGCACGGCTGTGCTCGGGGCCGGGCCCGCGGGGCTCACGGCCGCGTACGTGCTGGGCCTGCGCGGCGCCCCTGGGGCAGTGTTCGAGGCGGACGGCGTCGTCGGCGGCATCGCGAAGACCGTCGAGTACAACGGCTATCGCTTCGACCTGGGCGGCCACCGCTTCTTCACGAAGATCGCACAGGTGCAGCGGCTGTGGGAGGAGGTCCTCGACGAGGAGTTCCTGGTCCGGCCGCGCCTCTCGCGCATCTACTACGACGGCAAGTACCTCGCGTACCCGCTCCAGGCGCGCGACGTCGTGTCGCGGCTCGGCATCGCCGAGTCGTCGCTGTGCGCGCTCTCGTACGCGCGCAGCAAGCTGACGCCGATCCGGCACGAGATCGAAACCTTCGAGGACTTCGTCACCGTGAACTTCGGCAGCCGGCTGTACGACGCGTTCTTCGCCTCGTACACCCAGAAGGTCTGGGGCGTCCCCGGGTCGGAGATCCATTCCGAGTGGGCGGTCCAGCGGATCAAGGACTTCTCGTTCTGGAAGGCGTTGCTGGCGGCGATGCACGTCACGCGCGGCAAGCCGACGACGCTCATCGAGCAGTTCCACTATCCGCGGCGCGGCCCAGGCCAGATGTGGGAGGCCTTTCACGCACGTGTCGAGGAGAAGGGCATCCCGGTGCACCTGAACCACCGTGCGCTCACGATCCACCACGACCACCACGTCGTCCGGTCTGTGTCCGTCGAGCACGACGGGAAGATCGAGGATGTGCCCGTCGACGCCGTCCTATCGAGCGTTGCCCTGAGCGAGCATGGTGCTGAGCCTCGACCCGGCGCCGCCCGACGAGATCGTCGAAGCGGCACAGCGCCTGCGCTACCGGTCGTTCTGCCTCGTCGCGCTCGTGATCGACCGCGAAGAGCCGTTCCCCGACAACTGGATCTACCTCCACGATCCCGGGGTCAAGGCGGGCCGGGTCCAGAACTTCGGCGCCTGGAGCCCCGAGATGGTGCGACCGGGGACGACGTGCCTCGGCGTCGAGTACTTCTGCTTCGAGGGCGACGAGATCTGGGACATGCCGAGCGAGGAGGCGGTTGCGCTCGCGACGGGCGAGCTGACGCGAATCGGGCTGATCAGGGAGGGCGACGTCGTCGACGGCGTGAAAGTCCGCGTGCCGAAGGCGTATCCGATGTACGTCGGCCGGTTCGCCGAGGACGTCGCCGAGCTCCGCGGCTACCTCGCGGCGTTCGGCAACCTCAAGACGTTCGGCCGCAACGGCCTCCACCGCTACAACAACCAGGATCACTCGATGTGGACGGCCATCCTCGCGACGATGAACCTCCTGGACGGCACCGACTACGACGTGTGGTCGGTGAACACCGAGGCCGAGTACCACGAGGAAGGCGAGGTCGTCGACTCGCTGCTCGATGTCGATCTCGTCGGCTGACGACCGCCCCATCTCGGTCGTCGTCGCCGACAACGAGGCACAGCTGCTGGTGCCCGAGCAGTGGCGAGACGGGATCGACGGCGCGGACGGCGAGATCGTGTGTCTGACGATCTCCGTCATGCGGCCGGCCCGGGCTGGCTCGACACGGCCTGGCGCCTGTCGAGAGAGGCCGACGGGGTCGGTGGCGCGATCGAGCCCGGAGACGATCTGCGTCTTCGCGACTGGGCCGAGTACTTCTGCCGCTACGCGCGCGACATGCTGCCCTTCGCTGGGCGGGAAACCCCTGACTTCCCTGGCGACAACGCCGTCTACACGCGTGCGGCGCTTGCGGCCACGCACGACGTCTACCGCGACGGGTTCTGGGAGCTCGAGGTGAACCGTGCGCTTCTGGACAAGGGCTTCCGGCTCTGGCATTCCCCCGACCTCGTCGTCTACCAGGGACGCTCCGCCGGCTTCCGGGCGTTCGTGCGGCAACGCCTCGTTCACGGACGGAAGTACGGCCGGCAGCGCGGCGCGCGTTTCTCCACGGCGCGGAACGTCGCGGGGATCGTGCTAGCGGCCGTCGTGCCGGTCGTCATCGCGGCCAGGACGTACCGAGAGGTCTTCTCGCGGCGACGCCTCCGCCTGCGGCTGATCGCGGCGACGCCGCTGCTGCTCGCCTACGACGTCGCCTGGGCGGCGGGAGAAGCCGTCGGGCACGTCGATAGCCTGCGAGCCCGATGACCGGTCCGAAGCTCTCCGTCGTCGTCGCCTCCGTCAACGGCTTTCCGTATGTCGGGCACTGCCTCGACGCGCTGGCCGAGCGCGCGCCCGCGGCCGAAGTGATCGTCGCCGATTCGACCGACGAGGAGACCCGCCGACGGCTCCGGGACGGCTGGCCGGCCGTGAAGCTGCTCTCGTTCGAGGAGCAGCAGACGATCCCCGAGCTGCGGGCGGCGGGCATCTTCGCCTCCACGGCGCCGCTCGTGGCGGTGATCGAGGACCATTGCCGCGTGACGCCCGAGTGGGCAGGCGCGGCCCTCAGCGCTCAGGAACAGGGTCACGCCGTCGTGGGTGGGCCGATCCGCAACGTCGTCACCGACCGTGCTCGCGACTGGGCTGCCTTCTTCTGTGAGTACAGCGCCTTCATGGAGCCGCTGCCGGAGGGCGAGGCCGAGGCGCTCACGGGCATGAACGTGGCCTACGACCGCGAGGCGATCGCCGCCATCGAGGACCTCCTCCGGGCGGGTCGGTGGGAGGGATGGCTGCACGCGCGCCTCGTGGAGCGGGGTATCGGCCTCCATTGCGCCACCGGGATGGTGCTCGAGCACGACAAGGACTTCGGGCTCGGCGAGTTCCTCTCCCAGCGCTGGCACTACTCTCGCTCATACGCAGGCATGCGGAACGAGTCGCTCGGGCGCCGCCGCTTCCTGTACGCCCTCGGTGCACCGCTGCTCCCGCCCGTGCTCTACTGGCGCATGGCGAGGAACGTCTTCTCGCGCGGCCGGCGGCGGCGTGAGTTCGTGATCGCGACGCCGCTCATCTTCCTCTACACGCTCGTGTGGGCCGCAGGGGAGGCCGTGGGGTATGCGTTCGGCGGCGGGCGCAGCCTGCTGAAGGTGCGCTGACGGATGAAGGTGGGCGTTGACGCGACGAGCTGGGCCAACCGTCGTGGCTACGGCCGCTTCGCGCGCAACGTCGTGTCGAGGCTCATCGCGGCGGGCGATGACGAGTACGTACTCGTCACGGACGAGCGGACAGCGCAGGAGGAGGAGTTTCCGCCGGGTGGTGAGATTCGCAGTGTCGCCCTCGGCCGCCCGCCGGCAGCGGACTCGCGGCGTTCGTTCAGGGACGTCGTTCGCGCTTCGAGAGCGGCATCCGGCGACGACCTCGACGTGTTCCTCTTCCCCTCCGTCTACACGTGGTTTCCGGTGCGGGGCGCTCCGACCGTCGTCGGCATCCACGACGTCATCGCCGAGCAGCATCCCGAGCTGACGCTGCCGTCCCGCGGGTCACGAGCCCGCTGGCGGCTGAAGCGGTGGCTGGCCGTCAAGCGGGCGGACAGGATCTTCACGGTGTCGCGTGCATCTCGGCGGCTGCTGTCCGCCGACCTCGGCATTCCCGAGGAGGAGATCGCGGTCGTGCCCGAGGCGGCCGATCCCGTCTTCGGGCCGCGGTCGGCGCAGGACATCGCCCGCGAGCTCTCGCCGCTCGGCCTCGACAAGCGGCGAGCGCTTTCTCGTCTACGCCGGCGGCGTGAGCCCGCACAAGGGCCTCGACACGCTGCTGAGCGCCTATGCGGCCATCGAGGATCCGACGCTGCGGCTCGTCATCGCCGGCGCGCTCGAGGACGAGACCTTCCTGTCGGCCGCCGACGACCTTCGCCGCCAGATCGGTGAGCTCGGTCTCGGCGAACGGGTGCTGCTCACCGGTTTCGTCCCGGACGAGACGCTCGCGTGTCTCTATGCCGGAGCGGTGATCTTCGTGTCGCCGTCGAGGTCCGAGGGGTTCGGGCTGCCGGCGGTGGAAGCGGCGGCCGCGGGCACGCCCCTTGTGCTCAGCGACATCCCGGCGCACCGTGAGACGCTGGGCGAAGCTGCGGCGTTCTTCCGGCCCGACGACGCGCACGGGCTGGCCGAGCGGCTCGTCGACCTCCTGCGCGACGAGGCCGGTCTCGCCCGGCGAGGAGCTGCGGCCCGGCAGCATGCCGACGGATTGTCGTGGGATGCATCGGCCGCCGCCCTGCGGGCCGTGTTGGTGGAGGCGGCCCGTGGCTGACAGGCCGCTCTCAGTTCTGCATGGTGACGACCTTCTATCCGCCGTACCACTTCGGGGGTGACGCCGCCTACGCGTACCAGCTGACGAACGCGCTGGCGCGCAGAGGTCACGACGTGACCGTCGTCCACTCGGCGGACGCCTACCGCGCTCTGGGTGGCGAGCACGCAGGTGAGTTCGAGCACGCAGAGGGCGTCACTGTGCGTCGCCTGGAGACGCGCTCGCCCAGGGGCTCGGCGCTCGCGACGTACCTCTCCGGCAGGCCGCTCGTCTACGCGCGACAACTGCGCGAGGCGATGGAGGGCACGAAGTTCGACGTCATCCACTTTCACAACACGTCGCTCGTGGGCGGGCCGGGCGTGCTCGGCTACGGCGACGCGGTGAAGCTCTATACGACGAGCGAGCACTGGCTCGTGTGCCCGATGCACGTGCTGTTCCGGTACAACCGCGAGCCCTGCGTCGAGCCGCACTGCCTGCGCTGCACGCTCGCGTTCCGGCGGCCGCCGCAGCTCTGGCGCTACAGCGGGCTGCTGGAGCGTTCCGTCAGGCACGTAGACCTCTTCCTCTCGCCGAGCCGCTTCACGCTCGACGCGCACCGCGCGCGTGGGTTCACGGCGCCGATGCGGCACCTGCCGTACTTCGTCGATGCAGAGGAGGAGCATGAGCCCGGCGCAGGACCCGGCGGCAGCGACGAGGCCGTACTTTCTCTACGTCGGCCGCCTCGAGCGCTTGAAGGGCGTTCACGTGCTGATCGAGGCCTTCCGCGACTACCGCGACGCCGACCTCCTGATCGCCGGGGAGGGGGAGTTCGGCGAGGATCTGCGCCGGCAGGCGGCGGGCCTCGAGCACGTCCGGTTTCTCGGTCGCTTGCATCCGTCGCAGCTCCGGCCGCTGTATCGGGGAGCGGTCGCGCTCCTGGTCTCGTCGATCGGGTACGAGGTCTTCGCGATCGTCGCCCTGGAGGCGTTCGCCCAGCGGACGCCGGCGATCGCACACGACCTTGGCGCGCTGACCGAGGTGATCGGGGACTCGCAGGGCGGCTTGCTGTACCGCACGCCGGAAGAGCTCCGCGCGGCGATGGACTTGCTGCTCCGCGACACCGAGCTTCGCCGCCGGCTCGGAGACCAGGGTCATGAGGCATGGCAACGGCTGTGGACCGAGGAGCCCCACATGCAGGCGTACTTCGCGGCGATCGACGACGCCCGGTCCGCACGGCGGTGACGGCGGTCGTCCTCACGTACCACGCCGTCGAGGACGGGCCGGCCCCGCTCTGCATCGAGCCTGATCTCTTCCGAGCGCAGCTCGACTGCCTCGTGGAACTTGGCGCCGAGACGCTCACGATCTCCGGCTTGGCGGCCCGCCTTCGTGACGGCACGCTGCCGCCGCGCGCGGTCGCCATCACGTTCGACGACGGCTGCGCGAGCGTCGCGCGGACGGCCGCGCCGCTGCTCGCCAAGCGAGGCCTGACGGCGACCGTCTTCTGTGTCGCGGGGCATCTTGGCGGCCGGAACGACTGGCCGACGCAGCCGGTCGGGATGCCGTCGCTCGAGCTTGCCGGCGCGGACGAGCTCGCCAAGCTGCATCGAGCAGGCATCGAGATCGGCGCTCATGGCGTCGAGCACGCGCCGCTCGACAACGCGGATGCACCGACGGCAGAGCGCGAGCTGAGGGACGGCCGCGCGATCCTCGAGGAGATCGTGGGTTCCCCCGTGCGCAGCCTTGCGTATCCGTACGGCGCCGGGCCCTCGCCGGCCGTCGCCACGCTCGTCTCCGAGCTGTACGACGCCGGCTGCACGACGCGGCCTGCTCACGTTCGCCCCGCGAGCGATCCGCTGTACCTGCCGCGCGTCGACGTCCACTATCTGAGGCGGCCCGCGCTGTTCCGGCGGGTCGTGTCCGGCGGGCTCGAGCCGTACCTTCGTGCGCGCGGCGCCGTAACGGCCTGGCGGAGAAGAGGACGGGCGTGAGCAACGGCCAGATGGACGCCCAGCGCAGCTGGCGCACCGTGCTGAGGAGGTCGGCGGCGCTGCTGACGGGCGATGTGGTAGCCCGCGCGATCGGGTTCGTCGTCGTGATCCTTCTCGCGCGGCGCCTCGGCCCCCAGGGCTTCGGTGTCATCACTCTGGGACTGGCGCTCGTCGGCTGGCTCCGGTTCGTCGTCGACTCGGGAACGGAGCTCCACAACGTCCGCGAGGTCGCGCGCAACCCGGCGCGGTTCCGCGAGATCGCCGAGCAGATGCTCGGGCTGCGGCTCGTCCTGTCGATAGTCGCAGCCGTCCTCTTCGTGGGGGGAGTGGAGATCTTTGCCCAGTCGGAGTTCACGCGCGACACGGTCATCCTCTTTGCCGCCTGCTTCCCGGCGATCGCGCTCAACCTCCGCTGGATGGTGCTCGGTATCGGCGGCTCGCGCGCCGTCGCCGTCGGTAATGCGGCGTCTCGCGGCTTCGTGCTCATCGGCGCGCTGCTGCTCGTGTTCGACGCGTCCAACATCGAGTGGGTGCCGCTGCTCGAGGCCGGCGGAGAGCTCACCTACGCCCTCGTCATCCTCGCGTTCGCGATCTGGAAGCTTGGCTGGCTGCGGCCGCGGGCATCCCTCTCGTACTGGTGGGCGACGCTGAGCGGAAGCCTGCCGCTCATGATCTCGGGCGTCGCGCGCGCGACGATCTTCTCCGTCGACATCCTCATCATCGACCTCGCACTCGGGCCGCGCGATGTCGGCATCTACGGGGTGGCCATCCGGCCCGTCGCGTTCGCGTCGGGCGCCGTCGGGCTCTTCTCGCTCTCCTACCTCTCCGCGCTCAGCGCCACCGCGAGCGAGCACATCGCGGCGTTGCACGGCCGGGCGCTCCGGGTGTCACTCGTCGCCTGCGTCATCGTGGCCGCCTGCCTGAGCCTCTCTTCGCTCCTGATCCCATTCGTGTTCGGGGATGAGTACTCGGACGCGGTGCCGGTGATGGCGATCCTCTCCTGGCGGATTCCGCTTGCGGCGCTGAGCCTCATGTACATCTCGGTGCTCGTGGCCCAGGACCGGCAGCTCACGCTCATGTGGAACAACATCATCGCGCTCGGCTTCATCCTCGTCATCGACGTTGCCCTCATCACGACGTTCGGGCTGATCGGTGCCGCGGTGGCGAGCATCATCGCGTCGGCAATCACCTTCCTCGTCAACTACCGGAGCATTCGCGGCTACCACCCCGAGCTCCGCGTCCGGCGTTCAATGCGGGGGAGGTCGGAATGAGGCTCGGGGTCGACGGCTGGCGCCTGCACGGCCCGCTCACGGGCGTCGGCCGCTACGTCTCGAACATCCTCCGTCACTGGACGCCGGACGTGCTCGCGGGCCGCTTCGACGAGGTGACGCTCTACACGCCGGCTGCCCTCGACCGTTCGGTTGTCGAACTGCCGCAGACGATCCGCGAGCACGTCGTGCCGCCGCACTGGCCGAAGCTCGTCTGGGAGAACCTCAGGCTGGCGCGCGCCGCGCGCGACGACGTCCTCTTCTGCCCGTCGTACTCTGCACCGCTGGCCGCGCGCACCCGCACGGTCGTGACGATCTTCGAGGCGACGCAGAAGCTCTTTCCCGAGCTCTATCCCTGGCGGACGCGCGCTCATTACAGCCCGGTCTACGGCTGGAGCGCTCGCCGCGCTGCGCTCGTCATCACATCGAGCGAGGCGGCGGCGACAGACATCGCGGGTGCCTATCGCGTCGCCAGAGAGAGCATCCGCGTCGTTCCGCTCGCGCCGGCGGAGATCTTCAGGCCGATGCGCGACGACCCTCGGACGCCCGAGGGGCCGTGCGCCGTCACCTCGGCGTCAGACCGCGCCGTACTTCCTCTACGTGGGCAAGCTGACGGCCAGGCGCAACGTGCCGATGCTCGTGGAGGCCTTCGCGGAGCTTAAGCAGCGTGCCGCGAGGCCGCACAGGCTGCTCGTCGTCGGCCTCGAACACGACCGGCGTTGATCTCGACGGAAAGGCGCGGGAGCTCGCGTACGAGGACGACTTCCGGCACTACGACTACGTGGCCGACGACGATCTCAGCCTCCTCTACGCGGGCGCCGAGTCGTTCGTCCTGCCGTACTCGTACGAGGCGCTGTCGCTCACAGCGCTGGAGGCGCAGGCGACCGGGTGCCCGCTGCTCACGGTCGACACCCCCGGCCTGCGCGAGCAGCGGGCGGGCGCGCGCTGCTGATGACGAAGGCCGACGTGCCGAGCTCGCCGCCGCCATGGAGCGGCTGGCTGACGACGAGGCTCTCCGCCGGAGCTCGTCGAGCGCGGTCTCGCGCACGCCTCCCGCTTCACCTGGGAACGCTGCTCGCACGCGACGCTGGACGTGCTCGCCGAGGCGGCGCGAGCGTGACGGGCCCGCTCGTGACCGGAGGAGCCGGCTTCATCGGCTCGCATCTCGTGGAGGGGCTTGCCGAGCGCGGTGCGAGCGTCATGATCATCGACAACCGGTCGACGGGAAGCCCGACCAATCGCTCCTCCGTCGCCCGTGCGACGACGTCCATCGCTCGACCTGCAACCGACGACGCGCGGGAGGCCCTCGCGTCCTGCGAGATCGTATTCCACCTGGCCGGCGGCACGCGTCAGCGGCTCGATCGAGGATCCGCGCGCGGACTTCGAGAAGAACGTCCTCGCGACGCTGAACGTGATGAAGGCGGTCCGCGAGGTCGCGGACGCGGCGCCGTCGTGAACTCGCGTCGGCGGCGATCTACGGGTTCTCGCCCGACTCACCCTGGTCGGACGAGACCTTGCCGATCCCGGTCTGGCCGTATGCCGTGAGCAAGCTCGCCGCCGAGCACTATGTCGGCGCCGCTCCACGGCTGTACGGCCTGCGGACGGCGACCCTGCGCCTCTTTCACGTCTACGGGCCGCGCCTGCGCCGGCACGTCGTCTTCGACCTCATCCGCAAGCTCCACGAGCGCCCGGACGAGCTCGTGGTCGCACGGCGACGGCAGCGAGCTACTCGACCTGAGCTACGTCGCGACGTGGTCGACGCCATGATCCTCGTCGCCACGAGGCGACGCTCGAAGGCGAGGTCTACAACGCGAGCGATGGCCGGGAGGTGACGATCCGAGAGGTCGCGGAGCGCATCTCGCGAGGCGATGGGCCTCGATCCGCGAGTCACGTACACGGGGGACGTCCGTGCCGGCATCGCCCAGCGGTGGACGGCGGACACGTACCGTCTGCAGGCTCGGGCTTCCGGCCGCGCGTGTCGCTCGAGGAGGGCCTCGCCGAGACCGTGGCCTGGTTCAGGGCTGAATCAGCTCGCCCGTGAAGCCGCGCTCGCGGAGCTTCGGCACGATCTCGTCCGCGTAGTTCCACGCGAAGAAGATCCCGGCGTCGGCGGGCTTCGGGATCCGAGAACAAGAGCTCCTCGTCGACGATCGGGATGTGCACGCCGGGCAGGAACATCCCGATGCGCAGCGGGTTGATCTCCGTCACGTAGTCGACGAGCTCCGGCCCGAGCCGGCAGTAGTTGCAGACCGTCGACGCCTTGGCGGGCGCGCCGATGCCGACGACCTTCTCGCCCTGCCTGCACCCGCCCGTGGACGGCGTCGAAGAGCGCGCGCTCGCCGATCCTCGACCGCGCTCGCGAACCGCTGCCACGTGGGCTCGTCGTAGAGGCCTGCCGCCTCCTCCTCCGCGAGCAGCTCTTCGACCCGCGGCGACACCGGGTGCTTCCCCGGCCTGCCCGGCGAGCACCGTGATCGACCCGCCGTACACCTCCGAGCGCCGCACGTCGAAGATCTCGAGGCCGTAGTCGGCGTAGAGCCGGAGCAGCGGCCTCATCGAGTAGTAGCGCAGGTGCTGGTGGAACATGTTGTCGTAGTGCAGCCGCTCGACCATGTCGAGCCAGTACTGGTTCTCCGTGAGGAAGACGCCCTCGGGCGCGAGCAGCGCGTCGACGCCGCGCATGACCGACGCGAGATCGGCGATGTGGCCGAAGACGCCGGCGGCGGAGATCGCGTCGGCGGTGCCGTGCTCGTCGCGGATCCGGCGCGCCGACTCCTCCGTGAAGAAGTCGTGCAGCGTGGGGATGCCCTGCTCGTTCGCGATGCGCACGGGATCACCCGAGGGGTCGATGCCGAGGAAGCGCACGCCGTGAGGCGCGAAGCCCTTGAGCAGCGTCCCGTCGTTCGAGCCGATGTCGACGGCGAAGGAGTCGCTGCCCGAGCGAGCCGATCTCCACGAGCAGGCGCGCGAGGCCCTGGAGGTGCTCCGTCGCCGTCCGCGTCGTCCCGCTCACGAACGGGAAGTTCTTGTAGACGACCTTCGGGCTCACGATGTAGCCGAGCTGCGTGAGCCCGCAGTCGGGGCAGTGGTGGAGCTGCATCGGGTAGAAGGTCTCCGGGCGGTTGAGCTGCGCGCGGGTGAGGATGAGGTCGCTCACCGGCTGGTGGCCGAGGTCGACGCCCGGCACGGTCACCGCCTTGCAGATCTGGCAGCGCACCGGCCGCGCGCGGTCGCCGGCCGCGGCTCCTACCCGAGAGCGCTTGCGTCACCGGAGGTACGACTCGAAGCAGGCGATGACGTAGTCCACGTCGTCGTCCGTGAGCTCGGGTTGGCAGCCGATGTAGAAGGCGTCCTCATTGAGACGAGCCGCCACCGGACACGCTTCGTCGAGGTCGCCGAAGAGGTCGCGGTAGACGGGCTGGTTGATGAGCGGGAGGAGGTGGCGTGTCTCGATCCCGTGTCGTTCGAGGTGGTCGACGAGGTCGTTCCGCTGGAGCGACGCGTCGCGCACGACGAGCGGGAAGAACATGTACGCGTGCTCGGACTCGGGCCGCGCGTGCGGCAGCTGGAGCCGGTCCTCGAACGGGGAAAGGCCTTCCGTCAGCCGTCGCACGATCTCCATCCGCCGGGCCGAGCGCGCCGGCAGCTCCTCCAGCTGGGCGATGCCGAGCGCAGCCTCCATCTCCGTCGCGCGGAAGCTGTGTCCGAGTCGGATGAACGAGAAGCGGCGCGCCGGAATCTCCAGCTCGACCGCCCTCGCCGCGTCCATGTCATCGTCGATTCGCGTGTAGACGGCGTCCCGCCCGTGGTTCATGAGGCTCTTCATCAGCGTCAGCAGCTCGAGGTCGTCGGTCGTGCAGACGCCGCCGACGCCCGTGGAGATCACGTGCGCCACGTACGTCGAGAAGCAGCCCACGTCGCCGAAGGAGCCGACGGGGCGACCCTTGTAATGCACGCCGAACGACTCGGCCGAGTCCTCGACCATCCGCAGCCCGTGCTTCGCCGCGACCTCGAGGATCGGGTCCATGTCGCAGGGAAGCCCGCCGATGTGCACCGGCATGATCGCCCGCGTGCGATCGCGTGATCCGCTCCTCGATCCGCGTCGGGTCGATGCAGAAGTAGTCGGGCTCGACGTCGCAGAACACCGGCGTGAGGCCGTTGTAGAGGACGACGTTCGACGTCGCGACGAACGTCACGGCGGGCACCAGCACCTCGTCGCCGTCCTGCCAGCCGTGCCGCTCCTTGAGCGCGGCGAGCGCCACCTGGAGCGCGCTCGTGCCGCTGTTCAGCATGAGCCCGTACGCGCAGCCGTGCAGCGCGGCGACCTCGTGCTCGAACTGTGCCATCACCGGGCCGGCCGAGAGGCGGTTCGAGTTCAGCACCTGAAGCACGAGCTCCTTCGCGCGGCCGGAGATCGCGCAGTCGCCGATGCCGATCCGGCGGCCTGCCGCCGAGGAAGGCTCTGGCTCGGGCTTTGTGACTTGAGGTCGCACAGCGGGGCGAAGCCTAGCCTCGGTACGAGCGCATGGTCTCGAACGTGTCGCGCACGCCGTCCTCGATCGAGATCCGCGGCCGCCAGTCGACGATGCGCTCGAGCGTTGTCATGTCGCAGCGGAACTCCATGAACCCTTCGACGGGTACGCCCTGGACGTCGATCGGGCAGCCGCTCAGCTCCTCGAGCAGCGAGACGACGTGGCCGACCGGCGTCATCGTGCCCGTGCCGAGGTTCACGGTGCCCGTGTAGTCCGCGTCGAGCAACGCGACGATCGCGTCGGCCGCATCCTGAGCGTGGATGAAGTCCCGCTGCGGCTTCGTGGTCCACACCTGCCCTCGGCCCTCCTCGAGCAGCTGGTTGACGAGCACGTGGATGAGGTCGAACCGCCGCAGCGGCGTGGGCCCGTAGAGGTTCGAGAAGCGGACGTTGATGATGGGCAGCCAGTGCGCATAGAACTTGCAGGCCTCTTCGGCGAGGTACTTGCTGAGGACGTAGCGGTTCTTGTACGGGTCGATCGGCGCGTGCTCCGACACGGGGAGCGTGATCCGCGCCTCGTCGTACATGAGGATCGTCGAGAAGTGGATGAACTTCGTGATCGGACGGCCTTTCAGCTGCTCCATTGCCTGAAGCAGCGGCGTCACGTGGTAGTCGAACGCCGTCGGCTCGCCAGGCGGGATCTGCTCGCGCTCCATCGCGTGGTGGTCGGTGTTCCCGATGATGAACACGACCTTGTCGAAGTCGAGTCCGTCGAGCGCCGAGAGGTCGGCGAGGCTGTCGACGTGGACGTGGCGGTTCGCGGTCGGCGGTGGCGACCGGCCCACGGAGACCATGGCCGGGCACTGCTCGAGGATGTAGGGCCCGAGGAACCCGCTGCCGCCGAAGAGGATCGTTCCCTCGCCCGTTGAGCCCGCCGCCATGTCGGCGGAGTCTAGAATCCGCCCGCATGCCGGGCGTCGTCGCTGCCGCGTTCGAGCGCCTGCGAGGGCTACTCGATCGAGTTGCTCATCCGCGAAGACCTCGCGATGTCGAGCGCGCCGATCGCCGCCGAGGTGCTCCAGGGGCTCGGCTTCCAGGTTCGGCTCGTCGTCGAGGACGAGGTGGATCTCTCGCCCGACCGCCTGCTGTTCGTGTCGGGGGCCACGCGCTCGTACGAGCGGACGCTCGAGCGCGTCGCGAGCGCTTCCGTCGGCCCGCCGGCCCGTCGTCCTCGTCTGGCACACCGAGCCCCTGCCCATGCCGCGCGCGGCAGGGTTGCGTGGTCAGCCGCTGACGGCGCGGGAGCTCGGCAAGATCGTCCTCCGCGACCGGCGCATCAACGACCACTACTCGAACGCCCGCTTCCTGAAGACGGCTCGCCCGCTCCGGCGCGGTCGACGCCCTCGCCGTCGCGACGAAGGCGTACCAGGCGTATCTCGCGGAAGACGGGATCGATCGTCGACCACGTGCCGCTCGGCTACCACGAGTCGTTCGGGCGCCTGCTCCAGCTCGAGCGCGATATCCCCGTCATCTTCCTCGGTGACTTCCGGCTGCCGCGGAGGCGCCGGATCCTGCGGCGCCTCGAGCGCGAGGGCGTGGACGTCCTCACGCTCGGCGACTACGCGAACCCCGACCTGTGGGGCGAGGGACGCGTCGAGCTGATGAACCGCGCGACGATCGCGCTCAACATCCCTCGGCTCGAAGGCCACCTGCCCGACGTGCGTCTCGTCGTGGCGATGGCGAACGGCGCGCTCGTCGTCTCGGAGCCGCTGTACCTGCCGGAGCCGTACGTGCCCGGCGTGCACTACGTCGAGGCGCCGGCGGAGCGGCTCGCCGAGTCGATCCGCGCAGTACCTGGCGGACGAGGCCGCGAGGCGCCGCATCACCGAGGAGGCACACCGCTTCGTGACGACGGAGCTGACGCTCGAGCGGTCGTTCGCGCGGCTGCTCGGGCTGGCGGCGGACGGGCTCGAACGGCGGGGGACGCGATGAAGAACGTGCCGTCCGACTACTACGAGCGCATGCATGCCGTCGAGAAGGGGCACTGGTGGCGGACGGGCATGCTCGAGATCACGAGGGCGCTGCTCCGCGATCGGGTCGACCGCGGCCACCTCAGCCTGCTCGACGCCGGCTGCGGCACCGGCGCCTTTCTCGCCTGGGCATCCCGCACCGGCGCGTTCGACCGGCTCTGCGGATTCGACCTCAGCCCCGAGGCGGTCGAGCTGGCGCGAGCTGCGGTTCCCGGCGTCGAGCTCCACGTCGCGCCGGTCGACGCGATTCCGTTCGACGACGGCTCATTCGACCTCGTCGCGCTGAACGACGTGCTGCAACACGTGGACGAACGGGCGGTCGCTGCCTCGCTCGGCGAGCTGCGACGCGTGCTGAAGGAGGAGCGGAGCGCTGGTCGTTCGCACGAACGGCGGCCGGAGAGCGCGGCGCGAGCGGGACGACTGGCGGCTCTACGACGAGCGACCTGTTGCGAGAGCAGCTCGAGGCGGCAGGCTTCCGCGTCGAGCGGCTCACGCACGCGAACAGCGTCCTCTCGGCATGGGGGTCGATCCGCGGGAAGAGGCCCAGGCCGCCGACGGGCACGACGTGCGGCATCCCTGCGTCCTCGGGCGCGCTCGTCAACGCGATCGGCTCGTACGCTGCTCGGGCTCGAAGCGCGATATCTGAGATCGCCCGGCCGGCGGCTCGGGTTCGGGCACACGCTGTTCGCCGTCGCGACGCCGGGCGGCGCCGGCACGCAGGACGTGCAGGCGTTCTTCGACGCGACGTCGTCGGACTACGACCGCGGGTACGCCAGCGGCGGGTCGAAGGGGCGGGTGCTGCGGCGCCGAGCGGAGGTGGCCGTCGCCCTGCTCGGCGAGCAGCCGGGGGACGTGCTCGACGCCGGCATGGGAGGCGGCGTGCTGCTGGCCGAGCTCGATCGCCGGGGCTGGCGCGTTACGGGGATCGACATCGCCCCTGCGATGGTGGCGCGTGCGCGCGAGCGGCTGCCACACGCTGAGGACCGGCTGCTCGAGGCGTCGATCGGCGAGCTCCCCTTCGAGGACGAGTCGTTTCGATGCAGTCGTGGCGACGGGAGTGCTGGAATACGCGGCGCACGACCTCGAGGGCGCCGTGGCGGAGCTCGTGCGCGTGCTCCGTCCCGGAGGAACCCTCGTCGCGAGCTTCCCGAACTACGACGCGCTGGCGACCCGCTGGCGGGCTCACGTGCAGTATCCGCTCGTGCGGTTCGTGAAGCGCTTCTTGGGGTCGGGTCGCACTGCGCCACCCCGGATGCCGCTCGTGCCGTTCTCGCGCTTCAGGGCCGTGCTCGAGCAGCACGGGCTCAGCGTCGAGGAGGTCGCGCTCGTGGAGAAGGTGCAATACGTCGTGCGCGCCCGAGAGGCTGGCGCGTGAGGCGCGGGCTCGCAGTCGCTGCCCTCGCGGCCGCGGCGGCCGCTACCGCTGCGGCCCTTGCTGCGGGCCCGGCGACGATCAGCACCGTTGCGGGCAACGGCGCGGGAGGGCTCGGCGGAGCGGACGGCGACCCGGCGACTGCGGTGCCGGTCGATCACCCGCGCGGCCTCTCCTTCGTCTCGACGGGCGGCTTCCTCGTCGCCGAGCCTTTCGCCCACGTCGTACTGCGCGTCGGAGCGGACGGGCGAACCTTCCGCGCGGCGGGAACCGGCCAGGCCGGCTACTCGGGGGACGGCGGCCCTGCGACCGCCGCCCAGCTCTTCGGCGTCCACGGCGTCGCCCCAATTCCTGGCGGCGGCTTCGTCCTCGCCGACACGGGCAACAACCGCATCCGCAGGGTGTCCCCGGCAGGCACGATCAGCACTATTGCCGGCACGGGCGCGGCGGGCTTCTCAGGCGATGGCGGCCCCGCGACCGCGGCGCAGATCGTGGGGCCAAGAGGTATCGCCTCGCTTCCGGACGGCACGATCCTCTTCCCCGACTCAGGGAACCACCGCGTACGGCGAATATCGCCGGCGGGCGTCATCACGACCGTCGCGGGCAACGGAGCCCCAGGCTTCTCGGGCGACGGCGGCCCGGCGCTGGCCGCGCAGCTCAACCTGCCGTTCTCCGTCTCGCCGCTCGCGAAAGGCGGCTTCCTGGTCGCGGACGCCGGAAATGGACGGGTCCGCCGCGTGGCTGCGAACGGCACGATCACGACCGTCGCCAAGCTTCCGGCTCCACACGGGGTCGCTGCGCTGCCGGACGGCACCTTCCTCGTCACCGACACGAATGGCAACCGTGTGCTTCGCGTCACGGCAGTCGACGACTTCACGACGGTGGCGGGAACCGGCGCCGCCGGGTTCTCGGGCGACGGCGGCCCGCCGACTGCGGCGGCGCTCAATCAGCCGAAGGCGCTCGCCGTGCTCGCCGACCTGTCGGGGTTCCTCGTCGGCGACTCCGCGAACAACCGCGTGCGGCTGGTGAAGATGGACCTGCGGCCGGGGCTCGTGCTGCGCGTCGTCGTCAAGCAGCTGCGTACGACCGCGGGCCGTCCGGCGACGCTTCGCTTCACGCTTTCCGAGCGCGCGGCAGCGCGGCTCGACGTGGTCCGCCGCGGCTCCGTCGTCCTGCGCGTGAGGCAGCAGGGCAAGGCCGGCGCCAACACCGTGACCTTCGGCCGAGCGCTGAAGGCCGGCGCCTACGCACTGCGGCTGCGCGCGACAGCAATCGGCAACCGGACCGACTCGGCGACAGCTTCGCTGACGGTCAGGAAGCGCCGGTGAGCTGCACGCGCTGACCGGTCTCCGCTGACCGGTACGCCGCTTCGATCACCCGCAGCCCGTCCCGCGCCTGAGCGCCACTCGACGGCGGCTCGCGGCCCGCCTCCAGCGCGGCCACGATTTCCCGAAAGAGCGTGACGGTGGCGGCAACTCCCGGGTTGCGCGGGTTCCGCGCGAGCTTCTTCCTGCTCAGGCCTCGCTCGGCCCACGCGACGCCGCCGAGGCCGTACAGGAGGCGGATGCCCGGCCGCTCCGCGCGCTTCATTCCCAGCTGCAGCAGCACACGGCCGCCGTGGGACGCCCGCAGCGACGCGTGCTCGCAGTCCGCACGCAGCTCGATGTACCGCGTGCCGGCCTTGCACAGTCGGTCGATCGTGAGCTGTGCGAGCCTGCCGCCGGAGAACTCGAGCATGACGAGGTGGATCGCGTCCGCGTTCCGGGAGGCGTCGAGGCCGCTCGTGTGCCGTGCGTAGACGGCCTCGGGCAGCTCCTCGAAGAGGTCGAGCAGGAGGTCGACGAGATGGCAGCCCGCCTCGAAGAGCGTCCGGTTGGGCATGGCCGCGCGCCAGGGCACCGGCTCGTTCCACGGGGCCAGGTCCATGAGCTGCGACACCTGGCAGAAGACGAGGCGGCCGACGTCCGGCTCGCCGATCTGGTCCTTCACGGCTCGGAAGACGGGCTTCGCGCGGTACTGGTGGTTCACGGCGACGCTCCGCCTGGCTGCCGTAGCGGCCGTGAGCACGCGGTCGGCCTCTTCGACGGTGGAGACGAACGGCTTCTCGCAGATCACGTGAGCGCCGCCCTCGAGCGCCTTGGTGGAGAGATCGGCGTGGGAGTCGGGCGGCGTGCCCACGACCACGAGCTCGGGCCGTGCCGAGTCGATGAGCTCCTCGATCGACGCGAACGCCGGCGAGTCGGTGCTCTTGGCCCACCAGGCGCGCCGCTCCTCGGACGGATCTGCGCCGCCGACGAGCTCGACGCCCTCCACGGCTTGCAGCGCGGGGAGGTGAAACTCCCCGGCCGCCCAACCGAGGCCGACTACCGCAGCGCGCACGGCGAGAGCCTAGTCGTGGGCGCGCAGGACGCGTCCCTCGAACCCGCCGACGTCGCCTGCATCACCGGCGAGCAGCGTCGCGCCCTGCACGACCAGCCCGGCGTGCCCCGGCGTGTGCCCGGGCAGCGAGACGATGATCAGCGAGCCGTCGCCGGCGACATCGTGCGGCGGGTCGACGAGCCGTGGCTCGAGGCCGCGGGGCCAGTGCTGGGGGATGTAGCCGCGGACGCGTCCTCGCAGCCCCTGCGCGCGTTCCCATTCGGCGCGTGAAACGAATACGTCCGCGTGCACGAAGGCAGGAAGGCCGCCGACGTGATCCGTGTGCAGGTGCGAGAGGACGACCCAGCGGACGGACTGGGGATCGAGCTGTGACGCGACCTCGTCCTTCGGCTCGAGCTCGAAGCGCGCCAGCCAGAAGAACGGATGCCAGCGCGGGTGGTGGCCCCCGCGTGCGGCCCGTGCGGTCTGACCCGTGTCGAAGAGGCAGACGCCGTCGGGATGCTCCACTGCGAACGCGTGCACCGGAACGGTCTCGTCGCTCCAGCCGCCGGGTAGGTAGCGCAGCGGCCCTGTTCGCCGCTTGCCGCGAACGCGTCCCGTCGTCACGCGGCGGATCTCCACGTCAGACGCTGCGTATGAGCGCGACCGGCACGGCGGCGGCCCCGGTGACATGGTGCAGCGCGTGGAGACCGACGCCGACGAGCGCCGTCGTCGGCCCTCGACGCTGCAGCAGCAGCTCGTAGAAGTCCCGGTTCAGCGCCACCAGGCCGGCGACGCCCGCCACCGTTTGGAGCGGCCGCCCGCGCACGAGCCCGACCGCTGCGACGACTGCCGCTCCCGCACTCGCACGATGCCGCCAGCCGAGATTGAGCGCAGTCGAGCCGGCGCCGTGCCGCAGGACGAGCTCGACCCACGGCACGCCGCGCTGCCAGAAGTCCGTCGCCACCATGTCCGAGAGCGTCCACCGCTTCAGGTGCGTCCCCTGGAGCAGCGGGTCGAGGACGATCTTCCCGCCGGCACGCGAGAGCCTCGTCCCGAGGTCGATGTCCTCGACGGAGGGAAGCGGGTAGCGCTCCGCGTCGAACCCGCCCACGCCGCGAAACGCATCCGTGCGCACCGCCCCGAGGCCGGCCCAGAACGTCGTCGCCTCTCCGGCGCCCTCCTGGTGGACGTGGTGGTGGAGGAGATTGCGGAACTGCGAGACGGTGCCCGGGTCGGCGGGGGAGTCGTCGTACGAGCCGAAGACGGCGGTGAGCCCTGGATCCGCGTCGAACGCCGCCCGGATCCGACCGAACGCGTCGGCGTGCGGCAGCACGTCCGCGTCAACGAAGACGACGACATCCCCGGTCGCGTCGGCGGCGCCCGCGTTCCTCGCCGCCGCCGGCCCGTCTCCCTCGGTGACGACGACGAGCTGCTCCGGCGGCTCGTCCGCGGCCGCGATCGCGTCGAGACACGCGGCGAGCGTCGGCGGGTCGTTCGTCGCGGGGATGACCGCGGTCAGCGTCGCCATCGGGCGATAACGTAGCGCCCCATGTCCGCGGTGCTCATGAAAGGCGCTCCGCTCGCGGCTCGCATCCGCGAGCAGGTGGCGGCCGACGTCGCCGAGCTGGGCCATGTGGGGTTGGCGACGGTGCTCGTCGGCGACGACCCCGCGTCGCACATCTACGTCGACCACAAGCACCGCGCAGCGGACGAGGCCGGGATCGAGAGCCACGACCACCGGCTGTCGCCCGAGACGACCGCCGACGAGCTTCGCGCCGTCGTCGAGCAGCTCAACGCGGACGACCGCGTGGACGGCATCCTCGTCCAGCTCCCGCTGCCGAAGCAGCTCGACGGCAGCGCCGCGACGCGCCTCGTGTCGCCGGCGAAGGACGTCGACGGTTTCCATCCCGTCAGCGCCGGCCAGCTCTACCTCGGGCATCCGACGTTCGTTCCCGCCACGCCGGCTGGGTGCATGGAGCTGCTGGCCGAGCACGGCGTCGAGCTGGAGGGGCGCCGCGCCGTCGTCATCGGTCGCAGCCAGATCGTCGGCAAGCCGATGGCGCACCTGCTGCTCGCGGAGAACGCCACCGTGACGATCTGCCACTCGCGAACCGCCGACCTCGCCTCCCACACCCGAGAGGCGGACGTCCTCGTGGCCGGCGTCGGCCAACCGCATCTCGTCACACCGGACATGGTCAAGCCGGGAGCAGCGGTTATCGACGTCGGTATCACGCGGCTTCCCGAGGGCCTCGCGGGCGACGTCGATCCGGCCGTCGCCGAGGTCGCCGGGCACCTGACACCCGTTCCCGGCGGGGTCGGACCGATGACGATTGCCATCCTCCTGCGCAACACCGTGCTCGCCGCCCGCTATCGCCAGGGAATGCTTGCGTTTCCGTAGCGGAGTTGGGTAACGTCCGCGGCGCTCAACAGTCACAAGGAGGGGCGCGGTGGACCAGGTAGGACAGACGGCCGTCGGCACGGTCAAGTGGTTCTCGAACGAGAAGGGGTTCGGCTTCATCGAGCGCGAGGGTGGGGAGGACGTGTTCGTCCACCATTCCTCGATCACGATGGAGGGATACAGGACGCTGACCGAGGGCCAGCGCGTCGAGTTCGAGATCACCCAGGGCGACAAGGGCCTGCAGGCCTCGAACGTACGGCCTGCCGAGTAGGGGCACTCCCTTCCGCATTTCGAGGGCCCCGGAAGGGGCCCTCAGCTTTGAGAGGATGAATTGAATGGCGATCACGAGAGAGCAGGTGTTGCACGTCGCGGCGCTCGCGCAGCTCGGCCTGTCCGAGGAAGAGGTGACGCGCTTCGAGGGCCAGCTCTCGGCCATCCTCGAATCGGTAGGGAAGATCGCCGAGCTCGACCTCGAGGGTGTCGAGCCAACCTCACACCCGCTCGACATCGTGAACGTGTTCGGCGAGGACGTCCCCGAACCGTGCCTCACGCTCGAGGACGCGCTCGCGAACGCGCCCGACCCCGAGGACGGCTCGTTCGGAGTGCCCGCCTCGTGATCGACACGCTGCGGCTGACAGCGAAGGACGCGAACGACCTCCTGACGCGCGGCGAGGTCTCCTCCGTCGAGCTGCATACCGCGTACCTCGCGCGGGAGGACGACGTCAACGCCTACCTCCGGCGGCTCGACCATGCCGGCGCAGAGGGCATTCCAATCGCGTTCAAGGACCTCATCTCGACCGCCGGGGTGGAGACGACTGCGGGCTCGAAGATCCTCGCCGGGTATGTGCCGGTGTACGACGCCACGGTCGCCGAGCGGTGCCGCGGGCGGGGACTGTCCCTGCTGGGGAAGACGAACATGGACGAGTTCGCGATGGGCTCGTCGACCGAGAACTCGGCGTACGGGCCGACGTTCAACCCGTGGGATCCCGCGCGCGTGCCGGGCGGCTCGTCCGGGGGATCGGCCGCGGCCGTCGCCGCGGGGCTCGCCCCCTGGGCGCTGGGATCCGACACGGGCGGCTCGATCAAGCAGCCCGCCGCCCTCTGCGGCGTCGTGGGACTCCGGCCCACGTACGGCACCGTTTCGCGGTACGGGATCATCGCCTTCGCGTCGAGCCTCGACCAGATCGGGCCGATCGCGAAGACCGTCGCCGACTGCGCGTTCCTCTACTCGGTGATCGCCGGCCGCGACCCGCGCGACACGACGACGGTCGAGCTGCCTGTGCCGGTGGAGGTACCCGACGCCGGACGATCTCGCGGGGCTGCGCGTGGGCGTGCCGGTGCAGTTGAACGAGGCCGAGGGCATCGAGCCCGGCGTGCAGGAGGCGGTCGCCCGCGCAATCGCGCTCTGCGAGGAGCTCGGCGCGGAGGTCGACACCTGCGAGCTGCCGCTTTCGGTCGAGTACGGGCTCGCGTGCTACTACCTCATCGCCCCGTCTGAGGCGTCGTCGAACCTCGCGCGCTACGACGGCGTTCGCTTCGGCCCGCGCGCGGAGGGCGAGGGCGGCTACTTCGACCTGTCGAAGCGAACGCGCGACGAGGGGTTCGGTGACGAGCCAAAGCGGCGCATCATGCTCGGCACGTACGCGCTTTCGGCCGGCTACTACGACGCGTTCTACGGCCAGGCGCAGAAGGTGCGGACGGTGATCGGCCGCGAGCACGCGGCGCTGTTCGAGCGGTTCGACCTGCTCGTCAGCCCGACGTCGCCCACGGTCGCGTTCCCGCTGGGCGCGCGGACGCAGGACCCGCTCGCGATGTACGTCTCGGACATCCTCACCATCCCGTCCAACATGGCCGGTCTGCCAGGGCTGTCCATTCCGTGCGGCCTCTCCGAAGGTCTCCCCGTGGGCCTGCAGCTCGTGGGGCCGCAGTTCTCCGAGAACACGCTCTTCCGCGCGGGGCACGCGCTCGAGCAGGCTCTCGCGTTCGACGTCGTGCCGGAGCGCCTGCGATGACGTGGGAGACCATCATTGGCCTGGAGATCCACGTCCAGCTGAAGACGCAGACGAAGATGTTCTGCCGCTGCCCGAACGGCTTCGGCGCAGCGCCGAACACGACGACGTGCCCCATCTGCCTCGGCCATCCGGGCTCGTTGCCCGTGCCGAACCGCCAGGCCGTCGAGTGGACGATCGACCTCGGGCGGGCGCTCGGCTGCGACCTCGCCGAGCGCGCGGTCTTCCACCGCAAGAGCTACTTCTATCCCGACCTTTCGAAGGGCTACCAGATCTCCCAGTACGACGAGCCGCTCTGCGTGGACGGCTCGTTCTCCGTCCCCGGCGAGGACGGAGACCTCGAGGTCGGAATAGAGCGTGTCCATCTCGAGGAGGACGCGGCGAAGACCGTCCACGTCGGCGGCGCCGGAGGGAGGATCGTCGGCGCCGGCCGCTCGCTTGTCGACTACAACCGCGGCGGCGTGCCGCTCGTCGAGATCGTCACGCGCCCCGATCTCCATTCCGCCGAAGACGTGAAGCGCT
This sequence comes from uncultured Actinomycetes bacterium, assembly GCA_963755155.1. GTDB lineage: Bacteria > Actinomycetota > Thermoleophilia > Gaiellales > Gaiellaceae > PALSA-612. The sequence continues at coordinate 128,052 of CAVWIV010000005.1, read as the reverse complement.
TCCTCGCGCTGCTCCGGCAGACGGTCGTCGAGCTCGGCGTCTCGGACGCGGAGATGGAAAAGGGAACGATGCGCGTCGACGCCAACGTGTCCGTGCGGGAGGCGGGCGAGGAGGGCTTCCGCACGCGCTGGGAGCTGAAGAACATGAACTCGTTCTCGTTCCTCGGGCGCGGGATCGACGCCGCAGTGCGCGAGCAGATCGCGCTCTACGACGCCGAGGACGAGGTCGTGCAGGAGACGTACGACTATGACGCCGGCTCCGACAAGCTCACGCCTCACCGCTCGAAGGAGGAGGCCGACGACTATCGGTACTTCCCCGAGCCCGATCTCGTGCCGATTCGGCCCGAGCTGGGCACGGATCGGGAGCCGGCGGATGCGCCGGCCACGCGCATCCGGGCGCTCGAGGGCCCCATCGGCTTTACGACGGCGTGGGAGCTCGTGACGACGGGCCGCGACGGCGAGTACGGCAAGCTCGTCGCCGCCGGCGTGGACGCCCGCGTCGCAGCGAACCTCGTCCGCAACGAGGCCGCCGGCGTAACAGTCGCCGAGCCAGCAGAGCTCGCGCGGGTGATCGAGGCGCGAGAACGGCTACCCCGCGACGTCTATCTCGAGGCCGTCGCGGAAAGCGGCAAGACCGGCTTCAAGGCGGACACGTACCTGGAGCGCGAGCAGGTGTCAGACGAGGGCACGCTCGAGCCTGTCATCGACGCCGTGCTGGAGGCGAATCCCGACCAGGTCGCCGCCTACCGCGGCGGCAAGGAAGGCGTGCTCGGGTTCTTCGTCGGCCAGGTGATGAAGGAAACGAAGGGCGCGGCGAACCCGAAGCTCGTGGGCGACATGCTGCGGCAGAAGCTGCAGGGATGACCTGCGACCCAGTCGCGGAGGCCAACGCGATCCTCGCCGAGCGCGGCTACAAGGAACCACACCTCGCCGTCCACACCTCGCCGATGCCGGGCCGCGTGCTCCTGAAGGGCTCGAAGATCGTCAGCCCGCTTGCCGACTCTCCCGACTATGTCCTGGACGTCGTCCGCGGCCGCGTGCCGACGCTAGCCGAGCTAGGCGACCGTCCGCTGACACCCCAGGAGCTGCGCGCCTAGTTCTGCCGCGGATCGTCGGGCATGAGGGCGAGGATGCGGTACGTGCCGCCCTTGGTCCGGAGGGCCGAGCCGAAGAGATCCTCGTCCTCGGCCAGCAGGTCGATGTCGTCTACCGGCTCGACGAGCCACGAGTCCTCTTCGAGCTCCGCCTCCAGCTGGCCCGGCGACCAGCCTGAGTAGCCGGCGAAGACGCGAGCGCGCCGCGTCGTCCGCGCGAGGTCATCGAGATCGCCGTCTGCCCGCGCGAAGCCGATGTCGCCGCACACCACAGTCGCCGCGTCGCCAGGCTCGTCGAACTCGGCGAGCACGAGCACGGCCTGCGGCTGCACCGGTCCGCCCACGAAGACCGGCGAGTCAGGCCCGGCGACTTCTGCCAACTCGGGCACGGCCTCCTCCACCGTCGTCTCGGACGGCCGGTTGAGGACGAGCCCCATCGCGCCGTCCTCGCCGTGCTCGGCGACGAGGATGACCGTGCGGCGGAAGTTGGGATCGAAGAGCGCCGGCGTCGAGAAGAGCAGCATTCCCTTCAGCGACTCGATGCTGCTCACGGCGTCACTCGTACTGCAGCGCTTCGAGCACGTTGAGCTTCGCCGCCCGCCGCGCCGGCAACACTGCGGCGATCACACCGACGATCACCGCCGCAACGGCGAAGGCGAGGAGCGAGCCGATCGGCCAGGCCAGCACGAGGAAGTCGACGCGGGCGATGAGGAGCGACGCAAGCACCACGCCGAGACCGATGCCGATGGCGGCGCCCATTAACGCCGTGACGATGCTCTCCAGCGTGATCATCGTCCGCACCTGCCAGCGGGTCGTGCCTACCGCACGCAGCATCCCGATCTCACGCGTCCGCTCGAAGACGCTGAGCACGAGCGTGTTGACGATGCCGAAGACGGCGACGATCACGGACAGGGCCAGCAGGACGTAAAGGATGTTGAGCACCTGACTGACGCCGCTGAACTGGTTGTCCTTGAACTCGTCCCTGTTCTGGAGCTTCGCGTTGGGGAAGTCTGTGAGGGCCGCCTCGAGCGCCGCCGTGTTCTCCGGCGTCTCGCCGCCTGCCATGGTCACGAACGTGTAGTAGTTCTTCGGGTTCTCGAAGTTCTCGTCGAAGGTGGCGCTCGACGTCGTGAGGATGCCGAACGGCGACCCGCCCGACGGGGGATCGAAGATGCCCTTGATCCGGAAGGTCTTCGTGTCGCCGCTCGGGAAGAGGACGTCCACGGACGACCCGAGCTTGAGATCATGGTCCTTCGCGTACCCGTCGTCCGTGACTGCGCCGTCCTCGCCGAGCTGGTCGAGAGTCGCGTTCGAGCCGGCGATCCACTCCAGCCGGAAGACCTTGCTGGCGCCCTGGTCGACGGCCGTGATGAAGTGGTCGCCGTTCAGGAACCTCGCCTCACCCGTGCGGACGCCCACGACTGCCGTGACCCCGGGCACGTCACGCAACGGCTCCGAGGTGCTGACCGGAATCGGCGTGTAGTTGTTCTGCGCCGTGAGGGCGTAGTCGGTCACCCAGATCTTGTCGACCGCGTCGAAGAACGACGAGCGGATCGACGCCGCGAGCATGCCGACAAGCGTGACGAGAGCAAGGCCGATCATGAGCGCGGAAGCCGTCGAGGCCGTGCGTTGCGGGTTCCGCATCGCGTTCTCCCGCGCGAGGATCCCCGGCGCGCCGGCGAATCTGGCTGCCGGGCCGCCGAGGACGTGCGCGAGCGGCGTCACGAGCTGCGCCGAGAAGAACGCGACGCCGAAGAAGATCAGCACCGCGCCGACGCCCATCGAGACGAGGATTCCCGCCGTCGAGAGCCCGCTGCCGAACAGGCCGTAGGCGAGCAGCGCGAAGCCGGCCAGGCCGAGTAGCGCCGAGCCGACGGGGCGGTAGCGACGGAAACGGCCGGGCGGCAGCGTTGCGCCCTCACGCACGGCGGCGATCGGGGGCACGCGCGTCGCGCGCCGCGCGGGCCGCAGGCTCGCGATGACGGTCACGACCACGCCGACGATCAGCGAGACGATCACCGTGCGCGTCTCCAGCAGCAGGCCGGAGTTCGGGCAGCGTGAATCCGACCTGCTCGAAGAGCCAGAAAAGGCCCTTGGCCAGGCCGAGGCCGAGCACGATCCCGGTGATCGAGGCGAGGATGCCGATGACGAGCGCCTCGAGCAGCACCGTCCTCAAGATCTGGCGCCGTGAAGCGCCGATCGTGCGCAGGGTGGCGAACTCCCGTGTGCGCTGCGCGATCGTGATCGACAGCGAGTTCGCGATCACGAACGCGCCGACGAAGAGCGCGATGCCGCCGAACGCGAGCAGGAAGCCCTGCAGGAACGTGAGGAAGCTCTGCGTCTCGCTCGCGTCCTCCGAGGCCTGGCCTTCCCCGGTGCGTACCTGGGTAGCGGGCGGCAGGATGTCGTTGATCGAGGCGAGGAGCTCGGCATCCGTCGTTCCCTCCGCCGCCGCTGCGCGGATCTGGTCGAGCTTTCCTTCCTTCTCGAAGATCCGCTGCGCGGTGGGCAGGTCGAACGCCGCGAGCGTCGCCCCGCCGATGTTGCCCTCGGCGGAGAAGTCGAACAGGCCCGACACGCGGAGTCGCTGCACGGCGCCTGTCGCCTGCACGCCGATCTGCTCGCCGACCTCGATGTCCTTTCGCGAGGCCGTCGACGTGTCGACGGCGACGTCGCCGGCAGCCGGCCAATCGCCGTCCTTCAGCACGATCGAGTTGAAGCGGGGCTGCGTCGGGTCCACCGAGAAGCCGAAGTTCGGCGCGCCGCCGAACTGGATCACGTCGCCGTCGTCGTCGATCAGCTGCGCTTCACCGCCGACGCCGCCGATCGCGCCGCCGACTTCCGGCAGCGCCCGCACCTCGGCGAGCAAGGACTCGTCGAACGACGGGATCTGCACCCCCGACTCCTCGCTCACGTCGAAGGCGGTCTTGCCGGAGATGACGGCGTCGGTGCCCTGGTAGATCGTCGTGAAGATCGAGTCGAAGGCCTTCGAGATCGAGTCGGTCAGGACGTACGTGCCCGTGATCGTCGCCACGCCGAGCACGATCGCGAAGCCCGTGAGGAATGTCCGGAGCTTCCTGGCCCAGAGGGCGCGAAGAGCGACTCTCGTCATTCGACGTGGAGCTCTTCCATGGCTTCGATCACGTCGTGCGAAGTCGCATCGACGAGGTCCTTGACGACGAGACCGTCGGCGAGGAAGAGGATGCGGTCGGCGATCGCCGCCGCGCGCGGATCGTGCGTGACCATCACGGTCGTCTGTCCGAGCTCGTCCACCGACGTTCGCATGAGCTGGAGGATCTCGCCGGAGGTCGCCGAGTCGAGGTTGCCCGTGGGCTCGTCCGCGAAGACGACGGTGGGCTGGGAGACGAGCGCGCGCGCGATCGCCACGCGCTGCTGCTGGCCACCCGAGAGCTCGCTCGGGCGGTGGGTACGGCGGTCGGTGAGCCCCACCTGCTGAAGGAGGTTCTCGAACCACGCCTTGTCGGGCTTCGTGCCCGCGATCGTCAGCGGCAGCCGGACGTTCTCCTCGGCGCTGAGCATCGGCAGGAGGTTGAAGAACTGGAAGACGAACCCGATGTGCTTGCGGCGCAGCTTCGTCAGCTGGTTGTCGCCGAGGGTCGTCACCTCGGTCCCGTCGATCGAGACCGTGCCCGACGTCGGCTTGTCGAGCCCGGCGAGGATGTGCATCAGCGTCGACTTGCCGGAGCCCGACGGGCCCATGACCGCGGTCAGCTTCCCGCGCGCGACGTCGAGGCTCACGCCCCTCAGCGCGTCCACCGCCGTGTCTCCTTCGCCGTAGCGGCGCGTTACATCTTTGGCCGCGACGACCGCCGTGCCGTTGCCGTGGAGGACGTTTTCGTCGGACAGAGCTTCGGATGTGTTCATCTCAACCTCGGTTTCGGTCGCTGATGTTCGCCCGAGGCTATCGACAACACCTCGCCCCGGCGTCGGCCGCGAGAACGATCTTCTTCTCATCCTCGAGGATGATTCGAAGCTCGTCCTGACGGCCGATGCGATCGGCGGCGCGGTCGGCTACCGTCGGTCCATGCACCGGTTCATCCAGAAGCTCGTGCCGCTCGTGCAGCGCTACTGGTTCGACGCGCTGATCCTCACCGCCCTCGGCATCAGCATCGCCGTGGCCGTCGTAGGCCAGGGCGAGCCCGACGGGCCAGACGGGCCCCTCTGGGAGGACATTGCCGTCTCATTCGCATACTTCCTGCCGCTGCTGTTCAGGCGCCGCTTCCCGTTCCTGGCGCCGGTAGTGGCGGCTGTAGCGGTCGCGGCGAGCACGTTCCTGGACGGGCAGCGCGTCCCCTACGACCCGATGGTGTTCCTGCTGGGGATGACCCTCGCCTTCCTCTTCGGTGGCCTGCCGGAAGCCAGGCAGGCGATCGCCGGCTTCGCGATCCTCGTCGGGGTGGACGCGATCATCGTTCGCAACGAGCCGACTGGGAGCTGGAGCGACATGATCTGGAGCGCGGTGATCTTCGGTATCGCGTGGACGATCGGCTTCGGCCTCGGCCACAAGTTCCGGGAGGCCGAGGAGGCGAAGGAGCGGGCTGCGCGACTCGAGCGCGAGCGGCGCGAAGAGGCCCAGGCCGCAGTTGCCGAGGAGCGTGCGCGGATCGCCCGCGAGCTCCACGATGTCGTGGGCCATAGCGTGAGCGTAATGACCGTCCAGGCGGCGGGCGTCCGCCGGTTGCTCAAGCCGGAGCAGGAGCGCGAGCGCGAGGCGCTCGAGATCGTCGAACAGACGGGCCGCGAGGCTTTGGCTGAGATGCGACGGCTGGTCGGAGTCCTTCGGCGACCCGAAGAGGCGCCCGCTCTCGCGCCGCAGCCCAGCCTCGAGCATCTCGAGCGGCTCGTCGCCCAGGCACGCGAGGCAGGCCTACCGGTCGAGCTCAAGGTCGAAGGAGACCCGGTGCAGCTCGCAGTCGGCCTGGACCTCACCGCTTACCGGCTCGTCCAGGAAGGGCTAACGAATGCGCTGAAGCACGCGGGAGCCGAGCACGCCGAGGTCATTGTCCGCTACGACGACGGCCATGTCGTCCTCACCGTCACCGACGACGGCAAGGGCGACGGCGGAGGCGAGAGCGGCGGCCACGGTCTTGTCGGCATGCGTGAGCGTGTGTCCGTCTATGGGGGCGAGCTGGAGGCAGGCCCGCGGCCCGAGGGCGGATACCGGTTGCACGCTAGGCTCCCGCTGGCTTGACCGGGACCTACACCTTCCTCCTCACCGATATCGAAGGCTCGACCTCGCTGGTCCGGCAGTTGCGGGACCAGTACGGAGACGTGCTCGCCGAGCACCACCGTGTGCTGCGCACCGTCTTCGAGGACGCCGGCGGCGAGGGCATCGGCACCCAGGGCGATGCGTTCTTCGTCGCCTTCAGGCGCCCCAAGGACGCCGCGCTCGCGGCGTTGGCCGCGCAGGAGGCGCTCTCCGGGCACGACTGGCCCCACGGGGTCGAGCCGCGCGTGCGCATGGGAATCCACACAGGCGAGGCGTCGATCACCGCGGACGAGTACCACGGACTCGCCGTCCACAGAGCAGCGCGCATCTGTGCCGCAGGAATCGGGGGCCAGATTCTCGTCTCGCAGGCCACCCACTCGATGCTCGAGGACGAGGACCTCGCGTTCGTCGACCTCGGCGAGCAGCGGCTCAAGGACTTCGAGCGCCCGGTGCGCGTCTATCACCTCATGTCGCCGGACGAAGACGGGAATACGTCCACCGGCGGCTGTATCCGCGTTCTCATCGTCGACGACCAGGCGCTCGTACGCGCCGGCTTCAGGATGATCCTCGACGCGGAAGAGGACATCGAGGTAGCGGGCGAGGCGGCGGACGGTAAGGAGGCCCTCAGCGAGGCGAGGCGCCTGAGTCCGAATGTCGTCCTCATGGATGTACGGATGCCCGAGCTCGACGGCATCGAAGCGACGCGCATGCTGCTGGCTCAGAACGGTCAGGACACGAGGGTCGTGATGCTCACGACCTTCGACATGGACGAGTACGTCTACGAGGCTCTCCGGGCAGGTGCGAGCGGCTTCCTGCTCAAGGACACACCTCCGGAACAGCTGGTGGAAGGAATTCGCGCCGTCGCCAGTGGCGATGCGCTGCTGGCGCCGTCGATCACCCGCCGCGTGATCGAGGAGTTCGTCTCCCGGCCGCCGGGCGCGCCTCGCTCGCTCCCGCCCGAGCTCGAGGAGCTGACACCCCGCGAGAGAGAGGTGCTGACGCTCATGGCCCGCGGCCATTCGAACGCCGAGATCGCCGAGCAGCTCGTCGTCAGCGATACGACGGTGAAGACCCATGTCGCCCACGTCCTGACGAAGCTCGGGCTGCGCGACCGTGTGCAGGCCGTGGTCTTCGCGTACGAGTCCGGCCTCGTCGAGCCAGGGGAGGGGTAGACATGCCGCGGGTGGCTGCCCTGGCGGTGGTCGTCCTCGGGATTGCAGGGCTGCCGTCCGCCTCCGCTCAGCCCAGCCGTCAGGACTACGCGGCAATCGCGCTCAACGTCCTCCCGCCCGGGCAGAACGGAAGCCTCGTCTTCAACCGGAACACGAGGGACCAGGCGCAGCTCTACGAGTGCCTGACACCGCTCTTCGACCGCGTGCAGGCAGAGGACCTCCGCCGCTGCTTCAAGGACGCATCGCTCGGCATCGACCGGTAAGCCCGCGCGCGTGCAGCGGCCGCGTTCCGGGCTCGTCATCGAGCGAGATCGCTGGGGCGTGCCCCACATCACCGGCAAGACAGCCGCGGATGTCGCGTTCGGGGCGGGGTGGGTGACCGTCGAGGATCGCGGGTTGCTGCTCGAGCTCATTCGCGGCCCTGCCCGCGCGGCCGCGCTCGACATCCCGGGAATCAGCCCCGTCGAGCTGGCGCTCAGCGGCAAGCAGTTTGTGCCGAGCACCCAGGGGGAGGCGGAGCTGAGCCGCCAGCTGGGACTGGTGCGCGGGGCGGGAGCGCGAGGCAAGAGGCTGCTGACGGTCGTGCAGGCGTACGTCGCCGGTCTCAACGCATCGCTAAAGCAGCGCGGTCTCCTGTTCAACCCGTACACGACGCGGGACGTCGTGGCAGTCGCTGCCCTGCTCACGGCGCGCTTCGGAGCCAACGGCGGCTCGGAGATTCGCCGGGCGATGTTCCTCGACGCCTTGCAGAAGAACCTGGGCAAGGCGTCGGGGCGCGCGGTGTTCGACGACCTGCGGGCCGCGGACGACGGGGAAACCCCGACCATCGGCCCTGGTCGCTTCGTGCTACCAGCTGCCACCGGCGGCGGCCCCGGGGAGCGTCGTGATCGACGACGGCTCGTTCCAGCCGGCCCCGATCTCGGGCGGCACCGCGTCCCGGGAGAGCCATGCAGCGTCGAACGCGCTGCTCGTCGGCGCGAAGCGATCGAAGACCGGGCGCCCGATCCTCGTCGGCGGGCCGCAGGTGGGCTACTTCTTCCCGCAGTTCTTCATGGAGGTCGACCTGCACGGGGGTGGGTTCGACGCCCGTGGCGCGCTGCTTCCCGGGCTGCCGTTCGTGGTCATCGGCCGCGGCCCCGACTACGCCTGGACAGTGACGTCGTCGCAGGCCGACAACGTCGACGTCTTCGCCGAGAGCCTGTGCGGAGACGACCGCCACTATCTCCATCAGGGCAGCTGCCGTGAGATGACGAGCCTCGACGCGGGCACCCTGCGATCGACCGGCGCGCCCGACCAGCGGCTGAGGCTGCTGCAGACGGTGCACGGCCCCGTGCTGGGGTACGCGACGGTCGGCGGGACGCGCGTCGCACTGTCGCTGAAACGCTCCACGAGGGGACGTGAGGTGCTGAGCGGGCTTCCCATCCTGGCGCTGAACACCGGACAGGTGACGTCCGCCAAGAGCTTCGTCAGCACCGCTGTCAGCGTGGAGGGGATGTTCAACCTCTTCTACGTCGACCACCGCGACATCGCCCACGCCACCGCCGGGCGGCTGCCGATCCGGTCGCAGGGCACGGATCCGTCCTTGCCCACGGTCGGCACGGGGGAGTTCGAGTGGCGCGGCTTCCTCGGCGCGAAGGCGCATCCACAGACGGTGAACCCGGCGTCCGGCGCGATCCTCGACTGGAACTCCCGCCCGGCCGCGGGTTGGGGAGCAGCAGACGACAACTGGTCGTACGGCTCCGTGCAGCGGAAGGAGCTGCTGAGCGCGGCGCTCGGCCCCGGCAAGAAGAGCGTGGCGGAGGTCGTGGCCGCTTCCAACAAGGCGGCGACGCAGGACCTCCGCGTGATGGAGGTGTGGCCGGCGATCGCCGACGTGCTCGCCACGGGCCCCCCGCCGAGCCCGCTGGCGCGGACCGCAGCCGATCTTCTGACCGCCTGGCGTGCTGCCGGTGGGAGCCGTCTCGACCGCGACCTCGACGGGAGGATCGACCACGCCGGCGCAGCCGTCATGGACGCCGCCTGGCCGCTCATCGCCAGGGCCGTCATGCGGCCGGTGCTGGGCGACCTCGTAGAGCGGCTTGCCCAGCTGCACATCGTGTCTGACAACCCAGGCACACAGGGCTCCGCCTACATCGCCGGCTGGTACGGCTATGTGGAGAAGGATCTCCGCGCGCTGCTAGGTCGGCGGGTGGAGGACCCGTACTCGACCCGGTACTGCGGCCGCGGCGACGTCGACGCCTGCCGGGAGTCGCTGTGGGCCGCGATCACCGAGGCGAGCGCGGTGCTTACGGCCAAGCACACTTCGGATCCCGCGACCTGGTTCGCGAACGCCCGAGCGGAGCGCATCAACTTCACGACCGGCCTGCTGACCGACACGCTCGCCTGGACGAACCGGCCGACGTTTCAGCAGGTGATGAGCTTCAAGGGTCATCGGCCCCGCTAGCTACGCTGGCCGGAACGTGCCGGCCAAGCGCTACCTCTTCACGCCAGGGCCGACGCCGGTGCCCCCGGAGGTGCTGGCCGCGATGGCCGCTCCGGTCGTCCACCATCGCTCCGACGACTTCCGGCCTATCTACCGCGAGTGCCTCGATCGCCTGCAGGAGGTCTGCCGGACGACGTCCGATGTCCTGCTCTTCACTGCCTCCGGGACAGGCGCCATGGAGTCCGCCGTGGCGAACCTCTGCGAGCCCGGCAGCCGGGTGCTCGTCGTCTCCGCCGGCGCCTTCGGCGAGCGCTGGATCGAGATCGCCGAGCGGTACGGCTGCCAGGTGTCCGCTCTCCGGTACGAGTGGGGCGACATCCCCCGGGCTGACGACATCGCTGCGCAGCTCACGGAGCTCGGCGACGCCAGCGCCGTGCTGCTGACGCACTCCGAGACGTCGACCGGCGTCGTCTCGGATCTGCGCGCGCACGCGGAGGCGATCCGCCCTTCGGGCGCGCACGTCGTCGTCGATGCCGTCTCGAGCCTCGGCGCCCTCCCGCTGGAGATGGACGACTGGGGGATCGACGTCGTCTGCTCCGGCTCGCAGAAGGCGCTGATGACGCCGCCGGGGCTAGCCGTCGCCGCGGTGTCCGAGGCGGTCTGGGAGCCCGAGGGCCGCTCCTCGTCGCCCCGCTACTACTTCGACTGGGAACGGACGAGGAAGGCGCAGGACGTCCTCGACGCCCCCTTCACGCCCGCCGTCTCCCTCGTCGCCGGGCTGAACGTCGCGCTCGGCCTGCTGCTCGACGAAGGAATGGACGCGGTCTTCGACCGCCACGTCCGGCTCGGTCGAGCCTGCCGAGCCGGGGCGAAGGCCATGGGCCTCGAGCTGTTCTCGCCCGACGACGACTCGTCGGCCGTCGTCACCGCGATCAAGTCCCCGCCCGGCGTCGACGCCGGCGAGCTCGTGGCGCACCTTCGCGACCGCCACGGCGTCCAGCTCGCCAAGGGCCACGGCCCGCTGGGGTCGACGGTGTTTCGCATCGGCCACATCGGCTACTACGACGTGTTCGACGTGGCGACGGCGCTTGCCGCCGTCGAGCTCGGTCTCTCCGACCTCGGCGCGCAGGTCGAGCCCGGCGTCGGCGTAGCGCGCGCCCTGGCTGCATTCCAGGCCGTCTCCGTGTGACCCGGGTCCTCGTCAGAGAGCCGATTGCGGACGCTGGCATTGAGCTCCTCCGTTCGCGCTTCGACGTCGACGTCGACGCGGACTCGCCGCTCGCGGACGTCATTGCCGGCTACGACGCCATCGTCATCCGCTCGCAGACGAAGCTCGACGCCGGGCTGCTCGAGCGCGCCACGAGCCTGCGCGTGATCGGACGGGCCGGAGTCGGCGTCGACAACATCGACGTCGACGAGGCGACGCGGCGGGGGATTCTCGTCGTCAACGCGCCCGAGTCGACGGTCATCTCGGCCGCCGAGCACACGATCGGGCTTCTGCTCGCCCTGTCGAGGAACATCGCGCAGGCGCATGCCTCGGTCAAGAGCGGGCGCTGGGAGCGGTCGCGCTACGGCGGCCAGGAGCTCTCCGGCAAGACGCTCGGCCTGCTCGGCTTCGGTCGTATCGGCCAGCAGGTGGCGCGGAGAGCGCTCGCACTCGGCATGCACGTGCTCGCGTTCGACCCCTTCGTCTCCCGCGAGCGCTTCCGCGAGCTCGGCGTGGAGGGGGCTTCGTCCCAGGAGGACGTGTTCGCGACATCGGACATCGTCTCGCTGCACCTGCCCCTCACTGACGAGACGCGCGCGGTCGTCAACGCGGAGACGTTGGGGCAAGCAAAGCAGGGCATTCGCATCGTCAACGCCGCGCGCGGCGAGCTCGTCGACGAGGACGCGCTGCTCGACGCGCTGAAGTCCGGACGTGTCGCGGCCGCCGCGCTCGACGTGTTCTCGAGCGAGCCCTACACGGGGCCGCTGCTCGAGCTCGACAACGTCGTCGTCACGCCGCACCTCGCCGCGTCGACCGAGGAGGCCCAGGACCGTGCCGGGCTGATCGTCGCCGAGCAGGTGGCCGCGGCGCTCGCGGGCGAGCTCGTCGCGAACGCCGTCAACATGCCGGCCGTCTCCAGTGAGGAGCTCGAGTCGCTCGGCCCGTTCGCACCGCTGGCGCGGCGGCTCGGCTCGCTTGCGATGGGCCTCGCGGGCGGCGCGTGCCGAGCGCATCGTCGTCTCGTATCGCGGCCGGCTCGCTGACCACGACACGCGCCTGCTGACGGTGGCGGCCCTGAACGGCGTCTTCGAGGGCAGGACCGAGCAGCCGGTGAACGCGGTCAACGCGGCGCTCGTCGCGGCCGAGCGCGGCATCGCAGTCGAGGAGCAGTCGGACCATACGTCGCCGGACTACACGAGCCTGGTCGAGGTCTGCCTGCGAACGAACGGGGAGGAGACGACGGTGGCGGGCACGACCTTCGGTGGCGAGAGCCGGCACTGGCTCGTCGGCGCGCTCGGCTACAAGATCGAGATCGAGCTGGCGCCGCTCATGGTGTTCTTCCAGTACGACGACCGGCCCGGCGTCATCGGCCACGTGGGGACGCTGTTCGGCCGTGCCGGCATCAACATCGCGAACATGGCCGTGTCGAGGACGAACGAGGGCGGCAGAGCCGTCATGGCGCTCTCCATCGACACCCCGGCGCCGCCCGAGCTCGTCACGGAGTTCCGCGCCGCGGGCTTCCACGACGCGAGCTTCATCCGGCTCGACTAGCGGGGCGCGACGGGCTCTTCTTCGTAGCTGCGCTCGGGCTCGTGTTCGAGCACGGGGTGCGTCGTCACCGGCGCCACGACCGGCGTGCGCTCCGGCAGCAGCGTGAGCATGCCGAGCGCAAAGGCGGAGAGCGCTGCGATCGTGAGGCCCAGTCCCTCGTGGTAGCCGAGGTTCGTCGCGATCACCATCCAGTCCGACCCTGAGCCTTCCGGCGGCGGGCTCGTCCACAGGCGGGAGAACTCGGCGCCGAGCACGAACCAGGCGCCGGCGAGAAGCGCGATCAGCGCGCCGAACGCGGGTGCGAAGCGAACCGTTCCCACGAGGCCGAGCAGGATGATCCCGCCGTACGCAGCGGCGATGCCCGGCAACAGCGATAGCTGCCACGCGCTCGCCGTCCAATCCCATGAATCCCTGTCACTGCCGGCCGGGAACGGGTAGTCGAACTCCGGGCCGATAAACGGCACGATGGCGCCCCAGGCGCCGAGGGCCACGAGCATGAGGCCGATCGAGCGAACCGTCAGCCGCATCCAGCATGCCTTCCCCTGGCCGAGATGCGCGAAACTTCCGCGATGTCCGACGACGCCCCGAAAGCGGTCGAGCGCGTCAACGCGTATCTGCGAGAGGCGCGGGCCGAGGCGCGGGTGGAGGAGTTCCAGACGGGCACGCCGACAGCTGCCCATGCCGCGCGCGCCGTCGGCTGCGACCTCCGCAACATCGTGAAGTCGCTCGTCTTCGAGTGTGACGGGCGGATCGCCGTCGCAATGGTGCCCGGCGACCGCAAGGCGGACGCGGGCAAGGTCGCGGCCGCCTGCGGCGCGGGAAGCGCAAGCATCGCGTCGCCGGCGCGCGTGCAGGAGACGACCGGCTTCGAGCCGGGCGCCGTCTCGCCGTTCGGGTTGCTCCACGTCGATGCCGTGCTGATCGAGCGAACACTGCTCGGGCTCGACCGCGTCTGGGTCGGCGCGGGCTCGACCCGGCACATGGCAGGTGTGGCGCCGACTGAGCTCGTGCGGCTGACGCGCGCCGTCCCCCTCGACATCGTCGCCGACGACTAGAATTCGAACCCCGTGCAGGAAACCGAGAAGATCTGGATGAACGGCGAGCTCGTGGACTGGGCGGACGCCCGGATTCACGTCGCGAGCCACGGCCTCCACTACGGCACCGGCGTCTTCGAGGGCATCCGCTGCTACGCAACCGACCGCGGCCCGGCGGTGTTCCGGCTCCGCGATCACCTGCGGCGGCTGGAGTCTTCGGCACAGCTCCTGTACATGAAGCTGCCGTACTCGGTCGACGAGCTCCGGGACGCGTGCCACGAGACGCTCGGCGTCAACGGCATCGACGAGTCATATCTCCGGCCGATCGCGTTCTACGGCTACGGCGAGCTCGGTGTGCACACGCGCGGCAACCACGTCGACGTGGCCATCCTCACGTTCCCGTGGGGCGCTTACCTCGGCGAGGAGGGCCAGCAGAAGGGCATCCGCGCGATGATCTCCTCCTGGCAGCGCGTGGGGCCGAACACGATTCCCCATACGTCCAAGGCGACCGGGATCTACCTCAACTCGATGCTCGCGGTGCACGAGGCGCAGCGCGCCGGGTACGACGAGGCCATCCTGCTCACGCACGACGGGTACGTCGCGGACGGCTCCGGCGAGAGCATCTTTGCAATCACCGACGGCGTGATCGCGACGCCTGACCTCTCCGCATCGATCCTCCAGGGCATCACGCGCGAGACGATCATCGAGCTGGCGCGGTCGCTCGGCTACACCGTCGAGGAGAAGCGGCTCATCCGCGCCGACCTCTACATGGCCGACGAGGTGTTCATGTGCGGCACGGCCGTCGAGGTGACGCCCATCCGGGCGATCGACGACCACGACATCGGCCCGCCGGGGCCGATCACTCTCGAGCTCCAGAAGACGTACGCGGATGCCGTTCACGGCCGCCTGCCGCAGTGGGCCGACTGGCTCGACTACCAGACGCGAACGCCCGCGCAGGCGTGACGGCAATCCCCCTGTCGGGGGCGTACCTCGGCGAGCGCGAGGAGGAGCTTGTGCTCGAGGTCCTCCGGTCGGGTCGGCTCTCGCTCGGCCCGATGATCGACCGCTTCGAGGAGATGATCGCCGAGCGCGTGGGCGCTCCGTACGCAGTCGCCCTGTCGAGCGGAACCGCCGGGCTTCACCTCCTGTGCCGACTTGCCGGCATCCAGCCGGGAGACGAGGTGATCACGTCGCCGGTCTCCTTCGTGGCCTCCGCGAACTGCTTCATCCTCGAGGGCGGTGACGCCCGTGTTCGCGGACGTCGATCCCCGCACGCTGAACATGGATCCAGCAGCCGTCGAAGCGGCGATCACCGAACGCACGAAGGCGATCGTCGCGGTCGACATGTTCGGGTATCCCTGCGAGCTCGACGACCTCCGGGCGATCGCAGAACGGCATGGCGTCGTCCTCATCGAGGATGCTGCCGAAGCGCTCGGCGCCGAATACAAGGGGCGCCCGATCGGGTCGCACGGCCCATCGGCGGTCTTTGGCTTCTACCCGAACAAGCAGATCACGACCGGCGAGGGTGGCGTCGTGGTGACGCACTCCGAAGAGGAGCGGCGGCAGCTCGTCAGCCTACGGAACCAGGGCCGTTCGTACGAGGGCGGTGGCTGGTTCCACCACGTCCAGGTCGGGCTCAATTACCGCTGGACCGACATCCAGGCAGCGATCGGCATCGCGCAACTCGAGAAGCTCGACGAGATCCTGTCGTTGCGGCGCGCAGCCGCCGATCGCTACACGGCGCTCCTCGCGGACGTCGCGGCGACGCCTCTGGTGGAAGACGACGCCGATCACGTGCGATCGTGGTTCGTCTACGTCGTCCAGCTCGAGCCGGGCGCCGACCGCGATGGCGTCATGGAGTCGCTGCGCGCCGACGGCATCGCGACCGCCGAGTACGTCCCGTGCGTGCACCTCCAGCCGTACATGCGGGAGCTCTACGGCTGCTCCGAAGGCGACTGCCCCGTGGCCGAGGACGCTTGCAGTCGCACGCTGGCGCTGCCGTTCCACACGGGGATCGAGGAAGCCGTCCAGGAGCGCGTCGTGGACACGCTGCGCCGCGCGCTGGGATAATCGGCTCGTGGCCGACGGCTCGACCCGAATGGTGTTCCTTGGCTTCGGGAAGTACGTGCGCGCGGACCGGATCTACACCCTCGAGCCGCTGGAGACGGAGGAGCGGGGGAGTGGGCGGCGCACGAAGGTCTGGGTGGAGGGCATCTCGGAGCCGATCATCGCGTCGCGCACGGAGCGGACGATTCTCCACGACATGGGCCACGACGCCTCGGCCGCCTCGCCCATCATCGACCAGTCGCTCGAGCTCGCCGAGCTGATCGCCGAGCAGGCCGAGTCGGGGAAGGTCGACCTGACCGACCTCGGCCGCAGGGCACGACGGCTGCTCGAGGCGAGCGCGAAGCAGACCGGCTCCGCGAAGCTCTTCTGAAGCTCACGCGCGGACTTCTTCGCGCGGTCCGTCCACGAGGTCGCGCCCGAGCTCGTCGGCGTCACGCTCCTCATCGACGGCGTCGGCGGCCGCATCGTCGAGGTCGAGGCGTACGCCGTCGGCGATCCCGCGAGCCACGGCTACAAGGGGCTAACGCCGACGCGGGTCTCGATGTTCGGCCCGGGCGGGCACGCATACGTGTACCGCTCGTACGGCATCCACTGGTGCCTGAACTTCGTGTGCGGCGAGGAGGGATCTCCCCAGGCCGTGCTCATCCGCGCCCTCGAGCCGATCGCCGGTCTCGAGGCGATGGCCGCGCGGCGCGGCCTCGACAACCCTCGGCTGCTGTGCGCGGGGCCCGGCCGGCTCTGCCAGGCGCTCGGCGTGACGCGCGAGCACGACGGGCTGCGGCTCGACCGCCCGCCGTTCGAGCTACATGCGCGTGACGACGACCTCGACGTGGTGGCGGGCCCGCGCATCGGGCTCACCGTCGCGGTCGAGGAGCCCTGGCGCTACGTCCTGGCCGGCTCGCGCTTTCTCAGCCGGCCGGTGCCGCGACCGTCAATCTGACCCGCATGCCGGGCGCGGCGGCCACCCCCGGCGAAGGTCGCTGCGAGAGCACGCGCCCAACGCGCCCCTCCGCCGCCTTGCGCCGTACGACCGGCAAGAGCTGCCGCTCGTCGAGCCGCTCGCGCGCCTTCGCCAGCGGTAGGCCGATGAGGCGGGGAACGACGCCGTAGACCGGCTTCGCGACGACGAGCTGCACCGTGTCATAAGCAGACAGCCGTGTACCGACCTTCGGCAGCTGCCCGAGCACGTACCCCACGCGCTGTCTCGGCACGGCCGGCTTGAAGACGGGCTCGGCCTCCAGCGGCTGGAGCGCGAGCCGTTCGACAGCCTGCTCGTACGTAAGGCCGAGCACCCGAGGTACCTCGACCTCGTTCGGCTTGCAGTCCGCCTTCGTATCCGGGCCCGTGCCATAGAAGTACTGAACCTGGCGCGTGCCGCGGCAGTACCCGTTGTCCGCGCGCCACTTGCCGTCGCGGAAGATGACGCTGCGCGGCGACGCGTACGGGTACGACGGCGACGGGAACGACTCCGGCTCGGCCTCGAGTCGCGGCAGCGCGTCCTCCATGAACGACTTGAAGATCTTGGCCGGGAACGTGCCACCCGCGACGGGGCTGCCGTGGTACTCGTCGAGCATCGGCCGCAGCCGGTCCGGGTAGCCGACCCACACGGCCACGGCGAGTTGCGGCGTGTAGCCGACGAACCAGGCGTCGCCGTAGTTCTCCGTCGTTCCCGTCTTGCCGGCCACGGGGCGGCCGTCAGCGAGCTGGGCGCGCTTGCCCGTCCCGCTCTCCACGACGCCTTGCAAGAGCCGGTTGACGATCGCGGCCTCGTTCGCTCCGAGAGCCTTGCGCGTGTACGGGATGTTCTTCTTCTCGCCGATCGAGCAGGACGGCTCGAGGGACGTTCCCCATGAGCGCGCCGTCGACGCGCTCCCCGCCGTTCGCGAACGTCGCGTAGGCCCTCGCCATGTCGAGCGGGTTCACCGCTTCGCCGCCCAGCGTCACCGAGAAGTACCCCTTGATCGGGCTCTGGATGCCGAGCCGCCTGGCCATGCCCGCGACGGCCTGCGGCCTGACGAGCTCGGTGAGCTGCGCGTAGACGGTGTTGTCCGAGTACGTGGTCGCGGTCTCCAGGTCGACCGTGCCGAGGTTCGATCCTTCGTAGTTCTCCACGTGCCAGAGGCGGTCGCCGAGCGAGATCGTCACCGGCGCGGAGACGAAGGACGTCGTCGGCGAAATGCCCTGCTCGAGCGCCGCAGCGAGGGCGAACGGCTTGAACGCGGAGCCCGGCTGCCGCTCGCCTTGCACTGCGAGGTTGAACTGGCTCTCGGCGAAGTTGCGGCCGCCGTACATCGCGAGCACGCGACCGTCGCGCGGGTCGATGGCGACGAGCGCAGCCGAAGGGCCGTCGTCCTCGGGCAGCCACTTCGCGATCGCCCCCCGCGCGAGCCGCTGGAGGCCGAGGTCGATGGACGTGCGGACGCGCATGCCTCCTCCGAAGACGCGCGCGGTGCCGAACGTGTCGACGAGCTGCTGCTTCACGTAGTTCGTGAAGTACGGCGCCGGCCCCTGGATCCCCGGGCAGGCGGATGTCCGCCGGATCGGGCAGCGGCTCGTGGTCGGCGCGCCAGTACTCGGCGCGCGTGATGTCGCCCTGCTCGAGCATCGCGCGGAGCACCGTGTGCCGGCGCGCCTTCGCCTGGCGCGGATTGGCGGCCGGGTCGTAGCGCGTCGGATCGGGAGGTATGCCGGCGAGCAGCGCCGACTCGGCCAGCGTGAGCTCCGAAGCACGGTGCCGGAAGTAGACGCGCGACGCCTGCTCGATGCCGTACGCGCCGTTCCCGAAGTAGATCGTGTTCAGGTACGCCGTCAGGATGCGGTCCTTCGGCCACTGCTGCTCCAGCTGCCATGCGAGCGCCGCCTCCTTGAGCTTCCGCTCGAAGGAGCGGCTGCTCTTCACGTACGCGTTCTTCACGAACTGCTGCGTGATCGTCGAGCCGCCTTCGACGACGGCGCGGTTCCGCAGGTCCTGCCAGACGGCGCGCGCGATGCCGCGAACGTCGATGCCGCGGTGCTCGAAGAAGCGGCGGTCCTCGACGGCCACGATCGCCTGCTTCATGACGTCGGAGATCTCCTCCGACTTCACGACGATCCGTGCCTCGTCGCCGCGCAGCACGGCCAGCACGCGGCCGTCCGCGGTGTAGATGTAGGAGTTCTTGTCCGGGCGGTAGCGGGCCGGGTCGAGCTCGGGCAGCTCGCTCGCGATCGCGGTCACGAGACCGAACGCGAACGACGCGCTGCCGACGAGACCGAGCACGACGAGAAGCGCGAGCAGGCGAAGCTTGCGGATCCTTCGTCGGCGGCGTCTCTCCCCTTGAGAACCGTTAGCCGAGACCAGAGCGAGGCGATTGTACCGCCCGTAGAGTTGAGCTGATGGGGTTCGCGGAGCTCACGAAGAACGCCGTGCACGTGCTGCCGGAAGGCGGTCTGGAGGCCAAGCTCGCCCTCGGTCGCCCCTTGCGCGTGAAGCTCGGAATCGACGTGACGACGCCCGACGTCACGCTCGGTCACGGCGTTCCGCTGCAGCGGATGGCGGCCTTCCAGCGCGAGGGGCACATCGGCGTGCTCATCGTCGGCGACTACACGACGCGCATCGGCGACCCCTCGGGCCGCTCGGTCAAGCGGCCGGTGCTGTCCGGTGAGGAAATCGACCGCAACGCGCAGCAGTACTTCGAGCAGGCGTCGGCGATCATCGACGCGGAGCGCACCGAGGTGCGCTTCAACAGCGAATGGCTGGGCAAGCTCGACTACGCGGAGATCGTCCGGCTGACGAGCACGGCGACCGTCGCCCGGCTGCTCGAGCGCGACGACTTCGCCAAGCGCTTCGCGGAGCAGGCGCCGATCTCGGTCTCGGAGCTCCTCTACCCGATCATGCAGGGGTACGACTCCGTGGCGGTCGAGGCCGACGTCGAGCTCGGCGGCACGGACCAGCTCTACAACCTCCTCATGGGGCGGGAAGTGCAACAGGCGTACGGGCAGGAGCCCCAGGTTGCGCTCACCGGCGAGTTGCTCGTCTCCTGGGACGAGCAGCTCATGAGCCAGTCGAAGGGCAACTACATCGGTCTCGCAGAGGCGCCTGAAGAGCAGTTCGGGAAGGCAATGCGGATCCCCGACGCGCAGCTCGGCCAGTGGTACAGGCTCGTGATGGACGAGGACGTCCCGGCCGGCGATCCCCTCGAGGCGAAGCTCGCGCTGGCGCGGTTCATCGTCACGCGTTCACACGGCGAGGAGGCTGCACAGGAGGCAGAGGCGCATTTCACGCGCGTCGTACGTGAGGGGCGGGCTCCCGACGACGTGCCCGAGGCGGCGCTACCCGAGGGCGACCCTGTGCACCTGCCGGCCCTGCTGGCAGAGCTCTTCGGTGTGTCGACGAGCGAGGCCCGACGGCTGCTCGAGCAGGGGGCCGTGAGGGTGAACGACGAGGTCGTGACGGAGCTCGATCTGCCGCGCGAGCGGCTTGCAGGGGCGCTGCTCCAGGCGGGCAAGCGCCGCTACGTCCGGTTTCCTCCCGCCTAGCCGTTCCTTTGCTACCATGCCCGGGCCGCCTCGCAAGAGGCTGCAAGAAGCCTGCAATCGACAACGGAGACCCGTCGAGCGAGAAGATACGACCTACGTATCACCTAGCACGATGGGCCTTCGGTGCGAACCGGAGGCTTTTTTCTGGCCCTCAGAGAGGGTGCGGTCTTTGAAAACTCAACAGCGTGAAACGTCGAGACCCTTCGGCTGGTCCCTTCGCGGGAGCAGTGGAAGGGCCTATTGAACCCGTCGTGCCCTGGC
>CAVWIV010000005.1:0-105000 GCA_963755155.1 uncultured Actinomycetes bacterium | reverse complement strand
TGCTTACAAGCGGTCGGAGCGGAGCAATCCGTGACGGCGTGCTTTTTGCATAATGAGCCAGCGAGTTACTCTTCAACGGCAAGGTTAAGGAAACGGAGCCGTAGCGAAAGCGAGTCCGAACAGGGCGATTCAGTCGTTGGAGGTAGACCCGAAACTGAGTGATCTACCCATGGGCAGGCTGAAGCGGGGGTAAGACCCCGTGGAGGGCCGAACCGAAGTAGGTTGAAAACTGCTCGGATGACCTGTGGGTCGGAGTGAAAGGCTAATCAAACTCAGAGATATCTGGTTCTCCCCGAAATATATTTAGGTATAGCGTCGCGTGTTCACTACCGGCGGTAGAGCACTGTTTGGGCTAGGGGGCCTACCAGCTTACCGACCTCAGACAAACTCCGAATACCGGTAGTCCACAGCGCGGCAGTCAGAGTGCGGGGGCTAAGCTTCGTGCTCAAAAGGGAAACAGCCCAGACCGTCGGCTAAGGTCCCTAATTCTTGGCTAAGTGGGAAACGATGTCCGATTGCCGAGACAACCAGGATGTTGGCTTAGAAGCAGCCACCATTAAAAGAGTGCGTAACAGCTCACTGGTCAAGTGATCGGGCGCGGATGATGTAACGGGGCTCAAGTCAAGAACCGAAGCCACGGACTTCGAGCTTTGCTCGGAGTGGTAGGGGAGCGTTCCCATGCCGGCAAAGCGGCGGCGTAAGCCAGCCGTGGAGGCATGGGAAGTGAGAATGCTGGCACGAGTAACGAAAGGCGAGTGAGAAACTCGCCCGCCGATTGCGTAAGGGTTCCTGAGTAAAGCTAATCTGCTCAGGGTTAGTCGGGACCTAAGCCGAGGCCGAAAGGCGTAGGCGATGGCCAACCGGTTGATATTCCGGTACCACGTATCCGTCGTTATCACCGATGGGGGGACGGGGTAGGTTAGGGAAACCCAGGCGATGGTCGTCCTGGGGTAACCGCGTAGGGCGTTCGGTAGGTAAATCCGCCGGACTTAAGCCTGAGACGGGATGCCGAGCCCGAAAGGGTGAAGTTCCTGAAGCCATGCCTCCAAGAAAAGCCTCTAGGGAGACGGAGCGTGCCCGTACCAAAACCGACACAGGTACGCAAGTAGAGAATACTAAGGCGATCGGGAGAACCCTCGAAAAGGAACTCGGCAAAATGGCCCCGTAACTTCGGAAGAAGGGGCGCCCCCGTAGAGTGAAGGCCTTCGCGGCTGGAGCTCGAAGGGGCCGCAGTGAAACGGCCCAAGCGACTGTTTACCAAAAACACAGGTCTCTGCGAAGTCGTAAGACGACGTATAGGGGCTGACGCCTGCCCGGTGCCGGAAGGTCAAGTGGAGAGGTTAGCCTTCGGGCGAAGCTTTGAAACCAAGCCCCGGTAAACGGCGGCGGTAACTATAACCGTCCTAAGGTAGCGAAATTCCTTGTCGGGTAAGTTCCGACCTGCACGAATGGCGTAACGACTTGGGCGCTGTCTCTTCGAGGGACCCGGTGAAACTGTAGTCTCGGTGAAGATGCCGAGTACCCGTGGCTGGACGGAAAGACCCCGTGAACCTTTACTACAGCTTGACGTTGGAGTCCGGGATAGGTTGTCCAGGATAGGTGGGAGGCTGTGAAGCGGTGGCGCTAGCCATCGTGGAGCCAACCTTGGGATACCACCCTGCTTGTTTGGGGCTTCTAACCCGATGCCGTAATCCGGGTCGGGAACATCGTCAGGTGGGTAGTTTGACTGGGGCGGTCGCCTCCCAAAATGTAACGGAGGCGCGCAAAGGTTCCCTCAGCACGGTTGGAAATCGTGCGTAGAGTGTAAAGGCATAAGGGAGCTTGACTGCGAGACTGACAAGTCGAGCAGGTACGAAAGTAGGCCTTAGTGATCCGGCAGTGGAGAGTGGAATCGCTGTCGGTCAACGGATAAAAGGTACTCCGGGGATAACAGGCTTATCGCGCCCAAGCGTCCACAGCGACGGCGCGGTTTGGCACCTCGATGTCGGCTCGTCTCATCCTGGGGCTGTAGCAGGTCCCAAGGGTTGGACTGTTCGTCCATTAAAGAGGCACGCGAGCTGGGTTCAGAACGTCGTGAGACAGTTCGGTCCCTATCCGCCATGGGCGTTGGGAGCTTGAGGAGGGTCGTCTCTAGTACGAGAGGACCGAGATGAACAGACCTCTGGTGTATCAGTCGTCGTGCCAACGGCGCTGCTGACTAGCCACGTCTGGTTGGGATAACCGCTGAAAGCATCTAAGCGGGAAGCCCGCTCCGAGATGAGGCTCCCCATCACTTCGAGTGAGTAAGGGCCGTGGTAGACCACCACGTAGATAGGCGGGACGTGTAAGCGCGGCAACGCGTTCAGCGGACCCGTACTAATTGCCCGAGGTCTTGATTTTGAACACCGAGTGAGCTGCTATGGAGTTTTGAGGGTACGCGCGACTGCGCGAGACTCACAATTTCCGGTGGTCATAGCGGCGGGGGTACACCTCTTCCCATTCCGAACAGAGCAGTTAAGCCCGCCAGCGCCGATGGTACTCGGGGCGAAAGCCCCCGGGAGAGTAGGACGCCGCCGGATTATTTTGAAGGCCGCCGAGAGGCGGCCTTCGTTGTTCTACCGCTCGTGGACGACCGCCTCGATGTTGTTCCCGTCGGGATCGAAGACGTACGCGGAGTAGTAGCCCCGGTGGTAGCGCGGCCGGTACCCGGGCGCGCCATTGTCACGGCCGCCGGCCTCGAGAGCCGCAGCGTAGAAGCGCTCGATCACCGACCGATCGGGCGCCGTGAAGGCGAAGTGGAGGTTCGTCGTCACCGGCCCATCGGCGCTCACGAACAGCTCCCCGAGCTCGAACCAGCCGTCTCCCGCTTTGATCGGGCCGAATTCCAGCGCCTCGGCCACCGCGACGTAGAAGCGCCTGCTCGCGTCGAGGTCGCGGACACGAAGGTGCACGTGATCGAGCTGCACGTCGCCCGTCATGCGGCCTTCGTCCGCTCGCGCCAGCCAGGATCGAGCGCGCGCAGGCGTTCCACCCGCTCCGCGACGGGCGGGTGTGTGACGAACATCCCGGAAAGCCCGTTCTCGTCGAGCGGGTTTACGGTGAACAGTGGCTCACAGGCCGGGCTTGACTGGAACTCGACGAGCTCAACGGCCTGCTCCAGACGGATGAGGGCATCGGCAAGCCCGTGCGGCGATTCGCAGATCTCGGCGGCGAGACGGTCTGCGGCGAACTCCCGTCTGGGCGACAGGAGGATGTGCTCGCACGCCGCGGCGAGCGGCCCGAGAACGTAGAGCAGCGCCCGCTCGAGGAAGCCGCCGATGCGGCTGAGCTCGAGCAGCGCCACCGAGAAGAGCACGACCGGCGTCTGGATGACGATGTCGCGGTTGCGCACGTGCGCCAGCTCGTGCGCGATCACGCCCTCGATCTCCGCGGGCGGCAGAGCGAGGAGCCCGTTGGTGCATGCGACCGTCGATGCCCACACGCCGCGGCCGGCCGCGAGCCCCAAAGGCGGTCCTCGTTCGATGATGTACAAGCGGGGCTTCACGACCTGCGCGCGGGATGCCAGACGCGCGGCCATCGCATGGAGATCGGGATCTTCGCCCTCCAGTACCTCACGCGCGCCGAGCATCCCGAGGAGAGCGCGATCGGCCATCCAGTACATGGTCAGGCAGAGCAGGAGACCGGCAAAGGCAAAGAACGCGGCCAGCCGCAGGCCTCCGATGGCGTACCCGAGGAGCCCTAGCAGTCCGGCGACGACGGCTGTGACGAGCCACGCTTTGAGAACGTTCCACGCGGCAGTCACGGCCTACGACTCCTCTTCGGTGTCCTCCTCGCCCAGGCCACGCGGCGGCCAGTCGGGCTCCGGCGCATCGCAGCGGCTCGAACAATGGAGCGACGCGACGTTCTGCAGGGGGATGAGGATGTGGCCGTTGAGCTCGACGTGGGCGATGTCGTCGATCGAGCAGTACGACGTGAGCACACCCTCCTGGTAGTCGCCGCCGAAGAGCGCGACCTCGACCTGCTCGCCCTTGTACTTGCTCGTGTAGTCGTCCACGGGGTGGGTCAGTCTATCCGCGCGAACCCTGGGCCCTCGTACCGGAACGAGACCGTCTCGCAATTGGCGAGCACGTCGCGGGGCTCGCCGGAGAGATGGCGATCGAGCGCGCGGATGACGCCGCCGTGCGTGACCACGAGCAGGTGGCCACCTTCGTACGTGCCGGCGATCCGGGTCAGCACGCCCACGACGCGAGCGTCGAACGCGTCGCTCGCCTCGCCGTCGTGGCGCTCCATTCCGGGGAACCGATCGGCGATCTGGGCGCGTGTGAGGCCGCTCCAGGCGCCGATGTCGATCTCCCGCAGGTCTGGCTCGACCATGATCTCGAGCCCCTTTGCAGCCCCGATGATCTCGGCCGTCTCGTAGGCACGGCGCAGGTCGCTCGAGTAAAGCGCGTCGACGGCGACGTCAGCCAGGCGGTCTGCGAGCTCCGTCGCCTGCCGGCGGCCGACGTCGTTCAGGGGCGGGTCGCCGTGACCTTGCCAGATGCCGTCGCGGTTCCAGTCGGTCTCGCCGTGGCGCACGAGGATGAGCGTCGTCACGGGCGATACGCTAGCTCGCCATGGATCTGGGACTCACAGGGCGGGCGTGCCTGGTCACCGGCTCGACGCGCGGCATCGGCCGTGCGGTCGCGGCACAGCTCGTCGAGGAGGGCGCCCGCGTCACGACATGCGGCCGTGGTGAGGCACCGGGAATCGGCGAGGCGCTCCACGTGACATGCGACCTTCGAAGTTGCGGGTGAGCCCGAGCGCGCCGTCGCGGAGACAGCTGCGGCTCTTGGCGGGCTCGACGTGCTCGTGAACAACGCCGGCATCGCGCGGCAGGCGCGCTTCGAGGATGTCGCCGACGACGAGTGGGACGCGTACTGGCAGTTGAACGTCATGAGCTACGTGCGCACGATCCGCGCCTCGCTGCCGCATCTCCGGGACGCGGACGCGCCGGCGATCGTCAACGTCTCCTCGACGGCCGGGAAGCGGCCCTCGACTGGCATGCCCCACTACTCGGTGACCAAGGCGGCAGTGCTCTCGCTGTCGCGCCTCGTCGCCGACCTCTACGCGAAGGACGGGATTCGCTGCAACGCTGTCACGCCTGGGCCGACGGCGACCGACGCCTGGTTAGGCGAAGGCGGGCTGGCCGACCAGCAGGGCGGCGACCGCGACGAGGTCCTCGCCAAGGTTGGTGCGGGCCGGCCGCTGGGCAGGCTTGCGCAAGCGGACGAGATCGCGGCGGTGATCGTGTTCCTCTGCTCGGATCGCGCCAGCTACGTGACCGGCGCGGCCTGGAGCGCCGACGGCGGAACAGTCCCGATCATCATTTGATGCTCGACCGGCGCGCGACGGGCGCCGCGCTCGCCCTCTGTCTCGCGGCTTCGCAGGCCGCGCTGCTCGTCCTCACGCCGATCCTCACGTCGGTGGCGGCCGACTTCGGCGTGTCGACTGCCACGGCCGGACAGCTACGGACGATTTCCGGGTTGACGGCCGGCGTGACTGCAGTGCTCTCGGGCCTCCTCGCCGCACGCGCCGGGCTGCGTGAGCTCCTGTTCGCGGGGCTCGGCCTGCTGACGCTCGGGTCGGCTCTCAGTGCCGTTGCGCCGGACTTCGCGATTCTGGCGCTGGCACAGGTGCCGATCGGCATCGGCGTCGGGCTCACATACTCGGCGGCCGTTGCGGCTGTTGCAGAATGGAGCCGGCCCGAGGATCGGTCTCGTGTCCTGGCGGTGGCGCTGCTCGGGCCACCGCTCGCCTGGGTAGTGGGCATGCCGCTAGGCGGGGCGGCCGGCGAAGCCTCGTGGCGGCTGTCGTGGGTCGTGGTGCCGCTCGTGCTGTCCCTCGCTGGACTGGCTGCCCTCTCCCGCCGGCAGCGGACGCCCCCGGCGGACGTCGCGGCAGGGTTACGCACCGTTCTCGAGCAACCGGCGGTCGTGCGCTGGTCTCTCGGAGAGCTGCTCGCGTACTCCGGATGGTTGGGCGTCCTCGTGTTCATCGGGGCGCTGTTCGTTGAGGCTCACGGTCTCTCCGTGGCGGCGACCGGACTTGCCCTGGGTGCCGCCGCCGCCATGTACCTGCCTGGCAACCTCCTCTTCCGACGCTGGGTGGACACTCACAGCCGCTTGCTCCTCGTCACGCTCGCACTGGCGTGCGCGTCGGTGACAGCCGCGCTCGGCGCTGTGCGACCGAATGCGTGGGTGAGCCTCGCGCTCTTCGGAGTTCTTGCGTTCTTGTCCGGTGGCCGGACGCTCGCAGGGAGTGCACGTGGGCTCAATCTTGCGCCGGCGCTGCGGCTCGGCGTGACCGGCCTGCGGACGGCCGCGCTGCAGTTCGGGTCTTTCGTGGGCGCGGCGGTTGGTGGCGTGGCGCTTGCCGCAGGCGGCTTCACCGCGGCTGGCCTGGCCTTCGCCGGTCTGTTCGCGGCGGCTGCCGTTCCCCACCTGCGCGCGACTACGCTGCCTGAATGAAGGTGGCCGGCTCTGCACACGCGGGGTTCAAGCAGCGGATCCGAGAGCTCGAGGACAGCCTCTCCCGGCTTGCCGTTCGCTCGCTCGAGACGAAGGGGCGTGCTGAGCCAGAGGCGGAGAGCTCGGTGCGCACGCCGTTCCAGCGTGACCGCGACCGGATCGTCCACTCGAAGCCGTTCCGAAGGCTCAAGGGGAAGACGCAGGTCTTCATCGACCCGGAGGGCGACCACTACCGCACCCGGATGACGCATACGCTCGAGACTTCGGCGATCTCGCGCGTCGTCGCACGGGCGCTGCGCCTCAACGAGGACCTCGTGGAGGCGATCGGGCTAGGCCACGACATGGGGCACACGCCGTTCGGGCACGCCGGGGAGGAGGCGCTCGACGAGGCGCTCGAGAAGCACTGCGGGCGCCGCTTCCGGCACAACGAGCACTCGCTCGTCATCGCCCGGCGGCTCAACCTCACGCACGAGGTCTGCGACGGCATCCTCACGCACACGGGCGAGCAGCAGCCTGAGACGCTCGAGGGGAAGATCGTGCGCATCGTCGACCGGGTCGCCTACATCAACCACGACATCGACGACGCCATTCGCTTTGGCCTGCTGGGCGAAGGCGACCTGCCGCGCGAGGAGATAGAGCTGCTCGGGCCGACCGGTGCGAAGCGGATCGACCGGCTCGTGCGCGATCTCGTGGACACTTCCGCCGACGCCGGCGACATCGTCCAGAGCCCGGACGTGGGGGAGGCCTTGCACTCACTGCGGACGTTCATGTTCGAGCGCGTCTACCTCGGACCCCAGGTGGAAGGGGAACACCGGCGCGCCCACGACGTCGTGCGGCGGATCTTCGACCACCTGATCGAGCGTGGGGACGACGTCGACGAGGCGGTCGATTTCCTCGCCGGCATGACCGACCGCTTCGCGCTTACCTATGCAGAAGCGCTCTGAGCGTCCGCGAGCAGCGCTTCGCCGCGCTGGACGAAGAAGGTCGCGCCGACCGAGCGATAGAACTCCAGCGCTTTCTCGAGCTCTGCCTCGCCTTCCGCGCGGCGGCCTGCTTCGATCAGCTCCTCACCTCCGAAGAGCCGAGCGAGAGCCGCGAGCGACGACGCGCCGATTGTCGCATACAGATCGCCGGCGCTGCGCAGATCGCCCTTGGCGCCGGCGACGGTCAGGTCCTTCCACGGGCCGTCGGGCGCCTGCTGGACAATCGCGAGGTACTCGTCGCGAAGGCCCATCTGTCCGGCGACGCAGATGAGCTGGTTCGCTGTAACCGCCATGTCGGTGTGCGCACGGACTAGCACGAGCGCCTCCGCTGCCAACGCGCGGGCCTCGACTCTGTCTCCGAGGATCAGGCGCTGTACAGCCGCGGCGGCCAGGCATGGCAACAGCCTTTGGGGATCCTTGATGCGTCGGCCCTGATCCAGATGGAACGCCCGGTCCTCCTCCGCCCCGGCGATGTCGCCTCGCCCGAGGCGGATCCAGGACCTGGCGTCTCTGGCGAGCCCTTCCTGATAGTGCGGCGACGTTGCACACTCGGCGATGAAGCGATCAGCCGCTTCGACCGCCTCGTCCCAGCGGCCGACCACGTAGAAGCCGAAAGCCGCGTTACCGCGCATGAACCGAAGAGCGTCTCTGTCGCCGAACCGCTCTGCGATCCTTATGGCTTCGGGATAGATCTCGTTGGCGCTGCGAAGAAAGTCACCCTCCCAGATCGCGAGCACTCCGAGGTTGTTCAGTGTCACTGCCGCGATCGGCGAGTCGGCCGCGAGGGCGATCTCGAGCGCTTGCTCGAGGTCCGGGCGGCCGGTCGAGAGCTCGATGTGGAACTTCGAGCTGCCGATGGTGGTGAGAGCGTGTGCGCGGAGCTCGTCGAGCTCGAGCGCCTCTGCGATCTCCAGGGCATCTCGTGCGACGCCGATCGCCTGCTCGTGGTTCCCTGCGAGCATCCGCGCGCGAGCAGCCAGTGCGAGAACCCGCGCTTTCGACGCCGATGGACCGCGGTCTGCGACTAGTGATGTCGCCCGTGAGAAGTGTCGTTCGGTGGCGTCACGGTCGCCTCGGTACCAAGCCCCGTGTGCCAGAAAGGCTTCAGTCTCCGCCGCCGGCTCCACGGCATCGACGTCGAGCAGCGCGTCGCGCGCTTCCTCGAGCGCTTCTGTCCGGCGATCGTCCCCCGCAACGTGGAGTGAACGGGCTCGCCGAAACAGGAGGTCCGGGCGCTCAGCGTCATCGTCCGGCCAGAGCGCGATTGCCTCTGCGTAGTACTTCTCCGCCATGGGGTAGGCGTTGAGCGCCGCGGCGCGATCGCCCGCCTCGCGAAGGGCCAGGCGAGCACGACCTGCCACGTCCGCAGCCTCGACGCCTGCCGCACGATAGAGCTCGAACGCCGACTGCCAGTGGTGGGCAAGCATCTCGGCGTGGTCTTCCGGACGCCCGAGGCCCTCGATCCATTCAGCGACACCGCGGTGCTTCTCGGCACGGTCGGCTCGGGCGATCTGCCCGTAGGCGACGTCGCGGACGAGGGCGTGCGCAAACGCGAATTCGGTCTCGCCTTCGACGGACGAGCGTTTCTGGCGTCGCACGAAACCCTTCCGCTCGAGCGAGTGCAGGGTCGTCGACGGGTCCGAGCCATTGCGAACCGCAGACGCCCAGAACACCTTCCCGATGACGGCGGCGTCGCGCAGCAGATTCTTCTCGGTGTCGGCAAGGCCGTCGAGCCGGGCCGCGATGATGCCCTGGAGCGTCTCGGGAAGCCCTAGCTCGTCGGCGGAGCCGCGTTCGAGGAAGAGCTCGGCGAACTGCTCGGCGTAGAGGGGGTTGCCACCTGCACGTTCCAGCAGCGCCTGCTGCGACTCAGCGGGCAGCACGGATCGCTCCAGCAGTTGCGCCATGAGGAGGGCGGTCTGGTCCTCACTGAGCGGCGGGAGCGCGAGCGTCGTCGCATTGAGCTTGCCGCCGCCCCAACCCGGGCGCCGCTCGAGCAGCTCAGGCCGCGCGGTTGCGACCGCCAGCAGCGGGACGTCGGTAACCCAGTCGACGAGCTCGTCCACGAAGTCGAGCAGGCTCTCGTCCGCCCAGTGCAGGTCCTCGAAGACGACGACGAGCGGCCGCTGCTCGGCCATGGCCTCGAGGTAGCGGCGCCACGCGGCGAACGCAGCGCTGCGGCGGTCATCACCGAGCTCCGACTCGGCTGAGAGGCCAACGAGGGAGCGCAGCTGCGACTCGACCCACCTCGCGTCACCGGTGCCTGCGAGCACGTCGTCGACAGAAGCTCCGAGCTTCTGCTCGACGTCGTCGGGAGTGTCCTGCTCGACGATGCCGGCCTGCGCCTTCACGATCTCCGAGAGCGCCCAGAGCGTCACTCCGTCGCCGTACGCGAGGCAGCGGCCCTGACGCCAGGTGACGAGCTCGGGATCGGCGTCGGCGATCAGAGACAGCTCGTACACGAGGCGGCTCTTGCCGATCCCTGGTACGCCAACGAGCGTGAGCAGCTGCGGCGTGCGTTCGTGTCGCGCGCGCTCGAAGGCATCGCGGATGACGCCGAGCTCGCGCTCGCGTCCGACGAGCTCCGCGCGCGCCTCGTGGGCGACATCGACGCCGAATCGCGAGTGTGCCGTCTGGGCCTGCCACACCTCAATCGGCTCCGCCTTGCCCTTCGCCTCGACGGCTTCGGCGTCCTCGTAGTCGACAGCGCCGCGCGTCGCCCGGAACGTCGTCTCGTCGACCAGCACGCCGTTGACGGGCGCTGCGCTCTGGAGGCGCGCCGCTGTGTTGACGACGTCGCCGGAGGCCATGCCCTCGCCGGCGTCGGGTTGTGCGTCGAGCTGGACGAGGGCTTCGCCCGTCGTAATGCCCACACGGAGCTCGAGCTCGTTCTCGACGGCGAAGTCGCGGATCGCGAGCGCGGCCCGTACGGCACGCTCGGGATCGTCCTCGTGCGCCACAGGGGCGCCGAACAAGGCCATCACCGCGTCGCCGATGAACTTCTCGACCGTGCCGCCGTAACGCTCCAGCTCGGCCCGCACCCGCTCGTGGTACGGCCGGAGAATCGCAGCGACGTCCTCCGGGTCCATCGACTCCGCCTTCGACGTGAAGCCGACGAGGTCGCAGAAGACGACGGTGACGACCTTGCGCTCCTGGCGTGGCTCGCTCATCCGGTCGCCGCCTGTGCGAGCAACGCCTCGCCGCGCTGGACGAAGAACGTCGCGCCGACCGAGCGGTAGAACGCAAGCGCCTGCTCCAGCTGCTCCTCGCCCTCCGCGCGACGGCCCGCCTCGATCAGCTCCTCCGCAGCGGCGAAACGAGCGTCAGCCTCGAACGCCGGCAAAGCGTGGTCCGCGTAGACATCCGCGGCGCGAATGAAGTCACCTTCAGCTCCTGCAAGAGCCGCCTCTCTCCAGGGGCTCGCCGGCGCTTGCTCGAGGAGTTGTCGTGCCTCCTCGCGGATCCCGAGCTGTTTCGCGACGGCCGTGACTTGCCCGAGGTGCTCCGCATGGTCGGTACGGGCTCGAGTCAGCTCGAGGGCCTCGGCGGCAAGTTCACGAGCCTCCTGGCTCGCGGCCGAGATACACGTACGCGCGCGCGGACTGGAGGAGTGCCGGAATGAGAACCTGCGGGTCCTTGATCTCACGCCCGCTGGCAAGCGCTTGATCGAAGTCGTCTACGGCGTCCGCGTGATCGCCTCGGGCGAACCGTACGTAGGCGCGAAGCCGTCGGACGCCGCTCTCCATGTAGTGGGGAGACAGCTCGCACTCGGCGACGAAGCGGTCGGCATCCTCGAGGATCTCGTCCCAGCGCCCTCGAAACAAGGCGGTGAACATGAGGTTCCCGCGCATGAAGCGACTGATGTCCCGGTCACCGATGCGCTCGGCGGCGCGCAGCCCGTCGCTGTAGAACTCGTCGGCGCGTTCCACGTCGCCGCGCTCGCTCGCGAACACGCCGAGGTTGTTGAGGATGTTCGGCACCAGCGGCGAGTTGGCGGCCGACGCGATCTCCAGCGCACGCTCCAGCTCCGTTCGGCCAGACGAGCCGTCGAACTTGCTCTTCGTGGAGCCGATCGTCGTCAACGCATGCGCCCGAAGCTCGTCGAGCTGAAGCTCCTCGGCCAGGGCGAGTGCTTCGGTTGCGATTCTCAGGGCGACGTCGAGGTCGCCGGCGAGGAAGCGAAGCCGCGCGGAGAAGCTCAGTACGCGCGCCTTCCCGATGGACGGGCCGGCCTCCGCGAGCAGCTCACCGGCGCGATCGAGATGCTCCTGAGCGGCATCGCGTGGCCGGCGAACCAGGCCATGCGGGACAGGTATGCCTCCGCCTCTGCGGCAGTGGCGTTGTCGTCCGGAGCGAGTAGGGCGTCGCGTGCCTCTTCCAGGGCCCGCTCGCGGCGATCGTCGCCGGCGATGTACAAGGCAACCGCCCGCCGGAACAGGAGCTGCGGCTCGCTCCGCGTCGTCGTCGTCGGCCAGAGCGCGAGTGCCTCGGCGTAGTACGCCTCGGCAGGCGCGAATGCATTCAGCGCGAAGGCGCGGTCGCCTGCATCGCGAAGCGGCAAGACGCGTGGCGTCGACGAGCTCGGGTGGCGCGTCGCCGGCGGCGCGAGCGAGCTCGAGCGACGAGCGCCAGTGATGGGCGAGCATCTCGGCGTGGTCCTCGGGGCGGCCGAGGCCCTCGATCCATCGCGCGATCCGGCGATGCTTCTCCGTACGGTCCGGGCGGGAGATCTGCCCGTAGGCGACGTCGCGCACGAGCGCGTGGGCGAATGCGAGCTCCGCTCTCGCCCTCCACCGACGTGCGCCGCTGGCGGCGCACGAATCCCTTGCGCTCCAGCGCGTGGAGGATCGTCGTAGCGTCGCCGTTCCTGCCCGAGCGCTCCCACCCAGAACACCTTGCCGATGACGGCGGCGTCGCGGAGGAGCTCCTTCTCGTCCTGCGCGAGGCCGTCGAGTCGCGCGGCGATGATGCCTTGCAGCGTCTCCGGTAGGCCGAGCTCCTCGGTGGAGCCTCGCTCGAGGAAGAGCTCCGAGAACTGCTCCGCGTAGAGCGGGTTGCCTCCCGCTCGCTCGAGGAGGGCCTGCTGCGTGTCGGCGGCGAGGACGGGCCGGTCGAGGAGGCCGGCGATCAGCCGGGTGGTGTCGTCGTCCGAGAGCGGAGACACCGCCAGCGTCGTCGCATTCAGCTTTCCGCCTCCCCAGCCGGGCCGGCGCTCGAGCAGCTCCGGGCGCGCCGTCGCCACCACGAGCAGCGGCACGTCGGTCACCCAGTCGACGAGCTCGTCGATGAAGTCGAGGAGACTCTCGTCGGCCCAGTGGAGATCCTCGAAGACGAGCACGAGCGGGCGCCGCTCGGCCATCGCTTCGAAGAACAGACGCCACGCGGCGAAAGCCTGTCCGCTGCGATCGTCGCCGAGCTCGCTCTCCGATCCAAGACCGACGAGCGCTAGGAGGTTCGATCTCACCCACGATGCGTCAGACGACTCGGCAAGCACCTCGTCGACGGCTCCACCGATCTTCTCGGCCGCCTCGCTCGGAGGATCCTGCTCGTGGATCCCGGCCTGCGCCTTGACGATCTCGCCGAGCGCCCACAACGTGACCCCGTCGCCGTACGCCAGGCAGCGGCCCTGGCGCCATGTGATGAGCTCGGGATCGTCCTGCACGAACTGACGGAGCTCGTGGACGAGGCGGCTCTTGCCGATGCCAGGCACGCCAACGAGCGTCACCAGCTGGGACGTTCGCGCGCTCCGCACGCGGTTGAGCGCGTCGCGGAGAACGGAGAGCTCGTGCTCGCGGCCGACGAGCTCCGAGCGGGACTCGTGTTCGACATCGACTCCCGGGCGTGCTCGCACCTGGTCGGCCAGCCAGACCGGGATCGGCTCGGACTTCCCCTTCGCCTCGACCGCGGGCGCCTCGCCGAACTCGATCGCGTGGCGGGTCGCCCGTTGGGTCGTCTCGTCGACGAGGACGCCGTTGACCGGCGCGGCGCTCTGCAGGCGGGCGGCGGTGTTGACGACGTCGCCTGAGGCCATCCCTTCACCGGCTCCCGGCTGTGCGTCGAGCCGTACGAGTGCCTCACCCGTGGTAATGCCGACCCGGAGCTCGAGCTCGTCCTCGAGCGCGAACTCCCGGATCGCGAGCGCAGCGCGGACGGCCCGCTCGGGGTCGTCCTCGTGCGCGACGGGAGCTCCGAAGAGCGCCATCACGGCGTCGCCGATGAACTTCTCGACGGTGCCGCCGTGGCGCTCGAGCTCGGCGCGGAGGCGAGCGTGGTAAGGGCCGAGGAGTGCCTCCACGTCTTCCGGGTCCATCGACTCGGCCTGTGACGTGAAGCCGACCAGGTCGCAGAAGAGGACCGTGACGACCTTGCGCTCTCTGCGGGACACGGGGAAAGACTACGGCGTGAGCGCGCGATACTCTCGTCACGTGGCACGAATCAAGCAGGAGTCGGTGGAGCAGGTGAAGGCGGCGGCCGACATGCTCGACGTCGTCGGCGCGAGGACGCAGCTCAAGAAGGCCGGTGCGCGCTACACGGGGCGCTGCCCGTTCCACGAAGAGCGCACGCCGAGCTTCTCCGTGAACGCCGTCGACAAGCTCTTCTATTGCTTCGGCTGCGGCAAGGGCGGCGACCTTATCTCGTTCGTCTGCGAGACCGAGAACCTCGACTTCGCCGGGGCGATCGAGTGGCTCGGCGAGCGCTTTCGAGTCCCGCTCGAGTACGAGGAGTCGAGCCCGGCCGCGGAGGATGCGAGGAAGCGGCGGGAGCGCTTGTACGCCGTCCTCGAGCAGGCGACGGCCTTCTACGAGCGGTATCTCTGGGACAGTGCCCAGGGCGAGCCGGTGCGCGCGTACCTCATAGAGCGTGGGCTTCGCGAAGAGGTCTGCCGGGAGTTCCGGCTCGGCCTCTCGCCGGCAGCCTCGGCACTTGCGCGCAAGGCCGCCGAGAAGGGGTTCACACGGGCGGAGCTCGCGGCCGCCGGCCTCGCCAACCGCCGTGGCAACGACTACTTCTCAAGCCGGCTGATGTTCCCGCTCGCGGACGCGCGCGGCCGCGTCGTCGGCTACAGCGCTCGGAAGCTGCGTGAGGACGACCCTCTTCAGGCGAAGTACGTCAACTCACCGGAGGGCGATCTCTTCCACAAGTCCGCCGTGCTCTACGGGCTGCATCTCGCGCGCCAGGCGATCGCGAAAGAGGAGCGGGCGATCGTCGTCGAGGGGAACACCGACGCAATCGCGCTTCGGCAGGCCGGGTTGGAGCCGGTCGTGGCGTCGATGGGCACGGCGCTCACCGAGCGACAGCTCGCCGAGCTGAAGCGGCTGACCCGGCGCATCTACCTGTGCTTCGACGCCGACGCAGCGGGCCAGGCCGCAACGCTGCGCGGGATGGACCTCGCAGCTGCGCAGGGCTTCGAGGTGAAGGTCGTGCCGCTCGAGCCGGGCCTCGACCCCGCGGATGCGGCGGCGACGTTCGGCGACCTGCTTGGCAAGGCGGAGAGCTACGTCTACTACCGCGTCCGCAT
The DNA here is from genome assembly GCA_963755155.1 of uncultured Actinomycetes bacterium. Classification (GTDB taxonomy): domain Bacteria; phylum Actinomycetota; class Thermoleophilia; order Gaiellales; family Gaiellaceae; genus PALSA-612. Next base: position 90,010 of record CAVWIV010000005.1, on the reverse strand, counting down.
CGAGCTCGACCGTTCCGCTGATCGGCAGGAGGCGTTCGTCCGTGTGCGCGAGGTGCTCGCCGGCTTCGAGGACTCGCCCGAACGACAGGACGCCATGCGGCTCGTCGCCGACAGGCTCGACCTGCCGTCGGAGACCCAGGCGGGGCTCGCGCCGAGCGGTGCCGCGGCTCGTGCTGCGACCGGCACCGTTTCCGCGAAGGTGCTCGACGCGGGAGGGAGGCTCGAGCGGGATGCTCTTGCCGGCTGCGTCGCTTATCCGGAGCTCGTGTCGTCCCTGGCGGAGGTGACGCCGGAGTACTTCGACGACGAGCGGCACCGCGCCGTCTACTCCCATCTCGTCGCCGGCACCGACCTGGAGGCAGAGCTCGTGCCGCTGCTGGCCGAACTCGACGCCGTCGCCGGGCGTGAGGCGATCACCGAGACGACGGCGCAGGAGCTCCTCTACCGCCTGCGGGAGCGGCATCTTCGCCGGCAGCTCGCCGACGACCCGACGCGAGCTGACCTGATCGAGGCGCTGGAACGTGTCCGGGAGGCGGTGGGTAGCCTTGTGTAGGTGGACGCAGACCCACTCGTCATCGCCGGTCGCGAGTTCCGCTCGCGGCTGATCACCGGCACCGGCAAGTACCCGTCCTTCGAAGTGATGCGCGATGCCGCCGTCGCGTCGGGGTGCGAGCTGGTGACCGTCGCTGTTCGCCGGATCGACCTCGACCGCGACGCCGAGGCCATCACGGACTGGCTGCCCGAAGGCGTCCTCCTCCTGCCCAACACCGCCGGTTGCGCGACTGCCGAGGAGGCGATTCGCGTCGCCCGGCTCGCGCGCGCCGGCGGCCTCCCGGACTGGATCAAGCTCGAGGTGATCCCCGACCCCCGTTACCTCCTCCCGGACGGCGAACAGACGCTCGAGGCGGCGCGAACGCTCGTGGCCGATGGCTTCACGGTGCTCCCGTACGTGCAGCCGGACCCCGTGCTCCAGAAGAAGCTCGAGGAGGCCGGCTGCGCGACGGTGATGCCGCTCGCATCACCGATCGGCTCGGGGCGCGGCCTGAAGCTGCGCCACACGATCGAGATCATGATCGAGCAGGCAGAGGTTCCGGTGATCGTCGACGCGGGCATCGGCGCGCCGTCGCAGGCTGCCGAGAGCATGGAGCTCGGCGCCGACGGCGTGCTCGTCAACACCGCCATCGCGCTGGCCGACGACCCGGTGGCGATGGCTCAGGCGTTCAAGCTCGCAGTCGAGGCTGGGCGCACGGCGCGCCTCGCCGGGCTGATCGAGGAGTCGGAGACGGCGAGACCGTCGAGCCCGATCTCCGATCTCGTCGGCGGATGAAAGTGATAGTCAACGGCCGTGGAGTAGATGTCGAGGCCGACGCCACCGTGGCTGCACTGCTCGAGCAGCTCGGCGTTGCCGGCCCGTACGCGCTCGTGGAGCGAAACGGCGAGCCGGTGGAGCGGGATCTGTACGCCCTTCTCAGGCTCGAAGAGGGCGACTCGCTCGTCGTCGCCCGCCCGGTCGCGGGTGGATGAGCGCCTCTATCTGATCGCGCCTGCCCGGGACGATCTCGCGGAGTTCCTCGAGGCGGCCGTGCGCGGTGGCGTCGACATCGTCCAGATCCGCGAGAAGGCGCTGGCGGATCGCGAACTCCTGCCGGGGCTCCAGGAGGCACGCGACATCACACGCAGGCTCGGCGTGCCGCTCGTCGTCAACGACCGCCCCGACCTCGCTGTGCTGTGTGAGGCGGACTACGTGCATCTGGGCCAGGACGACCTTCCGGTGGCCACGGCTCGCCGGCTCGGGATCGCCGCCGGCCAGTCGACGCACGCGCCGGCGGAGATCGACGCGGCCGACGCCGACTACATAGGCGTCGGGCCCGTTCACGTCACTCCGACGAAAGAGGGGCGACCGGCCGTCGGCCTCGAGCTCGTCCGCTACGCGGCCGCCCATGCCAAGCAACCCTGGTTCGCGATCGGCGGCATCGACGAGACGAACGTCGCCGACGTGGTCGCGGCCGGCGCGACGAGGATCGCAGTCGTGCGCGCGATCGGCGACGCCGCCGACCCGGAGCGGGCAGCGCGAACCCTCAGGGCGGCGTTACACGGCGGCTAAACTGGCTGCGCCGCTTGGCGATCGGTCCCCGGTAGCTCAATTGGCAGAGCATCCGGCTGTTAACCGGAGGGTTGTTGGTTCGAGTCCAACCCGGGGAGCCTTTAGCGTTCGAGAAGTGCTTGACACCGGCATCTCGCGGCCGTCACAGGGCCGGACGTACTCCGCCCGCCGCCGCATCCGTCTTTCCGACATGGATGCGAGCGGCCGGCTGCGGTTAGACGCAGTTGCGCGTTTCCTCCAGGACATCGCCATCGATGATGTCGCCGAGACGGGGTGGGGGATCCCCGAGCATCTCTGGTTCGTGCGCAGCATTCGTATCGACGTCCACGAGCCGTTCGCCGGCGACAGCGACGTCGAGCTGACCACCTGGTGCAGCGGCGTTGCCGCGATCGCGGCCGGACGGCGGTGGTCGCTGACGGGCGATGCAGGCGGCCGTATCGAGGTGGACAGCGTGTGGATCCACCTGGACGCGCGCGAGCGGCCGGCGCGGATCGGCGACTTCGGCGCCTACGGCGAAGCCGCCGGCGACCGGCACGTGTCGACGAAGCTCTCGCTGCCGGATCCTCCTGCCGACGCACCTCGCACGCAATGGCCACTGAGGGCCACCGACGTCGATCGCCACGGCCACGTCAACAACGCCGTGCACTGGCAGGCTGTGGAGCACGCTCTGCCCACGGCTGGGCCGCTGCGGGCCGAGCTCGACTACCGCGAGCCGATCGACCTAGGCGAGGGGATCGAGCTCCTGGCGTTCGACAACTGTGTGGCGCTCGTGGCGGGCGCTGTCGTGAAGGGCGTCGCCCGCGTCACGCCTACTTGAGCAGCAGCTTCTCCAGGCGTCGGTCGGCGATCGCGAGGCCGACGACAGTCATCACCGCGAGATACGCCACGTGGCCGAGCGCGGCCCAGCCGACCGTGCCGAGCGTGAGCGCCCGCAGCAGCTCGACACCGTGGTACAGCGGCGTCAGGGGCACGATCCACTGGGCGGCGTCCGGGTAGTCGCCGAGCGGCACGAACGTCGCCGAGAAGAGGAACAGCGGCAGCGTCACCAGCTCGATCAGCGCGAAATCAGGCCACGAGCGCATGAACGTGACGCCGATGAGGCCAAGGGCCGCGAACGCCGCCCCCACGAGAATCGCTGCCGGCACCGCCAGCACTGCCCACCACGACGCGATCAAGCCCATCGCGAGCATCACGACGACGAACCCCACCGCGTAGATGCCGCCGCGCATGAGCGCGTAGATCAGCTCGCCGAGCGCGACGTCGCGGATCCCGAGGGGCGTGGCGAGGACGCCGTCGTACGTCTTCATCCACTTCAGCTTCGCGAAGACGTTGATCGTCGACTCGTAGACGGCCCCGTTCATCGCCGACGCCGCCAGCATGGCCGGGGCGACGAATTCCTTGTAGGGGACGAGCTCGCCGCCGTAGCTCACGTCCCCGACGAGCGCGCCCACACCGAGGCCGATGCCGAGCAGGAAGAACACGGGCTCGAAGAAGCCCGACAGGACCAGCAGCCAGCTCCGCCGACCGACGACGACGTTGCGGTAGACGAGTCGGCCCGCGAGCGGCCCCCAGAGCGGGATGTGACGCGGCTGAGCGGCGACGGTGCTCACGAGAGGAGCTTTCGGGAGATCAGGCGGACGGCGAGCACCGAGGAGGCGATCGTGACGGCGACGAGGTACGCGACGTGGCCGAGCGTCGGCAGCGCCTCGATCTCACCGGTCGCGAGATCGCGGCAGAGCTCGACCCCATGCCAGAGCGGCGTCACCCAGGCGACCGGCTCGAGCCAGTCGGGCAGCCGGTCGATCGGGAAGAAGGTGCCCGAGAAGAGGAAGATGGGAAGGAGCAGGAAGCGGAAGACCGCCGTCAGCGCTTGGTGATTCTCGACGCCGCCCGCCAGCGCGGCCATCGGCGCGGCGAAAGCGAGCCCGCAGAGGACGGCCGCGAACGGCGTCAGCACGGCCAGCGGCGAGAGGAATGCGCCGGCGATGGCCGCGACGATCGCAAAAAGCGCCGCCGCGGAGACGATGCGCGCCGCCGCCCAGGAGAGGAGGCCGCTGAAGAGCTCGTGCACGCGAACGGGCGTGGCCACCACGGCGTGGTACGTCTTCGCCCAGCGGATGCCGGCGGCCACGGGAAAGCTCCCCTCGTTCGTGCCGATCTGCATGGCGAGCGCTGCGATCAGCCCGGGGGCGACGAACTCGAGATACGTGAGGCCGCCGAGGTCAGCGTCTCCCTCGTCGACGAGCTCCCCGAGCAGGATCCCCATCGACACGAGGAAGAAGATCGGGTTCAGCAGGCCGGTCGTGATCGTTGCCCGCCAGGCGCGCCGGTACGACCGCGCGTACCACCAGAACACCGCCGCCGACTGCTCGGCGTGATTCGGCAGCGCTGCGGGGCTAGTCGACAAGCGTCCGGCCCGTGAGCGTGAGGAAGACGTCCTCGAGCGTGCTGCGGCGGACGAGGATGCTGTCGGGCTCGATGCCGCGCTCGTGGACGGCGCGCACGGCGCCCTCGCCGTCGTCGGTGTCGACGAGGATGCGGTCGGGCAGCACCTCCAGGCGCGCGCCGAGGCCTTCCAGGCGGCTCTCGATGCCGTCGCGCTTGCCGTCGGCGAAGCGGAGCTCGACGACCTCGCGCGCGACGTGCTCGGCGATGAGCTGGCGGGGCGATCCCTCGGCGACGATCTTGCCCTGGTCCATGATCACGAGGCGGTCGCAGAGCTGTTCCGCTTCGTCCATGTAGTGCGTCGTGAGCACGAGCGTCACACCCTGGCCCTTGAGGCGGTAAAGACGGTCCCAGAGCGCGTGGCGGGCCTGCGGGTCGAGGCCCGTGGTCGGCTCGTCGAGCAGCATGAGGTCTGGGCTGTTGATGAGCCCACGGGCAATCGTGAGGCGGCGCTTCATGCCGCCGGAGAGGTGCTCGACGCGTGCGCCGCGCCGGTCGGCCAGCTGGACGAACTCCAGCAGCTCCGTTGCCCGCTCGCGAACCTCACGCGACGGAATGCCGAAGTACCGGCCGTAGACGATGAGGTTCTCGAACACCGTCAGCTCGAGATCGAGGTTGTCCTCCTGCGGCACGACGCCGAGCCGCTGGCGGATCCTGGGGCCGTCGCTCGCAGGATCGAGGTCGAAGATCGTGAGGTCACCGCCGCCCCGCGGCGAGACCGCTCCGATCATGCGCATCGTCGACGTCTTGCCGGCGCCGTTCGGCCCGAGAAAACCGAACGTCTCGCCGCGAGCCACCTCGAAGTCGATTCCGTCGACGGCGACGAGCTCCCCGAAGCGCTTTTCGAGGTTGCGGGCGACGACTGGAGGCGCGTCGGTCACGACCTCCGAGGCTAGCTAAACGATCCGACTTGACAACCGCTCGAGGGTGTGCGAGATTCCCTATCGCCAAGTCCCGCGGATCTTCGGATCAGCGGGATTTGGCATTTCTACGGTCCGTTCAGCGCCTCGAGGAGGCGCTCGCAGTCCTCCTCGGTGGTGTAGGCAGCGACGGAGAGCCTCATGAGCGTCCGGCCGTCGACGGCGTGGACGGGGATCTCGATGCCGTGGCGTTCTCGGAGGCGCTGCTGAAGCTGGCTCGGGTCGCCATCCGGCAGCTCGCAGGCGACCATCTGCGGCGCCTGGAGCTCCTCGGCGGCGATGCGGTCTCCTCCAAGCCGCTCGACGATCGCGGTCTGCGTTCTGCGGGCGAGCTCGCCGCAGCGCTCCCGGATCGCGGGCCAGTCGTTCGCTCGTTGGTAGTCGATGGCGGCATCGACCGAGAGCGCGGCCGTCGGGTCATCGGTGCCGCTCCACGAGAACCGGTCCACAAAGCCGTCGTCCCGACCCCAGGTGACGACGGGTGGACGCAGCTCCGCTTGCAACTCGTCGCGAACGTAGAGGAATCCCGAGCCTTTGGGCGCGCACAGCCACTTGTGGCCGTTGCCGGCGTAGCAATCCGCGCCGAGAGCGTCGAGGGTTAGCGGTAGCTGCCCCGGTCCGTGCGCGCCGTCGACGACAGAGACGACTCCGGCCTCGCTTGCTCGGCGACAGAGCTCCGCCGCGGGTAGCACGAGCGCGGTCTCCGACGTGACGTGGCTGAAGAAGAGCACCCGTGTGTTGGCCGTCACGGCGCTCCAGATCGCCTCCAGCAACTCGTCGGCATGGGCGACCGGCAGCGGTAGCGGCGCTACGACGAGCCGGGCGCCGGTCCGGCGCGCCACCTCCGTCCACAGCAATCCCATCGCCCCGTACTCCCGATCGGTGACGACGACCTCGTCACCCGGGCCGAGCGGAAGCGACGTGGCGACGGCGTTCAGCGCCGTAGTCGCGTTCGAGACGAGAACGAGCCGAGCCGGCTCGGCAACACCGACGTAGTCCGCCAGCTCGCCCGCGCACGCCCGCGAGCAGCTCGGGAAGTCGCCGTCCGAGGAACTCGACCGGATCGCGCTCCAGCGCATCCCGCAGCTGCTGCTGGTGGGCGAGCACCGCTCGCGGCGTTGCGCCGTAGGAGCCGTGGTTGAGATGAGCGATGCCGGGGTCGAGCAGGAAGTCGCGACGCAGATCTTCCGCGGTCCTCACGACGCGAGCGTATTCGCCCGCGCGGTCTCGGATCAGGCGGGCTGGCTGAGCTGGGCCTGGAGCTGCCCAACGTAGCGGGCGAGGTCGTCTTCCTTGCGGCGGAGGCGCTCGTCGACCTCGGCCAGCTCGGCCTCACGCGCCTCGACTCGATCCTCGCGAAGCGTGAACGCGCCCTCGAGCTCGATCTCGCGCCGCTCGACGCGCTGCTCACGCTCATCGAGCTCGCACATTCTCTCCTGGATCGTGCCCTCCATCTGGGCGAGCTTTCGCTCACGACGTTCGACGTCGGCGACTCCCGCGTCGAGGAGGCCCTCGGAGCCGTTCAGCGCACGCTCCCTGCGGAGCACGTCTGCCTCGCGGCGACTCACGTCGTCGCCGGGTGGGTCCGGTGTCGCAGGCGTCTGCTCCGGTTCGGGCGTCGCCGGCGCGGCGTCCGGCTCGTGTTGAGCCGCGGGCGGGGGTGGCGAGCTCGACGCCGTCACGTGGGACGGCCCGTAGATCTCGATTCGCAGGAGCGAGCTCTCGTCGTTCACAGTTGAGGCATCGTCGGCAGCGGGCGTCCGCCGATCCCTCGGCCGAGCTATCCGGCACGCGTAGGCCGCGTTAGGATGGCTCGACGTGCGAGCGCTACGCCTGAAAGTCAGGCTCAGGCCTCTCGACGAGGCAGAGGCGTACGCACGCTGCCACGGGGAGCGCGGCGCCGACGTGCGCATCGTGCAAATCGAGCCGCGACGCCCTCGCTACGAGGCGAATGTCTCCGGCGAGGAGCTCCGCCGGTCCTTCGAGCAACGTCTCGACGCTCGCGAGCGGCTCCTCACTTAGTCGCTTGCGCATCGGCTGGATCGGCACCGGCGTCATGGGCAGCTCGATGTGCGGGCATGTCCTCGACGCCGGCTACGCCGTGACGGTCTACACGCGGACGCGTGAGCGCGCCGAGCCGCTCATCGGCCGTGGGGCGGAGTGGGGCGGCTCCCCGAGCCAGGTCGCAGCGGCCTCGGACGTCGTGCTTTCGATCGTCGGCTACCCCTCGGACGTCCGCGAGGTGATCCTCGGCGAGAACGGCGTGCTCAGCGGCGCGAAGGAGGGAACCATCGTGGTCGACATGACGACGAGTGAGCCTGCGCTCGCCGTCGAGATCTACAACGACGCCAAGGCACGCGGAGTCGACACCGTCGACGCGCCCGTCTCGGGCGGCGACGTCGGCGCCCGCAACGCGACCCTCTCGTTCATGGTCGGCGGAGACGAGGAGCCGATCGAGCGGGTGCGGCCGGTGCTCGAGACGATGGGGAAGTCGATCATCCGCCAGGGTGGCCCGGGGGCGGGCCAGCACACGAAGCTGGTCAACCAGATCCTCATCGCGACCGGGATGATCGGGGTCTGCGAGGCGTTGCTCTACGCCTATCGCGCGGGGCTCGACCTCGACACGGTGCTCGAGTCGGTGTCGGGTGGGGCTGCCGGCTCGTGGTCGCTCACGAACTACGCCCCGAGGATGCTTGCCGGCGACTTCGCGCCGGGGTTCGTGGTCGACCACTTCGTGAAGGACATGGGCATCGCTCTCGCGGAAGCGAAGCGCGCACGCCTCTCACTACCCGGGCTCGCTCTCGCCGAGCAGCTCTACGTCGCGCTCCAGGCGCAGGGCCACGGGCGGAAGGGCACGCAATCGCTCGTCCTCGCCCTCGCGTCGCTCTCCGACGTGGACTGGGAGAGACGCTAGAGCGCTTCCTCGCAGGTCGGCGCGGGCGCGCTACGATGGGGCCGTGAGCCTGGTTTTTGCTGCGCTGCTCGCCTGCGCTGTGGCCACTCTCGTCATCGCCGAGTGGCCTCGTATCTCTGCTGCCGTGGGCGCCGACGGTCGGGCTCGACGCGAGCGGGCGCGCCGGAAGTCACAGCTCACGGTCGTTCGCACCGACCGCGACGACTTCGAGGAGAGCGTGCAGCGCGACCTCGACAACCTGCCCACGATCGAGGATCGCGAGCCCCACCGCTAGCGAACGCGGAACGTCTTCCGGAACACCGTCGTGTTCGGCAGGATCCCGACGACGCTCTCCGAGTTCTTCGTCTCCTGGAAGTCCGCAACGGTGATGGCGAGCCGGTGCGTGCCCCGTCCGACGCTTGCGAGCGGCACGGTGAGCCGACCTGACTTGAGCACGAATACCTCGCGCCGGCCGTCGAGGAGCACGGTGATCGATCGCGGATCGACGCCGGCCCCGCTGTCGGCCACGGAGAGCGTGAGCGACGAGGTCGCAACTGGCGTGAGCAGCTTTACGCGCGGCGGCGTCTTGTCGTCGATCCACACCCGGAACGAGAACGGGCCCGAGACGGCGCGCGACCTCGTCTCGAAGACGACGTCGTACGCGCCGGCCGACGGCCTGTTCGCAGCCACGACCGGCCGGAGGTCTCCGTAGAGGTTGCCGCGATAGGGATTGATGTCCACCGGCAGCGCGGGAATGCCGGCCAGCCGGTTCTCGTCGCCGGCGTAGACGAGCCTGGGCGTGACGCTGACCCCGCGCGGCAGCCGAGTGATGCGCACGCCGACGTTGGCGACCGGGCCCTGGACACGGATGCGGAACACCTGCTCCGGCCCCGGCAGCGAGTTCGAGACTCCGAAGCCGCCCGGATCGTCGGGATAGCGGTACGACGAGACGCGAGCGCGGCCGGTTCGCGTGTTCCCTTCATAGCGGCCCTGCTTCGTCAGCACGCGGGCGGGTGACCCGAGCCTCACGCGCGTGCTCCTGAGCCAGAACGGGATCCTCCGCATGACGCCACCTCGCTGCAGCACGATGAAGCCGGTCACGTCGGCCTCAGCTGCCGTCTGCTGCGCCTCGGCGAGCACCGCAAGGCTTCCCGGAACGGTCACGCTCGACGGGACGGTGAGCTTCACACCGGTGGCCGCCGCGGGCACGCGGACCGAGACGCTCCACGAGCCGGCGCCGCCGCCGGCGTCGGTCAGGTCGACTGTCGCCCGCCGGCTCGAGCCCACTCGGACCAGGCCGAGCGACAGCGTCGAGGGCGATGCGAAGAGGCGCGGGTCGTTGGCCTCCGGGAGGTCGACGATGCCGCCCCCCTCGCGCGTCGCCGCTGCCTCGAAGTCGTCCTCGGGGTCTCCCGCGGGAGCGCCGGTCTGCACGAGCGCGGACGTGATCTGGTCGACCGTCCAACCCGGGTGGCGCTGGAGAAGCAGCGCGGCGCCGCCCGCGACGTGTGGCGAGGCCATGCTCGTGCCGCTGAACGACGCCCACGTCCCCTCACGCTCCGGTACGGAGGAGAGGATCGAGGCTCCGGGCGCCGAGACGGCCGGCTTCATGCGCAACGACACGGCGGACGGGCCGGAGGACGAGAACGACGCGATCGAGCCGGACTTCGTCGTCGCGGCCACCGCGATCGCCTTGGAGGCCGTGGCGGGGGAGCCGATCGAGCCGCGTCCCCAGTCGTCGTACGAGTTTCCGGCGGCCGCCACCGGCACGACGCCCGCTTCCGCTGCGCCGTCGACCGCGGCATCGACGACGTTTCTCGCCGGGTCGGTCTCGTACTCGCCGAACGACATGTTGATGACGTCCATGCCGTCCCGCACTGCCGCTTCGATGGCGGCGATCACCTCGCCGGCGTTGTCGATCAGCCCGAAGTCGCTCGGCGTGCTGAGTGCCTTGTAGTTCCCGATGTAGGCACGCGGCGCGTTGCCGGAGAGCGTGCCCCGGCCGTCCACGGGCGCCGCCAGGACGTTGCCCGCGGCGATGCCGGCGACGTGCGTGCCGTGCTGCGATTGGACGGGATCGAACGGCTTGCGGGCGTGTGGCCAGGTCGTCGTGGCGGGAGCGAACGCGCGAGCGGCGATCACCTTCGGCGTCGTGAAGCTTCGCTGGCCCCTCGGAAAGCCAGCCGGGTAGCTGTAGCCCGACCCGCTGAAGAACGGATGCGACTGGTCGACGCCGTCGTCGATGATTCCGATCTTCACGCCGTTGCCCGCCATGGGGAGCGTCGGGCCGCCCCAGAGCTCGTCGGCGCCTATGAGCGCCGGGCCTCGGTCGAGCGTGACGCCGTACCGCCCTCCTACGTGCACCTCCTCGATGCCCTCGATGCTGCTGAGCTTCGGGACATCACGGCGCGCGAGTGCGACGGCAAGGCCGTTCAACACGACGGCGTAGCGCCACCTGACCATCGCTGACGGGATGCGAGCGCGAAGGCGCCGTTCCACCGCCTGCTGCGCCGTGCGCACGTCGGCGAGGTAGCCCCGGCTTGTCGCCGAGGCGAGGTCGAGCCGCCGCGCCTTGATCGCCGTCGTCAGCACGCGGCTCGTCTTGACAGCGCGCGCAAGCGACGGCGCCTCGAGCGTCACAACGACCTGCGTCCGGTCCGTGGTCGTGGCGGGAGCGGCAGCGGCGGCCACGAGCGCAGTGGCGGCAACAATCGACAGGAGCAGGGCTCTCACTGTCCACGCCATGGTACGCGCCGTACAATGACCCTCGCCCGCGGATGTGGCGGAATTGGTAGACGCGCACGGTTCAGGTCCGTGTGGGGGCGACCCCGTGTAGCGCGTCACGGGTGAACCCATGGTTCCCCCATGTGCCCCCTCCTTCGCGTGTGCGTCTTGTCGAAGCGGCGGTTGCTGCGCTCGGGCTAAGGCCGGCTCCGCCGGCGGATGGTGGTGTCTGTACGGGCGGCCAGAGGCCGCGGGCTAGAATCCGTGTCCGCGCGGATGTGGCGGAATTGGTAGACGCGCACGGTTCAGGTCCGTGTGGGGGCGACCCCGTGGAGGTTCAAGTCCTCTCATCCGCATGACCGTCTCCTGACGCGCTTTCGGGGCCACGCAAGATTTCGGGCCGCTCGCGTGTCTAGTAATCGACACGCGACATAGCCTGCGGCGCTCGTCGACATGCCCTGCTCCTTGTATGCCGGGAGGCGGCTAGCTAGGGTTCCAGTGACAGGTACACACCTGCCAGGAGGGGGCATGGGGAGAATGCAGCAATCATGGAGTTCTGACGCATCGCGCCGCAGGCCGTCGCGGGCGCGTGGCCGGCACTTGGCGGTCGCGGTCGCGGTCACGCTCACAGCGTTCGGTGCGGTGTTTCTCGGCCAGGTGTTTGCCGCTGCTTCGGCGGCCACGATCTCCGCGCTCGACGCCACCACTCCCGAGGGCGGTCCCGAGAAGTCCGACCACTTCGTCACCGTTCCCGTTCTGCTCTCGGAGGCCAGCGCCGATGTCGTGACCGTCAACTGGAAGACCGTCGACGGGACAGCGACGGCGCCGAAGGGGCCAGACGATCAGAGCGGCGACTACTCGGCCGCGAACGGCACGCTTACGTACGCGCCGGGCGACACGTCCGAGAACATCGACGTGCTTATCGACGGCGGCTCGAGCCCGGAGCCCGACGAGACGTTCACGATCGAGCTCTCCGGAGCGGTGAACGCGACGATCGCCCGCCCGGTCATCACCGTGACGATTCTCAACGACGACAGCCCGCCACCGCCTGAGCCGGGCGAGGTGAACGTCATTCCCACCGGCGGCGGCGGACAGTGCGTCGCGGTCAAGGACGGCGGCGGCTGCCAGCCGCTCGAGGCCGGACAGCAGATCGACATCGAGGACGTCCTCTACGTCAACCCTCGGGGCAGCAAAGTGATCGTGCAGATCGATCGCCGGCAACACGGCGTTCTACGGCGGACGCTTCGACGTCGCCGAGATCGGCGCGGACACCGACAAGCCGATCGTCGTCCTCCGGCTCGTGGGCGGCAACTTCAAGGCGAAGTGCGGCGCGGCCACTCGCACCACGGCCGGCCTGGCAGGGCTGAGCGCACAGGCGAAGAAGACGCCTGTCCGCCGGCTCTGGGGCAAGGGCAAGGGCCGCTTCCGGACGCGAGGGCGCTACGCCTCGGGAACCGTGCGCGGAACGAACTGGATCACGACGGACTTCTGCGACGGCACCAACACGCGCGTCGTCGCGGGGATCGTCCGGGTGTACGACCTCGTCACGGGGAAGTTCATCCTGCTCAAGGCAGGAGAGAGCTACTTCGCGAACGCCGGTCGGATCCCCTAGGTCTCAGCTGAGGGCGGCGAGCACGTCATCGGCGTGCTCGTCCGCCTTCACGCCGCGCATCACCTTCGCGACGTTGCCGTCCGCGTCGATGACGAACGTCGAGCGGTCGATGCCCATGTACGTCTTGCCCTGGTACTCCTTCTCCTGCCAGACGCCGTACTGCTCCGCCACGTCGTGCTCGGGGTCGGCGAGCAGCGTGAACGGGAGCTCGTACTTCTCGCGGAACTTCTCGTGGGACGAGACCGAGTCGGGGCTGACGCCGAGCACGGTTGCACCCGTCGACTCGAACTTGCCCCAGGCGTCGCGAATGTCGCAGGCCTGAAGCGTGCAGCCGGGCGTGTCGTCCTTGGGATAGAAGTAGAGAACGACAGGGCTGCCGCGTAGCGACGACAGGCGGACGCGCTCGCCGGCGTCGCTGTCGAGCTCGAAGTCCGGAGCCGGCTTGCCTTCCTCGACCACGACGCGATCATACGCGTGGCTAACCTGACCACGTGAGGCGACTGATCGCCGACATGAACCCGACGCTTCGTGGGTTCATCATCATCGCGCTGATCGCCGGCGTGATCGTCGTGCTTCAGCTGTACCAGACGCTCCTCGTGTTCTCGATCATCGCGCGCGTGGCGTTTCTGCTCGCGATCGCCTTCTTCGTGTACCTCGTCTGGCGGGAACGGCGCGGTGAGATCGGGGAGTGGTCGGGACGGGCGCAGACCGCGTTCTACGGCGCGGCGGTGGTGATCGTCGTCGACATCGCGGTCATCATGTTCCGCGGCGCTTCGGGGCTCGATGCGGCGGCGTTCGTCATCGTGCTGCTGCTCTGCGGCTACGCGATGTGGCGCACCTGGCGCCAGGAACACACCTACTCGTAGGAGGGTGTCGAGACAGCGGCGCCGTCGAGCAGGTCGAGCGCTTCGCGGATGCCGACCTTGTGGCCGACGAAGATCGGCGTGTCGCGCTCCGTGTAGCGGCTCGCCTCGGACTCCCGCAACGTCAGCATGAGGTGCATGAAATCCGCCGGCTCGTCGCACTCGAAGGCGGTCATGAACTCCTGGTCGTCGATGCCGAAGGAGTACGTCGTGTGGTTGTGGATCGTCGGGAACGTCGCGCCGATCGCCATGTGCTCGTCCATGGCGCGCTGGCGGTCCTCTTCCGGCAGCGCATACCACGGACGGACCTTCACGAAGGGGTAGACGACAAGGTACGGCGAGCCGCGCGGCACGATCTTCCGGGCGCGGCGTGCGCTCGTGTACTGGGACGCCTTCGTCGTCGCGACGTAGGAGTACGGCGTATCGAGCCAGCCCGCGAGGGGCGTGGCGTTGAGCTCGACTCCGAGCTCCTCGAGGTCGAGATATCGCTCGGTGATCTTCCAGAGGAAGAGGTCGCAGTCCGCGCGCACGCCGACGGTCGAGTACACGTGCAGGTGGTCGAGGCGCGACGCCCACTCCTCGACGACCTCCGCGAACGCGTCCTTGCCGGCCGCACGCTCTTCCACCGGCAGCCGCCGCCACTCCGGCGACACCTTGTGGAACGAGTACGCGACGTACTGGCCTTGCATCGACGAGATCGTAGTCAGCGCAGCGTTACAGGAGCGCTCGCTAGCTGCGTCGGCGGCCCGGTGTTGACCGGCGCAGTCAGCGTGACGGTGAAGCGGTACTTGCCCGGAGCGATCCGGCGGGGCGGCAGGGAAACCGTCGTCGAGATGCCTGCCAGCGCCTTTCCTCTGATCGAGAGGGTCGTCGAGCCCTGCGGGTGCCGCTCGAGGCGCACGCGGTAGTTGCAGTCGATGTCGCACGTGAGCTTCACCTTCAGCGGGACTTTCGCGAGCGCCTTGCCGCGTGGGTAGGAGGCCTTGGCTGTCGGAGACAGCTTGAGCGCTGCGCAGCGCGCGATGACGCCACCGCGCGTGTCGCGAGTTGCCTGCGCCACGGCGGCCATGCTTGGCTTCGGCGTGCCGTCCACGTAGTACGTGCCCGACTGCCAGCGATCGAGGTTCGACTCGTCGACGGCATGGAAGAAGAGAAACGTCTTCACGTTCGGCTGGCAGAACGCCATGGCGAGGGCCTCGCGGTAGTACGCGGCCTGCGTCGCGTTGTCGACCGGTCGGACAGAGGCCGGCTCGACCCCCGTGTACAGGGCCGACTTCTCGGTCGGGATGATCGTCTCCACGCCGAACTCGCCGTAGAAGATCGGCAGCGTCGATCCCGGCTGCGCGGTGCCGTCGAACGCCTGTCCGAGGAGCTTCACGAGCTTGTCGTAGTCGGCGATCGCGATCGTGCTGTTGAGCGGGTGGCCGAAGCTCGGAGGCGTGCTCGAGTTGTCCTGGTACGGGTGGATTCCGAAGCTGTCCATGATCGGCAGCGTGCGACCGCTCTGCCGGTAGAAGCTGCCGAGATCCGTGATGAAGGAGGTGGGGGAGTGCGTGGGCCGGATGCCGTCAGGCCGATCGTTCCCGCGGGGCGATACCGCCACTCCGATCACCTGGATCGCCGGCGAGACGTTCTTCAGCTCGTCGTAGCACCGGACGAGCAGGGCGAGATACGAAGACGCCGCCCAGTTCTCGCCGGCGGGCCCGAACTGGGGCATCCAGAAGCGGTTGAGGTTCGGCTCGTTGCCGATGACGAAGTCGCGAATCGTCGGGTTGTCGCGGGCGATGGCGGCCGTGTAGGCGGCGAACTCGTCGCGTGCGCCGTCGGTGAGCGGCGTCGTGGCGGCGTCGCGGTGGTAGACGGAGACGATGACGCGGGTGCCCGTCAGGGCGGCGGCGTCCGCGACGACGTCGATCGCGTTCCGCTCGCCGGGCTCGGGCGCGCGGAGGCCGGGAGCCCACGTCGACGTGATCCGCACGGCCTTCAGCCCCGCGAGCGCCAGGAGGTCGAGCTGGGTCTTCGCCATGACGACGGTTCGGCTGGCGGACGGCATCCTCGGCCGCGCCCATGACGAGCTTCGGCCCTCCGGCCGCGGCTGGGCCGGCGAACGCGAGCGCCGCGATTGCGACCATGAGAGTGCGACCCATGACGGGCGTAACGGTAGCCGCAAGCTAGGCTGGGAAGCGGGATGAACGAGGCACTCAAGGCCCGCCTCGACGCCGTTCCCAGAGGCCCGGGCGTCTACCTCTTCCGCGGCAGGGAGCGCGACGTCCTCTACGTCGGCAAGGCGAAGTCGCTGCGGTCCCGCGTCCGCAGCTACTTCCAGCGCACCGGCGCCACGCGGCTCGGCTCGGCGCAGCTCGTCGAGCGGATCGCGGACGTGGAGACGATCGTCACCGGCACCGAGGCGGAGGCGCTCCACCTCGAGCAGAGCCTCATCAAGCGCCACCGGCCGCCGTTCAACATCCGCCTGCGCGACGACAAGTCGTTCCCCTACATCGCGGTGACGCTCGAGGACGAGTACCCGCGGGTGATGTTCACCCGAGAGCGGCACCGCCGCGGGGTCGTGTACTTCGGTCCGTACGCGAACGCGAAGAAGGTGCGCGAGACGCTCGACGTGCTCAACCGCGCCTTTCGCTTCCGCCCGTGCGAAGGCCCGCGGCCCGGCCGTCACTCGGGGATCCCCTGCCTCGACTTCCACATCGACCGCTGTCTCGCCCCCTGCGTGGGCAAGGTCTCGCCCGAGGACTACCGGAAGATCATCGACGGCGTGATCGACTTTCTCTCGGGCGACACGCGAGTCAATCGCCGCCCAGCTCGAGGGCGAAATGTAGGCTGCGGCCGCAGAGGAACGCTTCGAGGATGCCGCGCGGTATCGCAACCGGCTCTTCTCGGTGCGCCATCTCGCCGAGCGCCAGGCCGCGTCGGAGGGCCGAACCGAGACGGTCGACGTGATCGGGCTCGCGGTGGACGGCGACCGCGCAGCGGTGCAGGTCTTCCCGCTGCGGGACGGGCGGCTCGTCGACCGCTACAGCTTCCAGCTCGAGAACGTCGCCGGGGAGGACCTCGAGACGATCGTCGAGGAGTTCTGCCTCGGGTACTACGGCGTCGCGCCGAGCATTCCGCCCCAGATCATCATCCCGAAGGAGGTCGGGCGGCCCACGGCCCTGGAGGAGCTGCTGAGCGAGCGGCGCGGTGCACGCGTCGAAGTGCGGCCCGCCTTCCGGGGCGACAAGCGGCGGCTCGCGGAGCTCGCGACGAAGAACGCGGAGCTCAGCCTCGTGAGTGCCGCTGCCGACACCGAGCGCCGGAAGCTGCGTCGGGTGGCTGCGCTCGAAGAGCTGCGCGAGGCGCTGAACCTCGAGAGCCTGCCCGTGCGCATCGAGTGCTTCGACATCTCGACCACGCAGGGCGCCCAGACCGTGGGCTCGATGGTCGTGTTCCAGGACGCGCAGCCGAGAAAGGCGCTGTACCGGAAGTTCGCCATCAGGCGGCCGGCCAGCCGGCAGGACGACTACGCGGCTCTGGCGGAGGTGCTCTCCCGCCGGTTCGCGCGCGCGGGCGTGCCGGCGAGCGCGCCGGACTGGGACGAGTCGTTCAGCGGCATCCCGAATCTCGTCGTCGTCGACGGCGGGTAAGGGTCAGCTGTCGGCCGCGCTCGAGGCGATGCACCAGTACGAGCTGCCGCGGGTCGCCGTCGTCTCCCTCGCCAAGCGGGAGGAGCTCGTCTTCGTTCCCGGGCAGAGGCGGGCGGTAGTCCTCGAACGCTCGTCGGCCGGGCTTCAGCTCCTCCAACGGCTCCGGGACGAGGCTCACCGGTTCGCCGTCGGCTATCACCGGCAGCGTCGATCGGCCGAGGCCCGCGACTCGCTTGCTCGACCACCTGCGCGGCGTCGGCCCGGCCAGGCGGCGGGCGCTGCTCACGCACTTCGGCTCGGTCGACCGCATCCTCGCCGCCTCGCAGGAGGAGCTCGAAGGTGTGCCAGGCCTGCCAGAGAAAACCGCGCGCGCTGTCTACGCGCAGCTGCACAAGGCCGGGCCGACTGTGACCTCAGGCTAGGATCCCGCGCGTGCTGAGGGCCGGACTGATGCTCGTCGCGCTGCTCGCGCTTGCAGGCTGCGGCGACAAGAAGCAGGCAGAGACCACACCCGTGGCCGACCCGGGCCGCGACGTGATGGAGGCGTTTGTCGCGGCCGCGGCCGACGACGATGCCGAGGGCGCATGGGAATTGCTCTCGGGGCCGGCGCAGCGGCGCGCCGGCCCAACGCTCGAGGACTTCGAGCGGGACGAGTTCCCCGAGCTCAAGCAGGAGCTGGCGCCGTTCGCCGAGGACCCGCTACCCGTTGAAGTGTCCGAGAAGATCGACGACGTGTTCGGCGTCGTCGCGCTCAGCCGGGGCAAGGACGCATACGCGACGCCGCTGCGTCTCGAAGGCAGACGTCTGGCGCGTAGAGCTTGCGAGCCCGGTGCGCATCGACGTCCTCGGGCCGCCGCCAGACTCGCGCGGGGAGTTCGCGAAGCAGATCGGCGTCGAGAAACACGGCGCCGGCGGCGCCGGCATCGCCGTCCTCTACCTCGACGGCGTGACGCTCGACGCCGAGACGTTCTCCGATGCGGACAGCGCGACGATCTTCGCGAACTTCGAGACAGCGCTGAAGCCCGGTCGCCACACGGCGGTCGCGTTCACGAGCGCCGCCGGCGAGGCTGCGGCCCGTGCGTGGACGTTCGTGCCCTAGAAACGCACGGGCAGAACGAGGACGATCAGCGAGAGCCAGCCGGCAGCGAGGACGAGCGTGCGCATGCCGCTAGCGTAGGACGCGCCCGTGAGCGTGCAGTGAACAGGTCGTTAGGGATCTTCGCGGCCGCACTCCTGGCGCTGGCAGGAGGCGCAGCCGCTGCGCAGCCGCCCGACGAGCGGGTCAGAGTAGCGGCCCTCGACAGGCTTTTGCAGGCGGCGCGGACGAACGACGAGCCTGGCATGTGGGCCGCGCTGAGCACCGTCAGCCGCCGTCGCCTGGGGCCGACCCTCGCGGAGTTCCGCCAACGTGGAGCACGCGGTGTGCGCGCGAGTGTCGCACCGTTCGTCGGAGGCTCGTACAGGGTCGTCTTGAACACGGATGCGGATCGAGGGGTCGGCGTCGTGGCGATTGCGCGCAAGGAGGACGCCTTTGCAGCGCCGCTGCGGCGGGAGCGAGGTGTGTGGAAAGTCGAGCTTGACCCCGCGTTCACGATCGAGCCCGTACGCCCGCTGCCCGCGGAGCGCGTGGTCCGGCGAACGCAGCTCGCAGCCGAGGTCGTGGCACGTCGCCCGATCCTTTCCTCGGCGATGTGGCTCGACGGCGTGCCATTCGAGGCCCGTCAGTACTGGTCGCCGAACGGGAAGCGGATGTCGATGTGGGCCGAGGCGCCGCAGCCGCTACGCGCCGGCCGGCATGTCGTCGTCGCCTTCGCAGTCACTCGCGTGGAGGCGAGCGCGAACGCGTGGAGCTTTACGGTTCGAGGAACGGGTAGCGGTAGTCGGTAGCCGGCACGAACGTCTCCTTGATCGTGCGCGGGCTGACCCAGCGGATGAGGTTCCACATGGACCCCGCCTTGTCGTTCGTGCCTGAGGCCCTCGCACCGCCGAAGGGCTGCTGGCCGACCACTGCGCCGGTGGGCTTGTCGTTGACGTAGAAGTTCCCGGCCGCGTAGCGGAGCGCGTCGCCCGCCTCCTCGAGCGCGCCGCGGTCGCGCGCGAACACCGCGCCGGTCAACGCGTACGGTGACGTCCGGTCGACGAGCTCCAGGGTGTCCTGCCACTTCGAGTCCGGGTAGACGAAGGCGGTCACGATCGGCCCGAATAGCTCGTCCCGGAGCAGCCGGTCGTCGGGATCCGTCGTCTCGATGACCGTCGGCTCGACGAAGAAGCCCTCCGAGTCGTCCGTTGTGCCGCCGGCCACGATCGTCCGCCCCGCGGCCCTCGCCTCCTCGATCGCTTCGCGGTGCTGGGCGAACGCCTTCGCGTCGATGACGGCGCCCATGAAGTTCCGGAAGTCCGCGACGTCGCCCATGCGGATCGTCGCCACCTCGTCGGCGATGCGGTCGCGCGTCTTCTCCCACAGGGACTCGGCGATGTAGATACGGGACGCGGCAGAGCACTTCTGGCCCTGGTACTCGAAGGAGCCGCGGAGCACGGCCGTCGCCACCTCGTCGGCGTCGGCGGACGGGTGGGCGACGATGAAGTCCTTGCCGCCGGTCTCGCCGACGATGCGCGGGTAGCTGCGGTAGCTGTCGATCGAGCCGCCGACCGTCCGCCACATGTCGTGAAACACCGACGTGGAGCCGGTGAAGTGGATCCCCGCGAGATCCGGGCTCGCGAGCACCGGGTCGCCGATCGCGGCGCCCGGCCCGTAGACGAGGTTGATCACGCCGTCGGGCAGCCCCGCCTCCTGGAGCAGCCGCATGAGGAAGTACGCCGAATACGCGGCCGTGGACGCCGGCTTCCACACGACGGTGTTCCCCATCATCGCCGGGGACGTCGTGAGGTTGCCGCCGATGGCCGTGAAGTTGAACGGGCTGACCGCGAAGACGAAGCCCTCGAGCGGCCGGTACTCCATGCGGTTCCAGACGCCGGATGACGACGCCGGCTGCTCCTCGTAGATGCGGACGAGATAGTCGGCGTTGTAGCGCCAGAAGTCGATCAGCTCGCAGGCGGCATCGATCTCGGCCTGGTGCACGGTCTTCGACTGGTTGAGCATCGTGGCCGCATTCAGGGTCTGGCGCCACGGGCCGGCGAGCAGCTCCGACGCGCGCAGGAAGATGGCGACGCGCTCCTCCCACGGCGTCCGCGACCACTCGGGCCATGCCTTCGCCGCCGCGGAGATCGCCGCCTGCACCTCCTCGGCGCCGCCCTGGTGGACGTCGGCGAGCACGTGCTCCTTGCGGTGGGGCATAACCGACTCGAACGTCTTGCCTGTGCGGACGTCCTTGCCGCCGATCACGCAGGGGATCTCGACCCGCTCCGCCTGCATCTGGACGAGCCGCGCCTCGACCTCGGCCCGCTCGGCACTGCCGGCCGTGTACGCGCGAACCGGCTCGTTGACGGGCGCGGGGGGTCGGAAGCTGCCGTGGACGCTCACCGGGCGATTGTAGATTGGTTGCGTGGCGCGGGCTCGCGTGCTGTACGAGGCCGACGGCTTCGGAGTGGGGGAGCTGTTGCTCGAAGACGACCTCGTGCTCTGGCATGAGCTACCGCGATCCGGTCCAGAGCCGAGTGGTAGCCATCCGCTCGCCACACGTCTGAAGCGGTACTTCTCCGGGACCCGGGACGACTTCGCGGACGTCCAGCTGGATCTCTCGTGGTGCACGCCGTTTCAGCACGCGGTCGTGACCAGCCTGCGCGGAGTCGCCCGCGGAGAGACCGTCACCTATGGCGAGCTCGCTGCGCTCGCCGGCCACCCGGGCGCGTCGCGCGCCGCCGGCTCGTTCTGCGCCCACAACAGGTTCGGGATCATCGTCCCCTGCCACCGCGTGGTCGCCGCCGGCGGGCTGGGCGGCTACGGCTCGCTCGGGGCCGACTACAAGCGCCGTCTGCTCGCGCTCGAGGGCGCGACCGCGTGACGCTCGCCGAAGACGTGCGGAACGAGCTCGCGGCCATCGCGCCCGCGA
Organism: uncultured Actinomycetes bacterium; assembly: GCA_963755155.1. Lineage (GTDB taxonomy): Bacteria > Actinomycetota > Thermoleophilia > Gaiellales > Gaiellaceae > PALSA-612. Next base: position 68,801 of record CAVWIV010000005.1, on the reverse strand, counting down.
GGCGCTGCGACGCGCTCGCGGAGATCTCGGCGCTCTTCCACACGGCCGGCAGCCTCCATCTCCGCGGGCACGGCGAGCTCGCGTTCCACCTCGACGTCTCGGCGTCGTCCGTGGCCAGGCGGGCGTTCTCGCTGCTGCGTGACCTCGGCGTCGAGAGCGAGATCAGGACGTACAGGCGACGCGCATTCGACCGCGCGACGCGCTACCAGCTGCACGTCCTCGGCGGCGCGGGCACGGTGGAGGTTCTCCGCGAGGCCGGCATCGTCGGGCGCGGAGGCCGCCCGCTGACCCGGCCGCCGGCGAGGGTCGTCGGGCGTCTCTGTTGCCGCTCCGCCTACGGGCGCGGAGCTCTCCTGGGAGCCGGGTCGGTCAGTGGCCCGAGAGCGGCCCAGCTCGAGGTCCGCTTCGCCGACCCCGACGGCGCAGAGTTCCTCGTTCGCATCGCGGCACAGGAAGACGTCGTTCTCCGCATGAGAGAGCGGCGCTCGTACGCGGTCGCGTTCGCGCAGGGAGCCGAGACGGTCGCCGACATGCTCGCCCTGGCCGGGGCGAGCGACGCCGCCCTCGCCATCGACGAGCACACGGTGGTCGGAGCGGCCCGCGCAACCGCGAACAGGCTCGCGAACGCCGACCACGCGAACCTCGTGCGCACGAGCCGCGCCGCACAGGAGCAGCTGCGCGCCGTCCACGAGCTCGAGGAGCGCGGAGCGCTCGCGTCGCTGTCCGGCGAGCTCCAGGAGATCGCGGCGCTGCGGGTGAAGCATCCCGCGCTGTCGTTTCGCGAGCTCGCGGCGAAGTGCGAGCCGCGCGTGACCAAGGCGGCCGTCCAGCGCAGGCTGGCGAGGCTGGTGCAGCTGGCCGAGGGATAGACTCAAGGCATGGCCAAAACTCGTGTAGGCATCAACGGCTTCGGCCGCATCGGACGGAATTTCCTGCGGGCGCACGTCGCTCGCGGCGGCGACTTCGACATCGTGGCCGTCAACGACATCGGCGACACGAAGACGATGGCGCACCTCCTGAAGTACGACTCCGTGCTGGGCCCCTTCTCCGGTCACGTCGAGTCGGCGGACGACTCGATCACCGTCGACGGATCGCGCATCGCGAAGCTGACGTTCCGCGACCCGGCGGAGCTTCCGTGGGGCGACCTCGGCGTGGACATCGCCGTCGAGTCGACGGGCCTCTTCACGAAGCGCGCGCAGGCGGAAGCACACCTCACGGCGGGGGCGAAGAAGGTCGTCATCTCGGCGCCGGCCACCGACCCGGACGTGACGCTCGTGCTCGGCGTGAACGACGACGACTACGACCCGGCGGAGCACAACATCCTCTCGAATGCCTCCTGCACGACGAACTGCGTCGCGCCGATGGCGAAGGTGCTGCACGACGCGTTCACGATCGAGCAGGGCTTCATGACGACGGTGCACGCGTACACGAACGACCAGCGCGTCCTCGACCTGCCGCACGAGGACATGCGCCGGGCCCGCGCGGCCGCGATCAACCTCATTCCCACGTCCACCGGAGCGGCGAAGGCGATCGGGCTCGTCCTCCCCGACCTCGCGGGCAAGGTGGACGGGATGTCCATCCGCGCGCCGGTGCCGGACGGCTCCGTCGTCGATTTCGTCGTTCGCGTCGGCCGCGAGACGACAGTGGACGAGGTCAACGACATCTTCGAGGAGCTCGCCGACACCGGGCCGCTCGAGGGCATCCTCCGCTACACGGACGAGCCGCTCGTCTCCTCGGACGTCATTGGCTCGTCGTACTCCTGCGTCTTCGACAGCGGGTTGACGATGGTCTCGGGAACGATGGTCAAGGTCTTCGGCTGGTACGACAACGAGTGGGGCTACAGCTGCCGCCTCGAGGATCTCGTCGAGCGGATGGCGCAGAAGCTCGCACCGGCACCGGTCGCAGCGAAGGCGTGAACCTCCCGCGGTCCGTCCGCGAGGCGGACGTCGCGGGCAAGCACGTCCTCGTGCGCGCCGACCTCAACGTCCCCCTCGAGGACGGCGAGGTGGCCGATGACCTGCGCATTCGATCCTCGGTGCCGACACTGGAGTGGCTCGTCGATCACGGCGCGCAAGAGGTCGTAGTCGCATCCCATCTCGGCCGTCCCGACGGCGTCGACCCCGACTATTCGCTCGCACCATGCGCGCATCGCCTGCGCACGTTGCTGCCCGACGAGCGGATCCGCGTGCTGGAGAACACCCGTTTCGACGAGCGGGAGACGGCGAACGACCCGTCATTCGCGGCGGAGCTCGCGGCAGGGATGGACCTCTATGTGAACGACGCGTTCGGAGCGGCGCATCGCGCGCATGCGTCGACCGAGGCCGTGGCCCACATCCTGCCCGCGTACGCCGGGCTGCTGATGGAGGCGGAGTTCGTCCATCTCGGCCGGCTGCTGGGCGACGTCGAGCGCCCCTTCGTGCTCGTCGCAGGTGGCGCGAAGGTCGAAGACAAGCTCGGCGTGCTCCGGAATGTCGGTGGAAAGGCCGACACGGTGATCGTCGGCGGGAAGATGGCCGAGGAGCTGCGCGATGACAACCGGCTCGACTTCGACGTCGAGCTCCCGAGCGACGTCGTTGCGGCGGCCGCCTTCGAGAAGGACGCCGAGACGCAGGTGACGGCGTTCGACGCGCTGCCGGAAGGCTGGCTCGGGCTCGACATCGGTCCGGACAGCCGTGAGCGCTTCGCGGGGCTCATCGCGGGCGCCCGCACGATCTTCTGGAACGGCCCGATGGGCGTCTTCGAGTGGCCGCGCTTCGCCGAGGGCACGCGCGCCGTTGCCCAGGCTGTCGCCGAAGCCGACGCGTACTCCGTCGTGGGCGGCGGCGACTCCGTGCGGGCGATCAACGAGCTCGGGCTGGCCGATCGCGTGTCGTGGGTGTCCACCGGCGGCGGCGCCGCGCTCGAGTTCCTGGAGGGGAAGGAGTTGCCGGGGGTAGCTGCCATTCCGCAGGGGTAAACTCGCGCCATGACCGATGACCTGAAAAGCACCGCCAAGGCGCTCGTCGCGCCGGGGAAGGGCATCCTGGCAGCGGACGAGTCGAGCGGGACCATCAAGAAGCGCTTCGACTCCATCGGCGTCGAGTCGACCGAGGAGGCGAGGCGCGGCTACCGCGATCTCCTCTTCACCACCGAGGGCGCCTCCGACCACATCTCTGGCGTCATCCTCTACGACGAGACGATCCGGCAGGCGTCCGCCGACGGGACGCCGTTCCCGGCCAAGCTCGCCGAGCAGGGGATCATCGCGGGCATCAAGGTCGATGCGGGCGCCAAGGAGCTCGCGAATGCCCCTGGCGAGACGATCACCGAGGGCCTCGACGGCCTCAGGGAGCGGCTGGCGGAGTACCGCGAGCTCGGCGCGCGATTTACGAAGTGGCGCGCCGTGATTACCATCGGCTGAGGACATCCCGAGCGAGTACTGCGTGTGGACGAATGCCCACGCGCTGGCCCGGTACGCGGCGCTGAGCCAGGAAGCCGGGCTCGTGCCGATCGTCGAGCCGGAGGTGCTGATGGACGGCGACCACACGATCGAGCGCTCGTTCGACGTCACCTCCCGCACGCTCCACGCGACGTTCACGGAGCTGCGCGACCAGCGGGTGCACTTCGAGGGGATCCTGCTGAAGCCGAACATGGTGCTCTCGGGCTACGGGTGCCCGACGCAGGCGGGCGTGGACGACGTCGCGGAGAAGACACTGCTGTGCTTCGAGCGCCACGTGCCCGCTGCCGTTCCCGGCATCGTCTTCCTCTCCGGCGGCCAGTCCGACGAGGACGCCACCGCGCACCTGAACGCGATGAACGCCAGAGGGCCGCACGCGTGGGAGCTCTCGTACTCCTACGGCCGCGCGCTGCAGGCGCCGGCGCTCAAGGCGTGGGGAGGAGACCCGGCGAACGCCGAGGCGGCGCAGGCGGCATACCTGCACCGGGCACGCATGAACGGCCTCGCGCGATCCGGCGACTACTCGCCGGAGCTCGAGAAGCCCGTAGCGGCGTAGCTACGGCGTAGACAGCGGCGCGAGGTATGCCACCTTGGCTGCAGCGTGCTCGCTCACGAGCCGCCTGGTCGTCCCAGACTGCGAGCGGATCACGAGCGACTCCGTCACGGCGCCACCGGCATCGTCGAAGCGCACACCGTGCAGCATCGTGCCGTCTGTGACGCCAGTTGCAGACATGATCAGGTCGTTGCCCCCCACGAGGTCGTCAGTCGCCAGCTTGCGGTCGACGTCGTAGCCGGAGTCGACGAGCGCCTGCCGTTCGTCGTCGGTACGAGGCCATAGCCGTCCTTGCATGGCGCCGCCGAGGGACTTCACGGCCGCAGCCGAGATGACGCCTTCGGGCGTGCCACCGACGCCCATGAGGAGATCGACGCCACTGCCCGGTGTCGCAGCCGCGATCACGGGTGCCACATCGCCGTCGGTGATGAGCGACACCCGCGCGCCGACATCGCGCAGTGCTCCGATGAGGTCTTCGTGGCGGTCGCGGTCGAGGACGACGACTGTCACGTCGTCCGGGCGCATGCCTTTGGCCTCCGCGACTCGCCTCACGTTGTCGCCGGGCGACGCGTCGAGGTCGATCGCGTCCTTCGCCTCCGGCCCGACGGCGATCTTGTCCATGTACACGGCGGCCCCCGGGAACAGCATCGTTCCTCCCTCGGCGAAGGCGATGACTGCGATCGAGTTCGGCGCCCCGCGGGCGCAGAGATTCGTGCCTTCGAGCGGATCGACGGCGATGTCGACCTCGGGGCCCTCGCCGGTGCCGACCTGCTCGCCGTTGTAGAGCATCGGCGCCTCGTCCTTCTCGCCTTCGCCGATGACCACGGTGCCGCGAATGGGGATCGTGTCCATCACGCGACGCATCGCGTCGACGGCTGCTTGATCGGCGGCGACCTTGTCCCCGCGGCCTCGCCACCGCGCGGCCGCCATCGCTGCGGCCTCGGTGATGCGCACGACTTCGAGCGCAAGTGTCCGGTCAAGAGCTCCTCCCATGCCCGGATCGTAAACCGGCTGTAGATTCCGGGCGATGGAGACGCCGCTCGTCGCCGGAAACTGGAAGCTCTTCAAAGGGCCCGCCGAGACGCACGAGTTCTGCATCGAGCTCCGCGACCGGCTTGCCTCGCTGGACGGCGTCGACGTCGCCGTCTGCCCGCCGTTCGTCTCGCTCGGCGCCGCGGTACTGGCGCTGGCGGGCACCGAGATCGCGGTCGCCGCCCAGAACGTCCACTGGGAGGAGTCGGGGGCGTTCACGGGGGAGGTCTCGCCCGCCATGCTGCTCGAGATGGGCGTCTACGGCGCCATCGTCGGCCACTCCGAGCGCAGGCAGTACTTCGGCGAGACGGACGACAGCGTGGCGCGCCGAGCAACTGCTGCGCTCGAGGCGGGGCTGTTCGTCATTGCCTGCGTCGGCGAGCTCGACGACGAGCGCGAGCGCGGGGAGACCGAGGCGGTGCTGCGCCGGCAGGCATCTGTGCTCGAGGCGCACGAGAACCTCGTCGTCGCGTACGAGCCCGTGTGGGCCATCGGCACCGGCAAGACGGCGACGCCCGAGATGGCCCAGGACGCGCACGCTTTCCTGAAGTCGCTGCTGGACGTGCCCGTGCTCTACGGCGGCTCGGTGAAGCCCGAGAACGCCGCGGAGCTGCTCGCGCAGCCGGATGTCGACGGCGCGCTGGTGGGCGGCGCATCGCTCGAGGTCGAGTCGTTCGCAGGAATTTGCGAAGCCGCAGCCTCGTAGCGCTCGTCATCCTCGACGGCTGGGGGTGCGCGCCGCCGGGCCCTGGGGAATGCGATCGAGCTGGCGTCGACGCCCGTGTTCGACGGGCTCTGGGCGACGTACCCGCACACGACCCTCGTAGCCTCGGGTGAGGCGGCCGGGCTGCCGGAAGGGCAGATGGGGAACTCCGAGGTGGGACACCTGACGATCGGCGCCGGCCGGCGTCTCTACCAGGACCTCACGCGGATCACGAAGGCGATCGAGGACGGGTCGTTCTTCGAGAATGAGGCCCTCCGCGCGGCCTTCGAGCGCGGCGAGCACGTCCACCTACTGGGCCTCGTCTCCTACGGCGGCGTGCACTCGCACATCGACCATCTGCGCGCGCTGCTCCGCTTCGCGCCCGAGAAGACGTGGATCCACGCGTTCACGGACGGGCGGGATGTCTCTCCGCACGCGGCCGTCCAGGATCTCGCGGAGCTGCCCGCCGAGCGCATCGCCACCGTCTGCGGCCGGTACTACGCGATGGACCGCGACCAGCACTGGGAGCGCACGCAGCGGGCGTTCGACGCGATCGTCGGGTCCGAAACCGCCATGGGGTCAGACCCCTTAACAATCGTGAGGGCCAGTTACGACAGGGGTGTGACGGACGAGTTCATCGAGCCCGTCGCGCTCGTGGGCCGGCCGCGCCTCGGGGCAAAGGACAGCGCGATCTTCTTCAACTTCCGCCCGGATCGTGCGCGGCAGCTGTCGCGGAAGCTCGTCGACGCCGGTTTCGAACTGACGACGATGACGCGCTACGACGACGATCTCGGCTGCCCGGTCGCGTTCGCGGAGCAGTTGGTCGAGGAGACGCTCGCGGAGACGCTCGCGGACGCCGGCATCCGCCAGCTGCACGTCGCCGAGACGGAGAAGTACGCCCACGTGACGTACTTCCTGAACGGCGGCCGGGAGGACCCGTGGGCCGGGGAGGCCCGCGAGCTCATCCCGTCCCCGCGGGACGTGGCGACGTACGACGAAAAGCCGGAGATGTCAGCGCCGGAAGTTGCGCGCCGGTTCGTCGAGGGCATCGAGGAGGGCGGCCTCGGCTTCGCGATCGTGAACTTCGCGAACCCGGACATGGTCGGTCACTCGGGCGTGATCCCGGCCGTTGTCCGAGCGGTCGAGGCCGTCGACCGCTGCCTGGGCGACGTCGTGGACGCGGTGGAGCGGGCGGGCGGCGTCTGCCTCGTCACGGCCGACCACGGAAACGCCGAGCAGATGCTCGAGGCGGACGGAGTCAGCCCGCACACGGCCCACACGTCGAACCCCGTGCCGCTCGTCGTCACCGACCCCGAGCTCACGCTGCGCGATGACGGCGAGCTCGCCGATCTCGCGCCGACGTGCCTCGAATTGTTAGGCGTCCGTTCGCCCGACGTTATGACCGGAAGATCCCTGGTAAGAACGCCGTAATTCCAGCCTTTCGCGGCCTCGTGCGCAGAGGCACGGGGCTATACTCACGCGGCCTTGTCGCTTCCTCAGCCTGATCTGGCGATTCTCCGCAAAGCTCAGCGGGGTGACGAGCGAGCCTTCTCGATCATCGTCCGGACGTACGAGACGCCGGTCTACAACTACGTGCTGCGACTCGTCCAGGACCGGTCGCTCGCCGAGGATCTCACGCAGGAGGTCTTCCTCCGCGTCTTCCAGGGTCTCCCGAAGTTCTCCCTGCGCTGCAAGTTCACGACGTGGCTCTTCCAGGTGACGAAGAACCGCGTTCTCGACGAGCTTCGCGCGAACGAGCGGAGACCCCGCCACCTCGTGGCCATCGACGAGATCGCGCCGCTGGAGGTGCTCGACGCGCCCGTGGAGCGGCTCGAGGCGATCGACACGCTCTGGCGCGCCGTCGACGAGCTCAACCCCGATCTCAAGATGGCGCTGCTGCTCCGCGACGTCGTGGGCCTCCCGTACTCCGAGATCGCCGATTCGCTCGAGGTCACGCTCGCCACCGTCAAGTGGCGGATCCACAAGGCGCGGGACGAGGTGCAGCTCGCGATGGCCCGCGAAGGCATCACGTACGGCGCCGCGGGCCAGGCAGACGTCGCCGTTCCGGCCGCCTCTAACGGCGCCGGCGCTATCTAGACCCCGTACGCGAGCCGCTCGGCGAGCGAGGCCGGGAGGCCTGCCTCGCGAATCTCAGCCTGCGTCGCCTGCACGTCGTACTCGACACGCCTGAACGACGCATGACCCAGCGCGAGATCGAGGAGCAGCCAGGCTGCGCGCCAGTCGCCGTCCCGCGGTTGCCCGACCGAGCCCGGATTGCACAGCCGGCGGCCGGGTGCGAGGTCGATCTCGGTGCCGGCCGGCGCGTGGGCGCCCGAGAGCTCTTCGCCCTCGAGTGCGACGGCGAAGGGAACGTGGCTGTGGCCGACGAGCACGAGCGGCGCCTTCGTCAGCTCGAGCGTCGCGAGCGCTGACTCGCCGCCCAGCACGTACTCCCACACGGGATCGCGCGCGCTCGCGTGGAAGAGCTCGGCGCGCTCGAGGCGCGCCTGCGGCTCGAGGCCGCCGATGAACGCGCGTGACGGCTCGTCGAGCACGTCCTTCGTCCACCTGCCCGCGGCCCCGGCGTCGGCGTTGAAGTCTCCCTCCAGCACCACCGCGTCGAGCGCGAGAAGGTCGTGGTTGCCCGCAAGGCAGACCTCGGCGGCGTCACGAACGAGCGCGCAGCACTCATTCGGACGCGCTCCGTAGCCGACGGTATCGCCGAGACACCACAGCGCATCGGGCGATTCCTGCTCGACCGCAGCGAGCACCGCCCTCAATGCAAGGGCGTTACCGTGGACGTCCGAGATGACTGCGACTCGCAAACGTGGCCTCCTGCTGGGAGCCGGAACGCTACTGATCGCGCTGGGCGTGTGGCTGGTCGCCGCCTGGCTGCTCTGGGAGACGAGCGTGCCGGGCGACCTGCGGATCGCCGATCTGGCCGCGAGCGACTACTTCACGCGGGAGGAGCTCGACGACGCCGACCGGTACGAGCTGTTCCATCGGGTGAACTGGCTCGCGTCGACGGCCGTCCTGCTCGCCGTGCTCGGCATCTATGCGGCTAAGGGAGTGCGCTTCATGCGGGAGTCCGCGGCGGGGCCGATCGGCACCGGGATGTTGCTTGCGATGCTCGGCTTCGGGCTTGTCTGGCTCGTGAACGTCCCGTTTCTCGTCGCCGGCAACTGGTGGGACCGCCGCCACGACGTCTCGAAGGTCGCCTACGTCGAGCTTGTGTTCGGCGGCTGGCTGGCGCTCGGCGCGCAGTTCCTGTTCCTCTCGCTCTCGGTGCTCATCGTCATGGGATTCGCGCGGCTGGTCGGAGACTGGTGGTGGATCCCGGGCAGCCTCGCCTTCGTCGCCCTGGCGACGCTTTTCGTCTTCATCTCGCCGTTCCTGGCGACCGAGACGGAGAAGATCGAGGACGCGCGGCTGGCCGCCGACGTCCGTCGCCTCGCGCAGATCCAGGGCGCCGAGGACATCGAGGTGCGCGTGGAGGACGTCGACCGCTATACGTCTGCCGCCAACGCCTACGCGACCGGGATAGGGCCCACGCGCAAGGTGTTCCTCTGGAACACGCTGCTCGACGGGCGCTTCGCAGACGAGGAGGTGCTCGCGGTCACCGCGCACGAGTTCGGCCACCACTCGCAGGAGCACTTGCCGAAGGCGATCGCCTGGTACGCGCTGTTCGCCGTCCCCGGCGCCTGGGCGATCGCCCGCATCACGCGGCGCCGGGGCGGGATGCGCCGCCCGGAGGCAGTACCGCTGTCGCTCCTCGCCCTCGCCGTGCTGACGCTGCTCGCGCAGCCGCTCCAGAACGTCATCTCGCGCCACATGGAGGCCGAGGCGGACTGGGAGGCGCTCGAGACGACGCGTGACCCCGACGCGGTGGCCGAGCCTCTTCAAGAGCTTCTCGACGACGAGCCTCGGCGATCCGACGCCGCCGGGGTGGGTGTACGTCGTGCTCGACACGCATCCACCACTGCTCGACCGGATCGAGATGGCGGAGGCCTGGCGAGCGCGCAACCCCGGCGCGACACCGCTGCTGGACGATCGGTGAGGCCATGACGCGCACGATCACGCCACGCGAGGTCGGCATCGCCGCCGGCGCCTTCGTGTTCCTGCTGGTCGTCGGCACGATCGGCTACTCCCTGCTGCTCGACGAGAGCCCGTTCGAGGCGCTCTTCCGCACCGTGAACACGATCTACACGGCGGGCCTCGTGGACGCCCCGGAAGACACGGCGGCGAAGGTGTTCACGCTCGCGCTCGTCGTCGGGGGTGTGGCAGTCTTCCTCTACGTCTTCGCGCTGCTCATCGAGCTGGCGGTCAGCGGCTCGATGGGAAACGCGCTCGTGCGACGACGGACGGCGAGGAGGGTGAACAAGCTGGAGGACCACTACATCATCTGCGGCTACGGCCGCGTCGGCCGGCGCATCGGGCGAGAGTTCCGCGCCAGCGGGCTCGACTACGTCGTCGTGGACTTCGGCGACGAAGCGGTCAAGGCGGCTCGCGATCTCGGTGACCTCGTGATCGAGAGCAGCGGCACGGATCCGGCCTCGCTCACGCAGGCCGGTCTGGCCACCGCACGCGGGCTCGTCGCATCGAGCGACTCGGACGTCGACAACCTCTACGTGACGCTTTCGGCGAGGGCAGCACGGCCGGACATGCTCATCGTCGCCCGGGCGGCGAACGAAGACGCCGCCGAGAAGCTCCGCCTCGCGGGTGCCGACCGGGTCGTCCAGCCCTATGCCACTGCAGGCCTGGAGATGGCAAAGCTCGTGGCGAAGCCGCAGGTGGCGGCCTTCCTCGACATCGTCACGTCGGCCGGTGGCCCCGACCTGTCGATCGAGGAGATCGAGGTGACGTCCGGGTCGGGACAGGTGGGGAAGTCGATCCGCGATCTCCGAATCCGCCACGAGACCGGTGCGCTTGTGATCGCGGTGCAGAAGCCGGACGGCAGGTTCGACGCGACACCCAGCCCGGACACCGCACTCGAGGTCGGCGACGTCGTGATCGCGGTCGGCACCGTTGCGGAGCTGCAGCAGCTCGAAGAGCTTTTCGCCGAGCGGGGTTAGGCGGGTGGAGCAGGCGTTCACGCTCCGGCACTTCCGCCTGGCGCTCTTTGCGTTCCTCGTCGCATACCTCGGAGGCGCCATCGCGTTCTGGGCGACGCTCGACGACAGCCCGCTCGATGCGCTCTACCGCTCCACGGTGACGATCTCGCTGACGGGCCTGGACAACCGCCCCGACTCAGCGGAGGGCGAGGTCGTCACGATCCTGCTCATCTTCGCGGGCATGGCAATCTACGCGTACATCGCCGGCGCCCTTGTCGAGATCGTCGCCCGGGGCGTGCTCACGGGAGCGTGGAGCGATCGGAGGAGGCAACGCGTGATCGACGAGCTGAGCGACCACTTCATCATCTGCGGCTACGGGCGTGTCGGTCAGGCTGTCGCGAATGAGTTTCGTACCGCGGGGGTGCCATGTGTCGTGCTCGACGTCGACCCGAGAGCGATCGCGATCGCGCAGGAGCGCGGCGAGTTGTGGGTCGAGGGATCGGCCACGAGTGACGAGGCTCTGGAAGCGGCCGGCATCGAGCGCGCACGCGGTGTCGTCGCGTCGGCGGACTCCGACGCGGACAACCTCTTCATCACGATCTCGGCCCGTGCGATTCGCCCCAACCTCCTCGTCGTCGCTCGGGCGTCGGACCCCGAAGCACACCGCAAGCTCCTGCGAGCGGGTGCGGATCGTGTGACGCAGCCGTTCGCGACGGCCGGCAGCACGATGGCGAAGCTCGTCCTTCGCCCGCAGGTCGCCGCGTTCCTCGACAGCGTGACGACCGAGGAGGGCGAAGGCTCGAGGCTCGAGGAGTTCGAGGTGACGCCGACCTCTGAGTGCGCGGGCCGGACGATCAGGGAGCTCCGGCTGCGGCGCCAGACGGGCGCTCTTATCGTCTGCGTGCGGCGAAGGGACGGGACGTTCGACACGACGCCAAGCCCCGACAGCTCGTTTGATCCGGGCGACGTGATCATCGCCGTCGGCACCGACGAGGAGCTGGCGGCGCTCCAGGGCCACTTCGCCCCGCGCGAGACCGTTGCCGGCTGAGTCGCTGCGCCGGCTCGAGCTCGAGCTGAGCGAGCTTGCAGGAGCCCCGGTCGAGCTGGAACGACCGGCCAAGGACGAGCACGGCGACTACGCGACGAACGTCGCGCTCCGCGTGGCTCCGGCCGCCGGGAAGGCGCCACGGGAACTTGCCGACGAGCTCGCCGGGAAGGCGGCGGACCTGGGAGCAGTCGAGCGCACGGAGGTCGCCGGCCCAGGCTTCCTTAACCTCTGGCTCGCGCCCGAGTGGTTCGGCGCAGGCCCTGGCGGAGATTCTCGAGGCGGGCGCGGACTACGGGGCAGGCTCCGCCACCGTCAAGGAACGCATCCAGGTGGAGATGGTGTCCGCGAACCCGACAGGCCCGCTGACCGTCGGCTCGGCCCGAAACGGGGCCTACGGCGATGCCGTTGCGAGGCTGCTCGAGCTTGCCGGGCACGACGTCGAGCGCGAGTACTACTACAACGACGTCGGGCGTCAGATCGACCTCTTTCGCGAGTCAGTCGAGGCACGCAGGCGTGGGGAGGAGCCGCCCGAGGACGGCTACAGCGGCGAGTACGTCGAGGAGATCGGTGCGCGCGAAGGCGATCCGGTGGAGCTGATGACGGCCGAGATCCGCGCCGAGCTCGAGCAGCTGCGGGTCCGCATCGACACGTGGACGCGCCAGGTCGATATCGAGCAGGAGATCCCGGCCGCCCTCGAGCGGATAGAGACGTACGAAGCCGAGGGAACGCTCTGGGCGCCGACCTCGAAGCACGGAGATGACAAGGACCGGCCGCTCGTCCGTTCTGAGGACGGCAGCTATCTCTACTACGCCGCCGACATCGCCTACGTGCTCGACAAGCTCCAGCGCGGCTTCGACCGCGCGATCTACGTGCTCGGCGCCGACCACCACGGCTACGTGCGGCGGCTACAAGCTGCGGCGCAGCTACTCGGCTTCGATTCGGACCGGGTCGAGGTGCTCATCTACCAGCTCGTCTCTGTCGTCGAGCAGGGAGAGGCGAAGCGGATCTCCAAGCGGCGCGGCGACGTCGTCTTCCTTACGGAGCTGATCGAGAAGGTCGGCGCCGACGCAGCCCGCTGGTACCTCGTCTCGCGAGGCCACGACCAGCCGATCGAGATCGACGTCGACCTGGCGGCCGAGCAGACGCAGAAGAACCCCGTCTACTACGTCCAGTACGCGCATGCGCGGATCGCCGGGATCATGCGGAACGCCGGCGACGCAGAGCTCTCCGCCGACATCCGCTCCGAGCTCGCGCCGGAGGAGCGCGGCCTCGTCAAGCGGCTCGTCGAGTTTCCAGCCGTCGTCGCGGAGGCGACGGAGCGGCGGGCGGCGCACGCGCTGCCGACGTACGCGATTCGAGTCGCCGACGACTTTCACCGCTTCTACCACCACCATCGCGTGCTCGAGGCGGGCGATGCCCAGGCGTTTCGGCTCGGCCTGTGCAAGGCGACGCAAACCGTCATCGCGCGTGCGCTCGACCTGGTCGGGGTTGAGTCTCCGGAGAAGATGTAGTTAAATCGAGTCTCCGGGGGGCGGCTGTGCGGCGGCTGCCCCCTGGTTGCAAAAGGCGCGGCGCTATCGTTGACGGCGCGCGCGGACGTAGCTCAGTGGTAGAGCACTGGCTTCCCAAGCCAGGTGTCGCGGGTTCGACCCCCGTCGTCCGCTTCCCGGCTACGTCGAACAAAGGAGAGAGCGCGATGGGCGGTATCGAGGGTCAGGTCTCGTGGGTCGTGCAGTGCGCCGTCAAGGACGGCCAGCTGGACGCGTTCAAGGAGCTCATGGAGGAGATGGTCGCGGGCACGAGCGAGGAGCCGGGGACGCTCAACTACGAGTGGTTCATCTCGGACGACGGCTCGACGGTGCACATCTACGAGAAGTACGCGGACTCGGAGGCGACCATGGCGCACGTGAAGGGCTTCATGGAGAAGTGGGCCGGGCGGTTCATGGGCTGCGTCGACGTGAAGGGCTTCACCGCGTACGGCAACCCCGACGAGGCGGCGCAGAAGGCGATGGAGCCCTTCGGCGGCAAGCAGCTCGGCACCTGGGGCGGGTTCGCCCGCTAGGCGGGCCAGGCGTCGGCGAGCGCTGCGCGCGTCTCGTCGAGGTGCTGCGGTAGCACCTTCACGTCGGCGAGCACCGGCATGAAGTTCGTGTCCCCTGCCCAGCGCGGGACGACGTGGAGATGGACGTGGTCGACGACGCCGGCGCCGGCGATGCGTCCGAGGTTCCAGCCTACGTTGTAGCCCTGCGGCGCGAACGTCTGCGCCAGCGCGCCCATGCCGGCGGACGCCAGCCGGTGCAGCTCCAGGACTTCCTCGTCGGTCAGCTCGGCGTACTCGGCGACGTGCCTGTACGGGGCCACCATCAGATGGCCGGACGCGTACGGGTACTTGTTCAGCAGGCAGAAGGCGGTCTCGCCGCGGTGGACGACGAGACCGTCGGTCTCCGGCGCGGCGGCGGCGCGGCAGAAGACGCAGCCCTCCTCCTCGTCGGCGCCGGCGACGTACTCGAGCCGCCACGGAGCCCACAGCTGCTTCATGTAGCTGAGGCTACGCCATACTCGCGATGTGGACGATTACGCGTCGATGATCGGCGAGCTCGAGGCGAAGATGACCCGCGGCGAGATCGCGGCGGCAATCGGCGTCGAGAAGCGGGAGCTCGACGAGATCGCGTCGGGGTACGTTCCCGACGAGGAGATCGGTGAGCGCCTGCGCGAGCTGGCCGCGTCGGGCGGGAAGCGCATCATGCGGGTCCCCGTTTGGGCGATCGTGTTGTTCGTCGCCGTCGACGCCTTGATCTTCGCAGCCGTTTTCGCGGCCGTCTTCCTGTTCTAGAGCCAGCGCTTCAAGCGGAAGAACGCCGCCAGGCCCCCGATCACCGCCACCATCAGGCCGAGGATCACCCAGAACGCCTCGCTCGTGCCCTCACCGGGGTAGATGACGTTCATGCCGAACACGCTCGCGATGAGCGTCAGCGGCAGCAGTAGCACCGTGAACACCGTGAGCACGCGCAGCACCTCGTTGTGCCGGTGCGAGATGACCGACTCGTTCGTCGACTCGAGGCCCTCGACGACCTCCTTGTAGTTGTCGAGCAGGTCCCAGATGCGCTCGGCCGAGTCGACGATGTCGTCGAAGTACACGTCGAGCTCCTCGGGCAGGAAGCGCTCCGTCCGCCGCTCGAGCGCGCGCAGCGTCTGGCGCTCGGGCTTGATGATCTTCCGGTACGAGATGATCTCCTGCTTCACGTTGGAGAGGTCGCGCACGACCTCCTCGGCGTGCCCCTCGAACATCTCGTCCTCGACGGTGTCGAGCTTGTGGCCCATCTTGTCGAGGATGGGGAAGCAGTAGTCGAAGAGATCGTCGAGCACGTGGTAGAGGAGGTAGCCGGATCCCTTCGAGAAGAGGTCCTCGCGCAGCTCCTCGTCGTCGACGCAGCGCTGGAAGAGCCTCGTCACGGGCAAGAGCTCGACGTTCGGCAGCGTGACGAGGTAGCCGTGGCCGAGGAAGAGGTCGAGCTCCGCGGCGTTCAGCCGCTGGACGGCCTTGTCGTAGACCGGGAAGTGGAGGACGACGAAGAGGTAGTCGGAGTACTCGTCGATCTTCGGGCGCTGGCGCTTCGACAGCACGTCCTCGATGTCCAGCGGGTGCCACTCGAACCGCTCGGCGAGCTCCTCGGACGCCGCCGCGTCCGGCACGGAGAGGTTGATCCAGGTGAGGCCGTTCGCGCTGAGCTCAGTGAGCCGCGGCTCGGACCGCGGGGCGACCTCGACGGCGCGCGGCCGGCGCCTGGGGCGGGCGATGCGGGGCAGCCTCGCCATCGGTACTGAGAGGGTCGTCCTGGAGCGGTGCCATGAGCCCCCTCATTGTAGGCGGACCGCCGGCGCTAGACTGGGCCTGACGCGCCTGTAGCTCAGGGGATAGAGCGCGCGCCTCCGGAGCGCGAGGCCGCAGGTTCGATTCCTGCCAGGCGCATCGTGCCGGGGAACGGTGATCGGCGCCCTTGCAAGCGGCGAATGGGACGTCCTGGTAATGCTGGAACCGTACCTCCCAGAAGACCAAGAGCACCTGCGCTACTGGGTGGCTCGCTGGGCGGACCTGGCTCGGGAGGCGGGAACCCGTCCCGCGCTGCTCACCGTCTGGCCCGACCGTGATCGGCGATCCGCGATGCCCGACTTCATCGCGTTCCAACAACTGGCAGCACAGGCGGCGGGCGCCCAGCTTCTCCCAGGCGCCGAGGCTTGGCAGGCTGCGTGGCGATGCGGCCTGCATCGGTCGCTGTACGGCCGCGACAACGTCCACGCGAGCCCTCTAGGTACTTACGCGCTTGCGCTCGTCGTGTACGGGCGCCTCTACGGGGCGCCAGTGCGTTCTCGTCGTCTCTATCCGCCGGATGAGGAGCCGCGTACGGCCCGGCTCCTGCAAGCCGCGGCTGCCACAGCGCTCGGTCGCCAGCTTCCTCCGGGCAGCCGCTGCGGCTGACGCCGACGGCGCAGGGTGGTGGCGGCGCCAGGTGGCCGCCGCGGCGAGGCCGAGCACGAGCGTCGGCACCATCGTGAGGAAGCGGTAGACGAGCACCGCGGCCACGACCTCGGCCTGCCCGCCGCCGAAGCCGACGAGCAGCGAGGTCAGGCCGAGCTCCACGATGCCGAGGCCGCCCGGCGTGATCGGCAGCGATCCCAGCACGCGGATGACCGACCACGCTGCGAACGCCTCGATCCACGTCACGTCCGACGCGGGCACGTCGAGCACGCGCAGCGACACGAGCAGCACCGCGAAGACGCTGAGGTGGCCCGCCAGCGTCGCCAGCGTGATCACATGCCAGCGTCGGCGCAGGAGCCCCATCGTCTCCTTCCGGAAGCGCACGAACGCCTCGCCGTCCCACCTGACAGGCCCGCGGCGCACGAGGCGCTTGAGCCACGACACGAGCCGCGCCGCGAGGTCGCCGATCTTCCGGGCCAGGTGCGCGCTCCAGAAGCCGACGACGAGCCCGACGACGACGCCTCCGAAGACTGCCGCGCCGATCAGCGCCATCGTCTTCAGCAGCGGGTTGTCGCCGCCCTCCATCGTCAAGAGTCCCGAGCGCGATCGCCGGGAAGCCGAAGATGATCGAGCTGGTTCCAGACGCCGGTCACGCGTCACGGCGAGCGCCACCGGCCGGCCGCTGAAGCCCCAGCCGCGGAGCATCGCGAAGGACACGGCCATGCCGGGCGCGACGCCTCCGGGAGCGACGTAGGTCGACGCCGTCGAAGCCTGCGTGACGACGAACGCCTGGCGGAAGCCGAGCCCCGGCAGCGCCGCCTGCCAGGGCGGCGCGTACGTGAGGACGTTGACGAGAGCGGCGATCGCGAGCGCGAGCAGCTCGTCCCACGTCAGCGTCTGGACGACGTCCCAGACGTCGCGGTAGTCGGCGATGCGCGGCAGGACGAAGAAGAACGTCCCGGCGATCACGACGAGCGCGATGCCGCCGCCGATCAGCTGCCGCTTCGCCGCGAGCGGACGGGCGACGCCTTCGTCGGGATCTCCAGCGGCGGCGTGTCGTTCGCCATCGTCGCGGACGCTACCGGCATACGATCTCCGCGCATGGAGCTGTCGGCTCGAACGGTCACGCTCGAGCTCGCGGAGACGTTCGTGATCGCCCGCGAGTCGTCAGGACACCGTCGAGCTCGTCGAGGTGGAGATCCGCCACGACGGTCTCGTCGGCCACGGCGAGGCCGCGCCGATCGACCGCTACGGCGAGACGGTCGACATCGGCGACGGCCTGGCTCGACGAGGCCGGGCCGCTGCTCGGAGACGACCCGTGGGCCCTCGACGAGATCCACGCGAGGCTGCCGGAGGGAGAGCACGCCGCGCGCGCGGCCGTCGACGCGGCGCTCCACGACCTCTGCGCGAAGCAGGCGGGCGTGCCGCTCTATCGGCTCCTCGGCCTGACGCCCACGGGCCCGTACACGAGCTGGACGATCTGGCTCGGCGATCCGGACGACATGGCTCGGCGTGCGGAGGCTGTTTCCGGGAGGTTCCGGCGGCTGAAGCTCAAGCTCGGCGGGCGCGACGGCCTCGACGTCGAGCGTGTCCGCGCGGTGCGCAGCGTCACGGACGTCCCGCTGCAGGTGGACGTGAACGAGTACTGGTCGCTCGAGGAGGCGCGCGACGCGCTGCCGCAGCTCGCGGAGCTCGGCGTCGAGTACTGCGAGCAGCCGCTCCCGGCGGGCGATCCCGGTGGCCCCGAGCTACGTGCGGCGTCGCCGATTCCGATCTACGTCGACGAGGACTGCCACACGCTCGCCGACGTGGCGGCGTGCGCCGAGCGCGCGCACGGGATCAACATCAAGCTCGCGAAGTCGGGCGGCGTGCGGGAGGCGGTGCGGATGGCGTCGGCCGCCCGGGCGCTCGGGCTCGGCGTCATGCTCGGCTGCATGCTCGAGTCGGGCCTCGGCATCGCGCCGGCGGCCCACATCGCGTCGCTGTGCGACCACGTCGACCTCGACGGCAACCTCCTGCTGCGCGACGACCCGTGGCCGGGCGTGCTGTTCGAGGACGGCCGCCAGGCCCCATCGGACCTGCCCGGTCTGGGCGTGTCCCGGAAGGTCCGGGGTCAGACCCCGTGCAGAAGTGACACAGAAGCGCTACGTCGATCCTCGCCGAGGGCTTCTCCGGCGATCCGCACTACGGGAAGACGGCGCGGGGCATCCTCCACTACTCGCCGCACCCGACCGTCGCGATCGTCGACTCGACGAGGGCGGGGGAGACGATGGACGGGGCCCCGGTCGTCGCCTCCGTCGCCGAAGCCCTGGCCTTCGAGCCGACGACCGCCGTCGTCGGCGTGGCCACGCAGGGCGGCCGGTTTCCCCCGGCGTGGAGGGCATTGCTCCGCGAGTGCATCGAGGCAGGCCTCGACGTCGAGAGCGGGCTGCACGAGTTCCTCGCCGACGACGCGGAGCTGTCGGAGCTCGCGCGCGCCCACGGCGTAGAGCTACGCGATCTCCGCCGGCCGCCCGCCGACATCAACGTCCCGACCGGCGCGAACCTCGAGGTCGACGCGAAGATCGTCCTCACCGTCGGCTCGGACTGCGCGATCGGCAAGAAGACGGTCGCCGTCGAGCTCGACCGGGAGGCTCGCGGCCGCGGTCTCGCATCCGTCTTCTGCCCAACGGGCCAGACGGGCATCGCGATCGCCGGGTGGGGCATCGCCGTCGACGCCGTCGTCGCCGACTTCATCGCCGGCGCGGCCGAGCGAATCGTCGTCGAGGGCGCCGAGCGCGGCGGCAAGCTGCTCTTCGTCGAGGGCCAGGGCTCCCTCGTCCACCCGCTCTACTCCGGCGTGACGCTCGGCCTGCTCCACGGCGCCGCGCCGCATGCGCTCGTTCTCTGCCACAGGGCGGGCGACACGGAGATCGAGGGCTGCCCGGGCCACCCCATCCCGCCGTTGCCCGAGCTCGTCGAGCTCCACGAGCGCATCTCACTCCCGGCACGGAGGTCGACAGTCGCGGCAATCGCACTCAACACCGCCGGTCTCGGCGAGGACGACGCGCGCCGCGCAGCGGCCGAGGTGGAGGACGAGATCGGTCTCGTCACCGAGGACCCCGTCCGATTCGGGTCGCGTAGGATCCTCGACTCAGTGCTGGCGGCGGTAGGGGAGATCTAGACCAAACGAGGCTAACGCCCGCCGCAGCGTCGGCCGACTACGTGAACCGTGAGACGACTTACCTTCATGCTCGCTGCGAGCGCAGCCGCGCTTGCGATGGCCGCCGCCGCGGCGGCGTCGCCGCGCTTCGGCGTCGCCGAGGATGCGACGAAGTACGCGGACGATGGCGGAGCGTCGATCTATCCCCGGATCCAGGCCCTCGGCATGGTCGAGAACCGGTTCACGGTCCGCTGGAACCCCGCCGATCCGACGACGATCCAGGAGCAGGGCTTCCTCGATCGGTCGCTGCCGGCAGCGGCACGAGCAGGCATGCGGATCGTGTTCGACGTGTACCCCATGGACGCGTTCGCGTTCTCGTCGTCGCCGGAGGCTCGCGCCGCGCTCTTCGCGGCGTATCTCCAGACGCTAGCCACGCGCTATCCGCAGGTCTCGGACTACATCGTCGGCAACGAGCCGAACGAGTCGTACTTCTGGCAGCCCCAGTTCGGGCCGGCCGGCGAGGTGGTCTCGGCGGCGGCGTTCCTGCACGTGATGGCTGCGGCGTACGACGCCCTGAAGGCCGTGCGACCAGAGATCCGCGTCATTGCTGGCGGGCCGTCGAACGAAGGGAACGACAAGACGTCGAGCTCGCCCGTGCGCTTCTTGAGGGCGCTCGGCGACGCGTACCGGGCGAGCGGCCGGACCGCGCCGTTCATGGACGCGCTCGGCTTTCACGTCTACCCCCGGGTGAACACGAACCCGCCGTCGAAAGAGTTCTCCTGGCCGAACGCCGGCGCGGCCGACCTCGCGAGGCTGAAGCAGGCCGTGTGGGACGCGTTCGCGGGGACCGCGCAGCCGATCTTCCCTGAGGGCCTCCAGCCCGCCGGCGGCGGCACGCTCGGCCTCGTCATCGACGAGTTCGGGTGGCAGGTCGAGATTGGCCCCGCCCTCGCCGCCGGCTACAGCGGCGCCGAGAACGTTCCGACGATCAGTGAGGCAGAGCAGGCCACGTACTACGCGGATCTCGTCCGCATGCTCGCGTGCGATCCGGCGGTGACCGACGCGATGGTCTTCCACCTCATCGACGAAGTCGATCTCGGCCGCTTCCAGACCGGGCTCCTTCGTGTCGATGGAAGCGAGCGCGCGTCGTACGACTCCATGCGGGCGGCGATCGCCTCGGCCCCATCGTGCGGCCTGCTAACCGCCTGGAGCCATGCAACCAGCGTCGCCGGAGCGCAGGCAATCTTCGACACGCGGAATCAACCCGCACGTCGCGCCGTGTTCGGCATCTCCGCCACCGCTGCCGAGGACGCCGTCGCAAAGGCGGGCATCTTCCGCGTCCCCGCTTCGAAGGCGAAGCCGAAGGCGCGCGAGATCGAGCGTTCGCTGACCTCCCGGGGAGGAGTGACGAAGCCGGTGCTCACGGTCCTGACGGAAGTCAAGGCCCACTACACACATCGCATGGAGTTCCGCGGGCGCCTCGCGCCTGGGCACTATGTGTTCGCTGTCCGGCTCGCGTCCACGATGAATCCGAGCCGTTCCCAGACGTTGATCAGCAAGTCCTTCGAAGTCGGCTAGCGGCTGGAGCTCCGCGAGCGCGTTTCCCTGCAGGCGAGGAAGGCAAGGATCGTCGGTGTGGCGCTGAATACCGCCTGCGACGACCCCCTCCACGTCGGCGCCGCTAGGCTTCTCGACGCTGTACTCGAGGCCGTGGGGGAGAGGTGAGCGATTCCGTGAAGCTGACATGCCGCGTCGTGCTGCTGTGCGCGTGCGTCGCCGCGCTGACGGCGGCACCTGCCCACGCCACTCCTCGTTTCGGCGTGGCAGAGGACGCGACGAAATACGCAGACGACGGTGGCGCCTCCCTCTATCCGAAGCTCACGGCGCTGGGCATGGAGACGAACCGCATGACCGTGCACTGGGATCCCACCGATCCGACGACGATCCAGGAGCGCGGGTTCCTGGACCGTGCTCTCCCGGTAGCAGCCCGGGCCGGCGTTCGCATCGTCCTCGACGTCTATCCCAGCGATCGCTACGCCTTCACCACGGGGTCGCCCGAGCTGCGCGCGACGCTGTTCGGCGCCTACCTCCAGACGCTGGCGCGGCGGTACCCGCAGGTCAACGACTTCATCGTCGGAAACGAGCCCAACGAGTCGTACTTCTGGCGGCCGCAGTTCGGTCCCGGGAAGAAGCAGGTGTCGGCCGCAGCTTTCTTGCGGACGATGACTGCAGCCTACGACGCTCTGAAGGCCGTCGATCCGAAGATTCGCGTGATCGCGGCCGGCCCGTCGAACGAGGGCAATGACAAGACGTCGACGTCGCCCGTGCGCTTCATCGCGGCGCTCGGCGACGCGTTCCGGGAGAGCGCGCCCTCCATGCCGTTCATGGATGCGATGGGCTTCCACGTCTACCCGCGCAACAACACGCATCCGCCCTCGAAGCGCTACACCTGGCCGAACATCGGCCCGTCCGACCTCGCACGAGTCAAGCAGGCCGTCTGGGACGCGTTTGCAGACACGCCGCAGCCGACGTTCGCGCAGAGCATCCTCAGTCCCAAGGGATCGCTCGGCCTCGTGGTGGACGAGTTCGGCTGGCAGGTGGCCATCGGCCCAAGGCTTGCCGCGCGATACACGAACAAGGAGAACGTGCCGACGGTCACCGAGGGCGAGCAGGCGGAGTACTACGGCCAACTGATCCGGACGTTCGCCTGCGATCCCGCGGTCACGGACGCGATGGTCTTCCACCTCGTAGACGAGGCCGACCTCAACCGGTTCCAGTCCGGGCTGCTGCGGATCAACAGGTCGAAGCGTCCCTCGTACGGTGCGGTCGCCAAGGCCATCAGGACGGCAGGAGCTTGCGGAAGCCGGGCCAGCTGGAAGCCGGCGCGCGGCGTGATCGGCGCGGAGGCGATGTTCGGGACCCAGGACCTCCCGGCCGGTCGCACACTCTTCGGCCTCTCTGTCACCGCCAAGGAGGACGCGATGGCCAGGGCCGGCATCTTCCGCCTGAGCGGTCCCGACGCCAGGCCAGAGCCGGGGGAGGTCGCACGATCACTGGCCGTCGCGTCCGGCGAGCTCACACCCGCTCTGAAAGTGGGGAAGATCGTCAAGGCGGGCTATACGCCTCGCATCGAGCTCCGCGGCTCGCTGGAGCCCGGCCACTACGTATACGGCGTCCATCTGCGGGCAGCGGTAAAGCCCGGACGTACGACGACGTTCCTGAGTAGCACCTTCGAGATCCTGCCTTGACACGAACACGTGTTCGCAGTACCATGACGAACACATGTTCGCCAAGATGCTTCTCGTCACGTTCGCCCTCGCCCTCGTAGTCGCGGTCTCGGCGCGCACTTCGGACAGCGCAGGGCCGGAGCAGCGGTACGTCGTCAAGCGGTACGACACGCTCTGGGCGATTGCCGCTTCGCACTACGCGGGCGATCCGCGGGAAGCGGTGTGGAAGATCGAGCGGCGGAACGGCCTGTCCGGCGCGACGATCACGCCCGGCCAGGTGCTCCGGCTGCCCTAAAGCCGACTAGACCGGCGCCGGCTCCAGCACGCGCTCGAGGAAGTCCGCAATGCGCGGGTACGCGTCCAGGCGGTTCTTCAGCTTCTGTAGACCGTGGCCTTCGTCGTCGTAGACGAGCAGCTCGCTCGGCACGCCGCGCCGTTCGAGCTCCGCGTGGAGCTGCTGCGCCTCCGAGAGCGGCACCCGCGGATCATTCGCGCCGTGGACGATGAAGAGCGGCGCGCGGATCCGGGCCACGTGCGTGATCGGTGAAACCTCCTCGAGGAACGCGCGGTCGGTCGCCAGGTATCCGTATTCCCGCTCGCGGAAGGCGCGCCGCCAGACCGAAGTGTTCTCGAGGAAGGTGACGAGGCTGGAGATGCCGACGATGTCGACGCCCGCGGCGAACAGGTCGGGGTGGAACGCGAGCCCTGCCAGCACCATGTATCCGCCGTACGAACCGCCCGCGAGCGCGATCCGTGACGCATCGACCGCGTCGTTCGCCGCGAGCCAGCCGTGGAGCGACGCGAGGTCGCGCACCGAGTCGAGGCGCCTGTGGCGGTCGTCGAGGTGCTCGTAACGCTTCCCGTACCCGGTGGAGCCGCGCACGTTCGGTATCGCGACCGCGAACCCGCGCGAGACCCAGTAGGCCGTCACGGCGGCCCAGACCGGCCGGGCCTGGGCCTCCGGCCCGCCGTGGATCGAGACGACCACCGGCGCCGAATCGGGCCGGTCCGGCCGGTAGAGGAAGACCGGGATCGACTCCTCGTCGAAGGAGGCGAAGCGGTGCAGCTCAGGTTCCGGCATCGATGCGAGCAGCTCCTCGTCCGCGCTGCGTGTCAGGCGCGCCGTCTCGCCCGCATCCGTGTCGTAAAGCCATGTGTCCCCGGGCTCACGCGGTGATGTGAATTGGTAGGCGAGGAAGCGCCCGTCGCGAGAGAAGACGAACGGCTGCGCGACACCGCGCCCGGGCAGCGGCACGCGCGCACGAAGCTCGAGCGTCTCCGGGTCGCGCAGCTCGACTCGGCTGTAGCCGTCCTCGTTCGCCTCGACGAGCAGATGCCGGCCGGAGCGGTCGCCGTATGCGGCCAGGTCCCATTCGTCTTCGAGCACATAGTCGAATCGACTGGCCTCGAGGTCGTAGCGTGCGATCGCGGTCGTGTCGCGCCCTGTGCTCGTCGCGAAGAGGAAGGAGCGCGAGTCCGGGCGCCAGACGGGTGGCCCGAACTCCGCCTCGTCGTCGTGCGGGGAGACATGGACCACCTCGCTGTCCTCGATGCCGACGAGATAGAGGTCGTCGTCGCCGCTCCTCTCCGTGAGCTTCGACACTGCTAGCCAGCGCCCGTCGGGCGAGAACCCGACCGTGTCGCACCACCCGCCGAGCTCGGCGAGGAGGCGGGCCTCGCCGGCGACCGGCTGCACGTAGACGTCGAAGTCGACGCCGTTCCGCCTGTTCGACACGTAGCCGACCAGATCGCCGTCGAACGACGTGCACTCGGAGCGATGGATCGACTTCGGATCAATCGCGAACGGCTGCGGCTCCGCTCCGGGATCGAGCAGATGGAGCTGACCCCGCTCGTTGCCTCCCTCGTCGATCGACAGCAGGATCCGGCCGCCGGCGCCGGGAACGAACTGCCCGGCGACCGGCTCGTCGAAGTCCGTCAGCTGGACGAACTCGCCGCCGGAGCGCGGCACGCGGTACAGCTGCATCGTGCCCGCGCGGTTCGAGAGGAGGAGTACCGACTCGGCGTCTTCGGAGAAGCCTGCGGGAAGTGCGACGCGAAGCTCCAGCAGTTCCCGCAACGACAGCACCGGCGAAGCGTAGTTGGCACAAACCTGTCGCGAAACCGTCCGACCCTGCCGCGTAAGCTCGACGCGTGGACGTGCTGGCAGGCCTCAACGCCGAGCAGCGACGCGCGGCGGAGGCGGTCCGCGGCCCCGTCTGCATTCTCGCCGGCGCCGGCTCCGGCAAGACGACGACTATCACCCACCGGATCGCACACCAGATCCGGAGCGAAGCGTTTCGCCCGGACGAGATCCTCGCGGTCACGTTCACCGACAAGGCGGCCGGACAGCTTCGGGCGCGACTGGAGGGGCTGGGGGCGCCCGCCGTCACCGCGCGGACATTTCACGCCGCCGCGCTTGCGCAACTGCACCGCTTCGCCCCGGAGCGCGTTGGCAAGATCCTCGCGTCGAAGGCGTTGCCACTGCGCCATCTCGTCCGGTCGCTGCCTGGCGCGTACAAGTTTCGGCCACTCGCCGATGTCGCCACAGAGATCGAGTGGGCGAAGAACCGGCGCATCCCGCCGGAGCGCTACCGCACGGAGCTCGGCGACCACGAGCCGCCGCTCCCGGCCGACCTCATGCACCGGATCTACGCTCGCTACGAAGAGGGCAAGCGTGCGAAGGGGCTCGCCGACTTCGAGGATCTGCTCGAGCTGACGATCCGTACGTACGAGGAGGACGAGCAAGCGCTGGCGCTCTTCCGCGAGCGCTACCGGGCCTTCACGGTCGACGAGTATCAGGACGTCAACGTGCTCCAGCAGACGCTTCTCGACCTGTGGCTCGGCGCCGGCGACGATCTCTGCGCCGTCGGCGACGACTACCAGTCGATCTACGCCTTCACCGGTGCATCGCCGGAGTACCTCCTGGGGATGCCATCGCGGTTCCCGCACGCGACTGTCGTCCGGCTGGAGGAGAACTACCGCTCGACGCCCCAGGTGCTGGAGCTCGCCAACCGCCTCGTACCCGGGCTCGGCGGCGCCGAGAAGATGCTGCGCGCGACACGGCCGGACGGGCCCGCTCCCGAGCTGGTGCAAGCGCCGGACGAGGGCGCCTTCGTCGTCGAGCGAATCCGTGAGCTCGATATGCCGCACG
This sequence comes from uncultured Actinomycetes bacterium, assembly GCA_963755155.1. Lineage (GTDB taxonomy): Bacteria > Actinomycetota > Thermoleophilia > Gaiellales > Gaiellaceae > PALSA-612. The sequence goes on along the minus strand of CAVWIV010000005.1, from coordinate 42,984 downwards.
AGGAGATCGCGGTCCTCTGCCGCACGAACGCGCGCCTGACCGACTTCGAGGCTGCGCTGGCAGCCGCGGGCATCCCGCATCAGGGCTCGTCGTTCCTCGCCAGGGACGCTGCGCGGTTCGTGCTGCGGAAGCTCGGCTCGCCGGGTGACGTCCGCCGCCTCGCGCTCGATGCTGGCTGGCAGGAGAGCGAGCTGAACGGCCTCGGCGAGCGCGAGCTCGTGCGACAGCGCGACCTCGCGCGGCTCGTTGCGCTCGCGGAGGAGCTCGTGGAGCTCGACGGGCCCGCCTTCGTCGCGGAGCTCGAACGGCGCTTCGGCGAAGGCGGCAAGTCGCGCCGCGGGGTTCATCTGCTGACGCTGCACGGCGCGAAGGGGCTCGAGTTCGATGCCGTCTTCGTGGCGCACGTCGAGGCGCGGGAGCTCCCCGCGCGGCAGGCGAAGACCGAGGCGGCCGTGACGGAGGAGCGGCGCCTGCTCTACGTCGGCCTCACCCGTGCGCGGCGGCACCTCTGGGTGACGTGGGCCGGGCGCCCGTCGCCGTTCCTCGCGGAGCTCGGTGTCACGGCGCGTGCGCAGGCACGCGGGGCGGCAGCGCCGGAGCCCGACGACCCCGTATACGCGGCGCTCAAGCGTTGGCGCCTAGAGCGCTCGAAGGCGGACGCGGTACCGGCCTACGTCGTCTTCCACAACTCGACCCTCGCGGAGGTGGCAGCGCGCCGACCGAAGTCGCTGAACGAGCTCGCATCCGTCCCGGGCGTCGGCCCGGCGAAGCTCGAGCGCTACGGCGCGGATGTCCTGGCGGCGCTCAGCGCGGCGTAGCGGCCGCGCGCACGCTTCTACAATCGGCCGGTGGACTTCGATCTCGTGTTCCTCGGCACGTCGGGGTCGATGCCGACACCTCGCCGTGCGCCGACGGCGCTCCTCGTCCGCAGGGGCGGCGAGCGGCTGCTCGTCGATTGCGCAGAGGGCACGCAGCGGCAGCTGCTGAAGTCGTCCGTGGGCCTCATCGAGCTGCGCGAGATCTTCATCACGCACTACCACGCCGATCACTACCTCGGCCTCCCGGGGATGCTGAAAACGTTCGCGCTGCGTGGGCGCGAGCTCCCGATGACGGTCTACGGCCCGCCGGGCCTGCGCGACCTGTTCGGGTCGCTGAAACGCATCTTCGGGCGGCTGACGTACGACTGTGAGCTCGTCGAGCTCCGCGCGGAGGACGTCCTGGCACGGGACGGCTACGAGCTGCGGGCGTTCGCAGTCGACCACGGCGTGTCCGCGGTCGGCTACGCGTTCATCGAGAACTCGCGGCCCGGGAGGTTCGATGTCGACGTGGCCGACGCGCTCGGCGTGCCGCCCGGACCGGAGCGGGGGGCGTTGCAGGCCGGCGAGGAGGTGCGCCTGGCCGGTGGACGCGTCGTCGCGCCGGAGGAGGTCCTCGGGCCTCCGCGACCCGGCAGGAAGCTCGTGCTCGCCGGAGACACCGCGCCGTTTCATGGCGTGGTCGAGGCGGCCGCCGCCGCAGACGTCCTCGTCCACGAGGCGACGTTCCTCGAGGACGAGCTCGAGCGTGCTCGCGAGACCTCGCACTCGACGGCGGGCGACGCCGCGGGCGTCGCGCGCGAAGCCGGCGTCGAGCTGCTCGCGCTCACGCACCTGTCGAACCGCTACTCCGGACGCGACGCGGCCGAGGAGGCCAGGGCGACCTTCCCCGAGACGGTCGTGCCGAGGGACTTCGATATCATCGAGCTTCCCTTCAGGGAGCGAGGAACCCCGCAGCTCGTGAAGGGTGGAGCGCTCCACCGCCGTGACGCTCCGGTCGAGGCAGTCCACGTCGGAGAGGAGTCGGGATCGTGAGCGACATGGTTCAGGTCGCGCTCGCAGAAGGCATCGCCGACGCGGAGGAGATCCAGGCGATCCTCGATGCCGCGGGCATCGATTCCGTGCTCGAGACGGCCGTCGAGCACCACCCGAGCGCCACGGAGGACGCCCCGCAGAAGGTGCTCGTCGCGGAGGCCTCGCTCGAGGAGGCGCAGCACGCGATCGAGTCGATGACCGACGCGGACGCCGACATTCCCGCGGACTGACACTCCGGCTCGCGCGCGGCATCAAGACCGTCACGAGGCCGCTGCTCCCGCGCGGGCCTTCCCTCCGGCGCCTGCCGCTCGGGCTCGGGCGCGGCCTCGTGATGGAGGTCGACTTCGACCGGGACGCCCGCTACTGGCTCGGCCTGTACGAGCTCGAGATCGCGAGCCACATCCGTGAGCTCTGTGCGCCTGGCTCGGCGTGCTTCGACCTCGGCTCGGCCTCGGGCTTCTATGCACTCGTCTTCGCCCAGCGAGGCGCGGCTCGCGTGCTCGCGGTGGAGGCCGACCCGACCACATGCGAGCGGCTGCGCCGCAACATCGCCGCCAATCCCGGGTTTGCGGACACGATCGAGGTGTCGGAGAAGCTCATCGGGCCCGAGACGACCCTCGACGAGCTCGCATTCGGCCCGGGCGGCTTCGTGCCCGATCTCGTGAAGATGGACGTCGAGGGGAACGAGGTGCACGCGCTGCGCGGCGCGGAACGCCTTCTCGCGGAGCGCAAGCCCCACATCGTCATCGAGACGCACTCGGAGGACCTCGACTCGGCGTGCCGGTGGCTGCTCACGGATCACGGCTATAGCCCCGAGGTCGTCGAGCCCCGCCGCTGGATTCCCGAGGTGCGCACGCTCGCCTTCAACCGCTGGTGCGTTGCCCGAGGCGCCTGATTTCGGACGGCTGGCGCCGGAGTACGACCGCGTCCGCCCGGTCGACGACAACTGGCGCGAGGTCTTCCAGCTCGTCGTCCGCGAAGGCGACATCCGCGGCCGCCGCGTGCTCGACTGCGGCTGCGGCACCGGCCGCCTGAGCCAGGCGCTTGCGGAGTCGGAAGCCTCGAAGGTCTGGGGCGTCGATCCCGAGCCGGAGATGCTGCGCGTGGCGGCAGGGAACGTTCCGGCCGCCGTCGGGCTGAAGCCGGGCCGCGCGGAGGACTTGCCGTTCCGCGACGGCTGGTTCGAGCGCGCCGTCATGTGGCTCGTCTGCCACCTCGTCGACCGGCCGGCCGCGTTCGCCGAGCTGCGCCGCGTCCTCGCCGACGAGGGACGGCTCGTCGTCGTGACGTTCGACCCCGAGCACTTCGGTGAGTTCTGGCTGAACCGCTACTTCCCGTCGCTCGAGGCAATCGACCGCGGGCGCTTCCCGGACGCTGAGCAGCTGAGCGACGAGCTCGGGCAATCGGGCTTCGACGGCGTCCGTTTCCTGCGGCATTCACAGCGCGCGGCCATCACGAGGGAACAGGCGGTCGAGCGGATCGAGCAGCGTCACATCTCGACGTTCGACCTGCTCGAGCCGGACGAGGTCGAACGCGGTACGCAACTTGCCCTAGACCAATTGCCGCCGACGATCGAATATGCGATCGAATGGCTCATCGCCGTCGCACAGCGCTAGCACTGCTCCTGGCCACCGGCGCGGTCTCCGCAGGCATCGCCGGCGGGGCCGTGCACGCCGAGCGGCTGAGCGTGAAAGCAGACCTCACCTTCGTGAAGAAGAGCGGGGAGTTCACGAAGATCCGGCTCACGATCAGGCGGAACACGACGACGTGGCGATCCCGGCCGCTCGGGACGTCGTTCTTCAGCCGTCCGAGGCTTACCGTCCGCGACCTCGACGCCGACGGCGAGCCCGAGGTGAGGGTCGACACGTACACGGGCGGCGCGCACTGTTGCTTTCAGACGCGGTTCTTCCGCTGGCTGCCCGCGGCGCCAGGCGTACGGCATGACGTTCCGGAACTGGCTCGACGCGGGCTACCGCGCCGTGAACCTCGACCGCCAGGGCGCCATCGAGCTGCTCTCGAGCGACGCGCGCTTCGGCTACGTGTTCACCGCGTTCGCTGCGTCGCCGTTCCCGGTCCAGATCTGGGAGTTCGACGCGGGGAGGCTGCGCGACGTGACGCGTGCCTTTCCTGCTCTCGTGGAACAGGACGCGAAGGAGCTCTGGCGTCTCTATCAGCGGGAGAGGCGAGACGAGGATGTTCGCGGCGTCCTCGCTGCCTGGCAGGCCGACCAGTACCTCCTGGGCCGCGAGGACGCGGGCTGGCTGGAGCTCGAGCGCGCCCTGAAGCGCGGCGACCTCCAGGGGCCGAACGGCTTCTGGCCGACCGGGCGTCGCTACCTCGAGGCCCTGCGGGCGTTTCTCGTGAAGACCGGCTACGCCGGCTGAGGACGTCCGCGCGATGCGCTAGGCTGCACCGCAGCACGTACCCCTTTAACCCGGTCCCGTGAGGCCGGAAAGGAGTCGAATGTCGAACCCTGCGCAAGCCCCTGCGTCAGAGCGGGTCCTGCTCGATGCCGAGGCGCTCGAGCGAACCCTTCACCGCATCGCCCACGAGATCATCGAGGGCAACCCCGACCTCGAGCAGGTCGCGCTCGTCGGCATACACACGCGTGGCGTCGCCGTCGCCCATCGGCTGCGAACGCTGATCGAGCAGTTCGCAGGCACCGAGGTAGCCCTCGGGACCCTCGACATCACGTTCTACCGCGACGACGTCCACGTGCGCGGCCGCGAGGCGCCGCTCCACCCGCAGCCGGTGGTGCGCGCGACCCGGCTCGACTTCCCGCTCGAGGGGAAGACGTGCATCCTCGTCGACGACGTCCTCTACACCGGCCGCACGATTCGAGCCGCAGTAGAGGCGCTGTTCGACTACGGGCGGCCCGCGGCCGTCCGGCTCGCCGTGCTCTGCGACCGAGGACACCGCGAGCTGCCCATCCGTCCCGACTACGTCGGCAAGAACCTGCCCACCTCACGCGGCGAGCGCGTGCAGGTGCAGCTCGTCGAGGTGGACGAGGTCGACCAGGTCGTGCTCGTCCCGGCTCCCGAGGAGGAATCGCACTGATGCCAGACATCACCGTCGTGCGCGACGACCTGCCGCCGAAGCAGGCCGAGCGCAGGCACCTCATCTCGATCGCAGACCTCACGCGCGACGACGTCGAGCGGCTGCTCGCGACGGCGCGCAACTTCGAGAACGCGGTCGACCGCGAGGTGAAGAAGCTGCCCACGCTCCGCGGCCGCACGGTCGTCAACGTCTTCTACGAGTCTTCGACCCGCACCTCGTCGAGCTTCGAGCTCGCGGCGAAGCGGCTCTCTGCGGACACGATGTCGATCAAGGCCTCCGGCTCGGCGGTGGACAAGGGCGAGTCGCTGAAGGACACCGCGCTCACCCTGGACGCGTACGGCCCGGACGTCATCGTCATCCGCCACCCGCACATCGGCGCGCCGCAGCTCGTGGCGCGCGTGACGGGCGCCCACGTCGTCAACGCCGGCGACGGCAAGCATCAGCATCCGACGCAGGCGCTGCTCGACCTCTACACGATCCAGCAGGAGCTGGGGCGGATCGAGGGGCTGCACGTGGCGATCGTCGGCGACGTGCTCCACTCACGGGTGGCGCGGTCGAACATCCAGGCGCTCGTGCTCTGCGGCGCCTCGGTGACGCTCGTCGGGCCGCCGACGCTCATGCCGCGCGGCATCGAGGCCATGGGCTGCAGCGTCTCCACCGACATCGATGCGATCAAGGAGGCGGACGTCGTCTACGTCCTCCGCATGCAGCAAGAGCGGATGCTCGAGGGCGCGAACTACGTACCGAGCCTGCGCGAGTACACGGCCCGCTGGGGTGTGACGCCCGAGCGCGTGCGGCCGGGCCAGAAGATCATGCATCCAGGCCCGATGAACCGCGGCGTCGAGATCGACCCGCGCGTCGCCGATGCCGCCGACGCCCTCATCGAGACCCAGGTGCGCGCAGGGCTCGTCACCCGCATGGCCGTGCTCTACGACCTGCTCACGCACGGGCCGGTCGCCGTCGAAGCCGCGCTCGAGATGGAGGTGGCGTGATGCTCTACGTCAAGACCGCGCCGAAGGACGATCTCGTCATTCGCGGCGCGCGCGTCATCGACCCCGCGCGCGGGGTGGACGCCGTGCTCGACGTGCGCGTTGACGGCGGCGTCATCGCCCAGCTCGGAGCCGACGTCGAGGCGAACGGCCATCGCGTCGTCGACGCGGCCGGCCTCGTGCTCGCGCCCGCGTTCGTCGACCCGCACGTCCACCTGCGCACGCCCGGGACGTGAGGACGAGGAGACGATCGCGTCCGGCACGCAGGCCGCGGCGGCAGGCGGCTTCTGCGCCATCCTCGCCATGCCCAACACCGAGCCGGTCGTCGACTCGGCCGCAGTCCTCGGCGCGCTCGTGGAGCGTGCCCAGGCCGAGGCCGAGGTTCCGGTCGGCTTCCTGGCCGCCATCTCCAAGGGCTCCGATGGTGGCGAGCTGACGGAGATGGGGGAGCTCGCCGACTCGGGCGCCGCCGGCTTCACCGACGACGGGCGTCCCGTCGTGTCGTCCTCGCTGATGCGGCGCGCGCTCCAGTACAGCGCGGTCGCCGGGCGAGTGATCGCCGTGCACTGCGAGGAGCCGACGCTGTCGCGCTCGGGCCAGATGCACGAGGGCGAGGTATCGGCCGAGCTCGGGTTCACCGGCTATCCGTCCGTCGCCGAGAGCGTCATGGTCGGCCGCGACGTGGCGCTCGCGGCCTACGAGGGCCGCCCCGTCCACGTGCTCCACGTCTCGGCGCGAGAGTCGGTCGAGGCAGTCCGCCGCGCGCAGGCAGACGGCGTGGCTGCGACGGCCGAGGTCACGCCGCACCACCTCGTGCTCACAGACGAGGCGCTGCGCTCGCTCGATCCGAACGTGAAGATGAACCCGCCGCTGCGCTCGGCCGACGACCGGCAGGCGCTCATCGACGCGTTGAAGGACGGGACGATCTGCGCCGTCGCCACCGACCACGCGCCGCACGCGCGGCACGAGAAGGACGTGCCCTTCGAGGAGGCGCCGTTCGGCGTCACGGGGCTCGAGACGGCCTTCTCCGCGCTCTACACGCACCTCGTCGAGCCGGGCATCCTCCCGCTCGCGACGCTGCTCGAGCGCATGTCGGCGGGACCGGCACGAGCGTACGGGCTCGACGCCCCGCGCATCGAGCCCGGAGCGGAGGCGAACCTCGTCCTGCTCGACACCGACGCGTCGTGGCGCGTGACGGAGGACGGCTTCCGCTCGCGCTCGGCGAACTCGTGGCTGCTCGGCCAGGAGCTCAAGGGCGCGGTGCGGATGACGGTCGCCGCCGGCCGGATCGTTCACGAAGGATGACGGGACTGCTGCTCGAGGACGGGGAGCTCTTCCCCGGAGACCCCGTGGGCGCAGGCGGCACCGCGCTCGGCGAAGCCGTCTTCGCGACGGCGATGACCGGCTACCAGGAGCTCGTGACCGACCCGAGCTACGCCGGCCAGATCCTCACGTTCACCGCGCCGATGGTCGGCAACTACGGCGTCGCGCCGGAGCGATCGGAGTCGGCGTCGCCTCAGGTCGCGGCCGTCGTCATGCGCGAGGCACGCGGCCCGGCGTGGACGGACTGGCTGGCAGAGCACGGCGTCGTCGCGCTGACCGGCGTGGACACGCGCGCGCTCGTGCTGCACCTGCGCGAGCACGGCGCCATGCGAGCCGGGATCGGCGTCACCCTCGACGAGATCCGCGCACTGCCGCGAATGGAGGGACAGTCCCTCGCCGCAGGCGTGTCGACGACCGAGCCGTACGTCCCGCACAGGGAAGGGGACGTCCGCGTCGCCGTCGTCGACTACGGCTGCAAGCGCTCGATCCTCGCGCGCCTGGCGGCCGCGGGCGCAGCCGTGACGGTGTACCCCCACGACGTGGACGCGGACGAGCTGGCTACCTACGACGGCGTCGTCCTGTCCAACGGCCCCGGCGACCCGGAACCGTTGACCGAGGAGATCGCCACTGTGTCCGAGCTTCTCGGTCGCCTCCCCGTGCTCGGCATCTGCCTCGGCCACCAGCTGCTCGCGCTGGCAACGGGTCACGAGACGTACAAGCTCCCCTTCGGTCACCGCGGCGCGAACCACCCGGTGCTCGACCGGCGTACCGGTCGCGTCCTCGTCACGAGCCAGAACCACGGCTTCGCCGTACGCGAGAGCGAGGAGCGAGCGGCGACGCACGTCTCGCTCTACGACGGCACGGTGGAGGGCCTCGACTACCCCGAGCTGCGCGCACGATCGCTCCAGTTTCACCCCGAGGCCGGGCCGGGGCCGCACGACGCCCGCCCGCTGATCGATTCGTGGGTCGAGGAGCTCCGTGCCGCGGCGTAACGACCTCGAATCGATCTGCATCATCGGCTCGGGGCCGATCGTCATCGGCCAGGCGTGCGAGTTCGACTACGCCGGCTGCCAGGCGCTGAAGGTGCTGCGCGAGGACGGCTTCCGCACGATCGTCGTCAACTCGAACCCGGCGACGATCATGACCGACCCTGGCTTCGCAGACCGCACGTACATCGAGCCGCTCGACTTCGACAGCGTCGCCGACGTCCTCGGTCGCGAGCGGCCGGACGCACTGCTGTCGACGATGGGTGGCCAGACGGCGCTCAACCTCGCGCTCGAGCTGGCCGAGGACGGGATCCTCGAGGCGCTCGGCGTCGAGCTCATCGGCGCTGGGCTCGATGCGATCCGGCGGGCGGAGGACCGCGAGCTGTTCCGCGACGCCGTGCGCTCGGTCGGGCCTGCGCGTGCCCGAATCGCGCATCGTCACGTCGCTGGACGACCTCGAGGACGTCGTCGTGCCCGCGGTCGTTCGGCCGGCGTTCACGCTCGGCGGCCACGGCGGCGGCTTTGCGTCGACAGCGGATGAGCTGAGCCGGCAGGTCGAGATCGGGCTTCGCGAGTCACCGATCGGGCAGGTGCTCGTCGAGGAGTCGGTGCGCGGCTGGGACGAGTTCGAGCTCGAGGTGATGCGCGACACCCTGGACAACGTCGTCGTCGTCTGCTCGATCGAGAACCTCGACCCGATGGGCGTCCACACGGGTGACTCGGTGACGGTCGCCCCGCAGATGACGCTGTCCGACGAGGCCTACCAGGAGCTGCGCGACGCCGCCGCCGCCGTCATCCGCGCAGTGGGCGTCGAGTGCGGCGGCTCGAACATCCAGTTCGCGCGCGACCGCGAGACCGGCGACATCCGCGTGATCGAGATGAACCCGCGCGTCTCGCGCTCCTCGGCGCTCGCGTCGAAGGCGACCGGCTACCCGATCGCGAAGGTCGCGGCGAAGCTCGCGGTCGGCTACACGCTCGACGAGATCCCGAACGACCTGACGGGAACGACGCCGGCGAGCTTCGAGCCGACGCTCGACTACGTCGTCGTGAAGTTCCCGCGCTTTGCCTTCGAGAAGTTTCCCGGGGCCGACACGACGCTCGGCACGCAGATGAAGTCGGTGGGGGAGGCGATGGGCATCGGCAGGACGTTCGCCGAGGCGTTCGCGAAGGCGATGGCGAGCCGGGAGCTCGACCGCGGCGCCGTCACCCCGTGGGCCGACCTCGACGACCTGCCCGAGGATCTCCACCCTTGGTTCCGGGCGGAGCTCGATTCGCTGCGCCTGCGGGAAGGGGAGCGCGTCTACCGGCGTGTCGACTCGGTGGCCGGCGAGGTCGAGGCCGCTTCGAACTACTACTACTCGACGATCGGCGAGCGGGACGAGGCGCTGCCGGCGAAGACCAAGCCACGGGTGGTGGTGCTCGGCTCCGGGCCGAACCGCATCGGCCAGGGCATCGAGTTCGACTACTGCTGCGTCCACGCCGCGAAGGCCTTCCGCTCGCTCGGGCACGAGGCGGTGATGGTCAACTGCAACCCCGAGACCGTCTCGACGGACTACGACACCTCCGACCGGCTGTACTTCGAGCCGCTCACCGAGGAGTACGTGCTCGCCGTCTGCGAGCGGGAGCAGCCCGACGGCGTCGTCATCCAGTTCGGGGGTCAGACCCCGCTCAAGCTCGCACACGCGCTCGACACGCCGGCTTCCGCATCCTCGGCACGCCGCTCATGGCGATCGATCTCGCGGAGGACCGCGAGCGCTTCGCCGGCCTGCTTGCCGAGCAGGGCATTCGCTGCCCGGAGTGGGGGATCGCCGACGACGCCGCGGGCGCCGTGGCGATCGCCGAGCGCATCGGCTATCCGGTGCTCGTGCGGCCCTTCGTACGTGCTCGGCGGGCGCGCGATGCGGGTCTGCTACCGCGCGGAGCAGGTCGTCGAGGCGTTCGCGGCCGGGCCGCGCGGGTCGACACTCGTCGACCGCTTCCTCGAGGGTGCCCTCGAGATCGACATCGACGCGCTGTGCGACGGGCGCGACACGTACGTCGCCGCGGTCATGGAGCACGTCGAGGAGGCCGGCGTCCACTCCGGCGACTCGTCCTGCGCACTGCCCGCGCCGTCTCTCGATCCGGCGACGCGAGACGCGATCGACGAGCTCGTGTCGCGGCTGGCTCCCGCGCTCGGCGTCGTGGGGCTCGTCAACATCCAGCTCGCGATCGTCGACGGCGAGATCTCGGTGCTGGAGGCGAACCCGCGCGCGTCGCGCACGGTGCCATTCGCGAGCAAGGCGACCGGCGTCAACCTCGTCGAGGCCGCCTGCCGGCTCATGGCCGGTGCAGCCCTGTCCGACCTGGCCCTGCCCAGGGGACAGTCCCTGCAACACGTCTGTGTCAAGGCTGCCGTGTTTCCGTTCGCGCGCTTCCCGGGCTCCGACCCCGTGCTCGGCCCGGAGATGCGCTCGACGGGCGAGGTGATGGCCACCGCGGAGGACTTCGCGACCGCGTTCGGCAAGGCCGAGCGCGCCGCGGGCAGGCCTCTGCCCGAGTCGGGCACCGCCTTCATCTCCGTGCGTGATGCCGACAAGCAGGCGATCGTCCCTGTGGCCGCTCAGCTGGCAGACCTGGGCTTCGAGATCGTCGCCACGGCGGGGACTGCGGGCGCGCTCGCCGAGGCGGGCATCGAGGTCGGCGTGACGGCCAAGGTCTCGGAGTCCGAGGAAGAAGGGGCGACGGTCGTCGATCTCGTCCGCCGCGGCCGCTGCGACCTCGTCGTGAACACTCCGAACGCGTCGGGCGCGGCTCGCTCGGACGGCTATCTCATCCGCGAGGCAGCGCTCGCCGCCCGCATCCCGTGCGTGACCACCGTCGCCGGCGCGGCCGCCTGCGTCCAGGCAATCGCCCATGCGCGCACGGAGCGTGCGCTCAGCCTTCAGGAGCGGCTCGCTGCGACGGCAACTGCTTAACGTCGCAGGCCGCGAGAGCATCGGGCCGTACACGCTCCTGCGGGTCGAGCGAGGAGACATCGATCCGGGGCGACCGGGGCAGTTCTTCATGCTCGAGGCGCCTGGGCGGCTCCTGCCGCGCCCGATGAGCCTCTGCCTTGCGCCGCCGGGGGAGCTCGCGTTCCTCATCGAAGCCCTCGGCCGTGGCACGCAGGCCCTTTGCGCCCTCCGGCCGGGAGAGGCGATCCATGTGCTGGGACCGCTGGGCAACGGCTTCGACGTCGACGTCCCGCGGCCGCTCCTCGTGGGCGGAGGCGTCGGCATCGCGCCGCTCCCGTACCTTTCCGAGGCGCTCGGTGAGCCGCCGGCCGTGCTCGGCTTCCGGAGCACGCATCACGCCGAGGCTGCGGCTCTGCTCCCTGGCGCAGAGGTCGTGATCGACCCCGTGCTCGTGACCGAGGCGATCCCGCCGGGCCACGACATCCTCGCCTGCGGCCCGGAGCCGATGCTCCGCGCGATCGAGCGGCTGGCGCCGGACGCGCAGCTCGCCTGGGAGGCGCCGATGGCGTGCGGTTTCGGCGCGTGCTACGGCTGCGCGGTCGAGGTCGACGGCGAGCTGAAGCGCCTCTGCGTGGAGGGGCCGGTGCTGCGCAGTCGAAAGACGAGTGCGGCAGGTGACACCGCGCGATGACATCGAGATTCGGCGTCGCCTGGGCACTCGCCTCCGTCGGCGAAAACGGGGCGACCACGACGGGCTTTGCATCGCCTGGAAGCGGAGGTAAGCTCTCGACCACGACGAATTGGGGCACGGCGACAAGCGCCGGGTCGTTCACGGTTTCCTAATTGGGGGTGCACAGAGGATGAAGGCTCGTGCCGAAGGACGTTCTGTGAGGCCGACGAGGCGAGCGATGCTGGCGCTGACCGTGCTCGGCGCCGCCGTACTGGCTGGTGTCGGCGCGTCGATGCCGGCTAGCGCTGCGACCCTCTCCAGACCTACATCGTCGTGCTCGAAAACTCCGTCGCCGATCCGGCCGCGGCCGCCGCAGCCGCGGGCGTGACGCCCACGTACGTCTACCGGCACGCGCTCAAGGGCTACGCCGCGCCGATGTCCGCCTCGACGGCTTCGTCGATCGCCGGACGCTCCAACGTTCGTTCGTCGAGCCCGACGGCATCGCGACGATCGCAGTCACGCAGACCCCCGCCACGTGGGGCCTCGACCGCATCGACCAGCGCAACCTCCCGCTGAACAACTCGTACGTGTACACGCAGACGGGCGCGGGCGTGAGGGCGTACATCCTCGACACGGGCATGCGTCTCACGCACAACGAGTTCGCCGGTCGCATCACGAGCGGCGTCGACCAGATCGACGGCGGCCCCGCAGAGGACTGCCACGGCCACGGCACGCACGTCGCCGGCACCGTCGGCGGGACGACGTGGGGCGTCGCGAAGAGCGTCTCGCTCGTCGCCGTCCGCGTGCTCGACTGCGGCGGCACCGGCACGTGGACGCAGGTGATCGCCGGCGTCGACTGGGTCACGGGCGACCACGACCCAGGTGAGCTCGCCGTCGCGAACATGAGCCTCGGCGGCGGCGTGGCGCCCTGGCGGTCCTCCGACGCAGTCGACGCAGCCGTGACAGCATCGATCGCCGACGGCGTGACGTACGCGCGTCGCGGCCGGCAACAGCCAACGACAACGCGTGTAACTACACGCCCGCGCGGACGCCGAACGCGATCACGCTCGGCTCGACGACGATCGACCGACGCACGCTCGTCGTTCTCGAACTGGGGCACGTGCCTCGACCTGTTCGCGCCGGGCTCGGGCATCACGTCGGCGTGGATCGGCTCGCGACACCGCGACGAACACGATCAGCGGCACGTCGATGGCGTCGCCGCACGCCGCCGGCGCGGCAGCGCTGCTCCTCCAGGCGAACCCGACGTGGACGCCGTTGCAGATCCGTAACGCGATGGTCGCCGACGCGACGTCCGGCGTCGTGACCACGCCCGGAACGGGCTCGCCCAACCTCGTCCTGCACACCATCGGCATCGCCGCCCCCCAGCTCAGCGCAGTAGCACTCGGCAGCGAGGTGGGAGTCTTCGGCCGCAATGGAGACAACGAGCTCTGGTACCGCGAAACCGCCAGCGGCACGTTCGGCGCCTGGACGAAGCTGAGCACCACTACCAACGTGGCCTCGCGCCCGAAAGCCGTCCTGGTCGGCTCCGACCTCTACGTGTTCTTCCGCTCGACGAGCAACGACCTGCGCTACTTCAAGCGCACCGGCGGCACCTGGGGCACAGAGCAGAACCTCGGTGGCGTGATCGCGGGCAGCCCGGCCGCAGCCGTCGACGGTGACGGCGACCTGATCGTCTCCGCCAGGAACAGCACCGGCCTCATCTTCTTCAACCGGCTCGTGAGCGGCGGCAGCTGGACCGGCTTTACCTCGCTGGACGGCATCCTCGCGGGCCAACTGGAGCTCGTCAGCTACTCCGGAAACGTGCACCTGTTCGGCGTCAATTCCAGCGGGCTCTTCTGGAACAGGGTGTGGTCGGCGACCCCCAACAGCTGGGGTGCCTGGTTCTCGTTGGACGGCGTCTTGAACAGCTCACCGACAGCCGCCGTGCTCGGCTCCGATCTGTACGTCTTCGGCGCCAACCCCGGCGGCATCCTCTTCTACCGGAAGTTGTCGGGCGGCACCTGGGGTGCCTGGACCGCGCTCGACGGTGTCTTGGCAGGCACGCCCGATGCGGCGGCGACCGCCGGCACGCTGCTGGCGTTCGGAACGAACCCGGCGGGGTCGCTGTGGGACCGGCGCTCGACCGGCGGCGCCTTCACTGCCTGGGATCCGCTCGACGGGATCCTGGCGACGGGACCCGAGACGGTGGCCGTCGGCACCCAGGCCTACGCCTTCGGGCTGAACGCCAGCCGGCAACCTCTGGTACCGCCTGTGGAACGGCGCCACTTTCGGAGCGTGGACCAACCTGGGCGGTGTGCTCGGCACCGAGTGACGGGCCAGCCGTGAAAGCAGGGAGCGCCAGTCAGGCAGAGTCGCGTAGCGATGGAGCCTGAGTTGCCGTCGCGACGCCGCGACCTATGGGTCATGTCCGCCTTGGCTGCGCTTGGCCTGACAGTACTGCTTGCGGTTAGCGTTGCGGCAGGCCACGCCCGTAACCGCAGCGAGCCTCCGATTGCAGACCAATCGGCTCTGGAAAAGGTGGCGAATGATCCGTGTGCGCCCCGTGGCCTTCGGCTGCTTCCGAGGTCGACGACGTGTACCCATGGGCCCGATCCCCCGCCGCCAGGCACAGACATCAGCGTCGACGTTCCTCCACGCCAAGCGGCCGCGTCTCCGCAGATTGAGTGTGTCGGTGACGGCGTAAGCGGCCCGAGAACGCACGTCTTGTACGTACGGGCGTCCGATCGGCCAGACCGCTTCCTGACGTACCTCTCGTCCTTCCGCCAGTGGGCTAGCGACGCAGACCTCATCTACTACGACAGCGCCGCCGAGACCGGAGGTAGTCGCCGAATCCGCTTTGTCCACGACGCGAACTGCACATCGTCGTGACGCCGGTGACGGTTTCGCCCACGGGCGATGACAACTTCGACAACACGATATTCTGAGGCGCAACAGCAGGGATTCGATCGCACCGACCGGAAGTACATGATGTTCGTCGACGCCAACGTCTATTGCGGAGTTCGGGAACCTCTGGAACGACGACCAGGCCGGTCCGGGAAACCTGAACAACGGTGGTCCCTCGTATGGCAGATCGGATGCTGGTTGCTGGAACGGCACCACCGTTGCCCACGAGCACATGCACAACATCGGCGGAGTTCAGCTCTCAGCGCCCAACACGAGCGGCGGATTTCACTGCACAGACGAGTACGACGTCATGTGTTACTCCGACTCGCCCTACTTTCCGCCGATGGAATACGTCTGCACGAACCCCTCTCGCGATCGGCTGTTCGACTGCAACCACGACGACTACTTCCATACGAATCCCCTGCCGGGCAGCTATCTCGCGACGAAGTGGAACGCTGCAAACAGTGTCTTTCTCATCGATGGCGCAGACGCTGTCCCGACAGCGCCCCAGCTCAGCGCCGTAGCAGTGGGCAGCGAGGCGGCCGTCTTCGGGCGCAATGCAGACAACGAGCTGTGGTACCGCGAGACCGCGAGCGGCACGTTCGGCGCCTGGACGAAGCTGAGCACCTCCACCAACGTCGCATCGCGCCCGAAAGCCGTCATGGTCGGCTCCGACCTCTACGTCTTCTTCCGCTCGTACCAGCAACGACCTGCGCTACTTCAAGCGCACTTGCCGGCACCTGGGGCACAGAGCAGAACCTCGGCGGCGTGATCGCGGGCAGCCCGGCCGCAGCCGTCGACGGTGACGGCGACCTGATCGTCTCCGCCAGGAACAGCACCGGGCTCATCTTCTTCAACCGGCTCGTGAGCGGGGGCAGCTGGACCGGCTTCACCTCGCTGGACGGCATCCTCTCGAGCCAGCTGGAGCTCGTCAGCTACGGCGGCAACGTGCACCTGTTCGGTGTCAATCCCAGCGGGCTCTTCTGGAACAGGCTGTGGTCTCGGACCGCGAACAGCTGGGGTGCCTGGACCTCCTTGGACGGCGTCTTGGCAAGCTCGCCGACAGCGGCCGTGCTCGGCTCCGATCTGTACGTATTCGGCGCCAACCCCGCCGGCATCCTCTTCTACCGGAAGTTGTCGGCCGGCGTCTGGGGCGCCTGGACGGCGCTCGACGGTGTCTTGTCGGGCACGCCCGATGCGGCGGCGACGGCCGGCACGCTGCTCGCGTTCGGGACGAACCCGGCCGGGTCGCTCTGGGACCGGCGCACGACCGGCGGCGCCTTCACTGCCTGGGATCCGCTCGACGGGATCCTGGCGACGGGGCCCGAAACGGTGGCCGTCGGCACCCAGACCTACGTCTTCGGGCTGAACGCAGCCGGCAATCTCTGGTACCGCCTCTGGAACGGCGCCAGCTTCGGAGCGTGGACGAACCTGGGCGGTGTGCTCGGCACCGAGTGAAGTACGGCACTCGGGCGGCCGATCGCTCATTGCCTAATGATCCTGGAGCTTCACTTCGCCGGCCAATGAGAGTGTGCCTCGTCTACGACCGTCTGTACCCGCACTCGATCGGAGGCGCCGAGCGCTGGCTGCGCGACCTTGCCGTGCGCCTTGCCGAGGCCGGGCATCAAGTCACGTACGTGACGACGCGCCAATGGGAGAAGGAGCATGAGCCTCAGCTGCCCGGCGTGAAGATCATCGGTGTGACCGGGAGCCGTCAGTCGCACGTCGAGGGTCGGCGGGCCGTCAGCCCCCCGCTGCTGTTCGGGGCTGCGGTCTTTCGTCACCTCGTTCGCCACGGCCACCGTTACGACGTCGTCCACACGGCCTCGTTTCCCTACTTCCCGGTGCTGGCCGCGACCCTGGCTCGGTCGCGCGACTCCTACCGGCTCATCGTCGATTGGCACGAGGTTTGGACGAGATCGTATTGGCGCTCGTACGCGGGGCCGCTCATCGGCACTTTCGGGTGGCTCGTCCAACGGCTGTGTGTCCGGGCGGTCCATCGGGCCTTCTGTGTCTCACACATGCACGAGCGGCGGCTACTTGCGGAGGGGTTCCGCGGTCAAGTGACCGTGCTCCCTGGCATCTATGCAGGCCCGGTAGGTAGCACTCCTGTCGAAGCGGTCGACTCTGACACCGTCGTCTATGCCGGCCGGCATGTGAGGGAGAAGCGTGTGCCCGCTCTCGTCCGTGGGTTCGCAGCTGCGCTTCGGCGGCGCCCGCAGCTTCGGCTCGACCTCTACGGAGATGGCCCCGAGCGGGACGATGTCGAGCGACTCGTCGTCGGGCTCGGGTTGGCTGAGCGTGTCCGGGTTCATGGGCAGCGTGACGAGGCCGAAGTCGAACGTGCTGTTGCCAGCGCGGCGTGCGTGGCGACGGCATCCGAACGAGAGGGCTACGGATTGATCGTCGTCGAGGCTGCGGCGCGTGGGACGCCTAGCGTCGTGGTGATGGGGCCTGAGAACGCGGCGACCGAGTTGGTCGTCGAGGGCGTCAACGGTGCGATCGCGGCGAGCGCAGCGCCGGAGGAGCTCGCGGACGCGTTACTTCGCGTCTTCGACGGTGGAGCGGGGTTGCGAGCCTCCACGACTGATTGGTTCACGGAGAACGCAACGAGGCTTCGCGTCGAAAACTCCGTCTCAGTGGTGCTCGAGGCCTATTCGACTGGCTGAAGAGCTCGGACGAACACGACGTTCACGTACGTCCCATCCTCAACGCTTACTCGTTGGGCAATCTCCTCAGGCCGCGCTTCGCGTGTGGCGCCGCTTCTCTCGAGCTCGCGTACGTCGAAACCGGCCTGGATTAGCAGCGACAACATGTCAACGGGATCCTCTCCGA
The DNA here is from genome assembly GCA_963755155.1 of uncultured Actinomycetes bacterium. GTDB lineage: Bacteria > Actinomycetota > Thermoleophilia > Gaiellales > Gaiellaceae > PALSA-612. The sequence continues at coordinate 25,437 of CAVWIV010000005.1, read as the reverse complement.
ACCGTGTGAGCGCCTGCGGGCAGAACTCCGTCACGACCGTCAGCTCGGGACAAGACTGGAGCAACGACCGCATGCCGCGCAAAGCCGCAAGCTCGGCACCCTGGATGTCCATCTTGATCCAGTGAACACGCCCCCCGAGGTGCGCGAGCGCGGAGTCGAGCGTCACAACGTCTACATCGACGCTGTCACGCCGACCGTCTGCGTCCGTCAGGCTGTGGTCACCCGGGTTGGCGTCGCTCAGGAAAAGCGGCGCGCGACCGGAGTAGTCGGCGACGGCCTCTCGTCTGACGGTCACATTCGTGTAGCCGTTCGCCTGGACGTTCTGTTCTAGCAGCAGGCAGTTGTCGGGGTCGGGCTCGAACGCGACTACTTGACCGTCGTCCCCGACAAGCTGGGCGAATAACAGAGTGAAGTAGCCAATGTTGGCCCCGAGATCGATCGCTGTTTGGCCAGCAGCGACGTTGCCTTTGAGGAAGGCTGTGACGTCGGGCTCGTATGACCGGTTGATCGTGAGGCCCAGGAAGTCGTGCTCGTCGACCTCCAGAAGGTGCCCATGTACATCTACTACCGAGTGCGACTTGAGCGGGCGCAGCAACGCCATCAGTCGGGTCGTCACGCGCGGGTGTCGAGCGAAGAAGCGGTCTCCGACGCCGTATCGCCGTTTCAGCTCATACGCAGTGCGGACCACCCGTCGAACAGGTCTAGGGGACGGTCTGGTATGGGCCGCCGAACGGATTGACGAGCAGTTCGGGTGGACGCGTTAACGAGAACGGCACACTCGTCGACCTGTTCGGAACCCGCGCTCGCAGCAGGTCGCCCATGCCTTGGCCGGTCACGATGCGCCGGAAGATGCCGTAGCGATTCGTCTGGAGACGGGCCACCTGCTTCCACCCGGACCTGACCGACCGCTCGACGACGACGTTCCCGGGCCGGCCCCAGGGGGTCCGTTCCCGCAGCGCGGATCTTCTCCTCGGTGCGAAAGGCGACGAACCGGGAGCGAAATGCCGCCAGCGAGCGCTTGGCCCGGTCATGGGCGATCGAGCGCCCGCGGAAGTAGAGGCCGGACTGGATGATCTGGCCGTCCTCGCGACCCTTCCTCGCGTCGTCGCGTATCGCGAACCACGTGACCAGCGTGACGCCGTCAGTCCACATGCGGTAGAGCGCTTCCGCTACCCAGCGGGCGTGCAGCTTAAGCGGCACCGCGTAGTAGTCGCGGGGCCTCGTGTCCCATCCGAACTCGGTGACCCAGAGCCGCACGGAGCGGCGTGACGCGACATGGCCCGCTTCCTCTGCCGCGCGCAGCAGCCGCCTCACTTCGGGCAAGTCGCCGATCGACACGTCGTCACGCCCGAACGCCGCATGGGTCGGCCCTCCCGCCGTGTACGGATGCACCCCCCAGACGTCGAACTCGACGGTTGCCTTGCACGTCGGCTTCGGTGGGGTCCCGCGCGACATGCAGAGCAGCTTGCGCATGAAGAGCAGCGGCGCGGTGGCGACGACCCCTCTCGTTCCGCAAAAGGGACTTAGGCCGCCCGCGATCACGACGTTGTCGGGGCGAACGCGGTGCAGGGTTTGAGCGGTCGCATTCACCAGTTTTCGATAGCGGACGGCGGACACGACTTGCGTGGGCGAGAAGGGGCAGCGGGGGGTCTCGGCGAGCTGATTGCGCACCTGCGGGTTGAAGAACGAGCTCAGGTTGGGCTCGTTCCAGATCTGCCAGTAACGGACGCGCGGCAGGGAGCGAATGTTCCTGCTGTAGCGTCTCGCCGCGGCCTCGGCAAAGTCGGCCAGTGCTCGAGGGTCCACGTTCCAGTTGGGCTCGCTTCGGCCGGCCGGCGGCCGGTTGGCCCATGTGGGAGCGTTGAGGATGATGACCAGCGGCGAGAGGTTCTGCGCGACGGTCGTCTTGATGAGCGCGTCGAAGCCGTCCCAGCGATAGGCGGGGTCGGCGGGGTCGGTCGCGTCGAAGCCCGCGGGCCGCTGCCTCCCTTCCGGTGCAACCTGATCCCAGTGCAGGACGATCTTGGCGACCGCTGCCCCGGCTCCGTGCGTTCGTGCGAGCGCGATGTGCGCCTTGGGACCCGTGAACGCCATCGGGTCGTCGATCGCGGTCACGAGCGGACGCGAGGGAGTGGCCTGTGCGGGAGACGCGACGGACGCGACCGGGCCGACGGAACGGCGACCAGCGCCACGCAACAGACAATGAGGCTCGTGCGAATGCGTGTCACGTCGATCGGCGCAGGTCGAGGACGACGAGTCGCGTACTCGCGTAGATCGGCGTTCCGATGTCCGGCTCCGCCACGAGGCGCCCGGTTTGGTGGGTGCACTGCGGATCGACGATCGCGTAGCGCGCACCGATCCGCCTGGCCAGCTGCGCTCCTTGCTCGCCGCCGTAGAGGATCCTCCGCGCCGTGTTGGCAGGGGCGACCTCCGCCTTGGGGAGGATCAGCGACTCGTCCTGAGCGGCGAGAATCGGCTGGGCGAGGAGCCGCGTGGAGAGGAAGCCCCAGCACGTGTCCGTCACGACCACGTCGTTCGGGTTCGTCAGGCTCTTCAGGTAGCCGACCCGGTCAGGCTCTCCTGATTCGTGTAGCCGTAGAACGTACGCAGTGGCTGTGACAGGTCGCGGGCTTCGAGAACGACGAGCACCATCACCACGACGGCACCGATCGCGAGCCTAGGGGCTCGCCTGGCCCGACCACGCCGATCCCAGCCGCGAGCACCAACGGCAAGTAGAAGGTCGCTCGGTTGTAGGACAGTGGGACGTGAGCCACCCATGCATAGCTCAGGGCCAGCACGGCCGCCAGTAGCCCGAAGAGGACGAACCGTGCGTCGTCCCGCCTCAGAGCACGCGCTGTGAGGATGACGAGTATCGCAAGCGCGCCGAGGATCGCGAAGAGCCAGGTCAGATCCCTTCCGACGAAGTCCCAGTTGACCTTCGTCGCCAGGAACGCGCGGTATCCCTGGACTCCACCGCTGTCGATGTTGCGTTGCACGAGATCGGCGATCACGCCGCTGCCTCCCACAAGCGCGAAGCCGAGTGTCCAGGCGACGAAGCGCAGCCCCTCCCGGCCGTGCCGCCAACCAGAATCACGCGACACCGGGAGCAGCGCCAGCACAGCTACGAGGAAGCTGAGCCGGTGCGCGGCGGCAAGCGTGACCAGAAAGAGCGCGAGAAACGCGCTCCAGCGAAGGCCGAGATACCCTCGCAGCGCCATGCCTGCGGCAAGCAAAACCGGCGGCAGCAGCACCAGCGCCCAGATGTTGGCGAGGCCGTGCCACGCGAGCATGTCGAGATTCATGGGCACGACTGCGTACAGGCCCGCTGCGATCAGCCCCGCGGTTCTGCCCCACAGCGCAGCCACGAACACGAAGACGGAGATGACCGCGAGCGCGGCCGGAAGCCAGATGCCCTGCAACAGCGAGGCCGTCGTCTGCTCCGACAGCAGCGCCTGTGCGGCGTACAGCGCCGGCGCGCCCGAGCTTCGGCGAACGGCAGGCCGCCGAGCATCCAGAACGGGTTGTCCATGAGCAGCGAGCCCCTGCTTCCGGATCTCGTCGACGTAGAGGAGGTAATGCCCCCAGTCCTGCCCCGGCAGCGGCTTGCCGCCGACTACCAAGCCCTGCAGGGCGGCGCCGACGGCAACGGCCGCGCCGAGCAGGGCGACGGTGGCTCCTTCGCCCGGAGAAGCGTCGATCGTCGCATCGGGCCGGGTCTGCTCGAGCCTAGCGGCGAAGATGATCGACGCCGCGACCGCTCGCACCGACGACGAGGAAGATGATCAGCCGAATGCTGAGACCTGTCAGCGGAATCCCGACCGCCGCGGCGCTGACGATTGCAACGCACGATGCCGACGCGCCGGCGATCGGCACGACGGCGAAGCGGACCGCGGGCAAAGAGAGCTCGCGTGGGAGAAACGCCGTCAGGGCCAGCCCCGGTGCGACGACGAGCAGACACACGGCCAGCGCGCGCTGGGGCCCGAACGCCAGCGTGACGAGCCCCTCGATCGCCACGATCGCGAGTGCGGCCCAGGCGGCCGTGCTTCCTGCGCTTCCAGGCCGCAACCGAAGTACGCGGCGCCGAAGCCGCCGCCGTCTCCGCGGCACGCACGGCTAGCCCTTCTTTCGGGATTCCGTCAGCCGGAGAGCAAGGGCCAGAGCCCCGAGCAGGCAGGCGACGATCAGCCCTAGGACCATGCCGGGCTGGTCGGCGTCGACCGGCGATGCGACCCCGGCGCGCTCGGCAGGGCCGCTGTCGAAGGTCGCAGCCGCAACCACCGTCGGCGCGACGGCCCTCGCAGAAGCCTGCTTCGAGTCTGTTGGCTTCGACCGTGCCGTCTTGATCACGACCCCTTGCCGCAGCTCCTCCTGTGAGACCCGCTTCGGCCGCCCGCGCCGCTCGAGGAGCTCGTTGACGAACCCGACGGCGTTCTCCTCAGGCACCGGCCGTGGAGCCGGCTCCTGGTAGGCCCCGAGCGGCGGGTCGGCTGCGGCCGCCGTACCCGCCAGGCAGCCCAGTACGAAGAGGACCATCGCAATCCTGCGAGTCACGAGGCGAGCTCCTGTGGTGACGTCGGGGCCGACACACCAGGATCGCGTGCCGACGAGCGCGTCAGCAGAGCAAAGGCTCCAGGAAGCGTTGCGAGGGCGAAGAGCACGGTCGCGAGGAGGGAGAGGAGCGCGGCGTCGGTCGTGCTCACTCCGGCCTGGTGAAGCAGCACGACATAGCTGCCTTCCCGCAGTCCGAGGCCTCCGAGCGAGAGTGGAAGTGCCGTGACTACGAGCACTGCAGGTACGACCACTGCGAGAACGAAGAAGGCGATGCTGAGAGGGAGATCGACCGCGCGACGAGCCAGAGCGCGAACACGACGAGTGCTTCGTACGCCAGCCCGAGCAGCGCCGTTTGCCACACGACCGATCCTCGGAAGCAGGCGCGTGCCGACTGGGCAGAGTCGGCTACCCACGGTGCGCGCGACGGCAGCCGGGTCCCGGGCCGCATGGCCGCTCGCAAGACGAGCGCGGCGACCATGCCTCCCACCACGACGAGTGCCGTGACCGCAGCCAGCGCTTGCACGAGCACCGAGGGGACGGGGCCGGGCTCGAACGCGAAGGCCAGCCACGCAAACGCAGTGACCATCACCAGCATCGTCGCCCGGTCGACGATGACGGTAACGGCGGCGATCGCCCGGGTTCCGGGCGAGCCGGCCAGCCAAGCGCGCAGAGCGTCGCCGCCGAAGCCGGTCGGGAGGAAGCTGTTGGCGAACGCGCCGATGGCGTAGATCGCACCGCATGCGAGAGCGACCGCCCAATGCCGGCCGCCTTGAGGAACAGCTGCCAGCGGACCGCGCCGATCGCAAGGGCGAGGAGCATGCAGCCGGTCGCGAGCACGAACCAGTGCCACTCTCCGTCCGACAACCCGCCCACCGCCTCCCCCGGGTGCCGCCGGGAGGGACCAGCGCGATTAGCGCGAGGCTGACGATCGCCCGGGCCCCGAGCGGCCCCGTGAGCTCTCGTGACCACTTCACGCGCGACCCTCGGCGGTTCGATCGTCGCGTTCCGGCCGAGGGCGAGCATTCGACAGGAACAGCGAGATGAAGATCGTCTGCGCGCCGACGATGAGCACGGTCGCGGCCGTGATCGCGAGCTGTTCCTCGGCCAGAGGGCCGAATCCTTGCTGCCCCCACTTCACGATGACGGCGCCGCCGGAGTCGAGCCCGCCGAGCATAAGCGCGGACCCGAGCCAGTAGGCGTGCCTGAGCCCCAGGCCGCGGCGCCGCAGTCGTTCGACCACAGTGCCTCGTTTCTGAAGCACGAATACCGTCGCGTAGACCTCTCCGCAGAAGCCGAGCCCGAGCACCTGCACACCGAGGATGACGAGCAGGGCGCCGCCGATCAGCGCATGGACGTACCACGGACGGCCGAACGAATCGACGCCGGTCAGCACGATCGCGCCGATCCCGACGCCGACGGCCGCCATCAGCAGCCCCGGCAGCATGAAGAGGTGCCTGGGACTGTGGATGAGGATCATGTGCAGCGACCGCCAGCCGTCCCGGAACGGCGCGAGCTTCGATACGCCGCCACGCGGGTGGAGCTCGATCGGGATCTCACGGATGTCGAAAGTCCTCTTCAACCGGACGGATGATCATCTCTGAGCCCGAACTCCATCGCGTCAGCCGCGGAGTCCGAGCTGCGGGAGTCCGCGCGGCGAATGGCGCGCATCCCGCAGTAGGCGACGCTGACCCCGGCGTCGAAGATTCGGTTGAGCAAGTCGGTGGGAAACGGGTGCCGTCAGCTGGTTGAGCCACGGCATCGCGCCCGGGTGGATCTTCTGGAAGCGATCGCCCATCACGAGGTCGGCGCCGCCCTCCAGCTCCGCCAGGAAGCGCGGGATCTCATGGAAGTCGTATGTCAGGTCCGCGTCCGCCATGACGATGTACTCACCCTGGGAAGCCGCAAAGCCGGCCATGTACGCGTTGCCATAGCCACGGCGCGGCTCCTCGACGACGCGCGCGCCCGCCCGTCTCGCCAGCTCGCCGCTGCCGTCCGTGGAGCCGTTGTCGACGACCAGCACCTCGCCGGAGATGCCGTGGTCATCGAGCACCTCACGGGCGAGGCGGACGCATTGCTCGACGTTCTCTTTGCCTCGTCGAGGCACGGAATGTAAGCAATGTGCTGCTGAATGCGTCCGGCTGCCTCGATGCTCTGAGGGCTCCTCAGACAGCGAAGCAGCTGGACGCATTCGTGACGAAGACCGTCACGCCCGAGCCCCGTGAGGGCAACGCGCCCGTGCGGATCGCGGAGACCGACGCGGGGATGCTGAACTCGATAGGCCTCGCGAACCCGGGGCGCGACGCGTTCCTGGCCGAGACGCTGCCGAGGCTTGCGGAGCTCGAGCTCCCGATCTGGGTCTCGGTCAGTGGTTCGCAGCTCCAGAGTACGCCGACACGTGCCGCGCGCTCGACGGGCGGGACGACGTCGCATGCATCGAGCTCAACCTCTCGTGCCCTAACGTGGACGAGGCCCCCGAGTCGGCCGCTGAGATCGTCGCCTCCTGCCGGCGCGAGACCGCGTTGCCGCTCTACGCGAAGCTCTCTCCTGCCGTGCCCGACATCGGCGCCCTTGCCCGCGCGGTCGAAGACGCTGGAGCAGACGGCCTCTCCCTCGTGAACACGATCCGAGGCCTCGCGCTCGACGAGCGCCTACGCCCAGTGCTCGGCTCGGCGATCGGCGGGTACTCGGGGCCGGCGCTCAAGCCGATCGCCCTCGCCGCCGTGCACGCAGCCTTCCGCGCCACGGAGCTGCCCATCGTCGGCATGGGGGGCGTCTCGACGGGCCGCGACGCCCTCGACCTGATCGGCGCGGGAGCGTCCGCCGTCGCGCTCGGGACGGTCCTCTTCTCCGATCCGGACGCCCCGGAGCGCATCCGAGAGGAGCTCGACGGGGAGCTCGCGCTCCTCGGGTACGCGTCGGCGGAGGCCGCGCGCGGCGCCGCTCATCCCGCCGCGGTCTGACGAGTTTTCGAACTTCCCCGCGCGGCGAAACCGGTGTTAGTATCGCCACCCACCTATGGTTGCCTCCAAAGTCGCCTCCCAAGCCCCGCGCCGCTCACTCGACCAGCGCATGGACGCTCTCCGGAGGGCCAACGACATCCGGGTGCAACGAGCGAAGCTCAAGAAGGATCTCAAGCTCGGACGCGTCCGCTTCGAGGCGATCCTTCGCGAACCGCCGGACTACGTCTCGACCGCCAAGGTCCTCGACATGCTCATGGCCGTCCCGAAATTCGGGCAGGTGAAAGCAAAGCGCTACCTCAACCAGTGCAGGATCGCCGAGTCGAAGACGATCGGCGGCCTGCTTGGACCGGCAGCGGTCGGAGCTTGTCGGCCTCTTCGAGTAGCTCGCAGGTCGTGGTCGCCCGGGGTCGGCAGCTCCCGGTGATCGTCATTACCGGCCCGTCCGGGGCCGGCAAAGGCACACTCATCCGGGCTCTGCTCGAGCGCGTCTCCGATCTCGAGCTCGCCGTGTCTGCGACCACGCGGCTGCAGCGGAGCGGGGAGGAGGACGGGCGCGAGTACTACTTCCTCTCCGACGTCGACTTCGCCCACCGCGTCGCGCGCGGCGACTTCCTCGAGCACGTGACGTATGTGTCCGGGCAGCGCTATGGGGACGCTCCGCTCCGAGGTGCACCGCATCGCCGCCAAGGGGAAGATCGCGGTGCTCGAGCTCGAGACCGAGGGTGCGATCAACGTCGCGGAGGAGATCCCCTCGACGGTGACCATCTTCGTGACGGCTCCCGTCGAGGAGCTCGAGCGGCGGCTGCGCGAGCGCGCGACCGAGAGCGCGGGCGAGATCGGGCTGCGGCTGGACATCGCCGAGAACCAGCTGACGCAGGCGGGCTCTTTCGGGCACGTGGTTGCGAACGACGACCTCGACCGTGCCGTCGACGAGCTGGAGAGCATCGTCCGCGAGGCGTTGGCCGCTGCCGGTAGCATGTCCGGCTCATGATCTCCCCACGCATAGACGCCTTGCTCGACAACGTCGATTCCCGCTACGCGCTGGTGATCGTCGCTGCCAAGCGGGGCCCGCCAGATCAACAACTACCACCACCAGCTCGGCGAAGGAACCTTCGACGAGCTGCCGCCCCTCGTGGAGTCTCGCTCGAAGAACTACCTCACGATGGCTTTCGAGGAGATCTCCGAGGGCAAGATCGCGTACGAGTACCCGAAGGGCCTCTAGCCCTCAGGTAGTCCGGCGCGGCACAATGTGTGCCATGCCACGCGTGATCCTCGGTGTGTCGGGTGGAATCGCCGCCTACAAGGCGTGCGAGCTTTGCCGACTCCTCGTTCGCGACGGGCATGACGTCACGCCGCTCCAGCCCCGAGGCGGAGACGTTCGTCTCGGCGAAGACGTTCGAGGCGCTCGCGCGGAAGGAGATGCCGCGCGATCTCTATCCGCATCTCGTCGAGGCCGACCTGCTCGTGATCGCGCCGCTGACCGCGAACACCCTCGCGAAGCTCGCGAACGGCCTCGCCGACAGCGTGCTCGCGCAGGCAGTGCTCGCCTTCCGCGGCCCGGTGCTCGCCGCGCCGGCGATGAACGTCCGCATGTGGGAGCACCCGGCCACCCAGGAGAACGCCGCGCGGTTGCGCGAGCGTGGAGTCGAGCTGATCGGCCCCGCGGAGGGGGAGCTGGCCGAGGGCGAAACCGGTCTCGGACGCATGACGAGCGGAGGAGATCCACGCTCGGTGCCGCGTGCTGCTCGGAGAGGCAACGGCTCTCTCCGGGCAAGCGCGTGCTCGTGAGCGCCGGTGGCACGCGCGAGCCGCTCGACGCCGTCCGCTATCTCGGCAACCGCTCGTCCGGCCGCATGGGCGTCGCTCTGGCCGAGGAGGCGCGCAGGCGCGGCGCAGACGTCACGTTGCTTGCCGCGAACCTCGCCGTGGCGCTCCGACCGGCGTCGCAGTCGTGGAGACGCCGACGGCCGCCGAGCTCGCCGAAGAGGCATTCGCGCGCACCGACGCCGACGTCGTCCTCATGGCCGCGGCCGTGGCCGACTACCGGCCTTCGGAGACACGGGCGGACAAGCGGTCTAAGGACGCTGAGAGCTGGACGGTCGGCTCGAGCCGACCGAGGACGTGCTGGCCGAGCTCGGTAGGCGGCGGACGAACGGCCAGCTGCTCGTCGGCTTCGCAGCCGACCACGGCGCCGATGGGCTAGAGCGCGCCCGGGCGAAGCTCGTGGCGAAGGCGGTCGACCTCGTCGTCTTCAACGACGTCTCGCGGGCGGACATCGGCTTCGATGCTCCCGACAACGAGGTGACAATTTTGGCTGACGGCAACGAGCGTGTTATCGGAAGCCACCGAAGTCCGCCATCGCCGTTGCCGTCCTCGACGAGGTCGAACGCCTCCTGACGTGAGTCAGGCCTATGAGGACTACCAGGAGGGCTGGAGACGCCTGCGGAGCGGGCAGACCGCGCAGGCGACCGTGCCGCTCGAGAAGGCCCGGCGCGCGGAGCCACAGAAGGCTTCCATTCGCGAGGCGCTCGGCATCGCGTACTTCCGCCTTCGGCGCTGGGAGGATGCTGAGGCGGAGTTCCGCGCCGTGCTCGAGATCTCGCCTGTCAACGACTACGCGCATTACGCGCTCGGCCGCTGCCTCGACAAGCTCGGGCGCGAAGCCGAGGCGCAGGGGCACTACAAGCTCGCCCGGTCGCTGAGACCCGGGACGCGCCGCTACGAAGTGCACATCCGCGACGACGCGTGAGAGCGGTCGTCCAGCGCGTCACGAGCGCGAGCGTCACGCCAGGCGGCGCCATCGGCCGAGGCGTGTGCGTGCTTCTGGGCATCGCACGCGATGACGACGACACCCAGGCCGAACGGCTTGCCGGCAAGATCGCCCGCCTGCGGATCTTCGAGAACGACGACGGCAACCTCGACCGCTCCTTGCTCGACGTCGGTGGCGCGGCTCTCGTCGTCAGCCAGTTCACGCTGATCGCGGACACGGCGAAGGGCAACCGCCCGAGCTTCACCGACGCCGCATCGTCTGGGCTCGCTGAACCGCTCTACGAAGCGTTCTGCGAGGAGTTGAAGGTGCTAGGCGTCCCCGTAGAGCGTGGCGTCTTCGGCGCGCGCATGGCCGTCGAGCTCGTGAACGACGGGCCGGTGACGATCGTCCTCGACGTCTGAGTCGAGTCGGGCGACAACAGGGAAACGCTGCGGTGCAGGGAACAACGGGAGGTGCTCACGGCGTTCGTGTTCGATGGGCGAGAGTCCGAGCAAGTCGAGGACTGGCGCGCCGCGCTCGAACGGCTCGCCGACGACCAGTTGCTCTGGCTCGCCTTGCGAGACCCAACCGAGGAGGAGGTGGCGGCCTTTCAGGAGGCGCTCGAGCTCGGCGACGAGCACGCACATCGACTGCTCGAGCAGCCCCGCCGCGCGTCCCTTGCGGACGAGGGTGAACGCATGCACTTGACGCTGTATGCCGCCGGTGACGGTGAAGATGCGAAGCCTGTTCCCATCGAGTGCGTGCTCGGGCCGAACTGGATCGTCACCGCTCAACATCGGAAGCTCGAGGTCCTCGAGGACTTTCGCGAGCGCGCCGAGGGCGGAGGCCAGGTCGGTGTGCTCGACGCGCCTTCGTTTGTGGCAGCGCTTATCGAGTGGGTCGTCGCCAGCTACTTCCGCGCTTTCGAGACCATCGAGACCGAGCTAGAGGAGTTGGACGCGAAGGTCTTGTCCGGCACACCCAACGAGGTCTCCGGCGACCTCGCCCGGCTGGTCGAGCTCCGCCGCTCGATCGGGACGCTGCGACGGGCGCTCGCTCCGCACCGCGAGGTCGTTGTCGCTCTGTCTCATGCTGAGCTCGATGCGCTGTCGACAGAGGACTCGGCGAAGCGATTCACTGCCCTCGAGAGCCGGGTGACCCAGGCACTGAGTGCGGCCCGCGAAACGAAGGAGTCAACGTTCGGCTCGTTCGAGCTCCTTGCCGCCCGAATCGGCCAGCGGACGAACGAGATCGTGAAGGTGTTCACGCTCGTAACGGTGATCCTCCTGCCCGCGACTGTGCTTGCCGGGATCATGGGCATGAACTTCAAGGTCGGTCTCTTCAACCTGGCGTGGATGTTCTGGGCTGTGATCGCCGCGATGGTGGGCATTGCGGTGCTCGTGCTGACGCTTGCCCGCAGTCGCCGGTGGATCTAGATGAAGAACGCTCCCTTGCTATCCTTCTGACACCTATTTTCACCGGTTCGGCGAAATGGGCGCGTGGCGCCCATTTTTCATGAAAGGGACGCGAATGGCGGCGACGTACGAGACCGAAAGGCAGCTCCAGCGGGACATCTCCCGCAAGGTCGAGGCTGCCCTTCCCGGTGTCGAGGTACTTGCCGTCGAGCTGCAGTCGCCGGCGCGCTTCTGTGTCTTCATCGACCACGCCAACGGCGTCGACCACGCGCTCTGCGGGCGGGTGACGAACCTCCTTCGCGGCTATCTCGACCGCTACACGATCGACGTGTCGTCGCCTGGAACGGAGCGGCCGCTCCGCACTCCCGGCCACTTCCGCAACGCCGTGGGCCGCAAGGTCGCCGTCCGCACCGCGAAGCCCGTCGCCGGCCGCACGAAGTTTCGCGGCGAGCTCGTGGCCGCGAACGGGAACACCTTCACGCTCGCAGCCGAGCCCGACCCCGTGGCCATCCCCTATGACGCCGTCGTGCGCGGCAATCTCATCGACGAGGTGACGACGAAATGACCCGAGAAATCATCGAAGGCATCCAGACGATCGAGCGCGAGAAAGGCATCGAGAGCGGCACGCTCATCGAAGCGCTCGAGGACGCACTGCTAGCCGCGTACAAGAAGACACCAGGCGCGACCCGCCACGCAGCCGTGGAGCTCGACCAGGAAACGGGCGACTTCCGCGTCTTCTCCATCGACCTGCCTGGTGACATCGAGGAGCGGCTGGTGGAGGAGGCCCGCGAGCGCGCGATACAGGCGCTCGAGCAGCAGGAGGAGGAGACGGGCGAGCGCTCGCACGTCCTCGTCACCGACGAGGACCTCACGATCGACCTCACGGACGTCCCCGAGGAGGTCATCGAGCGCGAGGACGTCACGCCCGACGACTTCGGCCGCATCGCCGCCCAGACCGCGAAGCAGGTCATCCTCCAGCGCATCCGCGAGGCGGAGCGCGAGATGATGTACGACGAGTACATCGACCGCGTGACCGAGGTCGTGACCGGCATCGTCCAGCAGGCCGGCGACCGCAACAACGTGCTCATCGACCTCGGCAAGGTGGAGGCGCTGCTGCCGCGATCGGAGCAGGTCGACGGCGAGCGCTACGAGCAGGGGAGCCGCATCAAGGCGGTCATCACCGAGGTGCGCTCCGGGACGAAGGGCCCGCAGGTGATCCTCTCGAGACGTGACCCGGAGCTGATCCGAACGCTGTTCGAGCTCGAGGTGCCGGAGATCGCGGACGGGCTCGTCGAGATCCGCGCCGTCGCGCGCGAGCCGGGCTACCGCTCGAAGATCGCCGTCGAGTCGCACGTCCAGGGCGTCGACCCGGTGGGCGCATGCGTCGGCCCTCGGGGCTCGCGCGTGCGCATGGTCGTCTCCGAGCTGCGCGGCGAGAAGATCGACATCATCCCGTGGAACACGGAGCCGGCGCGCTTCGTCGCGAAGGCGCTGTCGCCCGCGCGCGTGCGCGAGGTCTACATCGACGACGACACGAAGGAAGCGACGGTCATCGTCCCCGACGACCAGCTCGCGCTCGCGATCGGCAAGGAAGGGCTGAATGCCCGCCTCGCCGCCCGCCTCTCGGGCTGGAAGGTCGACATCAAGTCCGACACGGAGTTCGCCCAGGAGGAGGCCGAGGCGGCCTACGCGGGCGAGGACGACGGCGAATCGATCGGCCGCTGCACCGCGATCCTCTCGACAGGGAAACGCTGCCCGAACACGTCGCTGCCGGGCACGCGGTTCTGCGGCGTCTCCGCGCACCAGGAGCTCGGAGAACGCGAGGCCCGCGGGGAGGACATCTCCGACCAGGTCGTGCAGCCCGCGGCCGAGGCTGACGACGAGCCCGCGGTGGACGAGGAGGAAGTCGCCGTCGAGGCACACGGCGACAGCCCCGAGCCCGAAGCCGCGCCTAAGAGCGATCTAGACTGAGGCCTATGGCTGACGACAGCGGAGGAAATCGCCCGAATCGCCCGCTTCGCCCAAGGCCGGGCGGGCGCGGCCGCAAGCGGCGCGTCGTCATCGACACGGCCGCCGGCCGCCCGCGCCTCGACGCACGTCAAATGCGTGAGCAGCGCGGCATGCCTCGTGAGCCGAAGGCGCCGGTAGTTCCGCCTACCGGGCCTGTCACCGTCGCGTCGGGCGCATCGGTCAAGGACCTCTCGCAGGCCCTGGGCATCCCGATGTCGGACATCATCAAGATCCTCATGGAGGTCGGAGTCATGCGGACGGCAACGCAGTCCGTGTCCGACGAAGAGGTGGAGCTGATCGCCACGGGGCTGAAGCGTGAGATCACGATCAAGCACGCCGCGGAGGAGGAGCTCGAGCCGGAGACGTACGAGGACGCCGAGGAAGATCTCGCAGACCGGCCGCCGGTCGTGACCATCATGGGCCATGTCGACCACGGCAAGACGACGTTGCTCGACGCCATCCGCGAGACGTCGGTGGTCGACACCGAGGCCGGCGGCATCACGCAGCACATCGGCGCCTACCAGGTCGAGGCGGGGGGTCGCCGCATCACGTTCCTCGACACGCCCGGTCACGAGGCATTCACGGCCATGCGCGCCCGAGGCGCGAAGGCGACGGACATTGCCGTCCTAGTCGTCGCAGCCGACGACGGCGTCATGCCGCAGACGAAGGAGTCGATCTCCCACGCCCGCGCCGCCGAGGTGCCGATCGTCGTCGCGGTGAACAAGGTCGACCTGCCCGACGCGAATCCCGACAAGGTGAAGAACGAGCTCGCGTCCGAGGGCCTGCAGCCGGAGGAGTGGGGAGGCACGACGCAGTTCTCCGAGGTCTCCGCGCGCGAGAAGCTGAACCTCGACGACCTGCTCGAGAAGGTGCTGCTGGTCGCCGACGCGGAGCTCGAGCTCAAGGCGAACCCGAAGGCGGAGGCCTCCGGGCCGATCGTCGAGTCACGCCTTGACGTGGGCCGCGGGCCGGTGGCGACCATGCTCATCCAACGGGGAACGCTCCACGTCGGAGACGCAATCGTCGCGGGCGACGCCTGGGGGCGCGTGCGCGCGCTCTACGACTTCCACGGCGAGAAGCTCAAGCACGCCGGCCCGGGCGATCCGGTGGAGATCGTCGGCTTCGACAAGCCGCCACCCGCCGGCGAGCACGCGCGCGTCCTCGAGAACGAGCGCCAGGCGCGCCAGCACGCGCAGGTTCGCGGCGAGCGCCTGCGGCGGGAGCAGCTCGCCCAGCGCTCGAAGCCGATCTCGCTCGACGTGCTCTTCGAGCGCGTCCAGGAAGGCGTTCAGGACCTCAACATCGTCCTCAAGGCCGACGTTGCCGGCTCGGTGGAGGCCGCGCTTTCGGAGCTCCAGAAGATCGAGCACACGGAGGTGCGGGTGACCGTCATCCACTCGGCCGCGGGCGGGATCACCGAGAACGACATCATGCTCGCCTCGGCCTCGAACGCGATGGTCGTCGGCTTCAACGTGCGGCCGAACGCGGAGGCCCGTACGCTGGCCGAGCGCGAGGGCGTCGAGATCCGCACGTACCGCGTCATCTACCAGCTCACCGACGACATCGAGCAGGCACTCGTCGGCATGCTGAGGCCGGTCTCCGAGGAGGTCACGCTCGGCGAAGCCGAGGTGCGCGCGCTCATCAAGGTCTCCCGCTACGGCACCATCGCCGGCTGCCACGTCACGAGCGGCACCATTCGCCGCAACGCAAGCGTGCGCATCATCCGCGAGGGCGCCATCGTCCACGAGACGACGATCGACTCGCTCAAGCGGTTCAAGGACGACGTGCGCGAGGTCGAAGCGGGCTTCGAGTGCGGCATCCACCTCGCCGGCTACGACGACGTGAAGGAAGGCGACGTCCTCGAGGTCTTCGAGGTGCGCGAGGTGGAGCGCACGGACCTCAGTGAGACTCTGCCCGCCGCATCCGCTCCGTCAGGCGACACCAGTTCCTAAGAAGGGGGCCCGCGGGGGAAACATGGTTTCCCCCGCGTTTGGCGCCGTCCGCTCCACCCGCTTCAGCTGCTGCTGACGAGTCCTAGTCTGCCGCCGGCGGCGGCGGCGCAGCGACTTCCGGCTTCGGCTTCCAGAAGAGCCACACGAGGCTGACGACGAGCACCCACGCGAGCCAGATCAGGAACGGGACGAACACGAACGAGGCAAGCATCGTGATCGCCACGAGGACGCTCACCCAGGCAAGCCACCTCGGTATCAGCTGACCCCGGAGCCCGACGAGCGCCACGCACAGCACGACGAGCAGCGCGATCGTCGTGCCCCCGAACCAGATCGCGTAGCCGAGATTGCCCAACACGCGATCCGTGTTCGGATCGACGACGAACTCCTCTGCATCGTCCACCGCGAACGAGATGGACATCCAGACCGACGCCGCGATCAGCCACAGAGTGACTGCCACGAGCCCTGCCCCGAAGGCGAGAGCGGTCTTCGTTCCCGCTGTCCCTTCGGCCTCAGCGAGCCGGCCCCTCAGGAGGGACAGCCACCATACGAAGCACAGGCTCGCCGCGAGGACGAGGAAGAAGGAGATGAGCTGCTGGTCACGGTTGCCTGAATCCGCGTACCACGCGAGGATCTCCGAATCCGAGTCACCCGTATCGCCCTCCAGGGCAAAGATCACAATGGCCCACAAAACGACGTAGAGGATCCCGCTGACGGGAGCCCACCGCGCAATGCCACTCATTCCAGCCTCCTTAGGATGAGACCGTGAGCCTCGCAGCCCGGGCGGACGGCAAGATACGCCCATGGGCGCGGGCTACGTCGGCATCCTCGAGGTCGAGTTGCACTTCCCAGAGAACGGGTCGCTCAAGGGTAAGCGCAAATATGTGAAATCGGCGAAGGCGCAGCTCCAGAACCGCTTCGGCGCGTCGGTGGCGGAGGTGGACCACCACGAGCTCTGGCAGCGGGCAGGCCTAGCCGTGGCGTGCGTCGCGCGCGCCCACAGGGAGCTCCAGGAGCTGCTCGACGGCGCGGAGCGCTACCTGGCGGGCCAGGAGTGGGAGCTCGTTCGCGTCGAGCGCGAGGTGGTGGCCGTCGGTGACTGACCGCATGCGCAAGATCAACGAGCTGCTGCGCGAGGTGCTCTCGGAGGCCTTGCTGGAGCTCAAGGATCCCCGGATCGGCTTCGTCACCATCACAGGCGTCCGCACGTCGCCGGATCTCCGCCACGCGATCGTCTACGTGAGCGTGCTCGGCTCCGAGCGTAAGCGCGAGCAATCGCTCGAGGGCCTTGGCGCTGCGCACGGCGTCCTCCAGGCCCGCATCGCGCGAGAGGTGCGGATGAAGCGGACGCCGACTCTGACGTTCGAGTACGACCCGACCGTCGAGGAGGGCGTGCGGATGTCAAAGTTGATCGATGAGCTCGCCCCAGGCGATGAGTGACATCGCGGCCGTCGCGGCCGCACTGCGCGACAACGACAGGTTTCTGCTCGTCACGCACGAGAACCCGGACGGGGACGCGCTCGGCTCGATCCTCGGCATGAAGCTCGGTCTGGACGCGCTCGGCAAGGACTCGGTGATGTACCTGGGCGGGGACACGGACGCACCGACCGACTACGCGTTCTTGCCGCTCGACGAGCTCCGTCGCGAGCTGCCGGCCGACGCCTCCGAGCGGGTGCTCGTCGCGCTCGACTGCGCGAACGCGCAGCGGATGAGCGAGGCGGGGGCGCTGCTCGACAAGGTGCAGCTCTCGCTCGACATCGACCACCACCACGACAACACCGAGTTCGCGAAGATCAACCTCGTCGTCCCGGGCGCGTCGTCGACGGGGGAGATCGTCCGCGACATCCTCCGCGAGCTCGAGATCGCGCTGACGCCGGAGATCGCCGAGGCGCTCTATGTCGCGCTCGTCACGGACACCGGCCGCTTCCAGTACACGAACACGTCGCCGAAGGCGCTCCGCCTGGCGGCGGAGCTCGTGGAGGCCGGCGTGGACGTCCACCGCGTCTTCCAGGGCATCTACGAGTCGGTCGAGTTCGCAAAGCTCAAGCTTCTCGCGAGAGCGCTCGAGCGGGCGGAGATCCACGAGGGCGGGCGGCTCGTGATCTCGCATCTCAGGCGAACGGACTTCATCGACCTCGGCGTGGGGGAGGAGTACGCCGAGGGGATCATCGACTACCTCCGAGCCGTGGACGGCACGGACATGGCGGCCGTGATCCGGGAGCCACCCGAGCCTCAGGACGCGAAGCGGCGCGTGAGCCTGCGCGCGTCGCACGACGAGCTCGACGTGTCGGCGATCGCCCGCGCCCGTGGGGGCGGGGGCCACCGCCAGGCGGCCGGGTTCTCGAGCGCGGAGTCGGTCGAGGAGATCGCGGCGTTCATCCAGCAGGAGTTCGCTCGTGCCTCCCAGAGCGCTTAGCCCGACAGGCCTCGTCCTCGTCGACAAGCCGGCCGGGCCGTCGTCGTTCGCCGTCGTCAAGCGGCTTCGCGACAGCACCGGCGCGCGAGCCGGGCCACGCCGGCACGCTCGACCCGTTCGCGACCGGCCTCCTGCTCGTCCTGCTCGGCTCGGCGACGCGCCTCGCGCAGTACCTCGTCGGCCTCGACAAGCGCTACGTGACCGATGTCGATCTGCGCTCGACGACCTCGACCGGTGATGTCGAGGGCGACCCGGTCGCAGAGCACGAGCCTCCGGCGCTCGAGGAGCTCGAGCAGCGGCTCGCACCGCTCAGCGGCGAGGTCATGCTGCGCGTGCCCGCTGCCTCGGCCGTGAAGATCGAGGGCGTGCGCGCGTACAAGCGCTTCCGCGAGGGCGAGGACGTCGAGATGCCGTACCGCGCGTCGACGATTCACGAGCTCGTGCTGCATGGCTACGAGGACGGCGTGGCGACGCTCGAGCTGCATGTCTCCTCCGGGACGTACGTCCGAGCCATCGCCGACGTGCTGGGCGCGCACTGCCGGTCGCTCCGCCGGACTGCCGTCGGGCCGTTCTCCGTGGACGACGCCGATGAGGGTCGGATTCTCACGCCGGCAGAGGCGTTGCCGTTCCTGCCCGCCATCGATCTCTCGCCCGAGGAAGCCGACGCGATCCGCAACGGCCGCCGGCGAATCGACCAGCCCGTTCGGGCCATGTGCGAAGGCGAGCTCGTGGCGGTCGACGGGACAGTGCTCCCGTGAAGGTCGCTCGCGAGCCGGCGGAGCTCGACCCGCGTCGGCGCGCGGTCGCCATCGGCGTCTTCGACGGCGTCCATCTGGGCCATCAGGCGGTGCTCCGGGCCGTTGCCGACAGCGGCCTCGTCGCCACCGCGATCACCTTCGACCCTCATCCGCGCCTCGTGCTGGGCTACGACGTCGAGCTGCTCGCGACGCTCGAGCGGCGCCTGGAGCTCTTCGAGCAGGCGGGGGTCGAGGAGACGCTCGTCCTCGAGTTCACGCACGAACTCCAGCAGCAGGAGCCCGAGGAGTTTGCCCAGAGCGTTCTGCGCAGGATCGGCACGGACGTCGTCGTCGCCGGCGAGGACTTCCGCTTCGGCCACCGGCGGCGCGGCGATCTCGCGTTCCTCGAGGAGCACGGCTTCTCAGTCGTCCGCGTGCCACCGGTCGAAGGCGCATCGTCCACACGCATCCGCGAGCTCCTGCACGAGGGAGACGTCGGGGCGGCGGCCAGGATCCTCGGTCGGCCGCCGGAGGCGGACGGCGTCGTCGTCGTCGGCGACGAGCGAGGCGGGACGCTCGGCTTCCCGACCGCGAATCTCAGCGTCGCGGCCGCACCTGCTCGTGCCGGCGTTCGGGATCTACGCGGGTGCTGCGCTCGGCCGGCGCGCGGCGATCTCCATCGGCACGAACCCGCACTACGGCGGCCTCGAGCGTCGCATCGAGGCGCACCTGCTCGACTTCGAGGGCGATCTCTACGGCCAGCGGCTCGTCGTCGAGCTGTGGCAGAAGCTCCGCGACGAGCGTGCATTTGCCAACGAAGCGGAGCTCGTGGAGCAGATCGCCCGCGACGTGGAGGAGACGCGGGCCGCAGAGCGACCCGGCTAGCCAGCCTGCTACCCTTCCCGAAGACCGCAGTACCGGCACGCCGCGCACGGAGGGTCGCGCAGCGCCGGCTGGTACGGCGGCGACGTCCATGAGACCGGAGGATCGATGACCCTGACAAGCGAAGCGAAGCTGGAGATCGTCGGCAAGCACGGCCGGCACGACAAGGACACGGGCTCGACCGAGGTGCAGATCGCGCTGCTCACGACGCGCATCACGGAGCTCACCGAGCACCTGCGCACGCACAAGAAGGACCATCACTCGCGGCGCGGCCTGCTCAAGCTCGTCGGCCAAAGGCGCCGTCTGCTCGACTATCTCCAGCGCAGGAACCTCGAGGGCTATCGCGCCCTCATCCAGGAGCTCGGCCTGAGGAGATAGAGAAACCGGGCACACGAACCGGAGGGTGGAAGTTTGAGCGAGCCCCGAAGTGCGACCGGCGAGGCTCACTCAAACCTCCACTCTCCACGAGCAGTGGAGGAACACATGACTATGACCACCGAGAGCACCGATTCGGTCTCGGTGACCGTGGGCGATCAGGAGATCGTCTTCGAGACCGGCAAGCTCGCTAAGCAGGCCGACGGCGCCGTCGTCGTCCGTTCCGGCGAGACGATGGTGCTGTCAACGGCCCAGGGCCGACCAGAAGCACGCGAGGGGGCGGACTTCTTCCCGCTCACCGTCGACGTCGAAGAGCGCATGTACGCCGCGGGCAAGATCCCCGGCGGCTTCTTCAAGCGCGAGGCACGTCCCACCGAGCGCGCCATCCTCACGGCGCGCATGACCGACCGCCCGATTCGACCACTGTGGCCGAAGGGCTTCCGCAACGAGGTGCAGGTGATCTGCACCATCCTCTCCGCCGACCTCGTCACGGCGCATGACATCCTGGCCATCAACGGCGCCTCCGCGGCGCTGATGATCTCGTCACTGCCGTTCATGGGCCCGGTGGGCGCCGTTCGCATCGGCCTGGTCGACGGCGAACTCGTCGTCAACCCGACGCTGCCCGTCGCCCAGGAGTCGACACTCGACCTCGTCGTCGTCGGCACGAAGGACGCGCTGACGATGATCGAGGCCGGCGCCGGTGAGATCCCCGAGGAGAAGATGATCGAGGCCTTCGAGCTCGCGCACGAGGAGATCCGACGGATCTGCGAGGCGCAGGAGGAGCTCCAGGCGAAGGTCGGCAAGCCGAAGTGGCTCGACCCGTCGCTGACCGACGAGTTGCGCGGCCAGCACGGCGGGCGCATCGCCGAGAGCATCGCGGGCCACGGCCTGAAGGAAGCCGCAGCCGTAATCGAGGAGCTCGAAGGCGAGCTCTGCCCGGAGCTGTCGATGACGTCGACCGAGGACGACATCACGAGGCGTACGCAGGTTCGCGCCAGCCTCGCGCAGTTGCTCGACGAGGCACGCCTCGCGGCCGTGACCGCACCCGTCCGCGAGCAGTTCGCGGCGGACCTGACGGCGCTCACGGACGCGGAGCAGGACTCGAAGGAGCTGAAGTCGGCGAAGCGGCACCTGCTGTTCGACCGCATCGTCGAGACCGCCGAGCTGCCGTTCCCCGTCGGTCCAGTAGTCGTCGAGGGCGAGGCGCCCGTCGTGAAGGACTCGCTCACGAAGCAGTACGTGAAGAAGGCGGCCGAGGCGATCTACAAGGAGCTCGTCCGGCACAAGATCGCCGTCGACGGGCGACGCCCCGACGGCCGTTCGAATGAGGAGATCCGCAACGTGTCCTGCGAGGTCGGGGTCTCACCCCGGACGCACGGCTCGGCGCTCTTCACCCGCGGGCAGACGCAGATCATGTCGCTGCTCACGCTCGGCACGGCGAAGGAAGGCCAGCGGATCGACGACTTGTCGCTCGAAGCAGAGCGCAGGTACATGCACCACTACAACTTCCCGCCCTACTCGGTCGGGGAGACGGGCTTCATGCGCGGGCCGAAGCGCCGCGACATCGGCCACGGGGCGCTCGCGCAGCGGGCTCTCGAGCCGGTGCTGCCGGGCACCGAGGACTTCCCGTACACGATCCGCATCGTCTCGGAGACGCTCGAGTCGAACGGCTCGTCGTCGATGGGCTCCGTCTGCGGGTCGACGCTCTCGCTCCAGGACGCCGGCGTGCCCATCAAGGCGCCGGTGAGCGGGATCTCCATCGGCCTCATCAAGGAAGGTGACGACTACACGATCCTCACCGACATCCAGGGAGCCGAGGACCACCTCGGCGACATGGACTTCAAGGTGGCGGGGACACGTGACGGCATCACCGCCCTGCAGATGGACTGCAAGATCTCCGGCGTCACGCAGGAGATCATGCGCTCCGCGCTCGAGCAGGCGAAGCGCGCCCGCGAGTCGATCCTCGACGCGATGGCCGAGGTCATGCCCGAGTCGCGGACGGAGCTCGCCGAGCACGCTCCGCGCATCTCGACGCTGAAGATCAACCCCGAGTACATCGGCATGGTGATCGGCAAGGGCGGCGAGACGATCCGCTCGCTCGAGTCCGACTACGAGGTCCAGATCGACATCGAGGAGGACGGCACGATCCTCGTCTACGCCACCGAGGGCACGAAGGCCACGGCGGCGATGGAGGCGATCACGAACCTCACGAAGGACCCCGAGGTGGGCGACACGTTCGTCGAGCGCAAGGTCGTGAAGACGACCCAGTTCGGCGCCTTCGTCGAGCTGAAGAAGGGCACGGACGGCCTGCTCCACGTCTCGAACGTCGGGCCGGGCCGGGTCGGCCACATCGAGGACGTCATCAACCGCGGCGACGTGCTCGACGTCATCGTGCAGGAGGTCGACAAGGAGCGGGGCCGCATCGGCCTCAAGCTCGTCGCGAAGCACGAGAACGGCACGCTCGTCCAGCCCGAGGAGCTCATCGAGCGGGCGAAGGACGCGCCCGAGCGTCCGCGGGAAGAGCCCCGCGACCGCGACCGTCGTGGCGGCCGCGGCGGCCGCGACCGCCGCTAGAAACCTGAGCACTGCCGGGCGGGCTCGCGCTCGCCCCGGCTCTTTCACGTGTCGTATGCTACGAGCAGTGCGACGCAAGAGCCTGCTCGCAGGCGTCGGCGCGACGGCGATCGCGGTCGTCGCGGCCGGCTCAGCGACGAGCGCGCCCCAGGCGAAGTCCTACTCACGTCTCGCGGCGTCAGCCCTGTTCATGTACGACATCGACTACGGCTCGAACCCCGACTCGACGTTCAACGGAACGTACTCGTACATGCTCCGGTACCAGGTCAACGTGATCGCGGCCCACGACGGTCGAAGGCTCTCCACGGTCGGCGGCATGCTCGCCGACGGAGGCGCGACGGTAGAGCTGGACATGACGCAGTGGCGTGCCCCACCCACCCCGCGTCGACCCGTCCGCTGCTCGAAGCCCGGTTCTCGCGGTGGAGGCGGCCGCGAATACCAATCGGACACCGATGGCGGGTACTTCTCTGGCGGCGGCGGCATCGGCATCTCGAACAACAGCCTGAGCGTCAACCCCGGGCAGGGGATCAAGTGGTCGATCGGCTGCGCAGCCACGGAGTCGCTCGAGACCCACGGGCTACCCGGTGGCCCGTCGATCCGCGTTCCCAGTCCTCCACGGACGCTGT
Source organism: uncultured Actinomycetes bacterium (assembly GCA_963755155.1). Classification (GTDB taxonomy): domain Bacteria; phylum Actinomycetota; class Thermoleophilia; order Gaiellales; family Gaiellaceae; genus PALSA-612. The sequence goes on along the minus strand of CAVWIV010000005.1, from coordinate 2,193 downwards.
TCACGCAGGCGAAGGCGTTCAGCATCGCTTGCGAGAAATCGTTCTCTCACGGCTGGGAGCCCTCGGCCGGCGTGCCGGGCGCCCACAAGTTCGAAGGCTCGGTGTACTTCACGGCCAGGTTCACCCCCTTCCCGGCGTCGCAGCTCAACGCCACGAAAAAGCGCTTCCTCGACCGGGTCGGCACGAACATCCCCTCGCCGAACCTGACGAAGCCCTACAAGAAGTGCGCGTAGCGGGTTACTCGTCCGCCGCGAGGATCGTCGCGAGGTAGGCGAGCAGGTCTTCCTCCTGGCGTCCGGTGACGAGCTGCGCCGGCATCGTGGCGCCGCCCGAGTCGATCTGGGCCTTCGTGGCCGCGAGCGAGATGGGGTTGCCCTCGAGCTTCGGGCCGACTCCGCCTTCGCCCGTTGCGCCATGGCAGCCGGCGCACGCCTGCGAGTAGACGATCTGGCCGCGGTACGCGTCGCCGACGGCGACGGCGCCTGACGCCGTCGGCGCGCTCGGCTCGGCGAGCGCGAGGCGCGAGAGCGCGAAGACGGCAGCCGACACGCCGAGGAAGAGGCACAGCGGAACGACGATCAGCCTCGTGCGCCTGGACACGGCCGCAGCCTAACGAGTAGGTTCGGCCCGCAGATGCTCGCGAGCGTCGAGTCGACCTACACGGACATCATGACGTCGGTCTTCTCGTCGACGATCGCCGGCAAGGCGTGGTTCGCGACGGCGGCAGTCATCCTCGCGCTCGTGCAGGTGACGACGGCCGCGCGGATCTTCGGCCATCTTCAGGGCATCGTGCGGCTACCGCACGAGCAGGTGAAGCGCATCCACCGCTGGTCGGGGCGGCTCGCGATCCTCTGCACGCTGCCGGTCGCCTTCCACTGCATCTTCATCCTCGGGTTCGACTCGACGGACAGCCGCACGCTCGCGCACTCGATCGTCGGCTCGTTCGTCTACGGCGTCTTCGCGGTGAAGATCTTCTTCGTCCACGACTCCGACCACCCGCGCTGGACGCTGCCGCTCGTCGGCGGCACGCTCTTTGCCGTGATCGTGACGCTCTGGTTGACGTCCGCCTACTGGTACTTCACGGAAGTGCGCTTCGGCGTCTAGCGCTAGCGTCCCGGCCAAGGGGCAGGCGGGTACGTCCAGCCGGAGTACGCGTTGCGCCAGCGGGCGTTTGTCCGGAGGTTCGTGACCTCGACCTCGCCGAGTGCCGAGACCATCTTGCCGTTACCGAGAGAGATACCGACGTGGCCATACTTGCCCGTTGTGCCAGGGCAGTTGGGCTTGAAGTAGATGAGTGCGCCAGCCGGAACGGAGGTGGCCGGCCCGGAGCGAAGGCCTATTGCCTCGGCAGCCTCGTTGGCGCTCTTGTAGCCGGTGCGTGCCCCGTACGCAGTCTCGACGAAACGCTGGCAGCGACCCCTCCATCTCTCGGAGCCCACCTCATCCTTCGTCCAGTCGATCGCGGCTCTCACCTCCACCTTGGGCGGCTTCGGCGGCGGGACCGGCGCCGGCGGCGTGATCGTGATCTTGAACGAACCGCCGTACGTGTCGACCGCACCGGGCGAGATGCCCCCGAACGGGTACGCCTTGAACTTCAGCTTCCCGCGCGCGTTGTCGAGCTTGATCGTGTAGACGTGGTTCGAGCGGTACGGAGGCAGCAACGCGAGAGCGCGTGTAGGTGTCCAGCCGGGCGTTGCCGCCCTTGTTCGACGCGTCCTCGGCGGCAAGGCCGAAGTCGACCGGTGTCGGCTTGCCGGACGAGTTGTCGCAGCCGAAGTGGTAGAAGGCATCGCGACGACACGTTATGGGCGGTACCCCGCCTGTCTGAGTGACGCTTCCGCCGACGGTGACCTCGACGCCCTTCCCGAGGGCGAACACCGTCTGCGATGTGGCGTTCGAGCCGGCGCGGACGATGAACGGGTCCTCTGACGATGCAGCCGGCGCAAGACCGACGATCAACAACGCAGCTGCCGCCGCCCCGGCGACCCCCCACCTCACGGGCGCATTCTCGCCGGTTGTGGCGACTAATGCAAGCTCAGCAGGTGTAGACCGAAGCAGACGGGCTGGAGCCGGCGCCGTTCTGGAGCATGACTCTGGCGCAGCCTCCGTTGAATGCCACGATCGGGGCGTTCACCTGCGTCATGACCGTGCCCTGGATGATGACGTTGCCGGTGTCGATCGTCACCGTGCCAC
>CAVWIV010000004.1:0-394111 GCA_963755155.1 uncultured Actinomycetes bacterium | reverse complement strand
CGTGTTAGTTCTGACGTCGTGTGCCACTGCTGGTTTATCCGGCAGTGCTCTCAATACGTTCTCTTGCAGGCGAAATCTTCAGGAAGTGTGGTTTGTATTTGAAAATCTAATGGACATTTTGGCAGCAAGATGTGTGTAGTTGCTTCACTGCTGGGCGAGCCAGCAGTGGCACCCAGCGACAAACGGGTTCGTAGTTAACGATCTCGGGCGAGGGGCATGATCACGTAGCCGTAGCCGTCGTCGGTGGTGCAGACGGCGGCTGCGTCGCTGTCTTGCAGGTCGATCGTGAATGTTTTTTCGGGTTCGAGCACTTTGAGGAAATCGATGACGAAGCGCGGGTCGAGCGTGATCGAGATCGGCGTGGCCGTCGTAGGCGATCGGCAGCTCGACGCGCGACTGGCCGACTTCGGCGGTCTGGCCGGCGAGCACGAGCGATGCCGTCGCCGAACGTGAAATCGATGCCGCGGCTTTCTTCGCTGGTGACGATCGCGGCCTGGCGGACGGCGGAGTACACCGGGCCGACGGTGAGGTCGATCTTCGATCGAACTTGGCGCGCTGCGGGAAACACGTCGCGCCAGCGCGGGTAGCGGCCTTCGAGCAGCCGCGAGTAGATCGTGGCCCGCGGGTTCTTCACGAGGATGTCGTTCTGGCGGACGGCGATTTGGACTTCGCTGCCGTCTTCGGCGAGGGCGCGTTCGAGAAGTTGCATCGCGCGGGTGGGGACGACGGTGACATCGCCGAACGGGGCGGGCTGGCCGACGGCTTGGGCGGGGCCTTCCATCTTGGCGAGGCGGCGACCATCGGTGCCGACGGCGGTGAGCATGTTGTCCTTCCACTCGAGCTTGACGCCGCCGAGGGCGTAGCGGCTGCTTTCGTTGTCGGTGGCGAAGATCGTGCGGCGGATCAGCTCGCGGAACAGGCGGGCCGGAGACTTCGTAGTAGCTCTTCTCGCCGAACTCGGCGATCGGCGGGAAGTCTTGCGGGTTTTCCGACGGGCAGCTTGAATTGGCTGCGCTCGCCGCGGATCGTGCGTGCCGTCGCTGTCGGATTCGATGCGGAACGTGGCGTCGCTGCTTTCGCGGAGGATCGAGCCGAAGCGGGCGACGGGCAGCACGGCGGCGCCGGGCGCGTCGACCTCGATGCCGGCGACTTCGTAGCGGATGCCGACTTCGAGGTCGGTGGCCATGAGCGTGGCCGCGTCTTTGCGCGACCTCCAGCTTGACGTTCTGCAGGATCGGCTTGGGGCTGCGGGCCGGCGCGATGGCGGCGACGGTCTGGAACGCGTGCAGCAGCTTTTCTCGGTTGCAGGTGATTTTCATCGTGCGTGAGATCCTTTCGATCGCCGGGATTCCTCATGTGCGAGTAGCTGTTCGACTTCGCGAGCTGATGGGACGGACGAGATGGGTCGTGAGCTAATAGAATTAGTTGTAAATCTTTGTAGTATTAGTTTTGTGGCGGCTTGAAGTGTCGACGTGGTTGCTGAATGTCGCCGGAATGTAGCTTCGTTGGCTGTGATGTTACGATCGTGATTGTCGATGTGGAAAACGTGTTGGCTGGATGTTGGTGGATTGTTGGCGGCGTGTTGGTGATTGCGAGTGATTTTCGCGATCGTGATTGATTCGGCGTCGATTGCGCGTTAACTGATGATCGAGTGTCGACAGTCGTCGAACAGGTTTTCCACGACTGCGTTTAGCGGCTGAGCAAAATGCGGCGGAGGTCGGTCCAGCGCTTCGCTGGGTTTGCGGGTCGCGTGTCGTGTTGGCGATCGATTTTCCGGTAGCTGTGCATGATCGTCGTGTGATCGCGGCCGCCGAGGGCGCGGCCGATTTGGTCGTAGCTGGCCGCAGGCGAGCTCGCGGGCCAGGTAGATGACGATTGCGCGGGCGAACACGATCGATTGGCGGCGAGAGCTGCTTTTCAGCTGCTTTTGCGGCACGCCTTGTATGGCGGGCGACGACGGCGACGATTTCTCGCAGTGTGGGCCGGCGGGCGGCGCGGGCGGCAAGCAATTGGTCGGCGCGGCTCGACGTCGCTGGCGACGCGAGTTTGCGCCGCTACAGAGCTCGAAAACGGCACCGAATACAGTCGTTTGCCGTGCCGTGACAGGCCGCGGCGAGGCGATTGGCGGCGTCGTCGGAGAGCGGCCGGCCGAGCGCCTGCGGAAGCGTGGCGAATGATTCGCATGCGGGCGGCGCTGCCGGGCGGGGCGAGTTGCAGCGCGAGGCCGCGAGCGAGGCGGCTGCGGATGTCGGGTGGAAGGTTTGGAAGCGCGGCGATCGGTTCGGTGCGACGTGACGATGACGGTGCCGCCGCGTTCTTCGATAGTCGTCGAGCGTGTAGCGCAATTCCTGCCAGACGTAATCGTCGGCGGGCAGATGGTGCAGATCGTCGATGGCGAGCAGCTCGATGGCTGCGGACGTGCGCGGCGAAATTCGAGTTCGGCTTGGCGTTTGATGGCGTCGATTGAGGCGATGGCGAAAGTCGGCGGCGGTGAATGTAGTCGGCGTCGTCTCGGCCGCGGTGCGTCTTGCCAGTGGCGCACGAGGCCGTGGGCCAGATGCGTCTTGCCGGTGCCGCTGGGGCCGAAGAGCGCGAGCACGGAGGCGTCAAGCGGTTCGAGTGCACGGCCTCGTTGCGGACGACGTCGATTGCATGAGCGCGCTGATCGCGCGCGGCGACGAGACGATTTTCCGGGCCGGCGACGAAGGCGGGCAAGCGGTTCGCGCGACGCACTGCTGCCGGTCAGTCGCAGTCGGCAGCGCCAGAATGTCGGCCGGGCAGCGGAATCTCGGTGAGGTAATCGACCACGTCGGCTCCGTCCGCGAGCAAAATCGCGGCCCGAGTGAGGCGAAAAGCGGTCGCAAGCCGCGAAGACACGCATTACTGGCCGCTGACGCGGCCAGTCCGTAAGAGGCCGATAGCGGCGCTAAAATCAGGAACCCAAATTCTACCCGATTTGGGGTGCGAAGCGGGAGCAGTCGAGGGCGAATTTCGGCCGTATTTCTAGTCGTCGCAAGTCGTTGCAGACATTGAGGATACGGCGGGCCGCTTCGTCGACGTCGGCGGCGGTCGTCGTGACGCCGAAACTGAAGCGCAGCGCGCTCGAAATTACGGCCGGCTCGCAGCCCATCGCGATGTGCACGGGCGAGGGTTCGCTGGAGCCGCTGGCGCAGGCGGAGCCGGTCGAGCAGGCGACGCCGGCCTGGTCGAGCGCGATGAAAAGTGCTTGGCGATCGAGGCCGACGAAGGCGATGTTCGACGTGTGCGGAAGGCGGTCGGCGCTTGCCGCCGATGATCGACGGCGCGATCGGGCCAGCCGGCGAGGATCGCAGCGTCTCGAAGTCGGTCGCGAAGATCGCGTCATGCTGGCGAGCGCATGCGTCGCGGTTCGGCGTGCCACAGCTCGAGCGCGGTGCGCATGCCGACGGCGAGGGCGACGGATTCGGTGCCGGGGCGGAGTGCCGGCTTGTTGGAAGCCGCCGAAGAGTTGCGGGCTGAAGTTCGATGTCGTGGCGTACGACGAGCGCGCCGATGCCGAGTGGGCCGTCGAATTTGTGGGCGGCGATGCGTCATCGTGGCGACGCCGAGCTCGCGGAAGTTGACGGGCAGTTTGCCGGCGGCTTGGGAGGCGTCGGTGTGGAGCGGGATGCTGTGCTGCGTTGCAGATGGCGGCGAGTTCGGCGACGGGTTGGAGGACGCCGGTTTCGTTGTTGGCGAGCATCGCGGCGACGAGGCGGGTTTCGGGGCGGAGCAAGTCGGCGCAAGTCGATCGACGCGGATGACGCCGTTGGCATCGACGGCGAGTCGGTCGACTGTGTGAGCCGGTCTTGGCGAGGTGGTCGGCGAGCGTGGTGATGCTGGGGTGTTCGATGGCGGAGATGATGAGGTGCGGGTGCAGGGCAGGCACCGGCTCGCTCGCGACGCCTCGCCGAGTGAGAGGAGTACCGCGGATCGCGAGGTTGTTGGCTTCGGTGCCGCCGCTGGTGAAGATCACGCGGTCGGCGTCGGGCCGGCGTTCGCGCCGAGGAGTTCGGCGATGCGGTCGCGGGCGTCTTCCAGAACGCGGCGGGCGCGGCGGCCGAATTCGTGCTGGCTGGCCGGGTTCAGGTAGGGCTCGGCCCAGCAGGCGCGCATGGCCTCGACCACTTCCGGCAGGATCGGCGTCGTGGCGTTGTGGTCGAGATAGATGGGCGCGGACATACGGATTCATCATAGGCGGTGGCGGGAGGTGGCGAAAATGATCCGGGGAAATAAGGGTCGATCTGACATTGTGAGCGGAATAAGGGGGCGCGTATGATCCGCGGCCCGCGCGCGTCGCCGTGCGACGCCGCTAATGAGTGCCGCTAGAACGACGAATCGGAGATCATGACATGCCGTCGTTCACAACGATCTTTCGCGCTGATTGTGATGGTGGTCGTCGGCGCGGTGGCCGTCAAAGGCTGGCAGCTCTATCGGCCGACGAACGAACAGGTGAAGAAGACGGTCGTGCAGGCGATCGAGATGGCGAAATCGATGCTGCCGACTGAGGAGACGCAGCAACGATAATGCGATGCCCGATCCGCGCTCGGCAGCGCCGCAGTTGCGGTGCGAACCAGGCGTCCGCCAATGCTTACCGCACAAGCACCGGCATCGGTCGGGCAAACGGAAGCGCCGAAGCTGTTGCCGAGCACGGATGCTGCACCCGGTGCGACGGTGAATCCGTGCGGCGAACACCGCCGCCGGCAGCATCGGCGCAACCGCTGACTGGCAGCGGCGATCGAATGCCGGAGTTGATGGCGCGATTGCAAAAACTGGGGGCGGACGACACGAATTTGGCGCCGTGGGGGAACGAGCGGCAAGTTGTATCGGTTTAGTTGCCGGGCGCCGCTGGCAAGGACGCCGGCGATGACGCAGCACTTTGAGTCGGTGGCCGCGGAGCCGACCGTGGCGGTGGAAGCAAGTGCTGGCCAAAGTCGAGGCCTGGCGAGTCGCTCAGCGCGATGCGACAGATCGACTGAGCCAACGCAGATACTAAGCTTTTGATTCGTTGCCGTATCGCCGACCCATGAACGAGCTGCGCCAACAAATTGCCGCTGTTACGGCGAGGAATCGCTGCTCGACGCCGCAGCTCGCGGCCGGCGGCAACCTGGTCAAGTTTTGCCGGCGCAGAATCCGCTAGGCCGTCTTCTTGTCGGTGGCGGCGCTCGATCAGCGGCGCAGGCGTGGCGATCGCGCGTCGGAGTCGGCTGGAGGCGGTACTGTTTCTGGCGCGCGAGCCGTTATCGCTGCGAAAACTGGCGCAACTGGCGAATCTGGCCGATGGGACCGAAGCGCGAACGGTGCTGAAAAGCCTTCGCGAGCGCTACGACGAGCGTGGCTGCGCATTTCAGGTAGCCCAGGTGGCTGGGGGGTATCAGCTCTTGAGCCGGCGGGAGTTTGCGCCAATGGCTGCGTCCCCGGTCGGCGGCGGACCGGGAAATTCGCCTATCCCCCCCGCTTTGGAGACGCTGGCGGTCGTGGCCTATCGGCAACCAGTGCTGCGGGCCGAAGTGGAGGCCATTCGGGGCGTGGCGTGCGGCGAGATTCTTCGGCAGTTGTTGGATCGCGACCTCTTGCGTATTGTGGGCCGTTCGGAAGAATTAGGTCGTCCGCTTCGATATGGAACAACGAAGCGATTTCTGGAAGTTTTCGGCCTGTGCAATTTGGACCAGCTTCCGTGGTCGTCCCAATTGCGGCGCACGACGCATAACCGATGATTCGAGCGGCGATTCTGCGCCTGATTTTTCAGTGTTCGACGCCGACTTGACCGACGACGGCGAAGCTGCATAGGCTGTGTGTTTTGCAACGTATGGTATGATCGTGTTTTGCAGTTTGGGGGACGGTGAGTAAGTGAGCAACTGAATAACTGACTTTCGTCAGCAGGAAAGCGTCCCAGATTCGGCAGGCCGACGAACGTCGCGTAGTGCTTGTTGAACAGGTTCTGCACATTGAGCGAAATCAGCATGTTGCGAGCGCCTAACGGCGGCTTCCAGCGTGCCCTGAAGATCGAGCACCCCGTACGAATCGGTGGGCAGCAGACGGTCCGGGTTCATCCGGATCGGGCGCGCTGACATAGACCCCGGAGCTTGCGGGGAAGCCCTTCACCGCGCGGAAGCGGGTCTCCGCGCTCCATCCGTTGAGATCATCCCGCCAGCCCACCGTGACCGAGCCCTTGCTCCTCGAGGCGTTCAGCGCGATGTCGGTCGGTCCGTCCACTTCGGTCTTCGAGAAGAAGTCCTTGTTGACGAAGGAGTAGCTTCCTGCCAGCGTCAGGTTGCGGCCCACCACGAAGTCCAGCGCGACGTCCGCACCCCAGAGATCCACCTCACCGAAGTTGCGTGAGGTGAGGAAAATGTCGGGCCGCGCGGTGAGCGCGGAGTTGGTGGGCACGACGGTGCCGAGGGGAACACCGGTGGTGGCGAACGAGGTGGCGGCGGAGAGTCCCGCCATGCCGGTTCCGATCGCTGCCGCGGTCGCCGCGGCGTTCGGAGACGCCCGCCTGGGTAAAGAGTTCGCGTCAGGTAGGCGATCGTGGTGGCCGCGGTCGAGGAACACCGACGGCGACTCGATGATGACCGGGCCGATGAAGTTGTGCTTCTTCTCGTACCAGGCATCGGCGGAAATCTGGAACCGGCCGCCCACCAGCGCCTTGTATCCGATCTCGAGCTGATGGTTGATGGTCGGCTTGAGCCCGGCGATGTCGCGCACGTGGTCCACGGGGTCGGCGATATCGATGAATTGCTGGGTGGTGGGGTTGAGCAGCCGGAGCTGGGTCCCGACCTGGGTCGTCGGGGCGTTGGTCTGCATCAGCGGGCAGAGTTGCTGCCCGGCCGTCGCCGCACACCGCGCCGACCGCGACCTGCCAGAGCAATGCCGCGTTGGCGGGGAGGACTTCCGGAGTGTCAGGCGGCAGCAGCGGCTGGAATGGCGTCCGCATACAGAGCCCGTTGCCCGCGCCCCCCACGCACCCGCCATTGACCCGGAACTGGAATCCATTCTTGGGCACCCCGAGGGCGCGGACGTTGTAAGCCAGTCCCGCCGCCGAGCGGGATCTGCCCCGCGACGATATCGAGAAACAGGTTGTTGTTGCTGGGCGTCGAGAACGCGCGGTTGAACGTGACCCGGAAGGCCTGGTTCTCGCTCGGCTTGAAGACCAGCGCGGCGCGGGGTGACCACACCGCGGATTCGAGCCGGCTGTGTTTGTCGAGACGAATCGCGGCGACGAGATCGACCTTGGGGCTAAGCGTGTCACGCTGTGGAGGTAACCGCCCAATTCCTTGATGTTGTCATCGCTTCGTTGGAGCCGTTGATCGTGCCGCCCGGTGCGCGCGTCCGTATAGATGTAATCGGCGCCATAGAGCAGCGTCGTCTTCCCCGCAAACAGGTCCAGTCCATGCTGGAACTGGGCCGACCAGACCCGCGAGCTGTCCTGGATGGGACTCCCAGTCCCGCAGCAGGAAGGTGCGTGCCCGCGTTGCTGAAATTGCCGAAGCCCTGCACGAAGAGCCGTTTGTGCCGGAACCGGAGCTGCGCCGCCGAATACTTCCAGTCGCGCGCCTGCCCCGCCCCGATGCCGGTGTACTCGATCAGGCTCTTGGCGTTGGTGAGCCCGTAGGTGCCGATGACCTCGGTGTTGAGATCGGGGCGGAAGTCCATCCGGGCCTCGCCGCCATATTGCTTCGAGATTGAAGTCCCGGCACCCGGTGGCGGCGTTGCATCTGACCCGCGGGAATGTCGAGCCCCGGGCTTCAGCGAGTCGAGATTCGCGGGCTCCGCCGGCATCCCGCTCTTGCCACTCGGTCCCCTTCAGGTAGCTCCCCGAGACCTTGAAGGCCACCTTGGACCCGAGCTTCATCGCATGCCGCCCGGTGATCCGCCAGAGCCCTTCGGTGCCGTCGAGCGAGGGAAACGTGGGGTTGCTGCAGCTGGCGTCGTTGCAGACCCGCGCCGGTTGACCCCGCCCGCACGCCGCCTTCGAGCGTGAGCGTCGTCCCGGTGGACGTGAACGGCGAGCGGGTGATGATGTTGAGCACCCCGTTCGCCGAGTTCGGGCCGTACAGCGCCGCGCCGGGTCCGAGGACGAATTCGATCTTTTCGATGTCTTCGTTGGTGGTCGGGAAGAAGGTCGCCACGTTGCACGCGAAGCGACGGGCACCGCCGCGTACCGGTAGTCGATCAGGGTGAGCAGCGCGCCGGAGAAAATGTTGTTGAAGCCGCGGGCGACCACGTTGGACTGGACCAGGCCGCCCTGCACGACGTCGGCGCCCGGAATGCTCTTGAGGTGATCGGCGACGGTGAGCGCCGGGCGCTCCTCGATCTCCTGCCGAAGCTGCGCGAAGACCGCCGCCGGGGCCTCGGTCTGCTTTTCTTCGACCCTCGAGACAGTGGTGACCGAAACGTCCTCGAGCCGCATCGGCGCCTCCACGAGGATGGCGTTGACCGTAAGCGCTCCTCCTGAAGAAATGATCGTGTTCAGGAAGTCCAGGGGAGTGTATCCGAAGCTGCGGACCCGGACGGTGTAGCTGCCAGTCGGAATGCCTGTGATCCGGTAGCTCCCTGTTTGACTTCGTCCTGCCCTCCGCGACACGGAGGCCAAGAGCGTCCAGACCGACGACGGCACCGGGCAACGGACCGCCGCGATCTCCACCCGTCACCTTGCCCGACATCGAACCGGACTGCGCTCGCGCCGAAACGGCTGCGACCAGTAAGGTGACGGCTGAGATCAGGAGTATTTGTCGGGCGATCATTGAAACTCCGATAGAAGGGTGCATCGTCGCTCGCTGCCTAACGACCCATGGATCAGTGGCGAGGCTGTGAGGCTACGAACGCTTCAATACTCTGTGGTGCGACGCCAAAGCGATCGGCAGGTGTCTGCCAATCGAGAAGGCTCCCGTCATTGGTCGCGGTGAAATAACCCATGTGCATGAAGCGGGCGGCGACCTCGTTGAAGGGCCGCAGCAGGAATCCTCCCAACCAGAGGACCGGGCGCGGAATCCGTCGACGTCTGGCATGAACGCCCATATGCTGCTCGAGAAGCATGAGCAGCCCGTCAAACGAGAGGTTGGAGGGTCCGCCGATTTCGATTACCTCGTTGTGGATCTCCTCATTCAGAAGAATCCGCACGGAGAATTCAGCGACGTCCTCGACGGCAATGAAGTTCGTTGGCGTTCGTCCGCTCCCGAACAGGACGGCCACACCGTTCTTGCGCATGCCTCCAACGAGCATCCCGGTCCATGTCTCCATGAACGGTCCCGGCTGGAGCAGGACATACGGGAGCCCGCTCTTCTGGGTGAACTCTCTTCCATGGAATGCTTGACGCGGAAAAAGTCCACGGGGTTGTCGGCTTCCATGTCTCGGCCCGAGAGATACACAAGCCGCTTCACCCCGCCGAGGCGTGCGGCCTCGCAGAGCGTGCGATGCGCCAGCAGGTCGACTCGATTGGGACTCGAGGCCCCGTGACCCATGACGTTGTTGACCGTCGTGAAGATCTGCCCGACTCCGTCGCATGCCTTCAACACGGCTGGCCGATCGCGGAGGTCCACGGCAACGGCGTCGGCGCCGAGCGCCGCCAGCGCCGCCAGCTTCTCCTGATTGCGGCCTAACGCGCGCACTGATATGCCCAGGGATAACAGTTTGCGCGTGACGATTGCTCACTTGCCCCGTCGCGCCGGCGACGAGAACGCGCGATTTGAATTGGGTCACGAGGAAATGCCCTCACAGTTTGGGCCGGGCGCAGGATGCCTGCTTCGACTCCGGCAGCGCTCGACGAATTCGGTCAGCGAAGGCAGGCCCAACATTCTGGTAAAGCTCGGGTCGGCCGCGATCGACGGATAATCATTCCAGCAGTTGTTCCAGGCGTGCTTGAGCCAGTTCATCGCCACGTCGACTTTCCCGACAAGGGCATATGCGTCGATGCGAAGTCGAAGGCGGCGATTCCCTGGTTCGCCTCATACAGGTACACAAAGGCGTAGCCGGTTCGTTCGGTGAATAGGCGTTCCGCCTCGGCAATCTCGGTTCGCGCTTCGCTGGCTACGCCGACCGAGAAACTCGCCTTGGCCGCCAAAAGAGCGTGCCCGCACCAGCGTGAAGCCCGTGCCGTTCTGCCGGGGATGCTCGCGACAGATCCTGATTGCACGATGCGCCTCGATCAACGCGTCATCGAAGTTTCCACGGCGCAAAGCGACCTCGCCAAGCCCGCGGTACGCCATCGCCAGGTGAACCTGTGCGTACAGGTGTTGCGATTCGGCATAGCTCTCGATCGCCTTGCTGAATTGCTCGCGCGCCCGCTCCATCTCTCCGCGGCGGAACGCCAGCACTCCATCCATCGTCAATGCGCCTATAAAGGCGATTCCTGTGCGACCAATCCCCGATTCGATCTCCAGCGCCTTTTGCGTCGGTACGGCCGCCTCGTTGTATTGTCCGTTGGACAGATAACAGTCGGCCAGCCCGTGGTAGGTTGATTGGGATCCTGGATCGAGACGTGCCGCGGTGAGCAGCTCGCGTACTCCCCGGCCGCGTCTGTCCCATCTGTCCGGGCCGATTTCGGTGCTGGAGTACAGAATGATGCCGTAGAAGTAGTGCGCGAGAGGAAGTCGGGTTCCAGCGCGACGGCGCGCTCGCTCGCAGCTACGGCCTCGTCGAGACGGCCCGAACGACCCAGGGCGTATGCGAGCCAGGCGTGGGCTTCGCCAAGCCCGGGATCGAGCGTCGTGGCGCGGTTGAGGTGGGCGAGGGCGCTCGTTAGGTCATCAGGGTTGGAGGTCCCGATGAAAGCAAATGCGTATGAGAATCCCAGGCCGGAATGGGCCAGCGCATAGTCGGGATCGCGCTCGATCGCCTGGTGCAGAAGCTGACGCGACTCCACCAGGGCAGCGGGCGTAAATTGTTTCTGCAGTTGTCGCGCGCGGGCGAAGAGCTCGTATGCCGAGAGCGACGTGGTCGGGGGTTTGGACATCATCGCTCGCTCATGCTCGGATGTCGACGCGGAGCAGCGCGAGCACGTCATCAACTATGCGATCCTGCAGCGTGAACAGATCGTTCATCGATCCATCCAGCTTCGAGGTCGAACCATGGCTCCCGCCTTCACGTCGCCGAGATGGGGCGTTATGCGGATTCGATCACCCATGGCCTGGTAGCCTCCCCAAACCACCCACCGCGCCCCAACCGACCGTGCCACCTGCAACGCATCATCTTCAGTAGCGACCGGCCGCTGACGCGCAGCAAGCGCCCTCGCCACTTTCTCTCCCCGCACCATTCTGACGTTCCCGGCCCGCTTGAGATCGACGCCGACAGTTTCGGCGATGCCCCCGGAGAGCCACTGCGCCGTCGTCGCACCGGAAATGTTCAGAAAGTCGAGCACGACGATCGAGTCGATGACCGCGGCGGGAGACGCTGCGACCGTCGCGCCTTCGAGCGCCAACGCCATGTCGGCCGCGGAGGCAAACCGGTCGGCCGGTTCTTTCTCCAGGGCTCGATGAATCACTCGCTCGACGATTTCCGACACGTCGGGACGCAGTGCCACGACGGACGGCGCCAGCTGCGAGATGTGCTGGGCAAGGAGCGCCATCGTGCCGGGCCCCGTGAACGGCGTCTTCCCGGCGAGCAGCTCAAACAGTCCTCCTGGAAGCCCTGCGTCACCTTGAAGGCGCCGCCGTACACGCCGACGTCCTCGCCGATGACGAAGACGCGCTTGTCGCGCCGCATCTCCGTGCGGAGGCCGTCCGAGATCGCCTGGAGGTAGGTCAGCTCAGGCATTACTTGTGATGGGGAGTGTCCAGCTCTTCCGGGGTCGCGTAACACGCCCTGGGTGAGCGTGGAGACGTCGGGCAGCGGCGACTCGTCCGCGAGGCGGATGGCCTCGTTGAGCAGACGCTTCACGTCGGCCGTGATGCCGTCCTCCTCGTCGTCGGTGAACTCGGCGTTCGTCCGCAGCCAGTCCCGGAAGCTCTCGATCGGGTCGCGCTTCGCCCACTCCTCGAACATCTCCTTCGGCACGTAGAACGCGTCGTCGTGGACGGCGTGGCCCTCCATTCGAAGCGTCACGGACTCGATGAGCGTCGGGCCGCCGCCCTCGCGTGCCTTCTCGATCGCGCGCTTCGTCTCGCGGTAGACCGCGAGCACGTCCGTCCCGTCGACGACGACACCGTCGAAGCCGTACGCCTGCGCGCGGTCGGCGATCTGCTCGACCGGGTACTCGAGGTGGGCCGGCGTGGAGTACGCCCACTGGTTGTTGTCGCAGATGAAGACCACGGGTAGCCGGCGCACGCCGGCGAGGTTCATCGCCTCGTGGCAGTCGCCGCGGGCGGAGGCGCCCTCGCCGAACCAGCCGACGGCGACGCGCTGCTCCTCCCGGATGCGGAAGGCGAGCGCGCAGCCGACCGCCACCGGGAGCATCGCCGGCAGGTGGCTGACCATGGCGATGAGGCCGAGGTTCGCGTCCGCCATGTGGACGTTGCCGTCCTTGCCGCCGGTCGGGCCACCCGAGCGGCCCATGTACTGCGCGAAGATCCGCCAGGGCTCGACGCCTCGCGTGACGTGCACGCCCATGTCGCGGTGCAGCGGCGTGCCGACGTCCTCCGGCCCCATCGCGGTGGCGACGCCGACCGCGGACGCCTCGTTACCGCGGCCCGTGTAGAACGAGCCGGGAATCTTGCCCTGCTTGTAGAGGATGTGGCCGCGCTCCTCGATGCCGCGCGTGACGAGCATGTTGCGGTAGATGCCGAGGAGGTCCTCGCGGTCGAGTCCTGCCTCGCGAACCTCTGCGAGGGAGCCGAGAGGCTCGGCTTCGCGGGCGATCGCCATTCGTGGCACTCTAACGAGATGGTGGGTCGCCGCGCCGGTCTGGGCGTGATCGTCGGGGCCGTCGTCGCGGCGGTCAGCATCGTGTACGCGAACGACTCGTCGTCGGCCACTCGGCATGTGCGGCGACGCCCGTGCACTGGGAGTGGAACGCCCGCGCCAAGGGTGTCCCGTGGATCGCCGCCGGCCCGGCCAAGACGCGGCTAGAAGGCGTGCTCTTCTCGTACCGGTACCTCGGCGACGGGCGCGTGAACCGACTCGGAAGGTGTCGTACTCCGCGCCGGTCGTGCCGAGAAGATCGCGTGGTACTCGAAGAAGTGGGGCGGCAGCAGATTGACCGTCACGGGGAAGCGGCTCGACGGCTCGGGTTCCTTCCGGCAGGCGTTCGGCGCGTCGCTCGGAGATCCGGCTGGTACCCGTCGGGGATCACGGTGCCCGTGGCCGGCTGCTGGCAGCTGACGCTGAAGACGGACGGCTGGACGCGCCGTCTCGTCGTCCGGGCGGTCGACCCGGCGCCGGAGGGCACGTGCGAAGCGACGCCCGTCCCCGCCAACGCACTGCTGAAGGTCGTACCCGTCCGCTCAGGCATCTGCGGGAGCGTGGAGCTGGAGGACGCCCGAGGGCGGCGCGCTGCTCTACACAGGTGGGCGACACCCGACGGCGGTAACACGAAGGTGCTTGTGGCGAGCGAGGCCGCTCGGCGGGACGCTCGTCGTCTCGGGGTCGAGACTCGACGGGCAGGCGACGTTCCGCCAGGAGTTCAAAGGAGCCGGGAGGCCCTCAGCCTGGCTACTGGCCGTCGATCGTCATCGTGCCCGAGGCAGGCTGCTGGCTCCTGACGGTGCGCATCGTCGGCCAGACGGGCGCAGCAGGCATCGTCGTCACGCGGGTCGTAGCGCCATGAGCCTGTAGCATCGCGCCCTCATGGAGCGCCGCACCACGAAGATCGTCGCGATCGTCCTGCTCGTCTGCATGTTCCCGCTCGTGCTCGCGATCCCGCTCGCGATCTTCGTCCACCCGTCGTTCCTGCTCCTCCTGCTCGTGCTCGCCTTCGCGATCCCGTTTCTCCGCGCGGTACGCCGGACCTGAGATGGGCAAGGCGGCCGACTGGCTGCGCGAGGAGCGCCGGAAGGTGCTCGGCGACTGGGTGGCGGTCTGCCTGCGCTGTGGCGCCGCTCAGCGGTACTTCGAGGAGTCGGAGAACGAGCTGCCCGCGGCCTGCACGGCCTGCGGCGGCGAGCTGCGCGCCCGCTGCCCCGCGTGCGACGCCCGCTTCTCGTCGGCCTTCGCCGTCACGTGCGAGTCATGCGGCGCGGCGCTGCGGCCCGAGCAGCAATTCGGCATCCCGATTCGCAAATCGTCGTAGGATCCACGCAACGTCGAGCAAGGAGGGACCGTGAGCGAAGCGACCTACGACCCCGCGGGCACCGCGCGGATGCTGTCCAAGGCCTGGTGGATCTTCCTCGTCACCGGGACGGCCTGGCTGATCATGAGCCTCATCGTCTTCCGCATGGAGCTCGACGACGGTGTACGCGGTCTCCATCCTCTTCGGCGTCATCGCGATCGCCGCCGGCATCGACGAGTTTCTCTCCATCGGCGCCGTCCACGGCGGCTGGAAGTGGCTCCACGGCTTCCTTGGCGCGATCTTCGTCATTGCCGGCATCGTCGCGTTCGCGAACCCGGAGTGGTCCTTCCTCGCGATCGCCTCGATCATCGGCTGGTGGTTCCTCTTCAAGGGCATCCTCGACGTGATCTCCGCCTTCGCGCTCAAGCGCGCTGCACGAGCTCTGGTGGATCCAGCTCGTCGTCGGCCTGTTCGAGATCGGGCTCGCGTTCTGGGTGGCCGGCAACTTCCGCGAGCAGGTGATCCTCCTCGTCGTCTACGTCGGTTTCATGTGCCTGAGCAAGGGCATCACCGACTTCGTGCTGGCGTTCCGGCTGCGCGGTCTGCGGTAGGGTCGAGGGCATGAACGCCGCTGTACGCCTCCCGCGCTGGCGCCGGATAACGATCTGGGTGCTGATCGTGCTCGCCGGGCTTGATCGGCCTCGTCTCCGCGCTGACGGTCTGGTCGAAGCGGCAGGCCTTCGAGACCGACCGCTGGGTGGCAACGAGCACCCAGCTGCTCGAGGACGACGAGATTCGCGGCGCTCTCTCCCTTTACCTCGTCGACCAGCTGTACAGAACGTTGACGTCGCCGCCGAGCTCGACGGGCGTCACTAGCCTCCGGAGCTGAAGCCGCTCGCGGCGCCGATCAGCGGCGCCCTTCGCGAGTTGTCGGTACGTGCAGCCGACCGCCTCCTGAGCCGCCCGGGCGTCCAGACGCTCTGGGAGGAGGCGAACCGCCGGGCGCACGAGACGTTCATCCGTATCGTCGACGACGAAGGTGAGTTCGTGCAGACCGCCGAGGGGGACGTCGTGCTCGACCTGTCGCCGCTCGTCGACCAGCTGGCCGACCGCATCGGCCTGGACCGAGGCGCAGGTCGAGGAGCGTCTCGGTCCTGACGCCGGCCGCATCGTGATCATGGAGGTCGGATCAGCTGGGTACGGTGCAGACCATCGTCGAGCTCATCCGCAAGCTGTCGATCTTCCTCGCCATCGCCATCCTCCTGCTCTTCGGCCTCGCGGTCTACCTCGCCGAGGGCCGGCGTCGGGAGACGCTGCGTGCCGTCGGCATCACCTTCGTCGTCGTCGGCGGGCTGCTGCTCGTCATCCGCAACCTCGCGGGCGACTGGATCGTGGACACGCTCGCCGAGCGGCGAGTCCGTACGGGACTCGGCGTCGAACGCGTGGTTCATCGGCACCGACCTGCTCGCCGGCGTCGCCTGGACCGCGATCGCCTACGGCGCGATCGTCATCCTCGCCGCGTGGCTCGCCGGACCTTCGCGTCCCGCCGTGTCGGTGCGGCAGCGGTTGACGCCGGCCATGCGCGACCGGCCCGGGCTCGTCTACGCGATCGTGGGCGGGCTGTACCTGCTCGTCGTCGCGTGGGGCCCGACGCCTGCCTTTCCGGCAGCCATGGTCGATCCTCGTCTTCGCCGCCTTGACCGGGCTCGGCGTTGAGGCGTTCCGCCGGCTCACGGTGCGCGAGACCGTAGTGGTCAGACCCTCCCCCTAACGGCCTGACTGCATGGCCAGCGGATCGATCGTTCGGTGCAGCGGGCGGTCGCTCGTCGACGGATCTTCCCGTACCTCGCGGCGGCGACGATCCTGCTTGCACTCGGCCGCCGGCTTCCTGATGACGCTCGTCGACGAGAAGGACTTCCCGAACCTCGGCCTCGCCGTCTGGTGGGCGATCGTCACGCTGGCGACGGTCGGTTACGGCGACGTCGGTGCCCACGACCGTCGCCGGTCGCGTCGTCGGCAGCGCCGTGATCATCCTCGGCGTCACGTTCCTCGCCTTCCTGACGGCGACGGTGACCTCGTACTTCGTCTCGTCCGACCAGGAAGAAGCGAAGGAGCGCGAGCTCGCCGAGCGAGAAGCGACCGACAAGGAGCTTCGCGAGCTGCTTCTCCGGCTCGAGGAGCGGCTCGCGGCCATCGAGTCGAAGCTCGAAGGCGTGACTGAGACCCGGAGCAGCGCTCCGCGACAGAGACCTGCGCCACGGCCGAGCGCTTCCGTCCGGCCCCTGTTGCCCGCTCCGATCTCGCGCTCGCGTTCGACGAGAGCTCCGCTTCGTCGGTCGAGGTGCTCGTCGAAGGCGAAAGCTTCTATCCGCCCATGCTGGCCGACATCGCTGCCGCGAGCGTCGTCCGTGCACCTCAACCAGTTCGGCTTCCGGCCCGGCATACGTCGGCGAGCTGTTCGCCGAGGCGCTGATCGCGAAGTCGGCGGAGGGCGTCCCCGTGCGGCTCGATCGTCGATCGCCAGGGCACCGACCCCGACCGAGCCAGCAGTGACTTCTACGGCCGCCTGCTGGCCGCGGGCATCGAAGTCGGCGTGGTTCGCGCCACCCAGCCACGGGCGCCGGGCGGGCTGCTCGGCGCCGGCGGAGCTGTGCACTGGAACCCGCTATCACCTCGGGCACATCGATCACCGGAAGCTCGTCGTCGTCGACGGGCGCGTCGGCTGGGTCGGCGGAGCGGGCATCGAGGACCACTTCGAGGACGGGCGCTTCCACGACCTCTTCCTCCGGGTCACCGGGCCGGTCGTATCCCAGCTCCAGCTCGTCTTCCTGGCCAGCTTTCGCTGGCTCGGCGGCGAGATACCGGCCGGCGACCTGGAAGACCTGTTTCCGGAGCACGATCGCCAGCCCACCGGCATACCGGCCGTCGTGCTCCACAACGCGCCCGGTCGATTCAGGCCGATATCGACAGCGATCGCCCGACTCCTCGACACCGCGCAGGAGACGCTCGACGTCGTGAACCCCTACGTCACCGACAGGGCGATGATCCGGCGGATCGAGCACGCCGCGCGGCGAGGGGTGCGGACGCGGCTGTTCGTGCCCGCCGAGGCGAACAACTGGGCGTGCGCGGCGGCCCAGCAGTTCCACCACAAGGCGCTGCTCGATGCGGGCGTGCGCATCCTCGAGTATCCGACGATGCTGCACGCGAAGGCGTTCGTGCGCGACGGCGAGGACGTGCTCGCCGGCACGTGCAACCTCGAGGCCTGGAGCCTCAAGCGCTTCTTCGAGATCGATCTGCTGGTCCGCTCGAGGGAGCTCGCGGCGCAGTTCGAGGAGCGGTTCTCGGTCCCCGCCGAGGCCGTCTCGAGGCCGGGCCGCGCTCTAACCGGCTTTCGTGAGCGCGGCAAGGCCGCAGTCTTCGCCGCGATCTCACCTCTGCTCTAGCTCGAGGGACTCGCCGGGCTGCAGGATCCGCACGTCGACGTCTGTTACGAGGCGCGCGAACTCGTGAGGCGACTCCACGTCCGGCACGTCGGTGCATCGGCGCGAACGTGCCCCAGTGAATGGGGATGGCGATCTTCGGCTTCAAGCAGCCGAATGGCCTCGGCTGCGCGCGTAGGGTCGAGATGTCCCGGGCCGACCTTGGCGCCCCAGCCGGCGACCGGCACCAGCGCTACGTCGATCGGCCCGACGCCGGCCAGGTCGTCGAACAGGTCCGTGTCGCCGGCGAAGTAAACGGATGCGAGCCCGGAGACCTTGAAGCCGAGCTCGCCCGAAGCTCCGAGCGGGCCGCGGGCGTCCTCGTGCTCCGCGTGGACGCCCGTCACGGTCAGGCTGCCGATGTGAATGTCCTCGCCCTCGGCGAGCGCCGTGACGTGAGCGAACCGCTTTCTGCGTAGGAGCCCTGCTCACGCCGTTCGGGCACACGATCGGCAGCTCCTTGCCGAGCCGTTCGAGCGAAGGCAGGTCGAGGTGGTCCCAGTGGGCGTGCGAGACCAGCACAGCGTCGAGCCCGCGCAGCGCGTACGCCGGCACCGGGCCCACGCGCCTGAGGTGGAGGACGCGCGGACGGAGCACGGGGTCGGTGATCAGCCGCACGCCGTCGAGGTCGACGACGCACGTCGCGTGGCCGATGTACGTGACCTGGTTCGGCATGCTGACTGAGCCTACGAGAAGTGGCTGGTAGGGTCGCGCCCCATGGCCGGCATGACATACGGCGAAGCAGTCACCTGGCACCCCGAGCGGCCGAAGTACCGACCGCTCCGGCTTCTGGTCTCGTGGCTGCTCAGCGCAGCGGCCCTACTGATCGCTGCCGAGCTCGTCCCCGGAGTCGCGGTCGAGGGCTTCTGGGGCGCGGTGGTGGCCGCCCTGCTGATCGCCGTCCTCAACGCGATCTTGCCGCCGATCGTGGCCGCGCTTCGGCTGCCGTTCATGGCGCTGCTGGGTTTCGTGGCCGTCCTCATGCTCGACGCGCTGATGCTCCTGCTGGCGTCGGAGATCAGGCCGGAGGCGATCAGCGTCGACAACTTCGGCTGGGCGCTGCTCGCCTCGCTCGTCGCTGCCGGGGTCGAGCGTCGTGCTCGACGTGATCTTCGGCACGAACGATGATGACACGTACACGCTCAAGGTCGTCCAGCCGGATCGCGAAGCGTCAGGGCGGCCGAGAGCGCACCGACGTACCCGGCCTCGTCTACCTCGAGATCGACGGCCTGGCGCTGCCCGTCCTGCGCCGGGCGATGCGAGATGGCTCGGCGCCGAACATGGCGCGCTGGCTTTCGGAGGGCTCGTACGTCCTGACAGGATGGGAGCCGGACCTCTCGTCGCAGACCGGGGCGAGCCAGGCGGGCATCCTGCTCGGCTCGAACCACGACATTCCGGCGTTCCGGTGGGTCGACAAGCCGACCGGCCGCATCATCGCCTGCTCGGGGCCGGACGACTGTGCCGAGATCGAGCAGGAGCGGGCGACGGGCATCGGCCTGCTCACCAACGGCGGCTCGAGCCGGGGCAACCTCCTGTCCGGCGAGGCGGACGAGGTGATCCTCACGGTGAGCCGCATCTCGGAGGAGAAGAAGGCGAACCCCGGCTACCGCGCGTTCTTCGCCAACGGCTTCAACGTCACGCGCTCGCTCGTGCTCTTCTTCTGGGAGATCGTCCTCGAAGTGAGCGCCGCGTTACGTGCGGCGCGACGGGACGTCCAGCCTCGCGGGCACCGGAGCGGCATCTACCCGTTGCTCCGGGCGACGATGTGCGTCGTCGTCCGCGACCTCATCGTCTACGGCGTGCTCACGGACATGATGCGCGGCCGGCCGGCGATCTACGCGACGTTCTCGAGCTACGACGAGGTCGCCCACCACTCAGGGCTCGAGCGCGTGGACACGATGGAGGCGCTCAGGAAGCTCGACCAGCAGTTCGGGCGCATCGACAACGCCCGCCGGTTCGCGCCGCGTCCGTACGAGATCGTCGTCCTCTCCGACCACGGTCAGACGCAGGGCGCGACGTTCAAACAGCGCAACGGCTACGGCCTCGACGAGCTCATCGAGCGCTCGCTGACGTCGGGAACCGTGCAGAGCATCAAAGGTGGAGACGAGCAGCAAGCAATGGCGGGGCTCGCCGTCGCCGAGGCCACGGGTACGGGAAAGGCGGCGGGCAAGGCAACGAAGTCGGAGGTGGGCGACCGGAGAGCCGTCGTCCTGGGGTCGGGCAACCTCGGTCTCGTGTACCTCATGGACGAGCCGCGCCGCCTGACGCTCGAGGAGATCGAGGAACGGCACCCACAGTTGCTACCGGCACTCCGCGAGCACCCTCACGTCGGCTGGATCCTCGCGCGCTCGCGCGAGCACGGTGCGCTGGCGCTCGGAGGTGCCGGCGTCCACTACCTCGAGCAGGGGAAGGTCGACGGCATCGATCCGCTCGCCGCCTTCGGCCCCAACGCGCCGCACCATCTACTGCGCACGGACGGCTTTCCGCACGTGGGCGACCTCATGATCGGCAGCTTCTACGACCCGGCCATGGACGAAGGCTGCGCCTTCGAGGAGCTGATCTCGTTCCACGGCGGGCTTGGCGGTCCCCAGACCGAGCCGTTCATCCTTCACCCCGCGTCGCTCGAGGCTCCGGGCGAGCCGATCGTCGGCGCGGAGCAGGTCCACGGCGTGCTGCGGGGCTGGCGCCACGCTCTTCAGGGCGTATCGACGTTGTAATCGTCCGCACGGAGTTCCATACTCCCTCTAATCGACCGAAGGAGGAAGTGTGGCTTCGAAAGCCGCTTGGGCGGGCTGGGTCGCGTTTGCCGGTCTGCTCTTGATGATCGTCGGCGGGCTGGACTTCTTGCAAGGCCTGGTCGCCATTATCCGCGACGAGTACTTCGTTCTCACGCCGCAGGGAGCGCTCGTACTGGACGTCTCCGACTGGGGCTGGATCATGATGATCTGGGGCATCGCGCTCATGCTCATCGGGTACGGGCTCGTGTCGGGTGCGAGCTGGGCACGCTGGGTCGCCATTCTCGGCGTCAGCGCGAACTTCATCGCCCAGTTGGGCTTCAGCGGCGGCATTGGCCAGACATCACTCTGGGGCCTGTGCGTCGTGGCGCTCAACATCATCATCCTGTACGCGCTGATCGTCCGGTGGGACGAGGCTAAAGCCGGAGCAGGGTTGTAGCTCGGCGTGGAGTGCGGAGCCTCCGAGAGGGGGCTCCGCGCCCGCGCGTTGCTTCCCTGGGCCCCGCACGCGCGAGCGGTGATATGAACCGGTCGTGTGCCGCTGGCTCGCGTACTCGGGTTCTCCCGTCCTTCTCGAGCGGCTGCTCTACACGCCGGTGCACTCGCTCATCGACCAGAGCCTGCACTCGCAGCTCGGCGCCACAACGACCAACGGCGACGGCTTCGGCGTCGGCTGGTACGGGGAGAGCGACGTGCCAGCGTTGTTCAAGAGCGTCGAGCCCGCGTGGAACGACCAGAACCTCCGCGAGCTCGCAGGCCACGTTCGCTCCGGGGTCGTCTTCGCGCACATCCGTGCGGCGACCGGCACGCCCGTCCAGTGGACGAACTGCCATCCGTTTCGCCACGGTCGCTGGCTGTGGATGCACAACGGGGCGATCGCGCAGTTTCAGGAGGTGAAGCGGGAGCTCCAGCTCGCAGTCGACCCCTCGCTGTTCTCGTCGATCGCGGGCTCGACCGACTCGGAGACGTTCTTCTACCTCGCCTTGACCATGGGGCTCGAGGACGACCCTCCAGCCGCCGTTGCGCGAGCGGTCGGCTTCATCGAGGACGTCGGCCGGAAGCACGGCGTCGAGCACCCGATCCAGATGACCGTCGCGACGACCGACGGCAAGACGTTGTGGGCGTTTCGCTACTCGAGCGAGGGCAAGTCGCGCTCGCTCTTCTACTCGACGCGTCTGAGCACGCTGCGTGAGCTCTACCCCGACCTCGAGACGATCCAGGATCTCGACGAGGAAACACGACTTGTCGTCTCCGAGCCGTTGCGCGACCTGCCCGGGGCCTGGAACGAGGTGCCGGAGTCGAGCTACGGCATCGTGCAGCCCGGCCAGGACGAGCTGCTGACCTTCAGGCCCGCTGCGTGAACCTCGCCATCGCGATCCTCGTCGTCGCGCTAGTGACTGCAGTGGCGGTCGCGGCGATGCTCCTCGTCCGGCGCCGCGCCCCGGAGGGGAGTTACTTCCAGGACGGTGACCGAGCTGCCGGCGTGTTCGGCGTGCTCGCCGCGGGCTTCGCCATCCTGCTCGGCTTCGTCATCTTCCTCTCCTTCGAGCGCTACGACGCGGCCCGGAGCGGCGCCGAGCAAGAGGCGCTCCTCGTCGTGCAGCAATTCGAGACGGCGCAGCTCATGCCGCCAAGCTCGCGCGAGGCGCTCGGAGGACAGCTGATCTGCTACGGGCGCTTCGTCGTGCATCAGGAGTGGCCCGACATGGAGTCCGGAGACACCGACGCGCTCAACCCCTGGGGAGTGGCCCTCTTCGACACGCTCGGCGAGACCGATCCGACGACATTTCCCGAGGAGACGGCGTACGCGAAGTGGCTCGACCAGACGTCCGAGCGCGAGGAGGCCCGTCGCGACCGGACGCACGGGGCGGAGGGCGTCATCCCATCGTCTCTGTGGATCGTCATGCTCTTCGCCGCCGGCGTCATCTTCGTGTTCACGCTGTTCTTCGCCGACCCCGCGGAAGGCGCGGTCACGCAGGGCATGCTCATCGGCTCTCTCGCGAGCGTGATCACCGCGATGTTCCTCCTGCTCGGCTTCCTCGACAACCCGTACCGCGCCGCTCCGGGGAGCCTGCAGCCCGTCGCGATGGAACGCATGCTCGACACGATCGAGCAGGCCCGCGCCGCGATCGGGCAGACGGCGCCGCCGCCGTGCACGGAGGACGGGCGCCGCCAGTGAAGGCGCGGCTCGAGGTGCTTGCCACGGTCCTGCTCGCCGCGGCGACGGTCGCGACGGCATGGAGCGGTTACCAGGCGAGCCGGTGGAACGGCGAGCAGGCGAAGGCGGCGGGCAAGACCAACGCCCTTCGCATCGACGCTGCGCGCGCGCAAGGCCTGGCTCAGGCCCAGACAGAAGTCGACGTGGCGACGTTCACGGCATGGGTGAACGCGTACGTGCGTGAGGAGAAGGAGCTGGCGACGTTCTACTTCCGCCGCTTCCGGAAGGAGTTCAAGCCGGCTGTGAACGCGTGGGTCGCGACGAGGCCGCTGAAGAATCCGAACGCCCCGCTGACGCCCTTCGCGATGCCGCAGTACAGGCTTGCCGCGACCGCCGAGGCCGATCGCCTCGACGTGGAGGCCGAATTGTCCGCGGCGTCGGTGCGCAACTACGTCCAGCGCTCGACGAACTACGTGCTGTGCGTCGTGCTCTTCGCGGCGGCGCTCTTCTTCGCGGGCATCTCGACGAGGTTCGAGTCACCGCGCCTGCGCGCTGTTGCGATCGCCATCGGCTCGCTCGTGTTTCTCGGGACGCTCGCCTGGCTCGCGACCTTCCCGGTGAGCCTGTCCGTCTAGCCCGTCAGCCCCGCGATGCCGCCGCGGAGGAGGGAGAGGGCGAGCAACCCTACGATCACGAGCGCGACCTGCATCGCGTGTCGTTCGAGCCACGCGCGTACGCGCTGAAGCACGCCCGTCGCCCGCTCGGGAGCGGCCAGCAGCATCACGAGCGCCAGCAGCAGCGGCAGCAACGAGACGAGCGCGAAGAACAGCCACTGCACTGCGTAGCCCGCGGTTGTCGGGTCGGTCTCCGAGATCGCCTTCAGGGCGATGGGGATGAACATGCCCGGATTCGCAAGCAGGGCGCCCGCGCCGAGCACGGCGAGCCACCGTGACGAAACGACGCCGCTCATCCTGTCGACCATCGCCGCAACCTTCGTCGGGTCATACGGGCGCCGGGCCGTTCGAGCAACCCAGAGGAGCAACAGGCCGCCCGCGGCGAGATTGACGACGGCGACCCACGACTTCGGGCTCGAGGGCGTCTCGGTTGCCGCGATGTCACCGAGCACGAACGCCGCGGCGACGCCTACCGCCAGCGTGGCGGTCAGCGCGCCGGTGTAGAAGAGGAGCCCCGTGCGCAGCGGCCGGTCGCCGAGCACGAGCGCGAGCACGCAGAACGTCAGCGTCGTCGGCGAGACCATCGCGGCGAGGGAGACCGCGACGACCTCTGCGTAGACCCAGCTCACTCCGGCGGCTGCTGCTGTTGCTTCGCCTCTCTCTTCGCCGCTTTCTTCTCCGCCCGCTGCTCCTTCATGTCGGCTGCCTGGGCCTTTGCATCGGTGTATGACGTCGTCACGAGCTGCTTGCCGCCCGTCCAGCCGAAGATGAGGACGGTGAGGACGAGCGCGACGACCTGGTTCCACGCCGTCGTGATCAGCTGCTGCGCCGTCGAGTAGTCCACGGCGGTCGACTTCGGCACGTCACAGCATGCGTCCAGAGCGAGCGCATTCGTCGCCTGCGTGACGCCGACGGCGCCCGGTGTGAACGACGCGACGCTAGCGAGCGACCCCGAGCCGAAGACCCACATGATCGAGTTGAACGTCACCGGAATGGCAAACGCAGCGAGGAAGATCCCGGTCACGACGATCTTGCAACACCAGGATAGAAACGACGGCAGGAATGCCTTCTTGAGATACGTCTTCGGCTCCCCGAGGATGGCGCCGCCCTCCTTGGCCTGCTCCCAGAGCTTCTTGACCTTCGACCAGAGCAGTCGGCCGACGATCATGATCAACATGGCCCCGCCCACGATGATCAGGACCGTGAGCCACGGGTACGCCTTGAGGTTCCCGCCGAAGCTGACGTCGAACGCTCCCGGGACGCTGAGGAACATGTAGAGGTAGACGAACGTGCCGGCGATCGTGAAGAAGATCTTCTGCACGATGTACGCCGCGATCGCGCCGCCGACGTTGCAGGAGGGGATGATGGCGACGAACATCAGCAGCGTCACGAACGTCCCCATGTTGGCGGGCAGGAAGCCGTTCATCGCCACGCCGACGGCGTAGGCGGCGATGATCGGCCAGAGCGTGACCTCGTCCTTGTAGGCGAACTTCAGGATTCCGTAGTACGAGAGCCCGGCGAAGAACGTCTGCAACGTCTGGAAGGACAGCGCAGCGACGAGGTAGCCCTTGGGGATCGCGGAGATCTGGTCCCAGAGATCCGCGATCCAGCCACTGACGTCGATGCCGAGGAGGTTCAGCACGAGCCAGAAAAGGGCGACGCCGGCGACCCACGCGAGGACCTTCGTCATCCGCCGCCGGCGAGGGGCTGGGGAGGTCGCGGTGACCGCGCTCATGTCGGCCCACCAATCTGTCCGACCGCCGCCCGAGCCGCGGCCACGTGCTCGCGCCTCGCCTTCGTCACCTCACGAAGGACGAGCTGTGTCGATGCGGCCAGAGGCACGGCCACGAGCGCCCCGAGCACGCCGAGCAGCGCGCCGAAGAGCGTGACCGCGGTGATGATAAAAAACGCCGAGAGGTCGACAGCTTTGCCGTAGATCGTCGGCGAGAGGATGTTGTTCTCGATCTGCTGGTAGACGAGGACGACGCCAACCATGATGAGCGCCGCGGTCAATCCCTCCTCCGCCAGGAGCGTGAGGCCCAGGATGAAGCCGGCCATCGTCGCGCCGATGTTCGGGATCAGGTCGAGCAGCGCGGCGATGATGCCGAGGGCGAGCGCGTAGCTCGAGCCCAGGAGGTACGCGGTACCACCCTGCACGGTGCCCGCGATCGCCGCGATCGTCACAGCGCCGATCGCCCACCTTGATACGGAGAACGTGATGTTGTCCCAGGTCGCGAGAACGCGATCGCCCGTCTTCGGCATGAGCACGCTCGCCAGGGCCTGCTTGAGCTTGGCGACGTCGGAAAGGAAGAAGAGGGCGACGAACGTCACCGTGAAGATTGCGAGGGCGACCGAGAAGAAGTTCCCCGCGACACCGAGTAGGCCGGACACGGTCTCGGGAACCTCGGCCGCCGCCTTGTCGGCGCCCGACTGCACCGTGTCGGCGGCCTCCGTGTCACCGGCGGGCGAGAGGATGCCGTCGTCGCGGAGGTTCTCGACGAGGTCCGGCGACGACTGCACGTACTCGACGACCGAGCGGACGAGCGGCGTGACGAGGATGAGGGCGAGCAGCGTGACGGCCACGAGCGCGCCGAGCACGACGATCGTCCCCGCCATTCCGCGCCCGAGGCGGGTCTTGCGCATGAGGAGCTGCGTCGGAGCTTCCGCGACGAGGCCGAGGAAGACCCCGAGGAAGACGAGCAGGAGCGCATTGGCGACGGTGGCGACGGCAACCGCGAGGCCGACGGCCGCCAGACCGTAGACGAACGTCCGCAGGGTAATCGTGACGGCGAGCGTGCGCGCGTCGCCTGCCGGGGGGAGTTGCGTCCGTCATCGCGGGAACACTGACGGCCCCCGGGCCGTCTTGCAACCTGGAGCGCTCACGGGCGAACGACGCAGCGGAAGCCGATGTGGCTCGTCGACGTGTCGACGGTCTCCGCCTGCCGCGCCGCCGGCCGGTAGCGCAGGCAGTAGTTCGCGGCGCAAAGGTGCGAGCCGCCCTTGATCACGCGGCGCGGGACGTTCTCGCCTGGCAGTGCCATCTGCGGGGCGCAGCACGGTGAGCCCGTCGCGCCCAGCGTAAAGAAGTCCGTCGTCCACTCCCAGACGTTCCCGGCCATGTCGAAGAGCCCGAAGCCGTTCGGCGGGAAGCTGCCGACTGGCGACGTACCCTCGTAGCCGTCGAGCTCGCTGTTCCGCCACGGGAACTCGCCCTGCCAGGTGTTTGCGGCCGGCCGGCTGTCCTGGACGTCCTCGTCCCCCCATGTGAAGGCCGCGCCGTCGAGCCCGCCACGCGCCGCGTACTCCCACTCGGCTTCTGTCGGCAGGTCCTTGCCGGCCCAGGCGGCATAGGCCGCGGCGTCCTCGTACGCGACGTGCACCACCGGATGGTTGTCGCCTCCCCCCGCTCGCTCCCAATACGCACCGGGCACGTAGTCCCACCACGCGAAGTAGTCGTTCGAGGTCGACCGGCCCCGTTGTCTTGCGGAAGACGAGCGACCCTGGCACGAGCTTCGCGGGGTCGACGCCGGGAAACTCCTCGGGGTCGGGGCGCCGCTCCGCGACCGTCCGGTAGCCGGTTACCGAGACGAAGTCGCGGAACTCGGCGACGGTGACCTGGTGGGGGTCGATCCAGAACCCGTCCACCGCGACCTCGCGAACAGGCCGCTCCTCCGGATAGAAGTCCTCCGAGCCCATGAGGAATGACCCTCCGGGCACCCAGGTCGCTGGGCCCTCCCGGTCAGGAGGGCCCGCAAGGTGATCCACGGTCAGATCCCGAGGATCTGCTTCTTCTTCGCCTCGAACTCCTCGTCCGTGAGGATGCCCTGGTTCTTCAGCTGTGCGAGCTGCTCCAGCTCGGCGGTGTAGTCGGCCTCGGCCGGAGCGGCCGGTGCCGCAGCCGCCTGCGCGGCCATCTGCTGGTCGTAGGCGGCCTGGTCCTGCGCCGCGTACTTCTGATCCTGCCGGTGGCGGACTGCGCCGGCCGTGCCGGCGATGACTGCCGTGCTGGCGGCCATACGCACCAACCCTGGACCTCGTCTTCCGATCATCTCAGCTCTCCTTTCCAGCGGCCTCGAGGGCCCACTCGCGGGCTGCCTTCACGACCTCGTGCGGCAGCCGCTCGAACGCGACGAGCTCACCACCCGCGTTCAGGAGCGCCTGCTTGACGTCCCGCGCCCAGACGTTCTCCCAGACGAGGAGCGCGGCCGACGAGTTCGGCTCGAGGGCATCCCCCGCGTCCTTCAGGTCGTCCTCGTTGAAGAGGCCTTCGACCTCGATGCCGAGGTTGTCGAGACCCTTCTGGACTTCGGGATCGAGCTCCGTGAGCTCGAACGCGACCGTGTCACCGTTCGCGTCCTTGCCGACGAAGGCGATGTCGATGATGCGAATCGTGCCCGCGTCGACGAGGTCGGCGAGCGCCGGAGCGATCTCGCCCTTGAACTGGTTGCCCGGAAACGAAACGACCATGTAGTCGACCGGGCCGATCTCACTTCCCATCTGTGTCCTCCCTTGT
This sequence comes from uncultured Actinomycetes bacterium, assembly GCA_963755155.1. Classification (GTDB taxonomy): domain Bacteria; phylum Actinomycetota; class Thermoleophilia; order Gaiellales; family Gaiellaceae; genus PALSA-612. The sequence goes on along the minus strand of CAVWIV010000004.1, from coordinate 366,391 downwards.
TGTGTTCGTCCTGATCATGCCTACTGCCGCGCCATCGCGATGCGCAGGCGCTCCTCGGGTGAGATCAGGTGGTCGACGTCTTCGGCCGCCTCGTCGATGTCGATCTGCACCCACTCGACGCGGCCGTTGAAGGCGCTGTCGCGCCGCGCGTAGTCGTCGCTGACGGGCGTCGCCGGTGTCGCGAGCCGACGTCGGTCGTCTCGTCGGCGGAGAAGAGCATCGGCACCGTGCCCTCGACGCGACCCTGCGCCGACCTTGTTCGCCGTCGACGAAGAGCGTGACGTACCGCCCTTGGCCAGGCCGCCGCCGTCGTAGGCGAACTCCATGCGGACCTGGTGCTCGCCCGCCGGGATCGGCGAGTCGCCTTAGACCTTGAAGCGCTGCAGACCGAGGAGGTTGTAGCAGTACGTCGGCTTGCCGTCCTTCGCGTAGAGCGCGACAGCCGCCGAAGCCCCGCCCTGCGAAATGATGACGCCGTTCGCGCCGCCTCCGGCACGTCGACCTGCGCCGTGATCGGCGTGCGACTTGTTCTTGATGTTGATCGACCGTGTTCTCGGAGAGACGGCTCATGCCGCCGAAGAGCAGCTGTGAGTTGCCGCGGACGAGCTCGGGGCGTCCGGCGAGGTCGGCGTTGAAGCGCTCGAAGCGCCGGTCGTCGAGTGGCAGCACGTTGTACTTCCGCGCCTCGTCGAGGAAGAGCTGCTGCAGCTCGGCGAGCTTCTCCGGCTGCTCCGCCGCGAGGTCGTGCGCCTGTGTCCAGTCGTCGGGCGCCGTAGAGCTCCCAGACGTCGTCGTCGAACGCCGGCATCTCCGGGTCGCCTTCCACGGTATGCTGTGGCGCGTCACGCGCAGTCCAGCCCTCGTGGTAGATGCCGCGGTTGCAGAACATCTCGAAGTACTGCGTCGTCCGGCGCTCAGCTTCACCGGCGTCGTCGAACGAGTACGCCATGGAGACACCGTCCATCGGCATGCTGCTCGACGCCGTCGACGGACGTCGGGTGCGGCAAGTCCGGCCGCCTCGAGCACGGTCGGCGCGACGTCGATCACGTGGTGGAACTGCGAGCGGACCTCTCCCCTCGCCTTGAAGCCATTGGGCCAGTGCACGATCGTCCCGTTGCGGACTCCGCCCCAGTGCGACGCGATCTGCTTCGTCCACTGGTACGGCGTGTCCATAGCGTGTGCCCAGCCGACCGCGTAGTGGTTGTATGCGTCGGGCGTGCCGAAGTCGTCGATCCTCGAGACCATGAACTCGGTCGTCTCGAGCCCGATCGCGCCGTTGAGGATCGCGATCTCGTTGAAGTCAGCCGTTCGGCGTTCCCTCCGCCGACGCGCCGTTGTCGCCGATGATGTAGTAGACGAGCGTGTCCTCGAGGACCTCGAGGTCCTCGAGCGCGTCGATGAGTCGGCCCGACGTGGTGGTCGGTGTGCTCGAGGAAGCCGGCGTAGACCTCCATCTGACGCGCGAGCACGGGCTTCAGGTCATCCGGCATGTCATCCCATGCAGGGATCTCGTCGGGACGCTCGGTCAGCTCCGCGTCGGACGGCACGACCCCGAGCTCCTTCTGCCGTTCGAAGCGTCCGCTCGCGCAGGGCGTCCCACCCGTCGTCGAACTGGCCCTTGTACTTGTCCGACCACTCCGGCGGCACGTGGTGCGGCGCGTGGGTCGCTCCCGGCGCGAAGTAGACGAAGAACGGCTTGTCGGGCATGAGCGACTTCTGCTGGCGGATCCACGTCGATCGCCTGGTCGGTCATGTCCTCGGTGAAGTGGTAACCCTCCTCGGCCGTCTGCTCGGGCTCGATGGGCGTTGTGTCCCTCGTAGAGCGCCGGCGTAGTACTGGTTCGTCTCGCCGCCGACGAAGCCGTAGAAGTGCTCGAAGCCCCCGCCCCCTGTCGGCCAGGCGTCGAACGGCCCCATCGGGCTCGTCTCCCAGACCGGCACTTCGTGGCACTTCCCGAACTGCGCGGTCGAGTAGCCGTTCAGCCGGAGCGTCTCTGCGAGCGGCGCCGCAGTGTTGGGTCGGATCGAGTTGTAGCCCGGCGCCGAGGTCGCGATCTCCGTGATGCCGCCCATGCCCACCGCGTGGTGGTTCCGGCCGGTCAGCAACGCCTGCCGCGTCGGCGAGCAGAGCGCCGTCGTGTGGAAGCGGTTGTACTTCAGACCGTCCGCGGCGAGTCGCTCGGCCGTCGGCGTCGAGCACGGCCCGCCGAAGGCGCTCGAGGCAGCGAAGCCGACGTCGTCGAGGAGCACGACGACGACGTTCGGCGCCCCCTCCGGCGGTCGCAACGGCTCGATCGGCGGGAACGTCGCGCTCGGGGTCCTTCGCGTCGAGCGGCAGCTCCCCCTCGTACGGCCTGTCGGGGATGGGCAGGACGTCGCGCTGCAACGAGTCGCTCATTGATCCTCCTGGGCGTGATCCCCGGAGGCCGCGAAGCCCCCGGGGACGACTGGACGATTAGGCGAGCGCCTTGGCCTTGATGGCGTCGAACTCGGCCTGGGTGATGGCACCCGAGTCGAGCAGGCTCTTCGCCTTGTCGATCTCATCGGCGGCGCCGCCGCCTGCGACCGACTTGATGTAGTCGGCTTGCTGGGCCTGAGCGGCCTGCATCGACTTCATGTTGCGCTCGGCCATGCCCTTGCCCTGGGAGATGAGGTAGACGAACACGCCCAGGAACGGCGTGAGGATCGTGAAGATGATCCAGAGCGTCTTGCCGCCGCCGCCGATGTCGTGGCGCCGGAAGATGTCTGAGAAGACGGTGATCAGGAGCCAGAACCAGGTGATCCAGGCGAAGAAGATCAGCATCGTCCACAGGATGTCCATGAACGGGTAATCGGCTGCGAGCATTTCGTCTCCTTATTTTTCGGGGAACGGCGAGTCTATCGACGGTTCTATTCGAGGGCGGTGATCGCGAAGGCAACGGCGAAGCCCAGCGTCGTCGCGAGCCCGACGAGCTTGCCGCCGTGCTCGAACGCCTCCGGCATCATCGTGTCGGCGAGCATCGTCAGCACCGCGCCGCCTGCGAACGCCAGCACGAACGCGACGGCGTTGTCGGAAGCGCTGTCGAAGAGCGCGTAGCCGGCGAGCGACGCGAGCGCCGTGACGAGCGCGACGACCGACCAGAGAGCAAGGATCCTCCCGCGCCGCCAGCCGGCGCGTGAGGAGCCCGGTCGTCGCGGCGATCGCCTCCGGCAGGTTGGCGAGGAAGACGGCAGCGACGACTGCAGCGCTAACGCCAACACCTTCGAGCAGGCCGAGGCCGATGACCATTGCCTCGGGAATGCCGTCCAGAACGATCCCGAGCACGATCGCGTAGTGCGAGCCTGAGGCCTGGGCGCCGCCCATGCTCTTGCGCTTCTCCGCCGCCGAAGCGGTCGATGGCGGCGTCGCCGAGGAAGAAGACGGCTGCGCCTGCGAACAGCCCCAGCGTGACCGCGGTGCCTGACTCCGAGGTCGTGAACGCCTCGGCGACGAGCTCGTAGGCGACGGCGCTGATGAGGACGCCGGCGCCGAACGCCATGATCAAGCCGAGGAGGCGGTTGCCGACCCAGCCCGTGAGCGCGACGAGCCCGCCGATGACGAGCGACGAGCCGGCCAGCAATCCCCAGAGGAACGCTTCAGCCAACTACGAGCGAATCTCGGAGAAGCGGATGAGCGTCACGGTGTCGTCGAGAGAGACGTCGCGGTTGTAGAGCCGGGCGAGAAACTCGGCCATGTGGTCGGTGGAGCGGAGCTCCGGGTTGTCGTGCTCGACCTCGTTCGGAGACAGCTCGCCGAGCCGCTTGACCTCGACCTTGTCGATGACCGCGTCGAACACGCGCTCGCGCGGGCTGTAGCGCGACCCGCAGAGGACCTGGACGATCATCCCCTTCTTGTACTTCTTCGACTTGTCGCCGAGCCGGATGGTGGCGGTCTTGCGTCCCGAACGGAGCTGGTCGGCGACGATCGGGGAGTAGAAGTTCAGGGCGTACACGAGGCTCGGGCGATCATAAAGCGTCGCTCTCGACCGCAGCGAGAGCGCGTTCGGCCATCTCGCGCTCGCCGCCGTATGCGAGCAGGCGCGGAGCATCCTCGAGCGGCAGCCAGCGGACGTCGGCCACCTCGTGGGCGTGCTCGGGCGGAACGTCGCCGAGCCGGCCCCGTCCGTAGCGCAGGAGGTAGAAGCTCACGACCTTGAACACGCGCTCGCCCTGCCACGTGTACGTGTAGCGGACGTCGCCGAGCTTTCCCACGAGACGCCCGGTGGCGCCGGTTTCCTCGGCCACCTCCCGCAGCGCCGTTGCCTCCGGCGGCTCTCCGGCGTCGATCAGCCCCTTCGGCAGCGCCCAGACGCCTTCGGGCTTGCCGCCGGGCCGGATAGCGGCGAGCCACCACCGTCCGCGCAGCCGGCGCACGAGGACACCGCCGGCAGAAAACTCCCGTCGCATACTTGGCATTGTGACAATCTTGCGCAGATTCCTTGCGCGACCCGCTTCAACCTTCGTAGAATGGTCTGGCACTCTCGATAATCGAGTGCCAACAAGTGTCACAAAGTCGTAGCGAGGAGGAGTGCGGATGGATCTGCAGCCGCTTGGAGACAGGCTCATCGTCGAGGCTCTCGAGGAAGAGGCGACGACGGCGAGCGGGATCGTCCTGCCGGACACGGCAGTTGAGAAGCCCCAGCGCGGCCGCGTTATGGCGGTCGGCCCGGGTGGCCGTGACGAGGACGGGGAGTACATCCCCATGGACGTCGACGTGGGTGACGAGATCATCTACTCGAAGTACGGCGGCACCGAGGTCAAGCTCGGCGCCGACGAGTACCTGATCCTTCGCGAGTCGGACGTGCTCGCCAAGGTCGTGGCCCAGAAGGCCAAGGCCAAGGGCAAGCGCGAGTTGGCCGGGGCGAAGGCCTAGTAGGCAAAGGAAGCAGAGGAGAGACATGGCTCACAAAGAGTTGAAGTTCAACGAGGACGCCCGACGCGCGCTTGAGCGCGGGGTGAACATCCTCGCCGACACGGTCAAGGTGACGCTCGGTCCCAAGGGTCGTTACGTCGTGCTGGACAAGAAGTTCGGCGCGCCCACGATCACGAACGACGGCGTCACGATCGCACGCGAGATCGAGGTCGAGGACGTCTTCGAGAACCAGGGCGCGCAGCTCATCCGCGAGGCAGCGACCTCGACGGACGACGTCGCCGGCGACGGCACGACCACCGCGACGGTGCTCGCACAGGCCATCGTCCGCGAGGGCCTGAAGAACGTCGCCGCAGGCGCGAACCCGATGGGGCTCAAGCGCGGCATCGAGAGAGCCGTCGAGGCGGTCGTCGAGGAGCTCAAGAAGAACTCGAAGGAGGTCTCCGGCAAGGAGGACATCGCCCGCGTCGGCACCGTCGTCTCGCGTGAGCGCGAGATCGGCGACGTCATTGCGGACGCGATCGAGAAGGTCGGCAAGGACGGCGTCGTGAACGTCGAGGAGGGCCAGACGTTCGGCCTCGAGCTCGAGTTCACGGAGGGCATGCAGTTCGACAAGGGCTACCTGTCGCCGTACATGATCACCGACCCCGAGCGCATGGAAGCCGTGCTCGAGGACCCGTACATCCTCATCGCGAACCAGAAGATCGGCGCGGTCAAGGACATCCTGCCCGTGCTCGAGCAGGTCATCCAGGCCGGCCGGCCGCTGCTGATCGTGGCCGAGGACGTCGAGGGCGAGTCGCTCGCGACGATCGTCGTCAACAAGCTTCGCGGCACGTTCACCGCCGTCGCCGTCAAGGCGCCGGGCTTCGGTGACCGCCGCAAGCGGATGCTCGAGGACATCGCCATCGTCTCCGGCGGTGAGGTCATCACCGAGGAGATGGGGCTCAAGCTCGAGAACACGAAGATCTCGCAGCTCGGCCATGCTCGCAAGGTGGTCGTCGACAAGGACACGACCACGATCATCGAGGGTGGCGGCAAGTCCGACGACATCAAGGGCCGCATCAAGCAGCTGAAGTCCGAGATCGAGAACACCGACTCCGACTTCGACCGCGAGAAGCTCCAGGAGCGGCTGGCCAAGCTTGCCGGCGGCGTCGCCGTCGTCAAGGTGGGTGCCGCTACCGAGGTCGAGATCAAGGAGAAGAAGCACCGCGTCGAGGACGCGCTCAAGGCCACCCGTGCCGCCCTCGAGGAGGGCATCGGCTCGGGAGGCGGCGTCGCACTGCTCAACGCGGCCTCTGCGATCAAGCTCGACGCCTACGAGGGTGACGAGAAGACGGGCGCGCAGATCATCCTCCGCTCGCTCGAGGAGCCGCTCCGCCAGCTGGCGTACAACGGTGGCCTCGAGGGCTCCGTCGTCGTCGACCAGGTCCGCCGCGCCAAGAAGGGCCAGGGCCTGAACGTCGACACCGGCGAGATCGAGGACCTCGTCGCGGCCGGCATCATCGACCCGACGATGGTCACGCGCTCGGCGCTGCAGAACGCCGCGTCGATCGCGAAGAACATCCTCACGACCGAGGCAATCGTCGCCGAGGCGCCGGAGAAGAACGGTGGCGGCGGCGGTATGCCGGGCGGTATGCCGGACATGATGTAACGGCACGGGGGAAACCATGTTTCCCCCGTGTGCCCCCTTCTTCACGTGGCCGGTCGGCGACTGGCGCGGTGATACAGAGGGGGTCTCGGAGCGACGTTTGCTCTAGCGAAGGTGCCGGCCTAGCCGGCACCTTCGTCGTTGGGGGGTCCGACGCCTTCGGTGCCAGGCACGAGTTACGTGTCTGTTCCAACTTCGTGCCAATTCGGTTCCCTCTAACGGGGTACGAGGGATCGGGCAGGTCGCCCGATATCACTTTGCCCACCTCCCCATCCTCTCGATGGCAGAAGGGCCGCCTACTGGCGGCCCTTTCTCGTTCTACGTGGGGGAAACCATGTTTCCCCACGAGCCCCCTTCTTCTGGTCGCAGGTCAGCGGCGGAGATCCGTGATTCGAAGCTGGCTCGTAGAGCGACGGTTTGCCGTAGCGAGGATGACGGCCCAGCCGTCACCCTCGTCCACTTCCACCCGACGTGCCTAGAACGAACTTTGCACGAAGTTGGAACAGACACGTAACTGGTGCCTGGCACCAGCTACAAGCTGCCCTGCTCGTGGAGAGCCGAAGGACGCTCGCCCACATCAAACTAGGCTCCTCGAACACGCGGCGACCGCGAAACGGAGGAGCCATGTACCGCTTGAACTTCTTGGCCGACGAACCCTGGGATCAGGTGAGCGACGACGTGCGCGAGCGTTGGTTCGGCCATACGTTTGGCGCGGACGTCCTCGGCGCCTCTCTGCGCGAGCTCTTGCCAGGCTCATCAGGAGGCCCGTTGCACATGCACTACGGCGTCGAGGAGATGTTCTTCGTCCTCGCCGGTACACCGACCGTGCGCACTCCGGAGGGCGAGGAACAGCTTTCGCCCGGAGATGTCGTGTACTTCCCTGAGGGCCCGGAAGGGCTGCACGATTTCTTTAACCCGACGGACGAGCCGGTTCGGCTGCTCGCGATCTCGTCCAAGCGATTTCCTGACGTTGTCGCTTACCCGGAGCGGGGAGTCGCGTGGGTGGCGACTCGCCATCCCGAACGCCCGGTGCCCGAAGGCGGCGACGACGGAATCATCGCTCGCTTCGACCTACCTCCCGAGAGTCAGTAGCGAAGCCCTAGAAGCCGTATCGCTGTTCCGCCCAGGGATCTGCGTCGTTGTGGTAGCCGTAGCGCTCCCAGAAGCCTGGCTGGTCGGCTGAGAGGAGCTCGATCCCGCGCAGCCACTTCGCGCTCTTCCAGAAGTACCGGCCGGGGACGACGAGGCGAAGCGGGCCGCCGTGCTCCGGCGTCAGCGGCTCGCCGTCTGCATGCGTGGCGAGCAGGGCGAGCGGATCCTCGAGCGCCGACAGCGGCGAGTTGGCCGTGTAGCCCTGCTCGGCGTGCGCGATGGCGAAGTTCGCGGTCGGCTTGGGCGCGACGAGCTCGGCGAGCGCGCTCCACGGAACGCCGCTGAACGTGACGTCGAAGCGGCTCCAGCGCGTGACGCAGTGGATGTCCTGCGTGACCTCGACCCTCGGCAGCTCGTTGAACTCCTCCCATGAGAGTGCAGCCTCGTGCTCGACCTGGCCCCAGACGCGGAAGTCCCAGGTCGAGAGGTCGGTATCCGGGACCGACCCGGCGTGAAGCACCGGCCACTTGTCGGTGATGTACTGGCCGGGTGGCAGCCGCGCCGGGTCGTAGCCCGCGTCGGCGACCTTCTTCTCCGCGCGAGATCTGAACAGGGCCATGAGCCGATCACCTTACCGCCGCAGTAACGGGCAAAAGATTGCAGGATTGGGCGGTGTTGGGGATTCAGTGGCCGCGTCGGCGCCTGCCGCCGGGATCGCTGTCGATCGCATCCTCTCTTCAGTCTCTCCGAGACCGGCGGTACTACCTCAAACGCGCCCAGGAGCTCGGTCCGGTCTTCAGAACGCGACAGCAGTTTCGTCGTAGCGTCTGCGTCGTCGGGCTCGAGCGCGGACACCGGCTACTGCGAGAGCACGCGGACTCTCTGGGGGGCACGACCCTTCGTTACCAGAAGGACGTCACGGGTGGTCTGCTCCGCTACATGGAGGGCGACCACCACCGTAAGTACAACTCCATCTTTCGCAGGGCACTCGGACCATCCGTGATCGACGAGGCGGAACCCGTTGTGCGGGAAGTCGCACGACGCGAGCTACGACTCATGGCGGACGACTGCGTGCTCAATGGCGGTGTCGCTCCCGTGCCCTACCTCCAACGCATCGCACACGATTCCGTCGCGCATACGCTCTTCGGGCTCGTCCGTGGCCAGCCGCCCTACGAGGAGTTCGCAGCTGCCTACGCGGCGATCGCGGCGCAGAACGCGTCGAGACGGCTCACACCGGAGGCGAGGGAGGCGCTCGCTGCGCTTCGCTCTCTCGTCGAGGCGAAGGTCGATCGGCTGAGATGCGGCGAAGGCAGCGAATCGGGTGGCTCCCTCGGTGCGATGGTCGCGCTCGACCCACGGCTGCCGGACCTCACCTGCGTGGACAATCTCCTCTTCATCCAGCGGAATGCGTCCTCAGACGTCGCGGGGCTCCTGTGCTGGATGCTCGCGATGGTGGGCTCCGGTCGCGACCTGCGTGAACGGCTGGCCGACGAGGCTCGCTCCAACGGCAACGCGGACAGCAGCCTTGCGGAACGAGTGATGCTCGAGACGCTCAGGCTGGCTCAGAGCGAGTTCCTGTACCGCAGGATCGAAGAGGACATCGAGTTCGAAGGGCACCGGCTCCCGCGGGGCTGGTTGCTCCGGATCGGCGTCTGGGAGAGCCATCGCGACCCAGCCGTGTTCGAGGATCCGGAGCGCTTTGACCCCGATCGCTTCGCTGAACGCCGGTTCAGCCAGTCCGAGTACTCACCGTTCGGCTGGGGGCCGCACCACTGCGTCGGAGTCGGCCTCACGACGATGATCTGCCGCGCAGTCCTCGAAGAGCTGGCACGCGGCTTCGACTGGGACGTGGAGTGGGACGGGCAGGCGACACGAGGGCGCCTCCACTGGAACCACTGGCGCCCGAGCCCGGGTCTCCGAGTCACCATTCGGCCGGTCTGACGGCTCTCCCTACACTGCCAGCGTGAACGGCATCGCCATGCGCCCTCGCTCGTACGTCGGTGTCAGGGGCCGGGACGCGGAGGAGTTCCTCCAGCGCATGGTGTCCAACGACGTGACGCAGGACGTGTGCGAGGCGTTGCTGCTGACCCCGAAGGCGCGCGTGATCGCGCCGCTCACTGTCTGGCGCCGTGGCGCCGACGACTTCCTCCTCCTGACCGAGCCGGAGCTCGGCGACGTCGTGCTGCGGCACCTCACGCGCATGCGGTTGCGCGCCCAGGTGGACATCGAGCCGGAGGAGCACACGTCACACGTCGTGCTCGGCGGCGACGCCGGGATCGCAACGGCTGATTACGGGACGCCGGCGGTCGAGCTTCTCGACGCGGATCTCGAGCCGACCATGGGCGAGGACGAGCTCGAGCGGTTGCGGGTGCTCGCCGGCACGCCCCGTTGGGGCCGGGAGATCGACGAGCGCATCCTGCCCGCCGAGGCGGGTCTCGACGAGACCGCGATCTCCTTCACGAAGGGCTGCTACCCGGGCCAGGAGCCTGTCGCCCGGCTTCGCCATCGCGGGCGCGCGAACCGTGGCTTACGCCTGCTCGCCATCGAGGGCGACGAGCTGCCTGCCTATGACGCCGAGCTCTCGTACGAGGGCAAAGCGGTCGGTCGCGTCACGAGCGCTATCCGCGATAACGGCCGCGTCGCGGCTCTGGCCTTCGTGAGACGCGAAGTTCCCGAGGATGCTGAGCTCTCGTGTGAGGTGCGCCCGGCACGATTCGAACGTGCGACCTCTGCCTCCGCAGGGCAGCGCTCTATCCCCTGAGCTACGGGCGCGAGGGAAGGGTCAGTGTAGCCCGGGCACGCGGAACGTCGACGCCGTCTACGGTGTAGAGACGTCATGAAGAGCTTCGCGTTCCTGCTCGCCGGCCTCGCCGTCGCGGTGGCAGTCTCGGGCGCCGCCGCCAAGGAGCCGGCTGTCGCTCACACGACGTCCGCACTGGCCGTCGTCGGCGGTGAGATCAATCAGCCCAAGCTCGTCTGGCTCAATCCTCAGACGCTGAAGCAGCTGAAGCGCGGCGTCGTGAAGCTCCCCGGCGCGTTCGCCGTGGTCAGGTCTCCGAGCGGGGCGCGAGCCGCCGCGGGCAGCCGCGGCATAGGCCTCGCAATCGTCGACGTCAAGCGGATGAAACCCATCGGCTGGGCTGCACCGCGCCCGGGGTGGAGCGTCCATCCGATCTCGTGGCCGACGGCCAACCGCGTGCTGGCGCTCGAGTGGAACGATCGAGCGGGCAGCCAATCGCTCCTCGTCGCCGATCCGGTGGCGCGCAAGGCGGTCCGGCGGGTGCCGTTGGCTGGCTTCTCGTCCTGGCAAGCCGCCGGTGACGCGGTCGTGTTCCTCGGTCGCCCTGCGGAGGGCATCGGCGCAGCGACGTTGCTCGTCGCGGATCGCGACGGCATCGTGCGCACGGTCCTGCTCGACCGGATCCCAGCCGGCGGGCTGACGGAAGGCTCCGAGGAAGGGCCGGCGCACCGGGTCGCATCACCCGGCCTCGCCGTGGACGCAAGCCTTCGGCATGCCTACGTCGTGGGCAAGGCGGCGCTCGTCGCCGACGTCGATCTCGCGACGCTGGCTGTCACGTATCGAGAGCTCGCGGCGCCCAGATCCCTTGCGGCGCGCACGAAGATCGTCAACGGCTGGCACCGCCAGGTCGTGTCTCTCGGCGGTGGGAACCTCGCAGTCGCCGGCTCCGAGTACGCCCGTTCGCGGAGGGAGCCGTCCGGCCTGGAGCTCGTGGACTCGCAGGCGGGAACGATGCGAGGGCTCGAGGAGCGCGCGAGCTTGACGCTCGCGGCCGGCGGCAGGCTGCTAGTCGCCGGCGACGCCAGCGAGGGAGACGGCATCTGGACCGGGATGGGCGTAGCTGCGTACACGCCCAATGGCGAGAAGCTCTGGCATGTGCTGGACGGGCAGCCGGTCGGCTGGCTTCAGGCGACCGGGGGCTACGCGTACGTCGTCGGCCGCGAGTCGTATCCGCAGACCGTGAGGGTCATCGACCTCGCCGACGGCTCCGTGCGGACGGTTCGCGGACAGCTGCCGCTGTTCGTCACATCCTGAGCATCCAGTCAGTCGCGGACGGCGTACAGCCTCCACTCGCCCGGGACGCCCTTCGAGATCGCGGAGGCCGAGGTCGGCGAACTCGATGCCGGATCCCGCGACGAGGTCCTTCACCGTGCTGGAGACGACGACGGTCCCCGGCTCCGCCTCGCCGGCCACTCGCGCCCCGATGCTGACGGCGATCCCCGAGAGCTTCGCGTCGTGTAGCTCGCACTCGCCGGTGTGCAGCCCTGCGCGGACGTCGAGCTCCAGCTCCCGAACGGCCGAGACGATCGCCTGGGCGCAGCCAATGCCGCGCGCTGGCCCGTCGAAACTCGCGAAGAACCCGTCTCCGGCGGTATCGAGCTCCTCGCCGCGGAACCGCGCGAGCTCTCGGCGCACGGCCGCGTGATGGCGTGCGAGCAGGTCGCGCCATGCGCTGTCGCCGAGCGCAGCGGCGCGTTCGGTCGAACCGACGATGTCCGTGAAGAGGACGGTGGTGAGGATGCTGTCGGGAACGGGCATCGTGTCCCGACCGCTCAGGAAGCTCTCGACTGCGCGGGGAGCCTCGTCGTCGGCCCAAGGCGTGGTGTCCTCGCCGGGTAGCTGAACGGCCTTCGCGCCCGGGATCAGCTCCGCGACCTGGCCGGCCGCCTCCCGTCTGCCGGAGCGGTACAGCACGAGCGTCGGTACGCGGATCGAGGGGAGCACGTCCGAGATGTCGGTGTCGAACAGCATGCGGTAGAACTCCGCCGCGGCACTGGGGCTCGCCGCGAGGCGCTGGTAGTCCGCGAGCCAGTCCACCATTTCCTTCTCGTGCGCGAACGATCCGAAGATCGCCGGGGCGACCTCTGCCGCGAGCTCACGCGTTCCCCAGCGCTCGCGTGCCTCTTCGGGCGAGAACGGAGGGGCGACCGGAGGAGCTTCCGCGAAGTTGGCAACCGGGTGGTAGAGGATGAGCTCCCGTGTGCGCTCGGGGTACGTAGCGGCGAAGAGCGCACAGAGCTGACTCCCCTGAACCGCACCGAAGAGCGCCGCGCGCTCCGAGCCGACCGCGTCCAGCACTGCGCGGATGTCATCCATCTGCGTCTCGAGCGTCAGCGTGCGCGGTCTGTCGGAGAGGCCGGTGCCGCGCTTGTCGAAGAGGATGAGCCTGGAAAACGACGCGAGCCGCTCGTGAAAGCGCACCAAACGCGGGTTCTCCCACGCCCACCGGACGTTGCCGAAGAACGGCACGAACACGAGGTCGACCGGTCCGTCGCCGACGACCTGGTACGCGATCGCGACGTCGCCGCTTCGCGCATAACGAATATCCGGAATCTGACGCACTAGCAGCGACGGGACAGCTCGTCGAGATCGAGCACGGTCGTGCACCCTCGGCTGAGCGCCACCGTGCCGCGGCGCTTTTCCTCGCGCAGGACACGATTCACGGTGGCCCGTGACGTGCCCGCCATCTCGGCGAGATGCTCCTGCGTCATCGAGACGTCTACCGGGCCTGCGCCTCCTCCTAGCTGGCGGACGGCGAGGTCGCGGAGGCGCCGGCGGACGCGCGTGTCCGCGTCGGTGTAGTGAGCTTCGACGATGCGGTCGCTCGCGCGCGTGAGCTGCTCGGCGAGCAAGCGGAGCAGCACGTCCTTCACGCCCGGGTGCTCGGACTGCAGCAAGCGCGAAGTCGTCCCTGTAGACGGAGAGCGTCTCCCCCTCGTCGAGCGACTCCACAGTCGCCGAGCGTCGCGCGCCGGGCGAGAGCAGCGCCAGCTCGCCGAACGCCTCGCCCGGCCCGAGCACGTCGAGCATCGCCGTCTCGCCGAGCGGCGTCGTGATGCGGGCCGCGAAGCGTCCCTTGACGATGAGGTGAAGCGACTCAGCGAGGTCGTCGCGGTGGAAGACGACCTCGCCCTTGCGAAACGTCCTGCGACGCGCGATGGCGAGGACACGGCGAACGTCCTCCGGAGGCAGACCTTCGAGCAGCGTCCACTCCATACGGACAGTCTCTGTCACCGACGCGACATTCGCAACGTCGGCCGCGCGAACGACACGCAATCGGCGTCCAACTAGCGTCCTCCGTGATGAGCACGCACCGCTCGACACACCACGAGAACGCCCGGACTGCGACACGAGGAGCGGCTCGTGCGCGCTGGGGAGAACGTGGGCGGTCTGGCGGTGCGGGCTCGTCTCGATGCGCAGCGCGGCGTGACCGCGATCCGCGCGCTGTACCACTAGCCACACGGGAGGGGCCGCGAGGCCCCTCCCGCCTCCCGCAATAGGCTTCCCTCATGCCGCTGTATCTGACCGAGGAGGACGTCGAGGCGGTCTTCGAGATCGGCGACGCGCTAGAGGCGGTCGAGGGGTCGTTCCGGCGGCAGGCGGCGGGGGAGATCGAGAACCGCCCGCGCGACCGGCTGCGGCTCGAGGGTGGGCAGCTGGCCGTGATGGCCGCCGTAGACCTCGGGCTGGGCGTGGCGGGTGTGAAGACGTACGCCGCGGGCCCCGAAGGAGCGAAGTTCGTCCTCACGCTGTTCCATGCGGAGCGGCACGACGTGCTCGCCGTGATCGAGGCCGATCGGCTCGGGCGGTTGCGCACGGGCGCCGCGAGCGGCGTGGCCGCGAAGCATCTTGCGAAGGCGGGCGCCGAGAGTCTCGGCGTCATCGGTTGCGGGCGCCAGGCCGAGACGCAAGTGGCCGCGATCCGCGCGGCGCTGCCGGACATCGCGACGACGGTCGTCTACTGCCGCGACCCGGGTCGTCGCGAGGCATTCGCCAACGCGGTCGGCGCGGACGCCGCGGAGAGCCACTCCGAAGCGGCCGCGCAGGACGTCGTCGTGACGATCACGACGTCGAAGGACCCTGTGCTGCGCGGTGAGTGGCTGCGCCCCGGCACGCTCGTGTGCGCCGCCGGCGCGAACGTCGCGCGGAGCCGGGAGCTCGACAACGCCGTGCTCGAGCGCGCCGGCTTCGTGTGCTGCGACTCCCGCGACAATGCAAAGCTCGAGTCCGGCGATCTCATCGAGCCCGTCGCGCAAGGAGTCCTCGACTGGCTCGAGGTGCACGAGCTGGCCGAGGTCGTCGCCGGCGACGTGCCGGGACGGCAGTCGGACGACGACATCGTCGTCTTCAAGTCGAACGGCATCGCGGCGTGGGACGTGGCCGCCGGAACGGCCCTCCTCGCGCTCGCGCGCGAGCGTGGCGTCGGCCTCGAGCTCTAGTCCTACGGAATGCGCTGCGCGCCGCAGGCGGGCAGGCGGAGCTCGCGCGATAGCTGCTTGATCGCGCGCGCCGCAGTGACGCCTCGTTGGATTCCGTCGACCCGTCGCGCGCTGTCCGAGCGCTGAGTCGCGACGTGGATCTCGAGCAGCGAGACGTTGAGCTGGGCCAGCGCGTCGGCCAGCGCCTCCGCACGCGCCTCCAGCTCGGGTGGCCGCGCGAGTGCGCGGATCCTCTCCTCTTCGTCCTTCCACAGCGGGATCACCTTGGACGTGAAGGGAAGGATGGCGTCCAGCGTCTCTGGCTGGAGGACTGCCCGCACGCGAGGCCCGATGTCCCGGCAGACCGCGTTCGCCTGCCGCCGCCATTCGGCCTCCGTCAGCGTCTCCTCGTCCGGCGACGAGCTGCCGCAGCCTGCGAGGGCGAGCGCGAGGACAAGGCCTCCCAGTAGGAGCTTCGGCACTAGATCGTCTTGAACTGCTCGAACGGCTGACGGCAGGCGTTGCAGTAGCGGATCGAGCGACAGGGCGTCGGCCCGAAGATGTTCTCGAGCTTCGTGTCGGCCGAGCTGCAGTACGGGCAGCGGAACGTCGCCGTCTGGAGCTGCACGAGCGTCGTCTCACCGGCGGCGCGCGGAGCGGGCGGTGCAAAGCCGGCCGCACGGAGCTTCTCGCGGCCTGCCGGGGTGATGCGGTCGGTCGACCAGGAGTCGTCCTGGATCACCTCGACCTCCGGCTCGGCGCCGAGCTCTGCGACCTTCGCTGCGAGCTCGTCGCGCATCACCTCGAGCGCCGGGCAGCCGAGGAACGTCGGCGTGAACGCGACGTGGACCCGGCCGTCCTCGACGCGGACGTCGCGTACGACGCCGAGATCGACGAGCGAGACGACGGGGATCTCCGGGTCGGCCACCTCGGCGAGTGCCTCCCAGACCTGGGCCTCGGTCACCATGCCGCACCCGGCACGGAGCGCCGCACCATGGTCATCTCCTCCCAGAGAGCCGGCCACTCGTCGATGTGCGCGTCGCGCTCCACCGCGTCCACCTCTGCCAGGCCTACCCGCTCGGCCAGGATTGGGCGGAGCTCGGCGTCGACAATGCCGAGCGCGTAGGGGAAAAGCTCCTCGACGGCCTCCCGGTAGCGCGGCTCGTCCTGAAGGCGCGCGGACCACATCTGCGCGTGCAGGCGGTGGTAGACCTCCTCGCGGTCGATCTTCGCCGCGAGGCCGGCGACGGCCGCGTCGCCCGAGGCCTTCAACTGCTCCAGCCGCAGCTCGTCGGCCGCCTCGTAGAGGACGCGGCGCGCGATCGTCCGCGCCCAGTCGGGCACGAGCCGGAGCTCGACGAGCTGCGCGCACCCGTACTCCTCGGGCGCCCGGTCGAAGGCGAGCGCGTCAGCGTCGTCACTGAGCAGCTCATAGAGCGCCCGCGCGTGACCGATCTCGTTCTGGGCGATCGACGACAGCGCGACGTCCTCCTCGAGGAACGGCGCGATTCCCGTCCACTCGGAGTCGCGCCACCCGAGCACGAGCTCGTCGTCAGCTGTCTGTAGGAGAAGTTCCCGCTCGTTCACGTGCCAGGCCCAACTTTGCCTTGAGGGAGTAACCGTCGACGCGGTGGTAGTTGCGCTCGAGCTCGTCCACGAACTCACCGATCTCGGAGATCTCCGAACGCGGCACGACCCAGAGCGCCTCCGATTCGCCGCGCCGGCCGTAGAACTCGCGTGCATACGCCTCGGCGAAGGCGTGGTCGGGCGCGACGAACGAGCCTGCGTGCTGGAACGCCTGGCCTTGCCGCTCCTGCCTGAAGACCTCGTAGATCACGCCGCTTCCAGCAGTTCCAGCACGGCCTTCGCCTGGTCGCCGCCCTGCTGGGCGTGGACGACGAGCGGGATACCGTGCGCGCCCTTCGCATCGCGCAGGCCAGGTTGCTCGGCGAGCATCGCGCGGACGACGTCGACGTAGCCGAGCATCGCCGCCGCGAATAGATCGAGCGCCGCGCCGTTCTCGAGCAGGAAGAGCGCGATCTCGCGGTGGCCCATGTGCGCCGCCGCGCCGAGGCCTGTCTCGAAGTCGCCGCCGCCCCAGTCCCAGGCGGCGTTGAGGAGCGCCGGCTCCTGCGCAAGCAGCCGCTTCACCTCGTCGAGGTCGGCGTGCGCCTTCGAGACGAACTCGTTGACGAGAGCGGGATCGAGCTGCGGCGGCCTGTCGCTCACGCCGCCTCCGCGAGCACGACGTTCCGCACCCACGCCGTCTCCTCCCGCGTTGTCCTCCGAAACCCGAGCCGCTCCTCGGTCATCGGCCCGTGACCGGTGACGACGTGCTTCAGCTCGTCCCAGTCAGGCTCGGTGTACTCCCACACGCCGTCGTCGCGCTTCGCGAGCTTCGGGTCGGGCACGGTCAGCCCGAGCTCCCAGATCTGCGGCACGTAGCCGTCGAGGAACTGCTGCCGGGCCTCCTCGTTCGCCTGGCTCTTGATCCGCCACTGGTAGGTCGGATCGTCCGCGGCCTCGATGGGGTTCCCGTGGAACTGCATGAGCGGCCCCCACCAGCGGTCGAGCGCCTCCTGCACGAGCTCGCGCTGCTCGTCCGTGCCGAGCATCATCGTGAGGATGACGTCGCGGCCGTGGAGGATGTGGAACGACTCCTCCCAGCAGATCTTCTTCATGATCCGCGCGTACGGCGCGTACGAGCACTTGAGCAACGCCTTCTGGGAGATGATCGCCGCGGCGTCGACGAGCCACGCGATGACGCCGACGTCGCCCCAGGTCTTCGTCGGGTAGTGGAAGACATTGTGGAACTTCGACTTGCCCGAGACGAGGTCGGTGAGGCACTGCTCGCGGGGCTTGCCGAGGTCCTCGACGACGCGGTAGATGAGCTGCGCATGGCCCGCCTCGTCCTGCACCTTCGCCGTGAGTGCGAGCTTGCGCTGAAGGGTCGGCGCGCGGAGGATCCACTCGCGCTCCGGCAGTACGCCCATCAACTCCGAGTTGCCGTGCATCTCGATGAACTTCACGAGCCGGGCGCGGTACTCGTCGGGCATCCAGTCGCCGGTCTCGACGAGCCCTCCGGCCTGGACGTGCTCGAGAAACTCCTGCTCAGTGCCTGGTTTCGTCGTCACGACACCTCCCAACCGAACGATCGTTAGGGTACGAGCGTACCATGGCCACTCGGCGCTCCGAGCTGACGCGGGAAGCGGCCCGGCTCTTCGCGGAGAAGGGCTACCACGGCACGTCCGTCGGCGACCTCGCGAAGGCCATGGGCGTGCAGAAGGGCTCGCTCTACGCGCACATCGACTCGAAGCAGGATCTCCTCTGGGAGATCGCCTCGGGCGGCGCAGCCGCGTTCCACGCGGCGCTCGACGCTGTGCGAGAGGACGCGCCCGCCGTCGAGCGCATCCGGCTCGCGATCGCGAGTCACCTCGGCGTCGTCGCCGAGCAGCTCGACGTAGCGACCGTCTTCACGCGGGAGTGGCGGTACCTCACCGATGAGCGGCGCGAGGCCTTCGTCGCCGAGCGGAGGCGGTACGAGGAGCGGATCCGCGACCTCTTCCGAGAGGGCCGCGAGCAGGGCGAGCTGCGTTCGGATCTCGACGAGACAGCTGCAGGGCTCCTCTTCCTCTCGGCCGCGAACTGGGCGTACACGTGGCTCCAGCCGGGCCGCGACACGACCGAGCTCGCCGAACGCTTCTTCCGGCTGCTCGTCGACGGCATGCGCGGCTACTCCACGCCCGCGTAACTGCGTAGCTATCGTCCAAAGGTGGCTCGGGCGCTCGCCGTAGCGGCGATCTTCGGACTGCTGGCGGGTACTGCCGGCGCCGGCCACGAGCGACGCTCGCCGGCCCAGCTCGTCCGCGTCGTCGTCCCCAACCTGGCCGGGTTCGAGCGGCTCGAGAACACCGGTCTCGACCTGAGCGAGCATGCCGGCCCGGGCTTCGTGGACGTCGTCCTGCACTCGCCGGCCGATGGCGAGAGGCTGCGCTCGGCGGGGTTCGAGTGGCGAGTCACGATCCCCGACCTCGAGCTCCGCGAGCGGAGAAACAGCGAGCTCAATGCCGCGTACGCCGCGGCGACCACCCTCTCGCCGCTTCCGTCTGGCCGCGACACGTACCGGACGCTTGCCGACTACGAGACTGATCTGCGGCAGCTCGCTGCGCAGAACCCGACACTCGTCCGGCTGCTCACGCTCAGCCGACGGTCGGTCGAGGGAAGGGAGATTCTCGCCGTCGAGATCTCGGACAATGTCCGCTCGAGAACCGACGGCAAGCCGGTCTTCGTGATGATCGGGTTGCACCACGCGCGGGAGTGGCCGTCCGGTGAGCTCTCCATCGAGTTCGCCTTCGATCTCGTCGAGAGCTTCGGAGTGGGCTCGAGAGTCACCGAGCTCCTCCGCAAGGTGCGAGTGATCGTCGTCCCCGTCCTCAACGTCGACGGTTTCGAGCAGTCGCGGACGTGGGGAGATCTCGTGACGGTGATCGACGACGACGGCGGCGAGCCGGGAGCGCCGGACTCACTCGGGAACCTCAACAAGCGGAAGAACTGCCGCGCGGTCGACGGGCAGGCGGCGCAGCTCGGCGGCTGCGACGTGCCGAGCCCCGACGGTTATGGCATCGGCGTCGACCTCAACCGGAACTACGGCTGGCTATGGGGAGGCCGGGGCGCCTCGGCTGTCCGCACGGAGACGACGTACCGTGGCCCGTCGCCGTTCTCGGAGCCCGAGACGCAGGCGGTTCGCCAGCTCGTCTCTTCCCGCCATGTGACGACGCTGGTCACGAACCACTCGTTCTCGAACCTCCTGCTGAGGCCGCCGGGCCTACGTGCCGAGGGTACGACCGTCGACGAGTCGGCAATGAGGGCCCTCGGAGCACGGATGGTCGCCCAAAACGGCTACCGAAACCTTCTCGGCTGGCAGCTCTACGACACGACCGGGACGACGGAGAACTGGTCGTACAACGCAACCGGCGGCTTCGCCTTCACGTTCGAAATCGGACCGCGGGAGTTCCGTCCGCCGTTCAGCCTGGTGGTCGACGAATACGTCGGCGCCGGCGCCTACGCCGGCAAGGGAAACCGCGGGGCGTTCCTCATCGCCCTCGAGAACGCTGCGGACCCGCGGCGGCACTCGCTGATCACCGGCACAGCGCCGGCCGGCGCGGTGCTGCGGCTCTCGAAGACGTTTGACACTCCGACCTCGAGTGGGACGAGTCGCGAACGCCTGGTCTCGATTCTCGTCGTGCCGTCCACCCGAAGGTTCGCCTGGCATGTGAACCCGTCCACGCGTCCGTCGGCGGCGGCCGAGGGCGGGTTCGAGCGCTATCGACTCACCTGTAAGCGACCGAATGGCACCGTGCTCCAGACGGTGCACCTGGCCGTCGATCGCGGCCACGCGACCAAGGTCGACTTCAGCGAGTGCATGCGGCGTTACCGCAGTTGACCGGAGCCTCGCGGGTTTACCCGCGAACGGAGCTCTGCGGTTTACCCGGACTGCTGCCGGGAAGATCCAGGTAACCCAAAGGAGGTTGCATGGACTCTCGTCGTTTCCGCGTGTCCCCGGCGCTCGTGGTGGCCGGAGTCGCGCTCCTCTTCGCCCTCGGCGGCTCCGCGTTCGCCGTCGGTCAGAAAGCGGCCGCGCCGCAACAGCGCTGCCAGAACGGCGCCGTACGGGCGATCGCCGTCGTCACAGGCGTGCCGCGGCAGGGCATCGAGAACATTCCGGACACCTACACGGCCAACCCGGCGGTGTTCGAACGGCGGTTCAACTGCACGGGTAAGGGCGTCCAGGTCAAGCGCGCCGGCAGCGGCCAGTGGGACGTCCGTTTCCCGGGCATCTCGGGCGCGAGCTGTCTCGCGAGCAGCCTGTCGTCCCAGGCGGGCAGCATCTCCTGCCAGCCGCTGCCCGACGGCGGCTATCGCGTCAGCCTGCGCGGCACAGGCACGATCGATAATCAGTTGCCGCCCATGAACGTCCCCTTCCTCGTCGTCATCGTCTGACGTAAGCGCGCGGGGCCGGCCACGCCGGCCGGCCCCGATGGTTTGACTGTTACGACACGGGGGTACTCCTGCGCCAGTTTCTTTCGGCGAGGCAGGGAGAACCCCCCGTGAAGCACGATCTCCATCGGCGCATCGTCCTCGCGGCGGTCGCCGTGGCCGCCCTCGCGATCGGTGTGGTCGCCTACGCCGGAGACGACCCGCTCGACCCTGCCCACAACACCGCCCTGCCGTGCGAAGCGCTGAGCACGCCAGGGCTCGTCGCGCGCTCCGCGAAGAACATCGTCCACCTCGCAAATGTCTGCGGCTTCGTCGGCACGGACATCGAGTTCCAGTCCCGCCGCGATGCCTCGGGCGACACGCGCGACTACGCCTTCGTCGGGACGATGGGCGGCGGGCTTCGCATCTTCGACGTGACGGAGCCCAGGTATCCGTCCCTCGCCGGCTCGTACACGGATCCCGGCTGGCAAGGGGACGTGCAGGTACGGGGGGACATCGCGGTGATCGGCTTCGATCCGCTCTCAGGCTCTGCGCCCGCCCCGAGCGCGTCCGCCTGCCTCCAGCAGCAGGGCGCGAACGGCGGCGTCGACATCGTCCGGCTGTCGTACGACCGTGACACGGGCACGTTCGAGACGTCGCTTCAGGAGTGCGTCAGCGACCTGCCCGGCGGCGGCGCCCACAACTCGACGCTGCACCCGAGCGGCAAGTGGCTCGCGATGTCGAACCCGCGCGGACAGGGCTCGGTCGACGTCGTCGACCTGCGCACGACGCCGGCGACCCGGGCTTACAGGATCGTCCAGAACGGCAGCCTCACTGCCAGCGTCTGCACGGCTGCGTCGCTCGCGCCGAGCCGCTGCATCTCGAACGGCCGCCCGGGCACCTGGAGCCCGCACGACATCCACTTCTCCGAGAACGGGAAGACGATGTACGTCGCCGCGGTCGGCAACGACACGGTGATCGTCAACGTCGAGAACGTGCTCTCAGGCTCTGCGCCCGCCATCGGCGTAGCCCCGAACAACGCCGAGCCCGGCGGCCTGGCCAACCCGAACAACGTTCAGATCTCCCACCAGTCGGACGTGACCGCGGACGGCGCGATGCTCGTGGTCACCGACGAGCGCGGCGGCGGCACCCAGCAGACCGCGTGCAACGAGGACGCGAACGGCGTCATCGGCGGCATGCACTTCTGGGCCCTGAAGCCGCTCGCCGGCGTTCCCTCCACCGCCGGCGCATCGCCGACGAGCCCGAAGCGGTTCGGCGGCTGGTTCTACCCGAATCCCGGCCTGGCACTTGACGCCCTCCAGCCTGTGCTGGTCGGGATCGGGAGAACCGAGCGCGCATGCACGATCCACGTCTTCAGGCTCGGCGGCAACGGCAGCTCGGCGCCCGGCGCGGCCGCCTCCGGGTTCGACGGCGTCTCCGACCTGCCGAACCGTCAGCTCGTCAGCGCCCACTACGGCGCCGGAGTCTGGTGGCTGGACATCTCGAAGGCCGCGATCGCCCTCGACGGGATCGCCGAGGACGCGAGCTCGACCTGGGGCAACACGCTCGGATGGAACGTCATGCCCGGCGCCGAGACGTGGTCGGCAAAGGAGTACAAGGGTTTCGTCTACGCGGGTGACATGAGCCGCGGCTTCGACGTCTACCGCTTCGCGAGCTGCTCCGGACTGCAGTGCGTGCAGTCCCCGCTGCCGACGACTCCCGGCCAGGTGCGCGGAAGCGGCCAGTCGCCGAACGAGCTCGCCGAGCTCGCGATCGTGCGCGGCACGACGGCAGGCGGCAAGGCGACGTTCGACCTCAAGGTCGAGACCCTCGCCGGCTTGCCCGGCGGAAAGCTCTCGTACACGGACAAGACCCTGACGAAGAACGTCACCGCGACGAGCATCGACTCGCTCACGATCGCGGGCGCGAAAGCAACGATCACGGGCCGGGCGACGGTCGATTCCACGCCCGGCGTGAGCTTCGTCGTCGAGGTCGAGGACCTCGGCGAGCCCGGTAAGGCAGACGTCTTCCGCATCGTCCTCGGGGACGGCTACGCGGCGGGCGGGACCTTGCTCAAGGGAAATATCAACGTCGAAGGCTGAGGGACAGGAGGCTAGACATGAAGGGCAGGGCGGCAACTCTTCTTGCAGGCATCGCGGGAACGCTCGCGCTTGCCGTCGGTCTCGCGGGGGCGTCGACGCCTCCGACGAGCTCGATCACCGTTCCGTCGGCCGCTGGCCAGACGGTCTCGGTCACATGGACGGGCACGATTCCGCCCGGCGCGAACCCGACGAACGCCTGCACCGCCGTGGCGGGAACACCCCTGGCGGACGAGCATTCGACGGCGATCACCGTGCCGCCCGGGCTCTACAACTCCCTGAACGCAACCTTCACCTTCAGCATCACGTGGGGCGACGCCCTACACGACGAGATCCTCACCGTGCTCGGACCCGGCGGGACCGTCGTCGGCTCGAGCGACGGCGGCACGAACGTCGAGACCGTCATCGGCACCCGGCTGCAATCGGGCACGTACCGCGTGCTCGCCTGTCCCTTCGCCGCAGCAGTGCCCGTGACGTACACCGGCAAGCTCGAGATCCGCACGGAGGCCGGTGAGGCTTCCCTCCCGTCCGCTCCTGCGGACGGGCTCGAGTTCTCCGCCTCGGTGGCGGCTGACAACCAGCGTGACGAGTCCGAGCCGCTGGTCGAGATCGACCGGGCCGGCAACATCTACGCCTGCGGCCCGACCGGTTCGTCCCAGCTGGCCGACTACATTCAGGTCTCGACCGACGGCGGCGACTCCTTCCACCTGCTCGGCACGCCTCCGCGCGGCCAGGCAGAAGGTGGCGGTGGCGGCGACTGCGCGGTTGCCCTCGGCCACGTCAAGAACAGTCGCGGCAACTACGACTTGGCCATGAGCGGCCTCGGGCCGCTGACAGGCTTCGCCACCTCGATCTCTCCCAACTACGGGCGCAGCTTTGCCACGGGTGGTGGCGACGTCACGGGCGGCATCACGAACCAGGGCGGCGTCGCAGATCGGCAGTGGCAGACGTTCGTCGATGCGAACACGGTTCTTCTCGCCTACAACCACGCCGCGCCCCGGAACACGGTCGTGTTGCGCTCGACCGACAAGGGGCTCACGTTCAATCCGGCGGCCGCGGTCATCGCCGCGGCGAGCCCGCTCTTCCCAGGGCCGATGCGCTACGACGACGCGCGTAACCTCGTCTACTTCGGCTGGGATGCCACCGGCACGTTCAACGGCCAGTCCGGCGACTTCATCAACCTCTCTGTCTCGAGGGACCGCGGGCTGACGTGGCAGATGTGCGTCGCGGACTTTGTCCCGGGCGAAGTGCCCGGCTTCGTCTCGACGGACAACGACAGCGCCGGGAACATCTACATCGGCTACGGCGACAGCGGCGCCTTCCACACGTACATGAAGTCGATCACGAAGGCGCAGCTCGAGAAGTGCGATCTGCCTGCCTCGACGACGACGGCCGCCGTGGCGGCGACGCAACAGGGCGTCGGCACGCTTTGGGGCCCGCGCATCCAGGTCGACCGTGACGCGGTGCGCACGACCGTCTTCCCATGGCTGACCGCTGGCGGGGCCCCCGGTCGCGTCGCGTTCATGTTCGCGGGCACCGAGACGCAGGGCGACCCGAACGGCGGCGACTTCAAGGCCAGCTGGAACATCTACGGGAACATCTCGACCAACGCGTTGTCGCCGTCTGCCACGTTCAGCCAGGTCAAGGCGACGACGCACCCGTTCCACTACGACTCGATCTGCCTCAACGGGCTCGGTTGCGACCTGGCGGTCCCGCCGGGAGACCGCACGATGGCGGACTTCCTCGCCATCGACTACAACCCGGTCACCGGCAAGACCACGATCATCTTCGACCGGACGAACAAGAAGCCGGACGAGGAAGCCGGGCATGTCGCGTCGACCATGGCCGTAACGCAGAACGGCGGGCCGTCGCTCGGCGGCGGCTCCGTGAGCTCGAACCGCCCGGTCGTCCGCACGTCGTCGACCGATCCTTCCGGCGACGCACTCTCGCTCTACTCCGTGGCGACTCCGGGCATCGTGCCGCCCGACCCGGCGAGCGCGAACGAGCCGGCGGCCGACTACCAGTCGGTGTCGGTCGGCCCGGAGATCGACTTCCTCGACGGCTCGGCGGTGCCGGACGGAGGGTTCACCGTGACGATGAAGGTGGCCGACCTCTCGACGGCGTCGCTCCAGAACACGATGGTGCGCACGCAGTCGCAGTCGCTGCTCTGGGTGTTCCGGTTCACGAACGGCTGGCAGGACGTTGCCGCTTCCGCGAGGTGGAACCCGGTGCAGGGCTTCACCTTCGGCTACAACGACTACACGACCGGCGCGCAGCCCTGCCAGTCCGGAGGCGGCGTGGTCGGCGGCAAGTGCATCCTCTACCCCGGCGGCCAGCCGATTCCCGGCAGCGTCGACCAGGCGACGAACACGATTCGGCTCAGCGTCCCGCGCTACCTGCTCCGGAGCCTCACGGGCTCAACCGGACACGGTGAGCGGCCGTCCGAGTCGGCTGCGGCGGTCGGAACGCGCTTCTACGACGCCACGGCTTGGTCGCTCGGCAACACCTTGTCACCCGTCCAGGATCTGCAGTCGTTCCTCTACCCGCTCGACAACGCGCCGTCCATGGACTTCGTCCTGGCGGCACCCGGCGGTGGCGGCGGTGGCGGCGGCGGCACCGGCTGCAAGGTCACCGGCGGAGGAGCGATCCCGAGCGCCGGCGGCGAGGGCAAGTTCAACCTCAGCGTCCACGCCAACCCCAAGGGCAAGGTCGACTACCGGGACGCGGCCGCGAACATCGACTTCCGGTCGACGACGATCTCCCAGGTCATCTGCCGCGCCGACGGAACGGCGACGATCCAGGGCACGGGACTCAACGGCACGAACGGCACCACGCAGTCCTTCAAGGTGGACGTCGACGACAACGGCAACTCGGGAGACACGTTCGGGATCGTGATCGGCTCGTACTCGAAGAGCGGGTCGCTCACGAAGGGCAATGTCACGGTTCACCAGTAGCGCCTCCCTCCTGGCGCTTGTCGTCGGCGCGCTTCTCGCCTCCGCATGTGGGGGCGAGAAGCGGCTGACGAAGGCGCAGTACGAGCGCCAAGTCCGGGCGGTCTACAGTGAGGTGCGTGAAGCGTTCCAGGCGACGCGCGGCGTGTCCGGCGCCGCGCTCGTCCGGAAGATCGACGCCGCGAGCACCGAGCTGCGCATCGCCGCGCAGCAGCTCGAGACCCGGTTCGAGCCGCCGGCCGAGGTCGAAGAGCACAACGAGGAGCTTGCCGAGGGCATGCTCGCGTACTCCGACGAGCTCCTCCTGCTCGCGGCGGCCGTCGAGCGCGGTGACAAGACGGCGCTCCAGCGTTTCAACGAGCAAATCCCGCGCCACACGGAGATCGCACGCATGGCCGAGGCCGCCGAGGAGATGAAGCACATGGGTTACAACCTCGGAGTGATCGCGGACGAATGAGAATGGGGCCGTGCGCGACACGGCCGAAGTGGTTGTCGTCGGCGGAGGAGCCATGGGGACGAGCGTCGCCTGGCATCTCCGGCGGCTCGGTATTGACGACGTCGTGCTCGTCGAGCGTGACGTGCTCGCTGCCGGCTCGACGAGCAAGTCGGCCGGCGGCTTCAGGACGCAGTTCGCCGACGAGCTGAACATCCGGATCGCCCTGCGCTCCCTCGTCGAGCTGGAGGGGATGGACGGCGTCGAGCTCCACCAGCACGGGTACCTCTTTCTCCTCGACAACCAGGCGGACGTCGAGCGGTTCCGCGCGGCGCTCGCCCTCCAGCACTCTCTGGGCGTGCCGTCGCGCGAGCTGTCGGTGGACGAGGCGATCGCCATCGTCCCGCAGCTCGAGCCTGAAGGCCTGCTCGCGGCGACCTTCTGCGAGCTGGACGGTCATGTCACCCCCGAGGACGTCGTCCAGTGGTACGCGCGAGGCCTCGACGTCCGCCAGGGCTGCGACGTCGTCGGCATCGACGTCGCCGAAGGTGGGATCGTGGCCGTCGAGACGACTCAGGGCCGGATCGCGACGGGGACCGTCGTCTGCTGCGCCGGCGCGTGGTCGCGGGAGGTCGGCGCGATGGCCGGTGTGGACATTCCGGTCAGCGGCGAGCAGCGCTGGCTGCACTTCACGCCTGCGGATGGTGGGCTGCCGGCGCAGCTGCCGCTGACCGTCGACTTCTCGACCGGCTTCTACTTCCACCGCGAAGGCCCCGGCATCGCCTTCGGCGGCCGGGAGCAGAGCCTCGAGGAGCTCGCTGTCCCTGCCGCACGGCGCCTGCCGGTGCTCGGCGAGCTGCCCGTGCAGTCCTCGTGGTGGGGCTACTACGAGGTGAGCCCGGACTACAACGCGATCGTCGGCGAAGCCGAGGGGCCGAGCCGCTTCCTGTATGCGACGGGTTTCTCGGGCCACGGCTTCCAGCAGGCGCCGGCTGTCGGCGAGCACGTTGCGGAGCTCGTCGCCGGCCTGACGCCGACGCTCGACCTCTCGCCGTTCGCCCTCGAGCGCTTCGAGCGGAACGAGGCCCGGCCCGAGGCCTTCGTCATTTGACGCGCCGCACGCTCATCGTCAATCCGTATGCGAGCCGCGTCACGGACGAGCGGATCGCGGAGGTCGAGGCTCGGCTGCGGCCGGAGGAGACGCTCCGCACGGAGCGTCGCGGGCATGCGACCGAGCTCGCGCGTGTGGCCGTGGGCGACGAGGTCTGGGTGCTCGGCGGCGACGGCGTCGCTCAACGAGGCGCTCAACGGGCTTCGGGGCGGCGTGGCTCTGGGCGTGGTGCCCGCGGGCGGCGCGAACGTCCTGGCGCGCTCCCTCGGCGCGCGTGAGCGCAGAATCTCGGTCGGGCGGGTGAACGGCCGCCGGTTTCGCGTTCTCTGCGGGCATCGGCGTCGACTCAGACGTCGTGCGCGAGCTGGAGACGCAGGCAGCGCGCGCGAGCGGCCGCCGCTCCAGCGACCTCCAGTACGGCCGGGCAGTGGTTGCGCGACCTCCTACGGGGCTACGAGCCACGGCTCGAGGTCGTGGGCTTGGGCCGCGCGCCGCCGTCTTCGTCTCGAACGACGCGGTCTTCACGTACGCCGGCCCCCTGCCGCTGCGCTTCCTACCTGCTGCTCGCTTCGAGCTTGGTCTGGACGTCGTGGCGCCCGTTCGGTGACGGCGCTGTCGTCGGCGTGCCTGGCACCCGCGTGCTCGTCCGGCGCGGGATGGCCGGTGCATGGCGTCCTCGCGGGACACGATCTCGACCGCATCGAGGTCCACTGCGACGTCCCGCTGCCGCTCCAAGCGGACGGCGAAGACCTCGGCGACGTGCGCGAGGCAGTGTTCGAGGCCGAGCGCGACGCGGTCACGGTCCTCCAATAGCCGACCGCTAGTCTCCCGGCGTGGAGCGCTGGGCGACGTTCGACTGCTACGGCACGCTCGTCGACTGGAACGGCGGCATGCGTCGCGAGCTGGCGCGCATCTTCGGCGAGGACGAGGCTGACCCGAAGCTCGCCGCGTACCACGAGCTGGAGCCGGCGATCGAGCGCGACGAGCCCGAGCTGCCGTACCGGGAGGTGATGGCGCGCGTGCTCGAGCGGCTGGGCGCTCCGGCGGACGAGCGAGACGCGCTCGGCGCTGCCCTGCCGTCGTGGGACGTGTTCCCCGAGGTACCGGGTGCGCTCGAGCAGGCGCGGGCGCGCGGCTGGCGGCTCTGCATCCTCTCGAACACCGATCGCGACTTCATCGACGCGTCGATGACGGCGATCGGCGTGCCGTTCGACCGGTCGATCGTCGCGTCCGAGATCGGCTCCTACAAGCCGGCTCATGGCCACTGGCAGGCGTTCGAGAAGGAAGAAGGGCGGCTGCCGGATGTTCACGTCGCCGCGAGCCTCTTCCACGACGTCGCGCCGACGTCGGAGCTCGGCATCCCCTGCTTCTGGATCAACCGGCTCGGCCAAGACAGAGACGGCTATACGCCGGCTCGCGAGTCGCCGACGCTCGTATCCCTCGCGGAGGTGCTCGATGAGCTCGCTCCCTGAGGGCATCTCGTCGCGCCCGCTGACACACGAGGACGCGGCCCTCGTCGCCGAGTTGCTCACAGAGGACGAGAGGTCGCTCGGGCTGACGCCGACGATCGGCGAGAACGACGTCCGCAGCTGGTGGCTGCGAACGAACCTCGACGAGGACTCGTGGCTGCTCTCGGAAGACGGCCGTGCGATCGCGACCGGCTGGATCGAAGTGCACGACGGGACGGCGTTCGGAGGCAGCTGCGTGCGGCCCGACGCCAAGGGCCGCGGGCTCGGAGCTCTGCTCGTCGACGACACGGAGGCGAGGGCCCGCAAGCACGGGGTCGGGCGTGTCCTGCAACACACGCTGGGAGCGGACAAGAGCGCGCACGCACTCCTCGAGTCGCGTGGCTATCAGCCCGCGCGGCGGCATTACGAGATGGCGATCGAGCTCACTGAGGAGCCACCGGTACCGGAGGTGCGTGACGGCCTCGCCGTCGACACCTTCCGCGAGGACGAAGCACGCGAGTACCACGACGCGGTCGGGGAGGCATTCGCGAACGAGTGGGGCTTCGTCCCGATGTCGTTCGAGGAGTGGTGGAAGCTGCGTGCCGACGACGACAAGAGCCTCTGGTTTGTCGTCCGGGACGGCGAACGGATCGCCGCGTACGCCCGTTGCGAGTCGGGCAGGCACGGCGGAGGCTTCGTCGGCATGATCGGCACGCGGCAGGCCTATCGACGGCAGGGCCTCGGTCAGGCGCTTCTGCTCCACGCCTTCCGCGAGTTCTGGGCACGCGACATCCGCCGCGTGAGCCTCGGCGTCGACTCGGAGAACCCGACCGGCGCGACACGCCTCTACGAGCGTGTCGGCATGCACGTCGTGACCGAGGAGATCACGTACGAGAAGGAGCTGGTGTGAGCGTTCTCCGCGGCAAATGCCCGTACTGCAAGACGTACACCGCCGTCGCGATCGGGCCGGGCTACGAGTGCCACGCCTGCGGGCGCGAGTTCGCCGCCGGTCTCGTGCGCGTCCCGCGGGCCTGGGGCGACGGTGGTGACGTCATGGTCGCCGGCGCTTCACTCGACCTCATGTATCCGGAGGTGGCGGTCATCGAGGAGCCGAGCCTCGGCGAGCAGGAGCTCGCGCTGGCGACGGCGCTCCCCGAGCGCCCGCTCGTGCTCGGCGGCTGTTGCTGCTCTCACGTGGGCGCGATCGAGGCTCTGTCAGCGCGCTTCGACCGTCTGGGCCTCGTCTGGCTCGACGCACACGGCGATCTCAACACGCCTGAGACCTCGCCGAGCGGCAACCAGTGGGGCATGCCCCTGCGGATGGTGCTCGATGCCGGCTCCGTCCGCATCGAGGACACGGTGCTCCTCGGAGCGCGGAACCTCGATCCGCCGGAGGAGGCATTCATCGCGCAGACGGGTCTTGCCACGAGCGCAGTTGACCTCGACGCCGTGCTCGAGAGCACGGACGCCGTCTACGTCGCCTTCGACGCCGACGTGATGGACGCGGACGAGCTGCCGTCGTTCATGCCGGAGCCTGACGGAATGAGCCTGCCTGACGCCGAGCAGCTCCTCCAGACGGTCGCCGAGCGATCGATGGTGGCGGGTGCCGGATTGTCCGGCGTGACGCCGGATCGAGCCAGCGTCCAGCCGCTGGCGAGGCTCGTAGCCGCTCTCGGTCTTTGAGCAGGCTGCTCGCTCTTCTCTTCGTCATGCTTGCGATTCCGGCTGCGTCACCCGCAGGCGGCCGCGATCTTCCCCTTCAGCAGCAGGTCGGCCAGCTGATCGTCATGAGCTTCCAGGGGACCTCCGCACCTCCGTACGTGCTGAAGGCACTCCGCGAGCGGAAGGCGGCGGGCGTCATCCTCTTCGGCGGCAACGTCGCTTCGCCGGGGCAGCTGCGAACGCTGACGCGGCAGCTCCGTCAGGCCGGCCGCAACCCCGTGATCGCCGTCGACCAGGAAGGAGGCGACGTGAGGATCGTCCCGTGGGCTCCGCCCGTGCTCTCTGCCCCGCAGCAGGCGGCGGCCGGCACGGTAGGTCGCGATGCCAGACGAGCCGGGCTCGTGCTGCGACGGGCCGGGATCACCGTCAGCCTCGCCCCGGTGGCCGACGTCCCCAGCGTCCCGGGGGCTGCGCTTGCCTCGCGGTCGTTCTCGACACGGCCGGGGCGGGTGAGCGAGGCTGCCGCCGCGGCCGTGGCGGGCTGGCGCGCGGGAGGGATCGCGCCGACGGTCAAGCACTTCCCGGGCCTCGGGGCCGCGAGGGTGAACACGGACGACGGCCCGGTCACGATTCGCCGCAGTCGCGCAAGGCTCATGGCCGTCGACGTGCCGCCGTTCGCGGCCGCCATCACCGAGGGCGTGCCGCTCGTGATGGTCTCCCACGCGCGCTACCCGGCGCTCGACCCCAACCGCATTGCGTCGCAGTCGCGCGCGGCCATCGAGGGTTTGCTGCGCGGCAAGCTCGGTTACCGCGGCGTAGTGGTGACGGACTCGATGGAGGCTGCGGCGTCGCTCGCGACCGGCCCGATTACGGCCACCTCCGAGCGAGCTGTGCGAGCGGGCGCCGATCTCCTGCTGTTGACGGGCCGCGGCTCGTATCTCCCCGTCTACCGTCACCTGCTCGCGAAGGCGCGGCAATCGGCGTCGTTTCGGCAGCGCGTACGCGAGGCAGCGGCGCGCGTGCTGGCTTTGAGAGCGGGTCTATAGTGGGCCATCTGATGGCCGAAAGCGGCATCGACGTCTCGATCGAGCGGAAGGACGAGCCACAGGCGGTCGAGGGGAAGCGCCACCCGAACACGTGCCCCTCGTGCAACTCGCACTTCCGCGACGAGGAGCTGCGGGTAGCCCTGCGCGTGTGCACCCAGTGCGGGCACCACTTCCCCATGCCTGCGGGCGAGCGGATCGCGTATCTCGCCGATCCCGGCAGCTTCGAGGAGGAGGCGGCGGACGTCCGGTCGGCCGACCCGCTCGAGTTCTTCGACCTCCGCCCCTACAAGGAACGGCTTGCGGAAGCGGAGCTGCAGACGGGGCTCGGGGAGGCGATCGTCATCGGCCGCGCGACGCTCGACGAGCACGACTGCGAGCTCTCCGTCATGGACTTCTCGTTCCTCGGCGGATCGATGGGCAGCGCGGTGGGGGAGAAGCTCGTACGCGCCTGCGAGAGCGCGGCCGAGCGCGGCGTGCCGCTCATCTCCGTCACGGCGTCGGGTGGCGCACGCATGCAGGAAGGGATCCTCTCCCTGATGCAGCTGCCGAAGACCGTGTGCGCAGTCGAGGACCTCCACGACGCCGGCGGGGCGCTCTTCAGCGTCATGGCGCATCCGACGACCGCCGGCGTGCTCGCGAGCTTTGCGTCGCTCGGGGACGTGATCGTCGCCGAGCCAAAGGCGCTCCTGTCGTTCACGGGCCCTCGCGTCGTTCAGCAGACGACCCGGGAGAAGCTTCCCGACGACTTCGGGCTCGCGGAGTCGAACTACCGCTTCGGCCACGTCGACGCGATCCTCCCGCGGAAGGAGCTTCGCCCGTACCTGGCCACGCTGCTGCGACTGTTCTCGCGTGAGCGCGAGTGACGGCTGAGCAGCAGCTCCGTCTTCGCGAGCGGCTGGCGAAGCTCAAGCGGCTGAGCCTGCTCGGCGGCACGGGGCTCTCCACGGATCTCGAACGGCTCGAGGAGCAGCTCGAGCGGATGGACGCGGAGGTCACGGACGAGGAGATCTGGCGCTCCGTCGAGCTCGCGCGTCATCCCGAACGGCCGTACACGCTCGACTACGTGGGACGGCTGTTCGACGACTTCGTCGAGCTGCACGGCGACCGTGGTCGTGCCGACGACCAGGCGCTCGTCACCGGCATCGGCCGATTCCGCGACCGCACGGTCGCGCTCATCGGCCATCAGAAGGGCCGCGACCTCAAGGAGCGCACCCAGCGGAACTTCGGCATGGCGTACCCGGAGGGCTACCGGAAGGCGATGCGCGTGATGGAGCTCGCCGGGCGGCACGAGTTTCCACTCATCACGCTTGTCGACACGCCTGGGCGCGTACCCGGGCGTCTCGGCCGAGCAGCACGGGCAGGGCGGCGCCATCGCGCGCTCGCAGGCCGTGCTCGCCCGGCTCGGCGTGCCGATCGTCTCCTGCATCATCGGCGAGGGAGGATCGGGCGGCGCCATCGCCATCGCCGTGGCCGATCGCGTGCTCATGCAGGAGAACGCGATCTACTCGGTCATCAGCCCGGAAGGGTGCGCGGCGATCCTCTGGCGCGACGCCGGCGAGGCGCGGAAGGCGGCGGCGGCCTTCAAGCCGGACGCGCTGCACTCGCTCGAGCTGGGGGTGATCGACGGCATCGTCCCCGAGCCGGACGGCGGCGCGCAGACCGATCACGACGGGGCCGCGCGGCTGCTCGGCGAGGCACTCGAGCTGGCGCTCTCCGAGATCGAAGGCACGCCCCCGGACATCCTCCGGCGGGAGCGGCAGGGCGAAGTTTCGGCGCATGGGCATCTACGCGTGACGAGATCGGGCACAACTTTGTGCGTTTTCGGCACAAAGATCGGGAATCCACAGTCTCCACAGGCTTATCCCCGTTGCGTACAACCCCCTGAAACCGCATGAACTAGCCGTTTTCGCGGCGACACGCGATCACGATGCCCTCTTCCGACCGACTTCGTGACTATCGGCGCAAGCGCAGGCCGGGAAAGACGCCGGAGCCAAAAGCTCGACCGCGACCGGGCGGTCGAGCACGGAAAGGGCGCGCCGGCCTTCGTTATCCAGCGCCACCAGGCGAGGGCGCTCCACTACGACCTTCGCCTCGAGCGCGACGGCGCGCTCGCGAGCTGGGCGGTGCCGAAAGGCGTGCCGCTCGAGCCGGGCCAGCAACACCTCGCTGTCCACGTCGAAGACCATCCGCTCGAGTACGGAACGTTCGAGGGCGAGATCCCGAAGGGCGAGTACGGCGCAGGCACCGTCGAGATCTGGGACCGCGGAACGTACGAGCTGATCGAGGAGAAGCGCGACGGCGGACTGACGTTCCGGCTCGACGGCAAGCGCCTTCAGGGCACCTGGGCCCTCATCCCGGCACACCTCTCCGGCCAGGAGAAGAACTGGCTGCTCCTGCGCAAGCGCGACGAGGTCGCCAAGCCGTCAGGCACTAAGCGCCGCTATCGGCCGATGGCCGCCACGCTCGTGAAGGAGCTGCCCCGCGGCGAGGGCTGGCTCTTCGAGCCGAAGTGGGACGGCTACCGCGCTCTCGCCTACATCCGTGGAGGCGAGGTCGAGGAATTGCAGAGCCGCAGCGGGAAGAGCGATTTCACGAGCCGCTTCGAGACGGTCGCCCGAGCTCTGCCGCAGGCGGTACGGACTCCCGACTGCGTCCTCGACGGCGAGGTCTGCAGGCTCGACGATAATGGGCGCGCGAGCTTCTCCGCCATGCAGCAGGGATCGGGGACGCTCGTCTACTACGTCTTCGATCTGCTAGAGCAGGACGGCGAGCCGCTCGTCGACCTCCCCCTGACCGAGCGCCGCAAGCGCCTCGCGAAACTGCTCGCGCGGTCGAAGTCGGTCGTCCTGAGCGATACGTTCGACGACGGGGAAGCGTTGCTCGAGGCGGCGTCCAAGCAGGGCCTGGAAGGAGTCATGGCCAAGCGGGCCGACTCGCCCTACGACCAGGGCCGGTCGCGGCAGTGGCTAAAGGTGAAGGTGCGGCCGCAGCAGGAGTTCGTCGTCGCCGGCTACACGAAGGGACAGCGCAAACGAGAGCGGATGGGCGCGCTCGTGGTCGCCGTCCGCGACCGGGGAAAGCTGCGCTGGGCGGGCAATGTCGGCGCGGGCTACTCGGAGGACGCGATCGACGAGCTCCTTGTGCGCCTGAAGCCGCTCGTACGGCCGGATTCGCCGCTCGAGACGGTGCCGAAGATGCCCCGCGTCCGGACGAGCGACCTCACATGGGTGGAGCCGGAGCTCGTGGTGGAGGTCGCGTTCGTCGAGTGGACGCACGACGGTCATCTCCGTGCGCCTGTCTATCTCGGGATACGAGACGACAAGCCGCCCGAGGAGGTCCGCCGCGAGGATCCGTTCCCCACGGAGATCCGGAAGGGCAAGAGGACCCTGAAGCTTTCCAACCTCGACAAGCTCTTCTGGCCCGAAGACGGGATCACGAAGGGCGAACTGCTGGCGTACTACCGCGAGATCGCGCCCACCATCCTCCCCCACCTCCGCGAGCGGCCGTTCACGATGAAGCGCTACCCCGACGGCATCGACGGCAAGTTCTTCTTCCAGAAGGACGCGCCGAAGCACATGCCCGATTGGATACCGACACGGCGGTTCGAGGTCTCGACGCGCGAGAGCCCGCGCCAGCGCCGGCTGATCGACGCGCCGCTCGTGAACGACGAGCTCGCGCTGCTGTGGATGGTGAACATGGCCTGCATCGACATGAACACGTGGTACTCGCGCGTGGACAAGCCCGACCGCCCGGACTGGGTGCTCTTCGACCTCGACCCGTCGCCCGACGTCGGCTTCCCGGAGGTCGTCGAGGTGGCGCTGCTCGTGAAGGCGTTGCTCGACGGGCTCGGCCTCACCGGCTATCCGAAGACGAGCGGCGCCGACGGGATGCACGTGCTCGTGCCCATCGCCCGCCGGTCGACGTATGCACAGGCGCGCGAGCTCGGAGAGATCGTCGCGCGCACGCTGGCGACGACGCACCGCGGGCTCGTCACGACCGAGTGGGTGAAGCGAAAGCGCCGCGGCGTGCTCATCGACGCGAACCAGAACGGCGAAGGGAAGACGATCGCGTCCGCCTACTCGGTGCGGCCGCGGCCGGGAGCCCCGGTCTCCACGCCGCTGCGCTGGGACGAGGTGAAGGCTGGCCTCGACCCGGCCGACTTCACGATGGACGTCGTCCTGCGGCGGGTGGCCAAGGACGGGGACCTGTTCTCAGGCGTGCTCGATGGCGGGCAATCCCTGGCGCAGGCGCTCGCGTCGGTCCGATAGCACTCCCGTCGCCCGGGCACGCTCGCTCTGCAGCACGCTGTCGAGTGCCTCCACGGACCGCCGGTCGAACTCCGTGCCGGCGGCCTGGTGCAGGTGCGCCATCGCCTGCTCGTGGCTCCACGGGCCGCGGTACACGCGCGGGGAGATGAGCGCGTCGTAGACGTCGCACACGGCGAGAATCCTGGCGTCGAGCTGAAGCTCGTCCTCGCGCAGGCCGGCCGGGTAGCCACTGCCGTCGAGCCGCTCGTGATGGTCGCGGACGAGTCGCCGCACGCGCTCCGAGAACCCGCCCAGGTCGTTGAGCAGCTTTACGCCCGAGAGCGGATGCTTTGCGATCACTGCGCGTTCGTCGTCGTCGAGCGCTCCCGGCTTCTGAAGGATCTCGCTGGGAGTGGAGAGCTTGCCGATGTCGTGCAACAGCCCGCCGATGGCGAGCTCGCGCAGGTGTGTCGGCGGGAACCCGAGCGCCTCACCCACCTGCACTGCGCGCAGTGCCACACGACGCGTGTGTTCCTCCGTGTACGTGTCCTTCTCCGCCAGGCGCTGCGTCAGCGCTCGTACCTGTGAGCCGAGAAACGCTTCCTCGGCCGCGACGAGCTCGCCGCCGCGAAAGTCGCCGATGAGAGGGCGCGACTGGTGCGAGCGACGCAGGTCGAGCGCAACGGGAACGACGACGAGCACGATGCCTACGAGCTCGAACGCGTGGCCCAGCCACCAGTTCACCATCATGTAGCTCTGTGTCAGCGCGGGCGGCAGCGCCGCCCCGAGCCAGAAGATGCCCACGGCAACGACGAGATCCTCGGTGCGGCGTGTGAGGAGGAACGTACGCAGGGCCCGCAGGGCTAGTACGAGGAAGAACGCCAGGCCGGCAGCGAGGGCGGCGAGAGCCGGCGGGCTGTTCGGCTCCGGCACCGGCGGCACGAGCGACGGCGCGAAGAGCGCCGTCAGGCCGAGACCGAAGATGGCGACCAGCAGGAAGGCCTGCAAGGCGAGCAGTGGGCCCACGCTGTCCGGCCTGCGTAGTGCGGGCAGCACGCTCAGCGCGAGGATCGCGGCACCGATGGGGAGCGTGCCGGCGCCTGTGAACGCCACGACGCCGTTCATCTCTGCAATCACGCCCGGCGTCGCGATTCCGTGCAGCGCGAGCAGCGCGGCCATCACCGAGAACGCCGTGCCGATGAGGACGGTGCGCCCGTCGCGGCGGCGTGCGCCGACGATCGTCATCGTCCCGGCCGCGGCCGTCAGGGCCAGAGAGGTCATGCCGACGCCGGCGAAGTGGACGATGCCCTCGATGGAAACCATGTCGCCGGCGAACATGTGCAGCAGGAGCGGGGGCACGGCAGCCGCCAACGCGGCCAGCGCAAGCACCGGGGCGAGCTTCTCGCTCCTTTGGCGCATTTGCCACCTATCGGCCGGAGCGACGGCGTAGTTGAGGGCTAGCCTTCGGCGCGTGATCTGGCTCGTCTTCGTCGACCCCCTTCCCAACCGCGTCTTCTTCGACTGCGGCATCGTCTCCGGCTTGCGGAAGGCGTTCGACGACCGGATCACGGCGCTTTTTCCCCTGCACCACAAGCACATCGATCCCTGGCGCCCGCAGCTCGAGGGCCTCGAGATCGTCGAGTCGGCCGACCTACCCCACCTGCGCGTGCCGCTCGGCGAGCGGATCGTGCGCCGGGCGGACATCTTCCTCGACGACCACGTCGGGTTCCACACGGTCGCCGTCCGCACGAGCCTTCGCCACGGCTTCAACGAAGGACGCTGGGAGCACGGCCACCCGATCGCGTTTCTCGACATCGACCGCGCGGGCCATCTGCCGCGCTGGGACGCCGTCGACCGTGCGCTGTCGGCGTGGCTCTTCTCCGGCCGGCGGTACGTGCCGGCGCCGCTGCTGGAGGCGATGCGCGCCGGGTGCGACGGGCTCGTGGTGACGAACCTCCAGTCGCACGTCTCCATGCCGTATCTCGCCGCTGCGCGCCGCCTCGGCGTGCCCGTCGCGGGCTACGTGGCCTCGTGGGACCACACGGTCGGCAAGGGCGCCGTCTCGCCGCATCTCGACCTCTACGTCGTCCAGAACGAGATCATGCGAACCGACCTCGTGCGCTACCACGGCATCGACCCGGCGCGGATCGCCGTGACGGGCTGGCCGCAGACCGACGTCTACCACCGGCAACGGCCTAAGGCAGGCCTTCGCGGAGCTCCTCCGCCGATACGACCTCGACCCGAACAAGCCGCTCGTGCTCTTCGCGGGGAACACGCCGCACAACGCGCCGTACGAAGGGAACCTCGTCGAGCGCCTCGTCGCGAGCTGGCAGGGCGGCGGCCGGCACGAGCGCTGCTCGCTCCTCTTCCGCCCGCATCCGCGCGACAGCAGGGCGCCGGAGCGCTACGTCGCTGCGAGCAGTGTCCCCGGCGTGGCCGTGCAGAACCCGAGCTACACGGATCTCGAAGACCTGGCGACCTTGCTCCAGCACGCCGACGTCGTTGTCTCGAACGCGGGCACGATCCTCCTGGAGGCGCTCGTCAACGACCGTCCCGCCGTCTGCGTGCTCTTCGACGAGGGCGCGCCCGCGGGGGAGAGCTGGGCGGAGCGGAACCTCGGCGGCGACCACTACCGGCAGCTCGCGGATTCGGCGGCGTTCCTGCGGGCCCACGACTTCGACGAGCTCCTGGCGGGGATCGAGCGTGCGCTCGAACGGCCCGACGAGCTCTCCGCCGAGCGGGCGAGGATCTCGCGCGAGGTCGTCGGCGAGGTGGACGGGAAGGCGGGAGGGCGAGTCGTTGGCGCCATCGTCTCGCAGTTGAAGTGACGCAGACGCTCGTCCTCTACAGCCGCCTCGCGTTCTACCCGGTGCACTGGCTTGCGCTCGAGGAGATCGTCAGGCGCTACGACGTCCGCGCGATCGTGCTCGCCGCCGCCCCGCCCGCCGACCTGCCGACGGTCCATCAGGCCCATGGGACGGCTGAGGCCACCTCCGAGCTGCCGATCGAGGTTCGGCACGTGCCGCCGGGCTCGCGCGTGGAACGCCTTCGGTGGATCGCCGCGCAACTGCGCGACATCGGTCCCGACGTGATCTGGGTACAGGAGGAGCCGATCGACCCGTTCCTGCTGGAGATGCTCGCGCTCTACCGCTTCCGCAGCCGCCCGCGCATCGTCACGGCCGTCTGCGAGAACATCTTTCCGCGTTCAGCCCGTGCCGCCGAGCGCGCCGCTCGCCGCCTCCTCTGGCCGCGGCTCGACCACCTCATGACGGTCGCCCAGCCGTCGCTCGAGGGGATTCGCGACGCAGGCATGCCGTTCACGGTGCCCGCGTCGACGCTCGTGGCGGGCGGGCTCGAGCCCGAGAGCGAGGTCGCCGCGATGCCGCTGCCCTTCGCGAGCGACGGCTTCACGGTCGGCTTCGCCGGCAGGCTGATCGAGGCCAAGGGCTGGCGGGTGCTCATTGACGCGCTGCCGGCAGACGCCAGGCTGGTCCTCGCCGGCGACGGCCCGCAGCGAGCCGAGCTCGAGGCGCTCGCGGCGGAGAACGACAGCGTCCACTACCTCGGCCTCCTGCCGAAGGACGAGCTCTGGTCGTTCTACTCTGCGCTCGACTGCCTCGCGGTGCCGTCGCTGACGACTCCGCGCTGGAAGGAGCAGTCCGCGAGCACGCTCGTCGACGGGCTCGCGATGGGCCTCCCGATCGTCGCGTCGGACAGCGGCGGCATCGCCGACATCATGGGCCCCGCTGGAATCCTCGTCCCCGAGGGCGACGCGGTCGCGCTCAGGGACGCGCTCGAGCGCGTGCGGGACGACGCGCAGCTCTGCGAGCGTCTCGCCACGGCCGGCCGCGAGCGGTTCCGCAACGAGTTCGCGATTCCGGCCTACGCGGACAAGATCGCAAGCGCACTGAATCTTCACGCCCGCTCGGTAGCCTTGGAATCGTGAGCGTCCTCGAAAAAACGGCGCCCGAGAACACGAGCGCCGAGGAGCTCGTGCGGGACGCGCGCATCACGACGATCCGGCCTGCCACGCGCATGCCGCATCTCGAGCTGCGCGAGTTGTGGCGCTTCCGCGAGCTCGCGCTGACCTTCGTCTGGCGCGACATCAAGGTGCGCTACAAGCAGACGTTCATCGGCGTCTTCTGGGTCGTGCTGCAGCCGCTGCTGACGACCGTCATCTTCACGCTCATCTTCGGCCGCTTCGCGGACTTCCCGTCGGACGGGCTGCCATACCCCGTCTTCGTGCTCGCGGGCGTCCTGCCGTGGACGTACTTCGCGACGTCGCTGAGCGGCGCGAGCGGGAGCATCGTGGGCAACCGCTCGCTCGTGACGCGGGTCTACTTCCCCCGCCTGCTGCTGCCGCTCAGCTCGATAACGACGCCGCTCGTCGACTTCCTCGTGGCGTTTCCGGTGCTCGTCGCGATGATCCTCTGGTTCGACATCCCGATTGGAATCGAAGCCCTGGTCGCCCCACTCTTCCTGCTGCTCGCCGCGGTCACAGCACTCGGCGTCGGCCTCCTCTTCACGGTCGCGCACGTCCGTTACCGCGACGTGCCGTACGCGATTCCGTTCGTGATCAACATCTGGATGTACCTCTCGCCCGTCATCTACCCAGTGAACGCGCTGGAGGATAAGTACCAGTGGCTGCTCTCGTTCAACCCGATGACCGCGGTCATCACCGGCCTCCGCTGGTCGCTGCTCGGCGCGTCGCCTCCGAGCGCGAGCGTCGTCGTGGTCGGCGTCATCATGGCCGTCACCTTCCTGATGGCAGGGCTCGCCTTCTTCCGACACGCCGAGCCGCGGTTCGCGGACACGATCTGATGTCGACGGCGACGATCATGGTCGACAGGCTCTCGAAGAGCTACCGCATCGGCCAGCTCCAGTCGGGCTACGGGACGCTGCGAGAGTCGCTCGCGCACGCCGGCCGCCGAGTCACCGGAAAGGAGCATAAGCAGTCGTACGAGGAGATCTGGGCGCTCAAGGACGTGAGCTTCGAGGTCGAGCAGGGAGAGGTCCTCGGCGTCATCGGTCGCAACGGCGCGGGGAAGTCGACGCTCCTGAAGCTGCTGACCCGGATCACGACGCCGACGTCCGGCCAGGCCCTCATCCACGGCCGCGTCGGCAGCCTGCTCGAGGTCGGGACCGGCTTTCACCCGGAGCTGACCGGCCGCGAGAACATCTACTTGAACGGCGCGATCCTCGGCATGAGACGCCGCGAGATCACGCGCAAGCTGCCCGAGATCATCGACTTCGCCGGCGTGTCGACGTTCATGGACACGCCGGTCAAGCGGTATTCGAGCGGGATGTACGTGCGGCTCGCGTTCTCGGTGGCGGCCCACCTCGATCCCGAGATCCTGCTCGTGGACGAGGTGCTCTCCGTCGGCGACGCCGAGTTCCAGAAGCGCTGCCTCGGGCGGATGGAGGAGTTCTCGAGCTCCGGGCGCACGGTCGTCTTCGTCTCGCACCAGATGCAGACGCTCGCGCGGCTCTGCGACCGGGCGATCCTGCTCGACGGCGGCGAGATCGTCCGCGACGGGTCGAGCGACGAGGTCGTCGCCTACTACCTCCAGTCCGTCAGCGGCACGCCGTCGAGGCGGACCTGGCCCGATCTCGAGACCGCACCGGGCAACGAGCATGCGAGGCTGCGGGAGGTTCGCGTCGTCGACGAGCACGGCGAGCTGGCCGACAGCGTCGACGTGCGCGCAGCCGGCCGGCATCGAGATCACGTTCACCGTCCTCAGCGACGACGTCGCGCTGTTTCCGAAGATCAAGGTCTACGACCGCGAGGGAGACACGGCGTTCAACGCTCTCGACACCACCGACGCCTGGGACGATGCCGCGGCCCCCGGGGACTACACGTCCACGGCGTGGATACCCGGCAACTACCTCAACGAGGGCCTGTACACCGTGGACGTCGGCGTGGTCAGCGTCGGTGCGAAGGCCGGCATGTACAAGCTCCGCCATCACACCGCGATGCGCGAGGCCGTGTCCTTCCACGTCCACGACCCCGGTGAGGGCGACTCGTCGAAGGGCCGCTATCCCGGCCACCTCCGCGGGCCGGTACGGCCGATGCTCGAGTGGACGACCGAGCGGCGCTAGCCGCTCTGGCAGATGCAGATCGTCGGCGTCATGCTCGTCCACAACGAGGACGAGTTCGTCGAGCAAGCGTTGCGCAACGCCGCCGGCTTCTGCGACCGGTTGCACGTCGCCGACCACATGTCGACGGACGGGACGTGGGAGGCCGTGCAGCGTGTTGCGGGCGAGCTGCCTCATGTGGACGCGGTGCGCGTGCGCTCCACGGGCGACTCGCACGCGCTCGTCGAGGGGTACGCCGGAACGGACACGTGGGTGTTCGGCGTCGACGGCGACGAGCTCTACGACCCGGTCGGGCTCGAGCGCTTCCGCGCCGACCTGCTCGCCGGCGCGCACCGCGAGCACTTCAGCCTGAAGTCCAACGTCCTCAACGTCACGGAGCTCGACCGCGACGGCGGCACGGCTACCGGCTACCTGTCGCCGCCCTCGCGCTCGATCACGAAGCTCTTCAACTTCGCGGCCATCGACTCCTGGACGAAGGCCTACCGGCAGTACATGCACGACGGCGAGATCGCGTTCCGGCCCGGCTACGACCGTGAGTCGATCGGCGTGCTCAGCGAGCAGCACGCGTGGGAGGAGAGCCCGCTGCGCTGTCTCCACGTGTGCTTCCTGCGCCGGTCGAGCCTCGATTCGCCCGCAGCCGCCGGCCACGGACGGCTGAGCCCGATCGAGCTCGGCGGCAAGCGCCGGACGCGGCTGACCGTCGCTCGTCGACCGGCTGCGCCGGACGCCGCCGGCGTCGCCCTGGAAGGACGAGAAGTACCGGCAGGGCGAGCTCGTGACGAAGGACGCCGGGCCGTTCTTCCCATGACGCTCAGCATCGTCGTCTCGACCTACGAGTGGCCCGAGGCGCTCGACGCGGTGCTGTTCGGGCTCTCGGAGCAGACGGACACGGGGTTCGAGGTCGTCGTCGCGGACGACGGGTCGGGGCCGGAGACCGCGGCCGTCGTCTCGCGCTGGCAGCAAGAGCTCGGCGGACGCCTGCGCCACGTCCGCCAGGAGGACGACGGCTTTCGCCTGGCCCGCGTGAAGAACCTCGGCGTCCAGGCGGCGGCGGGCGACTTCCTCGTCATGATCGACGGCGACGCCGTGCCGCGACGCGGGTTCGTCGCTGCCATGAGGAAGAGCGCTGTCGCGGGCTGGTTCGTCGCCGGCAAGCGTCTCGAGCTCGACCGCACGCTCTCGGAGCGCGTCCTTCGCGAGCGGCTGCCGGTGCAGCGCTGGTCGCTCGCGCGCTGGCTGCGCGAGCGGTCGCACGCCGGGCCCCTCGCCGCGCTCACCTCACGCGACCGCCGTCGGCCTGGGCGCGACGGCCTGCCCGAGTTCGTCCCGCACGGCAACCGCTACGGCGTCCTGCTCGGCGTCTCGCGCAACGACTTCGAGCGTGTCAACGGCTTCGACCTGCGGTACGAGCAGTGGGGCGAGGAGGACGTCGACCTCGCCGTTCGGCTGCACCGCCTGGGGCTGCGCTGCGGCTGGCCGGGGCCGCAGGGAACGCTCCTCCACCTCTGGCACGAGACACGAAAGGACACACGCCCGAACGCTGCTCTCCTCGAGGAGACGCGTGCCGGCGACCGCGTCGAGGCCGTCCAGGGCCTCCGGGAGACTGAGCTGACGCACTGCGTAGCGCTGTTGACGCGGAGAGCGACTTCTCGGAACCTTTCGGCAGCCGGTAGTTGCGCTCCGTCAGCGAGGCGAGCGATGCGGGCGAGCAGTACGTAGCCGTCGCGAGCACGCGCGGCTTCGCGGTCGCGAACCCGCCCCGGTGAAAGCCGCTCGTGTTGCAGAGGATGAGCGTTCCGGCAGACGCCGTGAACGTCTGTATGTCCGCCGCGTCGACGTGCCGCGTCGAACTCCCGGTCCGGCGGGTAGGCAGGGCTCCCGCGGTACCACGGGTAGAAGTCGGCCGCCGTTCGTCCCCGGGCGCTGCCGGCGACGAACTCGAACGGGCCGGTGTGCTCGTCGACGTCCACGAGGTAGAGGAACGCCTTCAGCAGATGCCTGTCGTCGAAGTCGCGATGCCAGCGCTGCGACTGGATGCGGCCGGAGTCGGTCTCGACGGGCACCGAGTACCAGAAGTCGACGTACTCGAGCTTCGACCACATTGGAGGTACGCGTTCGCGAGGCCGAGCATCCGGTCGGAGAGGCACGCGGAGACCCATGGCGAGCCCGGCGTGATCTCTGCGCCCGGCGCATACCGGCGAATGAGGTAGTCCTTCGTCATATCCCGTGCGTCCGAGCGCTCCGCCTCCTCGACGAAGGCCGCCCCGTCGGCTTCGACGGCGGTCAGCGCCTCGGTGCCGCAGGAGGTCGGCGAAGGGGACGATGGCGTAGTCGCGCTGCTCGAGGTCCTCCAGGACGCGCCGCTGCACGTCGTCGAGCTGCGGTGGCTCCTGCCTCGTATCGCCGCCGCGCC
This sequence comes from uncultured Actinomycetes bacterium, assembly GCA_963755155.1. Taxonomy (GTDB): domain Bacteria; phylum Actinomycetota; class Thermoleophilia; order Gaiellales; family Gaiellaceae; genus PALSA-612. The sequence goes on along the minus strand of CAVWIV010000004.1, from coordinate 322,063 downwards.
GTCCTGTTGCCGAGCAGCCGGTCGTGGATCTTGTATGTCGTGATGATCCCGCGGAATTGCAGCTGCTTGGCGGTGCGGACGAGTGGATCGCCGCGCCCGATCTTCTTCACAACTCGCTCTGTGCGTGGGACGAGTTTCGTTCGCTGGCGGTGCATCGACGCTCGAACCTAGCATTCCCCGCGTGAATCTCCGCACGGCACCACGCGCCGCGTACGTCCACGCCCGCAGCGGCTGGCGCGCCCTGCGGCGGGCGGCGGGCACGGAGGCGACGCGGCTCGCGTCGCGCCGGGGTCGCGCCGATCTCGCCGTCTTCCACGAGTTCGCGCCGCCGCCGTCGGGTGGCGGGAACCAGTTTCTCGCCGGGCTCGTGGGTGAGCTCCGCCGTCGCGGGCTCGACGTCGAGGTCAACCGGATCTCCGGCGGGACGCCCGTGTGCCTCTTCAACTCGTTCAACTTCGACGACCGGCGCCTCGGACGCTTTGCCCGCGCGGGCAGCCGCATGGTGCATCGGGTCGACGGGCCGATCGGCGTCTACCGCGGCTTCGACGACGGCACCGACCGGCACATCGCCGACCTCAACCGCGTGTACGCCGACGCGACGGTGTTCCAGTCGCGCTACAGCCTCGACAAGCACCGGGAGCTCGGCCTCGAGCTGCGCGAGCCTGTCGTCATCCCGAACGCGCCCGACCCGGCGGTCTTCAATGCGGAGGGACGCGTTGCGCTCGGCGCCGGCGAGCCGGTCCGCCTGATCACGACGAGCTGGTCCGACAACCCGCGCAAGGGCGCCGACGTCATCGCCGACCTCGAGCGCCGCCTCGATCCCGCACGCTTCTCGCTGACGTTCGTCGGCCGCTCGTCCGTGCCGTTCGAGCGCGCCCGCATGATTCCGCCCGTGCCTTCGGACGAGGTCGCGCGGCTGCTCCGCGAGCATCATGTCTTCGTCTTCGCGAGCCTCAACGAGGCCTGCTCGAACTCGTTGCTGGAGGCGCTCGCCTGCGGACTCCCGGCCCTCTACGTCGACAGCGGCTCGAACCGCGAGGTCGTCGGCGACGGCGGGCTGGCGTTCGAGGACGCGGAGGACGCCGCGGCGCGGCTCGACGAGCTCGTCGAGCGCTGGGAAGAGCTCCAGGCCGCGATCCGCGTCCCGTCGCTCGCCGAGACCGCCGACCGCTACCTCGAGGTGCTGCGCCGGTGAGGTCGCCGCGCGACGTCGTGAGGCCGGTCGCGGCGCCGGTTCGCCGCTTCGCGATCGGCTCGCGGACGAGGACGTGGCGCGCGCACTCGCGTCTCTTCGTCGCCGGCGACGGGAACGACTGGGCCATCGCCGACGACGCCCGCCAGATCGCGCGCGTGGCGGCGCGGCTGGGAGCGCGGGTCGGCCGCGAGAGCTGGGTCTCGGGCGTCCGCAACCAGTCCGTCTTCCACGCGAGCCAGTTCGCGCTCCTCGGACAGCCGTTCGAACGAGCGGGCAACCGGCTGGGCGTCGCGTACCTCCACGGCCGCCCCGGGAACGGCGGGCATGCCGGAGTTCGACACGTGCTACGAGGCGGTACGGACAAGGCACGACGGAGCTCGACCGGATCCAGGTGCCGTCGGCCGCGATGGAGGAGCTCGTGCTGGACGCGGGCGTGCCGGCCGAGAAGGTGTTCCGCATCCCGATCGGCATCGACCTCGAGCGCTTCCGGCTCCGCACGCCCGAAGACCGCGCCCAGACGCGAGCGAAGCTGGGGCTGCCGGAGGACGCGTTCGTCGCCGGCTCGTTCCAGAAGGACGGCGTCGGCTGGGACGAAGGGCTCGAGCCGAAGCTCATCAAGGGGCCGGACGTGCTGCTCGCGGCGGTCGAGCGGCTGCACCGGCGCGTGCCCGACCTGTGGCTCCTGCTCACCGGCCCCGCCCGCGGCTACGTGAAGCAGGGCCTCGAGCGGCTGGATGTGCCGTTCCGCCACGTGCTGCTCCACGGGCAGGACGACGTCGCGAAGGCGTACCGCGCGCTCGACGTCTGCCTCGTGACGTCGCGGGACGAAGGCGGGCCGAAGGCGGTGCTGGAGGCGATGGCGACGGGCGTCCCGCTCGTGACGACGCGGGTCGGCCAGGCAGCAGACCTCGTCGAGCACTCCCGCAACGGCTATCTCGTCGAGGTCGAGGACGCGAACGCCGTCGCCGACTGGGCGGGCTACGTGGCGGAGGCCCCCGACGAGACGCTCGCGAGGCTGGCCGCAGCCGGACGGGCGACGGCCGAGGAGTGCTCCGTACGAGGCGCTCGCGCCCGCGCTGGCGCGAGCTGCTCACGGGCTTCGTCCGGCTTGGGTGAGCAGTGAGGCGCCCGGCAGGCTGGCTGCGCGCGAAGGGACGCGCGGCGCTGATCGCACTCTCCCGGCCGGCGCGCGGCGAGGTCGCGGTCTCGTACGGCCACCGCGTCGTGCCCGCACCGGGCGAGCCCGTGGAGGGCGGCATGGTGAAGTTCCAGCGCCTCCAGCGAGCGTTTCCGCACCGGCCGCGCGACTTCAACCTCCTCTACCTCGGCTCGAGCTCGCTGCCCACGGACGAGCAGCAGGTGATCGCGCTCGCGCGGCGGCGCAACGCGCCGGTCGTCGTCAACCAGAACGGCATCGCGTATCCCGCGTGGGCGGGCGACGACACCGAGCGGCTCAACGACCGGCTGCGGGACGTGCTGCGTGCAGCGACCCACGTCGTCTACCAGGGCGCAGTTCTGCAAGGAAGCCGCCGACGAGTTCCTCGGCCCGCCCGCTGGGTCGTGGGAGATCCTCATGAACGCCGTCGACACGGAGGAATTCACGCCGGCCAAGGACGCTCCGGTCGGCGAGCCCGTGCTCCTGCTGGCGGGCGATCAGTCTCAGGCGTACCGCCTGGAAACGGCGCTAGAGACGCTCGCGCTGCTGCCGGACGCGCGACTGCTGGTGGCGGGCTCGGTGGTCGGCGGGCAGCAGCTCATCGAGCGGCTCCGGCTCGCCGACCGCGTCGACTTCGTCGGGCGATATGCCCAGCGCGACGCGCCGGCGCTCTACCGTCGCGCGCACGTGCTGCTCCATCCCAAGGTGCGCGATCCCTGTCCGAACGTCGTGCTCGAGGCTCTCGCCTGCGGGGTGCCGGTCGTCCACTCGGCGAGCGGTGGCGTGCCGGAGCTCGTGGGCGACGCCGGGATCGGCGTCGCGTCGGAGACGACGTGGCAGGTCGACGTGCCGCCCGGGCCGGTCGAGCTGGCCGAGGCGGTGCGGACGGTGCTCGCGTCGCTCGAGGACTACCGGGCACGAGCACGGGTGCGCGCGGTCGAGCGGTTCGACCTCTCGCCGTGGATCGAGCGGCACAGGGCGCTGTTCTCGGAGCTCGTCGGGTGACGCGCGTCAGCGTCGTAATGCCGGTGCGGAACGGGGAGCGCTTCCTGCGCGAGGCGATCGATTCGACGCTGGCGCAGACGCTCGCCGACCTCGAGCTGATCGTCGTCGACGACGGCTCGACCGACTCGACGCCCGCGCTGCTCGCCGAGGCAGCGCAACGGGATCCACGAGTCCGCGTCCAGCGGCAGGAGCCGGGTGGCCTGACGGTGGCCCTCAACGCGGGCTGCGCGCTCGCGCAGGCGCCGCTCATCGCACGCATGGACGCCGACGACGTCATGCTGCCCGACCGGCTCGAGCGCCAGGTCGCATACCTCGACGGCCATCCCGACGTCGCGCTGCTCGGCGGCGGCATCGTGCTCGTCGACGAGGGCGGCTAACGAGATCGACCGGGAGCCCGGGCGGCCGAACCTCGACTTCCTCGTCCGCAACGAGCTGACGCACGCGACGGTGATGATGCGGGCGGACGCGTTCCGGGCACTTGGCGGCTACCGGCTCGACCAGTCGGAGGACTACGACCTCTGGCTGCGCTTCGACGAGCGCTACGGCGTCGCGGCGCTTCCCGAGCACGTGATCCGCTACCGGCTCCACCCCGGCCAGTTCTCGGTCACCGCGCTCGAGCGTCAGGCGCTCGGCTTCCTATGCGTGCGTGAGGCGGCGATCCGGCGGCGGCGCGGCGAGCCTGATCCGCTCGCAGGCGTCGAGCGGCTCGACGAGACGGTGCTCTCGCAGCTCGGCATCCCGCGTGAGCGGCTCGACGAGACGATCGTGTCCGATGCGGTCGGCTGGGCGGCGACGCTGACGCGCGTGGGCAGGGAGGACGAGGCCGCCGCGCTGCTCGACACCGCCGCGGCCGTGGACGGCGCGCCCGCGCGTAAAGAGCTCGCGCGCCGCGCTCGCGGTCTGCTGCTCAAGCGCGCCGTGCGGCACGGCCGGATCACCGAGGCCGCGCGCGAGCTGGCCGCGTACGCTCGCGGTCGATGACGCCCTCCGTCCTCCAGGTGAACTCCTCCGACACGGGCGGGGGCGCAGAGGTCGTCGGGCTCTCGCTGCACCGCGCCTATCGGGCACGTGGGCTCGACGCCTGGCTCGCGGTCGGCCGCGCGCGCAGCGGAGAGGTCGGCGTGCTCCCGATCGGGGAGGACCGCTCGCGGAGATCCCGAGCGCTCCGCGATCCCGGCGTGCTGCTCGACGCCGTGCGCGGACGCGAGGACTTCCGTTTTCCGGCGTCGCACGGCGTGGTCGACCTACCCCCGAGCCCGCCTGACGTCCTCCACCTCCACAACCTCCACGGCGGCTACTTCGACCTGCGCGCGCTGCCGGAGCTCGCCGGGCGGCAGCCGACCGTCGTGACGATGCACGACGAGTGGCTCTACACGGGCCACTGCGCGTACACGCTCGACTCGGAGCGCTGGCTCACCGGCTGCGGCTCGTGTCCCCATCTCGACAGCTATCCCGCGCTGCGCGTGGACGGGACAGCCGGCAACTGGCAGCGCAAGGCGGAGCTGTACGAGCGCTCGCGGCTCCATGTCGTGTGCCCGTCGCAGTGGCTGCTCGAGCGCGCGCAGCGGTCGATGCTCGCGCCGGCGATCGCCTCCGCCGCGCGTGATCCCGAACGGCGTCGACCTCGAGCTGTTCTCGCCCGGCGACTGCGACGAGGCTCGCGCTCGGGTCGGCCTCCCCCATCACGCGAACGTCGTCGTCTTTGCGGCCCAGGGCGCGCAGACGAACCCGTACAAGGACTTCGCGACGCTGCGCGCTGCGCTCGAGTTGCTCGACGTGCCGGTCGTTGCGGTTGCGCTCGGGGAAGGAGGGGCGGAGGAGCACGTCGGCGTGGCGAGGTTGTGCTCGGAGCCCTTCGCCGAGCGGGAGCGCGTGGCCGCGTTCCTCCGAGCTGCCGATCTCTACGTGCACGCGACGCGGGCGGACAATCATCCGCTCGCGGTGCTGGAGGCGCTCGCCTGCGGGACGCCGGTCGTAGCCCCGCCCGTCGGCGGCATCCCCGAACAGCTTCGCCCCGAGACGGGAGTGCTCGTGGAGCCGTGGGACGCGCCTGCGCTCGCTGCGGCCATCAGCGAGCTGCTCGCCGACGACGAGCGGCGCGCACGCATGGGCGTCGCCGCGGCAGCAGACGCCCGCGCGCGGTTCTCGCTCGACCGCCAGGTCGACGCGTACCTCGACCTCTACTCCGACCTGTGCTGACGCTGTTCTCCGTGCCGAAGCCGTTCGAGGGCGAGATGGGCGCGCTCCAGCGCCGCTCCGTCGAGAGCTGGCGCGCGCTCGGCGTCCAGGTGATCCTGCTCGGCGACGTGGCAGAAGCGGCTCGCGAGCTCGACGTCGAGCACGTTCCCGGCCTCGAGCTGAGCGAGCGCGGCACGCCGCGGCTCGACTCCGCGCTGCGCCTGGCGGACAGCGTCGCCCGCTTTCCGCTCCGGTGCTTCGTGAACGCCGACGTCGTCTTCGGCGCCGACCTGCTCGACGCCGTGCGAGCCGTCTCGGGCCAGGAGCAGCGCTTTCTGCTCGTCGGCCAGACGGAGGAGGCAGGGAAGCGGCGCGGCGCGGCTGCGATGGACTGGTTCGTCTTCCCGGCCGGGCTGTTCGGCGACCTGCCGCCATTCACGATCGGCCGTGCGTGCTTCGACAACTGGCTCGTCTGGAAGGCGCGGCAGGTCGGCGTCGTCGTCGACGCGACACACGACGTGCGCGCGATTCACCAGCCGCACGGCTACGAGCACGTCGACGGCGGCAAGGACGAGGCGTACTACGGCGAGGAGGCGGCGCGGAACCTCGAGCTCGCGGGCGGCAAGAGTCGCCTGTACACGCTCCACGACGCGAGCCATGTCCTGCGCGGCGGGAAGCTCCGCCGCAACTTCGGCGCGCCACTCCGCTGGCGCGAGACGGTCCGCAAGCTCGCGTGGAAGCTCGGGAAGCGATGAGAGTCGCGTTCGTCTCCCCCGAGCCGACGCCCTACCGCGCGCCGCTGCTCGACCGGGTAGCGGCGCAGCCCGACATCGACCTGAGGGTGATCTACGCCGCCCGGACGGTCGCCTCGCGCGGCTGGCACGTGGAGATCCACCACCCGGCCGTCTTTCTCCACGGTTGGAGCGTGCCAGGCGCGCGCACGCTGCTCCGTCACGACTACCCGATCACGCTGTCGATCTTCGACGCTCTCAAGCGCGCCGAGCCCGACGTCGTCGTCATCTCGGGCTGGAGCACGTTCGCCTCGCAGGCTTCCCTCGCCTGGTGCCGCCTGCGGCGAGTGCCGTACGTGCTGCTGGTGGAGAGCCACGACGCGGGGCCGAAGGCGGGCTGGCGCCGTGAGGTGAAGACGACGGCAGTGCCGCCGATCGTGCGCGCAGCGTCCTCCGTGCTCGTCGTCGGCTCGCTCGCGCGGGAGTCCGTCGTCGCGCTCGGCGCCGATCCCGCACGCGTGCGCGTCTTTGCGAACACGATCGACGTCGCGGCCTGGATCGACCGAGCCGACGATCTGGCGTCCAGGAAGCCGGACGACAACGATGTGACCGTCGTCAGCGTCGCGCGGCTGGCGCCCGAGAAGGGTCTCGACGTGCTTCTTCGTGCATCGGCGGCCGCGGGAGTTCGCGCCGTGATCGTCGGTTCGGGGCCGGAGCGCGCGCGGCTCGAGGCGCTGGCGCCAGACGCGGTCTTCACCGGAGAGCTGAGCGAGGAAGGCGTGGCCGAGGCGTACGTCTCGGCGGACATCTTCGCTCTCCTGTCAGCCCATGAGCCGTGGGGCGTGGCCGTCAACGAGGCGGCGGCGACCGGCCTGCCGCTCGTGCTGTCGGATCGCGTGGGCGCTGCCGCCGACCTGCTGCGCGTAGGTCAGAACGGCATGCTCGTGCCGTACGGAGACGTCTCGGCCACCGCCGACGGCGCTGAAGAGACTCGCCGGCGATCCCGAGCTGCGCCGCTCGTATGGCGAGCGCTCCCGCGAGCTCGCGTGGTCCTGGGGCTACGCGCCGTCGGTCGAGAACTTCGCGGTGGCCTGCCGGGAAGCGATCGCCTCGCGGTAGATCGCTTCCTGGTGCGCGGTCACGTGCTCCCAGGACATGCGCCGCGCCGCCGCCACGCCGCCCGCCGACAGCGACCGGCGTAGCTCGCCGTTCCCGAGGACGCTGCGCACGGCGTCCGTGAGCTCCTCCGCCCCGTAGGGGACGACGAGCGCCTCGCCCTCGCGGAAGAACCCGGCGATGCCGCAGCGGTCGGTGACGACGACCGGGCGTCCCCGCCGCGGCCGCTTCGGCGGCTGCCATGCCGAAGCTCTCACCGGCCGACGGCAGGCACAGCACGTCAGCCTCCGGGTAGAGGTGAAGGGGCGGCTCGGTGGTTGCGCCCAGCGCGTGCACGCGTCCTGATGCTTGCGCCGCCCGCACCTGGTCGACCGCGCCGTGGCGGTCGTCAGGCCCGACGAGCACGAGATGGACGTCGGTGAGCTCGCGGGCAAGCGCGAGCAGGTGTTCGATGCCCTTGCCGGAGGCGATGCGGCCCACGTAGAGCACGATCGGCGCGCCATCGGGGATGCCCAGCTCCTTGCGCAGGACGCCGCGGCCCGCGGGCATCGACTCCGGATCGGGAAAGCCGTTGCCGCGCACACGCACGCGGTCCGCCGCGAGGGCGCGGACGTGGCCGGCCTCGCGCTCCGAGCTGACGACGACGGTTGACGCTCCGCGCACGACGCCGCGGTAGAGGGTCGCGTCGAGGCCGCGCTTCAGCGCCACCTTGCGCAGGCGCGGCTCGAACATCCCGAGAGGCTCGAAGACGTAGGGGATCCGCCGCAGCCAGGCCCAGGCCGCGACCCCCGTGGAGATGACGTCGCGAAAGCCGAGGACGTGCACGACCTCAGGCCGCTCCATCCGCTCCAGCGCGACCGGGAGTGACGGCGTGATGCCCATCCAGCGGTAGCTGACGGGCGTGGAGAGATACGTGACGCGCACCCCGCCGTGCGTCTCCGTGCGCGTTTCCGCCGAGGGTCGCGTGTGGAGGTCGACGAGCGTCGTCGTCACCACGGACACGCCGTGCCCGTGCGCGGCCAGCCGCTCCGAGAGCTCGCGCGTGACAGGGATCGGGCCGCCGAACGCGACCGCGGGCCACCACGCCGGCGCGGCGAAGAGGATGCGTAGTGCGGCGCCTTCCACGGGGGTGGACGGTAGCGTTCTCCGCCGTGAAACCGCGTCTGCTCGTCGTCAACCAGTACTACTGGCCCGGGGTCGAGGCGACCGCGCATCTCCTCACCGAGCTGTGCGAGGCGCTGACGGACGAGTACGACATCCGCGTGCTGACCGGGGCTCTACGCGGGCACGGCCGGCTGCCGCAGCGCGAGGTTCGCAATCGGGTCGAGATCGTGCGCGTGCCGTCGACCGCCTTCGAGCGGGCGAGCCTCGGCCTCCGCGCCCTCAACTACGCCACGCTACATCGGCAGCTCGCTGCTGCGCGGGCTGACCGGGCCGCGGCCCGATCTCGTGCTGACGATGACCGATCCGCCGATGGTCGGCGACGTCGGGCTCGCGATCGCCAAGCGCTTCGGCTCGCCGCTGCTCGTCATCTCCGAGGACGTGTTCCCCGAGATCGCCACGCAGCTGGGACGCCTCGACAACCGCCTGCTCGTGGCGACGCTGCGCCAGCTGATCGGGCTCTACCTGCGCCGCGCCGACCGCGTCGTCGCGATCGGCGACACGATGCGCCAGCGGCTCGAGGAGAAGGGCGCGCCCGCCGATCGGATTCGCGTGATCCCGAACTGGGTCGACACCGAGGCGATCTCGCCACAGCCGCTCGACAACCCGTGGTCGCGGGAGAACCGTCTGGCCGGGAAGTTCGTCGTCATGCACTCGGGCAACATCGGCCACGCCCAGAACCTCGAGACGCTCGTGCGCGCGACGACGTTCCTCCGCGACCTGGACGACCTCACCGTCGTCCTCATCGGCGGCGGCGCGCGCTACACCGACCTCGTGCACCTCGCCGAGCGGCTCTGGGCCGACAAGATGCGCTCGCTCCCGTACCAGAGCCGCGGACGTGCTGTCGCAGTCGCTCTCGTCTGCGCACCTGCACTTCGTCGGGCTCGCGGAGGGGCTCGCCGGCTTCGTCGTCCCCAGCCGGCTCTACGGGATCATGGCGGCGGGTCGCCCCGTCGTGGTCGCGGCTGACCCGGAGAGCGAGACCGCGCAGGTGGTGGAGCGCGTGGGCTGTGGCATCGTCATCCCGCCCAGCCGGCCCGAGCTGCTCGCCGAGGTGATCCGCGACGCGTACGAAGGGCCGCTACGACCTCGACGCGCATGGGCGCGCGCGGCCGCGCGTACGTGACGGAGGACGCCGACACGCGCGTCGCCCTCGGCCGCTACCGCGAGCTGCTGCGAGAGATGGTCGCGTGATGCGGAAGGTCTTCTGGGGCAGCCTCGCGGCGCTCGCGTGGACCCACGTCGGCTATCCGGCCGCTGCTGCCGTCGCCGCGAAGATCGCGCCGCGGCCGGTGCGGCGGGAGGACATCCTGCCGACGGTCACGATCATCGTCGCCGCCCACAACGAGGAGGACGTCATCGCGCGGCGCATCGAGAACCTCCTCGAGCTCGACTACCCGACGGAGCTCGCTGGACATCGTCGTCGCCTCCGACGCGTCGACTGACCGCACGCACGAGATCGTCCGCGAGATCGCCGAGCGCGAGCAGCGCGTGCCACTGATCGAGTGCCCGCGCGGTGGCAAGGTGGCGGCGCAGAACCTCGCCGTCGCGCAATCCGAGGCCGATGTCGTCGCGTTCTCCGATGCGAACGCGACGTGGGCGCCGGATGCGCTCCGCAAGCTCGTCCGCGCGTTCGCAGACCCGGAGGTCGCGTACTGCTGCGGCCGGCTCGTGCTGGAGGACGCGGACGGCACGAACGTCGAGGGCGTCTACTGGCAGATGGAGACGTGGCTGCGCGAGCAGGAGTCGGAGACCGGCTCGCTCACAGGCGGCTACGGCTCGATCTACGCCGTGCGCCGCTCCGACTACGCCGACGTCGATCCTCGCTTTGGGCACGACCTGTCGTTCCCGTACCTCATGGTGCAGCGCGGCCGGCGCGCGGTCTACGACGGTGAGGCGCTCGCCTTCGAGAAGCCGACACCGGACGTCGAGGACGAGTACCGGCGCAAGGTGCGGATGTTCGAGCACGGCTGGCTCATGCTCCACAAGGGCCGGATGCTCGAGGGGCAGCCGCCCGGGTACCTCGTGAAGCTCGTCTCCCACCGCCACCTGCGCTTCGGAACCGGCGTGCTGCATCTCGGCCTGCTCGGCTCGAGCTTCCTGCTCGCACGGCGCGGCGGCGTCTACCGGCTCGCGTGGCTCGGGCAGCTCGCGTTCCTCGCCGAGGCCGCGCGGCGGCCGGGCCTGGCCCGCTACTACACGCTCGTCACGTGGGGCACCGTCGAGTCGCTGAAGAACTACGCCGAGCGCGGCGTGCCGGCGGTGTGGGATAAGGCGCCCGGAACGAGGGTGCGAGAAATTGACGAGATTACGACGGAGAGGCTACCCTGACGGCATGGCGGCAACGGCATTTGCGACCGAGGCGCTCCGGATCCACGAGCTCGGGCATCTGTCCGATGCCCAGATCGCGGAGGCAACGGGAGCCGCGCCGAGCACGGTGCGAGGCTGGTTCGCCGGCCGCAGCTCCCCGACCGGCAAGCGGGCGGAGAGGGTCGCCGAGCTCGCGGAGATCGTCGATCGTCTAAGCCGCACCGTCCATCCCGAGTACATCCCCGTGTGGATGTCGAAGCCGATCGAGGCGCTCGACGATCGTAAGCCGTTGCACCTGATCGCCCGCGGCCGCGCCCGCCAGGTCGCACGTGTGATCTCCGAGCTCGAGTCACCCGGCGCCGTCTGAGGACGGTTTGCCGCTCGACGTCGATGCGGTTGACGTCGGCGGCACTTGGCTGCGCCACACCTCGCACGGGCGCGATCCGCGGATTCGACCGGCTCCTGCTGGAAACAACCGCTGGCAGCGTGGGACCGTCGTCGATGCTCTCTACCTGGCCGACGTGGAGCCCACGATGTGGGCCGAGTGGTACAGAAGCCTCGCCGAGCTGGGCGTTCCGCCGACGCACCAGCTGCCCCGCGACGTGTGGCGCTACCGCCTCAAGTCATTGGCAGTAGCGGACATCAGCGACGGAGATCGGCTTGGCCGGCTGGGACTCACACCCCCGATGCCCGGACGAACGACGTGGCGTCCGTATCAGAGCGTCGGCGAGCAGCTCTGGCGGGAAGGCTGGCCGGGGCTCCTCGCGCCGAGCGCCGCGCGACCGGACGGTCGGGTGCTGTGCGTCTTCGTCGACCCTGGCGCGATACCGGTGAGGCCGATTGGCCGTCCGCGCGTCGTCCACGAGCCGCCCGCTCCGCCGACCGGCATGCGGACCTAGTTCGCCGCCCGGTACGCCGGAAAGAAGCCGGAGAGATCGATCTCCGCATCCCCGGAGAGGCGGCGATACGTGCCTTCGTCGTGGACGAGCTTGCCCACCCAGAACTCGCGGCGACCTTCCGGGCTGAAGCGCTGCTTGAAGGCATAGAGCGAATCCTCCTTCGCGCCGGCCCCGCCGCCGAGGTGGAACTCCTCGAGGCCTTGAGCCTGACCCCACTGCGCCGCCTCGTATAGGAGGAGGTTCGAGGCGCCGAGATCGCGCGCCGAGTCGGCGGTCGCGCCCAGGTGGTAGTGGAGCCAGCGGTCGCCGCGCATGCACAGCGCCGACGCGACGATCTCGCCTTCGCTGAGTGCGTCGAACCGGACGAGCCCGTCGCCGAGCTCGTCCAGGCGAGCCCAGTACTCATCCGGGAAGAAGTAGTACGACGCCGCCTGCTGCCGCTCCATCGTCTCCTTATAGATGGAGCTGAACCCTTCGACGCCGTTCCCCGGCTCGACCGTGACGTCGGCCTTCTGGGCCTTGCGGACGACATTGCGGTGCTTGCCGTGCATGCCCGCGAGCAGGTCGCCGTCGAGCTTCCACCCTACGGTCGGGCTCGCGTACGTCGCGTGGGGCGCCCCGCGGTAGTTCTCGAACAGCGGGTGGTAGCGGATGAACGTCGAGACGATGTTCCGTTCGCCGCACCAGCATTCGTACGCCTCGTGGAAGTCGCCGTCGCCGACGGGACCGCCGTAACCGTACGGCGTAGTGACGTCGTAGAGATCCGAGCCAGGGATCTCCCGCACGATGCAGGCCATGACGACGCCGTCGTCCTCCAGCAGAACCGGCTCGCCGGGATCGAGCACGCAGCTCGCCTCGACGTACGCGCGCAACAGATAGGCGTCCGCGCAGCCGAGCTCGCGCGAGCAGCTCGTCCCACTCCGCCGCGGGGACCTCCCTCACTCGTCGGCGGCTTGCGCTCGCTCGATGTTCAGCTCGTCCTCGATCGGCTCGGGCTCGCCGCGGAACAGCTCGCCGAACGTCTTGAAGACGATCGTCACGTCGAGCCACAACGACCAGTTGTCGATGTACCAGAGGTCCATGCGGAAGCGCTCCTGCCACGTCACGCTGTCACGGCCGTGTACCTGCGCCCAGCCGGTGATGCCCGGGAGGACGGTGAGGCGCCGCGCCTCCTCGTCCGTGTAGTGCGCCGCCTGCTCGACGAGGTCGGCGCGCGGCCCGACGAGGCTCATCTGGCCGCGGAGGACGTTCACGAGCTGCGGCAGCTCGTCGAGGCTCGTGCGGCGCAACCAGCGGCCGGCGCCTGTGATGCGGGGGTCGTCCTTCACGACGCCGAACGGGTCGCGCGTGATGCCGGTGGAGCGCCCGAGCTCGATTGCGTCCTGCACCATCGTCCGGAACTTCACCATGCGGAACGGCCGTCCATCCTTGCCCGCGCGCGGGTAGACGAAGAAGATCGGCCGGCCGGACTCGACGACGATCCACAGCGAGATCGCGAGAAACACCGGGCTGAGGACGACAAGGGCGACGAGCGCCAGCACTGGATCGGCGACGCGCTTGACGATCTTCATCGCGCGAGCTTTCGCCTGAGCACGTGCCGTACCTCCCGGCCGCGCTCCTGCACGAGCCGCAGGCGGACGAAGTTCACGCCGCGCATCGCGGCGTCGTGGGCTGCGTACGCGGGAACGAGCGCCTGCGACGCCTCCGTACCGCTCGTCTCGTACCCGAGTGCGCGGAGCTCGTCGCCGGCCACGGTCTCGAAGACCTCGATCTGGCGCGGCGTCAGCTCCGTCCGCCACTTGCCGACGGCGGCGGTCGTGATCCCGCTCCACACGTTCGTAAACCACGCGGACTGGTCGGCGACGACCTTTGCGCGGTCGGTCTGCTCGATGGCGAGCATGTCGTCGGAGTAGTCGAGCCCGACGAAGTCGCAAATCGCGGCCACCGTCTCCCCGGGCTTCGAGACGAGGTCTTCGTAACGCACTTCGAGCACACGGCCCGGGAAGCGCGCCGCCGCCTCGCGGCCATGGCGGATCGCCGTCCCCCAGGAGCGGGCGGCTGCCCAGGCGTTGTTGGGGCCGAACGGGACATCCATCACGGAGAGCGCAACATCTCGCCCATCGCGGACGAGCACGACGAAGCGCGCGCCGGGCCAGATTGCGGCCAGCCGGTCGACGTGGCCGATGTAGGCAGGCGTCTTGTCGCCCCAGCGAGCCTTTCCCTCCCGCTCCGCATACGCGACGAAAGGCGCGCTGACCGCGAAGCGGAAGGCGTCCATGCCATTCAGCCCCGCCGGCACCGCAGGCGGCTCGCCCGGGAGCCCCCACAGCCGCACGCGCGGGTGGTTCCAGGCGGCTCGCAGGACGTCCTCCGCAGGCTGCCCCGGGTCGACGTCGAGGAGGAACATCGACTCCGGCGGGACGGCGACGTCGCCGCGGTCGAGGATGAGCCGCAGCATCGTCGTCCCCGAGCGGTCGTGGCCGAGGAGGAAGAAGGGGGAGTCCGCCGTCGTGATTCCAGCAGACTACGCGCCGTGAGGATCAGCATCGCCGATCCCGTCAGCTACACGATTCCGTACGACCGGAGCCTCGCCGGGGCGCTCGCGCGGCGTGGGCACGAGGTCGATCTCTTCACGGCGAGCTTCCTCTTCGCGGAGCTGCCGCCGCCGGACGGCTACCGCCAGCACGACGTGTTCTTCACTCGCAGCGCGCGTGTCCTGCGCGGCAATCCGCGATCCCGCCTGCGCTTCCTCGTGAAAGGGCTCGAGTACCTGCCGAGCGCTCGGCGGCTGCAGAAGGAGATTGCGCGGCTCGACCCCGACGTGCTGCACGTGCAGTGGCTGGGCCTGCCCCGCTACGACCTCCGCTGGCTCGAGGCGGCGCAGCGGGAGCGGCCGGTGGTCTTCACGGCGCACGACGTGCTCCCGAGGCGGACTGCCGACAAGCTCGACCTCTGGCGGCGCGTGTTCTCGACCGTCGACCGCGTCGTCGTCCACGGCGCCGGCGCCGTCGAGCAGCTGACCGAGCTGGGCGTCGACCGCGCGAAGGTCGTGCGGATCCCGCATCCCGTCTTCACGCCGGCGCGCGAGATCGCGCCGCCGCACGGCCACACGCTCCTCTTCTTCGGGCTCATCCGCCGCTCGAAGGGGCTCGACCTCCTCATCCGCGCGCTGCCGGCGATCGCGGAGCAGGTGCCGGACGTCCGTCTCGTCGTCGCCGGCGACGAGATCGAGCCCGCCGCGCCGTACCAGGAGCTCGCGCGTGAGCTGCGCGTCGCCGACCGCATCGACTGGCGTCTCCGGTTCATCACCGAGGACGAGATCGCCGACGTGATGGAGGAGGCGGCGCTTGTCGTCCTTCCGTATCGCGAGATCGAGTCGTCTGGCGTGCTCGCGACGGCGCTCGGCCACGGAAGGGCAGTCGTCGTCACCGATATGGGCTCACTCGGCGACACCGTCCGCGAGTTCGAGGCAGGCGCGGTCGTCCCGCCCGAGGATCCGGGAGCGCTAGCCGAAGCATGCGTCGCCCAGCTCCGCAGTCCGTCTGCTGGCTCGCCCGATCTATTCACCTGGGAGCACGCGGCGGAGGCCCACGAGCGCCTGTACGCCGAGCTCGTTCGATGACCAGGCGACCCACTCTGGCGCTCGCGGTCGGCGCGGCGCTCATCGTGCTGCTCGAGATCGGTCGTGTCGAGGCTGGACGGGACTACGCGTGGCTGATCGCCGAGGCGGCCGTAGCAGCCGCTGCACTGTTCATCGCCTGGCGGGACCAGGAGCGCTTGCGGCTCGTGCCCTTGCTGATCCTCGCGGGCGGCTACCACCTCGCGCTCGTGTGGTCGCACATGGCCGCGGACATCCCCGCCGACTTCGACGTCTCGATCTTCACGAGCCAGGGACAGTCGCTGCTCGACGGGGACTACCCGCGCTCGGAGTACCCGACCGGGGCCGTGTCGCTCTTTGCGCTAGAGACCTGGCTGGGCGACGACTCGGCACGGACGCCGAACGCGTTGCTGATGATCCCGTTCCAGCTCGCGACCGTCGCGGCCATCTGGTCACTTCGGACGAGGTGGAGCGCGTGGCTCGCGGCGCTCGTCGCGCTCTGGCCGCTCAACCTCTACGCGTGGGAGTTCAAGTTCGACCTCGCGCCTGCGGCGCTGCTCGCCGTGGGGCTTGCGCTCGCCTACCGCGAACGGTTTGGCCTCGCGGGCATCGTGCTCGGCATGGGCGCGGCGGTGAAGTGGACGCCGGCGCTCGCCGCTCTCGCGCTCTTCGTCTGGCTCCTGACGTCGCGCCACGCGCGAGACGGCTTGCGCCACGCCGCGGGCTTCGTCGTCGCCTTCGGCGCCCTGACGGTCCCGTTCCTGGCCTGGGAGGCCGACGACGTCCTCGCCGCATACGAGATCCAGGGTGAACGGACGATCACGGGCGAGTCGTTCCCGTACCTGCCGCTGCACGCGCTAGGCCAGGCGGAGCTGGGAGAGGACTTCACGCACGCCGCAGTCGTGCCGGACTGGGCCGATCCGGCCGCGACCGTCGTCCAGCTGCTGCTGCTCGCCGGCGTGCTCGTGATCGCATGGCTCGTACGCGGGAGCCTCGCCGCAGGAGTGGCCGTAGCTGCACTCGCGCCGGCCGTCTTCCTGCTCACGAACCGGATCTTCAGCGCGCAGTTCCTCGTTCTACTGCTCGTCGCGTGGGCAGTCGCCATCGCGCTCGTCGCCCGCACCCGGCGCGAGCAGCTCCTGCTCGGCGCGGCCGCGGCCGGTGCGAGCCTTCTCAACGCCTTCGTCTACCCGTATGTACTCCCCGGCCCGTCCGGGATCTGGGAGCCCGTCTCGGCGCTGATGTTCGCCGTTGCGCTGCCGCTCACGGGCTGGTTGCTGCTGACTGCCGCACGCGGACGCGACTACGCTAGCCCGTCGTGAGATACGTCGTCACAGGCGCGGCGGGCTTCATCGGCTCGCTGCTCTCGGAAGCACTTACGGCGCGCGGCGACGAGGTCGTCGGCATCGACAGCTTCACGGACTACTACGACCCGAATCTCAAGCAGCAGAACGCCGAGGGGCTGGACGTGCGCAAGCGCGACCTCGTTCGGGACGAGCTCGACTTCGCGGGCTTCGACGGTGTCTTCCACCTAGCCGGTCAGCCGGGCGTGCGGAGCTTCGGCGACGTGTTCCCGCTTTACGTCGAGCGCAACGTGCTCGCGTCGCAACGCGTGTTCGAGGCAGCGGCACGCGACGGCGTCCGCGTCGTCTTCGCCTCGTCGTCGTCGGTGTACGGCGAGGCCGAGCGCTACCCGACGCCGGAGGACACACCGCCGGCGCCGGTCTCGCCGTACGGCATCACGAAGCTCACGTGCGAGCATCTCGCCCGTGCGTACGGCCGCAGCTTCGGGCTCGACGCGGTCGTGCTGCGCTACTTCAACGCCTTCGGGCCGCGGCAGCGCCCCGACATGGCGTTCACGAAGATCGCGCGCGCGCTCGCCGCGGAGCAGCCGTTCGACCTCTACGGCGACGGCGAGCAGTCGCGCGGCTGGACCTACGTCGACGACGTCGTGGACGCGACGATGAGGGCGATGGAGAGAGGGACCGGCACGTACAACGTCGGCGGCGGGGTCGAGGCCTCGGTGCGGGAGGCGATCGCGATTCTCGAGGAGCTTGCCGGCCGTACGCTCGAGATCCGCCAGCACGAGCCCGTTCCCGGCGACCAGCGGCGCACGAACGCCGACACGACGCGCATCCGCTCGGAGCTCGGCTGGGCGCCGACGGTCTCGCTCGAGGACGGCTTGCGGGCCCAGTGGGAATGGGCTTCAACTACAGTCAGCGCGCCATGAGCCCCGATTCTGAGCGGCAATCCGCGGTCGAGCTGGAGGCAGAGCAGGAGGTCGACTTCGGGCGCTACGCGCAGGTAATCGCCGCGCGCTGGTGGCTGCTCGTCGTCGGCGCAGTGCTCGGCGCCCTCATCGGCTTCCTCGTCTCGCTGTCGGACGGGAAGATCTACAAGGCGACCGCGCAGGTCTACCTTGGCCAGCCGCTCGCTCCGGACTCCGCCGCCGCCGTCACGACCTCACCGACGACGCTCGGCCTAGTCCAGGCCTTCGTCGTGAGCGAGGAGGCGATCCAGAGGGCCGCCTCGGTCGCCGGCCTCAGGCCCTCGAAGCTCCGCGACGCCGTCACCGCGCGACCGATCCCGGGCACGTCGACCACGCGGCAGGCCTTTCCAGCGCCGCTGCTCTCGATCCAGGTCACGGGCTCCAACCGCGGGAAGACGGCCGCCGCGGCAAACCACCTCGCGCAGCAGGCCGTGGACGAGGTGGGTGCGTACACGGACACGAAGATCGACACCCTCGACCAGCAGCTCGCGTACATCGACACCCAGATCGGGCTCGTGAAGGCGCGTCTGGCCGGCGCGCGCTCGTCGCAGAGGCAGATTGTCGGCGACGGCAGCCTCAGCCCCGTCGAGAAGCTCGTCGCGCTCACGAACCTCAACTCCGAGATCACGCTCGCGGAGCAGCGCCTGGCCACGTTGGAGATCAACCGCTTCAACACGACGCGCGCGGTGTCGCTCGCCAAGGACATCGAGGCGAGCCGCGTCACGGCGGCGGCGGTGGCCGTGCGGACGGAGCCCACGAGCCGGCGCACGAGCGTGCTCGTCGGCGCCTTCATCGGGTTCCTGCTCGGGATCGTGGCGGCGCTGCTCTGGGATCCGGTGTCGGGCCGGCTCGTCGCGCGCACGGCCTAGGCAATGCTCGACGGCAAGAACGTAGCCGTCGTCGTTCCCGCGTACGACGAGGAGAAGCTGCTTCCGGAGACGCTGGCGGGCATCCCCGAGTTCGTCGACCGCATCTACGTCGTGGACGACGCGTCGAAGGACGGCACGGCTGTGGTCGCAGCGGGAGACGGTCGTGTTCAGCTCATCCGCCACGAGCAGAACCGCGGCGTGGGCGCCGCGATCGTCACCGGCTATCGGCAGGCCATCGTCGACCGCGTGGACGTCACGTGCGTGATGGCGGCCGACAACCAGATGCCGCCGGACGAGCTCGAGGCCATCGCGCGGCCCGTCGTCGACGGCGACGCCGACTACGCGAAGGCGAACCGGCTCGTCTCGGGCGAGGCCTGGCAGCTGATTCCCGCACGCGCGCTATCTCGGCAACGCGATGCTGAGCCTGCTGACGAAGATCGCGTCCGGCTACTGGCACGTCGCCGACTCGCAGTCCGGCTTCACTGCGGTCTCGCTCGCGACGCTCGAACGGCTCGACCTCGACCGGATCTACCCGCGCTACGGCTTCCCCAACGACATGCTCGTGCACCTCAACGTCGTCGAGGCGCGTGTGCGCGACGTGCCGTCGCGGCCCGTCTACAACGTCGGCGAGCAGTCGGGCATCCGCTACTCGCGCGTGATCCCGGCGATCTCGTGGTTGCTGCTCAAGGCGTTCTTCTGGCGCATGTGGCAGAAGTACGTGATCCGCGACTTCCACCCGCTCGTGTTCTTCTACGTGTTCGGGATCGCGATGTTCGTCGCCGGGCTCGGGCTCGGGATCGCGGAGGTCGTGCTGCGGATCCTGGGCAACCCGATCCCGCCGGCCACGGTCGTGCTCGTGGCGCTGTTGTTGCTGTTCGGCTCGCAGTTCACGCTGTTTGCCATGTGGTTCGACCTCGAGCGCAACAAGGACCTGCGCTAGGCCAGAGCGGGGCCGCCCGGAGGCGCGCCCCCCTGCCTCGGAATGCTCAGCTGTTGACGCGCTCGAGGAGGAGCTGCGCGATGACAGCTGGCCTCGTCTTCATCACCCGTTGCGACCTCGCACCTGACTTGGACCACGTCATCGGTGGCGAGCATGAGGCGGTCGATGATCGTCGCTGACGCGGTGTTCCCAAAACCGCTGCCGCCGTTGTCGCTGACATTCGAACTGACGCAACTTGCCAATTCCGTTGACGAATATCGAACACTCGCCGGCGGTGCTTCCGCCGCTCGCTCCGTTCTGATCTCGCGCCACGAACTGACGAGGTGAGAATCGTCAGTCCGGCTTGCGCGCCCGTCACCGTGTGACTGATGACGGTTGTGTCCGAGTCCTCGATCTCATCCGAGAACCCCTGCAGCAACACCGTCGGCCCGGCAGTGCCCGCCGGCCCGGTTGGCCCGGACGGTCCCGATGGCCCCGTCTGGTTCCAGTTGAGCGCGTGCTCGTTCGCCGCACAATGCTGTCCCTTCGCGGTGTCGATCACGCGCAGGTTCCCGGGACCGACGTTGGGCTTGTAGCAACCGCGAATAACGCCGCCCGCGTCTGGGATTGCCGCGTAGGCGAGACCTCCGGCGGCGAGTAGGGCCAGTGCGGCCGCCAGCGAACAGCGAACGCCTGCCGAGTCGAGAGCTCCATGGTTCCTCCTTGTCGATGACGGCGTAACGTATCCCAGCGCACGACAAGGAGTTGCGCTAACAGAACGCGAACTGTGGCGGGCTAGAGTTCGATCGATGAGCACCTGCGTCGTCACCGGCGGAGCCGGGTTCCTCGGCTCGCATCTCTGCGACTACCTGCTCGCGGAGGGGCACCGCGTGATCTGCGTCGACAACCTCGAAACGAGCTCGCTCGAGAACCTCGAGCACATCCGCTCGGACGACTTCCTCTTCCTGAACCACGACGTCACGGAGCACGTCGCGATCGACGGGCCGGTGGAGTTCGTCTACCACCTCGCCGCGCTCGCGAGCCCGATCGACTACCTCCGCCAGCCGCTCCACTCGCTGAAGGTCGGCTCGTACGGGACGCACCACGCGCTCGGCCTCGCGAAGCTCAAGCGCGCGCGGTTCCTCCTCGCGTCGACGAGCGAGGTCTACGGCGACCCGCTCGTGCACCCGCAGCCCGAGAGCTACTGGGGGAACGTCAACCCGATCGGGCCGCGCGGCGTCTACGACGAGGCGAAGCGCTACGGCGAGGCGCTGACGATGGCGTACCACGGCCAGCAGGGCGTGAACACGTCGATCGTCCGCATCTTCAACACGTACGGCCCGCGGATGCGCGCGCACGACGGCCGCGCGATCCCGACCTTTGTTCGCCAGGCGCTCGCCGGCGAGCCGCTGACGGTATTCGGCGACGGCTCGCAGACGCGGAGCTTTTGCTACGTGGACGATCTCATCCGCGGGCTCTACCTGCTCGCGACGAGCGATGAGCACCTGCCGGTCAACATCGGCAACCCCGACGAGTTCACGCTGCTCGAGCTCGCGAACACGGTGCTCAAGGTGACGGAGTCGTCGAGCCCGATCGTCTTCGAGGCGCTGCCCGTCGACGATCCGCAGGTACGCCAGCCGGACATCACGCGCGCCCAGCAAGTGCTCGGCTGGGAGCCTGAGGTGCCGCTGGAAGAGGGGCTGCGCCGACTGATCGCCGCGGCCTCACGTACGCCCGTCGGCTAGGCCTTCTCGGCGAGCAGCTTCTTGTAGAGCGCGTCCACGTCGCCGATCGAGGCGTTCCACCGAGTAGCGCTCGAGCACTCGCGCGCGGCCGGCTTCACCCATCCGCGCGGCCAGCGCAGGGTCTGCGGCCAGCCGTCCGAGGCGTTCGGCGAGCGCGTCCGATGTCACCCGGCTCGACGAGAAAGCCCGTCGATGCCGTCGCGAACGACGTCCGGGACGCCGCCGACACGCGTCGCCACGACGGGCCGCCCGCCCGCGAGCGCCTCGATCACGCTGACCGGCGTGCCCTCGTTCGCCGACGGCAGCACGAGCGCGTCGAACGCCGCGTAGAACGGCGCCACGTCGTCCTGGTAGCCGAGGAAGAGGCAGCGCTCCATGACCCCGAGGTCGTGCGCGAGCCGCTCGGTCGCCTCGCGGTCCGGGCCGTCGCCGACGAGGCACAGGCAGGCGTCGGCGCCGCTGCCCAGGAGCTCCTTGAAGGCGAGGACGATGTCGTCGGTGCGCTTGACGCGCGGTCATGCGGCCGATCCAGCCGACCGTGAAGCGCTCGTCGGGGATGCCCATCATCCGCCGCGCCCTCGCCCTGGTCTCCGGCGACGCGTTGACGCGCTCCTCGAGCTCGACACCAAGGCGGATCACGGTGAACTTCTCCCGCGGTGCGACGCCGAGCGCGACGAGGTCGTCGCGGACCTCCGGGCTCACCGCGACGAGCGCCGTCGTCGTGGACGCGAGAGACCGCTCGAGCATCCGGAAGAAGCCGGAGCTGACAGGCCCGAAGTAGCCGCGGAGGACGTGGCCGTGGAAGGTGTGCACGACGATCGGCGGGCGTGCGTCACGGGCGAGCAAGGAGGCCGTGCGGCCGACAGCGCCCGCTTTCGCGGTGTGCGTGTGCAGGATGTGCGGACGCAGCCGGCGGATGAGCGCGGCAAGCCGGTGCGCGGCCCGGAGATCGTGCAGCGGCGAGATCTCGCGGTGGAGATCGGGCAGCGCGACGACCTCGACGCCCTTCCGCTTTGCGACGTATGCCATCGAGCCCTCCCCGCGCGCGAGCGACCCGGCGACGAGCGTTGTCTCGTAGCCGCGCTCTTCGAGGCCGGCGGACAGGTACGCGACATGGAGCGCCGGCCCGCCCTTGTTCAGCCTGGCAATGACCCTGAGGACCCTGATGGGCTCAGGCAAGACTTTCGATCGTCCGGCGCAGACCGTCCTCGAGTCCCACGTGCGGCTCCCAGTCGAGCACTTCGCGGGCGTCGCTCGGATCCGCCCACGAGTTGCGGAGGTCACCCGCCCGGGGCGGTAGATACGTCCTCTCGAGCGGCTTGCCGAGCAACCGCGCGATCGTCTCCGCAAGCTCATTGACGGTCGTCGGCGTGCCCGCGGAGACGTTGAAGATCCTTCCCTTCGCGGCGTCCCCCGCGTCGGCCGCGCGCAGGTTGGCGGCGACGACGTTGTCGACGAACGTGAAGTCCCGGGACTGCTCACCGTCGTCGTAGATCCTCACGGGCTCTCCCGCGGCAACGGCAGTGATGAAGAGCGGCACGACAGCTGCGTACTGCGACGCCGGATCCTGCCGCGGCCCGAAGACGTTGAAGTAGCGGAGCACGACCGTTTCGAAGTCATAGACGCGGCTGAAGCTGACGCAGTAGCGCTCCGCCGCGAGCTTCGCCACGCCGTACGGCGAGATCGGGTCGGGCGCCATCGACTCGCGCAGGGGCAGCTCGTCGGCGTTGCCGTAGACCGAAGACGACGATGCGAAGACCACGCGGCGGACACCCGCATCGCGCGCGGCGAGCAGGACGTTCAGCGTGCCCTCGACGTTCACGGCGCTTGTCGTCAGCGGGTCCTGGACGGAGCGCGGAACCGAGCCGAGCGCGCCCTGGTGGAAGACGAGCTCGCAGCCGCGAACCGCAGCGTGGACGCGCTCGTAGCTCCGCAGCTCGCCCTCGATCAGCTCCACGTCGAGCCCGTCGAGGTTCCCGCGGCGGCCGGTCGAGAAGTTGTCGAGCACGCGCACCTCGTCGCCGCGCTCGAGCAGCGCCTGCACGAGGTTCGAGCCGATGAAGCCCGCGCCGCCCGTTACGAGGACTGTCATCTCGGCTTGTCGGCGACCACGTGGAAGTTGAGGTGCAGGGAGCCGGGGATCGGCTCGCGCAACGAGGGTACCGCCCGGTCGACGAGAGCGCCGAGGGAGTTGAGCGTCCACACCGACGCGAGCGCGAGCGGCTTGAGGTGTGCCTTGCGGAAGAGCAGGTCGACGTACACGGCCGAGTTGGACGCCAGGCAAGTCGCTGCGCCGCCGACGGGCGTCACCTGCACAGCCTCCCAAGCGGCGCTCCGCTCGAACAGCAACGAGAGCCCGGCGTGCGTCCAGCGCCAGTAGTCCGTGGGCGACGGGTGGTAGACCTGGACGCCGTGCGTGGACGCGAGCACGCGCCCGCCGGGCGAGGTCACGCGGTGGAACTCCCGGACCGCCTGCACTGGATCCTCCACGTGCTCGAGCACCTGCGTCGAGATCACGAGGTCGAAGGAGCCGTCCTCCACCGGCAATGCCTCCGCAGAGCCCTCGAGGTCGGCGGCGGGGTTACCGATGTCGACGCCGACGTAGCTGTCGGCGTACGGCTCGAAGAACGGCGCGTACGGCTTGATGCCGGAGCCGACGTCGAGCACGCGGTAGCGGCGGCCGAAGTCCTCGTGGGCCCGCTTCGCCTCTGCCTGGAGCCAGGCCGACAGCGCCGAGCGCACGTGGTACGTGATCCGGCTCTTCTTCGGTCGCCGACGGTCGGCGCCGGGTGCCTCAGGCGCGGCCAAGCTTGCGCTCCTGCCGCTGCGGCTGCGGCCAGTCCGAGGGCGATCCACGTGAGGGCGTCGAGCGGCACGCCGGCGACGAGGCCGACGGCCGTCCACGTCCCCATCACGAGCAGCAGCCAGGCGCCGGCGAGCACGCCGGGCAGCACCGCCGGCGGTGGACCACGGAGGACGGCGCGCACGGCGAGCCAGAGGCCGGCGGCGAACGTCGCGAGCAGCAGCCCGAAGCCGATCACGCCGAGATCGGCGAGCGCCTGGACGTACGCGTTCTGGATCCCGTAGGGACGCTCGGGCGAAGGGAAGGCCTCTGTGGGCGTGTCCGGGAACTCGCGCCGTGCGTCATCGAGGTAGTCGCCGTAGACCTGCTCCTCCTTGCCCGAGGCCTGCCAGCCGGCGCCCACGATCGGGTGGTCGAGAAAGATCTGCCAGCCGATGTACGCCAGCATCGTGCGCTGGACGTACGTCTGGACGTTCTCCTGCGCGGACGGGTCGTGCTCGCGGATGCCGAGGAAGCGCACGAACTGGTCAACGTCGCCGCCGCGCATGACGAGGATGCCGAGCGCGACCGCGCCGACGATGCCGATGGACGCGAGCGCCCGCCGGAGGGTGAGCCGCCGGAGGTACGCGCCGGCGAGCAGCACAGCGGCGGCCGCCGCGGCGAGGCCGAGCCCGGCGGCCGCCGAGCCGGACACCGTCACGCCGACCGCGCCCGCGACGCCGGCAGCGACGAGCAGCCACTGCGGCAGCGCGATCGCCGGCCGTAGCGCGAGGACGACGAGAGCGAGCAGCAGCGCCGCCCCGCAGAGCGCTGCGAGGTCGTAGTGGCCGAGGAAGGAGGGCTGCCGCCGTCCCGGCGTCCACGCGTCGAAGATGTCGACGCCGAAGATCTGGAGCACGCCGACGAGCGCCGCCGCGCTCGCCCAGACGACGAGCGTCCCGAGCACGAGCTCGAGGTCTCGCGCCGTCCGCAGCGAGCAGCGGCACCGCCGGCGCCAGCAGCGCGTACTCGCCGAACTTCGCCGCCGTCACCGCGTGCGTCGACACGTCGTACGCGTCGTCCCACAGCCGCGGGTAGAGGCTCGCCGCGCCGACGAGCAGCACGAAGAGGCCGCCGGCGACCCAGACGGGCCACCCCGCGCGGAGCGGCGCGAAGCCGTGTCGGACACCGGCCACGAGCGCGGTCACGGCCACCGCGAGCACGGCGAAGTCCGACAAGCACGGCGTGCGCGGAGAGCGAGCCGATCTCCACCGTGAAGCCCGGCTGGAAGTCGATGTGGAAGAAGAGGAACGGGATCGCGGCCGCGAGCACGACCGACGCCGGGATGGCGTCGACGCGCGCCAGCGGGGCCGTCTCGGCGCTCGAGCCGCCGTTCATGAGGCCTGCCGCCGGTAGCGGCGGATCCACTCCTCGCTCAGCTCGTCTGCCTGCCGGCGCGTGTGCAGCTCGCCCGAGACGCTACCGTCGACCGCCACGCCGAGAAACGCGAGCATCGCCCGGGCGACGGCGGCCGGGTCGGCGACGAGCTCCTCGTACGCTGACTGCGAACGGCGCGATCTCGTTCTCCTCGAACCACTCCCGCCAGCGTGCGTTGTGCTCGGAGACCAGGCGCACGCGCTCGTCGATCGCGCCGAAGTCGAAGATGGCGTCTGCCGCCGGCCGATCGTCGTCGAGCCACGCGCGCGTCGTCTTTGCCCGCCACCAGGAGACAGCCTGGGCGACCTCGTCCTCGCGCGTGATCCAGACGTAGCGCGGATCGGGAAGGACGGCTTCGACCAGCTCGCGATCCGTGAGCCCTGCAGATCCGCGCAACCCTCTGAGCAGGGGCAGGAAGAACTCGTGGTGCGTCCAGAACAGCTTGATGCCGAAGACGCCCGTTCGGCGCGCCTTGCCCGTGCACGCGACGAGGTAGTCGCCGACGCGGACGCGGCGACCCCGGGGAGCGACGACGGGGTTGAAGATCTCGGTTGCGAGGCCGACGGCGCCCGACCTCGCCAGGACGTCGGCCAGCATCGTCGACCCGGTCCGTGGCGTTCCGCAGACGAAGTACGAGCGATGGATGCCCGCGTTCTCGATTCGCCGGCGCACGTCCGCGACACGCTCACGCGGGCGGACCACCGCGGCGAGATCGATCGTCCGGCGCACGGGCGGCCACTATACTGGCCCCCGTTTGACGGCCTCGCCGCTCAAACGCCTCGGCTTGCGCCGTTCCGCAACTGCGGCGGGCATCTACGTCTCCGTCGCGTTCGGCTTCCTCGGAACGCTCTTCGCCGCGCGTCAGCTGGGCCCGGACGACTTCGGGCTGCTCGCCGTCGTCGTCGTCGCCACGGGCTTCTTCCAGAGCCTCCTCGACCTCACCGCGGAGGAGGCGCTCGTGAAGTACGGGTTCGACTACACGGCCGGCGAGTCGTGGGGACGACTGCGCCGGCTCTTCCGGCAGGCGCTCGCTTTTCAAGGGCATCGGCGGCCTCGCGGCGGGCATCGTCCTCGTCGCGCTCGCCCCGGCGGCGGACTCGATCTTCGGCGGCACCGACCTCATGTTCCCGTTCCTGGTGGCCGCAACGTTGCCGCTCCTCCAGAGCCCCGAGGGAGTGGCGAGCGCGGCGCTCATCCTCCGCGAGCGCTACGACATTCGTGCCTGGCTGCTCGCGTCGTCGATGGGCCTGCGGATGACGGGGCTCGCCGTGGGCGCGCACTTCGGCGTCACCGAGGCGGTGGTGGGCATCGTCGTCGCCCAGGCGGTCGCGACCGCGCTGCTCGCCCTGGTCGCGCTGGCCGCGTTCCGCCGCTTCCCCGCCGCCGCCCCGGTGCGGCTCGGCGAGGATCGACGCGGCATCCTCCGCTTCGTCTTCCACTCGAGCCTCGCGACGGGTGTCGTGTCGCTGCGCAGCGCCTTGGCGCCGCTCCTGCTCGGCATCGTCTCGAAGCCGGTGCAGGTCGGGTTCTTCCGCATCGCGCAGGCGCCCCAGCAGGGCCTCTCGTCCCTGAGCGCGCCGGCGCGGCTGATCATGCTCACCGAGCAAACGCGCGACTGGGCGCGCGGGGCGACGGCCGTCGTGCTGGCCGGCGTCCGGCGCTATACCTCCTGGGCCGCGCTGATGATGGCGATTGTCGTGCCGCCTGCCTACATCCTCATGCCCTGGCTCGTCGGCACGCTCTACGGCGACGACTACGAGGGCGCGAGCGACGCTGCGCGGCTCGTGCTGCTCGCAGCGCGCGCTCCAGTTCGTCTTCGGCTGGTCGAAGTCGCTGCCCGTCTCGATCGGCCGGCCGGGCCTGCGCGTCCTCGCCCACGGCGTCGAGTCGGTCGTGATGATCCCGCTCGTCGTCGTCCTCGGCCGCGAGTGGGGCGCCGAAGGGGCGGCGGGTGGCGTCCTGGCGTCCACCGTGGTGTTCTGCGCGATCTGGGTCGTGCTGCTGGCGCGGATCAGGAGCGCGGCCGCATGAGGGTGCTGATCGTGACCGGGATCTGGCCGCCGGACGTCGGCGGCCCCGCGAGCCATGCGCCGGAGCTCGCCGAGCATCTGCTCGTCGAGCGGTCACGAGGTGGCGGTCGTGACCACGGCGGACGGTCCGCCCTCGCCCGAGCGCTACCGCGTGGACTGGGTGTCGCGAGGGATGTCGGTCGCGGCCAGGCAGCTGGCCGTCGTCGAGAAGATCAGATCCCGCGCGGCGGGCGCCGACGTCGTCTACGCCACGACGATGATCCACCGCGCGGCGGTCGGGACGTCGCTCGCGCGCCGGCCGCTCGTGGTCAAGCTCACCACCGACGCTGCCTACGAGCGGGCACGCCGCTTCGGGTTCTTCGACGGTGACATGGATGCGTTCCAGGACGTGGACGGCGATGTCCGCGTCGGGGCGCTTCGCCGGGCGCGGGACGCCGCTCTGCGGCGGGCGACACGCGTCATCTGCCCGAGCGCATATCTCCGCGAGATGGCCGTGGCCTGGGGCGTGCCGCCGGAGCGGGCGCTCGTGGTTCCGAACCCGGCTCCCGACCTGCCGCAGTTGCCGACGCGCGACGAAGCCCGCGCCGCGCTCGACATCGACGGCCCGACGCTCGCGTTCGCCGGGCGCATCAGCCGCCAGAAGTCGCTCGAGGTCGGTATGGAGGCGGTCTCGCGTGTGGCAGGCGTTCGACTGCTGGTTGCCGGGGAGGGGCCGGAGCAGGAGGAGATGGAGCGGCTCGCAGGCGAGCGCGTCCGCTTCCTCGGCCCGCTGCCGCGCGAGGACGTGCTGCGCCTCTTCCGCGCCGCGGACGCGAGCCTCCTGTCGTCGACGTGGGAGAACTTCCCGCACACCGTCGTCGAGTCGCTCGCCGTCGGCACGCCCGTGATCGCGACCGCGGTCGGCGGGGTGCCCGAGGTCGTGAAGGACGGCGAGAACGGGCTGCTCGTGCCGCCAGGCGACGCCGGCGCGCTGGCTGCGGCGATCGAGCGCTTCTACGGCGAGCCCGGCCTTCGCGAGCGGCTCGCCGCCGCCGCCGCGCCCTCGGTGGCCGGGTACGGGTCGGCGGAGATGCTCGCGCGCATCGAGGCCGTGCTCGCGGAGGCGGCGCGATGAGGAAGCTGCTCATGGTCGGGCGCACGCGTTATCGGCTGCCGCTGTCGGACAGCCTCGAGCGGAAGTTCTCGGCGCTCCGCAGCGCCCTCGACGTGCGCGTGGTCGCGTCGTCGGCGGACGGCTCGCGCGGCGACGGCACGTTCAGCCTCTGGCGGCGGCTGCCGGTGCTGGACGGAGCGGCGTTCTACGGCGCGCTGCCGTTTCGCGTCGCACGCGAGCTGCGGCGCTTCCGGCCGGACGCGGTGACGGCCCAGAGCCCGTTCGAGGCGCTCGCGGTGCTCGCCGGGCGTGGGCTTGCGCGCTCGCAGACCGCGCTCATCGTCGAGCTGCACGGCGACTGGCGCACGTTCCCGCGGCTCTACGGCTCGCCGCTCCGCCGCGCTCTGGCTCCCGTCACCGACCGCGTCGCTCCGTGGGCGCTGCGGCGAGCGGACGCCGTCCGGACGCTCTCCGAGTACACGACCGGTCTGGCGCGCGACGCGGGAGTGGAACCGGCCGCTGCGTTCATCGCCTTCACCGACATCGAGCCCTTCGTCGAGACGCCGCCCGCCGAGCTGCCGGCGGAGCCGCACGCGCTCTTCGTCGGCGTGCTCGAGCAGTACAAGAACGTCGAGAACCTCGCCGCCGCCTGGCGGCTCGTCGCCGAGCGGGTGCCCGACGGCCACTCTGCGGCTGATCGGCGACGGCCACCGCCGCGACGTCGCGGAGGGCCTCGTCGCGGAGTTCCCCGACCGCGTGTCCTGGACGCGCGCGGTGTCGGGGGACGAGATCGCGCGAGCGCTCGACGACGCGTGGCTCCTGCTGCTGCCGTCCCGTGCCGAGGGCACGCCGCGCATCGTGCTCGAGGCGTTCTGCCGCGGCCGCGCGGTCGTCGGCGGGCGCGTCGGCGGCGTCCCGGACCTCGTCGAGGACGGCGTCAGCGGCCTGCTGGTCGATCCTGACGACGTGAACGGCATCGCAGACGCCGTAGTCCGGCTGCTCGGCGACCGGGCCGAAGCGGAGCGGATGGGCCACGCCGCGCGAGAGCGCGCGAACGCGTTCCTGTTCACGCCCGAGGAGTTCGCCGAGCGGACGTCGGCGCTCGTCGAGCGAGCGGTGTCAGCGCGATGAAGACGCGCGTGCTCTTCGTCGGCCGCACGCGCTACCGGCTGCCGCTGCCCTCGTGGCTCGAGCGGAAGTGGGACGCGGTCGGCGACGTGCTCGACTACCGCGTGCTCGCGAGCGCTGCGGACGGGACGCGCTCGCGCGGCCGGTTCGAGCTGATCCGGCGGTCGGCGGCTGCTGACGGCTTCGCGTTCTACGCGCGGCTTCCCTTCCGCGTTCGCCGGGCGATCCGGCGCTTCCGGCCAGAGGCGATCGTCGCCGAGGACCCGCGCACCGCGACGCTCGTCATGCTCGGCCGACGACTCGCCGGCGGCCCGCGCGCGAAGGTGATCTGCGAGGTGCACGGCGACTGGCGCCACTCGACACGTCTATACGGGACAAATAGGCGGCGCCTGCTGTCGCCGCTCGTCGACCGACTCGACCGCTACGGCGTCCGCCACGCCGACGCCGTGCGTGCGCTTTCGCTCTACACCGCGACGCTCGTGCAGGCCGAGCGCGGCGAGCTGCCAGAGGCCGTCTTTCCTACGTACACCGATCTCTCGGTGTTCACCGAGCGTCCCGTGCGGCCGTTGCCCGAGACGCCCACCGCGCTGTTCGTGGGCGTGCTCGAGCGCTACAAGAACGTCGATGGGCTCGTCGCCGCCTGGCGGCGCGTCGCGGATCGTCTGCCGGAGGCTCGGCTCGTCATCGTCGGCAAAGGGCCCATGCGCGGCGAGGTGGAGAAGCTTGCCGCGGAGCTGCCTGGCGGTCGAGCTGATCGCCGAGCTGCCGCCGGAAGGCGTGTCCGCCGCGCTCGACGACGCGACGCTGCTCGTGCTGCCGTCGCGGCACGAGGGTCTCGGCCGCGTCGTCATCGAGGCCTTCGCCCGCGGCCGAGGCGTCGTCGCGAGCCGTGCGGGAGGCGTGCTCGATCTCGTCGACGACGGGGTCCAGGGGCTGCTCGTCGATCCGGAGGACACCGTCGGGCTCGCAGGCGCGCTCACCACCGTGCTCTCACAGCGTGACGTCGCAGAGCGGCTCGGCGCGGCTGCCTCGGTGCGCTTTGCGGACTGGCACCAGACCGCCGACGAGTTCGCGGCACGCACGAAGGAGCTCGTGGACGCCGCTCTAAACTGATCTCGTGAGAGCAGACGAGCTCAAGCAGCGGCTGAAGAACGGCGTCTACCGCACGCTCGGCGAGGCGGCGACCGGCGTCGGCGCCGCGAACGGTGGGGACGGCCGCACGCTGCGCGTCCTCATGTACCACAAGATCAACGACGAGCCCGAGAACTCGGTCACCGTGCCCGTCTCGCTCTTCGACGAGCAGCTCGCGCAGCTCGGCGAGCTCGGCTACGCGCCGGTCTCGCTCGACGACGTGCTCGCGTACTACGTGGACGGCGTGGCGCTGCCGGACGGCGCCGTGCTGATCACGTTCGACGACGGCTACCGCGACAACCTCGAGAACGCGGTGCCGGTGCTCGAGAAGTACGGCTACCCGGCAGTGCTGTTCGTCCCCATCGGCTACCTCGACGGCTCGCGGCCCCTGCCGCACGACGAGCACCTGGCGAGCCGCGGCATCCTCAACCGGACGCTCCAGTGGTCGGATCTAGCAGACCTGGACGCCAGCGGCGTGCGCGTCGAGTCGCACGGCATCGGGCACCGGCCCCTCGCCGATCTCGAGGTCGACGAGGCCGCGCGCGAGATCACCCTCTCGAAGCTGCGGCTGGAGGAGGCCCTCGGACGGCCCGTGCGCGCGTTCGCGTACGTGAAGGGCTCCGAGGCGCACTACCGGCTCGTCCACCTGAGCCTGCTCAAGCAGGCCGGCTACGAGGTCGCCTTCACGTCGATCTCGGGCGCGAACGGGCCGCAGACGGATCCGCTCCAGCTCCAGCGCTACAACGTCGAGCCGTTCCCGGCGCGAACGTTCGAGCTCGTGCTCGCCGGCGCCTGCGACCTCATCGGGGTCAAGGACACCGTCGCCGGCACGCACGCGCGGCGGTGGTTCAACGCCGCGCTCGGCACGTCGTCCAAGTGACGGACTTCGAGCTCGTCTCGTACGGGCCGGAGCACCGCGACGACTACCTGCGGCTGCTGCGGCGAGGCCTGGGGCGAGGACGCGCTGTCGCCCGACGAGTTCGACTGGTGGTTCGACGGCAACCCGGCCGGCTCGCTGCGCTCGGTGGCGGCGCTTGATGGACGCGTCGTCGGTGTAGCGGGGCACTCGCTCTATCGCGTTGTGTTAGAGGGCGAGGAGGCAGTAGCGAGCGCCTCTGTGCATGCCGTGACGGATCCCTCCGCGCGAGGACGCGGCATCTTCGTCGAGCTGGAGCGAAAGCACGAGCGAGAGGCGGCCGAACGCGGAGTCGCCTGCGTGCTCGCCTTCGCGAGTGCCCCGACGGCTCCGTTCTTCCTAGGCCCGCTCGGCTGGACGCCGATCGGAAAGCTCCGCGTCTGGGCTCGGCCAACGTGGGGGAGCTCGTCGCGCGATGGGCGGCCCGTCGGTACCGATGCTGCGGCCGACTGGCCTAATCACGTGATCCGCGACGAGGCGTTCTTGAAGTGGCGGTACGTCGACTCGCCGCGAGGCTACGAGATGGTCGCGAGCGATCTGGGCTACACCGTCGTCTGGCCCGCGAAGCGGCACAAGGGTCGGAACATCTCGGTGGTCGCCGACCACGTCGGACCATCGGCGCTCTTGCGCGAGGCGCGAGGCCTGGCCCAGGCGCGGCTCCAGTTCGCTCTGCCCGCTCCCGAGCAACGTGGCGCCTACGTGCGCGCCGGCTTCCTGCCGACGCCGCAGACGCTGAACTTCATGGGCAAGGCGCTGGCGGGGAATCTGAACACTGATCCGCGCGCCTGGCGAGTCACCCTCGGCGACACGGACTTCTTCTAGTGAGACGGCTGATCTTCATCACGCAGCAGGTGGATCCGGGGCATCCGGCGCTCGCGGCCACGGTGCCGAAGATCCGCGCGCTCGCGGGGCTCGTCGACGAGGTCGTCGTGCTTGCCGACCGTGTGCTCCCCGGCACGCTGCCGGACAACTGCCGCAGCTTGAGCTTCGCCTCGCGCACGAAGGCCGGGCGCGGCCTGCGCTTCGAGGCCGCGCTGACGAAGGAGCTCCGGCCGAAGCCGGTCGCCATCGTCGCCCACATGTGCCCCATCTACGCGGTGCTCGCGGCGCCGCTCGCGCGGCCGCTCGGCGTGCCGCTCCTGCTCTGGTTCACGCACTGGAAGCGCACGCGGACGCTCGAAGCCGCGGAGAAAGCGTCTACTGCGGTCGTCTCCGTCGACCGGCGCTCGTTCCCCATCGACTCGCCGAAGGTCGTCGCCATCGGGCACGGCATCGACCTCGACGAGTTCCCGTGCCGCGCGGAGGGCCAGCGGGCGAACGACTTTCGCGTCGCGTCGCTCGGCCGCTACTCCCGCGCCAAGGGACTCGAAACGATCGTCCGCGCGATCGCGTCGCTCGACGACGTGCGGCTGGAGGTGGTCGGGCCCGCGCTCTCAGCCGCCGAGCGCGACCACAAGGGGGATCTGGACCGCCTAGTCGCAGAGCTCGGCCTCGAGAAGCGCGTCAGGCTCGACGCGCCGTGCTGCGCTCCGAGGTGCCGGCCGTGTTCGACCGCGCAGACTGCCTTGTCAACAACATGGAGGCGGGCGCGCCCGACAAGATCGTCTACGAGGCGGGGGCGAGCTGCCTGCCGGTCATCGCGTCGAACCCCGTCTTCGACGAGCTGCTCGACGGGCTGCTCGTGCCGCTGCAGTTCGACCGCGACGACCCGGAGCAGCTGGCGGCGCGCATCGAGCGGCTGTCGATGATGACGCCGGCGCAGCGCGCCTCGATCGGCCGCGTGCTGCGCGAGCGTGTGGCGGCAGGCCACTCGGTGCAACACTGGGCCGAGCAAGTACTCGAGGTGGCGCAGCGATGAGCACGAACGGCGCAAAGGTCCTCCACTTCCAGAAGGTGGCCGGCATCTCCGGCTCGGAGGCCCACCTGCTCTCTCTCCTACCGAGACTGGCCGAGCGCGGCTGGGACGTCCGGATGCTCATGCTCCACGAGAACGAGCCGGGCGCCTGGGACTTCGCGCGCGCTCTCGAGGCGCGAGGCGTGCCGCTCGACGCGATCCCGATCGCCCGCGACTTCGACCCCGCTGCCTTCATGCGGCTCGTGAACTACGTGGGCCGCGAGCGCCCAACGATCCTCCACACGCACCTTGTCCACGCGGACGCGTACGGCCAGATCGCCGGCGCGTTGGCGGGCGTCCCGGTCCGCGTGTCGACGAAGCACGGCTTCAACGAGTTCCGAGAGGGCCGCGCGTTCGCGCTCGCCGACCGTGGGGTGGCGAGCCTCGCCCATGTCCATATCGCCATCTCGCGCGGTCTCGCGCAGTACCTCGAGCAGGCCGAGGGCTTCGACGCCGACGACTTCGAGATCGTCCACTACGGCATCGCGCCGCGCGGCGATCCGCCGCCGTATGCCGAATCTGCGCCTCGCCTCCTCTGCGTCGGCCGACTCATACCAATCAAGGGCCACATCGTCCTGCTGCGCGCATTCGCGGAGGCGCGGCAGGAAGTGCCGGGCCTGACGCTAGACATTGCAGGCCGCGGGCCGCTCGAGCCCGCGTTGAAGGCGCTCGCGCGCGAGCTCGACGTGATCGACGCGGTGCGCTTCCTCGGTTACGTGTCGCCGATCCAGGACGCGATCGAGCGCTCGGCGGTGATCGTCGTCCCGTCCATGGGCGAGGGCTTCGGCATGGTGGCGCTCGAGGCGATGGAGCGCGCCCGGCCGGTCATCGCCGCGTCGATCGGCGGCCTCGGTGAGCTCGTGGCAGACGGCGAGACGGGCGTGCTCGTCGCGCCGGGCGAGTCGGCGCCGCTCGCGCGGGCGATCGTGGGGGTAGCCGGCGATCTCGACCGCGCGGCGAGGATGGGCGAGGCCGGTCGCCGCCGCGCGCTGACGGAGTTCCTCGAGGAGCGCTGCATCCAGCGCACCGAGCGGCTCTACGAGCAGGCGCTCTCGTAGAGCGCGAGTGTCCGGTGAGTCATCCGTGCGACCGAGAACAGCGATCGCGCGCGGCCGATCCCGAGCGTGCCGTACATCCAGTCGGCGAGCGCTGTCGTGACGTCGCGCGCGAGTGCCTCGAAGTCGTCAGGCGGAAAGAGCAATCCGGTCATGCCGTCGGCGACGAGCTCCGGAGCCGAGCCTGCGTCGGCGGCGACTACGGGCCTTCCAGCCAGCATCCCCTCGAGCATCGCGAGGCCGAAGCCTTCCCACCGTGCGGGGTGGACGACGACGTTGCAGCGCCGGTAGAGGGCGGCGACGTCGCCGACGCGGCCCGGCAAGAGCACGCGGTCGGCCACGCCTAGCTCGAGCGCGAGTGCCTCGAGCGTCGCTCTCTCCGGCCCCTCGCCGAGCACGAGCAGCGTCGCGTCCGGGATCGACGGCAGCGCGCGAATCGCGACGTCGACACCCTTCTGCGGGGCCAAGCGCGCCACGCAGAGGAGGAGGGGCGCGCCGTCCGGGATCGGCAGCTCGGGGTTCTCTCCCCACGGCTCGGGCAGCGCATCGAGTCCGTAGTGGATGACCTCGATCTTGTTCGCGGGCAGCCCGACTTCATCGACGGAGAAGCGACGAACGGCCTCGCTGATGGCGATGATCCGCCGCGCTCGCCGGGCCAGCACCCGTTCGGCGAAGCGCCACGGCCCCGTGCGGAACGGGTCCGGGTTGTGCTTCGTCGAGACGATCGGCGTGCCCGTCGCGACCGCGCCGTAGACGTCCGCGTGCACGAGGTGCGTGTGGACAAGATCCGCCTGCGCGCGCTTCAACGCTCCTCGCAGCTGCCACGGCCTCGTCAGGCGCTCGAACGGGACCGCCAGCTCGTCGTAGAACGGGTCGGCGCCGGGCATGTCGAGGCCGACGAACCTCACGTCCACGCCCTTCGCGGCAAGCGCCGGCAGGAGCGTCAGCAGATGGCGCTCGGAGCCGCCGATGCCGCCGATCCTGTGGACGTGGGTGACTCTCAGCGCCACGCAGCCGCGATGTACGTGAACCGGAATCGGAGAACGAGCCGAGCAAGCGGGCCTGAATGCTCGAGCATCCGCGCCGGCGCGAGGAGCGCTCGAGGCAGTCTGAACGTCGTGGGGACGAAGAACGGCCGCAGCGCCACGTGGTCGAGCCCCGCCGCCTTCAGGTCGCCGACGATCTCGTCCACCGCGAACCGCCGCGGGCTGAAGTCGAACACGAGCTTCCGCTCGGTGTAGCTCGCGACGTGGCGGAAGAACGCCCGGCGGTCGGGAGCGTAGTACAGCGCTCTGAACAGTGCGGTTGCCGCAACAGGCGCCGGAGGCACGTACTCCGCCAGGTCGCCGACCTCCACGTCGGCCCGCGGTCCCAGCCGCACTTTCGCCGAGTCGATCATCTCCGGTGTGATGTCCACTCCGCGGTAGCGAAGGCCGTGTGAGAGCAGCACAGCACCCAAGGCTGCGTCGCCGCAGGCTAGCTCCAGCACCTCCTCGCCGGGCTGAAGGCTGGGGCCGAGCGAGACGACGAGGTCTGCCCGGTGGGCGAACCAGGCAGACGTGTTTGCATACTGCTGCTCGGCCCAGTCCTCAGCCGCTCGCGCGTACTGGTCGGCTTTGGGATCGGAGACGGTCATAGAGGGCGAGCAGCGCAACGCTCGCGGGGAAGGCTAGTACGAAGTCCCAGGGGACCCGGTAGCGGGTGGCGCCGGCGAAGACGAGCGCGGCGAGCGTGTTGTAGGCGAGCAGGGCGACGAACAGGACGGCCAGGCGCCGCGGGATCCGGAAGAAGCCGACGAGCGCGAGCAAATACAGGGGAATCATGTAAAGCGGCTGCACCCAAGTGCGCACGTCGTCGACGAACGTCCCCGCTTCCGAGCGCCCCTCGGTCTGGAGGGAGCGCGGGTCCCAGAGCATCCGCGCAGCTTGGCCCATGAGCTTCGCCTTCTCGCCCGGATGGTCTCGCCAGAAGTCGAGCACCTCGCGGCGGTAGAGGCGCATCTGCGCGCACTCGTCGGCTGTCGTCGGCGTGCCGGCGAGCGTCAGGTCGGCGGCGAGCTCGGGCCACGGCGGCGCACCGGCGAGGTTGGGCACGTCGTCGATGAACTTGCCCGCGGCGAGCGTGTCGTACGTGGCCAGGTTGTTCGCCTTCCAGAGCGCGCGCGAGTCGGTCGTGATCGTGAAGCAGCCGACGCTCGCCTGGTTCCGCACGAGCCACGGCAGCAGCGCGATCGCACATGCCGCCAGCGTCACGCCCACCGTCTGCCAGCCCCTCCGGCGCCAGAGGAGGTAGCCGCCGACGACCAGCGGCAGGAGGAGGAGCCGCGAGTTGCCAAGGATGGCGAGGCCGAGCACGACTCCCAGCAGCGCGGGCGTCCCGCGCCCGCCGCGGCGCTCGCTCACGAGCAGCGTGAGCAGCACGATTGCCGCGAGCAACAGCTGGTCGAGGATCTCGCGGTTGACGTGGACGTCGTGCCAGACGAGGTAGGGGTTCAGCGTGGCGATCACCGCGGCCAGCAGGCCCGCCCGAGGCGAGAGGAACCGCCGCCCGGTCTCATAGATCAGCAGCGCGGTCGCGGCTGCGACGGCGATCTGCGCGAAGCCGACCGTCCACCACTCGCGCTCCGCGATCCAGTAGATCGGAGCGAGGAAGAACGAGTACAACGGCTGGGTGAACGCGGACGGCCTGCCGGCAATGAAGCCGAACGTCCCGTCGTCGACGAGCACCTGCGCGAACCGGTCGCTCTTCTCGGTGAACGCGGCGAGGATGTCGTTCGCGCTCGTGGAGGAGCACGGCGAGGCGGGGCACGACCGCGACCGCTGCCACGACGAGGTATGCGGTGCGGCGCGTCACCCGTCGAGGTGCGTACGTTGCCAGAGCTCGAGCATGAGCAGGCACCACAGCCCGTGGCCGTGGTCGGCACGGCCGTCGACGTGGTCCGTGAGCAGTCGCTCGACCGCCCGCGGCCGCAGCTGCCCGCGGTTGCGCGCGCGCGAGTCGAGGAGCACATCTCCGGCGAGCTCCCGCAGGCCGTTGCGGAACCAGTCCGCGAGCGGCACGCCGAAGCCGGACTTGCCACGCTCCGCCACCTCATCCGGCAGGTCGGCGGCGAACGCCCGCCGCAGCGCCTCCTTGCCGCGCCTGCCCTTCGTCTTCAGCTCGCGCGGCAGCGAGACGCCGAGCTCGAGCACCTCCCAGTCGAGCAACGGCGAGCGGAGCTCGAGCGAGTGCGCCATCGACGCGATGTCGGCTTTCAGGAGGAGGTCGCCGGGCAGATACGTCTGGATGTCGAGCAGCTGAAGGCCGGCGATGCCATCCGCCGGTGGCGGGCCGAGGAGCTGCCAGGCGGGGGCGGGACGCGGCACGAAGTCGGGTTCGAGCAGGTCGACACGAGCTTCGGCCGGAAACACCTCCATCAGCCGTCCGTAGCGCTCCCCGCGTGGTGAAGCGGCGGCCTCGAGAAGGCGCGCAGCGCGAACGGCGGTCGACCGGCGCTCCTTGCCAATGAAGCGCAGCGCGCGAGCGGCAGTGCCGACGCCGGGAACATGCAGCTTGCCCGCCAGCTCGTGCGCGACGTAACGCTCGTAGCCGGCGAACGACTCGTCGCCGCCGTCGCCCGTGAGCGCGACCGTGACGTGCTGCCGCGCCGCCTCGCAGACGAGGATAGAGCGGCAGCGCCGCGTCGTCGCCGAGCGGCTCGTCGAACGACTCCGCGAGGCGCGGTAGCGCGTCCGCCATGTCCCCTTCGAGCTCGATCTCCTCGTGCTCCGTCGCATAGCGCTCGGCGACGGCGCGCGCGTAGCGACGCTCGTCGTAGCGCTCGTCGGCGAAGCAGATCGTGAACGTGCGGACGGGCTGCGACGACGCCTGCGCCATGAGGCTGACGACGATGCTCGAGTCGATGCCGCCCGAGAGCAGCGCGCCCAGCGGCACGTCGGAGATCAGGCGGCGGCGGACGGCCGCTTCGACGCGCTCGCGGACGAGCGCGAGCCAGTCGCCCTCGCTCTCCGGCCCGAGCTGCTCGAGCTGCGCGTACCGCTCAAGGCGAACCGTGCCGTTCTCCGCGACGAGCACGTGCCCCGGCGGCAGCTTCTCGACGCTCTGGAGACCCGTCCCGCCCGGGACGTACTGGAGCGCGAGGTACGCGTCGATCGCGATCGGGTCGACCTCACGCGACACCCGCGGCAGGCGCAGCAGCGCCTTCAGCTCGGAGGCGAACGCGAGCGAGCCGTCCGGGAGCTGCGTCCACAGGAGCGGCTTCTTGCCGATTCGGTCGCGAGCGAGCACGAGGCGTTCGCGCGTCTGATCCCAGAGCGCGACCGTGAACATCCCCGACAGGTGCTCGGCGAACCTCGACCCGTACTCCTCGTACAGGTGCGGGATGACGGGCGTGTCGCCGGTGCCGCGGATCTCGTGCCCGCGCCGGGCGAGGTCCTCGCGGAGCTCGAGGAAGTTGTAGATCTCGCCGTTGAAGACCGCGACGACGTCCCCCGCCTCGTTCTCGACGGGCTGGCTGCCGGTGACGAGGTCGATGATCTGCAGGCGCCGGTTGCCGAGCACGCAGCGTCCATAGGCGTCGACCGAGCCCTCGTCCGGGCCGCGATGGACGAGCGCGGCGTTCATCCGCTCGACGACCGCCCGGTCTCCCTGGCCGCGAGGGTGCTAGGAATCCGCAGATGCCGCACATGACGGACAAACCGTACGCAGTCGTGTCTTGCCACGTCGAACGTCCGCTCGACGACGATTGCTGGCAGCGCTTCTCGCGGCTCCAGGAGCGCCGGCCGGGCGGATTCGCGATCGCGGCGCTCTTGCGGCCGCCGGACGCGGACGCTGGCGAGGACGCCGAGCTCTGGCTCGGGCGCGCCCGCAAGGCTGCTTCGCGTGGCCCGCTCGGCCACCACACGCACTTCGTCGGACCGACGCATGCGCGTCCGGCTGCAGGCGGCGCCGAGCACGCGGAGCGCGTCCGCCGCGAGGCGTTCTGGCTGCGCGAGCACGGGCTCCAGCCGCGGTTCTTCTGTGGTGGCGGCTGGTACATGGACGATGGCGTGGCCTCCGTGCTGGCCGAGTTCGGCTACGCGGACTGCACGGGGACGGCGTTCGTTCCGTCCTATCTCGACGAGGGCGCGCCGCGCCTCTCCGCCGTGAGCCCGGCGTGGCTCACGCTCGCCGACGGCAAGCGGCTCCTCGAGCTGCCGTCGACGCACTCGCTCGGCATGGCGGCGCGGGCGGCATCGCTCGCTCCCGGCATACGTCCACGCGTACTTCCACGACACGGACCTGCTGTCGGGGAAGGCGTCGCGTGGCGCTACGGTGGGCGCTCGCACCGTGCTCGGCAGGCGGTGCGAACCCACCGATCTCGACCGGCTGCGACGAGGCCGCGACCGGCCTCCCCGAGCGGGACTTCGCCCTACACTGACACTTCCGTGGCAAGCGAGCCTGCGCCCTCGGAGCACCCCGCCGGCGCGCCGGAGGAGCACCGCGACCTCGGGGACATCCGGCGTGGCAGGCCGTTCGGCCTCGCCCGCGCACAGCTGCGAACGATCATGTTCCGCGTCGGCGGCGTCGCCTGCCTGATCGCGCTCGACATCATCGGCCTGACCATCGCGATCTACGCCGCTCTCGTCCTGCGGGACGTCTACTACGGCAACACGGTGTTCTGGGGGCTCCTCTGGGGAGAGGCGCTTCCCGACTACCTGCCGTTCGCCGCGCTCGTGACGGTGCTCGTGTTCTCGCAAGCGCGGCTCTACGCGACGCGCGAGCGGCGTCCGGGGTTCGGGCGGATCGTCGCCTCGATCTTCCTCGTCGCGCTGCTGACCTTCGCATTCGGCGTCGGCATCGGCCACGAGTTCTCGACGTTCGGCCTCATCCCGACGACGGCCATCTTTGCCGTCGTGCTCATCGGGCTCTTCCGGGCGAGCTACGACGTCGTCACGCGCGAGATCTTCCACCTGCTCGGCATCCGCCGGCGCGCCGTGCTCGTGGGCGAGGGCGAACACCTCGTCCATCTCTACAGGACGCTCGGCTCCGCCCGCAGCGGCATCGACTACGAGCTGCTCGGCGTCGTCACCGCCGAGGAGGAGACGGACGTGCCGCTGCCCCGGCTCGGGGGCGCCGACTCGCTGCGGGCGGTGCTCGCCGAGCACCCCATTGACGAGCTGATCGTCACCGACACGGACTTCGGCGAGCGGGAGCTGCTCGAGCTCGTCGACCAGGCGCACCGCTCGGGCGTTCGCATCCGCATCGCACCGCGGACGACGGAGCTGCTGACGAAGCACGCCGACTACGTGCCCGGCCAGGGCATTCCGCTCTTCGAGATCACGCCCCCCGTGCTCGTCGGCACGGACTGGGCGCTGAAGCGGGGCTTCGACATCGTCGTGTCGCTGCTCGTGCTTGTCGTCGGCCTGCCGCTCTGGCTCGCAATCGCCGCCGGCGTGAAGCTTTCGTCTCGCGGGCCCGTGCTCTATCGCGACCGTCGCGTCGGGCTCGGTGAACGCGAGTTCGGCATGGTGAAGTTCCGGACGATGTACGCGGACGCCGCCGAGCAGCAGGCCGAGCTCGAGGATGAGAACGAGGCGGCCGGCGCGCTCTTCAAGATCCGCGACGACCCGCGCGTGACGAGGTTCGGGCGGTTCCTGCGCCGCTTCTCGCTCGACGAGATCCCGAACGTCGTCAACGTCCTGCGCGGCGAGATGAGCCTCGTCGGCCCCCGCCCGCTGCCGACGCGCGACTACAACCTCCTCGCGGAGTGGCACCTCAAGCGCTACCTCGTGTTGCCGGGGATGACGGGTCTATGGCAGATCTCAGGGCGGTCGAACCTCTCGTTCGACGACCTCGTGCGGCTCGACTTCTACTACCTCGACAACTGGTCGATCTGGCTCGACATCTCGATCCTCGCGCGCACGATCCCGGCGGTCATCTCCCAGCGGGGCGCCTATTGACACAGCGTTGGCACAGACACGTAACTCGTGCCTGGCACCGCCGCCATACTGAGGCGCCGTGAGACCGCCGAAAATTCTGGCCGTTGCCTCGGCCATCGACCTCGACTTCAAGTACGGATGCACGCCCGCGTGGTGGCAGCTGTGGAAAGGCTTGCACGAGGCCGGCGTCGACCTCATCGTCACGCCGTACCGCGGCCGGCCCGTCGAGGCGCCCTGGTGGCGCACGGAGCCGAACCCGTGCTACCGCGAGGGGGAGCTGTTCGCCGGCGGACGAGACCTCGTCGCCCGCATCAAGGGCGACACGCACATCCGCCGCGCCGAAGAGAGCCCGCCCGATACGACGTCCGACCGCGTCGTCCGCGATGTCATCTGGCGCTGGGTGACGCCGCGCTGGCAGCGCCACCTCGAGCGGATACTCGAGCGCGAGGGGGATGTCGACGCCGTTGTCGTCTTCACCGTGCCGATGAGCCACTTGCGCGGCGTGGCGACGAAGCTCCGCGAGCGGTTCTCCGTGCCGGTCGTCTTCTACGACGGCGACGTGCCGATGAGCCTGCCGGAGTTCGGCGGCATGGACACCGGCTTCAACTACTACCACGGCGCGGATCCGTCCGAGTACGACCTCGTGGTATCCAACTCGGAGGGTGGCCTGGAGCGGTTGCGCGAGCTGGGCGCGCGGCGCGCCGAGGCGATCTTCTGGGGCGCAGACCCCGAGCTCTTCCGGCCGCTGCCGGTCGAGAAGACGACCGACGTGTTCTTCTACGGATACGGCGAGAAGTTCCGCGCCGAGTGGATCGACGCGCTCGTGATCGAGCCCAGCAGCCGCCTGCCGCAGGTGGACTTCACGCTCGGGGGCAACGACTTTCGCGCCGACACCGGCAGTGCGCGGTACACCGGCGACGTCCCGTTCAACGTCTTCTCGAACGCGATCTCGGCGGCACGCATCAACCTCAACATCACACGGCGATCGCACGCGACCGTGCCCGCCTCTTCGACGTCGCGGCCGTTCGAGCTGGCGATGTCCGGCGCGGCCATCGTCTCGAATCCACACGAGGGCATCGAGCGCTGGTTCGAGCCCGGTCGCGAGCTGCTGGTCGTCAATAGCGCGGACGAGGCAGTCGCGACGTACGAGGAGCTGCTCGGGGATTCCGGCCGCCTGGAGGAGATGGGTCGGGCCGCCCGCGGGCGTGCGCTCGACGAGCACACGTATCTCCATCGCGCGCGGCAGCTGCTGGAGCTCGTCGGCGTGCGCTCGGGTGCAACGGTCGGTGGCTGACCCGCGCCTCGCGGCGCTGCGGCGGCTCGCGATCGTGCCGGCGTACAACGAGGAGGGCTCGGTCGCGCGCGTGATCGACGAGATCCGCGACTTCGACCCCGGCTTCGAGGTCGTCGTCGTGGACGACGGCTCCGACGACAGCACGACGTCGGTTGCCGACGAGAAGGGCGCGCGGGTGCTCACGCTCCCGTACAACCTCGGCATTGGCGGCTCCGTGCAGACGGCG
The DNA here is from genome assembly GCA_963755155.1 of uncultured Actinomycetes bacterium. Lineage (GTDB taxonomy): Bacteria > Actinomycetota > Thermoleophilia > Gaiellales > Gaiellaceae > PALSA-612. The sequence goes on along the minus strand of CAVWIV010000004.1, from coordinate 279,006 downwards.
TTCCGCTACGCGCTCGAGAACGACTTCGAGCTCGCCGTTCGCCTCGACGGGGACGGCCAGCACGATGCCGCGCACCTCCCGGCGCTGATCGCGCCCGTGCTCGACGGACAGGCGGACGTCGCCGTCGGCTCGCGCTACCTCGGCGACGGCGGCTACAAGCAGTCCGCGCACCGCAATCTCGGCAACCGCATCCTCGCGAGCGCGGCGTCAGCCGTCACGAGGCAGAAGGTCACGGACCCGTCGTCAGGCTTCCAGGCGCTCAACCGGGACGCGATCGAGCTCTTCGCGAACGACTATCCGCACGAGTTCCCCGAGGTGGAGGCGACCGTGCTCGTGGCGAAGCACCGGCTGCGCCGAGTCGAGGTTCCCGCGCCGATGCGCGAGCGCCTCGCGGGCACGTCGTCCCACGGCGTCCTCAAGTCCACGTACTTTCTCGCCAAGGTGCTGCTCGCACTCTTCGTCGCCATGTTCCGCCGCCACGCCGTCCCGGGGGACATGCGGTGACGCCGCTCACCTTCTCGATCGCCGGCGCGATCGCCTCCGTGCTGCTCGTGCTCGTCGTGCTCGAGCTCATTCGCAAGCGGCGCCTGAAGGAGCGCTACGCGCTGCTCTGGCTTGTGACCGGGCTCGTGTTGCTCGTGCTCTCGCTCTGGCGATCTGCGACGAACACGATCGCTGACTGGTTCGGCGTCGAGACGTACCCGCCGGCGGTGCTGTTCGCGGTGGCGGTGTTCTTCATCCTCCTCGTGCTGCTCGACTACTCGATGGCGATCTCGAAGCTCGTCGACCAGAACGTCACGCTCGCGCAGCGGCTCGCGATCCTCGAGGAGAAGCTCAAGCAGAAAGAAAGATCGTGACGCCGTCCATGCTGACCTGCTCCGGGTAGCGCGCCGCGAGCTCGCGAACCAGCGACGGCCTGTTGGCGAATTCGCGGCCGACGACGACCGCTCGAACGCCTTCGAGCTCCTCGAGGATCTCGGCATCGGTCAGCGAACCTGTTCCCAGGCGAACGAACGACGTGTCGACCAGCTGGCCGGGCACCCGGCGGTCGGCGAGGTACGCGACGATCGGCAGGTCAGTGCCGACGAGCTCGCCGGGTCCGGTTCGCGCTCGCAGCTGCTGCGCTGCCCAGGTGACGCCGGGCGGCTCGCCGTCCTGGCCCCAGAGTCGGCGCTCCTCTTGCGCAAGGCCGACTGCGATCGCAAGCGCGGCCGCTCCAGCGACGGCGTAACGGGCCGGTACCGGAGTGCGCGTCACAGCCGCTCCGAGCCCTGCCCCAGCGGGCAATGCGAGCGTGGCGGCGAGGAGGACGAAGTGGTGATCTAGCAGGGGCTGCTGCGCCGTGAGAAAAACCGCCGATGCGGCGATCCACGCCCCGAGGGCGAGCAGCTCTAGCCGGCGCAGGAGCATGACTGCGGATACAAGACCGATGGGCACGAGCACTCCGGCCGGCGTTCGCCAGTCGAGCGGATGGAGAAGCACGCGCTCGATGTTGTCGGCCACCGACGGGCCGAGGCCGCGTGCGTCTCCGTGGTCCGCGACGACCGACTCCCAGAGCTCGTCGAGCGCGCCCGCATAGGCGACGAGCAGCACTGCCCAGACAGCGAGCGCCCCGGCGGCTGCGGCGGCCGCGGCGCGCCACGAGCGGCGGGCAATGAGCAGGACCGCCAGCGGCGCGATGACAGGAAGGGCGAGGAGCTTGACCGCGACCGCCGCTCCGGCGAGCACGCCTACCGCTGCCCACCGCCACGAGCAACGACGGGCGTAGAACGCGACCGCGACCGCGCAGAGCGCGAGCGCGACCGACGCGGTGTCCGCCTGGACGCGAGCAGCCTGCACTGGCCATGGTGCGGTGATTGCGAGCAGGGCTGCGGCGCCGAAGCCACCCCAGAGGCCGGCGAACCTACTGCCGATCGCGAAGGCGGCAACCAGCCCGAGGAGTGCCAGCAGCGCGAACGCCAGACGAATCCCTTCGACGCCGTCGCCCGGCAGCAGCGACAGCGCCTGCAGCAGGACGTAGAACCCGGGCGGCTGGGAGGCGTAGACGTCCGTCCCCAGTTCCTGGCCGTGCCGGAGCGCGTCGAGCGACGCGAGGTAGACGCCCTCGTCGTAGTTCGCGGCCGCCTCGACACCCCGGAGGTACACGAACCCCGCGATCGCGAGCAACGCGGCGAGCCCGAGCCAGGCCCAGCGGGTCACGGAACGCGGACGGTGACGGGGTTCGAGAGCAGGAAGACGTCGCCGAGCTCAGGGTCGTCGACCCAGTTCGCCGCCGCGCCGACCCGATACGTCCAGGCACCCGGCCCGGGACGGTCGACCGCGCTCGTCCTCCGCAGCGTGTCGAGCTCCACGCTCACGAGAGTGCAGCGGTCGGCGCCCGAGCCGTCCGTGAAGCAGAGGTAGTCGGTGTCTGCCGGGCTACGGAAGAGCTTGTAGAAGACGCGCGTCGACCCCGTCTTCGGCTTGGACCAGCTGAGCCGGACGACCCGCCGGCCCTGCGCCTCGAGCTCGATGCCGCTCACGGGCAGCCCGATCTCGATGTGTTGGAGCACCTCGTCCGGGCCCCGCAGGGGTGACGCCGCCGCCGCGGCGACGACGGGCAGCACGCCGAGGACGACGACGGCCGTGACGAGCGCCCGGCGGCCGAGCGCTCGAGCTTTGGGTGCGGCAGTGCGCACGGCGAGATCTGCCCCGTACTTGGGGATCAAGAGCGGCAGCGACGCAGCGAGCAGCAGGAACGCGGGGATCCCGGGCAGCAGGAACCGGAAGAAGGCGCCGCTGTCGACGGTCGCGTCCTCCGCCGAGCCCTTGAGCACGAAGAACCCCCAGAACCAGAGGGAGAGCATGAGCGCGGCGGGCACCGACCGGCGGGCGACGGCGATCGCACCTGCGAACGGCAGGAACTGGAGCACCCGCATGCTCCAGAACACCTCACGCAGGCTCGCGAGGTTGTCGCCGATGTTGTCCCAGTCGATGACGGTGTACCGGTCGAACGGCGTGAGCAACGAGTCCGGGCCCAGCGCGACATGCGCTTCCTGGTAGGCGAACGCGGGGAGGTAGCCGTAGCCGCGGTACTTCCAGAGAGCGAGCGCGAGCACCGCGGGAGCGAGCGCCGCCCCGCCGACGACGAGCTCCCGCCAGCGCCGCGCCACGAGCAGCGCCACAATCGGAGCCGCGAGGAAGATGAGGTTCGACGGCTTCACGAGCGCCGCGAAGCCGGCGGCGAGACCGGCCACGGCGACCGTCCCAGGGTCGCGGTTCTCGATCGCGCGGAGCGTAAAGACCGCTGACAGGAGCAGGAACACCGTCCCCGTGTAGTCGGCCATCGCCGTCAGCCCGAGCGGCATCGGCAGGAACTGGTCGACGTAGCGGTCGTGGTAGCGGTGGACGAACAGCGGGATCGCGACGTACGGCCCGAGCGTCCAGATGGCGGCCGCCCAGTAGCCGATCACCCGGCCGCCGATGCGCGCGCCGAGCTCGTAGACGCACCAGAGGGCGATGGGCGCGACGACGAGTGCCTGCAGCAGCACCGTCCCCGGCAGGCCCCCGAGAAAGCCTGCCCCACCGATCCACGCAAACGGCACGAGCAACATCGACCAGCCCTGGGAGACGGCCGGGACGGTGATCGAGCCGTGGCCGAGCAGCCAGCCCGTCGTCCAGAACCAGATCTGGTCGCCGCCCTGGTAGAAGAGCCAGCCGTTGTGGTTCACGCGGGTCGTGAACGCGACGAGCGCGAGCCAGTGGACGACGAGGAGCGGGACGAGCAGGCGCCACGGCTCGCGCAGCGGGATGGCGTTCCACGCCCGGACGAAGCCGCGCCAGGCTCTCGTCATGCGAGGGCGCGCGCGTGCTCTCGGTACCAGGCGATCGTGCGCTCGAGCCCGTCGCGGAGGCTCGTCGTGGCGCGGAAGCCGAAGAGGTCGGCCGCCTTCGTCGTGTCGAGGAGTCGGCGCGGCTGCCCGTTCGGCTTCGACGGGTCCCAGACGATCTGTCCCTCGTAGCCGGTGAGCTCGGCGACGAGCGCGGCGAGGTCGCCGATCGAGATCTCCTCGCCGGAGCCGAGATTGACCGGATCGGCGCCGTCGTAGCCCTCGGCGGCGAGCGCGATGCCCTCGGCGCAGTCCTCGACGAAGAGGAACTCGCGCGTCGGCGTGCCGTCGCCCCAGAGCACGACCTCCTCGTCCGCCTCGAGCAGCTTGCGGATGAGCGCCGGGACGACGTGTGACGTCTCGAGATCGAAGTTGTCGCGCGGCCCGTAGAGGTTGACCGGCAGCAGCGTGATCGCGTTCAAGCCGTACTGCTCGCGGTAGGCCTGCGCGCCGACGAGCAGCGCCTTCTTCGCGACGCCGTACGGCGCGTTCGTCTCCTCGGGATAGCCGTTCCAGAGGTCCTCCTCGCGGAACGGCGCCGGCGTGTGCTTCGGATACGAGCAGATCGTCCCGAGCATGACGAGCTTCGAGATGCCGGCCAGCCGGGCCTGCTCGAGGACGTTCGTGCCCATGACGAGATTCGCATGCCAGAAGAGGCCCGGGGCAGCGCGGTTCGCGCCGATGCCGCCGGCGAGCGCGGCCAGGTGGAAGACGATCTCGGGCTCGGTGTCGCGGAAGAGGCGCGCGGCGTCGTCCTCGTGCGTGAGGTCGTAGTCGGAGCTGCGGGGGACGACGACCTCGTGGCCGCCTGCCTCCAGCCGCTCGACGAGGTGCGAGCCGAGGAAACCGGAGCCGCCTGTGACGAGCGTTCTCATTCGACCGGGCGGGGGCGGACGCCGGCGCACCCCAGTCGACGCGCCCGCGCCACCTCTCGCGGTTGTCGGCGTACCACGCGATCGTCTGCCGGACGCCGTCCTCCCACGAGACGAGCGGCTTCCACCCGGTCTCGCGCGCGAGCTTCTCGAATCCGACCTTCAGCGCGAGCACCTCGCTCGCGCCCGGGCGATGGCGCTCGGCGACGCTCACGACCTCGCGGTCGCCCGGCCAGTGGCCGGCCTCCTCGCCCACGCGGAGAATGAGGTCAGCCCAGTCGCGCATCGAGATGTTCTCGCCCTGGCCGTAGACGTAGACGTCGCCCGGCACGCCGTGGGCGGCGACCGTGAGATGGCCGCGGACGCCGTCCGTGCAGTAGCAGAAGTCGCGGAGCGGCTCGAGCTGCCCGAGCTCGACGCGCTGCCGCTCGAGCGCCTGCGTGATGATCGTCCCCGTGACGAAGCGCGGGTTCTGCCGCGGCCCGTAGTTGTTGAACATCCTCGTGACGATGCCCGGGATGCCGAACGCGTCGTAGTAGTTCATCGTCAGGAAGTCCGCGGCCACCTTCGACGTCGCGTACACCGACTTCGGGTTGAGCGGCGAGCGCTCGTGGAAGACGACGCCGCCGTCGGCGTCGAAGTCGTGGTGGTCGACGACCGCGTCGCGCGGGTTGCCGTACTCCTCCGACGTGCCCGCGGTGTCGAAGCGCTCGAGCTCGAGCTCGTGGTCGAGGATCGACTGGAGGAGGTTGAGCGTGCCGACGATGTTCGCCATCACCGTCTCGTACGGCCTGTGCCAGGACTCGCCGACGTGAGCCTGGGCGCCGAGGTGGAAGACGTACGGCTTGTCCGGGGCCTGCTTCAGCTCGCGGACGAGGTAGTCGACCGACGTGCGGTCGGTGAGGTCGGCGAACTTGATGACCATCCGCTGGCGCAGGTGGCCGACGTTGTTGAGCGCGCCGCTCGACGTCGCGCGGACGAAGGCGACGACGTTCGCGCCGAGCTCGACGAGCGCTTCCGTGAGGTGCGAGCCCATGAAGCCGTCGGCGCCGGTGACGAGCACCGTGCGCCCTTCGTATACGTCGCCGAGCTCGCGCCGCAGGTCGGCGATCGCGGTCTCCGACCAGATGCTTCCGGCGCCTGCCCCGCTCATGGCCGCAAAGAGTAGTCCGTCGCTGTAAAGGTTTGCTGGTGCGCGGCTGGACGGGACTGTGGGCAGAGAGCGTGAGGCTCGGCGTGCGGCAGCTCGTGCGAAAGGGCTACCGCCGCGAAGCCGTGGTGCGGGTGGTCGTGCCGCTCGACCCGAGTCGCTATCTCGAGCTGCCCTGGGCGCTCGAGCAGCTGGGCGCGAAGCCGGGTGAGCGCGTGCTCGATCTCGCGGGCCCGAAGCTGCTCTCGGTCGTGCTGGCGCGGCAGGGCGTGCGGGTGACGGCGGTCGACCAGCTGGAGCGCGAGATCGACGCCTGGCGGGCGCTTGCGGGTGACGTTCCCGGGCTCGAGCTCGCCGTCGCGGACGGCCGCGCGTTGCCGTTCGAGGACGCGTCGTTCGACCACGCGTGCTCGATCTCCGTCCTCGAGCACATCGAGGAGCCTGGCGACGCTGCCGCCTTGAACGAGCTGGCACGAGTCGTGCGCCCGGGCGGTCACGTGCTTGTGACGCTTCCCCATGCGCGGACGTACCGCGAGGACTGGCGCGACACGCCCGTGTACGCGAACGAGCCGAGCAGCGGCCGCTCGTTCTTCCAGCGCTGGTACGACCCGCCGCGCGTGGACGCGCTCGTCGCGGCTGCTCCTGCGCTCGAGCTCCTCTCGCGCGAGGTCGTGCGCATGCAGCCGAACTGGAACGACGCGTACGTGCGGTCGTTCCCGTGGCTCGTGCTGCTCGGGCCGCTCTACGGGTGTGCTCGGTCGTGAGGTCGCCGCCGCTGACGGCGACGTAGTCCGTCTCGCCTTCGTCAGGCGCTGAGGTCGCGGTAGACGGCGTCATGGGCGTGGGCGCACGCGTCCCACGTGAACCCGGCCGCGTGCGCGAGCCCTCGTTCCACGAGCCGGCCGTCGAGCGCGCGGACGATCGCCGTCGCCATGTCCTCGGTCGAGAGCGGGTCGAAGTACTCGGCGGCGTCGCCGCAGACCTCCGGCAGCGAAGTCGCGTTGGAGCTGGCGACGGGACACCCGCACGCCATCGCCTCGAGCGGCGGCAGCCCGAAGCCTTCGTAGAGGCTCGGGAAGACGAGGCACGCAGCGCTGCGGTACAGGTCGAGGAGCTCGTCCGCCGACACATGCCCACGCGACTCCACGGCTTCCGGCAGTCGCGCCCGATCGTGGCCCTGACCGGTGAGGACGAGCCGCAGCTCGGGCCGCTCTCGCCGCACGAGCGCGAACGCGTCGAACAGCCGCGCGTGGTTCTTGTGCGGCCAGCGGTTGGCGGGGTAAAGCAGGAACGGCTCGCGCTCGTGGCCGTCGCGATCTGAACCGCGCGTGGTCGATGCCGAGATGGATCGTCCGTACGCGCCCGGGTGGCAGTGCGTATCGCTCGAGCAACGTCGACCTGGCGTGTTCGGAGATCGCGATCAGCAGGCGGCTGCGCTTCACGGTCCACCCGTAGACGGCGCGACGGTAGGCGAGCTCCGCGCGCGAGAAGAACGCCGGATAGAGCTCGTGCTGGAGGTCGTGGATGGTCGTAACGGCTGGCGGCCTGCCGACGCGCGGGATCATCACGCTGAGCGGGAAGTGCAGCGCCCCGAGGTCGGCACGGTCGAACCGGCGGCGGATCGGCGCCGGCATGGCCGTCGCCAGCGACATCGCGGCCATCCGGCCCGCAGTCGTCGTCCCTGCCCGGTACTCGGGGACGACTGTCGTCGGCAACCCGTCGCCGGCGGCGGGGGCGAGCGTCGGAACAAAAACGTTGTAGTCGAGCTCGCCGACGCGCGCCAGGGCACGGCAGAGCTCGCGTGCGTACGTCTCGGAACCTCCCACGACGCCGGGCACGAGCGTCAGCAGGCTCAGCCCGACGCGCATCGCGCGAGCGTACCGCTGCTAACGGTGCCGTAACAGGCTGGAAGTACCATGCGGCCATGCCGGACGGCGGCGGGCACGATGGTGCGTCTGCACAGGCTCCGCCGCCCGCGGAGGTGGACGCCGTCGCGCTGTTCGAGCATCTGCGCGATGAGATTCGCCGCGGCGGCGCCGGTCCGGAGGGCGCGCGTGCGACGTGGCGTGCCCAGGCGGAGCGGATGTGGCCGGTCTCGGCCGAGCGCCCGCTGCAGCGGCGTCCGGGTCTCAAGGGCGCGATCGCGTATCCCGTCAAGCAGCTCTTGCGTCCACTGCTCCGGTGGTACGTCGAGCCGCTCGCGGCGGAGCAGCGCGCGTTCAACGACGCCGTCCTGAAGCTCGTCGACGACCTCTACGAGGCCGCCGACCGCGCCAGTGCAGGTGACGAGTCGAGCCGCCGCGCGCTTGTCGAGCTCGAGGAGCGGCTCCGGCGTGTGGAGCGGCGGGGGGAGGGGTCGGCGCCCGCGCGGGCGGCGACAGTTGCGGCACAGCCCGCGGCCGCTGCTCTTCCGGACTACTTCGCATTCGAGTCGCGGATGCGCGGCTCCACCGCCGCCGTTCGCGAGCGGCAACGTCCGTATGTCGACGACTTCCGCGACGCCGGTCCCGTGCTCGACGTCGGTTGCGGTCGCGGCGAGTTCCTCTCGCTGCTGCGCGAGGCTGGCGCCGAGGCCCGGGGGATCGACGCCGACGCGGACATGGTCGCGTACGCCTCCGGTGAGGGGCTCGACGTCGAGCAGGCGGATGCCGTTGCCTACCTCGAGGCTCTCGACGACGATTCGCTCGGCGGTGTCTTCGCCGCGCAGGTCGTCGAGCACCTGCCTCCCGCGACGCTGGTCCGGCTGCTCGAGCTCGCGGCCGCGAAGCTCCGGCCGGGCGGCCTCCTCGTCGCCGAAACGATCAACCCGCTGTCGCCTCTCGCGCTGCGGAGCTATTTCGCCGACCTTACGCACGCACAACCGCTCGTTCCCGAGACGCTCGTCCTGCTGGCGGAGCAGGCGGGCTTCCGCGACGTGGAGACGCGGTTTCTCAACGAGCCTGAGGAGCGGCTGGCGGAGCCGGACGACCCGCTCATCGCCGGCAACGTGCGCAGGCTGAACGAGCTCCTGTTCGGGCCGCTCGACTACGCGATCGTCGCCCGGACGTGATGACCACTTTCGGCACAGTTGCGTCACCCATGAGTCGCGATTTCGCGGCTAGGCTCACGCTATGGGTCGGGGAGGCGGGGTCTCCCCACTGCCAGGCGAATAGGACACGGCTGTACTGCCAGGCGAACCGGACAAGGCCGTGAGGATTGCCGTCTGCCGCCCGCAGGTGCCGTTCGAGCGCGGCGGGGCTGAGATCTTCACCGACGACCTGACCGCCGAGCTTCGCCGGCGCGGCCACGAGGCCGATGTCGTAACGCTCCCGTTCAAGTGGTACCCGGGCGCGCGCGTGCTGACCAGGCCTTCCTCTGGCGGCTCGCCGACCTGACCGAAGCGGACGGCCGCGCCATCGACATGGTGGTCGCGACGAAGTTTCCGTCGTACTGCGTGCGCCATTCGAACAAGGTCGTCTGGCTGCTCCACCAGTTCCGCCAGGCGTACGAGCTCGACCGCACGGAGCTCGGCCAGTTCTCCGAGTCGCCGCCCGACCGTGCCCTACGCCGACAGGTGCAGCGCCTCGACCGCGTCTGCCTCACAGAGGCGCGGCGCGTCTTCGCCACGTCGCAGAACGTCGCCGACCGGCTCGCGCGCTCGACGGACATCGCCGCTGAGGTGATGCCTCACCCACCGCAGCACCTCGACTACCGCTGCGACGAATACGGCGACTTCGTGCTCTCCGTGGGCAGGCTCGACCGCGCGAAGCGCGTCGACCTGATGCTCGAGGCGCTCGCGGCAGACCCCACCCTCCGCGGCGTCGTCGCCGGCGACGGGCCCGACCGCGCACGGCTCCAGGAGCTGGCCGCGAAGAAGGGGCTCGACGGCCGCGTGACGTTCTCCGGCCGCGTGAGCGACGCCGAGCTCACGGACCTCTACGCGCGCTGCCTCGCCGTCTACTACGCGCCCGTCGACGAGGACTTCGGCATGGTGCCGTTCGAGGCGTTCCTCGCCGAGAAGCCCGTGATCACGACCGCCGACGCCGGCGGGCCGCTCGAGGTCGTGGACGACCGCCGCACAGGGCTCGTCTGTGAGCCGCGGCCGCTCGCCGTGGCCGAAGCCTGTGCCTGGCTGCGCGACCACGTGGACGACGCACGTGCCTGGGGACAGGCGGGCCGCCGGGTCGCCGAGCAGTTGACGTGGGATCGCGCCATCGATCGCCTCCTCGCATGAAGGTCGCCTACTACTCGCCCCTGCCGCCGTCGCGCTCGGGGATCGCGGACTACAGCGAGCTGCTGCTGCCTGCCCTTCGGCAGAAGATCGACGTGGAGATCGCCCGTCCCGGGCGCTTCCGCCGCGCGCCGAAGGCGGACGTCGCCCTCTACCACGTCGGCAACGACCCGGAGGCGCACGGCTGGATCGTCGAGGCCTTACGCCGCCGCCCAGGCGTTGTTGTGCTCCACGAGCTCGTCCTGCATCACCTCGTCGCGGGCATCACGCTGGCCCGCGGCGACGCGGCCGGCTACCTGGCCGCGATGGAGGCAGAGCATGGCCTCGCGGGCCGGCTGCTCGCATACGGCGTGCTCGACAACCGCATCCCGCCGCTCTGGGAGACGAGGCCCCAGGACTTCCCGCTGGCGGGCGAGATCCTCCGGCTCGCGCAAGGCCTCGTCGTCCACTCCCGCTACGTGGAGGACGGCGCGCGTGCCGCCGGCTACGAGGGCCCGATCGCGCGCATTGCTCACCCTGCCTGGACGCGTGAAGGTGTGGCAACGAACGACGGCAAGCGCATCGGCTGCTTCGGCCATGTGAACGAGAGCAAGCGCATTCCGCAGCTGTACGCGGCGTTCGCACGACTCCGCGAACGGCTTCCCGACGCGCAGCTGCTGCTCGTCGGCGGCGCCTCGCGGCGGCTCGCCGATCTCGAGCCGCCCGAGGGCGTGACGCGTGAGGGCTATGTCGACGAGGAGCGGCTCTGGTCGCTCATGGAGTCCTGCGACGTCGTCGTCTCGCTGAGGTCGCCGACGATGGGGGAGACGTCGGGCACCGTCGTCCGCGCGCTATCGATTGGCAAGCCGCTCGTCGTCTCGGACGTCGGCTGGTTCTCCGAGCTGCCGGACAGCGTGGCCGTGAAGGTGGCCGCCGACGAGCACGAGGTGGAGACGCTCGCCGCCGAGCTCGAGCGGCTGCTCGCCGACGCCGGGGCGCGCCGGGCGATGAGTGCCGCCGCGCGCGAGCTCGCCACGACGGAGCACAACGTCGAGCGGGTCGCCGATCTCTACGTCGCGGCGCTCGAGGAGGCGGCGGCGGGCGAAGGCGTGCGAGCCGTCGTGACACGCGAGGTCGCGGCTGCCGCCGCCCAGGTCGGCATCGGTCCCGACGACCCCGAGGCGAAGGAGCTGGCGGCCCGCCTCCGCGAGGCCGAGCTTGGCTAACCGTCTGGCCCGCGTCCCGGCGTGGGCCTGGCTTGCGGGCATCGTCACCGTCTCCACGCTCGTCCGCTTCGTGTTCGGCCGCGGCACGGTGGCGCCGTGGATCATGGTCGACGAGCTCATCTACTCGGAGCTCGCGAAGAGCCTCGCCGACTCCGGACGCTTCCTCGTCCGCGGGGAGGCGACCGCGGCCTACGGCATCGTCTACCCGGCGCTGATCGCGCCCGCGTGGGCGATCTTCGAGTCGGTGCCGCAGGCGTACGCGGCGGCGAAGGCGATCAACGCGCTCGTCATGTCCCTCGCGGCCGTGCCCGCGTACTTCCTCGCCCGCCGCGTGCTCGCCGAGCCGCTTGCACTCGTGGCTGCCGCGCTGACCGTGGCCGTGCCGTCGATGGTCTACACGGCGACGCTGATGACGGAGAACGCCTTCTACCCGCTGTTCCTGTGCGCGGCGCTGGCGATGGTGCTGTGGCTCGAGCGGCCCACGCCGCTCAGAACCGCGATCGTCCTCGGGGTCAGCCTCGTCGCCTATCTCACCCGCCAGCAGGCTGTGGCGCTGCTGCCTGCCCTGCTGACCGCGCCGCTCTACGTCGCCGGGCGGGCCGCCCTCCGCCGCTACGCGGCTCCTGTACGGCCTGGCTGCCGCGGGCTTCGTCGCGATCCTCGCCGTCCAGCTGGCGAGAGGCCGGTCGCCGCTCGGCATCTTCGGCGCGTACGAGGTGGCGGGCCGTGCCGACTACTCGGTCGGCGAGGTGGCGAAGTGGTTCGCGTATCACGTCGGCGAGCTGAGCCTCGCCCTCGGCGTGATCCCGTTCGCGGCGCTCATCCTCCTCGCGCTCGTGCCGAGGCAGCTGACGGAGCGCGACCGCATCTTCGTCGGCGCCGCGCTGAGCCTGACCTTCTGGTTCGTGCTCGTTGTTGCCGTGTTCGCTTCGGAGCAGACCTTCCGCATCTCCGAGCGAAACATGTTCTACGTCGGATCGCTCTTCCTGATCGCACTGCTCGTGTGGATCGAGCGCGGCCTGCCGCGACCCCAGCTGGCAACAGCGATTGCGGTCTTCGTCGCGGCCGGACTGCCGCTCGTGATCCCGTACGAGGACTTCATCGGACTCAATGCGGTGTCAGACACCGCTGCGCTGCTGCCGCTTGGGTGGCTCGTCGAACAGGGACTGGCCCTTTCGAACGCCGACCTCGTCGTGCTCGCCGGCTGCCTGGTGGCTGCAGCGGCGTTCCTCTTCGTCCCCCGGCGCTACGCCCTCGTGCTGCCCGGGTTCGTGCTCGTCTACTTCGCGGTGTCGCAGATCACGATCGTCGACCAGCACCGCTTTCGTGCGGCGCAGCATCTCTTCGGCGGCATCGCGATGGAGGATCGCGATTGGATCGACCGCTCGGTCGGGCGCGATGCCGACGTCGCGTTTCTGTGGACCGGCACCGCAAGCGAGTTCGCGATCTGGGAGAACGAGATCTTCAGTCGCAGCATCGACGACATCTACACGACTGGACCTGCTGTCCCAGGGGGTCTCGCGCAGAAGCCAGTCGCGATCGAGAAGAGCACCGGATACGTGCGAGGGCCCGACGGACGCCGCGTACCAGTGCCGTTCGTGCTCACGGACGCCACCGGTGAGTTCGGGGGCACGGTGGTCGGCGTGGACGGCGTGAAGCGCCTCGTTCTCTATCGCGTCGACGGCCCGCTGCGGCAAGTGGCCTTCGTAGACGGCCTCTACCCGCAGGACACATGGTCGGGCAAGCACGTCACGTACACCCGCCACGACTGCACGGGCGGCACGCTCGAAGTCGAGCTGCAGAGCGACGCCGCGCTGTTCGACTCGCCGAGCTTGCTGACTGCCCGTGTACGCGGCAGGGTCGTCGGCCGCGCCTTCGTCGATCCGCTGCTGACGGTGCGGACACGGATACCGCTCGAGGCAGTCGGCGATAAGTGCACGGTGCGCTTCGAGGTCGACCGTACGGCGATACCGAACGTCGTGACGAACGGTGAGAACTCGGACCCGCGCGAGCTTGGCCTGCACTTCAACCGCTTCGACTACCGGCCGTGAGGATCGCGTTCGACGTCTCGCCACTCTCGCATCCGCGCTCGGGGATCGGCACATACCTGCGTGGCTCGCTGGCGGGATTGGCGGAGGCGGCGGCGGGCGAGCACGAGATCGTGGCCTTCGCCCCCACCAGCCCGCAGGGGAAGAAGGCGATTCCCGCCGCGCTCGAAGGAATCCCCGTCGAGATCTCGCTGCAGTTCCTGCCCTTCGCGCACTTCTGGCGGCAAGGGCTGGAGCCGACTCGGCAGGCCTGCCGTCGAGCGCTTTCTCGGCCCGATCGACGTCCTCCATTTCTCCGACTGGATGTATCCGCCGCAGCGTGCCGGGATCCGCGCGACGACGATCCACGACCTCGTGCCGCTGCGTCACCCGGAGTGGGTGCAAGGCCGCACGCGCCGCATGCACACCGTGAAGTACCGAAACGCTGCGCGCACCTGCGACCTCGTGTTCGCGAACTCGGCGTTCACGGCGCGCGACGTCGTCGAGTTGCTCGGCGTGCCCGAAGGCAAGGTTCGTGTCGCCTTGCCAGGAGTGGACGAAGTGTTCACGAGCGACGGTGCGAAGGCCGAGCTCGGCGGCGACTACGTCCTCACCGTCGCGACGCTCGAGCCCCGCAAGAACCTCGCGGCGCTCGTGGAGGCACAGGCGCTGCTCGGCCGCGACGATCTCCTGCTCGCGGTCGTCGGCGCGGAGGGCTGGGGCGAGCAGCCGGCGCTCGACCGGCTCGGCATCGTCAGGCTCGGCTACGTGGACGACGACGAGCTGGCCCGCCTGTACCGCGGAGCGGCCGTCTTCGCGTACCCGTCGCGCTTCGAGGGCTTCGGGCTGCCGGTGATCGAGGCCATGGCGTGCGGCGCGCCCGTCGTCTGCTCGTCGCACGAGTCAATGGACGAGGCGTGCGGCGATGCCGCCGTACGCGCCGATCCGGAAAGCCCACCTGCGATTGCTGCAGCAGTCGAGGTAGCACTCGACCGGCGGGATGAGCTCGCCGCGCGTGGACGTGCCCACGCGGCGCGCTTCACGTGGAGCCACACGGGCAGGGTCTTCCTCGACGCCTATCGCGAGGCGACCTGATGCGCGTCGGCGTGGACGTCTCGCCGCTCGCCCAGACCCGCGCCGGCACCGCGCGCTACATCGAGGCGCTCGACGGGATCGAGCTCGTGCGGCTCGGCCACGGCGGCTCCGGTCGGAACGCGACCCTCTACCGCGACGCGTGGTGGTATCCCGTGACGCTCCCACGGTTGGCCAAGCGTGCGCGGCTCGACGTCCTCCACTGTCCGACGTTCCGCGGGCCGATTACGCCGCCGCCGATGCCGCTGGTCGTTACCGTTCACGATCTCGCTGTCCTGCGCCACCCAGAGGTCTTCAGCCTATGGACGCGGCACTACAGCCGCGCGTGCGTACCTCGGGTGGTGCGGGCGGCGAGTCGAGTCATCGCCGTCTCCGAGTTCACGAAGCGCGAGCTCGTCGAGCTGCTCGGCACGCCTCCGGAGAAGGTGACGGTCGTCCCCAACGGCGTGGCCGAGGTGTTCTCGCTTGAGGGCCCCGCGGACGACGGCGACTATGTGCTCACAGTCGGCACGCTCGAGCCGCGGAAGAACCTCGCGCGCGTCGAAGAGGCGGCCCGTGTCTCCGGCGCCGAGCTGCGGGTCGTCGGCGCGCGCGGCTGGGGCGGAGTGCAGGCAGCCGGCTGGCTGGGCCGGGTCCCCGACGACGAGCTCGCACGTCTCTACAGGGGCGCGAAGTGCGTCGTCTACGCGTCGCTGTACGAGGGCTTCGGGTTGCCGATCGCTGAGGCGATGGCTTGCGGCACGCCGGTGGTGACGAGCCGCGGCGGCGCGACCGAGGAGACAGCCGGCGGTGCCGCCGTGCTCGTCGATCCGTACGACCCGGCGGCTATCGCTGCCGGGATTGCGGAAGCAGTTGAGAGACGCGACGAGCTGCGCCGCCTCGGCCTCGAGCGCGCCCGCACGTTCTCGTGGGAAGAGACAGCACGCCTTACCGTCGACGTCTACCGCGAGGTGGCCGGATGAGCCTCGTGGTCATCGACGCCGACGTCCTCGGTCGCCGGCGCACGGGCGACGAGACGTACCTCCTCAACCTCCTTCGCCACCTGCCCGCTGCGGCGGCCGGCCTTCGCTTCGCGGCCCTCACGCGCCGGCCGGACCTCGTCCCGGACGGCGTGGAGCCGGTGTACGTGCCCGCGCGCCTTCAGGAGCTGCGCATGGCGTGGTCGGTGCCGCGCAAGCTGACGAAGCTGCGCCCGGCGCTTGCCCACTTCCAGCACGCGCTGCCGCTGCGCTGCCCGTGCCCAGCGGTGGTCACGATCCACGACCTCTCCTTCGAGCGCGATCCGTCGGTGATGCCGCTGCACGATCGCCTCGTGTTCAAGACCGTCGTGCCGCGCTCGGCGAGACGCGCCGCACACGTTCTCGCCGTGTCGGAGCGGACGAAGGCAGACATCGTCGAGCTGTACGGCATCGCGCCGGAGAAGATCAGCGTCACGCAACACGGCGCGGATCCCGCGTTCTCGCCCGGCGACGGCAGCCCCGGCAAGTACGTGTTGCTGGTGGGCTCTGTCGAGAAACGCAAGAACCCGCTAGCGGCGGCAGCCGCCGCCTCCGCCGTCGGCCTTCGGCTCGTGGCCGTCGGGCCTGTCCGCGACAGAGCGCTCGCGCAAGAGCTCGAGCGGCGCGGGGCGCAGCTCCGCGGCTACGTGTCGCAGGACGAGCTCGCCGAGCTCTACCGCGCCGCCGCGTGCCTCGTGATGCCGTCTCGCTACGAGGGCTTCGGCCTGCCCGTGCTGGAGGCGATGGCCTCCGGGACGCCGGTAGTCGCGGCGCCCGATGCTGCCCTGAAGGAAGTGGCTGGTGAGGCCGCGGTCTTCGTCGAGCCCGAGCGGCTGGCTGACGGCGTGCGACAAGCGCTTGCCGCGCGCGACCGGCTGGTCGCAGCGGGGCTCGACCGCGCCCGACTGTTCACGTGGGAGGAAACCGCGCGCCGCACCGTCGCCGTGTATCTGGAGGTGCTGGAGGCGTGAAGGTCGCCGCAGTCGTCATCTCCCATGACCACCGCGAGGAGCTCGCCGAGTCTCTCCCGGCGCTCGTGCCGCAGGTGGACGAGGTCGTCGTGATCGCGAACACGCCGAGCTCCGCACCGCTGGTCGCCCTCGGCGCGCGTGTGATCGAGAACGCCCGCCCGGCGAGCTACGCGGCGAACATCAACGCGGGCACGCGAGTCACGACAGGCGAGCTCGTGCTCGTCTCCAACCCCGATGCGGTGCCCGAACCCGGGGCGGTAGCCGTCCTCCGCGAGTTCATGGAGGCGCCATCCCGCGCTGCGGCGTCGCAGGCCCGCAGCTCGTGGATCCCGACGGCTCCTGGCAGCCCTCGCGACGCCGCTTCCCGACCGTTCGCGGCACGCTCGTCCGCCGCACCCCGCTCCGCCGCCTGCGCCCGCCGCTCGAGCACCAGCGCGAGCACTACCTCCTCGACGAGCGTCCCACCGAGCCCGTCGAGACCGACTGGATGCTCGGCGGTTGCCTCATGCTGCGCCGCGCGATGCTCGAGGAGCTCGGCGGCTTCGACGAGGGCTTCCGGATGTACGGCGAGGAGATCGACCTCTGCTACCGCGCCGCGAAGGCCGGCTGGGAGCGCTGGTACGTGCCCGACGCCGTCGTACGCCATCGCTGGGACGCGGCCACCGACAAGAGCTTCTTCACGAAGCGCACCCTCTGGCACTGGCGCGGCATCCTCCGCTTCGTGCGCAAGCACCCCGAGCGCCTCGGGGCGCTTTAGCGCGAGCCGCGAGGAATGAACAGGTACCCGACCTGCGCGCCGAGCTCGCGCCGGTCGGACTCGCCCTCGTAGTCCGACGGCGAGAACGTCGGGCGCACCGTCACCTCCACGCGGAAGGGCGGCGGCGGCGCCGGGATGACGAACGTTGCGCGCGAGAGGCTGTGGATCGTCCAGCGTCGCGTGGCCGTCACCTCGCCGATGTGCGGCTGCTTGTCGGCGCCCTTGACGAGCGTCCCGACGCGGATCAGCACGCGGCCGGGCTTGTCCGGGCCGCCCCAGGCCCACCGGCCGAGCCTCACGACCATGTTCCCTCCCAGGTCGCTCGGCGCCGCGTACTGGTTGTACGCGCTCTCGGCGCCCATCCAGCCGTCGACGAAGATGCCCGTCTCGGCGTGCGCCAGGCGCAACGGCCCGTCGAGCTTGTAGACGAACCAGCGCCCGGTCTTGGGCGGTCGCCCGACGAGCTCGCCCGCCACGTCGACGCCCCGCTCGGCGAGCACGTAGCGCGCGCCGGGGTCGGGAGCGAGCCGGCCGTCCGTGGCCACGAGGTCGGGCGTCAGCACCGGACCGGGGCCGGGCGCCGTGCCGTCGAGGCTCCACACCTTCGTCAGCGAGCGGTTCCAGAACTCCGTCAGCCAGATGCCCAGCGCGGCGCCGGTGTTGACGTTCTGGCCGAGGTAGACGACCGGCTCGCCGCCGGTGATGTCGTCGAGCCACGTGAGCGGTTTCGGGTAGTTGCGCGTGATGAGGTCACCCGAGTCGTTCGAGTACTTCGCGGCGGAGATCTGGCCCGTGAGCGTCCAGGCGAGGACGAGCGCGGCCGTCACGCCGATCACGGCCCGCACCGCCGTGCGGCGGGCGCCGAGCAACCGCGGCAGCACGAGCAGCAGCACCGAGACGGCGAGCGTCACGATCAGCGCCCACTGGACGGCGTTGTCCGTGAACGCGAGATTGCGGTTCGACATCTGCGCGATGGCGAGACCGAGCGCGTCCGAGTACGGAACGTTCTCGAGGGCGTAGTTGGCCGACACGAGCAGGTAGGCGACGAAGGCGGTCGCGACTGCGAGCGGGACCCAGCGCAGCCGCGGCCGCTCGAGCCAGAGGGCGGTGCCGACGAAGACGAGCGGGATGAGATAGATGAGATTCCGCTCGACGATGACCGTGCCGAAGGCCGTCGAGAGATACGAGGCCTTGACGGCGGTGTAGAGGCCGAAGCAAAGGAGCGCGGCGAGCAGGAGCGCGGTGAAGGCGCGGAGCGCAGGCGTCCGCTCCTCCCCTTTCGGGCGGACGAGCCCCGCGAGGGCGGCAACCACGGGCAGCACGCCGAGGCCGATGACGAAGGCGCCGCCCGCCCAGACCCCGTACTCGATCATCCGCCCGCGGTAGAAGCCGGTCGCGATCAACCAGCTTTGCGAGAAGTTGCCCGCGACGGCCGAGAAGAAGATGACCGCGCCGGTCGTCAGCACCACCGCGCCGACCCAGTCCCAGGCGGTCCACGCGGCGCGCCACGTCCGCCCCGGATCGCTCGTCAGGAAGTAGAAGAACGCCGCGAGCCCGAAGGCGACAGCGATCACGCCGAGCTCGGCGCGGACGAGCGGGGCGACGAGGCACGCGACGACCGCGCCGGCGATCCACCAGCGCGTCTGCGCGACCATCGCCTTCGCGATGAGGAAGAAGCAGAGCGCCGCATACGGGTACGCGAGCGCCTCCTCCGAGATGACCTGGGAGTAGGCGAGCGCGGGCACGGCGGCGGAGGCCGTGGCGGCGAACAGCGCGGCGGGCTTGCCGACGATCGTCCGCGCGAGGAAGTACGTCGGGAAGACGACCGCCGTCATCGTGAAGACGCCGATGTAGCGGACGAGGTCGTACGCCGTGGCGGTCGAGTCGATCCACCAGGCCGGCGCGGTGAGGTACGTGTAGAGCGTCTCGAAGAAGTGCGGCTCGCCGCGCCGGGCCGCCTCACCGGTGTCCGCGATGCTCCGGGAGAGCTGCGTCAGCTCGAGCTCGTCGGTGAAGAGCCACGGCGACGTGTGCCGCCACGACTGGTACGCGTAGAGGGCTGCCAGCCAGATGAAGATCGTCGCGAGCGGCAGGGCGGCGTACGCGCGATCGAGCCAGGTGCGGTCGCCGGCAGCCGCCGCCGGGGCGGCGGAGGTCGTCATTCGACCGCGGCGCCCAATGCGACGAGCGGGTCTACGTCGAGGTCCCTGCGCACGAATTTGCAGGGTACTTGTGCCCGCTCGCAGGCTTGCACCACACCGTCGAGCACCTCCCGCGGGGCCGCCGGAATCGTCACGAGCACGAGATCCGGGCGGGACTGTGCGAGGACGCGGTCGATGTCGCCGAGCGAGCCGAGCACCGGCACGCCCTGCATCCGACGGCTCCGCAGCCTCGCGTCGTCGTCCACGAAACCGACGACGTGCTCACCCGGAGTCTCCCGCAGCTCGCGGAGCAGGCTGCGCCCTGAGCGGCCGGCGCCGACGAGGAGCGTCCGCCGCCGTTCGTGCCGGTCGCGGAACGTCGCATGGGCGCGGAACATCGCGCGCTCGGCGAAGCGTGAGGCGCCCACGAGCACGAGCGCGATGAGCGCGTCGAGCACGTAGATCCGCTGCGGGAAGTCGCCGAAGGGGCGGCTCGTGAACCACACGATCCCGTAAGCGAGCGCCTGCGAGACGATGACCGCGATGGCGATCGCAGCCGCCTCGCGCGCGCCGGCGAAGCGCCAGACACCGCTGTAGAGGCCGGCGGGGATGAAGCAGAGGTAGCGCGCGAAGAGGATCGCCGGCAGCGAGACGAGGAAGATGTGCTTCTGGTAGTCGGTGCCGGAGCCGTCCACGAACAGCAGGTAGGCGATCGTGAACGACGCGGTGATGAGGGCGAAGTCGACGAGCACCTCGATGAGCCGGCGCGGGTTGAGCAGGATTCTTCGCAGGGCGACTGGACGGCCATCGGCGGCTCGCTCCCCTTCGTCGATGTCCGTCAGGAAGCCGGCGAGCTGGACGAGGAGCGCGAACGTCACGAGCACCCCGACGAGCGTCACCAGCCCGTTGTCGAGCCCGGAGTAAGCGAGGCTCGTCAGCCCGAGCCCGGCGGCGATCGCGGTCAGCAGGACTACGGTGCCCTTCTCGGAGATGCCGCTGCGCACGAGTCGGTGGGACGCGTGGTCGCGGCCACCCTGGTGGATCGGCCGGCCCTCGACGAGGCGGACGGCCGTCACGAGCGCCGTGTCGAGGATCGGGATCGCCAGGACGAGCAGCGGGATGATGAGCGTGGCGATCGTCGACTCCGCCACCTTCCAGCTCGTCGCGAGGCCGAGCGAGGCCAGCGTCAGTCCGATCACCTGGCTGCCGGAGTCGCCCATGAAGACCGCGGCGGGCTTGCGGGGACGGAAGTTGAACGGGAGGAAGCCGGCCACGGCGAGCGCGAGCGCGAGCGCGACGACGAGCAGGAGGTCGTCGTCGTGGATCCACACGGCATCGATGGCGAAGAACAGCGCGGCCACGACGGCGAGGCACCCGGCGAGGCCGTCCATGTTGTCGAGGAGGTTGAAGGCGTTCGTGATCGCCACGAGCCACAGCAGGCCGAGGGCCGTGGCGGCGACGTCGTTCTCGACGATCTCCACGCGGATGCCCGACGCGAGCACGACTCCCGCGGCGGCGAACTGCCCGACGAGCTTGACGGGCGGGGGCAGCGAGCGGAGGTCGTCGATCAGGCCGAACGCGAAGATGACCGCGGCGCCGCCCGCGATGCCCGCGAGCTCCCACGTCGGCTCGACGGCTCCGGCGAGGAGGCACGCGCCGATCCCCGCCAGCAGGCCGAGGAAGATGCCGACGCCGCCGAACAGCGGGGTATCGCGTTCGTGCCAGCGGTCGGTCGACGGGGCGGCGACGAAGCGGCCACCAAGGCCGTTGCGAAGCAGCAGCCAGATCGTCAGCGCGGCGACCGGGAGGGCGACGATGGCCGCGACGGCGCTCATGGCGAAAACGGTAGTGAGCTGCTGTTAAGCACGTGTGTGGCCGTCCTTTCGGGTACAGAGTACGCCGTGCCCGTGACGCCCACGCTGCTCGAGCTGCTGCGCTGCCCCGTGTGCCGCGGCTCGCTCGCGGACGAGGGCGCGGCGCTGCGTTGCCGCGGCTGCGGCGGGGTGTTCCCCGTCGAGGACGGCATGCCGCGGATGCTC
Source organism: uncultured Actinomycetes bacterium (assembly GCA_963755155.1). GTDB lineage: Bacteria > Actinomycetota > Thermoleophilia > Gaiellales > Gaiellaceae > PALSA-612. The sequence continues at coordinate 257,675 of CAVWIV010000004.1, read as the reverse complement.
GACGACCGCCTGCCCGGCATCGCGGCCAAACGTCGCGAGATCGAGGGCTGGCCGGCGATGGCGAAGGCGCAAGGGTGGTACGAGCCCGACGACGAGACCGACGCGCATCTCCCGTACCTCAACCGCGACCTCGGCTGGGACGACAAGAACTGGCGCGCCACGGAGCACTCGTTCTCGCTGCTCCTCGACCGCTACGTGCGTCCCGGCATGCGCGTGCTGGAGGTGGGCGCGGCGAAGGCCTGGGCGGCGCAGCACCTCGTGCCGCTCGGCTGCGAGTACGTAGCGACGGACATCCTCGCCGACCCGGTGATCGGCCTCGGTCGCGGAGCGTTCTACGAGGAGCGAGTGGGTGCGTTCGGCCGCGTCCAGGCCGACGGGGAGCACCTGCCCTTCGCCTCGGAGGCGTTCGACGTCACGTACTGCGTGGCCGCGCTGCACCACGCGCTCGACCTGACGGCGATGGTGCGCGAGATGGCGCGCGTCACCCGCAAAGGCGGCTGGGTGTGCGCGCTGAACGAAGGCACCCGCGCGCTCGGCGCCGCGGCCGACGTGCCCGACCAGGCCGAGGAGAAGGGCTTCGGCATCAACGAGCACGTGCACACGCTCTACGCGTACCTCTGGGCGTTCTCACGCTCCGGCCTCGTCGTCCGGCGCGTCGAGCAGGCCGAGGGGTACGGGGAGCTGGCGTCACGGAGGATCGCCGGCCGCCTGTTGCGGCTGCCCGGCGTGGGGCGCAGCGCCGCCACGTTCTTCTCCCAGACCTGTCACGGCTACTCGGGGGTCAGCGTCTATTCCCGTAAGGGCCGTCCCTAGACTGCTGCCGTGAGCGTGTACGCCGATCTCCTGCGGTACCGCGAGCTCTTCGGCAGCCTCTTCCGCCGCGACCTGCGCGCCCGCTACAAGGGCACAGTCTTCGGCGTCGCGTGGTCGCTCGTGAACCCGATCATGCTGGCCGCGATCTACGTCCTCGTCTTCTCGCTGCTGTGGGAGGTGACGTCGATCGACCGCTACCCGCTGTTCCTGCTCTGCGGGCTCAGCGTGTGGCTCTTCGTCTCGTCGTCGCTCACGGGCGCCGCGCGGTCGATGCTCGACTACGCGGAGCTGATCAAGAAGGTGCGCTTCCCGCGCCAGCTCGTGGCGTTCTCGGTCGTCGCGACGCAGCTCGTGCCGTTCGCGGTTCTGCTCGCGGGACTGATCGTCGTCAACGCGATCGTGCTGGAGCGGACGCGCGACACCGTGCTGCTGGCGATCCCGATCGCGGCCGGCATCGTGGTGCTCGTCGCGGGAATGGCGCTGGCGGTGGCCGCAGCGAACGTCGTCTTCCGCGACGTCGAGCACCTGCTGGCGGCGTTGCTCCTGCCGTGGTTCTTCCTGACACCGATCCTCTACTCGCTCGAGGAGCTGCCCGGCGGCCTCGAGGACTACGACCTCGTCGTCGATCTGCTGCGGTGGGCCAATCCGCTCACGCCGCCGCTCTACGCGCTGCGCGACCCGCTCTTCTACGGCGAGGTGCCGGCCGCGGGTGACGTGATCTATCTCGCGGTAGCGGCTGCCGTGTCGCTCGGAATCGGCGCTCTCGTGTTCAGGCGCGTAGACGACAGGATCGCGGTCGAGCTCTAGAGAACGAGCGAGGCGTCGTAGACCCACGGCTCGTGCGTCGGCGGGCGAAAGGCGGGGAGCCCTTCGACGTCTGGGACCCGCTCGAGCTCGATGCCGTGCAGCACCGACGGGCAGAGCAACGGATGCGCGAAGCCGGGGACGCGTCCCGGGCCGGGCGCCCACGGCGCGAGCCGCGTGCGGAGCCGCCGTGGAGCGTCGATCGCGCTGGCGACGACCGCGTACCCCTCGGCGTGGAGTGCCAGCACGCGGCGCTCCCATTCGGCGTTGTCGAAGACGCGTGGACGGTTGCGACATCGCGGAGAGCCGTTCGCGTCGACTCGCGGCAGCACGTCGACCGCCTCGCTCGGCGCGTCGTTCTCCCCGAGCTCGCCGAACCACGCGCGGTGCTCGGCGACGAGGTCGAGCGCGAAGCCGTACCGCGCAGGCGGCATCGGCGCGCGGACGGCGATCTCGAGCGAGACGCGCTCGCCGGGCGCCACCGCGCCTGGAAGCGCGCTGCGAAGCCCGTCCCAGACGATCGCGTTGCCGCGCTCGTCGAGCCAGTGGTACGAGGCGGCGATGTCGGCGCCCCAGGTCGCAGTGCCGGCGTTCTCCACCTCGGCCCGTGCCGTCGTCAGCGCTCCGGCGCGTGGCGGCTCGAGCGACCACGAGCGCCAGCTTGCGACGAGAGGCCCGGGCACGGCACTAGTGTAAGACCGTGCCGGAACCCCTTCTCGTCCGCGCTTGCCGCCGCGAGCCGGTCGAGCGGACTCCGGTCTGGTTCATGCGGCAGGCCGGCCGGTCGCTTCCGGAGTACCGGGCGCTGCGCGAGAAGCACGGGTTCTTCGAGCTGGCCGGAACGCCCGAGCTCTGCGCCGAGGTGACGCTCCAGCCCGTGCAGCGCTACGGCGTCGATGCCGCCGTGCTCTTCGCGGACATCATGACGCCGGTGCTCGCCATGGGCATCGACGTGCAGCTCGTGGAGGGCGTGGGGCCGGTCGTGGAGCACCCGTTCCGCATTGCCGCCGACATCGACCGGCTGCACTCGATCACGCCGCCCGAGGCGACGCTGGACGCGATTCGCCTTGTCCGCTCCGAGCTGCCCGCGGACAAGGCGCTCGTCGGCTTCTGCGGCGGGCCGTTCACGGTCGCCTGCTACCTCGTGGAAGGCCGCGGCAGTCGCGACTTCCTGGCGGCGAAGCAGCTCATGCATCGGGAGCCCGCCGTGTGGCACGTACTGCTCGAACGGCTCGCCGACGGCTTCGCCGCCTACGTCCAGGCGCAGGTCGACGCAGGCGCCGACGTCATCCAGCTCTTCGACTCGTGGGCGGGCATTCTCAGCCCCGCCGACTACGAGGAGTTCGCCGCGCCGTATTCGACGCGCGTGCTCGAAGCCGTCGACGTTCCGACGATTCACTTCGGAACCGGCACGGCAGGGCTCCTCACGCAGATGCGCGACGCCGGCGGCGACGTCATCGGGCTCGACTGGCGTGTGGAGCTCGACCGCGCGTGGTCGGCGATCGGCGCAGAGCGCGGCGTTCAGGGCAATCTCGACCCGGCGGTCCTGCTCGGACCGTGGACGCACGTCGCGGAGGCGGCGAGAGACGTGCTGCGCCGCGCGGGCGGTCGGCCCGGCCACGTCTTCAACCTGGGCCACGGCGTTCTGCCGCAGACGGATCCCGACGTGCTCGCTCGGCTGACGAAGCTCGTCCAGGAGCACTCGCAGTGAGCGCCGTAGCCGTCGTGCTGATGGCGTACGGCAGCCCCGACCGGCTCGAGGACGTCCCGGCGTACTACGCGGACATCCGTGGCGGCCGGCCGATCCGCCCCGAGTTGCTGGAGAATCTCGTCGAGCGCTATCGCCGGCTCGGCATCGAAGACGCGAACCCGCTCAACGCCATCACGGAGGAGACGAGGGCGGCGCTCGAGCGGGAGCTCGGCGTGCCGGTCTTCACCGGCATGAAGCACTGGCAGCCGCGGATCGCGGCGGCGACCGAGGCGGCGCTCGCGACCGGCGCGTCGACGATCGTCGGCCTCGTGCTCGCGCCGCACTACTCGCGCGGCTCGATCGCCGGCTACCGCTCGCAGCTCGACGAGGCGCTGGCCGAGGGCGATGCCGAGCTCGTCTTCGTGGAGAGCTGGCACGACGATCCCGGCCTCGTCGCGTTGCTCGCCGACCGCATACGAGGCACGGACGCGCACGTCGTCTTCACCGCACATTCGCTCCCCGCGCGCGTCCTCGAAGGCGGCGACCCGTACGAGGAGCAGCTGCTCGAGACATCGCGCCTCGTGGCCGATGCGGCCGGTGTCGATGACTGGTCGTTCTCGTACCAGTCGGAGTCGGCCACCGGGGAGCCGTGGCTCCAGCCGGACATCCTCGACCACCTGGCGGCGCTTAAGACGAAGGGCGTCGACGCCGTGCTCGTCTGCCCCGTGGGCTTCGTCTCCGACCATCTCGAGATCCGGTGGGACCTCGACATGGAGGCGGCCGAGCGCGCGTCCGAGCTCGGCCTGCGCTTCGAGCGGATCGAGATGCCGAACGCCGACCCGGAGTTCATCCGCGTGCTCGCCGGCATCGTCCGGCGCGCGGTGGCGCTACCGTCAAGCGCATGACGCAGCCGGGCTCGATCGAGATCGACCGCGCCAGCCGCCGCTTCCGCGTCTATCCGCAATCGGTGCGGACGCTGAAGGAGCTGCTCGTCGCCCGCCGCCGCACGCGCGGGACGGACGTCTGGGCACTCCGCGACGTCTCCGCGAGCATCGCGCCCGGCGAGGCTGTCGGCCTGATCGGCCGCAACGGCTCGGGGAAGACGACGCTGCTCCGGCTCGTCGCCGGGATCATCAAGCCGACGTCGGGCACGGTCGCCGTGGAAGGCCGCGTCGGCTCGCTGCTCGAGCTCGGCGCAGGGTTTCACCCCGAGTTCTCGGGGCGCGAGAACGTCTATTTGAACGGCGCCATCCTCGGCCTGAAGCGCGAGGCGATCCGGCGGCACATGGACGAGATCGTCGCCTTCGCCGAGCTCGAGCGGTTCATCGACGTGCCGGTGCGGACGTACTCGTCGGGCATGTACATGCGGCTCGGATTCGCCATCGCCGCGCACCTCGACGTCGACGTGCTCCTGCTCGACGAGGTGTTCGCTGTCGGCGACGAGGAGTTCCAGCGCAAGTGCTTCGGGAAGATCTTCGAGTTCAAGCAGCGCGGCGGGACGATCGTCTTCGTCTCCCACGATGCCGCCGCAGTCGACCGACTCTGCGGGCGCGCGGTGCTGCTTCGCAACGGCGAGGTCGCGTTCGACGGCCCGACGCGCGAGGCGATCACGCAGTACCACCGCCTGCTGGCCGAGGGGCGCGAACCGGACGAGCGCGGCGCAGGCCTCAGCGAGTACGGCACGGGCGACGCGCGCATCGTCGAATGCCGGCTCACCGGCCCAGACGGCGAGGAGCGGCGCCAGTTCTCGCCGGGCGAGCCGCTCACCGCGCACATCCGCGTCGAGGCGGCCGCGGACGTCGCGCCGCCACGACTCTCCTGGGAGCTGCGCGACGAGGCCGGTCTCGTCCTCGCCGCAGGCTCCGCGGACACGGCCGAGATCGGCTGGAGCAGCGGCGCGCCCGAGCAGCGCTTCCGCTTCGACGTCGAGAGCCTGCCGCTCGGCGACGGCCGCTTCCGCCTCCGGCTCGAGCTCGCGGACACTGCCGGCGCACGGCTCTACCACTGGCTGGACGACGCCGCGAGGTTCGTCGTCTACCCGTCCGACGGGGTGACCGGCCTCGTGCGAATCGACGGACGCTGGTCCGCCGATGTCGAAGCCGCTGGTAGAACAGATCCTGCGTGAGCTACCGGACCTGCCCCGACTGGCCCGAGCTGATGGAGATCGCAGCCGATCTCCAGTTCAAGCACTACACGGTGTCGGAGGCCCAGCTCCCCGGTGATGCGCTCGTGAATCTCGACCCGGCGATGCTCGAGGAGATCGAGATCTGCTGCGACCTCGAGCGCCATGTCTTCTACGCAGGTCACACGCACGCGGCCGTCGTCGAGGCGCTCCGCGCGTCGCACTGGTTCGACCTCACGGAGTGGACTACGTCGGGCCCCGGCGCGGCCGTCTAGTCCATGCCGAAAGTCGTCGTGCTCTCCGGCGGCGTCGGCGGGGCGCGGTTCCTGCGCGGCCTCGTCGAGGTCGTGGCGCCGTCGACGGTGACGGTGATCGGCAACGTCGGCGACGACGTCGAGGTGCTCGGTCTCCACGTGTCGCCTGACCTCGACTCGATCCTTTACGCGCTCGCCGGCGTCGCGGACGAGGAGCGCGGCTGGGGGCGGGCCGACGAGACGTGGCAGGCGATGGAGGTCGTGTCCGGGCTCGGCGGCGAGGCGTGGTTTCAGCTCGGTGACCGCGATCTCGGTCTCCACCTCGTGCGCACGCAGGCGCTGCGCAGCGGCGAGCCGCTCTCGGCGGTGACCGCCATGCTCGCGAAGGCCCTCGGCGTCGAGGTGAAGCTGCTGCCCGCGACGGACGACGCTCTGCGTACGTGGGTCGACACGCCGGCGGGCTCGTTCCCGTTCCAGGAGTGGTTCGTCGCGCGGCAGCACCGCGACGAGGTCGACCGTGTCCGCTTCGACGGCGAGGCGACGGCAACGCCGGCGCCGGGCGTGCTCGACGCGATCGCGGACGCCGAGCTGATCGTCATCGCTCCCAGCAACCCGTTCATCTCGATCTGGCCGATCCTCGCCGTCGCCGACATCAGGGCCGCGCTCGAGCGGCGCGACGTTCCGTGCGTCGCGGTGAGCCCGATCGTCGGCGGCCGCGCGCTCAAGGGCCCGGCCGACCGGATGCTCGAGCGGCTCGCCGGCGGCACATCGCCTTCACGCGTAGCCTCGTGCTACGAGGGCCTCATCGACGTGCTCGTGATCGACCGCGCCGACGCTGACGGCGCCGAGGAGGTGGAGGCCGCCGGCGTCCGCTGCGTCGTCACCGACACCGTCATGCACGACGAGGCGAGCCGCCGCGCACTCGCCGAGGCGGTGCTCGCGCATGCCTGAGCTGCGGGTAATCCCGATCGAAGGCCTTCCCGAGATCGTTGAGGGCGACGACCTCGGCGAGCTCATCGCGGACGCGCTCGAGCTCGTGGACAGCCGATGTCGTCGTCGTGTCGCAGAAGGTCGTGTCGAAGGCGGAAGGACGCATCGTCCGCCTCGACGACGTCGAGCCTTCTGCTGCTGCGATCGAGCTGGCGGCCGGACACGACCCTCGCCACCTCGAGGTGATCCTCAGCGAGGCAACGCGAATCGTCCGCTCGCGACCGCCGCTCGTGATCGCGGAGACCAGACATGGCTTCGTCTGCGCCTCGGCCGGGGTTGACGCGTCGAACGCGCCCGAGCCGGGGACGCTCGTGCTGCTACCGGTCGACCCCGACGCGTCCGCCGCGGCCATCCGCGACAAGATCGGCGAGCGAACCGGACATGACGTCGGCGTGATCGTCAGCGACTCCTTTGGCCGGCCGTTCCGCACCGGCATCGTCGACGTGGCCATCGGCGTCGCGGGCATCGCGCCCCTCGCCGACTGGCGCGGTCAGGTCGACCCGGCGGGCCACGAGCTCAGCTCGACGGTGATCGCCGTCGCCGACGAGATCGCCTCGGCCGCGGAGCTCGTCATGGGCAAGCTCTCGGGTGTGCCCGCGGCCGTCGTCAGGGGACTGGAGGTTCGGGGCCTCGGCTCGGCGCGAGAGCTCGTCATGCCTCCGGACCGCAACCTGTTTCCCTAGCGAAGCGCGCCAGCTCGCTTGGTGCCGCCGCCGATGGGCGAAGGCGGGCTTTGCCCGCCGAGAGCCCGAGCCGTCGAAGGCTGCAAGAACTGAAGGAGGGGGCCAACGGGGGAACCATGGGTTCCCCCGTTTCTGAAATCTCTTCATCTAGCGGCAAGCACTGCCGATAGGGGGAGAAGTTGGCGCTGCCTGACGTCACCCCGGACCCTGCATGGCCGCACGCCGACGGCGCGCGCCAGCCTGACCTGCTCGTCGAGTCGTATCGGCGTCTCGCGGAGGTCTTCCACCACGTCCTCTCGGAGCAGAGCCTCGACACGCTGCTCGACCGCATCGCCGACACGCTCGCCGATCTCGTGCCGTACGACGCGCTCCAGATCTACGAGGCCGACAACACCCGCCGTGAGCTGATTCCCGTGCTCGCGCGGTCGGAGTGGGAGAACGAGATCATGAAGACGCGCCCCGCCTTCGGGCAGGGCATCACAGGGTGGGCGGTCATCAACCGCGAGCCGGTGCTCGCGAACCAGGCGCATCTCGACTCGCGCGTAGCCTTCATCCCCGGCACGCCGGCCGAGCCCGAGGCGCTCGTCTCGATCCCGCTCATCGCCCGCGGAGCGCTGAAGGGCGCGCTCAACATCTACCGGCTCGGTGAGACCGCGTCGTTCGACGAGGACGAGTTCGAGCTCGCGAAGTGGTTCGGCGACGCGGCCGCGCTCGCGCTCGACAACGCGCAGGTCCGCGCGCGGCTCGAGCACCAGGCGCAGACCGACTCGCTCACAGGGCTCTACAACCACCGCAACTTCCACGAGCGGCTCCGCGCCGAGCTGATGCGCGCGAGCCGCGCCCGCGACTCGGTGGCGCTCCTGATGTTCGACATCGACGAGTTCAAGCGCGTCAACGACATCTGCGGGCACGCGGTCGGCGACCAGATCCTCGTCGCGATCTCCGAGCTCACGAACTCGCTCGTCCGCACGAGCGACGTCGTCTGCCGCCTCGGCGGCGAGGAGTTCGCGGTGATCATGCCGTCCTGCAACGCCGGGGACGCGCTCGGGCTCGCCCGGCGGCTCACGGAGCGACTCGGGGCACGGCCCATGGACGCCGCGGGTGAGATCACCATCTCGGTCGGCGTCGCGCACGGGCCGGAGAACGCCGGCAACCCACGCGACCTCATCGACTGCGCCGAGTCGGCGATGATGGCCGCGAAGGCGAGAGGGAAGAACCGCATCGTCGTCTACGCGGGCGACATCGCCGAGCGGCCCGACGTGCTCTACGCCGCCCGCGACATCCGCTCGGTCGCCCATCTGAAGATGCTGCAGAGCGTGGCGGCGCGCCTGAACCGGCTGAACAGCGTGAAGGACATCGCCGAGGCGATCGTGAGCGAGCTGCGCGGGCTCATCGACTACCACAGCTGCCGCGTCTATCTCGTGGAGGGTGACGAGGTGTTCCCCGTCGCCATCAAGGGTGACGGCGTCACCGAGGAGGAGCAGGTTCAGGCCCTGCGGATCAAGATCGGGACGGGCGTCACCGGCTATGTCGCGGAGACCGGGCGTCCGGTGCTGGCGGCGAATGCGCTCGAGTGCGATTTCGCGATTCAGATCCCGGGCACGGAAAAGGTGGACGAGTCCGTGATCGCCGTGCCGCTCCGCTACGGCGCCCGCGTCACGGGCGTCGTCTTCCTGTCGAAGCTGGGCGTCGGGCAGTTCGACGAGAGCGACCTGCGGTTGCTCGAGGTGCTGGCCGGATACGCGGCCGTGTCGCTCGAGAACGCGCGCCTCTACGAGAGCCTGCGGCTCGAGGCCGATCATGCGAAGGCGTGGCTCGAGTTCGCCGACGCGATCTCCGGCGCCGAGTCCGCGGAGCAGATCGCCGAGGAGACCGCGCGGGCGACCGCCGGACTGCTCGACTGCGAGGTCGTGTCGCTGTGGCTCGAGGATCCGCGGGCAGGCGACTTCACGTGTCTCGCCTGTACGGGCTGCGAGGGCACGCCGTTCGAAGCGATCTCCGAGCTGCGGATCCCGAGGCTCGCCGGGGAGAGCTTCCTGGAGACGTCGACCTCGTCCCGGCGCGTCGGTGCCGAGGAGCTCGTCGAGCTCTTCCGCAGTCCGGACGTTGCCGCCGCCGACCCGGTTGCCGTCGCGCCGCTGCCCTCAGGTCACGGCGTTCGGGGCTGGCTGTGCATCGGCAAGCCGAGGTCGGCAGGCTTCACGGACGAGCGGCTCCGGCTCCTGGAGGGGCTGTCGTACCGCGCGGCGATGGCGCTGCAGAAGGCGCGTCTCGCACGCCACCGCGAGCAGAGCCTTCACGTGGCGGACGCCCTGCTCGACTACGCGCGGGCGCTTGCGCGCGACAGGGGCGACGACGTCGAAGAGCGCATCGTGCGGCTGGCGGCGGAGATGCTCGAAGCGAGCGAGGTCTCGCTGTGGCTCCAGGCAGAGCCCGGTGCGGAGATGGTCGCCGTTGCCGCTTGGAGCGACGATGAAGACCGCCGCAAGCTCATCCTCGGCGCAAGCTTCGCTGCGGAGGTCGCGCAGCCCTTCTCCCGGCATCCCGAACCGTTCGTGCTCCACCCGGAGCAGTACGCTCAGATCCCCGGTGCCGCCGGGCTCGGCGTCGGCGGAGACGGCGCGGTGGCGCCGTTCACGCTCGACCACGACAGGATGGGCTTCCTCGCGGCAGGCGTTCCCGCCGGCGAGATGTTCGGCGAGCTTCAGCTGAAGATGCTCGCGGGGCTCGCCGACCAGGCGACGCTCGCCTTGCGCTAGCGCAAGAGGGGCAGAACGTCCGCGCAGAACTGGTCGAGGAAGCGGCGCTGGTCCTCTCCAGGCGCGTGGAACACGAGGTGCGTGAAGCCGAGGTCGGTGTATGGCGCGATCTGGGCGGCGACGTCCTCAGGGTCCGTGGAGACGATGAACCGCGAGTGGGCGCGGTCGGCCGCGGCGTCGGCGAGGCGCTCCATCTCGACGGGGTCTTCCACGCCTGTCTTCTCCTCGGGCGTGAGCGAGAGCGCAGCCCACCAGCGGCACGCGTCGCGGGCGTAGTCCGCGTCATGGTCGTACGAGACCTTGATCTCGATCATGCGGACGATCGCGGCGGAGTCGCGGCCGGCCGCCTCGGCGCCCTCCTCGACGGCGTCGAGTAGCTCCCGGTACAGCTCGGGCTGCTTCCCGCTCGTGCAGATGAAGCCGTCGCCGACGCGGCCGGCGAGCTTCGCGGCGAGCGGTCCCGAGGCGGCGACGAACACGGGGACGGGCTCGTCGGGCCGGTCGTAGACGGTCGCACGTTCCGTGCGGTAGTAATCCCCCTCGAACGTCACGCGCTCCTCCGTCCAGAGCCGCCGCATCAGCTCGATGGCCTCTCGCAGTCGGAGGCGACGCTCCTTCGCGCCCGGCCACGCCGCGCCCGCCGGCGTCTCGTTCATCGCCTCTCCCGTGCCCACGCCGAGAAAGACACGGCCCGGCGCCAGGCACGCGAGCGTCGCGAACGACTGCGCGACGACCGACGGGTGATAGCGAAGCGTCGGCGTGAGCACCGACGTGCCCATGAGCGCGCGGCTCGTGCGCTGTCCGAGCGCGCCCAGCCACGGCATCACCGCCGGGCTGTGGCCGCCGGTGTGACGCCACGGCTGGAAGTGGTCGGAGACCGCCACGATGTCGAGGCCGAGCTCCTCGGCGCGCACCGAGAGGTCGAGGAGCTCCTGCGGCGCGAATTGCTCGGCTGACGCCTTGTAGCCGAGCCTCAGGTTCGCCACGCGGCGAGGTCCTCGGGCGTGTCGACGTCGAAGGCGAGGCCGGGGCAGTCGAGGACGTGGGCATCGCCGCCGGCCAGCCACGCGGCGCGTTCGTGCACCTCCGCCGAGCCCGGCTCTCCGAAGTGTGTCGCCACCTTGCCGGGTGGGCGCATGGAGACGGCGTTTGTGCCGCCGTCCTGCGCGCGGGCGATGGCGATCCCGCACTCAGGGGTCGCCGAGACGAGCGCGCGCACTTCCTTGGCAGTCAGCCTCGGCAGGTCGGCGGCGACGACCGCCACCACGGGCTCGCTCACGACCTCGTTCATCGCTGCGGACAGCGCCTCGTTCCACGGCAGGCCGCCGTCGTCGAAGCGGAGGACACCGTCCAGCTCGAGCGGCTCGGCCGAGACGACCGTGACCGGTCCCACGTCTGCCTCCTTGACGACGTCGAGCACGTGCTCGAGCAGCTCGCGCATGAGATCTGCCCGGCCGTCGGCGTCGAGCGCCTCCGCGAGCCGCGATTTCGCGCCGTCCAGCCGCTTCACGGGAATAAGCACGTGCGTATCCACGCTGCGTATTCTCACACCGTGTTCCAAGACGTGCCCCTGGCGGAGCTCATGGAAAGCGCCCGGAGCCTCCGGGAGGAGGGCAAGGGCCGCCTCGTCACGTACTCGCCGAAGGTCTTCATCCCGCTGACGAAGCTCTGCCGCGACGTCTGCCACTACTGCACGTTCGCCGCGCCGCCGCGAAAGGGCGAGCGCGCGTACATGTCGGCGGACGAGGTGCTGGACGTCGCCCGTGCGGGCGCCGCCGCCGGTTGCCGCGAGGCGCTGTTCACGCTCGGCGACAAGCCGGAGCGGCGCTATCGGGCCGCGCGGGAGGAGCTGGCGGAGCTCGGCTGCGAGACGACGATCGAGTACCTCGTGCGCATGTGCCGGCTCGTGCTCGAGGAGACCGGGTTGCTGCCGCACGCGAACCCCGGAGTGATGACGCGCGACGAGCTGGCGGCGCTGCGCGAGGTGACGGCCTCGCAGGGGACCATGCTCGAGACGGCATCCGACCGGCTGTCCGAGCGCGGCGGCCCGCATTTCGGCTCGCCCGACAAGCGGCCGGCCGTGCGGCTGGAGACGCTCCGGCTGGCCGGCGAGCTGCGCATCCCTTTCACGACGGGGATCCTCATCGGCATCGGCGAGACGCGCGAGGAGCGAATCGAGGCGCTGCTCGCGATCCGCGAGCTCCACGAGCGCCACGGGCACATCCAGGAGGTGATCGTCCAGAACTTCCGCGCCGAAGGCAGGGCACGAAGATGGCGGACGCGCCGGAGCCGCCGCTCGACGACCTGCTGTGGACGGCCGCCGTTGCGCGGCTCGTGCTCGGGCCGGAGATGAACATCCAGGCGCCGCCGAACCTCTCCTACGACGACTTCCCGCGACTGCTGGACGCCGGCATCAACGACTGGGGCGGCGTGTCGCCGGTGACGATCGACCACGTCAACCCGGAGGCGCCGTGGCCCGACCTCGAGCGGCTCGGAGGCGGCGACGCGCGCGGCCGGTCTCGAGCTCGCCGCGCGGCTCCCTGTGTACCCGGAGTACGTCGACTCGGCCTGGATCGATCCGAAGGTGATGCCGCGCGTGCTCCAGGCGGCCGATTCGGTTGGCCTAGCGCGCGAAGGCGCCTGGACGCCGGGCGCCGAGCGTTCCGATCCCGTTCGTCCCCCGCGACGCGCTGCCCGTCGACACGCGCGACGAGCTCGGCGAGGAGGAGATCGTGCGGCTGTTCCGCGCCCGGGGCGGCGAGCGCGACCGTGTCTTCGCAGCCGCCGACCGCCTGCGACGCGAGCTGAACGGCGACACCGTCACGTACGTCGTCACGCGGAACATCCAGTACACGAACGTCTGCTACTTCAAGTGCGGCTTCTGCGCGTTCTCGAAGGGGAAGCTCGCCGAGAACCTCCGCGGGCCGGCGTATCTCCTGCCCATGGACGAGATCGTGCGGCGCGTGGAGGAGGCATGGGAGCGCGGCGCCGTCGAGGTCTGCCTCCAGGGCGGTATTCACCCGGCGTTCGACGGCGACTACTACCTCTCGGTCGTGCGGGCGATCAAGGACGCGGTGCCCGGCATCCACGTGCACGCGTTCTCGGCGCTTGAGATCTGGCAGGGCGCGGCGACGCTCGGCCTGCCGCTCGTTGACTACCTGCAGCTGTTGCGCGACGAGGGTCTCTCCTCGCTGCCGGGGACGGCGGCGGAGGTGCTGGACGACGAGGTACGGCGTGTCGATCTGCCCCGACAAGGTGACCACCGACCAGTGGCTCGAGGTGCACGACACGGCGCACCGGCTCGGCCTCGGCTCGAACAACACGATCATGTTCGGCCACGTCGACGGCGCTGTGAACTGGGCACGCCACTTGCTACGCGTGCGCGAGCAGCAACAGGCGAGCGGCGGCTTCACGGAGTTCATCCCGCTGCCGTTCGTGCACATGGAGGCGCCGATGTACCTGAAGGGGCTCGCGCGCCGCGGCCCGACGTTCGGCGAGTTCCTGCTCATGCACGCCGTGGGCCGGCTGGCGCTCCATCCGCTGGATCACGAACGTCCAGGTCTCGTGGGTGAAGGCCGGGCCGGACGGCGTCGCGGCCGCGCTGCGGGCGGGGGTCAACGACCTCGGTGGCACGCTCATGAACGAGTCGATCTCGCGCGCGGCGGGCGCGTCGTTCGGCCAGGAGATGCCGCCGGAGCGGATGGAGGAGCTGATCCGCGCCGCCGGCCGGGTGCCGCGCCAGCGGACGACGCTCTACGGCGAGCCCGACCCCGAGCGCGTCGCGGCCTCGTTCGGCGCTGCCCCGCTCGCCGAGCCGCTCAACCCGCCGGTGGACACGAGCGGGCTAAGGCGGCCCGAGATCCTCGTCAGGCCCGGGCTTGCAGCAGCCTGAAGCCGAGCCGGTCGCGCGGCTGGCGACGATCCGGCCGGACGGTTCGCCGCGCATCGTGCCGATCTGCTTCGCGCTCGACGGCGAGGCGCTCTACACGGCCATCGACGAGAAGCCGAAGCGCACCCGGCAACTCGCGCGCATCGACGACATCGAGCGCGACCCGCGCGTCGAGGTCGTCATCGACCAGTACGCCGACGACTGGACGCAGCTCTGGTGGGTGCGCCTACGCGGCCACGCCCGCGTAGTGGAGCGCGACGAGCGCGCGCTCGAGCTGCTGACCGCGAAGTACCCGCAGTACAGCGAGCAGCCGCCGCGAGGCCCGTTCATCGTCGTCGACATCGTGGAGCGAACCGAGTGGTCGGCAACTGTGTGCAATGAATAGCCACCAACGACGAGGGGGTACGCGATGGGAGCACAGTCGCACAAGGAAGCAGTTGAGCTCGCGGTCGAGCGGTGGAACGCTCACGACGAGCGGTACTACGAGCTGTACGCAACGGACGCGCCGATCCACGGCTTCCCGCAAGGGGTCCCGGAGACGGTCGATGGAATGAGGGAGCTCTTTCGGCAGATCTGGGAGGCCTTCCCCGACATCCGCATCGAGCAGTTGCGAGTCGCAGCAGAAGGAGACCTCTACGCGGTGCAATTCGGCGTCAGCGGCACGCACGAGGGCGAGTTCATGGGTGCCGCCCCCACCGGCAACCGGCTGGAGTTCGACGAGATGCAGTTCCTGCGCTTCGGCCCCGAAGGAAAAGTTGTCGAGCGGTGGACCCGTCTCGACGACGTCGCGATGATGACTCAGCTCGGTCTGATGCCGTCTGCGGCCGGGGCGCCGGCCTAGACGAGCACCTCGCAGAGGGCCTTCACGCACAGCATCCCCATCGCCTCGCGCGCTTCGTGGGTCGCGGAGGCTAGGTGTGGCACGAGCACGACGCTGTCGAGCCGGAGGAGCGCGGGCTCGACGTCTGGTTCGCGTTCGAAGACGTCGAGTGCGGCGCCGGCGATGCGACCCTGCTCGAGCGCCCGCGCGAGCGCGGCCTCGTCGACGACGGCGCCGCGGCTCGTGTTCACGAGGTAGGCGGATGGCTTCATCAGCCCGAGCTCTCGCTCGCCGACCAGGTGGTGCGTCTCTTCCGTCAGGGGCACGTGGAGCGAGACGACGTCGGCTGCGGCAAGGAGCTCGTCCAGAGGTATCCCGTGGCTGACGTTCATGCCGTGCGCAGCGGCGAGTCTCGCGACAGCCTGGCCAATCCGGCCGAAGCCGACTAGTCCGAGGGACAGTCCCTGCAGCCCGCGGCCGAGCATGAACGTCGGCGCCCACTGCCACCGTCGCTGGGCGCGGAGAAAGCGGTCACCCTCCACGACGCGGCGGGTCAGCGCGAGCATGAGCGCGATCGTCATCTCGGCCGTCGCGTCGGTGAGCACATCGGGCGTGTTCGAAACGGCGATCCCGCGCCGGTCGCACTCCGCCAGGTCGACGTTGTCGAGTCCGACGGCGTAGTTCGCGACGATGCGGAGTTGAGGCCCGGCGGCGTCCAGCAGCTCGGCGTCGACGCGGTCGGTCAGCATCGTCACGAGCCCGTCACACCCGGCCGCGCGCGCAAGAAGCTCCTCGCGCGCCGGCGGCAGCTCCTCGTCGTGGACTTCGAGCGCGAACGACCGCTCGAGCTCCTCCTGCACGCGCTCAGGGACGCGGCGGGTGACGAAGACTCTAGGCGGCGTAGTACTCGTCGGCAATCGCGAGGGCTTCGTCGAGGATGGCGAGGCCCTCGTCGAGCTCCTCGCGGGTGACCGTTGAGCGGCGGCGCGACCATGATCACGTTCCAGTGGACGAAGAGGTAGAGGCCGGCGTCCATCGCCGCGCGCGCGACCCGCGTCATCGGCTCCAGAGCCTCGCCGCCGGCGTTGAACGGCACGAGCGGCTCGCGCGTCTCGCGGTTCGTGACGAGCTCGAGGCCCCAGAAGAGTCCGCGGCCGCGGACGTCGCCGATCGACGGATGGCGCTCGGCGAGCCTCGGCAGCTCCTCGGCGAGCATCTCGCCCATCGCGGCCGAGTTCTCGACGACGCCCTCCTCGCGGAAGGCCTCGATCGAGGCGACACCGGCCGCGCACGCGAGTGGATGCCCCGAGTACGTCAGTCCGCCGGCGAAGTACTTGTCCTTGATCGCCTCGTACACGTGGTCTCGCACGGTCATCGCGCCCAGCGGCACGTAGCCGGAGTTGATGCCCTTGGCCGTCGTGATGATGTCCGGCACGACGTCCCAGTGCTCGCACGCGAACCAGCGGCCCGAGCGTCCCCAGCCCGCCATGATCTCGTCGAAGATGAGGAGGATCCCGTGCCGGTCGCACACTTCGCGGATCGACTGGAGGTAGCCGTCGGGCGGGTAGATGACGCCGTTCGTGCCGACGATCGTCTCGAGGATCACGGCCGCGACCGTGTGCGCGCCCTCGTACTGGAGCAGCTCCTCCAGGTGCGGCCCGCCTGAGCACACGGGGCACGGGTCGGGGTGGCCGGCCGGGCAGCGGTACGTGTACGGGTCGAGCATGCGGACGATGCCCGGCATGCCCGGCTCGGCGAACCAGCGGCGCGGGTCGCCGGTGAGCGAGATCGCGCCCGCCGTCGCCCCGTGGTACGAGCGGTAGCGCGCGATCACCTTCTGACGGCCTGTGACCCAGCGCGCGAGCTTGATCGCGTTCTCGTTCGCCTCGGCACCGCCGTTCGTGAAGAACGTGTGGTTGAGGTCGCCCGGCATCACCTCGGCGACGAGGCGGGCGAGCTCGGAGCGCTTGTCGTTCGCCATCGGCGGGCCGATCGTGCAGAGCTTGTCGGCCTGCTCCTTGATGGCGGCGATCACCTTTGGGTGCTGATGGCCGAGCGCGACGTTGACGAGCTGTGAGGCGAAGTCGAGGTAGCGCTTGCCGTCGTAGTCCCAGAAGTAACGCCCTTCCGCTCCGGCCACGGCCAGCGGCTTCAACGCCGACTGCACCGACCACGAGTGGATGACGTACTTGCGGTCGTCCGCGACGACCTTCTCGGCCTCTGCCGCGCGATCCTCAATGGTGGCCATGACTCGATGGTAACGCGCTACGCTCCGAGGAGATGACCGAGGTCGTGACAGCGCCTCCCGAGCGCGATTCGAGCGAGCTGGGGCAGATCGGGCACTGGATCGGCGGCGCGCGCGTCGCCGGCACATCCGGCCGCACAGGCCCCGTCTACAACCCGGCCACCGGCGAGCAGACGAAGGAGGTCGCGTTCGCCTCCGTCGAGGAGGTCGACGCTGCTGTCAGCGCCGCCGCTGCGGCGTTCCCCGCCTGGCGCGCCACGTCGCTCTCGAAACGCACGGAGATCTTCTTCCGCGTCCGCGAGCTCGTCCACGACCGCCGCGAGGAGATCGCCCGGATCCTCACGGACGAGCACGGCAAGGTGCTATCGGACGCGATGGGGGAGGTGCAGCGCGGCCTCGAGGTGATCGAGTTCGCCTGTGGCATCCCCACATTGATGAAGGGCGGCTTCTCCGAGCAGGCGGCGACGGGCATCGACGTCTACTCCATCCGCCAGCCACTCGGCGTCGTCGCCGGCATCACGCCGTTCAACTTCCCCGCGATGGTGCCCATGTGGATGTGGGCGCCCGCCCTCGCCTGCGGCAACGCGTTCGTGTTGAAGCCATCGGAGAAGGATCCGTCGGCCGCTCTCTACACGGCCGAGCTCTTGCAGGAGGCGGGCGTGCCGGACGGCGTCTTCAACGTCGTCCAGGGGGACAAGGTGGCCGTGGACGCGATCCTCGAGCACCCGGACATCGCGGCGGTGAGCTTCGTCGGCTCGACGCCGATCGCGCGCTACATCTACGAGAACGGTACGAAGCACGGCAAGCGCGTCCAGGCGCTCGGCGGGGCGAAGAACCACATGATCG
This sequence comes from uncultured Actinomycetes bacterium, assembly GCA_963755155.1. Classification (GTDB taxonomy): domain Bacteria; phylum Actinomycetota; class Thermoleophilia; order Gaiellales; family Gaiellaceae; genus PALSA-612. The sequence continues at coordinate 239,760 of CAVWIV010000004.1, read as the reverse complement.
TGCTGCCTGACGCCGATGTCGAGATGGCGGCGGACGCCGCGGTCTCGGCGGCCTACGGGTCGGCCGGCGAGCGCTGCATGGCTGTCTCCGTCGTGCTGGCGGTGGGGGACGTGGCAGAGCCGCTCGTCGCGGCGATCAAGGAGCGCCTGCCGAAGATCACCGTCGGGCCTGGGCTCGAGGACGGCTCGGAGATGGGGCCACTCATCACGCGCGAGCACCGCGACAAGGTCGCCTCGTACATCGAGTCGGGAGCCGACCAGGGCGCGAAGGTCGTCGTAGACGGGCGCGAAACGGCGCCCGACGGCGACGGCTTCTTCCTCGGCGTCTCGCTGCTCGACGAGGTGACGCCGGACATGGACTGCTACCAGAACGAGATCTTCGGGCCGGTGCTCGAGGTCGTTCGCGCTAAGACGTACGACGAGGCGGTCTCGCTCGTCAACGGCAACCCGTACGGGAACGGCGTCGCAATGTTCACGCGCGATGGCGGCGCGGCGCGGCAGTTCCAGTTCGACGTCAACGTCGGCATGGTCGGCATCAACGTGCCCATCCCCGTGCCAGTCGCCTGGTACTCGTTCGGAGGCTGGAAGTCGTCGCTCTTCGGCGACCTCCACGCGTACGGGCCGGAAAGCATTCAGTTCTACACGGCCGGCAAGGTCGTGACAGCGCGCTGGCCAGACCCGGCGACGAGCTCCGTCAACCTCGGCTTCCCGCAAACACGCTGACTCTTTAGGACATGTCCGGGGTCAGACCCCTCAACAGAGCCTTAATCTGAGAGGGGCAGGTCCTAGAATGGCGTCGCCGATGACCTGGCTCGGATCGAGCGCATGACGGGGCCGCCGTACCGGCCGATCGACGCTCGCGTCTACCCGCGGTTCGCGGGCGTGCGGACGTTCATGCGGCTCCCGCACGTGACCGACCTGGCTGGCGTCGACGCCGCCGTCTACGGCATCCCGTTCGACACGGCCGTCACCTTTCGTCCTGGTGCGCGCTTTGGGCCTGAGGCGATCCGCTCCGCGTCAGCGCTGCTGCGGCCGTTTCACTCCGGCTTCGGCATCGACCTTTGCGACGCGCTGTCGATCGTCGACTACGGCGACCTACCGGTCGCGCCGGGTGACACCGAGGGCACGTATCGCCGCATCGAGGAAGCGCTTGCGCCGATCGTCGAGGCCGGCGCGTTCCCGCTCGCGCTCGGCGGCGACCACTCGATCACGCTCGCAGAGCTGCGCGTCATCGCCACGCGCCACGGGCCGCTCGCGCTCGTGCAGCTCGACGCGCACGGCGACACCTGGGACGAGTACTTCGACCAGCGCTATTTCCACGGGACGACCTTTCGCCGCGCCGCCGAGGAAGGGCTGATCGACCCGGCGGCGTCGGTGCAGGCGGGCATGCGCGGGCCGCTCTTCCAGGGCTCCGACCTCGATGACGGCCGCGCGCTCGGCTTCCAGGTCATCCCGAGCGAGGAGCTACGCGGGCTCGGGCCTGAGGCGTACGGCAAGCTCGTGCACGATCGCGTCGGCGATCGACCGGTCTTCCTGTCCTTCGACGTCGACTTCCTCGATCCGGCCTATGCGCCCGGCACGGGCACGCCGGAGGTGGCCGGGTTCTCCACGGCTGAGGCGATCGCGTTCCTCCGTTCGCTGAAGGGGATTGCGCTCGCCGGCGCCGACGTGGTCGAGGTGTCGCCGCCGTACGACGGACCGGGGCAGACGACGGCGCTGGCGGCTGCGAATGTCGCCTGGGAGCTCCTCGCGCTCCGGGCGGTGGCGCCGTGAACGTCACGGTCTGCGACGTCGGGCCGCGCGACGGCCTTCAGAACGAGGACGTCGTCCTCGCTCCGGCCGTGCGGGCCGCGCTCAGCAACCGGCTCGCGGCGGCCGGCGTGCCGCGGATCGAGGCGGTCAGCTTCGTCCGCGACGATCGCGTGCCGGCGCTGGCGGGCGCGGAGGAAGTCGTTGCCGCGCTCGACCGTCGCGAGGGCGTTGTCTACGCAGGTCTCGTCCTCAACGAGCGGGGCTATGAGCGGCTCAAGGCGGTTGGGCTCGAGGAGGCGCACCTGACCTTCGCGGCGACCGAGAATTTCAGCCGACGCAACGCGAACGCCTCCGTCGAGGAGGCCGTCGCTGCGGCCGAGACGATTCTTCTGAGTGCTGCGCAGGACGGCATCCGCGCAACGGCCACGATCAGCGTCGCGTTCGGCTGTCCGTTCGAGGGCGCTGTGGACCCGGGGAGGGTGCTGGAGCTAGGCCGCCGAGCAAGTGCCGCCGGCGCCGCAGAGGTCGTCTTTGCAGACACGATCGGGGTCGCGGTTCCCTCGCAGGCTACGAAGCTCGTCGAGTCAGGCCTGGTGCTCGGCGTCCCCATCGGCGTCCATCTGCACAACACGCGCAACACTGCGATCGCGTGCGCGTACGCGGCGCTCCATGCCGGCGCGACCGTGTTCGACGCGTCGGTCGGCGGCGCCGGCGGCTGCCCGTTCGCGCCCAACGCCACCGGCAACGTCGCGACGGAAGACCTCGTCTATCTCCTCCACGGCGAGGGCGTCGAGACAGGCATCGACCTGGATGCGCTCATCGACGTCGCGCGCTGGCTGGAAGAGCAGCTGGGCCGGCGCCTAGACGGTCTCGTGCATCGCGCGGGAAGCTAGCTCCTCGCCGAACCGCGCACGCGCGACGTACTGGCCGAACCCCGGTTCGACCTTGAGCTCGTCGCCGTCCACCACGACCGTGCCGCGCACGAGCACGGTCTCGGGCGACCCGGTCACCTCCGTGCCCTCGAAGAGGTTGTAGTCCGTCTTCGACTTCTGCGTCGCCGCGGAGATCGTCACTTTCTTCTCGGGATCGAAGATGACGATGTCGGCGTCCGAGCCGACGGCGATCGTCCCCTTGCGCGGATAGAGGCCGAAGAGCCGCGCCGGGTTCGTCGCCAAGAGCTCGACCATGCGGTTGAGCGTGATCCGCCCCTCCAGCACGCCGAAGGAATGGATCATCTGCAGCCGATTTTCGATGCCCGGGCCGCCGTTCGGGATCTTCGAGAAGTCGTCGCGGCCCATCGCCTTCTGCTCCGACCACGTGAACGCGCAGTGGTCGGTAGAGATCGCCGACAACACGTCCGTCCGCACCGCGTTCCAGAGGAGGTCCTGGTTCTTCTTCTCGCGCGGCGGCGGTGTGTAGACGTACTTCGCGCCCTCGAAGTCCGGCCGCTCGAGGAAGGTGTAATCGACGAAGAAGTACTGCGTGCACGTCTCGCCCCAGACGTTCCAGCCCTCGTCGCGCGCCCGCTGGATCGGCTCGACGGCCTCGCGGCACGAGACGTGGACGACGTAGAGCGGGCAGCCGGCGACGCGTGCCAGCTGGATGGCCCGGTTCGTCGCCTCCCCTTCGGTCTCGGGGGGCCGCGTGAGCGCGTGCCAGTGCGGCTCGGTGTGCCCCTCGGCCAGCGCCTTCTTCACGAGCACGTCGATGGCGTCGCCGTTCTCGGCGTGCACCATCACGAGCGCGCCCGTCTCGGCGGCCACCTCCATCGTCTTGAAGAGCGTCTCGTCGTCGACCATGAGCGCGCCCTTGTACGCCATGAAGAGCTTGTACGACGTGACGCCCTGCTCGGGCAGCGACGCGAGCTCCTCGAGCGAGCCGCCCTCCTTCAGGTCGGTGACGGCCATGTGGTAGCCCATGTCGATGATCTGCTTGCCGTCTGCCTTCGCCCGCCAGTCGGTGAGCGCGTCGGCGAACGTCGAGCCAGGCGTTTGGATGACGAAGTCGACGTGGCAGGTCGTGCCGCCGAAGGCAGCCGCGGTCTGTCCCGACTCGACGTCGTCGATCGTCACCGTGCCGCCGAACGGCATCTCGAGATGCGTGTGCGGGTCGATGCAGCCGGGAAGCACGTACTTCCCGGCCGCGTCGATCACCTGATCCGCTGAGACCTCCAGCGACTCGCCGATGAGGGAGATCCGCTCGCCGTCGCAGAACACGTCGGCGACGTAGTCGTCGGCGGCGGTGACGACACGACCACCTTTGATGAGCACGGACATTGCGGGATCCCCCTCTCTCGGCTAGTTGCCTACTTTCCGCCTTCCTTCAGCTTGACGAGAACCGGCTTGTAGCTCTTGCCGGTGACGTCGACGCCCTGCTTCTTGAGAGCTGCGACTGCGGCCTTCGCGTACTTCGTGGTGTAGGCGCTCTTGGAGGCCTTCTTCTTGATGACCCCGTACTTCAGCGCGATCTGAGCGGTGAGCGCGAACTGCGCCGGGTCCATGATCCCGATCCCGAGCTTGTTCGGCCAGATGAGCTTGTTGACCTCGTTCATCTGCCACGTCTGGTGGCCACGCGGCAGTGCGGGGCCGTTTGCGAGCACGATGTTCACGCACTCCTTCACGTGGCTCCGGCAGTAGATCCAGCCCCGGAACGACGCCTGCAGGAACTTCGTGGCAGTCGCCTGGTTCGCCTTGCTCTTGATCCAGTCGCCCCGGACGAAGATCCCGTCCTGGAGCATTCCGGTGCCGATCGCGGACATCTTGAAGACGTTGAGGTCCTTGAGGGTGTAGAGCTTGTCCGTCTTCGGGTTCTTCGTCTCCAGCACCTGCGCGAGCTCGTTGTACGTCATCGCCGAGGCGGCGTCGATCTCGCCATTGAGGAACGCGACCATGTCGAAGTTCTGCTTGACGAGGGTCACGTCTTTCTTCGGGTCGAGGCCGTTCTTCACGAGCGCGGCCTGCTGCTCGAACTCGTTGCCGAGGATCCAGACGCCGAACTTCTTCCCCTTCATCTTCTTGAAGGTGTTGATCCCGCTCGACTTGAACGTCACCTCGGTCGTGCCGCTCCGTGCGTACACCTGACCGATGTTGACGAGATCGCTACCAGTGTCGCGCTGCGTGAGCAGGCTAGGCATCCAGTTGGTGCCGATTTGCGCCTGCCCGCCGAGCACGACCTGCTCCGGGCTGATGTCGGGGCCGCCCGGCTTGATGGTCACGTCGAGGCCGAGCTGCTTGTAGTAGCCCTTAGCCTTCGCCACGTAGTAGCCGGCGAACTGGGACTGCACGACCCACTTGCTCTGGAAGGTGATCTTCGTCAGTTGCTGGCCCCCAGAGCCGCCCGCTGTCGCCAGGCTCGTGGCCGCGAGCGCCGACAGGGCCACGACGGCCGCTGCCGCCGCATACCACTTCCTTCTCTTCATTCGCCCTCCCTCCTTGCTATCTCGATGACGGATGCCATCGCAGTGCGTATCGCTCGACGAGAGCGATCGTCGCATAGAACGCGAGCCCGAGGAGGCTTGCAACCACGATTGCCGCCCAGGCCATCTCGTACTGTGCGAGCGCGACCGAGCTCTGGATCTGAACGCCGAGCGCCGTGGTGGACCCTCCGAAGTAGTCACCTACGACGGCTCCGATCATGGCCAGCACCGACGCGACCTTCAAGGCGGAGAAGACGAAGGGCAGGCTCGTCGGAATGCGCACGCAGCGGAATATCGAGGCCTCGCCCGCCGCATATGAGCGCATCAGCTCGAGCGACTCGGGGCGCACCGACGTCAGCCCGCGCAGCGTGTTGACCAGTACCGGGAAGAAACAGAGCACGGCGGCGATGAATATCTTCGACCACGGGCTGAGCGTGCCGAACCATGCGTTCGCGATGGGCGCGAACGCGATGATCGGGATCGCGTTGGCGGCGATCATGTACGGCATCAGTGCATCGCCGAACGGGCGCCAGCGAGCGAGTAAGAGAGCGAAGACGAACGCCGCACCGCTGCCTAGCAGGAAGCCGCCGACCGCCTCCTTGAACGTGAACCAGCCGGCGCTCCACAGCGTGTCCCGCTCGTTCCAGAACGTCGTCATCACATCCCAGAAGGGCGGCAGGAGGTAGCGCTCGATGTTGAGGACTTCGGGCAGGATCCACTGCCACGCGAGGATGCCGACCCCGAACACGACGATTGCCGGTAGCCATTCCCGCAGACGCACGAGGGCAGGGCTGGCAGCGGTCATCCGGCTTCTTCCGAGAGCACTTCCTCGACCTCGTCGGCGCCGATCATGTGCAGCAGCTCGCGGACTTCCGTGACGAGCTCGAAGAATCGTGGCTGCTCCCGTGTCTCGGCCGTGCGCGGCTGTGGCAGGTCGATGTCGACGGTGCCGCTGATCCGGCCGGGCCGCGGCGACATAACGACAACTTGCGTGGAGAGAAAGACGGCCTCGGCGATCGAGTGAGTCACGAAGATCACCGTCGACTGCGTCTCGGCCCACACGTGCAGCAGCTCGTTGTTCAGCCGTTCACGCGTCATCTCGTCCAACGCGCCGAACGGCTCGTCCATCAGCAGCAGGGCAGGTGAGAACGAGAACGCACGCGCGATAGAGACCCGCTGCTGCATGCCGCCCGAGAGTTGCCACGGATGATGGTTCTCGAAGCCGGTGAGCTCGACGAGCTCCACCATCTCGCGCACACGCTGGGCGCGGCGCGCGCGGTTCCAGCCGAGCATCTCCAGCGGCAACGCGATGTTCTTCGCCACCGTCCGCCAGTCGTAGAGGACGGGCGACTGGAAGACGATGCCGTAGTCACCGTCGAGCCGCGCTCGCCGTGTCGGCTTGCCGTTGACGCTGATCTCGCCGGTGCTCGGCTCGACTATGTCTCCCATGATGCGGAGCAACGTCGACTTACCGCATCCGGACGGCCCGATCAACGATATGAACTCGCCCTTGCCGACATCGAGGTCGATGTCCTCGAGAGCGGTGACGCCGGCCTTGTCGAACACCTTCGACACGCCGCTCATCGACACGACGGTTTGCGTGGTCACACCAGGTGCTCCGGGGCGCGCCGCACGACAATCGTCTCGGCAACGACGATGACGAGGAAGAAGCCGATGCCGAGCATGGCTGCGACGACGTTGGTCGCCCACAGTTGCTCCGGATTGAGCGTGTAGTACTGGTTGAAGAACACAATCTGCCCGCCGAGCCCCTCCTGGATCGAGGAGGGCGCCTCGCCGATGATCGCGCCGACGACGCTGGCCGTGGCCGCAATCTTGAAGGCGGCGAAGAGATAGGGAAGCGCCGACGGCACCCGCAGCTTCCAGAGCACCTTCCAGTTGCTCGCCGCATACGAGTGCATGAGCTCGAGCGCCCACGGATCCGCCGACTGCAGCCCGCGGATCGTGTTGACCGTTACGGGGAAGAACGTGAGATACGCGGAGATGACCGCTACGCGCATCCAGTCGTCGGGCGTCCAGCCGGCGATCTCGAGATTGCCCAGGCCGATCACGACGATGGGCGCGATCGCGATCAAAGGGATCGTCTGCGAGGCGACTACGTACGGCATCACGCCCCGGCGCAGCACGGCGAACTGGGAGAGCAGCACCCCGAGCGCGAACCCGGCAACGGCGCCGATGGCGAAGCCCAGCGCCGCCTCTTTCGCCGTGAAGACCGCTGCGTGCCACAGCAGCTCGCCCAGGTACGGGCCGCCCTCGTGCGTCCGCACGAAGAGCTCGCCGAAGACGTCGTGGAGATGGGGCATCGTGTAGGCATTGACCGCGAACGGCTTCGTCCAGCCCGTCTCCAACCACAGCCACCGGTAGCCCTCGTAGACGGCCCATAGGAAGACGAGGACGATCGGCAGCATCACGATGCGGAAGATCGTGCGGCGCGTCATGGCACTTCGTACCACGTTTTAGGATCAGGGAGTGCCACTGACACCCTCACGCACGGTCGACGAGCTGCGCGAGCTCCAGGAGCTGACCGGAGACGAGGTAGGGCGCCCAGCGCGTCGCCTGGACGGAGACGTGGGAGCGGGCGCGCGAGTGGCTCCGCGGGAAGCTGGCGGCAGTGCCCGTCGACGAGGAGATCGACGCGGCCGGTAACCAGTGGTTCACGCTGCGCGGCGCCTCCGAGCGCGCGCTGCTCATCGGCGGGCACATCGACTCCGTGCCGAACGGCGGCTGGCTCGACGGCTGCCTCAACCTCATGGGCGGCGTCGAGGTGCTGCGGCGGCTGGCCGAGGAGGGCGAGCCGGCGGTCACCGTGCGCCTCGTCAACTGGGCCGACGAGGAGGGCGCGCGCTTCGGCCGCTCCCTCTTCGGGTCGAGCGCGGCTGCCGGCTCGATGGCCGACCAGGACGAGCTGCGCGAGCGGCGCGATGCCGACGGCGTCGCCTTGCCGGCTGCGCTCGCCGAGCACGGCGTCGACCTCGACCGCGCGATCGAGGCGCGCTCACAGCTCGAGAACGCGGCCGCCTACCTCGAGCTGCACATCGAGCAGGGCCCGGTGCTCGAGTCGCTGGATCTGCCGCTCGGCGTCGTGCTGGGGACGTTCGGCGTCGAGCGCCACCTCGTCACGTGGAAGGGCCAGGCCGCGCACGCCGGCTCGACCCCGATGGACGCGCGGCGCGATGCCCTCGCCGGCGCCGCCAAGCTCGCGCTGGAGCTACGGCACATCGCGGAGCGTGCCGGTGGCGGCGCCGTGTGCACGTCGGGCGGCGTCGTCTGCAAGCCGGGCATCGTCACGTCGGTCGTCGAGACGGCGGAGCAGCTGCTCGACCAGCGCCACCTCGACGCCGGGTCGCTCGCCGCGATGCTCGCCGACGCGAAGGCGTGCTCGGAGCGCTTCGCCGCCGAGGAATCGATCGAAGTGTCGTTCGCCAAGATCTGGTCGATCGAGCCGATCCTCTTCCACCCCGAGCTGGTCGAGCTCTGCGACGAGGCGATTCTCGAGGTGACGCCGACGTCGCATCGCCTGCCCTCGGGCCCGCTGCACGACGCCGCCGAGGTCTCGCGCGCCGGCGTGCCGACGGTGATGCTGTTCTGCCAGAGCCTTCGCGGCCTCTCGCACACGAAGCTCGAGGACACGAAGGCGGAGCACCTGGAGTTGGCCGTGGACGTCCTCGACCGCCTGACGACGAAGACGATGGCCTGGCTGACCTGAGCAGGTTTGACTCCGTCTCCGCCAGGGGCGGGGGGCGGACGCGAGTGCAGAGGTGGAGTGGCGCTCGTTAAGCGCCGACCTCTCGGCCGGAGGCGGCGGCTCGGCTAGGCGCCGGAATGCCCTCACCTAGCCGAGCCGCCGCGCCTCGGCAGACGCTCGCAGGGAACCTACTTCAGGATCAACGAGAGAGCGTCTGCTCCGGCGAGCTTGTAGGCAAATCCGCCGCCCGCGAACGACACGACGATCGTGACCCGCTTAGTCCCGGCCGGAACCTTGCCGCTGCGGATCCTCGCGGACATGTCCGTGCTGCCGATCGTTGGATCGGGGCCCAGCTTCACCATGGAGAGGAGCGTGCCGGCCGCATCCTCGAACTGCGCGCGCACCTGCGATCGGTTCTTGCTGTAGTTGCCGAGCCACGCACTCAGGGTGGCCGTCTTGCCGACCGCCGCCGCGGGCAGCGTGATCGTTTGCGACCCGATCGAGGCCGGCGCCTCGACCGCGGCCCTAGTGGTTCCGCCGAAGAAGTAGTTCTTGCCCCGGTTCTTCGGGCCCTTCGACCGTGCCCCGAACCAGCCGTTCGGGAACTTGTACGAGGCGGCGCCGAACTGGCCGGCGACAACGGTCCAGCCGGGCACTGAGCCGAACGCGTCGACCGCGGTGATTCCGAGCCCTAGTTCTGCGCCGGGGTTCTTGATCAGGTTCTTGCCGCAGATCCCACATGCCGCCGTGCCGGCCGTCGCCGACGCCAGGATCATCACCGCGCCGAGCAGCGCGGCGGCGACGGTCGTGGTGAGTCGCCGGGTGCGATTAGTCGTGTGGTTCATTGTGACCTCCGATCGAAGCCGTAGTGGATGGCGGTCGGAGGATCCCGCAGCGGGGTTTAGCACGGGTATAGGCCGCGGTCTCGACCCGTGTTCTTCAGATCGGCTCGCCGCTTCCCCGAGCGGCGAGGTCGAGCGCGTCGTCGAGCGTCATCGACGATCCGTGCCTCAAAGCGGCTTCGTAGCCGGACGTGCCGAGTAGCGCCCGCGAGCGCTCCTCAGTGACCTCATCGAGGTGTCGTTCGAACGGCTTGAAGTCCGCGCCCATCTGCCTCAGGACCGTTCGGGCCGCCCCGAGCAGGATTGCCCCGCGCTCGCCGCCGCCGTTAGCGACATTTGTCGCCGCGAGCCCGAGCAACGACCAGGCACTGTCTTCGCGGTCGCCCGTCGTGCGGCAGAGCGCGAGACTCTCGTGGAACCGGTCGGCGGCGGCAGCGACGCGATTCTGCATGAGGTCGACCGCACCGTTGTTGAAGAGCGACCGCGCGATGTTCGCGGTGTCTCCGCGCGCGCGGAGCAGCGCGAGGCTCTCCCGGAAGAGCGGCTCGGCACGTTCGTAGTCGCCCACAGTGAGCGCGAAGTCGCCGAGGTTGTTGATCGCGAGGGCAGCGATCCGTTCGTCCTCCCCGGCGCGGGCGCGCTCGACGGCCTCCTCCAGCGTCGGTCCGGCCCGCTCAGGATCGCCCGCCGCGAGCAGGATCGCGCCCAGGTTGCTGAGCGCGTTGGCGACGAAGCTCGGATCGCCCCCGGAGCGGGCGGCTGCGAGAGCCTCCTCCGCGAAGCGGATCGCGGCAGCATGGTCACCCTGCAGAAGGCCGAAGGCCGCCGCCGCCGTGAAGGCTCGCCGACGCTGCTCGGGCGCCTGGTCGCTGGTCGCTCGGAGTGCGTGCTCGAGCCGTCCTCGCCCCTCGTCGAGGAAGCCGCGCACGTACCAGAAGCGGCTGAGCGACACGGCCAGTCCGAGCTGCTGCTCGGTGCCTTCCGCTTCCAGGTGATCGAGCGCCGCCCGGAGGTTGTCGTGCTCGAGCTCGAGGAGGTCCAGCCACTCGGTCTGTCGATCCTGGCTCAGGTTGGGCTCGGCCTCGGTCGCCAGCGCGAGGCACCACTCCGCTAGACGGGCACGCGTCCGGCCGGCGTTCTCCGGGTCGGTGGCGAGCAGCTCGGCTGCGTACTCGTGAATGGTCTCGAGCAGCCAGAGACGCGCTCCGCCCTCGGTGACCGTGCGCCGGACGAGGTGATGGTCGATCAGCGCCGAGAGCACGTCGAGGCGGGTCTCGCAGACCACCTCCGCGGCCTCGACCGTCGCGCCTGCCCGGAACACCGACAGCCGGGCGAGCGCCGTTCGCTCGTCGTCGGTCAGGAGCCCGACACTCCAGTCGATCGTCTCCCGGAGTGTCTGCTGGCGAGCCGGGAGGTCGTGCGGGACCGCCGGTCAGAACGCTGAGCCTCTGCTCGAGCCGCTCGAGCAATGCGGCGGGAGTCAAGGACCTGATACGGGCGGCCGCGAGCTCGATCGCGAGCGGCAGGCCGTCGACGCGTCTGCAGATCTGGCGTACGACGCTCTCGTTTTCGGCCGTGATCTCGAAGTCGGGTTGCAACGCTCGAGCTCGTTGCTCGAAGAGCTCGGCGGCGGCGCCACCCTCGAGAGGCGAGACGGGAAAGACGTGCTCGCCGGTGAGATGCAACACGGCACGGCTCGTCACCAGGAGCACCAGTCGAGGCGCGCGGGCGAGCAGCTCGACGAACGCGGGCGTGGCGGAACGCAGGTGCTCGACGTTGTCCAGGACGAGCAGGAGCTCCCGGTTGCCGACCGCTGCAGCGAGCCTGTCGAGCGGCGCCTGGCCGGGCGCCTCCGCGACGCCGATCGTTCCCGCAATCGTTGGCAGCAGGAGCTCGGGATCGCGCAGGGGCGCGAGCTCGACGATCGCAGCGCCGTTGGCGAACGTCGACGCGGCCAGGTGAGCGGTCGCCAGTGCGAGACGCGTCTTGCCGCTGCCTCCCGCCCCGGTGAGGACGAGCAGCCGCACGTCGCGACGCGAGAGCAGAGCGGCCAGCGCCTCCAACTCCCGCTCGCGCCCGAGGAGGGGGTTGGGCGGCTCCGGGAGCGCACTCGTGGCGTCCACGGGCGCTTCGCTCGGGTCGAGCGTCGGATCCTGCTGGAGGATGCGGCGATGCAGCTCGCGAAGCTCCGTGCTTGGCTCCAGCCCGAGCTCGTCGTCCATCCTCCGCCGAAGCTCGGTGTAGTGGTCGAGCGCGTCGGTCTGGCGACCGGCGCGATAGAGGGCCAGCATCGCGAGGCCCTGTACGCGTTCCCGCAGGGGTTGATCTCGTGCCATCGCGAGCGCATCGGCAAGCACCTCGTCGTGCCGGCCGAGCTGCAACGACGCATCGAGCCGCGCCTCCAGGGCAACCAGCCGAAGCTCCTCGAGCCGCTCCGCCTCGGCGCGCGCGAAGCCGTCGTACATCACGTCGGCGTAGGCGGGGCCCCGCCAGAGCGCCAGCGCGCGTCCGAGGTGCGAGCGCGCGAGGGAGGGGTTCCCCTGCGCCAATGCCTCGACAGCGTCGTCGTGAAGACGCTCGAACCGGTCGGCGTCGAGTGACCCGTCGTCGAGGTGGAGCACGTACCCGGTCGGAGTCGTCGCGAGCGCGTCTCGGCTCGGCAACGCCTTGCGAAGCTGGGAGACGTAGACCTGCAACAGCTTTCGTGCCGACGCGGGTGGCGCCTCGCCCCAGACGGCGTCGATGAGCGCGTCCGCGGAACAGGCTTGTCCACGTGCGAGCGTCAAGGCCGCGAGCAGCCGCCGATGCATCGCCGCAGGCAGATCGACCGGTCCGTTCTCACCGGAGACCTCGAGCGGCCCGAGAACACGTAGCTCCATGGCCTCGGGATTGTCGCTCACGCGTCCATGGAGAAGCGATCGCTATACCGAGACTAAGGCGCTCTTCGTGACCGTCTCGTCATGTCGTATGCGTTCGTCCGGGACGTCGCGGCCAGCTGGCAGCAGTACCAGCGCTTCTCCGCCGCCATCTCGTTGCGGCCCGAGGGCCTCGTTCTCCACGTAGCCGGCCCGACCGACGAGGGCTTCAGGATCATCGGCATCTGGGAGAGCGAGTCCGCCTGGGAGCGGTTCGAGGCGGAGCAGCTGAGCGACCACACATCTGTCGACCCGCCGACCCCACCTGCCACTTTTCGTGCGCTCCAACCGATGCACATCGTCTTCGGCAGGAGCGTCGAATGCGGCGGATCGTCAGCGACGCTCGGCCACGGCGTCCGCGTGCAGTAGGCGCGCCTCCGTGCCCTCGCCCACCGCGTCATCTCACGACTCCTTCTCGGCGGCCTGCTTCGGGGCATCCCACCTTGCTGGACACACGCGCGTTGGAGACCGACAGACCACCGAGAACTCATCGGTTCGGCCAGATCCAGCCTCGCTTCTTCGGCCCGCGAAGCTGAATTGGCACACATAGACTCGCTTCCTTCACGTGCTGAGCTTCGGCGTAACAGTCCTACCTGATCCGCCGGCGAGCCGGGTCGTCCAACTGCTCGCGCTCGCCGAGAGCCACGGCTTCGAATACGGCTGGACGTACGACTCGCACATCCTCTGGCACGATCCGTACCCGCTGTTGACGATGGCGGCGCTGGAGACATCGACGCTGAAGCTCGGGCTCAACGTCACGAACCCGGGCACGCGCGAGCCGACCGTGACCGCCAGCGCCTTCGCGACGCTTCAGGCGATCTCGGGCGGACGGATGGTGATCGGCATCGGCCGTGGCGACTCGGCCCGCCGGACGATCGGCCTCAAGCCCGTCAAGGTCGACGAGTTCGAGCGCTCGACGGCGATGATCAAAGACCTCGCGAACGGCCGCCCAGTGCGTTGGAACGACGTCGACGTCCACCTCGAGTGGGCCGCGGGGCAGCCCGAGATCCCCGTCTACATCGCGGGTTACGGGCCGCGCGTGCTCGCCGTTGCGGGGCGGATCGCCGACGGCGTCATCATCCAGCTAGCCGATCCGGAGATCGTCGAATGGATCGTCGGCCAGGTGCGCGCGGCGGCCGAGGAGGCCGGACGCGACCCGACCGAGATCAAGGTCATGGCCTGCGCGCCGGCGCACGTGTCCGACGACATGGCCGACGCGTGCGAGCAGGTGCGCTGGTTCCCGGCGATGGTCTCCAACCACGTCTTCGACCTGCTCGCGAAGCACGACAAAGCTACGCTGCCGCACGCGCTCACCGACTACGTCGAGCGGATGCAGCGCGAGCAGTACGACTACTCGGAGCACAGCCGCGTCGGCGCCGAGCACGGCGAGCAGGTGTCGGACGAGACGTGCGAGCGCTTCTGCGTTCTCGGCACACCCGACCAGCACGTCGAGAAGCTGCGACGACTCGAGGCGGCCGGCGTCGACCAGTGGAACATCTACCTCATGACCTCGGGCCAGGAAGCGACGCTTGCGGCCTACGGCTCCGAGATCATCCCGGCTCTCAGCGAAGCTTCCGCACAGGCGTAAAACTTCAGCATGGCTGCAGTCGTCGGGCGACATGACGAGCTCGTGAGGATCGAGCGCTTCCTCTCCGACGCCGAGCAACGCTGCGACCGCGCTCAGCTTCGAGGGCGAGGCGGGCATCGGCAAGACGACGGTCTGGCGCGAGGCGCTGAAAGCTCGCGGAGGAGCGAGGCTTTCGAGCGCTCACCGCGAGACCTTCCCAGGCGGAAGCGAAGCTCGGCTTCGCCTTTGCGCCGACCTCCTGGCGCAGGTCGACGAGGCACTCCTTCCGACCACGTGATCCAGGAGGGGAACGCGCACTTGAAGTCCAGGCATGGCGCACATTCTCGGCAACGCCTTCCGGTTCGCATAGCGACGCTTAACCGAAGCTAAACCGCCCGCAGCGAACCTGGTCGCCATGTCGTACCTGGTCATAGGCGTGGTGCTCACCGTCGCCGGCGTGCAGCAGGCAAGAAAGGGCTTCGTAATCGCAAAGCAGGAGCGCGACGCCTGGTGGAAGTTGGTCGGTGAAGCACCAAGACGGATCTCGGTTCCGTCCTACGGCGACCAGCACTACGCACGACACGACCCTGCCGGCGGGGAAGGGATCGGAGTGATGGAGCTGCTCGTGAGGACGCGGACGTTCATCTGGCTGCTGAACGTCCAGGTCGAACGGCGGCCGGCCGCACCGAAGGCGCAGCTGCTCGCCGAGTTGAAGAGGTACGCGCAGAAGCAGCAGCGGCGCGTCGGCGCGGGATAGCAAACCACTGACCCACGAAGGGAAGGAGGAGTACGGGATGAGACTTTCGACACGAAAGAGGTACTTGGGGGTTGTGGCGGGCGCTGCGGTGGCGCTCGTGGGAGGCGTGGCCTACGCGGCGATCCCCGACGCAGGCGGAGTCATTCGCGGTTGCTACAAGCCCAACGTCGGTCCCGGGAACCTGCGCGTGATCGACCCTGCCAAGGGCCAGCAGTGCGCGACGACCGAGCATCACCTCGACTGGAACCAGATCGGGCCGTCCGGGCCGCAGGGACCGTCAGGTCCCCAGGGCCCGCAGGGTCCGTCGGGTCCCTCAGGTGCCGCTGGTACCGCCGGCGCGACGGGACCGTCGGGTCCAAAGGGTGACCCGGGCACGTCCGGTACGAGCGCTGGTTACCACGCCTCTACGTCGACCCAGTTCCCGCTTGCGGGGACGGAGACGATCCTCTCGAAGACGCTCCCGGCGGGGAACTACATCGTGACCGCTGCGATCGACACGAGGTATGACATTCCCGACGACTTCGGTGCCGGTTATTGCACCATTCCGGGGTCCCAGCGCTGGGCTCGGCCGGCAGACGAAGTGTGGTACATGACCATCGTGCTGACGTCGGGTGTTGTTCACGGAGGCGGGGCGCTCCAGCTGACGTGCACCGAAAGCAGCGGCGACTTCCAGATCGACGGAGCGAACCTGACAGCCGTCAAGGTTGACTCGCTCGGTTAGACATCACGAAGAGCGGAGGCGGGCAACGACCCGCCTCCGCTCAGCTGACGGTGACGGGCACGCGCTGCACGGCGTTGTTCGCGTAGCCGCCGAGGTTCCACGACGGCTCGAGCGGCTGCTCGTTTCCGGCGGCGTCGCGGGCGCGGCAGCAGAGAACGTATTCGCCGGGCGTCGGGCTCCACGGGAACAACCAACGCTGCCACGCCCACGGCGAGCCGACGTCGTCCTCCAGTTCGGCCGAGTCCCAGGTCTCGCCGCCGTCGAGCGAGACCTCCACCGACTCGAGCTCACCGAGCCCCGACCACGCCCGCCCTTCGAGCATGACCGGCGAGGCGGGAACCGTGCGGCTCCGCGTGGGGAACTCGGGGAAGCCAGGCGGCGCAATCAGCGCGCGCGGCAGCATCCGCGACAGCGGCTCGCCCGGCTCGTCCTCCTCCTGCCGCAGCCGGTACGAGTGCGACTGCTGGTACCCCTCGAACGGCCGGTCGACGGCCGTGATCCGCCCCAGCCACTTGACGCTCGTCATGCCGTACCAGCCGGGAACGAGCAGGCGCAGCGGAAACCCGTGCTGCGGCGCGAGCGGCGCCCCGTTCATCTCGTACGCGAGCATGATCTCGGGCCGGTGCGCGTCCATGAGCGAGAGGCTGCGCTGGTACGCCTGCTCGATGCCGCCCTCCAGGCCGTGGTCGAGGCCCGTGAAGACGAGCTCGACGGCGTCGTCCGTGACGCCGGCCTCCGAGAGCAGCCCACGCAGCGGTGTTCCGCGCCACCACGCCGTGCCCACCGCCTCCTCGAGCCACGGCTGGCTGACGACGTGGGGCTCGATGAGCGCGCGGCCGTTGCCTGCGCACTCCATCGTCACGGCCAGCTCCACCGACGGGCGCGCTCGAAGCTCGTCGAGCGAGAGGGACAGCGGCGTCGCGACGAGCCCGTCCATCTCCAGCGCGTACGAAGCCTCCTCGACGGCCGGGATGTCGTAGTGCGTCAGTAGGTAGTGGAGGCCGGGCGGCGTGATCGGGTAGCGGAGCGCCTCGAGCGGCATCGCGTGGTTCCTCGCCGCGAGCCGGAGCTCGACGAGGCTGATCGGCGTCTCGACGTCGCTCATCGTCCCGCCTTGATCTCTGCCCAGATGCGCTTCCTCGCCGCCTCGCCCTTGGGCGTGAGGGCCCGAGCCTCCAGCCGCTTGAACGTCGCCGCTGGCGGAAAGACATCCGGGTTGCGGAAGACGACGGGGGCGAGGATCGGCGCCAGCAGCGAGCGTCTGACCGGTGAACCGAAGTACGTGTAGAGGGCCTCCATCGCGCTGATCCTCGGCTTGTACACGAAATCGATCCACGCGTGGGCGGCCGCGCGGTTCGTGGCCCGCTTAGGGATCACGTGTGCGTCGAACCACAGCTCTCCGCCGTCGGAGGGGACGACGTAGTCGGCGGCATGGCCGGGGGAGTGCGCGATGACGTAGGCGCCGTCCCCGTTCCAGGCCATGCCGCCGAACGCCTTCGCCGCGGCGATCTCCGTCGCGTACGTCCTCGAGTCGAACGCGCGGACGGACGGCCGCAGCCCGAGCAGGAACTTCCGCACGCGCTCTAGCTCGCCGTCGGCGTCGGTGTTGAACGAGTAGCCGAACATGACGGCGACCGAGCCGATTACCTCCGCGGCCCCGTCGAGCAGCGTGAGCTTTCGCGGGTATTTCTCGTAGAGCGCGAAGAACTGCGCCCACGTCGTGGGGCGCTCCCGGATCCGGTCTGTGCGGTACACGAAGCCCGTCGTGCCCCAGTCCTTCGGCACCGACCACTTGTCGTCGGGGTCATATGGCAGGCCGAGGAACCGCGGGTCGATCGACTGGCGCACTGCGGGCAGGCGCTTCCAGTCGATCCGCTGCAAGAGCCCTTCCTCGGCGAGCGTCGCCACCATGTAGCCGGTCGGCGCCGCGAGGTCGATGCCCTTCGCGCCCCGTCTCAGGCGGGCGAGGAGCGCCTCGTTCGAGGAGTAGTACGACTTGCGGACGGCGATGTCCGTGGCGTTCGTGAACGCGGCGTACGTCGCCGGGTTCACGTAGTCGATCCAGTTGTAGTAGTGGAGCGTCCCGGCCGGGGCCGCACGGGCAAACGCAGCCGGCGCGCTGCGCGCAGAGAGGGCCAGTGCCGCACCTGCGGCGAGGACGCCTCTCCGGTTGTACGTCCGCATCTCGCGAGACGAAGTCTGCCGCAGGCCGCTACTTCAGGTCGGCGAGGATCTCCGCCGCCGCTCGCTCGCCGGACTCGACGGCGCCGTTCAGATAGCCCTGGAAGTCCTGCGACGCGGCGTGCTCGCCGGCGAAGTGGCAGTTACCCTGCCGCCTGCCTTCCATGCCGGCGAACTTCGTGTACTGGCCGACCTTGTAGAACGAGTACGAGCCCTTGGTCCACCTGTAGCCTGGCCAGAAGTCGAGCTCCGCGAGGTTGTTCCATCGTGCGCTGATCCCCGGCAGCACGGGCTCGAGCTGGGACAGGAACTGCGTTGCGCTCGGCGGCGCCTTGGCGATGGTGCCGCCTGTGTAGTCGACAAGGATTCCCCGCCCGCCGGCCTGTGCGCGCGTCACGTCCCACGTCGCCTGGTAGCCCGTGTCGGCGTACGTGTCACCGTTGCAGCCGAGGGCGTGCCAGCGACGCGTCGAGAACTGGAGGTGGAGCTTCGAGTTCGCGCCCATCCCCTGCTCCTTGATCGCGGTCACCTTGAGCGGCTCGAAGCCCGCTTTCGTGAAGTTGACCGACGAGCGGAGGATGGAGAAGGGCAGCGCAAGCACGACGCGGTCGGCGGTGACGGTCTTCGTGCTGCCGCCGCTCTTGAACGTCAGCGTGTACGTGCCGCCCGCGAGCTTGATCGCGACGAGCTCGTGACCGAGGTTGACGCGGTCGGCTAGCGGCAGGGCGAGAAGATCCGGAATCTGGTCGTTACCCCCGCTGACGTGGTACTTCTCGTCTGAAGCCCCGAAGATTCGGAACTTTCCCTGGCCTGCGTAGCCGAGCAGGTAGATGAGGTTCAGCGCCGCCTGCTCTGCCGAGTCGGCCCCGTACTCGATCGTGTAGGCGACGTCGAGCAGCTGGCCTAGCTTGGACAACATCCCTCCCGGAATGCTCTCTTCGATCCAGTCGACGATCGACATGGCATTGAGCTCGGCGCCGCGTTCCGTGAACGAGTCGAAGAGCGTCGGGAAGCTCGCTTCGGACAGGTCGCGATGGAGCTTCTGGTAGATCGCGTTCAGGTCCTGCGAAGCCTCGAGGTACGTATAGGGCACGCCGTCGAAGAAGTAGAAGGGCTCGGTCCCGTTGGGCTCGGCGCGCAAGAGGTTGTCGAGCTTGAGGCCCAGCTCCTGCGCGAGGTGGCGGATCTCGTGGTGGCCTGTGTCGATGAGCTCGCCGCCGCGCTCCGCGATCTGCCCGCCTGCAAACACGTTCCGAAGAGTCCAGCACCGTCCGCCGATGCGGTCGGAAGCCTCGTAGACGATCGGGTCGAGGCCGGCCTGCTTCAGGCGATAGGCGCATGTGAGGCCTGCAAGGCCGGCGCCGACGACGGCGATGCGTGCCGGAGCCGCGGCCCGCGCGAAGGGCGCGAGCGGGCCGAATGCCGCCGCGCCCGCGACGACGGCCGCGCCGGCTCCGGCGTCACGGAGGAAGCGCCGGCGCGTGATCGCGCGCGTCTCGAGCACCTCGTCGATCGGTCGTCCTGTTTCGTGCGCCTCGGCTGCGGCTGAGACGGCGTCTTGGAGCTTCGTGACGAGCGGTGTGCGGGCCATCGTCTCCTCCTATTCGACACGGCTGTTACTAACAGGTCCTGCGCCTGACAACAAGCCCGCTTACAATCCGGCCTCCCAGTGGCCACCCGCGAGCAGACGACGTCCGAGCGCATCCTCGCCGATCGAGACCGGTACGTCGCGCGCGGGATCGCCGCGGCGTCGATCGTCGTCGATCGAGCGGAAGGCGCCCGAGTGTGGGACGTCGACGGCCGCAGCTACGTCGACTTCGCGGGCGGGATCGCCTGCCAGAACACCGGGCACGGCTTCGAGCCGGTGGTCGCCGCGATCCACGAGCAGGCCGACCGCTACCTCCATCAGTGCTTCATGGTCGGCGCGTACGAGCCGTACGTGGAGGTCTGCAAGCGGCTCGCCGAGCTTTCGCCGTGCGGCTCCGGCGAGCAGCGCTCGATCCTCGTCAATACCGGTGCGGAGGGGATCGAGAACGCCGTGAAGATCGCGCGGGCGGCGACCGGCCGCCCGGCGGTGATCGTGTTCGAGAACGCCTTCCACGGGCGGACGCTGCTGACGATGACGATGACGGCGAAGCTCGTCTACAAGAAGGGCTTCGGCCCCTTCGCCCCCGAGGTCTATCGCGCGCCCGGCCCGTACCCGTACCGCGGGGTCTCGAGCGACGCCGCGCTGGAGGCGCTTGAGGATCTCTTCCGCTCCGACGTCGATCCGCAGTCGGTCGCGTGCGCGGTGCTCGAGACCGTCCAGGGCGAGGGCGGCTTCATCCCCATGCCAGACGACTTCCCGCGCCGCTTGCAGGAACTGCTCTCCTCACACGGGATCCTCTACGTCGCCGACGAGGTGCAGTCGGGCATGGGCCGCACGGGACCGGTCTGGGCGATCGAGCACTACGGCGTCGAGCCGGACATCGTCGTCTCCGGGAAGTCGCTGGGCGGCGGCCTGCCGCTCGCCGGCGTCACCGGACGGGCGGAGGTCATGGACGCCGTGCACCCGGGCGGACTCGGAGGGACGTTCGGCGGCAACCCGCTGTCCTGCGCGGCGGCGCTCGCCGTGCTCGACGAGGTGGCGACTCCCGAGTTTCGCGCGCGGGCGGACGGGATCGGTGAGCGGATTCGCACGAGGCTCGACGCCATCGCCGAGCAGGTGCCGGCCGTCGGTGAGGTGCGCGGCCTCGGGCCCATGCTCGCGCTCGAGCTCGTCACAGACCGCGAGACGCGGAAGCCGGACGGCGACCTCGCGAAGCGGGCGACGGAGCTCGCGCGGCAGCGAGGCCTCATCCTCCTCGCCTGCGGCATGCACGGGAACGTCCTGCGCCTGCTGCCGCCGCTCATCGACGCCCCCGAGGAGCTCGAGGAAGGGCTCGGCATCCTGGAGGGAGTGCTTGTCGACGCAAGCGCAGGAGCGAGCTAGCGCCGAGCCCGCGGTCGGCGACGCCGACGTCCGTCTCGTCGCCGTTCGGAAGACGTTCGGAGACGTCGTCGCAGTCGACTCGATCGACCTCGATGTCGCCCACGGCGAGTTCTTCACGATGCTCGGCCCGTCGGGCTCCGGCAAGACGACGACACTGCGGCTCATCGCCGGCTTCGAGCGGCCCGACTCGGGCCAGATCCTCCTCGGAGGGGTCGACGTCGCCGACAAGCCGCCGTACGACCGCGACGTGAACACCGTCTTCCAGGACTACGCGCTCTTCCCGCACATGACCGTCGCGGAGAACATCGAGTACGGCCTCAAGGTGAAGCGCGTTCCGCAGGCGGAGCGGCGGACGCGGGTCGGCGAGGCGCTCGACGTCGTCCGTCTCCCCGAGTTCGGCGGCCGCAAGCCTGCACAGCTCTCCGGTGGCCAGCGCCAGCGGGTCGCGCTCGCTCGCGCACTCGTGAACCGCCCCCGAGTGCTGCTGCTCGACGAGCCGCTCGGCGCGCTCGACCTCAAGCTCCGAGAAGAGATGCAGATCGAGCTGAAGCGCATCCAGCAGGAGGTCGGCATCACGTTCATCTACGTGACGCACGACCAGGACGAGGCGCTGACGATGAGCGACCGGATCGCCGTCTTCGGCCAGGGCCGGATCGACCAGGTCGGAACGCCGGTCGAGGTCTACGAGCAGCCGCAGACGGAGTTCGTGGCGGGTTTCGTCGGTGTCTCGAACATGCTCGAACGCAACGGCCGACGCTTCACGGTGCGACCTGAGAAGATCCGCCTGCTCGCCGAGGGGCAACAGGCCGAGGCGGGCGAGACGACTGAAAACGGCGTTCTGCGGGAGGTGGTGTATCTGGGCTCTGTGACGCGGTACATCGTCGAACTCGACGCGGGCGGGGTGCTCACCGTCGTCAAGCAGAACGTCGGCGATATGGATGAAGAACGAGGCCGGCGGGTGCAGCTCGCCTGGCGTCCCGAGCACACGTACGAGATAGAACAACGGGGGGAAAGGGAGGGCAACGTATGAAGAAGGTGCGAAGGAAGCACCTCGGTGTCGCGTCGCTGACAGCCTTTGTCGGCGTGCTCGCGCTCCTGGCCGCCGGTTGCGGCGGCGACGACGGAGGCTCGAGCGCGACCGACGCCTGGCAGCTCCCGGGTCTCGGCTCGACGCTCGAGGAGATCCAGGCCAACGCGAAGAACGAGGGCGAGGTCAACATCGTGCAGTGGCCGACGTACGCCACGCTCGTCGAGGAATTCGCGGCCGAGACGGGCTGCACGGTGAACACGAAGGACGCCGGCACGGGCGACGAGATGATCACGCTCATCCAGTCGGGCGAGTACGACGGCGTCTCGGCATCGGGACACACGAGCGTGCGGCTGATGCAGGCCGGCGACGTAGCCCCGGTCAACACGGACCTGACGCCGAACTACGAAGACATCACGGAGGGCATCAAGCTCAAGTCCTACAACTCGAAGGACGGCGAGCCCTACGGCGGGCCGCACGGCCGCGGGCCGAACTACCTCATGTTCAGGACCGACGAGGTCACGCCTGCCGCCGACAGCTGGTCGGTGGTCTTCGACCCGGCAACGCCGTACAAGGGCAAGATCTCGCTGTACGACGACAACATCTTCCTCGCCGACGCTGCGCTCTACCTCAAGGCGACGCAGCCAGACCTCGGCATCGAGGATCCGTATCAGCTGACACAGGAGCAGTTCGATGCAGTTGTCGACCTGATGAAGAGCACCTCGCCGAACGTCGGCGAATGGTGGTCCGACTACGCGAAGCAGGTCCAGTCGTTCAAGAACAAGGACAGCGTCGTCGGCACCGTGTGGCCGCTCCAGTACAACGTCCTGACGGCCGACAACGAGCCGGTCGAGGTCGTGAAGCCGAAGGAGGGCACGACCGGTTGGTCGGACACGTGGATGATCGCGTCGAACGCCAAGAACCCGAACTGCATGTACCTCTGGATGAACCACATGATGTCGCCGGAGGCGCAGGCAATCGCGACGGAGGGCTTCGGCGAGGCACCCGTCAATCTCGGGGCCTGCGACCTGACGAAGGACCCGAACCACTGCGACACGTATCACGCAGACGACGAGTCCTGGTGGGAGGACGTCTACTACTGGGACACCCCGCGGGAGGACTGTGGGGACGACGACGATGCGACGACGTGCGTGACGCAGCAGGACTGGCGGAACGCCTGGACGGAGATCAGGGGCTAGCGACCCAGGAACACCGCTGATCGCGTGACTTCGGTCAAGTACGGAGAGCCGCCGCCCCGGCAGAGGCCGGGGCGGCGGCTCTCGACGTTCTTCCACCGCCACCCGCGCGCTTCGCTGGGCGCGCTGCTCGCGGCGCCGCTCGGCTGGCTGCTGATCGGTTACCTCGGCTCGCTGTCCGTGCTGCTGATGGCGGCTTTCTGGGACACGGACGTGTTCACGGCCGAGATCGTCCACACGTTCACGCTCGACAACTTCGAGCGCATCTTCGAGCAGGATGTCTACCGCGACGTGGCCTGGCGCACGATCCAGATGGCCGCGCTCGTAACGGTCGCCTGCGCTTTGCTCGCGTTCCCTATCGCCTACTACATGGCGCGTGTCGCATCGCGGCGCACACGAACGATTCTCGTCGTCGCCGTGCTCACGCCCCTCTGGGCCGGCTACCTCGTAAAGGCGTACGTGTGGCGCACGATCCTCTCCGACAACGGCGTCATCAACTGGCTGCTCGAGCCACTTGGACTGCAGTTCGACGGCTACTCGTCGGTTGGCCTCTGGCTCGTATTCACCTACCTCTGGCTGCCGTTCATGATCCTGCCCATCTACGCGGGCCTGGAACGCATTCCGAGCTCGCTGCTCGAGGCATCCGGCGACCTCGGCGCCCGCTCGGCGCGGACGTTCTTCAAGGTCACTCTGCCGCTCGCGTTCCCCGCCGTCGTTGCAGGCTCGATCTTCACGTTCTCGCTCACGCTCGGCGACTACATCGCGCCGTCCCTCATCTCGAACCAGCAGTTCATCGGCACCGTCATCTATGCCGAACGGGGCGTGAACCTCCCGGTTGCCGCCGCCTTCACGTTCGTGCCCATCGTCGTCATGACCGCGTATCTCCTCGCTGCCCGCCGGCTGAAGGCATTCGAGGCGCTTTGACCGAGTCCCGTCTCACCCGTGTGCTCCTGCGGGTCGCCGCCGGCCTGACGCTCGCCTTCATCTACATCCCGCTGATCCTCGTGGCGGTCTACGCCTTCAACGAGAGCGTCACGCAGGGCTGGCCGATCGAGGAGCTGACGACGCGGTGGTTCAGCGTCGCGTACCACAACCCCGACGTGCGCGACGCGCTCTGGATGTCCGTGCGCGCGGCGCTCGGGGCGACCGCCGTGGCGCTCGTGCTCGGCACGCTGCTCTCGCTGGCGATGGCGCGATTCTCGTTCTTCGGCCGCAACACCGTGACGCTGCTCGTCATCCTTCCGATCGCGTTGCCAGGCATCATCACCGGGCTTGCTCTCCAGACGACATTCACGACGGTCGACATGACCTACGGCCTGCGGACGATCATCATCGGCCACGCGACGTTCTGCATCGTCGTCGTCTTCAACAACGCGGTCGCGCGGCTGCGGAGGCTGCACGGCAACCTCGAGGAGGCTTCGAAGGACCTCGGCGCCGACTCCTGGCAGACGTTCCGCCACGTGACGTTCCCGCAGCTGCGGACGGCGCTGCTCGCGGGCGGCCTGCTCGCATTCGCGCTGTCCTGGGACGAGGTCGTCGTCACGATCTTCACGTCCGGCGCGGAGCAGACGTTGCCGATCTGGATCTTCGCCAACCTCTTCAAGCCCGTCGAGCAGCCGATCGTGAACGTCGTCGCGCTCTTCGTCATCCTCGTCTCGATCATCCCCGTGTGGCTTGCGACCCGGCTCACCGAGGATTCGCCGAGCGTCGCAGGGCCCAAGGAGTAGCGTGCGCCGCGCGACGCTTCTGGCGATCGCCGTCTGCGCGCTCGGCCGTGCCGGTGTCGGGCGTCGGCTCCGGCTCGCAGAAGCTGCCGCAGAAGCTCGGCAAGGCGGAAGGCTCGCTCGTCCTGCTCGCAGTGGCCCGGCTACTCGCACGCGTCGTTCGCCGGGGACTACGAGCGCGAGACAGGTTGCAAGATCACGCGGCGGGACGTCTCGTCCTCGGCCGACATGGTCGAGCTCATGAAGCGCGGCCCGTACGACGTCGTTTCCGCATCGGGCGACGTGAGCGGCGAGCTCATCGCGCGCCGGTACGTCCAGCCGGTGAACGTGAAGCTCATACCGCAGTGGCGGCAGCTCGCCCCGGCGTTCCGCTCGCCGGCCGCCAACACCGTGGGCGGCGTCCACTACGGCGTGACCGTCATGTGGACGCCGAACGAGCTGCTCTACCGCACGGACGCAAAGGGCCCCGTTCCTCTTTCGTGGCGAGCGGTCTACGACGCGCGCTTCCGGGGCAAGGTGTCGATTCCCGACAACCCGATGCAGATCGCCGATGCCGCGCTCTACCTGAAGTCGCGCACGCCGAAGCTCGGCATCCGCGACGTCTACGAGCTCACGCCCCGCCAGTTCGACGCCGCCACGGCGCTCCTGCGGCGGCAGGCGCCCCTCGTAAAGCGCTACTGGCAGTACGCGAGCGAGCAGATCCTCGACTTCCGCACCGCGGCGACGGTCGTCGGCTCGAGCTGGCCGTACCAGCGCCAGGCCTTGCTCGCAGCGGACGTCCCCGTGAGCCGGCGGGTGCCGCGCGAGGGCACGACGGCCTGGGCGGACAGCTGGCTCCTCGCGAAGCAGGCACGGCATCCGAACTGCGCGTACCTCTGGATGCGGCACGTGCTCGGGCCGGACGTCCAGGCGGCCCAGTCGTTGCTGCTCCGCGAGTCGCCCGTCAACCAGCTCGCGTGCCCGATCATGGACGCGACGGAGGAGGGGTCGTGCGCGGCTTACTACGGCTCGGCGCCGGCGGCACTCCTTAAGCGCCTCGAGTTCTGGAAGACGCCCGCGGCGCGCTGCGGCTTCGGCGGCCGCACGGACTGCGTCCCGTACAAGCTCTGGCAGCGCGCGTGGGCGAACGTCGTCGGTTGATAATGGTGGGACCCAGCTAGGCGCGAGGAGGTCGTGAGATGGCTGTGACGGTGGCGAAGCACAAGAACCTCATCGGCGGCAAGTGGGTGGACGCGGCCGACGGCCAGACGATGGAGGTGCTGAACCCCTCGACCGGCGACGTCATCGCCGAGGTGCCGCGCTGCTCGGCGGAGGACGCCGAGCGGGCGATCGACGCCGCGGGCGACGCCTGGGACGAGTGGCGGACGAAGACGCCGAAGGACCGGATGGAGCTCCTGCTCGCGCTCGCCGACGTCATGGAGGAGAACGCCGAGGAGCTGTGGCAGCTCGAGTCGCAGAACGTCGGCAAGCCGTCCGCGATCGCCGTGGACGAGATCCCCTTCTCGGTCGACAACCTCCGCTTCTTCGCCGGCGCGGCGCGCAACCTCGAGGGCAAGTCCGCTGGCGAGTACGTCGAGGGCTACACGTCGATCATCCGCCGCGAGCCGCTCGGCATCGTGGCCGGAATCACGCCCTGGAACTACCCGCTGATGATGATGGTCTGGAAGCTCGGCCCGGCGCTCGCCGCCGGCAACGTCCAGATCCTCAAGCCTGCCGAGCAGACGCCGCTGACGACGCTGCGCTTCTTCGAGCTCGCCCAGGACGTCGTGCCGCCCGGCGTCGTCCAGGTGATCACCGGCGACGGCGTGCCCGTGGGGGACATGCTCGTGCGACACCCGGAAGTCCGGCTCGTGTCCCTGACCGGTGACGTCGAGACGGGGAAGACGATCGCCCGCAACGCCGCGGACAACCTCAAGCGCGTGCATCTCGAGCTGGGCGGCAAGGCGCCGATGGTCGTGCTCGACGACGCCGATCCCGCGACGGTCGCCGAGGCGATCAAGATCGGCGGCTACTGGAACACCGGCCAGGACTGCACCGCCTCGTCGCGGATCATCGTCCACGAGGGCGTGTACGACGACGTCCTCTCCGAGTCGGTGAAGGCCGTCGAGGCGATGAAGGTCGCCGACCCCGCCGAGGGCGACGACGTGGACATGGGCCCGCTCATCTCCGAAGAGCAGCGTGAGCGCGTGCTCGGCTTCCTCGAGCGCGCCGTCGACGCGAAGGCGACCATCGTCACCGGCGGCGGCACCGTCGGCGACCGCGGCTTCTTCGTCCAGCCCACGGTGGTGACTGACGTGGAGCAGGACTCCGAGATCGTTCAGAAGGAGGTCTTCGGCCCCGTCGTCACGATGCAGCGCTTCTCCTCGGACGACGACGCGATCGCGATGGCCAACGGCGTCCGCTACGGCCTCGCGGCCTCGGTCTTCTCGGAGAGCGTCGGGCGGGCGTTGAAGGTGGCGGCGAGGCTCGACTTCGGCACCGTCTGGGTGAACGAGCACCTGTTCCCGCTCACGTCCGAGATGCCGCACGGCGGCTTCAAGGAGTCGGGCTACGGCAAGGACATGTCGATCTACTCGATGGAGGAATACACCCGCATCAAGCACGTCGCAGTCAAGCTGGCCTAGGCGGTCGTCAACCGCTCGGCGGACCATCCCGCGGCAGCAGAGCGGCTCGCTCCGCTTGCGTTGCCAGCCGCCGGCCCGCGGTGACGAGCACCGCGTCGTAGCCGATCGCGAGCGCGAGGTAGCACGCGTCATAGCCGCTGATACGCCGTGACACTGTGAGCGCGAGCGCTTGCCTGGCGAGGAGCCGCGTCGGAGCGACGTCGAGCGGAAGGGACGCGACCGTCGCGAGTGCCTCGTCGCTGTCCTGGTACTCGAGACGACCTGCTCGCACGTAGGAGGCAAACGCGTTCGCGGTCTCTGCGAAGACGAGGTCGGGCACATGCGCGTCAACCTCGCCCGCCTCGACAGCCGCGATCCACGCTCGGGCCGTCACCTCTCTCTCGACGAACGCGCGCACGAGCGCGCTGGCGTCAAAGACGGCCGTAGTTGGAATCGCGATCCGCTCTGATGATCTCTTCCGGCGTCGGCGCGCCGGGCGGAAGCGTCATTCGACTTCGAAGCTCGTCGAGCCTCCGCATGAACTCCGCCGGATCCGGCCGGGCGAGGTCTCGCTCGAGGATGCTCAGGATCTCCGCGTTGATCGAACGGCCTTCGCTTGCCGCACGCTTCCGCAGCCGCTCGTGGAGCTGGTCGGGGAGGCGCAGATGGAACGCCGCCATCCCGCAATGATATCAAAGTGGTACCAATTCAGCCTTTGGCATAGTCCCGCCCGTGACCGATCCCCCGCGTCACGGCCACCACCTGCACCGCCCGCACCTTGCGCACATCGAAGCGGGCGAGCTCGAGCACGACGCCATCGGCTTCCGCTCGGCGCTTGCCGTCGGCCTCGCCTCCACGGCGCCGGCCTACTCGCTCGCCGCCGTAATCGGCACGGTCACGGTCCTCGTCGGCGTCCAGGCGCCGGGAGCGCTCCTCGCGTCGTTTGTGCCGATGTTCCTGATCGCGGCGGCCTTCTTCTACATGAACCGAGCCGACCAGGACGCGGGCACGACGTTCTCGTGGGTCACGCGCTCCATGGGGCCGTGGCTCGGCTGGCTCGGCGGCTGGGCGGTGATCACGACGGGCATCCTCGTCGTCGGCTCGCTCGCCGACGTCGGCGCGCGCTACACGTACGAGCTCTTCGGCTGGGATGACCTGGCCGCCTCGAAGACTGCGGTCATGGTTCTCGCCGTCGTGATCATCGTCGTGATGACCGCGATCTGCATCATCGGCACGGAGCTGGCGGCCGAGGTGCAGGACGTGATGATCGTGCTCCAGGTCGGCGCGCTGCTGCTCTTCATCGGTGTTGCGCTGTACAAGGTCTACGACGGCTCGGCGCCGGAGGGATCGACGAAGCCGGAGCTCGACTGGCTCTCACCCTTCGCCATCGACAGCACGTCGACGCTCGTGTCCGCACTCCTGATCGGCGTCTTCATCTACTGGGGCTGGGAGAGCGCCGTCAACCTCACCGAGGAGACGCGCGACTCGGCGCGGGCTCCCGGGCTGGCCGCCGTCCTCTCGACGGTCATCCTCTTGGTCTTGTACGTCGGAGTCTCGATGGCCGTCGTTGCCTATGCCGGACTGGAGACGCTCGCCGAGTACGACGACGACGACGCGATCTTCGCCGCGCTCGGCGCTGACGTGCTCGGGTCGCCGTGGGACAAGATCGTGATCCTCGCCATCGTCACGTCGGCCATCGCCTCGACGCAGACGACGATCATCCCCTCCTCCCGCACCTCGTTCTCGATGGGACGGCAGAGCGCGCTGCCGCACGCGTTCGCGGCCGTGCACCCGCGCTTCCGCACGCCCTGGCTTTCGACCTCGGTGATCGCCGGGCTCGCGATCGCGTGGTACGTGCCGCTGAACACCTTCTCGCGAGAACGCGCTCTACGACTCGGTCACCGCTCTCTCGCTGATGATCGCCTTCTACTACGCGCTCACCGGGGTTGCGTGCGCGATCTACTACCGGCGCGAGCTCCTGAAGTCCGTGAAGAATTTCCTCTTCATCGGTGTTGGCCCGCTCATCGGCGCGGCGATCCTCGGCTACTTGTTCGTGAAGTCGGCGATCGACTTCTACGACGTCGAGAACTCGTACACGGGCCAGACGATCCTCGGCATGGGCGTGCCTTTCGTGATCGGCATGGGCTTTCTCCTGCTGGGCCTCGTGCTCCTCGTGGTCTGGCGTCTCGGCGGGCACGAGCGGTTCTTCGGGCGGAAGGCGTTTGAGGCAGTCGATCCGCAGGTGGCGACCGGTAAGAAGGCTCCGTTGTGACCGGGACGATCGTCGTCGGTGTCGACGGCTCGAACTGCTCCGACGCGGCCGTCGAACGTGCCCTCGAGCTCGCGGCCGGGCTGGGGGACACGCTCGTCGTCGTGTACGCCGTCGAGCCGCCGTTTCGCGGCGTCGGCGACGAGTGGCGGGAGTCGCAGGCCGCGCTCGAGGAGCTGGGCGCGCCGATCGTCGAGCAGGCGGTCGCCCGCGCCCGCGAGGCAGGGGTCAAGGCCGAGGCGACGCTCGTGCCGAAGCGCCCGGCGGAAGCGCTGCTCGCGGTCGCCACGGAGCGCTCCGCACGGCTGATCGTGGTCGGCACGGCGAGCGAGCGCCCGCTCACCGGCGTCATCCTGGGCTCCGTGCCGCACAAGCTCGTCCACCGGTCGACGATCCCCGTGCTCGTCGTCCCGGTGCCCGACGCCGATTGACCTAACGCGCAGAACCTGAAAGGATCCGCCTCGCATTGCGAGGAGATGCGGCGTTTCCGGCAAGCAAGGCGCAGCCTGCCAAAGGGCCCGTCTCGCGGCCGCGCCAGCTGGACGAGGTCGACCGCGGCATCATCGTGGCGCTGCAGCGAAACGGCCGTGAGCCGTTTCGCCGTATCGCGGCCGGCCTCGGCGTCTCCGAGGCCACCGTGCGGGCGCGCTACACGCGCCTCGTCGGCGACGAAATCCTCCAGGTCACCGGCGTCACGAACCCCCTCGGCCTCGGCTTCGAGGCCCAGGCGCTCGTCGGCGTGCGCACGTCCGGCCCGCCCGAGCCCGTGGCGGAGGAGATCGCGCAGCTGGGACGAGGCAGGCTACGTGGTTATCACCGCCGGCCAGTTCGACGTGCTCGTGGAGCTCGTCTGCGAGGACCGGCGGCACCTGCTCGAGCTGACGAGCCGCATCCGCGGCATCGACAGCGTCACCTCAACCGAGAGCTTCCTCTACCTCGAGCTCTGCAAGCAGGTCTACGAGTGGGGGGTGCGCCTCTCGTGACCGCAGTTGCCGACGTGCGGCTCGAAGGCGTCACGAAGCACTTCGACGGCGCCGTGGCCGTGGACGCCCTCTCCCTCGAGGTGGAGCAGGGCCGCTTCTTCGCGCTGCTCGGGCCGTCCGGGTGCGGCAAGACGACGACGCTGCGGATGATCGGCGGGTTCGAGGAGCCGAGCGAGGGCCGGATCTTCCTCGGCGACCGCGACGTCGTCGGCCTGCCACCGTACAAGCGAGACGTCAACACCGTCTTCCAGTCGTACGCGCTCTTCCCGCATTTGTCGATCTTCGAGAACGTCGCCTTCGGCCTCCGCCGTCGCGGCGTGGGCGGGGAGGAGCTGCGCCGTCGCGTGGACGAGGCGCTGGACCTCGTGGCGCTCACGGGGTTCGGCACGCGCAAGCCGAAACAGCTCTCCGGTGGCCAGCAGCAGCGTGTCGCTCTGGCACGCGCCCTCGTCAACCACCCACGCGTGCTGCTCTTGGACGAGCCGCTCGGTGCGCTCGACCTGAAGCTCCGCAAGCAGATGCAGCTCGAGCTGAAGCGCATCCAGCACGAGGTCGGCATCACGTTCGTCCACGTCACGCACGACCAGGAGGAGGCGATGACGATGGCCGACACGATCGCGGTCATGAACCACGGCAGGATCGAGCAGCTCGGGCAGCCGGAGGAGCTGTACGAGACGCCGCAGACGGCGTTCGTCGCGAGCTTCCTCGGCGTCTCGAATCTTCTGCCGGGCACCGTGGAGGGCACCGACGCCGTGCGCCTCGCCAGCGGCGCCGTCGTGCGAGCGGCGACAGCCGGGAAGACGGGGCCCGTCTCTGCCGGTGTCCGCCCGGAGAAGATCGCCCTGGGCGAGGGCGGCGGCGCCAACCGCCTCACGGGCACCGTCTCCGAGACGGCGTACATCGGCGTCGCCACGCAGGTCGTCGTCCACACGGCCGACGGGACGGTTCAGGTCTTCGCGCAAAATATCGACTCCGGCGCGCGCGTTCCCGCGCCGGGATCGCCGGTCACGCTCAGCTGGAGCCCAGAGTCCACATTCGTCGTCGAGCCAGAGAAGGAGGAGCACGCATGAACCCGACACTGACGAGGAGATCGCTCGTTCGGCGAGGCGCTGCGGGCGCCACGCTGCTGACGCTGCCGGGCCTGCTGGCGGCGTGCGGCGGCGGCGGTGGAGGCACAGAGGGCGGCGGCGAGCTGAAGGACGTCCTCAACTTCTCGAACTGGTCGTTCTACATGGACACGGAGGGGAAGAAGCATCCCACGCTCGACCAGTTCAAAGCCGAGACTGGGATCACGGTCAACTACTTCGAGGACGTCAACTCGAACGACGAGTACTTCGCCAAGGCGCAGGGACGGCTTTCGCAGGGCCAGGGAATCGACCGCGACATCTTCGTGGCGACCGACAACTCACGTTTTCCCTCGCTCTACGTCGACGAGGGCTGGGTGCAGCCGCTCGACAAGAGCCTCATCCCGAACTTCGACAATCTCATCGACGCGCAGGCGTCGCCTCCGTTCGACCCGGACCGCACGTACTCGCTGCCTTGGCTGGGCGGCATGACGGGCATCGCCTGGAACGAGGACCTGACCGGGCCCGTCACCACGATCACGCAGCTGCTCGAGGACCCGAAGCTCAAGGGCAAGATCACGATGCTCAGCGAGATGGGCGACTCGGTCGGGATCGTCATGCTCGAGAACGGCGACGACCCGACGCAGGTGACCGACGAGTCATTCGACAAAGCCGTGGCAAAGGTCCAGGCGGCCGTCGACTCGGGACAGATCCGCCGCTTCACCGGCAACGACTACGCGCAGCCGCTCGCGAACGGCGACCTCGCCGCTTGCGTCGCATGGTCGGGGGACGTCGCGTCTCTTGTGGCCGACAACCCGAAGCTGAAGTGGGCGCTGCCGGAGCCCGGCGGGATCATCTGGACGGACAACATGTTCATCCCGACGGGCGGCAGCGTTCCGACCGCCTCGACGTACATGAACTTCGTCTACGACCCGAAGATCTCTGCCCAGATCGCCGTGGGGACGAGCTTCATCGTGTCGGTCAAGGGCGTGAAGGAGGAGGCCGTGAAGCTCGATCCGAGCTCCGCCGAGAACCTCCTGATCTTCCCGGACGACGAGCTGCTCTCGCAGGTGCACCAGAACGACCCGGCGATGCTCGGCAACGACGACTACGTCACGAAGTGGCAGGCGGTGCTCGGCCAGTAGGCCGACGAACGTGGGCTCGTTCTTCCATCGTCACCGGGGCGCCACGCCGTATCTCCTGCTCCTGCCGGGGATCGCTTGGCTGGCGATCTTCTTCCTCATCCCGCTCGGCTACCTCGGCTACCAGTCGTTGCAGTCCGGGATCTACCCGAACTTCGAGTTCACGTGGGAGTTCTCGAACTTCTCGAACGCGATCTC
The DNA here is from genome assembly GCA_963755155.1 of uncultured Actinomycetes bacterium. Classification (GTDB taxonomy): domain Bacteria; phylum Actinomycetota; class Thermoleophilia; order Gaiellales; family Gaiellaceae; genus PALSA-612. The sequence goes on along the minus strand of CAVWIV010000004.1, from coordinate 206,731 downwards.
GGACTACCACGAGCAGCTGCTGCGATCGTTCTTCTATGCGGGGCTCGCGACGGTCGCGTGCCTTCTGCTCGCGTACCCGCTCGCCTACTGGATCGCGTTCAGGGCTGGGCCGTGGCGGAACCTCTTCCTGCTCATCATCGTCGCCCCGTTCTTCGTCACCTATCTCATCCGCACGCTCGCCTGGCTCAACATCCTCGCGGACGAAGGGCCTGTCGTCGGCTTCCTCCAGGGGATTCACGTTCTCGGCGAGGACGGGCGGCTGCTGGCGACGACGTTCGCCGTCGTCTGTGGCATCACCTACAACTTCTTTCCCTTCATGGCGCTGCCGCTGTACGTGTCGCTGGAGCAGATCGACCCGCGGCTGCTCGAGGCGGCGAAGGACCTCTACTCCTCGTCCACGAAGGCCTTCCTCAAGGTGACCCTGCCGCTCTCGGCGCCGGGGATCGTCGCCGGCACGCTCTTGACCTTCATCCCTGCCGCGGGCGACTTCATCAACGCGCAACTCCTAGGCACGCCGAACCAGCAGATGATCGGCAACGTCATCCAGGCGAAGTTCCTCCAGTCGCTCGACTATCCGACGGCGGCGTCGCTGTCCTTCATCCTCATGGCGACAATTCTCGTCGGGTTGCTCGTGTACGCGCGCGCCGTCGGCTCGGAGAGGCTGACCGGATGAGCGCCGCCTGGCGGTTCACGAAGCGTCATGCGCTCACGGCGTACGCGTTTTTCGCCGTCGGCTATCTCTTGCTGCCGATCGCCGTCGTCATCCTCTTCTCGTTCAACAATCCCGCCGGGCGCTTCAACTACGTCTGGCAGGGCTTCACGGTCGACAACTGGCTGGAGTGGGACGCCGTGCTCGGCCTGCGTGACGCGGTGATCCTGTCGCTGCAGATCGGCGCGCTCGCGACGCTCGTGGCCACCGTGCTGGGGACGTTGATCGCTCTCGCCATCGTGCGGCATCACTTCGTCGGCCGCGGGACGACGAACCTCCTCGTCTTCCTGCCGATGTCGACGCCGGAGATCGTGCTCGGCGCCTCCCTGCTCGCGCTGTTCCTCAACGCGACGGCGGTGTTCCAGCTCGGCTTCTGGACGATCTTCATCGCCCACGTGATGTTCATCATCAGCTTCATCGTCGTTACCGTGAAGGCGCGGTTGATCGGCTTCGACCGCCACCTGGAGGAAGCCGCGATGGATCTCGGAGCGAACGAGCTCGTGACGTTTCGCAAGGTCACGCTGCCGCTGATAGCGCCGGCGATGCTCGCGGCGGCCTTGCTCGGCTTCGCGCTCTCGATCGACGACTTCGTGATCACGTACTTTGCGGCCGGCCCGGAGCAGACGTTCCCGGTCTTCGTCTGGGGCATCTCCAGGGTTGCCGTGCCGCCGCAGGTGAACGTCGTCGCGAGCGCGATCTTCCTCTTCGCGATAGCCATCGGCCTCGGCAACGTCTTCTGGCAGTACCGTCAGGCGAGGAAGGCGAGGGTGGCCGCATGACCGTCGACCTCCAAAAGGCCGCTCGCGACCACCTCTGGCTCCACTTCACCCGCATGGGCGGGTACCGGGACGCCGACGTGCCGATCATCGTCCGCGGCGACGGTTGCTACCTCGAGGACATACACGGCACGCGCTACCTCGACGCCCTCGCCGGGCTCTTCTCGGTGAACATCGGCTACTCGTTCGGCGAAGAGATCGGCCAGGCCGCCCTCACGCAGATGCGGGAGCTGCCGTTCTACACGAACTGGTCGTACTCACATCCGCGCGCGATCGAGCTGGCCGAGGAGGTGGCGTCGCTCGCGCCGGGCGATCTCAACCGCGTCTTCTTCGTCTCCGGCGGCTCAGAGGCAGTCGAGTCGGCGTGGAAGCTCGCGCGGCAGTTCCACGTCGCCCTCGGCGCCGAGGTCGGGACCCGGTACAAGGCGATCGCGAGGCACGTCGCGTACCACGGGACGACGCTCGGCGCGCTCGCGCTCACGGGCGTTCCGGCCATCCGCGAGCCGTTCCAGCCGCTCGTGCCCGAGGTGCGGCACGTCTCCAATACGAACCGCTACCACCGGCCACCCGAGGAGACGGAAGAGGAGTTCACCGCCTTCCTGCTCGACGAGCTCGAGCAGACGATCCTCGACATGGGCCCCGACACCGTCTGCCTCGTGCACATGGAGCCGGTGCAGAACGCGGGCGGGACATTCATCGGGCCGGCGGGCTACTGGCAGGGCGTGCGCGAGCTGTGCACGACGTACGGCATCCTGCTCTCGGCCGACGAGGTGATCACGGGCTTCGGGCGCGTCGGGCACTGGTTCGCATCCGAGCGCTACGACATCCGTCCCGACATCGTCACATGCGCAAAGGGGCTCTCCTCCTCGTACGCGGCGATCGGAGCGGTGGTGGCGACGGACAGCGTGATGGAGCCGTTCCTCGCCGACACGTCGATGTTCTCGCACGGCATCACCTTCGGCGGCCACCCCGTCGATGTGCGCGATCGCGCTCAAGAACATCGAGATCATGAAGCGCGAGCGGATCGTCGAGGGCGTCCTCGAGCACGAGGCGGCGTTCCGTTCGACCCTCGAGCAGCTGCTCGACTTGCCCATCGTCGGCGACGTCCGTGGCACGGGATTCTTCTACGCCGTGGAGCTGGTGAAGGACTCCGAGACGCGCGAGGGCTTCTCGAGCGACGAGCGGGAATGGCTGCTGCGCGACTTCCTCTCCGCGCGGCTGTTCGAGCGCGGGCTCATCTGCCGCGCCGACGACCGCGGCGATCCCGTCATCCAGATCTCGCCGCCGCTCGTCGCGCGCCAGCCCGAGTTCGACCGCATCGTCGAGGTGTTCGGCGAGACGCTGGCCGAAGCGTGGGACGAGCTGCAGCGACGGTAGCGCCTGGTCTCGTCGCGCCTTGGTGGCTGCAGGACGCGCCGCCTGGCTCCGAGCAGCCCGCGCTCAACGGTGATACGACCGCCGACGTCGCGATCGTCGGCGGCGGCTTCACCGGGCTCTGGACGGCCATCGAGCTGAAGCGGCGCGATCCCGCGGTCGACGTCGCGGTGCTCGAGGCTGCGCGCTGCGGCATCGGGCCGAGCGGACGGAACGGCGGCTTCCTCCACGGCTACTGGTCGAGCCTCGCCCGCTTTCGCGAGGTGCTCGGTGCGGAGGGGGCGCTCGCGGTCGCGCGCGCTGCGGACGGTGCGATCCCGGCCGTGCGCGCCCTCGAGCACGATGTCTGGCTCCGCGAAGGTGGCTTGCTGCGCGTGTCGACGTCGGAGGCTCAGGACGCGATCCTCGACCGCTCGATTGCCGTGGCACGCGAGCTCGGCGTCGAGGAGGAGGCGGTCCCGCTCACGCGCGACGAGCTCGCACGTCGCTGCTCGTCGCCCGCCTTCCGCCGCGGCGTCTTCTATCGCGACGGCACCACAGTCCACCCGGCGCGCCTCGTTCGGGCACTGCGCACCGAGGCGCTCGCTGCGGGCGTCCGTCTCTACGAGCGGACGGAGGCCTCGCGCATCGGGGACGGCCTCGTCGAGTCGGCCCGTGGGAACGTCCGGGCGAGCGAGGTCGTCGTCGCCATGAACGCCTGGGCGTCCGGCTGGAAGCCGCTCTCGCGCCTGCTGACGCCCTTCGGCAGCTACGTCGTCCTCACCGAGCCGGTGCCCGAGCTCTTACGGGAGATCGGCTGGACCGGCGGCGAGGCGATCACCGACTGCCGGATGTTCCTCCACTACTTCCGGACGACCGCGGACGGCCGCGTGCTCATGGGCTCCGGCTCGGGTCCCATCGGCTTCCGTGGGCGCATCGACAGGCGGTTCTCGGGTGACGTGCCGACGGTCGCGCGGGCGGAGGCGGGTCTTCGCCTGCTGCTGCCCGGGCTCGCCGCCGCGAAGGTCGAGCACGCTTGGGGTGGGCCGATCGACGTCTCCGCTGATCACCTGCCCGTGTTCGGCACGGTGCCGGGCACGCGCGTCCACTATGGCGCGGGCTATACGGGCAACGGGGTCGGCCCGAGCTGGCTCGGCGGCCAGATTTTCGCCTCGCTCGCGCTCCGTGCCGACGACGAGTGGTCGCGGCTGCCGCTCGTCAATCGCAGCATCCGCCGGCTGCCGCCCGAGCCGCTGAACTTCCTCGGCGGGAGCCTCGTTCGCTCGGCGCTCATTGCCGTCGAGGAGGCTCAGGAGGCGGGCCGAAAGCCCTCGGCGCCGGCGCGCTTTGTCGCGTCGCTGCCGCAACGCCTCGGCCTCCGCGTCGGCACGCGCTAGCGCACGTCGAGGCCGTCACACTATTGGCACAAAGCCGGCACAGACACGTAACTCGTGCCTGGCACCGCATGCATGTCAGGCGCCCATGAGCCGGTCGACCGCCGCTTCGACGTTGACCTTCGCCGCTCCGTGGGTCGCGACATAGCCGGCGGCGCCGTCGGGGCGCCAGACCGGTAGCCCCACCTCCACGACGATGGCGTCCGGAGCTGCCGCGACGAGCTTCGTGGCCGCTTCCCGCTGCCACTCATGCCGGTGTGCGTCCTGCAGGACCACCACGAGCTGGCGGTCGTGGGCTGGAGTCAGGGCACGCGTGATGCGAGTCTCGGGCAGTCGCAAGGTGAGCGCGTCTCCGAGCCCGCCGTTGCGGGCGTCGACGGCGATCGTCGGCTCCGGCCGCAGCTCGACGACGATGGGAGCGCGCGTCAAGCGGACATCACCGTCGGCGCGAACGGCGCGCGCCGCGGCCGCCGCGCCGACGCCGCGATTCGGCGCGCCAACTGCGGAGCGCGACCGACCGATCCCGGCGACGCGGCCAGCCGCCTCGGCGAGGCGCTCCTCCCCGCACGCCTTCGATCACAGCAGCGACGATCCGCCCGACGGAGTCGGCGCCGAGGTCGTGTCCCAGGCAGAGCGCATCGGCGCCGGCGGCGAGCGCCTGTACGGCGCCCTGCTCGACGCCCACCGTTCCGCTGATCGCCTTCATCTCGAGGGCGTCGGTGATCGCCACGCCCGTGAAGCCGAGCTCGCCGCGCAGCACGTCGCTGAGCAGCGTGCGGCTCAAGGTTGCGGGCTCGTCCCCCATCTCGCTAACACGGATGTGTGCCGTCATGATCGCCGTCACGCCGGCGTCTATCGCAGCGCGGAACGGGCGCAGCGCCTCCGGCCGCAGCTCCTCGACCGTCGGCAGCTCGAGGTGCGAGTCCTCGAGCGTGTCGCCGTGGCCCGGGAAGTGCTTGGCGCAGGCCGCGACGCCGCCGCCCTCAAGCCCTTCCACGAAGGCAGCCACATGGCGCGCGACGAGCTCCGCATCCGAGCCGAAAGAGCGGACGCCGATGATCGGGTTGTCCACCGTCGTGTTCACGTCGGCGACCGGCGCGAAGTCGAGGTTGATGCCCGCGGCGGCGAGATCGCCGGCCATGGCGCCCGCCACGGCCCGCGTTAGCCCGACGTCATCGACGACGCCGAGCGCCCAGTTGCCGGGGTACGAGCTGCCGTCCTTCGCCTCGAGCCGCGTCACGTCGCCGCCCTCCTCGTCGATGGCGACGACGAGCTCGGGCCGCTCGGCGCGAAGCGCATCGGTCAGCGCACGCAGCTGCCCCGGGTCGCGCACGTTCCACGCGTAAAGAACGACGCCGCCTAGTCCCGTCTCGAGGAGCTGCCGAACCCAGTCCGGCGGCTCCTCGCCGGGAAAGCCGGGCAGCAGGCAGCCGAGGGCGAGGCGCTCGAGCTCGCTGGCCGTCACGGCGTCACGCCTTGACGGCGCCGGCCGTGAGCCCGAACGCGATCCGCCGCTGCACGAGGAGGAAGAACACGACGACGGGGATCGCCGTGAGCGTCGATGCCGCCATCAGCCCGCCCCAGTCGGTTTGGCGACTCGTCCCGTAGAAGTACGAGAGCCAGACCGTCAGCGTCTGCTTCGACTGGTCCTGGAGGATGACGTTGGCGAAGATGTACTCGTTCCAGACGGTGACGAAGGCGAAGACCGACGTCGCCACGAGGCCGGGCGCGACGAGCGGCAGCAGGATGCGGCAGAAGGCGCCAAACCGGCTCGAACCGTCGACCATCGCCGCCTCCTCGAGCTCCTTCGGGATGCCGAGGATGAAGCCGCGGAGCGTCCACACTGCGAACGGAACCACGAACGCCAGGTACGTGAGGATCACGCCGGTAAGCGCGTTCGTGAGGTGGTACTCGGCGAGCACGACGTAGATCGGGATGACGAGCCCCGCGGCGGGCAGCATGAGGATGCCGATCATCAGCACGATGAAGATCTTCCGTCCCGTGAAGCGGAACTTCGCGAGCGCGACCGCGGCCACAAACGCGACGACCATCGAGAGCAGCACCGTGGCCACCACGATGATGAGACTGTTCTTGACCGCATCCCAGAAGTGCGGCCGGTTCATCGCATCCTCGAAGTGCTGGAGGGTCGGCTCCGTCGAGAACCACGTCGGCTCGAGGCTGTTGATCTCGCCGTCCGGCTTGAACGCGGTCGAGATCATCCAGAAGACGGGGAAGACGAGGACTACGAGCAGCGCGATTGCGACGAGGTTCCACGCCGTGCGGCGCAGGCGACGCCGCCGGCCTCTCACTTGACGTCACCCATCTTCACCATCGCGCGTACGTGGAAGGCGGTCATCACGATCACGATGCCGAGCATGAGGATCGAGATCGCGGCGCCCCGGCCGAAGTTGCTCTGGCCGTATCCCTCGAGGTACACGTAGACGCCCATGAGGTAGTTCGTGGCGTCGACGTGGGACGCGCCGATGAGGAGATACGGCTGGGCGAAGACGCCGAAGTTCCAGATGATCGACAGGCTCGTAAGGATCAGCAGGACCGGCTTGATGACGGGGAAGGTCACGTCGCGGAACACGCGAAGGAAGCCCGCGCCGTCGATCTCGGCCGCGTCCACGAGCTCCCCCGGCACCTGGGCCAGGGCGGCGTAGACGGTGATCGTGATGAAGGGGATCCCCGCCCAGAGGATCAGGATCCCCACCATCGCGAGCTTCGAGAAGGTCGTTGCGAACCAGTCGTGCCCCGAGTAGTCCCCCAGCCCGAGCGTGCCGAGCACGTGATTGAGCACGCCGTTCTGGAAGTTCGTCATCCAGAACCAGACCTGAACCGCGACGACGACCGGCATCGCCCAGACGAGAACGAGGCCGGCTGTGAGGGCAACGCGGACGATTGGGCTGATCTGCACGAGCAGCAGCGCGATCAGCGTTCCGAGGACGATGGTCAAGCCAACGGTGGCACCGGTGAACACAACCGTCCGCACGAGCGTGTCCCAGAAGACGTCCGAGTGGAGGACGAACGAGAAGTTGTCGAAGCCGATCCACTCGCCCTCGCGCCTGATCAGCTCGAAGAGGCCGTACTGCTGGAACGAGAGCTTGACGAGGTGGTAGAGGGGATAGCCGAGGATCGCCCCGATGACGACGACGACCGGCAGCAGCAGCCAGTACGGAACCGAGGCACGGGCGATGCTCCGAAGAGACAGAGGGCGGCGCCGCCGAGATGGGAGGGGGGTCTCGGCGGCTACCGCTGCTCCGCTTGGGACTTGGCTACTCGGCATCGAGTTCCGCGCCCCGATCGTACGTCGTTCTTACGTTCCCTGATTAAGGGTGAACGTGATGTTCTCGCTGGCGGTCTGTGCAGCCTGCTTGACCGTGAGCTTGCCGGTGAGGATCTGCGCCAGCATCGTGCGCAGGATGTTCCCGTTCTCGACGTTGACCCAGTTCTTCGCCTGCGGCGTGAACCAGCTGCGCTTCGCAGCCCGCTCGTTCACGCTGGTACCGAGCAGGTTCGTGGCGTTGGGAATGTTGCCCTTCGCCTGCAGTGCCTTCTCGGCAGCAGTGCTCGTGAACTCGGCGATCCAGTCGATGGCCAGCGCTCTGTTCGCGCCGATCGGCACGGCAAGGTCGGAGCCGCCGAGGAAGCCGGGAAGGGTCTGGCCCTTCGTGTGGCTCGGGGCGACGAACTGACCCGTCACGCCCTTGTAGTCACCGACACAGCACGAGAACCAGGCCGGGCCGGCGATCGACGCTGCCTGCCCCTGTGCGTACACGTCGTACGGCTGCGGGCGGGCCTCGTCGGTCGTCTTGCTCGCCTTGGACGCCGCGTTGAAGAACCGCTTGTAGGCCTGCAGACCGGCGATCGCCTTCGGCGAGTCGAGCGTGCCCTTCCACTTGCCGCGGAAGAGCTTCGCGATCTGTCCGCCGTGGTCGTAGACGAAGCTCATCGCGATGTACCAGTCGGTGCCGGCGATGTAGACGGGCGAGAAGCTCTTGGCCTTGTTCTTCGCCGCAAGCTTCTTCGCAGCCGCCGTGAACGCGGCGAGGCTGTCCGGCAGCTTCGAGATGCCGGCGCTCTTGTACAGGTCCTTCCGGTACGTGACGACACGCGACCCGGCGTAGTACGGCACGCCGTAGACCTTGCCCTGGTACCGGCCCGACTTCGCGAGGCCTTCCAACCAGTTCGCGGAGTTGTCGAACTGCCCCACGGCACCCGTCAAGTCCTGAAACGCTCCGGCCGCCATGTACTTAGTCATCTCGGTGTTGCCCATCTCGATGACGTCAGGAGCGTTGCCCCCGGCGAGCGTCGCATCGAACTTCTGCAGGTGGGTGCCCCACGTCTGATACTGGACGTTGACGTCCATGCCTGGATGCTTCGCCTTGAACCGGGCGTTGGCCGCGGCGACGATGTCGGGCCAACCCGACTCCGCATCGACCTGCAGCCATACGGTGATGCCTGCCGTCGCACGTGTCGTGTCCGCGCCCGCGGTTGATACCGCGAGGCCGAGGACTGCGACCACGGCGAGGGCGGCTAGGGAATAGCGTGCCTTCATAGCGCATCCTCCAGCGGCTCGCTGGCCCGCGGACGCGACCGTGTTCTGCCGAGTTCGAAGGCCAATTGGTTTAGACCACTTTCCATCGGCGGGAGACTTACACATAACCACTTCACCTGTCAAGACCGGTTATGCCAGCCGTCGTCGCGGGCTGTGAGGGCGATCGGCGAGCTGAGACCGGTCCGACCACGGCGCAACTCGGTGACGAGCCGGTAGCGATCGCCACGATAGACCGATCTCACGAACTCGACGATTTCCCCCGACTGTGCACGTGTGACGCGTTCGAACACGAACGCCGGCGAGTGCAGAGGCAGGCCGAGCGCCGCCGATTCCTCCTCGTTCGTCACCGTGGGCTCGATCGTCTGCATGCCCCCGACGAGCTCGATTCCGTACTCGTTTTCCAGGAGCTCGTAGAACGAGCCGGCCTCGAGATCGGCGGCCGTCAGGCCGGGGACGAGGGACTTTGGAACATGGAGCGTCTCGATGGCCATCGTCTCGCGATCCGCCATCCGGAGCCGTGTTGCGACGAGCACGGGCTCGGACGGAGACACGTGGAGCATCCGTCCCAGCCGCGCGCCGGCGGGAATCGTCTTCAGCTCGAGGGTGCGGCTCGCGGGCTCGAGGCCGCGCCGCCTCATGTCCTCCGTGAAGGACGTCATCGTCAGCTCTTGGGCGATCTTCGGCTCGCTGACGAACGTGCCCGCGCCGCGCCTCTTGATGAGATAGCCCTCCCGCACGAGCTCGTCGAGTGCGGCGCGGACGGTGAGGCGGGAGACGCCGAGATCCGCGCTCAGCTGGCGCTCGGAGGGAATTGCCTCACCGACGGAAAGCCGCTCGATGAGGTCGAGTACGCGCTCTCTCGTGTCGGCTTGCTTCGTCATTCGATCCCGGCCGCGAGAACAGCGGAGCGCTCGGGGTCCTGGTTACCGGCTGGTTGACTGGTCATGGCCACCCCAGTGGTCGGATCGAAGAAATGGAAGCCCGTCGGATAGACGGTGAGCTCGATCCGCTCACCGACCCGCGCGCGCGTTCTCGGGTCGACGCGCGCGGCGAAGAGCGACGTGTCCCCCGCGAGCAGCGTTCCTTCGTCGCCGGCCTCGAGCGTCTCCGCCGTGATGCGCGGCGCGTCGACCTCGAAGAAGAGATATGCGTCGGCGCCGACCTCCTCGAGAACTTCGACCCGAGCCTCGATCGTCGTCGGGCTCGAGGCCACGAATTCCGCATCGGCAAAGCACTCGGGCCGGATGCCGAGCACGACGCGAGTCGTGCCCGCCGGTGGCCTGCGGTCGGGATCGAGCCTTGTCCGGAACTGGCCGAAGCGCACCTCATCACCTTCGATAACAGCGTCGACGAGGTTCATCGCCGGCGAGCCGATGAACGCTGCGACGAAGAGGTCCTGCGGCGACTGGTACAGACGTTGCGGCTTGTCCACCTGAAGTATGTGGCCGTCGCGCATGACGGCGACGCGCTGGCCGAGCGTCATCGCCTCCACCTGGTCGTGGGTGACGTAGATGGTCGTCACACCGAGCCGCGCATGCAGTTGTGCAAGCGACGCGCGCATCGTCACGCGGAGCTTCGCGTCGAGGTTCGACAGCGGCTCGTCCATGAGGAACGCCTTCGGCTCCCTCGCGATCGCGCGTCCCATGGCGACGCGTTGGCGCTGTCCGCCGGACAGCTGCGCGGGCTTCCGCTCCAGCATCTCCTCCAGGCCGAGAAGCTTCGCGACCTCGTCGACCCGCCGGCGAATCTCCTGCTTCGGCGTCCGCCGCACCTTGAGGCCGTATCCGAGGTTCTGGCGGACGGACATGTGGGGGTAGAGAGCGTAGTTCTGGAAGACCATCGCGAGGTCTCGGTGACGCGGTGCGAGCTCCGTCACGTCGAGGCCTCCGATCGACACCGCGCCCCCCGTCACCTCCTCGAGGCCCGCGATCATCCGCAAGAGCGTCGACTTGCCGCAGCCCGAGGGGCCGACGAGCACGATGAACTCCCCGTCTGGAATCTCGAGGCTCACGTCGTCGACGGCAACGAAGCCACCCGGGAACACCTTCGTCACGTGGTCGAGACGGATGTCGGCCATGCAGGGCTGCCAGCATACTCGATTGTGAAGGAAAGTGGTATTGACCACTGGGCTGCGGTGTGCATAGACTAGGTCATGCCCGGTACCGAGCAAGACGACCTGGTCACGGAAGCGCGTGGCGGCTCCTCGCGACATCGACCTTTTGAGCTCACACGAGCTCGTCGAGCTGATGAACGACGAGGACGAGCTGGTCGCTCGGGCCGTGCGCCGCGCTTCCGGGCAGATCGCCGGCACCATCGATGCCGTCGTCGAGCGCCTCGAAGGCGGCGGCCGGCTGCTGTACGTCGGCGCCGGCTCCTCGGGCGCGATTGCGGCGCTCGATGCGGCCGAGTGTGAGACGACGTTCGCACTTCCGCCCGGCCGGGCGGCTGCGATCGTCGCCGGTGAGGGGCTGGAGTCCGCCGCCGAGCGCGACGCCGCCGAGGACGACGCGGCGGCGGGTGCGCTGGCGGTCGCCGATGCAGCAGTGACCGCAGCCGATGCCGTGCTGGGGATCAGCGCGAGCGGGCGCACGCCGTTCGTGGTCGGAGCGATCGAGGCGGCTGCCGCCGCCGGTGCGCTCACGGGCGCTGTCGTATCGGCGCCGGCCTCGCCGCTCGCCGAGCTCGTCGATCACGAGATTGTTGTCGTCGTCGGCCCCGAGTTCCTCGCCGGCTCGACGCGCCTGAAGGCGGGTACCGCCCAGAAGCTCGTCCTCAACACGATCTCGACGGTGGCGATGGTGCGGACCGGGAAGACCTTCGGGAACCTCATGGTCGACGTCCGGGCGACGAACGACAAGCTGCGAGCTCGCGTGCACCGCATCGTCGAGCTGGCCACGGGCGCGTCGCCGGACGAGGTGGACGCCGCGCTCGAAGCGGCGGATGGCGAGGCGAAGGTCGCGATCGTGTCCTTGCTCGCGGAGGTCGACGCCGACACCGCTCGCTCGCGGCTCGACGCGGTCGACGGACGGATACGGGCGGCGCTCGGCTCGTGAGACTCGGCGTCGAAGCAGGTCTCGTCGGGCGCGAGCTCGTGCCCGGGGACGTCGAGGTCGTCGACGGCAAGATCGCTCGCGTCGGCCTCTCGTCCGCCAACGGCAAGGGCGTTGCCTCGCCCGGCTTCGTCGACCTCCAGGTGAACGGCTTCGGCGGCGTCGACTTCCTCGATGCCGATGCGGCCGGCTACCGGGTCGCCGGCCAGGCGATGCTCGAGACCGGCGTCACGGCGTATCTGCCCACCTTCATCACCGCGCCCGAGGAGCAGCTTGTCGCGGCGCTGGCCGAGATTCCGAATGGCTCGAAGGCCCGCACGTCCTCGGCGCCCACCTCGAAGGGCCGTTTCTTGCCCCGGCGAGGCTGGGCACGCATCCCGAGTCGGCGCGCCGCGATCCCGACACCGAGCTGCTCGAGCGGCTGCTCGCGGCCGGTCCGGTGCGGCTCGTCACGCTGGCGCCCGAGCTGCCCGGCGCCGACGCGCTCATCGACCTGCTGCACGAGCGCGGCGTCACGGTGTCCTGCGGTCACACGGATGCGAACGCACTCGAGGCGAACGCCGCCTTCGACCTCGGGGTGCACACCGTCACGCACCTCTTCAACGCCATGCGCCCGTTCAACCACCGGGATCCCGGCATTGCCGGCGTCGCGCTCGCGCGTGACGACGTCATCGTCCAGGTGATCCTCGACGGCCACCACCTCGCTCCCGACACGGCCAAGCTCGTCTGGAACATCGGCGGCGGTCGCGTCGCGCTCGTCACCGACTCGATGGCCGGCGCGGGCAACGGCGACGGTTCGTACAGCCTCGGTGGGCTCGACGTGGACCTCAGGGACGGTGTCGCCCGCGGCCCGGACGGAGTCCTCGCCGGCAGCTCGCTGACGATGATCGAGGCGGTTCGCAACCTCCACAGCCTCGGCGTCCCGCTCGCGGATGCGCTCGATGCTGCCACGGCCGTGCCGTCACGGATCATCGGGCGTGCACTCGGAGGGTCTCGTCGCCGGTGTGCGCGCCGACGTCGTCGTCCTCGACGACAACCTTCTGGTCGACCGCGTCCTCGTCGGGGGTGAGCTCAGTGGCGTTGCCTGAGCCCGACCCCGTCGGTCCTGCCGAGCCTGTTGCGGGCGAGCTTTTCAGCGCGGAGATTCGCGAGCAGCCGGCTGCGATCGCGCGGCTTCTCGGGCAGCGGCGACTCTACGCGTCGGCGGGCAGAAAGCTGGCGCAGCTCCAGCCCTCCGTCGTGCGTCTCGTCGGCCACGGCTCGTCCGACAACGCGGCTCACTACGGCGTCTACGCCTTCGGCCTGCTCCCGGGCTTCACGGCGATGCGCGACTCGATGTCCCTGACGATCTACTACGGCGCGCGCGTCGACTTCGAGCGTTCGGCCGTCGTCGCGCTCTCGCAGTCGGGGCAGACGCCCGACGTCGTCGAGTACGTCGTCCAGGCCCGGAAGCGCGGCGCGCTCACGATCGCGCTCACGAATGACCCGTCGTCGGAGCTCGGCGAAGCGGCCGACCTCGTCCTGCCGCTGGAGGCGGGGCCGGAGCACGCCGTCGCGGCGACGAAGACCTACGTCAACCAGCTGGCCGCGCTGGCGCTGCTTGCCGGCTGCACCGCGGGCGGGCGCAACGGGATCGCGTCGGGGCTCGGCCGCGTTGCCGACCAGATGACCGGCATCATCCCGGGGCTGGCTGCTGCGGTCGCCGCCCCAGCGAACGCGTTCGCCTTCGTCGGCCGCATGTTCGTCATGGGGCGAGGCCTCGAGTTCGCCACGGCGCGCGAGGTCGCGCTCAAGCTGAAGGAGACGTGTCGGATCGCCGCCGAGCCGTTCACGGCGACCGACCTCGTCCATGGCCCGATCGCCGCGCTCGATCCGCTCTTTCCCGTGTGGACGATCGCATCGCGCGACGACGCCCTCCCAGCCGTGCTCGAGGCGAGTGCCCGAGTGCGATCGGCAGGCGCGGCGATCGTGGCCAGTGGAAACGCTGCGGCCGACGTCGAGGGCCCGGCCTACACGCTGGCCGTGCCCGAGCCCGCGCTGCCGGTGCTGGCGCCGCTCCTGTCGGTGCTGCCCGGGCAGCTCTTCGCGGGCGCGCTCGCCCGCGCGAAGGGGCTCGATCCCGACAAGCCGGTCGGGCTCAGCAAGGTCACGCTCGCGCGCTGAGCAAGGGCGAGCTGGCGGAAGGGCTCGATGTTGGAGAGCCCGACGCCGACGAGGCGAAGCGGTCCGGCGCGGTCGCGGAGGGCGCGGTCGAGGAGCCCGCACGCGACGTCACCGATCGTCTCCGCATCGTCGACGCCCGCCGCCAGCGTCGTCGAGCGGCTGCGGATCGCGAAGTCCGGATAGCGCACCTTCGTGGTGACCGTCCGCGCGGCCTCTCCGCGGGACGACAGGTGCGTCGCCAGCCGCTCGGCCATGCGCCGCAGCTCGGCGTGGAGGACGGCCGTGTCGCCCACGTCCTGCTCGAACGTCTCCTCGTTGCTCACGGAGACCCGCTCCACCGAGTGCTCGAGGCCGCGAGGGTCGATGCCGCGAGCGCGGTCGTGGAGCATGCGGCCGGACTTGCCCGGGAGCAGACGACCGAGCTCGTTCTCGTCGAGCGCAGCGAGCTGCCCGACCTTCTCGAGGCCCGCCCGGCGCAGCCTCTCCTCGGATCTCGGCCCGACGCCGGGCAGCCGCCGCACGTCGAAGGGAGCGAGGAAGGCCGCCTCGCGCCCGGCGGGGACGACCGTCAGCCCGGCCGGCTTGCGCCAGTCGCTCGCCACCTTCGCCACGACCTTGCAGGACGCGACGCCGAGCGACGCCGACAGGCTCGTCGCGCCGCGCACGGCCGCCTGCACCGCCTCCGCGATCCGACGCGCTGCGAGAAAGTCGGCTGCCACCTCGCCGATGTCGAGATAGCCCTCGTCGAGTCCGGTGCGCTCGACCGTGGGGACGACGTGGCGAACGGCGTCCCACACGGCTCGCGAGTACTCGCGGTAGACCGAGTGCCTGGGCGTCACGAACACCGCGTGCGGGCAGCGTCGCAGTGCCTCGGCGCAGCTCATCGCCGAGTGAATGCCGAACTCGCGTGCGAGGTAGTTCGCGGTCGAGACGACGCCTCGTCCGTGTGGGTTGCCCCCGACGACGAGCGGCACTCGCCGCAGCGACGTGTCCTCGAGCTCCTCGACCGCGGCATAGAACGCGTCGAGATCGAGGTGGGCGACGATCACTGGAACACTCCGATCAGAACACCGCCGCACACGACGAGCCCGGCGGCCACGATCACGTGCCGTCCGATCAGCTCGCTCCTCCCGATGATGACGGCGGCCAGCAGCACTCCGAACAGCGCCTCCGTCGCGATGAGCGGGCTGACGACGCTCACGCGTCCACGGTAGAAGGCCTCGAAGATGGCGGCGTACGACACGCCCCAGAACACGCCGGGCAGGGCGAAGGGACGGAAGGCCCGAACCACGTCGCCGGGCGCGCGCCGCCCTCTGAGGAAGAGGAGGTACGCAGCCATCACCGCCGATCCGCTGACCAGTGTCGCCGTGGCCGCCAGCTGCGGATCGACGGTCGTGTCCTCGGACAGCCACCTGACGACGTTGTCGCGGGTGGCGAAGAACACCGTCGACGCGAGGGCGAGCACGAGCCCGACGAATCGCAGATGCTCCGGCCGGTCACGCTCGCCCGCGAGCGCGACGACGCCGAGCACGATGAGCAGCGCGCCGACGACGAGGGGCGCCTCGAGCGGCTCGCCGAGGAACGTGAGCGCGATAGTGACCGCCACGAGCGGCGCAGCGCCCGCGACGACGGCCGCGCGCGATGCCCCGATCTCCTTCACCGCCACGACGTAGAGCATGTGCGAGCCACCGGGCGCGATCAGGCCGGCGAGGAGAAATGGCCAGAGCTGGCCGGGGTCGGAGACGGCGTCGAGCGAGAGCACGAGTGCCACAACGAGCGCGACGAGCCCCGTGACGACCGCGCCCGCCTCCGCATCGGAGCTCCGCTGGAACGAGATGCCGAGCGTCGCCGCCATCGCCCCGAAGAGGACAGCGGCAACGAGCGCGAGCAGCACCGCAGACATCAGGCGAGGCTATAGTCTCGTGCCGCTGATGAGACCGGGGGTCGTTCTCGCCGCTACAGCGGCCGCATTCGTTGTGTGGGTGGCGCCCTCCGCGGGCACTTCTGCCGCCTGTGACCCCGGCCAAAGGGTCGTCAAGGGCACGTCGATCCTCGTCCACTGCGGCCCCGCTCGGGCCACCGTGAAGGTGGGCGGCAAGACGTACAAGATCTTCGGCGGCAAGTGCAAGCTCACGCGCGAGGCGAGGCTCTACGTGGTCGACGTCGGGATCGCCACGATCGCGGGAAGCCAGCCCACCGCGCGCTACCTCGGCATCCGCAGCCAGCGCCTGACGCCGGGGTTGACGCGGTCGGCGGGAATCGCAGTGCATGCCGGGCGGAAGGCGTACTCGGTTGCCCCGAGCGTCGTGAAGGTCGCGAAGGGCATGCGCAGCGGGACGTTCTCGGGCGACGCCCTCGGCCCGCGCGGAGCCGTCTCCGGCTCGTGGACGTGCGACCTCGCTCCTAGCTAGCCGCCGCCTTCGCCTCGGCCACCTGCTCCTCGAGCGCGTCGAGGACCGCCGTCACCTGCTGGCTCACGATCGGCTGGAAGACGCGCTGGCCCATCGAGCCGATCGGCCCGGCGACGCGGACGTCTGCGACCCAGCGCATCGCCGTCCGGCTCGCCTCCGGCGCGAGGTGGAACTCCGTCTGCATGTTCACGACCGCGCCGACGCCCTGGCCCTTGGCGTTGAGCTTCGCGTACTCCGTCGGTCGCTTCTCGACCTGTTCGAACGCGAAGCGGAGCTTCAGCCCGCCCATGCCGAGCGGCACCTTCACGGCGGCGCTCCAGTGGTCGGCGTCGTGCACCTCGAAGCTCTCCACGCCGGGGAGCAGCTTCGCCATCCGCTCGGGATCCATGAGCACGTCCCAGACGACCTCGACCGGCGCGTCGAACTCCTTCGTCCCCTCGACCTTCATGCGAACGCCACCATGCTGGCCGCGGCCGGTCTCGCGCGCCCGCGCGACGACGTACTCGGCCGCGAAGAGATCCTCGACGGCGATCCCCAGCGACTCGAACACCGTGATCTCCTCGTCCGACGTGCGCCCTGGGTGCGTCCCCACGAGGACGTCTCCCAGCTCGGCGGCGATGTGCTCCTCGCCGATCGCGCCCTCCTGCGAGTGGGATGAGGTAGTCGCCCGACTCGTTCACTGCCGACTCCCGGCTGTCGACGACGAGCGTGGAGTCGGCGACCGTCGCCGAGTCCAGCTCGCGCGTGTGCGGGAAGCACGCGCCGACCGCGTTGATGTGCACGCCGTCCTTGAGCCACTCGCGCCGGATCACAGGCCCCTCCGAGCTCGTCGCCGTCACCACGACGTCGGCGCGTCTCACGGCCGCCTCGACCTCGCCTCTGCCCACCATCAGCACCTCGTCGAACGGCAAGACGGCGGGAAGCACACGCTGATGCGCGCGGCCCTGGTGTCCCGTGCCCACGATGGCCAGCACGCGAGCATTCTTGCGCGCCAGCTCGCGCGTCGCGAGAGCGCTCGCCGCTGCCGTCCGGATGGCCGTGATCGGCGACGCGTTCACGACCGCGACCGTCTGTCCCGTCTCGCCGTCGAACAGCGTCACCGTGCCCTGGTGCGGGTCGAGCCCGCGCGCGGAGTTGTCGGGGACGACGACGACGGTCTTCAGCCCGTACATCCGCGAGTCTGCCGCCCCGATGCGTCGGCATGAGCCCGATCAGCGTCTCCTCGCCCGGCGGCCGGACCATCGTCCGCAGCGGGAGATGGACCTCGCCGCGCGCGCGGCGACGAGCGCGCGCTCGACCGCTGCGACGCAGCCGGCCGGGTCGAGGAGCTCCTCGACGTCCTGCTCGTCCAGGATGAGAATCTCGCGGGCAAGCGAGTGATTCTAGAATCGCCCTAACCGACAGAGGAGACCACCATGCCGTTCGAGCTTCCATCACTGCCCTACGACCACGCCGCCCTCGAGCCCCACATCGACGCGAAGACGATGGAGATCCACCACGGCAAGCACCATCAGGCCTACGTCGACAACGCGAACAAGGCGCTCGACGGCACGGAGTGGGCAGACAAGTCCGTCGAAGACGTGCTCCGCGCGCTCGGCGACCTGCCCGAGGACAAGCAGGCAGCCGTGCGCAACAACGCCGGCGGGCACGCGAACCACTCGCTCTTCTGGCAGGTCATGGGCCCCGACGGCGGCGAGCCTTCGGGTGCGCTCGCGGACGCGATCGACGAGACCTTCGGCGGCCTCGACGCCCTCAAGGAGACGATGACGCAGAACGGCGTCACGCGCTTCGGCTCCGGCTGGTCGTGGCTCGTCTGGGACGGCTCGGGGCTGAAGGCGTACTCGACCGCGAACCAGGACTCGCCGATCATGGAAGACCACGCGCCGCTGCTCGGCATCGACGTCTGGGAGCACGCGTACTACCTCTCCTACCAGAACCGGCGTCCCGACTATCTCGCCGCCTGGTGGAACGTCGCCAACTGGGACGAAGTCGGCCGCCGCTACGACGAAGCCACCTCGTGAGCGCGCTGCTCGAGCTGACGCCCGACGAGGTGCTGTCGACCACACGCTGCGTTCGCAGGCGGCTCGACCTCGAACGGCCGGTCGAGCGCGAGCTGATCGAGGAATGCCTCGCGCTCGCTCAGCAAGCGCCCGTGGCGAGCTACCAGGAGAACTGGCACTTCGTCGTCGTCACCGACCCGGAGAAGCGCGCCGCGCTCGGCGACCTGTGGCGGAAGTTCGGCGCCCGCTATCTCGGCGAGCGGCCCGGATCCGTCGGTCGAGCTGCCTGCGGGGACGACGCGCCTGCTCGACTCGGTCTGGTTCCTCATGGACCACATCGGCGAGGTGCCCGTGCACGTCATCCCTTGCATCGAGGGCAGGACTGACGGGAAGCCTGTTCCGCAGCAGGCGTCGCGGTGGGGCACGATCGTCCCCGCCGCGTGGAGCTTCATGCTCGCCGCCCGGACGCGCGGCCTCGGGACGTGCTGGACGACGTTCCATCTCGGCCACGAGGAGGAGGCTGCGGAGCTGCTCGGCATCCCGTACGCGGACGTCATGCAAGCAGCGCTCATCCCGGTGGCGCACGCGGTCGGCACGGACTTTCGCCCCGCGCGGCGCAAGCCGCTCGACGAGATCGTCCACTGGGACGGCTGGTAGCGACATGTCCCTTTCCGTTTGGGGGTCTGACCCCGGACATGTTTCGTTCGGACTAGCGGGCTTCCCAGACCACGGGGAAGAGCGGGTGCTCCATCGGCGCGCCCGCCGGTAGCTCGTCGACGAGCCCGGGGAAGTCCGGCGATGTCTTCCACGGCCGCGGCGCATGCGTGACGTCGTCGCCGAGGAAGCGGACGGAGAGCGCGCGCCGCCGCGTCGTCGCTCCGCCCGCGGCGTGGAGCGTCAGCATGTGGAAGTACACGGCGTCGCCCGGCTCGAGCTCCCAGCTCAGGATCGCGAACGCCTCTCGATCGCCCTCCACGTCCGGCAGCTCCTCGAGGCTCCCCTCGGGAAACCACTTCGCCTCGGAGTCCATGAACGTCCGCGGCATGAGCCACGGGCCGAGGTGCGAGCCGGCCACGAACTCGAGCGTCGAATCGCAGTCGACGGCGTCGACCGGCATCCACAGCGAGCACGCCTGGCGGCCGTCGACGTTGTAGTAGGGCTGATCCTGGTGCCACGGCGTGGGCTGGCGCGTCGCCGGCTCTTTCACGAGCACGTGGTCGTGGAAGAGCCGCACCCGCTGCGAGCCCATCAGCTCGCCCGCGATCGCCGCAGCCGGCGAATCGCGGATGAACTGCTCGTACTCCGAGATCCGCTGCCAGCTGCAGAAGTCCTCGAAGAAGCGTCCCGGATCGTCCGGGCGGCTCGCGACGAGCGCGCGCTCGCTCGGCTCGGCGAGATTGCGATCGATCCCGCGCGCGGCGAGAGCGACGTCGTCCTCCGAGAACGCGCCGCGCACGCAGACGGCGCCGTCGCGGCGGAAGGCATCGATGAGCTCGGCGGCGACCATCGACGGGATCGTAGAGCGGTAGAGTCGCCGGCGTGAGCGCTCTCGCCGATCTCGTCGACCTCGACCGCTATCCCATCCACGAGCTGGAGAGCTCGGCCGCGCAGGCGCTCGTGGCCGAGTGCCGTGAGGGGCTACGGACGGAGGGCGCCGTCCGCCTCGACGCCTTCGTGCGCGCAGACGCTGTCGACCGGATGGCGGAAGAGGCCGGGGATATAGCAACGCAGGGCTATCCGAATGACGCAGCGCACAACTGCTACTTCGACGACGAGATCGACCAGTCGCTGCCCGAGGACCATCCCCGCCGCATCATGGTTCGCTCCGCGCAGAAGGCGGTCGCGATGGACCTCCTGCCCGAGGACTTCGGGCCGCGCCGGATCTACGCGTCGGACGAGGTGCTCGCCTTCGTCGCCGCCGCGCTGGAGAAGGACGTGCTGTACCCGAGCGCCGACCCGCTCGACGGCGTGAACATGACGGTGTACGAGGAAGGCGACGAGCTCGGCTGGCACTTCGACCAGAGCGAGTTCTCCGTGACGCTGATGATCCAGCGCTCGCAGGCCGGAGGCGACTTCGAGTACGCGCCGATGGTGCGGGCACCGGACGACGAGCGCTACGACGCCGTCCGCGCCGTGCTGGTGGGCGAGACACCGCCGAAGCTGCTCGCGTCCGAGCCGGGCACGCTCGCGTTCTTCCGCGGCCGGTACTCGCTCCATCGCGTGCCTCCGGTCGTAGGCGCGACGCCGCGCATGAACTCCGTGCTCACGTACTCGGTCGAGCCCGGCCACATGCTGAGCCCGATGGCCCAGCGCATGTATTACGGCCGCACGGCGTAGCCCGCTCCAAATTACGCGGCGCTTACGTAGCTCACAACCTCCGCTTAACCGCGGCCACTAGCCTCGGCGGCTCTTCGCCGTCTCAGTACATAGAAGGGGTGTAAGCCTGGCGCCGATCGGGAAAGGAGTACGTGTGCGACGTATCGCCCTCGCGTTGGCGACGATTGCAGCTGCTGTCGTCGTGGTAGTGCCTCCCGGATCGGCGGCGACGCCGTGCTGGCAGGTGCTCGTCGACGACTGGGCGGACGGCGCCATCAGCAACCTCTACCCGATCAGCTGTTACCGGCAGGCCCTTCAGAACATGCCCGAAGATGTACGCCTCTACTCGAACGCGAGCGACGAGATCAACCGCGCCCTGGCGGGCCGCGCCGTGACGCGAAGCATCGCCGGCGGCGTCAAGCCTGCAGGCGGTCAGCCTGCCACGGCGGCCGTCGTGCCGGCGGGCGATCGGCTCCGGCGCACCGCTCATCCTCGCCGCGTCGATCGCAGTACTCCTCACACTTGCGGCCTCCGGCGGCTACCTCGCGCGCAGGAAATGGAGAGGCGCCGCACGCCTCGGCGGCCCGGACAGCTGATGCGCAGCTCCAGGTACGCCATCGCGGCCGTCGCAGCACTCGCGGTCGCCGGTCTTGCCGCACCGACAGCCGGTGCCGCCGCGGGCGTGAAGTTCGGCATCCACGACGACGCCTGGCTCATGAGCGGCCCGGGCACGCTTTCGTCCCGCGTCTCAGAGCTCGACCGGATCGGCGTCGACATCGTCCGCTTCACGTTGCGGTGGGACGTCATCGCTCGCAGCGAGCCTTCTCAGCCGAGCGACCCGCGTGACCGCGCCTACCGCTGGGGGCGCGCCGACGCCTTGCTCACGGCCCTGGACAGGCGCGGCATCCCGGCGGTCGTCACGATCGTCGGCACGCCCGACTGGGCGAATGGCGGCCTCGGCGCGAACCGCCCGCCGCTGACGCGCACGGCGTTCGCCGACTTCGCGCACGCCGCCGCGCGCCGGTACCCGTTCGTCCGTCACTGGACGATCTGGAACGAGCCGAACCAGGCGCGCTGGCTGACCCCGGCCTCTCCGAAGGTGTACGTCGACCGGCTGCTGAACCCCGCCTACGCGGCGATCAAGGACGCGAACCCTGTCGCGCTCGTCGGCGGCGGCGTGACGGCGCCGCGCGGAAATGCCGGCGGTCTCTCTCCCATCGCATGGATCGCGGGGATGGGCAAGGCCGGGGCGCGGCTCGACGCGTACGCGCACCACCCCTACCCGCTGCAGCCCCAGACGGAGACGCCGTTCAGCGGCGGGTGCAAGCACTGTGAGACCGTGTCGATGGCGTCGCTCGAGCGGCTCACCGCCGCTATTCGACGCGAGCTCGGCCCGAAGCGGATCTGGCTCACCGAGTACGGCTACCAGACGAACCCGCCCGACGAGTGGCTCGGCATCTCGCCGATGCTCCAGGCGCTCTACACGGCGGAGGCGAGCCTTCGTGTGTGGAAGGCGCCGTACGTCGACATGCTCGTCAACTTCCTGTACCAGGACGACGTCGCCGACGGCCCGACCTCGTCGGGCTGGCAAAGCGGCTTCGTGACCTCCCGCGGCACAGCCAAGCCCTCGCTGCGCGCGTTCATGCTGCCCCTCGTGCGGGTGGCGCGAAGCGGCGAGCGGACGACCGTGTGGGGTCAGGTGCGCCCCCGCGCCGGCTCCCAGCCATACCGGCTCCAGGAGCTCCGCAACGGCGCGTGGCAGTGGCTCGGCCCGAGCCGGCTGACAGCCGGCAACGGCACGTTCAGGTCGAGGTTCATGCCCGGCGCGACACACGCCTGCGGATCTGGTCGCCGCAAGACGCGATGTACGGCAACACGCTCCGCATTAAATAGCCCTACAAACGCCAAGCCCCCGGCGATCCGAAGATCTCCGAGGACTTGACGGGGACAATCTCGCACGTCCTCGCCCGCTTGTCAAGCGGGTATCGTCGCGGGTGCGATGTGCTTCGACGACGACTCGTTCCCACCGATCCCGATCATCTCCGGCGCGGCCGTCTCGCACGAGGAGCTCGTGCTCGACGCGGCGGACGGGAATCGGTTCGCGGCGTTCGCGGCGCAGCCCGACGAGCCCAGCGGCATCGGCATCGTCGTCCTCCCGGACGTCCGCGGCCTCTACCGCTTCTACGAGGAGCTCGCGCTGCGGTTCGCCGAGCGGGGCTATGCGGCGATCGCCTTCGACTACTTCGGCCGCACCGGCGGCGTCGAGAAGCGCGACGACGACTTCGAGTTCATGCCGCACGTGCAGGCCGTGAAGCCCGCCGAGATCCAAGCGGACGTCGCCGCATGCGTTGCCCGGCTGCGCGAAGGCGGAGCGAGCACGGTGTTCACGGTCGGCTTCTGCATGGGCGGCCGCCACTCGTGGCTTTCGGCCGCCGGAGGCCACGGCCTCGCGGGCGCCGTCGGGTTCTACGGGCGAACCCGCGAAGGGCAGGACGGCTCACCCGGGCCGGTCCAGCGCGCGCCGGAGATGGCGTGCCCGATCCTCGCGCTACAGGCCGGCGACGACAAGAACATCACGGCCGAGGACAACGCCGCCTTTGAGGAGGCTCTGAGTGCGGCCGGCGTCCCGCACGAGCTCGTCACGTACCCGGGCGCGCCCCACAGCTTTTTCGACCGCAAGCAAGAGGACTTCCAGGACGCCTCCGACGATGCGTGGGCGCGGGTGATGGCGTTCATCGCCGCCAACTCGTAGGTCCAAAGAAATTCGCCGAGCCGGTGGCGGTTTCGTCCACCCATCCGACTGACCTTCCGGTTGCCCGTAGAGTCACTCGGTCGGGTTTCGGTCTACTCCCGCTCCGTGCTCGGCGCAAGAACGACACTATGCGAAGTCGGCGACCATGCGCAAGGGGTCCCGCGCACGAATCTCCCGCAATTTGCGGACGTCAGTCGGAGAGCGCGGCGCGGAGCACGGGGTCCCGGCCGGCGAAGAAGTCGTCGGCGGTGATTTCGACGGGGATGTCAGGCTCGACGGCCAGGCGCTTGTCGCCCGGCCCCTTGCTGAAGTCCCAGTAGCGCGCGGGCACGTGCAGCATCAGGCCGGTCGCGGGCAGCGTGAACGGGACGGTGTCGCCGTAACCGCGCACGAAGCCGCCTGTCGGCTCGCCGACGAAGATCGCGTTCGTCAGGCGGTCGAGATCGGCGGCGAGGTTCGCGGCCGCCGAGAACGTCGCCCGGCCGATGAGGACGTAGATGCGCTTGCGCTCGTTCTGCGGCAGCTGCGAGAGGGCCTGGACGAGTGAGAAGTACGTCGTGTTGTTGCCGCCGCCGTTCAGCCGCAGGTCGATGACGATGCGATCGATCCCGCCGCGCCGGACGCGCGCCTTGATGCGGTCGGCCATGACCGCGACGTCGAACGGCGGGACGAGGATCGTGTTGTAGCCGACGACGATCGCGCGTCCGCCCACCACGCGCATCCACATCGGATCGCGGCTGAGCGCGAGATACGCAGGCTTCGCCCGCCAGGGCAAGGCCGCCGGGTAGTGGCCGTGATGCTCGTCCGCGAACGCCGACGTGTACTCGCGGGCGGGGATCGGCTTCAGCGTGACGTCGACGCTCGACCCGTCCGGCTTCCCGAACGAGAGCTCGGTGGGCCCGACGCCGTCGACGATGCCGAGGCCGTCGAGCACCTCGGCCGTGAGCGCGTAGTGGGGGAGGAGCCCTCGGAGCGAGCCGTCGTTGTCGGAGGGCACGACCGGCCGCACGCGTTCGGCGACCTCGTCGTACGGCATTCCGTCGATCGCCGTGAGGCGTGCTCCCTCGAGGCCGTGCTGCCCGCGCTCGTCGACGACGTACGTCCCGTCCGGGAACTCGTACAGCCGCAGTGGAAAGAGGTGCAGCGTGCGCTGGTGCCCCGAGTCGCCCGGGAAGATGCCGCCGTGCCCCGAGCCCTCGCCCGGCAAGCGCCGCCAGCCGCATGAGCTCGACGACGAGCGCGTTCGGCTCGAGCTCGTCGGCCTTGTCCGCGGCCTCGTCGATCTCCTCGCGGAACTCGTCTTTGTCGACCGTCGCGTAGAGGTCGGCGTGGTACGTCTCGAGGTCATCTGCGAGCTCCCGCACGTCGCGTGCGGCTCCCGGTAGCGGCGGGACGTCCGGCGTCCCTCCACCGCCGCATCCGGCGGCGACGAAAACGGCGAGGATGATCAGCAGCCGAGTCAACGAAGCGCGGCTGCGAGCACCGGGTCGCGGCCGGCGAGGAAGTCGGCGATCGTGACATTCACGCGCCGGTCGGGGTTGACCGCGAGCCGCTTGTCGCCAGGCCCCTTGCCGAAGTTCCAGTACCTCGCCGCGATGCGCACGTTGATCCCGCTCTTCGGGAGCGCGACCGCAACGGTGTCTCCATAGATCTCGACGCCACCGCCGGACGGCTCGCCGACGAACGTCGCCTTCGTCAAGCGGTCGACGTCGGCGGCGAAGTTGCCGGCGGCCGAGAAGGTCGCCCGGCCGATGAGCACGTAGAGCCGGCCCTTCCGGTTGACGGACGAGTCGGTGAGGGCACTGAGGAGACTGCCGTACGTCTGGTTGTCGCCGCCGCCGTTCAGGCGCAGGTCGACGATGACCCGCTTGACCTTGGGGCCCTTGGCGAGCCTCGTCAAGCGATTGCCCAAGCCGCCGGGCTCCGACACGACGTTGAAGCCGAAGAAGACGGCGCTCCCTCCCGCAATCTTTCCGAGCCAATGGTCGCTCGCGCTCCTCGCCAGGTACATGGGAGTCGGCTTCCGCCGCGGCAGGATCGACGGGTAATGCCCGTAGTGCGGATCACGGAACGCCGAGATGTAGGCCGGCACGGTGACCGGCGAGAGCGTCACCGTGCGCGACTTCCCGCGCTGCGTGAAGGTGAACTCGGTCGGCCCGACCGGGGCGATTCCCAGGCCGTCGAGGACCTCGGCAGTCAGCAGGAAGTGCGGCAAGTAGCCCTGAAGGTTGCTCGGGTTGTCGTGCGGGACGAGCGGGCGGACGCGCTTGACGACGTCGGCGTATGGGATACCGCCGACGGCCGTGATGCGCGCGCCGACGAGCCCGTCGGCTCCCTTCTCGTCGACGACATACGTCCCGTCTCCGAACGCGTACAGGCGGAGCGGATAGAAGTGGAGGTCGCGGCGATGTTGCGGATCGCCGGGGAAGATGCCGGTGTGCCCGTTGCCGACACCCGGCAGCGCGGCGATGCGCATCAGCTCGACCAGCAGCTCGTTCTCCTCCAGCTCGTCGGCGCGCGCGGCGGCGGTGTCGACCGCTGACCTGAAGCGTGCACGGGCGACGCCCGCGAAGAGGTCGGGGTGGACCGCCTCCAGCTGCTGCGCGAGGAGTCGCACGTCGGACTCGGCGCCGGGAACCGTGGCCGACGTCGATGCACCGCTCGTGCCCGACCGCAACCAGAGAGAGGGCAGCAATCAGGAGCAGCCGGGCCAGCGGAATCGTCATGCGGCTTCGAGCTCCTCGAGGACCCAGTCCGACCACGTGAGGAGATGCTCCGAGCGCTCGATGCCGAGCCGCAGCAGGAAGTAGTGGAAGAAGTCGTTGTCCGTGCGCGTGTTCGTCGGCTCGATCTGCTTGTACTCGTCGAGCTGCGCGGTGACCTGCCCGCGGAACCACTCGACGTGCTGGACGAGCACCTCCGGCGGCACGAGTCCGCCGACGAAGAGGCGCAGGAAGAACGTCTCGGCCGAATCGGGCTCGGCGGAGAGCCAGCGGTCGAGCTCGGCGCGACCGGTGCCCGTGATTTTGAAGAGCTTCTTCTCCGGCCGGGCCCCCTCGCGCACCGTGCGGCTCGTGGCGAGGCCGCGCTCGGCGAGCCTGGGGAGGAGCGCGTAGAGCTGCGTCTTCGCCGGCGCCCAGACGTAGCCGATCGCCTTCGACAGGCTCTTCATGAGGTCGTACCGAGACCGCTCGCCCTCGATGGCGAGCAGCGCCAGCACGGCCGCTTCGGTGGTTGTTAGTTCGGAGTGGACTATTTCGGAGCGGACTATAGCACTAGAATCGGCCCGTGAACCTTCGCATCGAGCCTGCGACGGACGAGCTGTTTCGGGAGCGGGGGACGTGGCGATATCCGCCGCCGTACGACTTCTACGATGACGACGGGCTCCCGCCGCTGAATCCCGACTGCTTCTACAGCGCGCTCGATGAAGGCGGCGCTATCGCCGGCTTCTACTTCTTCATCGAGCGGGGAGATGCGATCTTCTACGGCCTCGGACTGAGGCCCGATCTGACCGGGTCCGGGCGAGGTCTTGCCTTCGTGACTGCCGGCCTCGACTTCGCAAGAGAGCGGTTAGGGGCGACCCGTTTTGTCCTCGACGTCGCCGAGTTCAACGAGCGGGCGATCCACGTCTACGAGCAGCGCCGGCTTCCGGCGGACCGGCACGAAGACGCGGTACTTCGACGGCTGGGGTGACGTGCCGTTCGTCGATATGGAGCTCGTCTAGCCGAGCTGCCGGTCGAGGTTCGTAGCGGCGCTGATCAGCGCAAGGTGCGTGAACGCCTGCGGGAAGTTGCCGAGCTGCTCGCCGTGCGGTCCGATCTCCTCGGAGAAGAGACCGAGGTGGTTCGCGTACGTGAGCATCTTCTCGAAGGCGATGCGCGCCTGATCGAGGCGACCCGCGCGCGCGAGCGCCTCCACGTACCAGAAGGAGCAGATCGAGAACGTCCCCTCGTCGCCTTCGAGCCCGTCCGGCGAGGCCCTGGCGTTGTAGCGGTAGACGAGCGTGTCGGAGACGAGCTCCTCGGTCATGAGGTCGAGCGTCGACAGCCAGCGCGGGTCGGTGGGGGAGACGAACTTCACGAGCGGCATGAGGAGGTTCGACGCGTCGAGCACGTCCGAGCCGTAGTGCTGCACAAACGCGCCGCGCTCCTCGTTCCAGCCCTTGTCCATGATCTGGTGGTAGATCTCGTCGCGCGTCTTCATCCAGGCGACGAGATCGGCCGGCAGGCCGCGCTGGCGCGCGACGCGGACGGCCCGTTCGACGGCGACCCAGCACATGAGTCGCGAGTACGTGAAGTGCTGGCGGCCGCCGCGCGTCTCCCAGATCCCCTCGTCCGCCTGGTCCCAGTTCTTGCAGACCCAGTCGACGACCTCGGACAGGTGCATCCAGGCGTCGTGGGAGATCGGCTTGCCGTGCTTGTTGTAGAGGTAGATGGAGTCGACGAGCTCGCCATAGATGTCGAGTTGGAGCTGGTCGGCGGCGCCGTTCCCGATGCGAACGGGAGCCGAGCCGCAGTAGCCCTCCCAGTGATCGAGGATCTGCTCCTCCAGCTCGGAGCTGCCGTCGACCGCGTACATGATCTGAAGCGGCCCTGACTCGCCCTTGTGCTTCTCGTGGAACCGGTCGGTCAGCCAGCCGCCGAACGCCGCCGCCTCCTCGGTGAACCCGAGCCGCAGCAGCGCGTAGAGGGAGAACGCTGCGTCGCGGATCCACGTGTAGCGGTAGTCCCAGTTGCGGCCGCCGCCGAGCTGCTCGGGGAGGCTCGTGGTCGCGGCGGCGATCAGCGCGCCCGACGGGCGGTACGTCAGGAGCTTCAGCGTCAGCGCGGAACGCCTCACGATCTCGCGCCACCGACCCTGATAGCGCGCTGCGGAGATCCAGCGCAGCCAGTAGTCGACGGTCTCGTTGAAGAGCTCGCGCGTGTCGTCCTCCGAATACGGCCGCGGCTGATCGCCCTGCTCGAGGACGAACGTCGCGCTCTGCCCCTGCTCGAGGGCGAAGGCGGCGCGGACACCTGCCTCCGTGCGCTCGAACGCGACGCGGGCCGAGAGCGACAGCGTCAGATCGGGCGACGCGAAGACCGCGCCGTTGTCGGTGACGGCGACGTCCGCCTCCGCGCGGCCGTAGTCGAAGCGCGGCTCGACCTCGACCTGGAAGTTCAGCGCGCCCTTGACGCAGAGCACCCGTCGCACGAGCCGCTGGTGGTGCGTCCCTTGCTCGCGGTCGTCGACCGGCATGAAGTCGACCACCTCGCCGACGCCGTCCTGGCTGAGGAAGCGCGTGATGAGGACGTTCGTGTCCGGCACGTAGAGCTGCTTCGACGTCCACTGGCACTTGATGGGCGTGAGGCGGAAGAAACCGCCGCGCTCCGCGTCGAGGATCGCGCCGAACACGCTGGGCGCGTCGAAGCGGCCGTGGCAGTACCAGTCGATCGTGCCGTCAGTGCCGACGAGCGCGGCGGAGTGCAGGTCGCCGATGATGCCGTGCTCCGCGATCGGCAGGTAGTCGTGCCGCGGCGGCGCGTCGTTCACCCTAGGGGCTCATCTGATTCATGCTCGGCATCGAGCCGTCTCCGGGGATCGTGAGACCCGGGATCGCGTCTGGTGCGGCGAGGAGCAGCACGCCGAGCACGAGCAACGCGGCCGCCGTCCCGTAGGTCGCGGCACGCCGCCAGGGGACGGTCTTCTCGATCGCGATCAACCCGGCGACGAACGCCATCCAGACGAGACTCATCACGCCGAGCGCGAAGAGCGACGCCATCAACGCCCAGCAACAGCCGATGCACCAGGCGCCGTGGCGCGCACCCATCTGGAAGGCGCCCCACGACCCGCTCCGCCAGGAACCGAGCAGGAAGCCGAGCGGGCTACGGCACTTCCCGAGACAGACGTCCTTGAGCGGCGTCAACTCGTAGACGGC
Organism: uncultured Actinomycetes bacterium; assembly: GCA_963755155.1. Lineage (GTDB taxonomy): Bacteria > Actinomycetota > Thermoleophilia > Gaiellales > Gaiellaceae > PALSA-612. The sequence goes on along the minus strand of CAVWIV010000004.1, from coordinate 177,332 downwards.
CGCGACCACGAGCGTCGCGCCGGCGATCCAGCGACCCGCGCTGTCCCAGGCGATCACGTCGCCTGCTATCCGATCGCCCGCGAACGCGACCGCGAAGGCGAGCACCCCGACAGCCGTCCACATGACGAGATAGCCGGACGTGAAAAGAGCGGGCGCGATCGGGGATCGAGACTTCGTGAGGCGTGAGTAGAGGGCGACGGTCGGCGACACCGACGGAAACATCATCGCCGCCATCATCACGACCCATACACCTATGAACCAGCCGAGCGTCCCGAGGTCGGTCCACGGCCCGCCGTCCATGTCCTGCATCTGGTCGAATGTCCACAACCAACCCAGCGCGGCGAGGCCGAAGAGCAGCGCTACGAGCCCCAGTCGCGCGCGCACGGCTGCGAATGCCGGAGCGAGGCCGCTCGCGGCCTCCTCGCGTGCGATCGCCGTCACGACGTCAGGCAGCCCAGGAGAACTCGGACGTCGAGAGCCCCGATTTCCCCTCGTACTCGATGCCGAAGGCGTTGATCTTCGAGCGCGTCGCCTCGGCGGCGTTCAGCTCCGAGCCGGCGGGGTGGAACATGCCGACCATCCGAACCGGCTCGCCGGTCTCGACGCCGAAGGGGACGATGTCCTCGATCTCGAAGTCGATCGCATCCCCGACCTTGACGCTGTGACGAACGCCGTCGGTCTCGAGCGAGATCGGCACGCGTTCGACGCCGAGCAGCTCTCCGACGAGGGGACCGAGTGCCTCCATCGGCCCGCCGAGCTGGCCGGTGAAGACGGCCGTGAGCTTCTCGGCCTGCTCGTCTGAGGCCTGGTCATCGATGAAGACGCCGAGCTTCCAGTTGCCGTCGGTCATGACCTTCGGCGTGTCGATGATGAACGCGGCCTTGAGGCCGCTGACGTCGGTGCCCTCAATCTCCCCTTCGCGGATGTCGAAGGCGAGCGTGGCACGGCAGTAGTCGTATGTCGCGCCGTGGTCGAACGAGAAGTTGCACGCGCACATGAGATCGCACGAGCACGTCTCGGCGTAGCTGCCCTTCAGCGTCCAGGACATCGCTGCCTCCTATCGCGGCGTGGGTAGGTCGATTCTCAGCGCGCGTCGCGCATGCGTCAAGTCGTCAGACAGTGCTGCGTGAGCGTGTCTTCTGGATCAGCCCCGCGACGGCGACGAGAGTCCACACGCCTTCGAGCAACAGGAATCCCCACTGACGTTCGTGCCAGGCGGCAACAGTGAGGATGCCGGCGCCGACCGCGTTCAGCCAGAGGTACGACCACGAGCGCACGTCGACAACACCCAGCTGGGCCGCGATGAACCCGACGAGGATGGCGACCGCTCCCGCGATCTGGACGACTTGAGCCAGGTCTTACTCCTCGTCTTCCCAGTACTCGAGCTCCGGCCCGGGCCGAGCAAACATGATTCGCTCGCCGGCGACGCTCCGCGCGCCGATCTTGCCCGTGTCGAGGTACTCGACGATGTCCGGCGCGATCAGCGTCGAGAGCATGAGCACGCGGATCGGCGCGTCCGTGTCGTTGCGGATCTGATGCGCGCCCTCCTTGCCGCGCGGGAAGGCGACCACGTCGCCCTCGCGCAGCACCTGCTCGCCCTCGTGCGTGCGGAGGGTGGGCTCGCCGCGGAGGACGATCGCCCACTCCTCGTTCGCGTGGTGGGTGTGGAATGGCCCCTGCTTGTTACCCGGCTCGACCTCGTACATGCTCGCGCCGATCAGCTCGGCGTCGGTGTGCGCGCCGACCCAGGCATCCTTGATCCGCCAGCCCTCGCGCTCTTCCGTGCGATCCCACTCGTCACTGTTGAGGTTGAAGATCTTCATGCCGGGAGCCTAGGCGGCCTAGACTCGGCCGGTGGCCGTCTGCCCTTCCTGCGGCGTCGAGAATCCCGAGAGCGCGAAGTTCTGCAACGAGTGCGCCGCGCCGCTGAGCGAGGCATCGCCGGCACCGGCCCTCGAGGAGCGCAAGGTCGTCACGGTCCTATTCTGCGATCTCGTCGGCTTCACTGCCGCCTCGGAGCAGGCTGACCCCGAGGACGTGAGGGCACGGTTGCAGCCCGTATCACGCACGGGTGCGAGAGGAGATCGAGCGGTACGGCGGGACGGTGGAGAAGTTCATCGGCGACGCGGTCATGGCCGTCTTCGGTGCGCCCGTGTCGCACGAGGACGACGCGGAGCGGGCGCGTCAGGGCCGGCTTGCGGATCCTGGAGGCGATCGGAGAGCTGAACGAGACGGACGCCGACCTGGGTCTGCAGGTGCGTATCGGACATCAACACGGGCGAGGCGGTGGTCGCGCTCGGCGCCCGGCCGGAGTTGGGCGAGGGGATCGTCGCCGGCGACGTCGTGAACACCGCATCGCGACTGCAGGGCGCGGCGCCGGTCGACGGCGTGGCGGTGTCGGAGACAGACGTACCGGCAGACGGAGCGCGTCTTCGACTACGAACCGCTGGAGCCGGTCATCGTCAAGGGCAAGACGGAGCCGCTGCGAATCTATCGGCCGCTCCGCGCTCGCGCGGGCTTCGGCCGCGACGTCACGCGCACGCACACGACGCCGCTCGTCGGGCAGAGAGCTGGAGAAGTCGCTCCTGATCGGAACCTTCGAGCGGGCGGCGCAGCAGCGCTCGTGCCAGCTGGTGACGATGGTCGGCGAGCCGGGTGTCGGCAAGAGCCGCCTGTGCGCAGAGCTCCTCCGTCACGTCGACGCACCGGCCGGAGCTGGTCAGATGGCGGCAGGGCCGCTGCCTGCCCTACGGAGACGGGATCGCGTTCTGGGCGCTGGGGGAGATCGTCAAGGCCGAGTGCGGCATCCTCGAGTCGGACACGCCGGCGGAGGCGGCGGCGAAGCTCGAGCGGGCGTTGCCCGAGGACGACCCGGACGTCGCCGTGGCTGCTGGCCCGCCTGGCGCCGCTCGTCGGAGCGCCGGCGGAGCCGGCCGCGCCAGGAGGAGTCGTTCGCGGCCTGGCGGCGCGTTCTGCGAGAGCCTCGCGGCGGAGCGGACGACGGTGCTCGTGTTCGAGGATCTGCACTGGGCCGACCCGGCGCTGCTCGCGCTTTCTCGAGCACCTGGCCGACTGGGCGGAGGGCGTGCCGCTGCTGCTCCTCTGCACGGCGCGGCCCGAGCTGTACGAGCGGCATCCGACCTTCGGCGGCCAACGCACGCAACGCGCAGCGGATCAACCTCGCCCCGTTGAGCGACGAGGAGACGGCGCAGCTGGTCTCGACGCTGCTCGAGCGGGCGGTGCTCCCGGCCGAGACGCAGCAGACGCTGCTGGAGCAGGCAGGCGGCAACCCGCTCTACGCGGAGGAGTTCGTGCGCCTGCTCGCAGACCGTGGTCGGCTCGGCGACGGACGTGGAGGTGCCCGAATCGGTGCAGGCACTTGATCGCCGCCCGCCTCGACACGCTGCCGGCGGAGCGGAAGAGCCTGCTCCAGGACGCCTCGGTGCTCGGCAAGGTGTTCTGGGCGGGCGCCGTCGCGGCGATGGGCGGCCGCGACCGACGTGAGGTCGAGCTGGCGTTGCACGAGCTCGCGCGCAAGGAGCTCGTCCGTCCCGCACGCACGAGCTCGATGGAGGGCGAGCACGAGTACGGCTTCTGGCACGTGCTCGTGCGGGACGTCTGCTACGGGCAGATCCCGCGCGCTGCCCGCGCCGCCCGCCACCGGGCGGCGGCGGCGTGGATCGAGGAGAAGGCGGGCGAGCGGGCGGAAGACCTGGCCGACGTGCTCGCCTACCACTACCAGGCCGCGCTCGAGCTCAACCAGGCGGCCGGCGTCGGCGAGCAGACAGAGCAGCTGCAGGCGCAGGTGCGTGCGCTACCTGGCGCTGGCCGGCGAGCGGGCGCTCTCGCTCGACATCGAACAGGCCGAACGGCAGCTCGCTCGCGCCCTCGAGCTCTGCGCCCGACGACGCCCCCGAACGGGCGTCGCTGCTGGAACGCTGGGCGCAGGCCGCACAGCAACAAGGCCGGCTGCAGGATGCCAGGCAGGCGTTTCAACAGGCCCTCGACCTCTACCGCGAGCACGGACGAGCCCGTGGCGGCCGGCCGCGTCCTGACCCGCCTCGGGCTCGTCGTCCACCGGCTCGGCGACCCGGGAAGCGAGGAACTGTTCGCCGAGGCGCGCGACCTGCTCGAGGAGCAACCCGCCGGGCCGGAGCTCGTCAGCGCCTACGCCTACACGGCCGGACGCCACACGTTCGCGAACCGCTATTCCGAGACGATCGCGTCGGCCGAGCGGGCGCTGACGCTCGCTGCAGAGCTCGACCTCCCCGAGCCGGCATTCGCGCTCCACTGGCGCGGCGTTGCCCGCTGCAACCTTGGGGACGCCGACGGTCTCGAGGACGTGCGCCGGGCGCTCCAGCTCGCGCTCGAGCAGAACCTGGGACGCGAGGCGGCCGTGATCTACGGCAACCTCGGTGGCGTCGTCTGGTCCTACGAAGGACCGCAGGCAGCCCTCGACGTCTTTGGTGAGGCAATCGCCTTCTGCGAACGCCGTGGCATCACCGAGATGGCGCTGCAGGACTCGCTCCGCGATTCCGACCGCTCTGGCCGAGCTCGGCCACACCGAGCAGGCGCTCGCCGAGGCGGGGCCGCTCGCCGACCGGATCGAGGCCGGCGGTGACATGAGCTTACATCGCAACACGCGCGCTGCAGCTACGCCTGCTCGCCGAGCGCGGCGCCTGCGAACAGGCCCCCGACACCGACGAGCTCGTCGCCGCAGCTCGCGCATCGGCTCTACAGGGTTCATCGCGCTCGTCTTCGCCGCCGTCGCGCAGCTCCTGCTCGCCCAAGGCCAGCGCGAGCAGGCGCGGGCGCTGCTGCTGGAGCTCGACGAGCTCGCCGCTCCGCGGTCGACGTCGACTACAGTCGCCGCTCTGCCTTCCCTGCTGCGCGTCGCGCTCGCCCTCGACGACGAGCCGCTTGCCCGACGGCTCGCGTCCGGCGTCCAGCCCGCGACGCCCGCACGATGAACACGCCGTTGTCACGGCCGAAGCCCAGCTCGCCGAGGCGGCCGGCGATCACGTCGAGGCGGCTCCGATGTACGCCGAAGCGGCCGAACGCTGGCAGAAGTTCGGCAACGTGCCCGAGCGCGCCTATGCCCTGCTCGGCCAGGGACGCTGTCTCGCCGCGCTCGGAAAGCCCGAGGCGGAAGAGCCGCTACGCGAGGCCAGGGAGCTGTTCGCGTCGATGGGCTACAAACCGGCGCTCGCGGAGACGGAGGCGCTACTCGGCGAGACCGCTGCGGCCGCTTCGTAGGCGTTAGGATCGCGCGGCCACCACGCGACGAAGGAGGCACTGATGGCGGTTGCCGTCGAGATGAACTTCAAGGGTGCAACGCTCGACCAGTACGACCAGATAATGCAGAAGATGGGTCTCACGCCGGGCGGTGCGACCCCGCCGGGTGCGATCTCCCATTGGGTGGCTGCGACGGATGACGGAATGCGCGTCGTCGACGTCTGGGAGTCGCAGGAGGCCTACGACCAGTTCGCCGCGGAGCAGATCGGCCCGTATTCGGCCGAGGCCGGTATCACCGACCCGCCCGAGACGCGCGTCTACGAGGTGCACACGTACCTGACAAAGGCCTAGCGGCGCCGCTGACCGCGACGGAGAGCGTCGAGCCGTCGGCGGTCGCGCTTCGTCGGCCGGGCGTCGAGGTCGGCGCCGAGTCGGCCGGCTCGCCTTCGCTTCCAGGCGGCGCTGCTCGCGCGCGGCTGCCGAGTCCGGCGTCTCCTCGTAGAGCTCGCGCGCGGCAGCCGCTGAGCCGCGTCGGTCGGCGAGCGCCCGCACGTCGACCGTCCACCGGTCGGCGCTCGTTCGTACCTCGACCCGCTCGCCGACGGCGACCTCGCGCGATGGCTTGGCGCGGTCGCCGTTCACCTTCACGTGCCCGCCGGCGACGGCGTCGGTGGCGGCCGAGCGCGTCTTGAAGAAGCGCGCCGCCCACAGCCACTTGTCGATGCGCACGCGCTCCACGGGGCCGCTGCTACTAGTCAGCCCACCAGTCGCGCTGGCCATCGACGTCTCCGCGCGGATCCTCGCCGAGATTTGGCGCGCCGACGACGAGGATCTCGAGGCCCTCCGGCCCGGCCTCGTAGCCTCGCCACGTACCGGGCGGGACGCGCACCGCGTCCCACTCCTTGAGCTCGACGATCTCGTCGTCGACCTTCATCCGCCCGCTCCCGCGCACGACCACGTACACCTCCTCTTGCTTCTTGTGCGTGTGGCCGTACGGAAAGCGATAGCCGGGCGGGACGCGCTGGTAGCTCAGAGCGGATTTCTCGAGGTCGAGCGCCTTGGTCGCCGCTCGGAACTCCAGGTCCGGCGCGCCGTCGAACTTCGAGCCGATGTCCTCCAGATCCTCCTTGATGTTCCTGAGCGTGAACGGCACGGTCGCCTAGTCCTCGTCCTCCCAGTACTCGAGCTCGGGCCCCGGGCGAGCGAAGATGATGTCTTCGTCCTCGACGCCCTTGGCGAGAACCTTTCCGGTGTCGAGGTACTCGATGATCTCGCCGCGGTTCATCGAGGAGAGCATGAGGACGCGAATAGGCGAGTCTGTGCGGTTGATGATCTGATGCGCACCGTCCTTGCCCCGCGGAAAGCAGACGACGTCACCCTCCTTCAACACCTGCTCACCTTCGGGCGTGCGCAGCGTCGGCTCGCCGCGGAGCACGATCACCCATTCCTCGTTCAGGTAATGCGTGTGGTAGGGCCAGAGCTTGCTGCCAGGCTCGACCTCGGACATGGTCGCGCCGATCAGCTCACCGCCGATGGCTTGGCCGACAAGCGCGCCCTTGGCGCGCCAGCCCTCGCGGTCCCTCGTCCCGTCCCACTCGTCGCTGTTGAGGTTGAAGATCTTCATGCCGGGAGCCTAGGCGATCAGCCGTCACGATTGGAGCGGGCCTAGTCCTCGTCTTCCCAGTACTCGAGCTCAGGCCCTGGCCGAGCGAGCATGATCCGCTCGCCGGCGACGTTCCGCGCGCCGACCTTGCCGGTGTCGAGGTACTCGACGATCTCCGGCGCGATCATGGTCGACAGCATGAGGACGCGGATCGGCGCATCCGTGTCGTTGCGGATCTGGTGCGCGCCCTCCTTGCCGCGGGGGAAGGCGACCACGTCACCCTCGCGCAGCACGCTGCTCGCCCTCGTGCGTGCGGAGCGTCGGCTCGCCGCGGAGGACGATCACCCACTCCTCGTTCGCGTGGTGCGTGTGGAACGGCCAGAGCCGGTTGCCCGGCTCGACCTCGTACATGCTCCCGCCGATCAGCTCGGAGCCGATGCGCCTGCCCACCCCGGCGCCCTTGCAGCGCCAGCCCTCACGCTCCTCGGAGTGATCCTCCGGGTCGCTGTTGAGGTTGAAGATCTTCACGCCGGAGAGCCTAGTCGACAGCGAAAGTCCCGAAGCGTCGATGGCGCGCTGCTCCCGATCCGCTCGCGCTCGTCCGAACGACCCGGCTCACGCCGATGATGCCGCCTTCGTCCTCAGCAGATCGCTTCGACGGAAACGGTCGAACACGGCGTGACATCGACCGAGATCGTCGAACACTGCCTGATACGGTCTTGGCTGTTACTTCGACGGCGAGGTCGATTACTTCGAGGTGATGAGCGGCGGTTCAGCGTCGAAGCGGGCAGCCAATGGAAACGGTGCAGGGAATCTCGGCAGCGCACGAGGTCGTTCCGCCGCAGGCTGACCCAGTCCCCGTGCGACTCTCGACGAGTAGCGCTGGTAGGCAAGGTCGTAAGCCTGTCGAGGTCCGCGTCCATGGCCAGCTCACGGATGCTGACATCTGCGAAGTTGCGTCCAAGATGCTGATTCGTCGAGCTACGAGACAAGCGCGCTGCGTCCCGACTACTTCAGGTCATTGAACGAGACCGGGATCCTCGCTCGAAGCGGAGCGAGGGTAAGTCGACGATCAGTCAACTGGACTTGCGACGTTCTCGTGCTGTCGAGCAGTAATCCTCGAGGTCGGAGCTTGAAAGCTTCGAAGCGGCCGAGCGCACACGGTGCGTGACGCGGCAGGCCGAGCTTCGGTCGGCCACCGCGTCAACGGCCTCATGCGTCGCTGAGTGCGACGACGGTCGAGCACGTGAGCAGCGGTCTCGCGGTAGCGACGTCAGCGACGCGCATCAGGTAGCAGGCGCTCGCCGGCTAGTCACCGGACGTCGGCGCGTCGATGGTCTCAGCGTGTGCCTCGCAGTTCGCGGTCAACGTCGCGCGGCGTCGACAAGCGGCTCCCGAAGGCAGCAGCCGAGCGCGAGAGGACCATGCTGAGCGGTTGCCATGTCTGTCGCCTGGTCGGCGCCGGATCTGAAGCAACGCGAAGGCGATCGCCGACTTGATCGGTCGACAGGACGCCGGTCGTAGCCGCTTCGAGCGCTACGAGATAGTCAAGGACGACGCGCTTGTCGAGCACTCAGTCACAGATGGTGACGCTCGGCGCGACAGCCAGTAATCGGCTCGGCGAATGCACTCCGTGATCTTCGGAGCACCTGAACGCAGCCGGCCATTGGTCTGGCGCCCTCGCGGTCATCACTGGAGAGGATCCTGCCCAGGGTGAGCAGGTGTCGAGAGCGCTGCTTAGAAGTGCTGACTGCGCTCGACGATCGGGGATACCTTCCAGACCGCCGTGGTGACGTCCGAGGAGCGACGCGATCGGCTGCTTCCGCACTAGGTGCGGACGCGCGTTTGTCAGGACGACCGACAGGAGCCCTGGGTAAACGAGCATAGCCGCGGTGACGACACGCGTGGTGTGCCACCGTCTCCACGGAGCGACCGAGTCTGGCCGATTGGCCAGACTCGCCTACGATGTAACCGTCGGAGCCGCGTGGCCAGGCTCGGCTCGGCAGTGCACGATGGCACGTTTGACCCGGCGCGCGGAGCGGTCGCATCTCGCGAATGCCGCTACGGCGCCGACGCTGCCCTTCATGGTCAGCGGCATTGACGAAGCGAACTCGGGCGATTCATCGACGTATCAGACAGCGCCGGCGTGCTGAGACGCGCGGACGTCGCTGCTACCTGGAACGCGAGGCTACCGTCAGCCCCAGTCTCGATCGCTCTGCGCAGCGCGATTCAGTCGCGCTGATCACGTCACGCGTTGCGCTTATGATCCGACTGCGGTCGTCGCGTTCGCGACCGACGCGTCTTGAGACGCTTGCGTCGCGACTACGAGCAGCCGGTGTTGGTGCCGCAGTCCCTGCACGTGTAGCAGGAGCCTGTCCGCACCATGCGGCCGCCGCAGCGGGCGCACTCGACGGCGTCCTCGTGCGTGTTGAAGAGCGCCGTCTGGCCCGGCGGGGGCGCCTCGAGCGGCACGGACGCGCTCTCCGCGCTCGCCGGCTTGCCCTCGCCGTCTGAGTAGCGCTCCGCCATCCGGGCGCGCACCTCGGGCGAGAGGATGCCGATCTCCTCCTGCTGGTCGATCGTGAGGAACTTCTTGCCCATCCAGCGGAAGATGTAGTCGACGATCGACTTCGCGATGCGGATGTCCGGGTCGTTCGTCGGGCCCGCCGGCTCGAAGCGCATGTGCGAGAACTTCGAGACGTAGACCTCGAGCGGCACGCCGTACTGGAGGCCGAGCGAGACGGAGATCATGAACGAGTTCATGAGGCCGGCGAGCGTCGTGCCCTCCTTCGCGATGTCCACGAAGATGTCGCCGGGCGTCCCGTCGTCGAACAGGCCGACGTGGATGTAGCCCTCGTACTCGCCGACGCGGAACTTCCGGCCGACCTCGGTGCGGTCCTCGGGCAGCCTGCGCCGCTGCGGCGCGAGCGTCACGCCGGGCACGAGCGCGGCGGCGCTTGCCTTGTCGCCCGATGACAGCGGCTGCGCGACCTTGCAGTTGTCGCGGTAGATGGCGATCGCCTTCACGCCGAGCTTCCACGCGTCGACGATGAGGTCGCGCACCTCCTCGACCGTGACCGTCTCGGGCATGTTCACGGTCTTCGAGATGGCGCCGGAGATGAACGGCTGGACGGCGCCCATCATCTTCACGTGACCCGAGTAGTGGATGGCGCGGTCGCCGATCGCGCAGTCGAAGATCGGGTAGTGCTCGGGCTTCACGGACGGGGCGCCGACGACGGTGTTGCGCTCGTCGATGAACGCGACGACCTCCTCGACCTGCTCGGGCGCGTAGCCGAGCTTCTCGAGCGCCATCGGCACGGTCTTGTTGACGATCGTGATCTCGCCGCCGCCGACGAGCTTCTTCGACTTCACGAGCGAGAAGTCGGGCTCGACGCCCGTCGTGTCGCAATCCATCATGAAGCTGATCGTCCCGGTCGGCGCGAGCACGGTGGCCTGCGAGTTGCGGAAGCCGTTGACCTCGCCGGCGTCGAGCGCGTCGTCCCACGCCTTGCGGGCCGCGGTGAGCAGGTCGTCCGGAACCGAGTCGGTGTTCTCGATGTTGCCGACCGCGGCGCGGTGCTTCGCGATCACGCCGAGCATGGCGGCCGCGTTCGGCTGGTAGCCCGCGAACGGGCCCATGCGCGAGGCGATCTCCGCCGACTTGCGGTAGGCGCGGCCGGTCATGAGCGCCGTCACGGCGGCGGCGAACGCGCGCCCTTCGTCGGAGTCGTACGGCAGGCTGCGCGCCATCAGCAGCGCGCCGAGGTTCGCGTAGCCGAGGCCGAGCTCGCGGTAGGCCCGCGCGTTCCGCTCGATCTGCTCCGTCGGGTACGACGAGTAGCCGACGAGGATCTCCTGCGCGAGGAGCATCACGTCGACCGCGTGCTCGAACGCCTCGACGTCGAGCTCGCCGTCGTCGCGGCGGAACTTCATGAGGTTGAGCGACGCGAGGTTGCACGCCGAGTCGTCGAGGTGCATGTACTCCGAGCACGGGTTGGAGGCGTTGATGCGGCCCGAGTTCGGGCACGTGTGCCAGGCGTTGATGGTCGTGTCGTACTGGACGCCCGGGTCGGCGCACTGCCACGCCGCGTCGGCCATCTCGCGCAGCAGGCCGCGCGCGTCGACCGTGTCGACGACCGTGCCGTCGGTGCGCGCGTTGAGGTTCCACTCGGCGCCGTCCTCGGCCGCCTGCATGAACGCGTCGGTCACGCGCACCGAGTTGTTCGCGTTCTGGTACTGGATCGAGGCCCAGTCGGGCGAGTCGAGCGACATGTCGTAGCCCGCCGCCTCGAGCACGCGCGCCTTGCGCTCCTCCTTGGCCTTGCACCAGATGAACTCCTCGATGTCGGGGTGGTCGACGTCGAGGACGACCATCTTCGCCGCGCGCCGCGTCTTGCCGCCGGACTTGATCGTGCCGGCGGACGCGTCGGCGCCGCGCATGAACGACACCGGGCCGGAGGCGTAGCCGCCCTTCGACAGCTGCTCCTTCGACGAGCGCAGGCGCGAGAGGTTGACGCCCGAGCCCGAGCCGCCGCGGAAGATGACGCCCTCGCGGCGGATCCAGTCGAGGATCGACTCCATCGAGTCGTCGATCGAGAGGATGAAGCACGCCGAGCACTGCGGCTTCTCCTCGAAGCCGACGTTGAACCAGACCGGGGAGTTGAACGACGCGAGCTGGTTGACGAGGATCGCCTTCAGCTCGGCCTCGAACGTGTCGGCCTCCTCGTCGTCGGCGAAGTACTCGCCCAGGCGGCCCCAGCTCGCCGATCGTGGAGACGACGCGGCCGATCATCTGGCGCACGCTCCACTCGCGCTCGGGGGAGCCGAGGCGGCCGCGGAAGTACTTCTGGGCGACGATGTTCGTCGCGGTCTGCGACCAGAACTTCGGGAACTCGACGCCCTTCTGGTCGAACGCCGGCTTGTCCTTGCCCGGGATGAACGCGTCGCGCACCTCCCATTCGATCTCCTCGAAGGGGTCGCGGCCCGGGATCGTGAAGTAGCGGCGGACGCCGGTGTGTCGCTCGGCGTCGACCACCGTGTTCTCGAGCTGGGTGTCGGTGATCTCGACTGACTTCACGGTCGCCATATTGTGCCTCCCGGGCATCGTGTGACTTCTATGTCGCCGGCGCCGAGGTTCGCGCCGAGCGGACCGACTAGAGTAGGGCGCGGGTCGGATGGAAAGCTAGCTCTGCGGGCCGGGGCCGACGGTTGCGCGCCGAGCCTGCACCCGGCGGGCGGCAAAACCTGCGGCGCCGAGCGAGAGCAGCAAGACCGAGAGCCCGCCGAGCACCATGAGCGGCACGGGCACGGCATCGGCGCTGCCGGGACCGATCGCATCGATCGCGCTCGGCACGGGGCCGCCTACATCACGGCCCGCGACGAGTGCCCCGGAACGCTCCGAGTTCGGTCCGCCGTGGAAGGTGCTGTTCACGGGGGCCGTCGCTCCCTTCACACCCGAGCCCGGGTCGCCCGGGTCGGATGAGCCACTCGTGCTCGAGCCGTTCGAGCCGCCGTTCGGGCCCTGCGAGGCGATGGCCGCCTGGAGCGCCCTGTTGATGTCGTCGCCAAGGCTCGAGTACTGCGCCACGTCCTCGGGCATGTGCTCGAGCGCCGCGCGGTAGCACGGCACGGGATAGACGTTGTCGATCCGCCCGTCGTACCAGTCGTCGATGAGCGTCTTCCAGCACGGGTCCTTCGCTGCGGCCGGGGCCGCTAGGACGACTGCGCCTGCGACGGCCATGAGCACGAGCAAGGTTGTCCGGAGGGTGCGTCTCATGAGAGTTGGCGTCGGAGTGGGATCAGTGGCTTCCGTACGTCGATTTCCAGTGTATGCAAATGCCCGCCGAACGCTCGGCGGGAACTGATGTCAGTCTCGACCATGGCCGTGACGGCAGGGTGTTCCCGGAGTTTGCGTTTTGTAAGGGAGGTTCCGGCAAGGGGCTCTGCTACCGTCGCGCGATGCGAGCGGCCCCGGGGCTCCTCGTCCTCGGCGTCGCAGGCGCGCTCCTGGCGGTGGCGCTCTTCTTCGGGCGTGGGTCGAGCGACGGGCGCCTGTTCTGGATCGGCATCGGGGCCTCATTGGCCTCACTCGTCCTCCTATTCGCCACGCTGCTCGGGTTTCTTCCCCGGCCTTCGCTTACGAAACGGGCGTGGTGGGCCCTTGGCCTGTTCACGACGTTCGTCCTGTGGAGCGGGCTGACGATCGCGTGGTCGATCGCGCCCGATCGCTCGTGGGCGTACCTGAACCGGGGGCTCGCGTACCTCGCCTTCGTCGTCCTCGGGCTGTTCGTGGCGGCGCTCGTGCGCCGGCCGGCGACGTGGACGGCGGGCGTGCTAGCCGGGCTCTGCCTCGGCGTGCTCGGCTGGGCGCTCCTTGGGAAGGTGTTCCCGGGTCTCTTTCCGGACGGCGCGCGCGTGGCGAGGCTCCGCAACCCGATCGGCTACTGGAACGCCCTCGCGCTCGTCGCGGCGCTCGCGTTCCCGCTCGGACTCTGGCTGGCGGCGGGCCGGCCCCACGCGCGGCTCCTGCGCGCCGCCGGCGTCGTCCTCCTCTACGTCGCCGGCATCGCGCTCGTGCTCACGTACTCACGGGCGGGCATCGTCGTCGCCGCCGCGGGCATCGGTCTCTGGCTCTGGCTCTCGCGCGACCGGTTCGAGGGCCTGGCGATGCTCGTCGCGGCCGGCGCGCCCGCGGTCTGCGTCGTCGCATGGGCGTCCACTCAGCCGGGCATCGTCGACCATCTCCAGACGTCCGCGACGCGGGAACGGGCCGGCGCGTGGTTCGCGCTCGCGCTCGTGCTCGGCGCCGCTGGCGCTCTCGGCCTCTCGCATTATGCGGCTCGCGCGGGCGAGCGGCTGTCCGCCGATGCGCGCCGTCGCTGGGCGCTGAGGCTCGGTGGGGCTCTCGCCGCGGTCGCCGCCGGCGTCGTCGTCGCCGCCACGGTTGCGATCGGGGGGCCGGGGGAGTGGCTCGACGAGTTCCGCGGCAAGGGCGACGTCGTCCAGGGATCGGGCCGCCTCGGCGAGCTGAGCTCGAACAACCGCTGGACGTGGTGGGGCGAGTCGTGGGAGCTGTTCCGCGACGCGCCGGCCGGCGGCCACGGCGCGCACACGTTCGAGATCGCGCGGCGGCCGATCCGCGTCGGCTCGGTCGTGACCGAGGAGCCGCACAACGTCGCGCTCCAGGCGCTCGCGGAGACGGGCCTCGCCGGCCTGCTGCTCGGTCTCGCCGCGGCTGCGTTCGCGCTGCTCGCCTTGCGGGAGGCGCTGCGGCGGCTCGATGGTGACGAGCGGGCCGCCGGGGTCGCGCTCGCGGTGCTACTGCCCATCTATCTGCTCCACGCGCTCGCCGACATCGACTGGGACTTCGTTGCGGCCTCCGCGCCGGTGCTGTTCCCCGTCGGCGTGCTGCTCGCCGCCGGCCGGCCCGCGGCCGAGGCGCGCAGCAGTCCCGTGCTCGCGGTCGTGGCGTGCGTCGCGGGCCTCGGCGTCCTCTACTCGATGACGGCGCCATGGCTCTCGCAGCGGCGGGTGGAGGCCGCCTACGAGGCGATCGCCGAGAACGACGTCGAGGGGGCCGTTTCGGCAGCGCGCCAGGCACGCGATCTCAATCCGCTATCGGTCGATCCGCTGTGGGCGTGGGCGCTCGCCGACGCCCGTCGCTCCGATCCGTCCCGGACGCTGCGCCGGTACGCCGACGCGACCGAGCTCCAACCCGAGAACTCCGACACGTGGTTCGCGCTCGGCGCGTACGAGCTCGGCATCGGGCGCTTCCGCGACGCCTACGTCCACCTCGACCGCGCGTACGGCCTCGACCCGTATGGCCCGGCGGGCGTGCCGGGCGGCCTGCTCGACCAGGCCCGCGCAAAGGTGGAGGGTCGCTAGCTCGCGCCGATGACGACGGCGACGTGCGCGCCCATGAGGTCCTTCAGGCGTAGCCCGTCGAGCGGCGAGACAACCTTCACGCGGAGGTCGCGCGCGAAGCGGGCGGCCTCCCCCGCGTAGCCGGGGCGGTACATGACGACGCTCCGGCTGTAGTCGGTGCGGGCGGCGTTGCCCACCGCCGCGATGACGTAGCCCTTCTGGCGGACGAGCTCGCCGGTGGAGGCGGCTGCGCCGGCGACGCCGTTCCCGTTGAGCACGAGCACGGACGTCTCCGTGCGGGCGAGCTTCGCCTCGGCCGGCGCTGCGGGCGGCTGCACGCGTCGCTCGACGGCAGCGGGCTCGCGCTTCTTCGCCGCCGGAGTGGCCTCGGCCGTCCCCTGGGCCCAGTCGAGCAGCGTCCCTCCGAAGAGCGCGATGGCCAACACAAGGATGAGGAGGAGCTCGACCGCGGCGACGAGCGAGGCGACCATCGCTGCGGTGCGCCAGGGTCGGACCAGCGCGTCGGTTGTCGAGGCGGATGACTCCACGGCGCGCTCGTCACTTCGTCGTGTCTGGCTGCATCTCCTCCCAGGTCATACGCAGCCCGTGCTCGAGCGGCGTCTCGGCCCTCCAGCCGAGCTCGCGCTCCGCCGCCGCGGGGTCGAGCACGCTGCGGCGGATCTCGCCCGGCCGTGGGTCGGCGAACGCCGGCTCGCCGGTCGTCTCGGACGCGCGGCGGCACATCCCGTGCAGGTCGACGATGGTCGTGTCGACGCCGGTGCCGACGTTATAGACGCCGGGGGCGGCGCCGACTGCGGCGACCATCGCGCGCGCGACGTCCTCGACATGGACGAAGTCGCGCGTCTGCAGGCCGTCGCCGTAGACGAGCGTCTCCTGGCCCGCCGCCATGCGGTCGAGGAAGATCGCGATCACGCCTCCCTCGAGCGTCGGCAGCTGCCGCGGGCCGTAGACATTGGCGAGCCTCAGCGCGACGTGGCCCGCGCCGTGCAGCCGGTTCCACGTCGCGAGGTACTCCTCGCCGGCGAGCTTGGACGTGCCGTACGGCGACAGCGGGAGCCGCGGATCGTCCTCTCGCGCCGGCCGCTCACACTCGCCGTAGATCGCGCCGCCTGTCGACGTGAACACCACCTGCGCACCCTTCGCCGCCTCCAGCACGCGCAGCGTGCCGATGACGTTCACCTCGGCGTCGTAGGTCGGCTGCTCCACCGAGGTGACGACGTCCGCCTGCGCGGCGAGATGGAATACCGCGTCGGCCTCGACCTCAAATGGCTCCCGGATGTCGTGCTCGACGAGCATCGCTCCGGGGTTGACGTTCTCGCGCCGGCCGGACGACAGGTTGTCGATCACGGTCACTTCGTCGCCGCGCGCCACGAGCGCATCGACGAGATGGGAGCCGATGAACCCCGCTCCACCGGTGACGACCGCCCGCACGCGCCGTATCGTAGGCCGTGACGATGTTCGTGACGTTCGAGGGTGGAGACGGCTCGGGGAAGTCGACGCAGGCGGCGCTGCTCGCGGAGCATCTCGTGGCCTCCGGGCGGGAGGTCGTGACCACGCGCGAGCCCGGCGGCACGCCGCTCGGCGAGAAGATCCGCGGCCTGCTGCTCGACGGGGAGGAGCCGGCTCCGTGGGCCGAGGCTGCGCTCTTCGCGGCTGCGCGGGCCGAGCTCGCAGAGCGCGTGATCCGGCCGTCGCTCGCCGTAGGCGCGGACGTGGTGTGCGACCGCTTCCTCGACTCGTCGCTCGCGTATCAGGGCGTGGCTCGCGGGCTCGGCATCGATCGCGTGCTCGAGCTGAACGTCGCCGTCGCGGATCTCACGCCCGACCGCACGTTCGTCTTGATCCTCGATGCGGAGGTCGCCGCCGCACGGGCGAGCTCGCCCCCCGACCGCATGGAGCAGGAGGACGGGGCTTTCCACGCGGCCGTCGCCGACGGGTACCGCCAGGTCGCGGAGCGCTTCCCGACGAGGATCGTCGTCCTCGACGGCTCGCAGCCGGTCTGGGACGTGGCCGCGCGCGTCCGGGAGGCGCTCGGTGTTTGAGGAGGTCATAGAGCAGCAGGCGGCGAAGAGCCTCCTCGCCTCGGCGATCGAGGAAGGCCCGGTGCACGCGTACCTCTTCCACGGGCCTCCGGGCGTGGGCAAGCAGAAGACGGCGCTCGCGTTCGCGGCGCATCTGCTCGGCGATCGCGGCCGGGTGGAACGCCGCGCGCACCCCGACCTCTACTTCCTCGAGCCGCTCGGAGACCAGATTCGGATAGACGAGATCCGGCGGCTCCGCCGCGACCTCCACATGCGGCCGTTCGAGGCCGACCGCCGCGTCTACCTCCTCGTCTCCGCGCACTCGCTGAACGACGAGGCCGCGGACGCGCTCCTCAAGGACCTCGAGGAGCCGCCGCCGTACGCTGTGCTGATTCTGCTGGCCGACGAGCTCGGCCCGCTGCCCGAGACGATTCGCTCCCGCTGCCAGCTCGTCCCGTTCAGCCGCCTGTCGGAGAAGGCGGTGCACACGGTGCTCGCGGCGCAGGCGCCCGGCCTGCCGGCCGATCGGATAACGGCGCTTGCGCGCGTCGCCGGCGGCCGGCTCGACCGGGCGGAGCGGCTGCTCGACGACGACGCGACGGCGCGGAGGGAGGAGCTGCTCGCGCTGGCGCGGGGCGTCTACGCGGATCCGTCGTTCGAGCCCTCGACGGCAGCCGCCTCCATCGTGCGGATGGCCGACACGGTCGCGAAGACGGCGCGGGCGGCGGCGGAAGAAGAGGTCGAGTGGCTCGACCTGCCCGACCGCGAGCGCGAGCAGCGCCTGCGCCGTGCCGAGTTCGGCGCGACGCGCGAGAGCGTGCTCGAGGCGCTCGAGGAGCTGGCCGCGTGGTACCGCGACCTCGTCGTCGTTGCGGTTGGCGCCGAGTCCGTCGTCACGCATTTCGACCACCTCGAGGCCCTGCGCGAGGACGGCAGCGTCGAACGTCTCCCCGGCGCCGAACGGGCTGCAGAGATCGTGCGCGAGACGTGGCGCTGGTTCGAGGAGCTCAACCTCCAGCCACGCCTGGCGCTGGAGGCGCTGTTCGTGCGCCTCCGCCTCGAGCTCGCTCCAGCCTGACCGGGCGCGCTACCCTTCGAGCGCGCCGACGTAGCTCAGTTGGTAGAGCACTTCACTCGTAATGAAGGGGTCCACGGTTCGAATCCGCGCGTCGGCTTTGGAGAAAGCCTGCAAGCGCCTGTTGTCGAAATGGGCCGCGCCTGCGCCTGCGGGACATGAGACGCCAACGGGCGGCCCGAGGGCCGCCCGTTGGCACTGACCGGTGAGCGCGGTTCTACCGTGCCGGCGGGAGTAGAACCTTGTTGATGACGTGAATCGTGCCGTTTGACGCCGCGATGTCGGTCTTCACGACCCGCGTGGAGCCGTTGAGGAAGACATTTCCGCCGCGGACCTTGATCCCCACGGATGGCCCTGCGAGGGTCTTGGCCGAGCGGAGCCCGATCACCTGGGCCGCCTTCACGTCGCCCGCGACGACGTGGTAGAGCAGTACCCGGCGAAGCTGTGCTCGGTTGCCGAGCAGCTTGTTCAGCGTTGCCTTGGGCACCATCTTGAAGGCGGCATCCGTCGGTGCGAAGACGGTCAGCTTCTTCTGGCCGGTGAGAGCGCCGGCGAGGCCCGCGCGCTTGGCGAGCATGACGAGCGTCTTGAACTGGCCGGCAGCGACGGCGGTCTGGACGATGTTCATCTCGGCCGCCGGGCTCTGGGCCGGAGTTGCCGCGGTCGTCCCTGCGGCCGCGAAGGTGGCGGTCGTGAGAACGAAGGCGGTGAGGATTGTTGCGAAGACCTTGGTCATCTGAGTGTTCCTTTCCTATGCGGTTGTGACTTGTGGATTACGGCTCCAGCGGCGCCGAATGGCACCCTGCTGAACCACCTGATAGACGGCCGCGAGACCGACGAGGCCGTAGATGACACGGCTGGCCGCGTTCGTCTCGCCGAACTCGAGGCCGACAAGCGCCGCCACGAGGTCGAACTCGGCGACGGCGATTAGACCCCAGTTGAGCCCGCCGACAACGAGCAGGACGGCTGCGAGTATGTCGAGCTTCTTCACTGCATTCTCCTTTCTGTACAGTATTTGTCAAGAGATCGTAGAGGTTTCAGCGCGCGTTGTCAAGTGTTTGTTCAATGTCTGTAGAATGCTGGCATGGAGCCCGCGACCGAGCAACTCCGAATCGGCGAGCTCAGCCGACGAACAGGTGTCAGTGCCGAGCTCCTTGCGCGCGTGGGAACGCCGGTACGGACTGCTCCACCCGACTCGGACCAGCGGCGGATTTCGCCTCTACTCGCCGGCTGATGAGCGGCGGGTTTCGCTCATGCGCTCGCACTTGCAGGATGGGATGTCCGCTGCAGAGGCTGCTCGCCTCACTCTGACGGAGGCGGACAGCGGCGTTCGGGACGATGACGAGCCGGTCCTACGGCGCCGTGCTCAGGAGCTTCGCCAGGCGCTGGACGACTTCGACGAGGGGTCTGCGCAAAGCGCGCTCGA
Source organism: uncultured Actinomycetes bacterium (assembly GCA_963755155.1). GTDB lineage: Bacteria > Actinomycetota > Thermoleophilia > Gaiellales > Gaiellaceae > PALSA-612. The sequence continues at coordinate 158,088 of CAVWIV010000004.1, read as the reverse complement.
CGGCGTGCTCGCGGAGTTTTCGACCGAGACCGTGCTAACGGATCTCGTGCTGCCCTACCTGCATGAGCTCGGTGAGCGCTGGGCGAGCGGCGAGGCGTCGGTGGGACAGGAGCACTTCGCCAGCCAACTCATCCGGGGCAGGCTTCTCGGCCTCGCGAGGGGCTGGGATCGCGGCTCCGGCCCGCGTGCTCTCCTTGCCTGCGCCCCGGGCGAGCAGCACGATCTCGGGCTGATCGCGTTTGGCGTCGCCCTGCGCGCCCGGGGTTGGCGCATCACGTATCTCGGCCAGGACACGCCACTCGAAACGCTTGCCGAGAGTGCCCGCTCGCTGGGGCCGCTTGCGATCGTGATCTCATCCGTTTCGCCCGACCAGCTCTCGAGTTCGGACGCCGAGTTGCGAAGCCTGGCGAGCATTGCACACGTGTGGCTCGCCGGGCCAGGCGCCAGCGAAGCTCTCGCCAACAAGACGCGGGCAACATTCCTCGACGTCGACCCGGTGGCTGCAGCGCACCGCGTAGCCGCCACAAGACCGTGAGGCCGGCCTGAAGCCCGTGACGTCCGTCGAAACGGCGACCGCTACCGGCCTCGTCGTCGAGCCGACGCCACTGGGGGCTGAGATGCTCGCCGCGAGCTACTGGCGCGAGGTCGAGGCGACGACGCGCCGCATCGTGCAGGCAGACGCCATTGCCGGGCGCATTGATGTTCGCCTATTCGGTCGAGGCCCCGTCCTCATCAGGCTAGGACGTCCTGCCGTCCGCGCCGACCACACATCCGTCACGTGTACGTACCCCATCGTCGGCGGGCTCCTGGTGGGCCGCCCCGGCGGGGCGCTCGCGCTGGAGCAAGTCAACGGTGACCCGGTCGTTTTGCGCTCGACGCTGACGGAATACGTCCCCCGACTTGCGGGCACGCTCTACTTTCAGGTGCAGGCTCGCCTGCATTCACTCATCAGCCGCCGCCACTTCGCGCGACTCGGCCGGCACGCACGATGAAAGTCGCCGTCTTTGGCGCGACCGGCACCATCGGCACGGCTCTGCTGCCGGTTCTGGCGCGCTCGCATGACGTCGTCGCGCTGTCGCGACGCGAACGGGAGGGCGCGGGAGTGAACTGGTTGCGCGCCGACGCCGGCGACGCCGCATCCGTCCGCAGGGCTCTCGAGGGGGTCGACGTCGCCTACTACCTCGTGCACTCGCTTGGCACGCGTGACTTCGAGGAGCGCGATCTCGCCGCGGCCAGGACCGTCGCCGCGGAGGCCGGGCGGGCCGGGCTCAGCCAACTCATCTACCTGGGCGGCCTCGGCGACGATTCTCCTGAGCTGTCCAGGCACCTCCGTAGTCGACTCGAAACCGAGAAGGCGCTCGCTTCCGGTCCCGTCCCGCTGACCACGTTGCGAGCCGCGATCGTGATCGGCCGCGGCAGTGCCGGCTTCGAAACGATCGTCGCGCTCGTGGACCGCCTGCCGGCAATGTTGTGCCCGCGCTGGGTCGGCGTCCGGACTCAGCCGATCGCCATCGTGGACGTCGTCGAGTACCTCGCCGGTGTCTGCGGTCTTCCCCAGGCGATCGGGGAGAGCTTCGACATTGGTGGGCCCGACGTGATGACCTACAGGGAGATGATCGAGCGGGTTGGGACTGAGCGAGGCAAACGGCCGCTGATCGTGGAAGTCCCCGTGCTCACGCCCCGCCTCTCCTCGTACTGGCTCCACCTTGTAACACCTGTGAAGGCCTCGGTCGCCCGTCCGCTGATCGAGGGTCTGCGAAACGAGACCGTCGCGAAGGACGAGCGCATCCGGGAACTGCTCCCTCTCGAGCTCACGCCGTTCGACGTAGCGGCGCGATCGGCGCTCGACTGCTAAGCGGCGCTTCAGGACCGTACTTCGCGACCTGAGCGGACGTGAGTAGGAAGGGCCCGCGGTTCGAACCCGCGCGTCGGCTTCGAGTCTGCGTCGGCTATTCGCAGTCCGCCTACGATCTCTGCATGAAGGCGCCCCTCGTACTCGTGGTCGCATTGGCGGCAGCAGGCACGGCGCTTGCTGGGCTCAGTTCGCCTGCGCGAGTGACTCTGGACGGTGTCGGCGGCGCGCGCCCGGGAATGAGCCCGACAGCGGTGTCGGCCAAGTGGGGCGTGCGCCTGCGGCCCAACTACGAGGTGAGTCCGACGTGCGGTACCGCAAGTATCAAGCTGCCAGGAGTGCGGGGCCACGCGATCTTCATGCCGCGGGGGCGCTTCGGCGCAGTCTTCTTCCAGGACGGCGCCGTGACGGGAAGAGGGATCGGGATCGGATCGACCCTCGCGCGGCTACGGCGCGCCTACCCGAGGCTCAGCTCCCGGCCGAACATGTACATCCCCGGCGGCCGCGACTACTTCGCACGTCGGGCGCGCGCCCCACACTGGGAGCTGCGCTTCGACGTGACCCCAAAGAAGCGCGTGACGCAGATTGCTTTCGGCGAGCGCACGGCTGTGCGTCTTGTCGAGGCGTGCGCCTAGACCGAGCCCGTGTTCGAATCGGCGCGTCGGCTCCTCACCCCGAGCGCCAACGCACTGCCGATGAGCACGATGCCGATGAGCATGAGGCCGGGCGCGTCATCCAATTCCCCGACGACGCCACAGGCCACCCCGAGCACTGCAATGCCAATCGCCAGGGCAAGGCTTCCCGCTCTCTTCACCGCAAGCTCGAGTACGACGCCGATAATCGCCAGGAGGATGCCGACGGCGACGAAGTCCCCAAGGCTCCAGACCACCTCGTCCGTGAACTGCATCGCCACCAACGGCAACGACAGGATCAACGCCACGCCGGCGGCAACGCGAATTGTCATGCTTCCACGGTAGTGGAACTCGATCGCCGGAAACTCAAAGAGCAGATCCACGAGCTCTACCGGTCGGAGCACGAGGCGCTCGGCGAGCAGGGGACGCTCGAACGCCTCGACCGCGGGCGGGAGTGGGATCTGGCGCCGACTCTGGCTGCCGGCGGCGTCGCCGTCTTCCCGCACGCGGGGGTCTTCGACTGCGGTCACCAGGTCGCCGCGGTCGTCCACGGCTGCCTTGACAGCGGCGCCGACCGCGTGGTCGTCATCAGCGTCCTCCATGCCTTCACCGACGAGATGGAGGATGCCCGCAGACGCGTCTCAGCCGGTGAGGATCCGTCGGCCTGGCCGTTCTGGGGGATCCAGGGGCCGGGCATCGAGGGGCGTGAGGAGTGGCGGGACGACCACTCGCTCATCAGCTTCCGGCACTTCTGGGAGGCCGAGACCCAGCGGCGTGGGATCGTCGCCCCGGAGGTCGTCGAGCGCTATCCATATCTCGCCGGCGGTCACCCGGACAAGCTCCCCGGCATCGATGAGCTCGCGGAGCTGATCGAGGACGCCGTCGTGGTGTCGACCGCGGACCCGTTCCACCACGGGATCGGCTACGGCGATCCTCCCGAGCGGTCACTGCCTCCCGACCAGGGAGGCCTCGAGCTCGCACGCGAGACGATCGAGTCGGGCATGGAGCTCCTCGCCCTCGGCGACTACACGGGCTACGACGCGCACTGCGTCGAGGCGAAGAGCGACGCCCGCGACGCCGGCCAGGTCTTCCGCCACCTGCGGGGCGAGCTGCTGGGGACGATTCTCGACCTGGCCTACACCGACGCAGCGGAGTTGTACGAGGCCCCCCGCCCGACCTGGGTGGCCGCTCCGCTCGTCGAGTGGAAGCGCGTCTGAGCCCCGACAGCCCGGGCTACACGTCGGGTGTGATCAGGAGCATGTGCCACGAGCATCCCGTGTCCGAAAACGACTCGCGTCGGTCGAGCCGAACCTGCTCGGCTAGAGCGGCTGGAGTGCGCACCTTCGGGCTTTCGGATGGCCTCGTCGCGCTCGCGTCGTGCCCCGTAAACGCCATCGCCGAGGCCGTGACGACCGTGATGGCCACGAGGAAAGCGACCGCGAGCATGTAGCGCAAGCTTCTCTTCATCTCACCTCCAATCCAATCAGCTTACGGCAGCCTCGTCTCGACGTTGCGCACGGCGTCGATCTTGTCGACGCGGGCGCGGTCGCGGCCGGGGCCGCCGTCGATGCGTGTCTCGCGTGCGGTCGCGGGCCAGCAGCAGGTCGTTGCCCGCGCCCGCCGCGGACCACGTCGCGTCCGCCCTTGCCGTCGATCGTGTCGTTGCCCCCGAGCCCGCAGATGACGTCGTTGCCCTTCGTCCCGTTCAGGCGCTCGTTACGCGCGGTGCCCACGATCACGCGGCCGCCCTGGGCCGCCCTCCCCGGGCAGGGGTTGATCACGGCGGTATCGGCGGTAGCGGAGTTGTTCCCCGCACTGGGTCGGTTGACATCGGCCGTGATCGCTGCGCCGATCGCTGCGGAAGAGGGACGGAGGTTGACTCTTCCGGTCGCGGACGTGGCGCGGACGGCGACGGTGACCGTAACGGTGCCGCCGCCGGGAACAGTCCCGAGCGCGCACCCCACGGCGCCCGACGTCGCGCCCACCTCGCCCGCGCACGAGCCCTGGCTCGCGGAGGCCGACTGGAACGCCGTGCCTTCCGGGATGTCGAGGTAGAAGAACGTGTTGGGCGCGGCGGCCGGCCCGGCGTTCCGGGCGGTCCCCGTGTACGTCAGCGTCGCGTTTCGCGCGACCGGGTCCGGCGCATCCGCCAGCGCGAGCGAAAGATCGGCGCTGGGGAGGGAGCAGATCCGGCGCAGCGCCACGTCGGCGTGTCGATAGACCGATCTCGCGGTAGAAGCCCGTCCAGGGGTCGACGGCGTCGAAGAACGTGCCGCTGTAGAGCGCCATCCAGAGAAAGAGGTAGTACTGCGTGCCCCACGCGCCGAGCTCGGTGACGGTGGCGTCGTCGGTGCCGGCGCACGTGTGCCCGCCGGTCTGGTTGTGGCGAGCCTCGTGCACGATCAGCGCCGACGAGTCCGGCGAGCCCGGTCGCCAGAGCGTGGGTCGATCCAGCGTGTCGTCTCGAGCGGAAAGAGGTTTCCCGTCTGGACGTTGATCGTGTTGGCCGGCGCGCAGCAGAAGCTGAAAGTGATGTCGTTGCGGAACCTGATGCCGTCGATCGTCCCGTTCAGCCAGTCGTAGAGCCCCTGCGACGTCCACGGCAGGGGTCGCTGGAACGCGAGCCGGCGCGTGACGCGGAGCGCCTGATACGTGCGCTCCTGGAGGCGGGTCAGGTTCGCCGACCCGCCGGCAGTCGTGCAGACGAGCGTGCCCGCCGTCGGATCGCCCTCGAAGCTCAGCGCGAGACGCGCCGTTGATCTCCGCTACCTCGGCGGCCGTCGGGCAGGAGCCGATCAGCTGTTCCACCGGGCTCACGGTCGCCGCCACGCGCACGGGCGCGGCGCCGCCGAGACGCCGCCCAGCGCGAGTACCACCGCCAGGCCGAGGATTGCCCGACCCACGTCGCGAGTGTAACCGCACTAGTGTTGAGTCCGTGGCGGTCGTCCTGATCACGGGGATGTCCGGGACGGGCAAGTCGGCGGCCCTGGTCGAGCTGGCACAGAGGGGCCACTGCATAGTCGATACCGACGACGGCGACTGGATCGAGCACGTGGAGCTCCCGGATGGGTCGGTCGAGCCGTTATGGAACGAGGAGGCGATCGACGCGTTGCTCAGCGGGCATTCGGACGGCGCGTTGTTCGTCGTGGGCACCGTCGCCAACCAGGGGCGGTTCTATCCGCGGTTCGACGCTGTTGTGCTCCTCAGCGCACCGCTCGAGGTGATCCTCGAGCGCGTGGCCTCCCGCGACTCGAACCCGTTCGGCAACACGGAAGCCGAGCGCGACAAGATCGCGCAGGACCTGGTCGCGTACGAGCCCTTGCTACGGGCCGGGGCGACGGCGGAGATCGATACGCGAAGGCCGCTCGCCGAAGTGGTCGACGAGCTCGAGGCGATCGCCGGCCGCGCCCTTGGGCGTGAGGATCATCGCGTCCGGAACTCGCCGGAAGAGAGGGTCTGGTTACCGCTCCGCCGCATGAAGTGACCGTGAGGCGGAGATGAGCCGGGGATGAGTTGAACGGCGAGGTTGGCGCCGGCCTCAAGCCTGGCAGGCAGGGCAGCGGCCGGTGACCTCGACCGTGTGCGTCTCGAGCGCGAAGCCGTGCTGGGTCGCGAGATCGGCGAGCCAGGGGTCGAGCTCGCAGTCGCCAAGCTCGACGACGCGGTGACACCCCGAGCACACGAGATGGTGGTGATGCCCTTCGCCGCACAGCCGGTAGCACGTCTCACCGCGGTGGTGTGAGAGCGTGTCGACGACGCCGCTCTCGGACAGGCTCTTGAGCGTGCGGTAGACGGTCGCGAGGCCGACTCGCACGCCGTCCTCGGCGAGCAGAGCGTGGATCTGCTGCGCGGTCGCGTCGTCGCGGGAGGCAAGGGCGCCGAGTACCGCGACGCGCTGTCGGGTGGGCCGGAGGCCCCGCTCCGCGAGCACGCTCTTGTAGTCGGCTTGCCCGGCATCGGCCACGCGAATACCATACCTGGCGATGAGAATAAGAATCATTCTCATATCGGCTGTCGTGGTGCTGGCGGCGGGCTGCGGCGGAGGTGGCGCCCGGGACGACGAGCGGTTGAGCGTCGTCGCCTCCTTCTATCCGCTCGCGTTCGCTGCGGAGCAGGTCGGTGGAGACTCGGTGCGCGTACGCAACCTCACGCCCCCCGGCGCCGAGCCGCACGATCTCGAGGCGACGCCCGGCGATGTCCAGGAGCTCCACGACGCTGATCTCGTGCTGCTCCTCGGCGACGGCTTCCAGCCCCAGCTCGAGGACGCGGCCGGAGACGGCGAGCACGTCGTTCCCGTGCTGGAGGCATCCGGCCTCGACCGGCTGGAGGACCGCGACGTCCACGCGTGGCTCGACCCGCTGCGGTATGCCGTGCTAGTCAGGCGGATCGGCGAGGAGCTCGGCCGTCCAGACGACGCCTCGCGACTCGAAGAGCGCCTCCGAGCCCTCGACCGCGAGTTCGAGGCGGGGCTCGCCGACTGTGCGCGCCGCGAGATCGTCACGAACCACGCGGCCTTCGGCTACCTCGCGGATCGCTACCGCCTCGAGCAGATCCCCATCACCGGCAGCAGCCCGGAGGGCGAGCTAGCGCCGCGGGATCTCGAGCGTGCGGTCGAGGCCGTGCGCGAGACCGGCGCGACGACGGTCTTCGTCGAGCCGCTCGTCTCGGCCAGCGTCGTCGAGACGGTCGCGCGCGAGGCGGGCGTGCAGACCGCCGTGCTGAACCCGCTCGAAGGCCTGACGGAGAGCGAGCAGGCTGCGGGCGCCGACTACTTCTCGCTCATGCGCGCGAACCTCGCCACGCTGCGGGAGGCGCTTTCGTGCCGCTAGCCGAGCTGAAAGGCGTGAGCTTCGCCTACCCCGGCGGGCCGCCGGTCCTGCGCGATGTCAGCCTCGCGATCGAGGAGGGCGAGTTCGTCGCCGTCGCCGGGCCGAACGGTGGCGGCAAGACGACGCTGCTCCGCATCCTGCTCGGGCTCGAGCAGCCGCAAACGGGAACGGCAGCGCTCTTCGGCGAGCCCGCCGGTCGCCTTCGCCAGCGCTACCGCATCGGCTATCTCGCCCAGCGTGCGCAGCTCGGGATCCAGTCGCCGGTGACTGTGGAGGAGGTCGTTGCCGCCGGGCGCGTCGCTCGCCGCGGACCGGTCGGACGCCTGGGCGCCCGCGACCGGGTACTCGTGGGGACGTCGATCGAGCGCGTGGGACTCGCGGAGCAGGCATCGGCGCCCGTTGCCACGCTGTCCGGCGGGCAGCAGCAGCGAGCGTTCATCGCGAAAGCGCTCGCCGGCGAGCCCGACCTGCTCGTGCTCGACGAGCCGACGGCCGGCGTGGACGTCGACGCGCAGGAGTCGCTCGCGGTGCTGCTCGCCGAGCTGCACGACGAGCTCGACACGTCCATCCTCTTCGTCTCGCACGAGTTCGGGGCAGTCGAGCAGTTCGTCCAGCGGCTCGTGCTCGTGCGCGGCGGCATCGTCTTCGACGGCCCGCCCTCGGCCCTTCCCGGCCAGTGGCACGACCCATCCCATGTCCATCCTTGACGCCGACTTCATGCGGCTGGCCTTCGCGGCCGGCGCGATCGTCGGCGTGCTCGCGCCCGCGGTCGGCTTCTTCCTCGTGCAGCGGGGTCAGAGCCTCATCGGCGACGGCATCGGCCATGTCGCATTCGCCGGCGTCGCGCTCGGCTATCTGCTCGGCATCTCACCGGTCGGCACCGCCCTCGTGGCGTCCGTCTTCGGCGCCGTCGCCATCGAGTGGCTGCGCTCGCGGCGTCAGGCAGCCGGCGACCAGGCGCTCGCGCTGCTCTTCTACACGGGCATCGCAGCCGGCGTCGTGCTCATCTCCGCCGCCGGGGCGCTGAACGCGAGCCTCTTCGCGTTTCTCTTCGGCTCGATCCTCACGGTGACGGGAGACGACCTACTGCTCGTGGGCGTCCTCGGCGCCGTCGTGTTGACGGCGATCGCCGCGCTCTACCGCGCGCTCGTGGCCGTCGCGCTCGACGAGGAGGGCGCACGGGTGAGCGGCGTTCCCGTGGGCGCGCTCAACGTCACGCTCGCGGTGGCTGCCGCCGTGACGGTCGCTATCTCGATGCGCATCGTCGGCATCCTCCTCGTCGCGGCGCTCATGGTGCTGCCCGTGATCGCGGCCGGCCGGATCGCCTGGAGCGTGCGCTCGACGATCTTCATCGCGATGGGCATCGGCCTCGGCTCGGCAGTGGTCGGCCTGACGATCGCGTACTACGCGAACCTCGCGCCGGGTGGGACGATCGTCCTCACCGCTGCCGGCGCCGTCGTCCTCGCCACCGCGTTTCCTCGCAGATAGAACGAGTGGGCGGCAGGGCCCGCCCCTCCGCGGGCCCTGCGCAGCCCGTCCTGCTATGCAGCCAGGGGCGTTGCCGCTGTCTCGGCGAGGACCTCGCCGGTGACGACTGCCGGGCCGGACTGGATGAAGTCGAGCGCGTGCTCCTCGACCCACTCCGAGGCACGGGAGGACGACTCGTCCACGCCGGCCTTGTCCTCGCAAATCGTGATCGAGCTCGCCACGCCATCCCCCGCGGCGACGACGTAGTACGCGACGAAGCCGGGGACGCTCTCGACTATGGGCAGGAAGCCATCCTTGACGAGATCCGACAGCTCCTCGACGTCCGTCACTCCGTAGGTGCGAATCGCTGCGAACATCAGCTCTCTCCTTTCTCGAGCAGCCGCTGGAGCAGCGACTCCTCGAGGTCGTCCAGCCAGAAGTTGTCCTTGACGACGTAGAGCACCCGAACGAGCGCGTCCTTCTCCGCCTCGCCGAGGACGAGCGCCACGAGCCTCTCTGCCTCAAGGGTCTCGGTTGCCGCCATCGGCGAAACGGTGCCGTTTAGCCGGCGTTTCGTGGGTAGCGGACCGGTTGAGATGCGGCAAACATCTAGGTTTTGGCGATGGACGTTGCTTCGGTGGCGGCCCGCGCGCGGACGGAGAACTTCCCCGTCGCGTCGCTGCTCTTTCCGCGCGAGCACCGACCGCACCTGCGGGCGATCTACGGCTTCGCGAGGCTCGTAGACATCCTCGGCGACGAGTGGGAGGGCGACCGGTTGGCCGCGCTCGACGAGCTCGAGGCGCAGCTCGACGCGTGCTACGGCGACGACGAGCCCGAGTGGCCGGTCATGCGCGAGCTCGCGCCGACGATCGAGGCTTGCGGCCTGCCGAGGGAGCCGTTCGCACGGCTGATCGAGGCGAACCGCATGGATCAGCGGATCTCGGAATACGAGACGTGGGACGACCTGCGGGAGTACTGCCGCCATTCCGCCGACCCCGTTGGCCGGCTCGTGCTCGGCGTCATCAGGCGCGCGGGCGACGCGCAACTCGTTGTGTGGTCGGACGATGTGTGCACCGGCCTTCAGCTCGTGAACTTCCTCCAGGACGTGCCGCGAGACCTGGCACTCGGACGCGTGTACCTGCCCGCCGAGGATCGCCGCCGTTTACGCGTCACTGTGCTCGACGGGCACAACGGGCCGCTGACGCAGCTCCTGTACTTCCAGGCGGAGCGAGCGGCCGGGCTGCTGGCGGCGGGCGAGCACCTGCGGGCGGCGATCGGCGGTCGCACCGGCAAGGCGGTCGGCCTCTTCGCCCGCTGTGGCCTGGCGGCGCTCGACGCGCTCCGCGATGCGCAGTGGGACGTCTTCACGGGGCGGCCGCGGCCCTCGCGCCTGCGGCTCGCTCGCGTCGCCGTCTCCTCCCTCGTTCGATGACGACCGTCGACGCCGCCTACACCGAGGTCGAGCGGCTAACGCGGGCCCGGGCGCGGAACTTCGCGTACGGGATCATGCTGCTGCCGAAGCCGAAGCGGCGCGCCATCGCAGCGATCTACGCGTTCGCGCGCGAGGTCGACGACGTTGCGGACGACCCGGGCCTCGAGATCGGGATGAAGCGCGAGCGGCTCGAAGAGCTGCGGGCGGGGCTGGACGACGGTGCGAAGACGAGTGCGATGTTCGTCGCGCTCGCCGACGCGCGCCGGCGGTTTCCGATCCCCGGTGAGGCGCTCCACGACCTCATCGACGGCGGGCTCCAGGACACGGAGCAGGCGCGGTACGCGACTTTCGAGGATCTTCGCGGCTACTGCCGGCGCGTCGCCGGGGCAGTGGGCGTGGCCTGTGTCGCGGTCTACGGCGCCGCCGAGGAGCGGCAGCGCGCTGAGACGCTCGGCGTCGCCCTTCAGCTCATCAACATCATCCGCGACGTGGCAGAGGACTGGACGCTCGGTCGCGTGTACCTGCCGCAGGACGAGCTGGCCGAGTTCGGCGTGTCCGAGGAGGACATCGCGGCCGGCCGGTGCTCTGCGGAGTGGCAGGCGTTGATGGCGCACCAGGCGCAGCGCGCGCGTTCGCATCTGGCCGAAGGCCGGACGCTGTTGCCGCGACTCGACTGGCGCAGCGCGGCGTGCGTGGCCGCGTTTGCGAACCTCTACCTGGCGACACTCGACCGGATCGAGGAGGGCGGGTACGACGTCTTCCGAGGCCCGCCGCGGCTCTCGCCGCTGACGAAGCTCCGCATCGTGGGATCGGGGCTGCTGCGATGAGCCACGATCTTTCTTTCCCCCGGGGCCTTCGGCCCTCGACCCCCAGTTGTGAGGTTAGCGCGGAAATTCGCGCTCATGGGCAACGGGACTGTGCCAAGTCTGTGCCAACGAGAGTGGGGAGCGCGCCGTGAAGGCGGCCGTCGTCGGCGGCGGGCTGGCCGGCCTCGCGGCCGCCCTCGAGCTCGCCGATCAGGGTCACACGGTCACGCTCTACGAAGCGCGGCCGACGCTCGGCGGCGCCGTGCAGACGCTGCCTGAGCGCGAGGGCGATCCTTCCCCGCCGCCCGACAACGGGCAGCACATCGCGCTCGGCTGCTTCACCGAGTACCTGCGTTTTCTCGACCGCATCGGCGAGGGCGGCTCCTACCGCCGGCTCGCGCTCGAGCTGACGGTGATCGCCGAGGACGGCCGCACCGCGAAGATCGGGCGCTCGCCAGGCTCGCTCCTTCGCTACGGGCACCTTTCGATCGGTGACCGGCTGCGCGTGGCACGGGCGGTCCGCAGCCTGCCAGCCGGCGGACTGCCCACGCAGACGTTCGGCGCGCTACTGCGAGAGCTCGGCTGTCCCGACGACTCGATCGACCGCTTCTGGGACGTCTTCGTCCGTCCGGCGCTCAACCTCCGCACGGACGAGGTAAGCGCGGAGTGGGGTGTTTTCACTGTGCGGACGGCGCTGCTCGCCTCGCGCGAGGCGAGCGACGTCATCCTGCCCACGCGGCCGCTCGGGTGGATGCACGGTGACGCCGCCGGCCGCGCGCTCGAGGCGGCCGGCGCGACGGTACGTACCAGCTCGCGCGTCGACTCGGTGGACGACCTCGAGGCCGATGCCGTCGTCCTTGCAACGCCGCCTCCGGAGACGGCGGCGCTCGCGCACTCGCCGATCGTGAGCGTCCATCTGCTCTTCGACCGCCCGCTGCTCTCCTATCCACTCGCGGCGCTGCTCGGCAGCGACGCGCACTGGGTCTTCGATCGTGGTGCGCTCACCGGGCAGGAACCGGGCGACGGACGTCAGTATTTGACGGTGGTGTCGAGCGGCGTTCCCGAGCTGATGGAGATACGAGGACGCGATCTCGTGGCGCGCATCGTCGAGCAACTGACGGAGCGGCTCGGTCCAGCGGAGCTCCTGTGGTCTCGGGTGAGCCGCGAGCCGATGGCAACGCTCGCGCTGCGACCAGGAGTCACGCGATTGCCGGTCGCGACGGGCCGACCCGCCGTGGTTCGCGCCGGCGCCTGGGTGGAGACGGGCTGGCCGGTGACGATGGAGGGCGCGGTGCGGAGCGGCGTAGCTGCCGCGCGCGCCGTGGCGGCATGAGCGCGACTGCAACTCTCACCTCATTGGACAGCGCGATCGAGGCCGGGACGCGGCGCCTCCTCGAGCTCCAGGACGCGGACGGCTGGTGGGTCGGCGAGCTCGAGTCGAACGCGACGATGGTGGCCGAGCATCTCTTCTGGCTGCACGTGCTCGGGCTGCGCGACGCGGCCACCGACCGCAAGCTCGCGAACGAGATCCTCGCCCGCCGCCGCGACGACGGAACGTGGTCGAACTGGTGGGAGGGGCCGCCCGACATCTCGACGACGATCGAGTCGTACGTTGCGTTGAAGATGGCCGGGGTCGACGCGGGCGACGAGACGCGTGCGTACATCCGCGCAGCAGGCGGCGTCGCGAGCGCAAGGGTGTTCACGAAGTGCTTCCTCGCGGTGCTCGACGCGTGGCCGTGGCAGGACATCCCGACCATGCCCGTCGAGCTGATCCTCTCTCCGCCGTCCGCGCCATTGTCCGTCTACAACTTCGGTTGCTGGGCGCGGCAGACGATCGTGCCGCTGTCGGTCGTCCAGGCGCTTCGTCCCGCTCGTCCGGCGGGTGTCGACCTGACGGAGATCGGGGCGCAACACGGCGCGTCGTCACCGCCGGCGACCCCGACGGCGCTCCGCCGCCGCGCGATCGCCACGGCCGAACAGTGGGTGCGCGACCGGCAGGAGGCGGACGGCTCCTGGGGCGGCATCCAGCCGCCGTGGGTCTGGTCGATCCTCATGCTCGCCACGCTCGGGCGGGACTTCGACGACCCGTGCCTCCGCCGCGCGGTCGAAGGCTGGAGCGGCTTCCTCGTCGAGGACGGCGACCGCCTGCGCCCGGAGGCGTGCCAGTCGCCCGTCTGGGACACGGCCATCGCAGTTCTCGCGCTCCGCGCGTGCGGCGTGCCCGCCGACGACCCAGACCTCGTCAAGGCGGGCGGATGGCTCCTGGGAGAGGAGGTCACGGTGACCGGGGACTGGGCCGTGCGGCGACCGGGGGTTGCCCCGGGCGGCTGGGCCTTCGAGTTCGAGAACGACCTCTATCCAGACGTCGACGATGCGGCGGTCGTCTGCCTGGCGCTCCGCGAGCTGGAGCTCGGCGAGCAGGCGGTGCAGCGCGCACTGACGTGGATCGCCGGTATGCAGTCCCAGAACGGCGGCTGGGGCGCGTTCGACGCGGACTCGACGAGCACGTGGCTCTACAAGCTCCCCTTCTGCGACTTCGGCGCGGTCATCGACCCGCCGTCAGAGGACGTGAGCGCACACGCGCTCGAGGCTCTCGCCGGCGATCCGGCGTACCAGAACGTCGTGCGGCGCGGCCTCCACTACCTGCTCGGCAGCCAGCAGCGCGGCGGCTCCTGGTGGGGGCGGTGGGGCGTGAACCATCTCTACGGCACCGCGGCGGCGCTGCCTGCGCTCGAGGCGTGTGGCCTGCCGCCCGGCCATCCGGCGTTCGAGCGCGCGACCGCGTGGCTCGACTCCGTCCAGCAGCCGGACGGCGGCTTCGGCGAGGACATCCGCTCGTACCACGACGCCGCGTGGCACGGGCGCGGCGTGGCGACGGCTTCACAAACCGCGTGGGCGCTAGTAGCCTTCGTCGCCGCAGGCCAGGCGGAGGGGGTTGCCGCCCGACGGGCAGCGGCGTACCTCTGTGCGACACAGCTTGACAACGGCGATTGGGAGGAGCGGCACTACACGGGCGCAGGCTTCCCCACCGACTTCATGATCCGCTACCACCTCTACCGCCTCCACTTCCCGCTGCTGGCGCTCGGCCGTTTCAGGCAGGCTCTAGGCTGATGGAGGCGCGCGCCTGATGCCGAAGTTCCCGCTTCGCTCGACGATGCAGATCGGCAAGTACGTCGCGCAGCAGCGCCGCAAGGGTGAGCTGTACCCGCTCGTCCTGATGCTCGAGCCGACGCTCGCCTGCAACATCGCGTGCATCGGCTGCGGGAAGATCCGCGAGTACGAGTCGAACAAGGCGAAGCTGTCCGTCGACGAGTGCATCGACTCCGGAGTTCAGTGCCCGGCGCCCGTCGTCTCCATCTGCGGCGGCGAGCCGCTCGTGTTCAAGGGCATCGAGGACGTCGTCGCCGGCTTCCTCGAGCTCGGGAAGACGATCGACCTCTGCACGAACGCGCTGCGCCTCGAGGAGTTCCTCGACGTCTTCGAGCCGGACTATCGCCTGACGTTCGTCGTCCACCTCGACGGCATGCGCGAGATCCACGACTACATCTGCGACTACCCCGGCCTGTGGGACGTCGCCGTCGACGCGATTCGGCGTGCGCGCGAGGCGGGGTTCCGCGTGACGACGAACACGACGATCTTCAAGGAGACCGCCGTCGAGGACGTCATCGAGATGATGGCCTTCCTCACAAACGACGTCGGGATCGACGGGATGCTCATCGCGCCCGGCTACCAGTACTCGCAGATCGACCCGGCGCTGACGATGACGCGCGCCGAGCACGAGGAGAAGTTCCGCGCCGTCCGCGCGGCCGTCCGCGAGCACGGCTACCGCTGGCTTGCGAGCCCGATCTACCAGGACTTCCTCACCGGCGAGCGGGAGCTGCCGTGTGCCCCGTGGGGATCGATCACGCGCAATCCGTACGGGTGGAAAGGCCCCTGCTACCTGCTGACGGACGGCATCTTCCCGAGCTATGAGGCCTTGCTCGAGGGCATCGAGTGGGAGCACTACGGCCCGGGGCGAGACGCGCGCTGCGAGCACTGCGGCATCCACTCCGGCTTCGAGCCGTCGGCGGCTTTCGTGGCGACGAGCAGCGTGAAGGAAACCGTCCGGAGCATGGCGTGGACGCTGACGGGCTGACGATGGCCTGTGCCACGACGGCCGAGCAGCGGGCAGCCCGGAAGGCAGGCCTCCGGACGGCGCTCGTCGGCCTCGGCGCGAAGAACGGCATCCCGCAGGAGCGAATCGTCTCGTTCGGCCTCGCCGGCGGCCTGGGCGACCTGCCTGCGGGCACCGTGATCGATGCGACGCGCGTCGTCGACGAGGAAGGACGCGTGCTCTGGACGGGCGACCCGCTCGGCGTGCCGGGCGCACGCCCGGGAACCCTGCTCGGGACAGACAGAGTGATCGACGACCCGGCCGAGCGCCGAGCGGCCCGCGAGCGCACAGGCGCCGACGCCGTCGACCTCGAGTCGGGCGTGCTCGCCGCGTCAGGACGGCTCGCCGGCTGCCTGCGCGCAGTGTCGGACACGCCCGAGCGGACGCTGCACGGCCTCTGCAACGCCGTGCACGACGACGGCCGCTACGCGTGGGGCGGGCTGGTGAAGGCGTTCGCGCGGGCGCCGATCGGGGTCAGCCGAGCCGGCGTCGACGGCAAGCGAGCGCTCGACGAGCTATCGCAGGCGGGGAAGAGGTGGGCAGCGTGAACCGCGTCCTCCTGGCCGCGCCGCGGTCGTTCTGCGCAGGTGTCGACCGGGCGATCGAGATCGTCGAGCGGCTGCTCGAGGCGCACGGGCCGCCGATCTACGTCCGGCACGAGATCGTCCACAACGACAACGTGGTGCGCAGGCTCGAGGGGCTCGGCGCGGTCTTCGTCGACTCCGAGGACGACGTTCCGCCGGGGGAGATCTGCGTGCTCTCGGCGCACGGTGTCGCGCCGTCTGTCCTCGAAAACTGTGAGGCGCGCGGCCTGCGCGTCGTCGATGCCGTCTGCCCGCTCGTGTCGAAGGTGCACGCTGAAGCGCGCCGGTACGCCGACTCGGGGCACCTCGTCGCGCTCATCGGCCATGCCGACCACGTCGAGGTGATCGGGACGAAGGGCGAGCGCCCGGACCAGATCGTCGTCATCGAGTCGCCCGAGGACGCGGCCGGGCTCGAGGCGGACGGCAAGCCCATCGCCGTCATCTCCCAGACGACGCTCTCGCTCGACGACGTCGCGTCGACGGTCTCCGCGCTCGAGGATCGGTTCGGCTCGCTCACGCGTCCCGGCGCGGACGACATCTGTTACGCGACGCAGAACCGCCAGGACGCGGTGAAGGAGATCGTGCGCCTCGGCGGGACGCTCATCCTCGTCATCGGCTCGCCGACGAGCTCGAACGCGAACCGGCTCGTCGAGGTGGCGCGCGTGGCGGGCGCCGAGGCGGCTCTCGTCGACGGTGAGACGGCGCTCTCCGCCGAGCTGGTGGCGGGGCACGAGATCGTCGGGCTCACCGCCGGCGCGTCCACGCCCGAGGAGCTCGTGCAGAGCGTGCTCCGCGATCTCGCAGGCCGTGGCTACGCCGACGTAGAGGACGTCACCGTCGCCCGCGAGGACGTCCACTTTCGCCTCCCGAAGGAGGTGTTGGCGTCGTGACATCCGTCGAGATCCCGAGGTCGGTCGCAGCCGCCCTGCCGACTCTGTCCGTCTTCGACATCACGAACGACGTGTCGAGGGCGATCTCCGACTCGGGGCACGAGGCCGGGCTCGCGTACGTGGCCGCCACGTCGCCGCTGGCCGTCGTGCGCGTGACGGAGCGCGAGTCGGGGTTCTTCCACGACTTCGAGGCGATGCTCTCGCGGCTCGTCCCCCACGACGTCACGGAGCGCGAGCGCCTCATCGTTGCCCTGCTCGGCTCGCGGATGGAGCAGATTCCCTTCGTGGACGGCCGGCTGTGCCTCGGCCAGTGGCAGCGCGTATTGCTGTTCGGCTTCAACGGCGACGCCTCCGCCGACTTCGCGCTGACGTTGCTCGGCTAGGCGCTCGCCATCAGCTTGAACGACGTGCCGGTGGGATCGGCCGCCTGCGCGAGACGGCCGTACGGCGTATCCTGGGCCGGCTGCGTTACGCTGCCGCCGAGCTCGACGACCCGCTCGAGGGCGGCATCGGTGTCGTCGACGCCGAAGTAGATCGTCCACCCGCTCGGCGTTCCCTCGGGCATGTTCTGGATGCCCGCGAGGTCGTCGGCTCGCCCGCGCGAAGAGTCGTGTAGCGAAACTCGGGCGTGTCGCTGAACGTGTGGGTGTTCCACTTGAAGACGTCGCGGTAGAAGTCGACGGCGGCGTCGTACTGCGGCGTCTCCAGCTCGAACCACCTCGGCGCGCCGGGCTCGTTCCAGATCTCGAAGCCCGTGACCTGGTCGGCCTGCCACGCGCCGATGCCCGCGCCGCCCGGGTCGCCGATGATTGTGAACCAGCCGTTCTCGGCGACCTGCATCGGCTCCATGTGCACCTGGCCGCCCTTCGCGATGGCGTTCCTCGCGGTGCGCTCGACGTCGTCCGTGGTGAGGTAGACCGTCCACGAGTCCGGGTGGCCCTCCTCGCCGGTGTTCGCCATGCAGCCACCGATGTGCTTGCCGTCCTTCAGGAACGTGAAGTAGCCGCCGAAGTCCTGGCTCGGGATCTCCTTCGTCCAGCCGAAGAGCCCGCCGTAGAACTCGGTGGCCTTGTCAGTGTCCGAGCTGTAAAGGTCGATCCAGCAGGGCGCTCCGATTACGAGTGTCGGTGTGGGCATCGAAGTCCTCCTCGGGGAGATGGTCGTCATAGAGTACGACCTACGCGGTCACCGGAAATCATCGGTTGCCCATAGACTCGGGCCGTGCGCCCGGAGGATCTCTACGACGTCGTCTGGGCGTCTGACCCGCGGCTCTCACCGGACGGGAAGACGGTCGCCTACGCCGTCAACTCGGTCGACCGCGACGAGAACACGTACCGCAGCGCGATCTGGCTGGCCGCCGTCGACGGCTCCTCTCCGCCGCGGCAGCTGACAGCCGGCAAGAAGGCGGACGGCATCGCCCCGCTGGTCGCCGGACGGCACGCGTATCGCCTTCGCCTCCAACCGTGACGGCGACAAGAAGCAGCTGTACGTCCTGCCGCTGGACGGCGGTGAGCCTCTGTGCCTCACGGATCTCAAGGAGGATGTCGAGCGGCCGGCGTGGTCGCCGGACGGCACCCGAATAGCCTTCGCGGCACGCGTTCCCGATCCCGCGTATGAGGAGAAGGACGAGAAGAAGCGCCTGCCACGCCGCTTCACGCGCCACCGCTACAAGCTCGACTCGGTGGGCTGGACGGGCGATCGCCGCACGCACATCTTCGTCGTGGCGGCCGACGGCTCCGCCGACGCTCAGCAGCTGACGGACGGCGACTTCGAGAACGAGGCGCCGTCATGGTCGCCCGACTCGAAGCAGCTCGCCTTCGCCTCGGCGCGCGACGACGACTGGGACGTGCAGCTGCGCCAGCAGATCTGGGTCGTGGACGCGGCCGGCGGCGAGCCGCGCCGGGTCACGCCCGACGACGACTACTACGACCTGCCGTCCTGGTCTCCCGACGGATCGTCCATCGCCTGCACGTGGACGGAGGGCGGCTTCGACCGGCCTCGCCACGACCGCATCGCCGTCGTGGACGTCGCAACGGGGGAGCGGCGAGTCCTCACCGAGGAGCTCGACCTCCAGTGCGGCCCGTTTCCCGCCGTCCGCGAGCCTCTCTGGGACGGCGACTCGCTGATCTTCGCGGTCGAGGACCACGGCAACACGCACGTCCGTCGCGTCCCCGCGGCCGGCGGCGCCGTGGAGGAGGTCGTCTCAGGCGACCTCTGGGTCTACGGCATGGACGCCGTGGACGGCGTGGTCGTCCATTCGACGACGACGCCGACGATGCCGAACGAGATCTTTGTCGGCGACCGCCGGCTCACCGACGTGAGCAACGCGTTCTCCGAGCAGGCGCCCTTGCAGCCTTCCGAGCGCTTCGTCGCCACATCGCCGGACGGCGAGGAGGTGGAGGCGTGGCTCGTGCGGCCGCACGATTTCGCGGAAGGTCGAGCGCTATCCGCTCCTCCTCAACATCCACGGCGGGCCGTTCACGCAGTACGGAAACAAGTTCTTCGACGAGTTCCAGACGTACGCGCGGGCCGGCTACGCAGTCGTCTACTCGAACCCGCGCGGCTCGTCCGGCTACTCCGAGGAGTGGGGTCGCGCGATTCGCGGGCCTGTCGGCGGCGGCGACGGCTGGGGCTCGCTCGACTACCAGGACCTCATGGCGGTGGTGGACGCCGCCCTCGAGCAGTTCGACTTCATCGACCCCGATCGCCTGGGCGTGATGGGCGGCTCCTACGGTGGCTACATGACCTCGTGGATCGTCAGCCACACCGACCGCTTCAAGGCGGCGTTGTCGGAACGCGCAGTGAACAACATGCTCTCCGAGTTCGGATCGTCCGACTTCGGCTGGTTCCACCGTGCGTACACGGGCGTCTGGCCGTTCGAGGACGTCCAGCCGTATCTCGACCAGTCGCCGACGACGTACGCGGCGAACATCACGACGCCGCTGCTCATCCTTCATTCCGAGAACGACCTCCGCTGCAACATCGAGCAGGCCGAGCACCTCTTCACGATCCTGCGCCTGTTGGGGCGCGAAGTGGAGTTCGTGCGCTTCCCCGCGGAGAGCCATGAGCTCACGCGCTCGGGGTCGCCGTTCCACCGCGTGACGCGCCTCGAGATCGTCGTCGACTGGTTCGACCGCTACCTGAAGTAGCGGTTTTGCGGGGCCCTGAACGGGCAGGCTTGGACATGACACTCGCTCGACCCGGCATCAGCATGTTCGGCCTCCTGTGGCTCGTGGTCGGGGTAGCGATGGCCGCCGCCTACGACTACTTCGACAACGTCGAGAACGGCAAGCGCATCGCATCTGCGCTGCTCGCCGTCCTGCTCTGGCCGCTGCTCTTGCTCGGCATCGACCTTCACGTCGATCCGTAACCCTGTACGGTCCGGGGCTCCCCACGAAGGAGTCCTCATGTCCAAGTGGGTCGCGTTTACGGCGCGGAAGCTCAAGCCCGGCTCGTACGACGAGTGGCGCCAGGCCTGGGAAACAGGCGACGCCCCGTCCGGCGTCACCGCGTACATCGCACGCAACGTCAAGGACCCCGACGAGGTCATCGCGTTCGGCATCGTCGAGATGAGCAAGGAAGAGATGGAAGGGCACCAGGGTGGCGACGACTCCGCTCGCCAGGACGCGATGGCGCCTCATGTCGAGTCGGTCGGCACCGACGGCTTCTACGAGGTCATCGAAGAAGTCACGTTCTAGACGACAGGTCCGCTCGGTACATTGGCGCTCATGGCCACGGCCGAGCAGCGCGTGATTCCTGACGGCGCGATCGCCGTCCTCGACCATGGCTTCGTCCGGCTCGACGATGCCATGGCAAGCGACCTCTCGGTCGTGAACTCGGCCCGGGTCAGCTTCGGCCGGCGCAAGGAGGAGATGGACGAGTCCGACGAGGGGCTCGTCCGTTTTCTCATGCGCGACCGGCACGGGACGCCGTTCGAGCACAACGCCTTCCGCTTCCACATCCGGGCGCCGATCTTCGTAGTCCGCGAATGGATGAGACACCGGGTCGGCTCCTTCAACGAGTTCTCGATGCGCTATGCGAAGGCGACGAGCGACTTCTACGTGCCTGAGGCTGACGACGTCCGCTCGCAGGTCGGCAAGCCTGGCGCCTACTCGTTCGAGCCGGTCGATCCGGAACTGGCCGAGCAGACTCGGGAGGAGCTTCAGGCCGTCTACGACCAGGCGTTCGAGACGTACGAGCGGCTCGTCGAGGCAGGTGTCGCGCGCGAGCTCGCGCGGTCGGTGATGCCCGTCGGCGCGTACACCGAGTTCTACTGGACGGTGAATGCGCGGGCGCTCATGAACTTCGTCTCGCTGCGGGCCGCGGAGACGGCACAGCGTGAGATCCGCCGCTACGCCGAGGCCGTCGAGGTGTTCCTCGCCGAGAAGATGCCGGTGACGCACGCGGCGTTCGTCGCTGCGGGCAGAGTCGCGCCATAGCGATATCCTCAGCGCGACCGTAACGACTGACCGAGAGGACGCGAATGGCGACGCTGGCTTTCAACGCTCAGGAGATCGGGGCGCGCGAGCTCAAGCCCGGGCTGCTCGAGCTGGACGGGATCTCCCGGCAGACGATCGAGGCCCACTACAAGCTCTACCAGGGGTACGTGGCCAAGCGGAACGAGATCCTCGCGAAGCTCGCCGAGATCGACGCTGTCGGCCGCGAACCAGGTCTACTCGGACATCCGCGCGCTCAAGGTCGACCTCACGTTCGCCATCGGCGGAGTCAAGAACCACGAGATCTACTTCGAGCACCTCGGCGGCGACGGGGGCGACCCCGACGGGCCGATCGGCACGCTCGTGCGTCGCGACTTCGGCTCGATCGACGCCTGGCGCACCGATCTCAAGGCCACGGGCATGGCCGGCCGTGGCTGGGCCTGGACGGCGTACGACTGGGACGAGCGACGTCT
Organism: uncultured Actinomycetes bacterium; assembly: GCA_963755155.1. Lineage (GTDB taxonomy): Bacteria > Actinomycetota > Thermoleophilia > Gaiellales > Gaiellaceae > PALSA-612. The sequence goes on along the minus strand of CAVWIV010000004.1, from coordinate 136,534 downwards.
CTTCAACTACATCGGCGACGCCCAGAACACGTTCGCCATCTGGAACGCGTCGCCGCTCGTCGCCCTCGACGTCTACGAGCACGCGTACTTCCTCGACTTCCAGACCGACCGCGGCGCGTACATCGACGCGTTCTTCGACAATCTCGACTGGACGGTCGTGAACGGCTGGATCGACGCGTACGGCATTCGGCCGTAGGCGACCTGACGCGATGACGACGGCGCTCTTCGTCGCCGCTGCCTACCTCGTCGGGTCGATCCCCTTCGGGTACTGGCTCGTGCGCGCGACGAAACACGTCGACATTCGCACCGTCGGCAGCGGGAACATCGGCGCGTCGAACGTCTGGCGTGCGTTCGGCTGGCGGTACGGCGTTCCCGTCATGCTCTTCGACCTCGCGAAGGGGCTCGTGCCGGCGCTCGTGGCAACGCAAATGGCGGGATCGCTGGCCGGCGTGCTCGCGGGGGGCGCGGCCATGGTCGGGCATGCGAGGCCGATCTTTCTCGGGTTCGAGAAGGGCGGCAAGGCCGTCGCGACCGCCGGCGGCACGATTCTCGGCGTCGCGCCGTTCGTCGGGCTGATCGCGGCCGGCGTCTGGGTCGTCGTCTTCTTCATCACCCGCTACGCCTCGGTCGCGTCGATCGTCTCCGCCTGCTCCCTGCCGCTGCTCGCGTGGCTGCTCGGCGAGCCGTGGCCGGTGATCGCCTTCGGCGGCGCGGCTGCGGCTGCGGTGATCGCGCTCCACCGCCAGAACATCCGGAGGCTCGCGAGCGGCACCGAGACTCGCGCGCGACCCTGGCGGCAGCAGCTGCGCGGGCTTACTGCTCGAGCGGCGCCATCGTCAGGCCGGAGTCCTTGAGCCCCGACCAGTAGAGCTCCGCCCGCTCGCGATGGCCTGACCAGACAACGGCCTGCCCGGCGTTGTGGATCTGGTCTGCGAGCCGGAGCCCCTGGTCGTACGAGACGCCCGGCAGCACGCGCGAGAGCGCGGCGGCCACACCGTCGAACGTGTTGTGGTTGTCGTTGAGCACGATGACGTTCCACGGTGCGCCGAAGCCGGTGCCGCCGCCGGTCGTCTCCCGCTCGCGCGTCTCGGGTGGCGCTAGGACCGCAGCCACTCGGCGAGCTCGGTCTGCGTGCCCGTCGAGGCGCCCGTCTCGAGCTCGGCCCGCAGCTCCCCCACGGTTCCCGCCCGCTCGGCGAGCACATCGTGGTCGTGGATCGTCTCGAGGTTGACCTGTCGCGAGAAGACGAAATTGGCGTCTTCGAGAGCGGGATAGGCGGCGAGGGTCTCCTGGAGCGCGATGCGGACGGAATCCTCGACGAACCGCGGCCGCAGGTGAGCGTGCTCGACGACGAAGAGCTCGTCGGGCCGCTTGAGCAGTTCGTAGACCGGCGCGCTCATCGACCGCTCGACGACGTCGACGAGATCGACTGCGTCCACAGGCTGATCCGTGCCGACGAGCAACGTGCCCCGGCCGCGCTGGTTGTGCGTCGCGATGGGGACGAGCTCGAGGATGCGCTCGACGTCCTCCTCCCCGAAGCCGGCTTCGAGCAGCCGCTCGGAGGCGCGGCCGCGCACGAGCCCCTGCGCGCACGGGCACGCGTTGATGCCCGTCGCCTCCACGCCGACGACGCGGCGCGTTCGCGCAGGCGACGCGGCGGCGATGCCGATGAGCGTCACCATCTCCTGCGTCGCGAGCCGCGTGACGGGCGTCTCGCGGCGAATCGGCCACAGCGCGCGGATCGTCACCTCCGCGCGCAACGCCTCCTGGCGCTCGACGATGCGGCTCGCGATGTGCTCGGCGAGCAGCTCGACGAGCAGGGCCTCTTCTGCGACGACGCCGTCGATCGCCTCGTCGAAGAGCTCCGGGAAGCGCGACATGTGGACGCCCTTCTGGTCGGCCGCAAGATCGACGGTGCAGTCGATGGTCGCGGCCATCACCGTCTCCGACTCCTTGCTCGCGATGCGCACGGCCTTCGACACTCCGGTGACGCCGGCGCGCGACAGGCCCAGCCGGACTTCCGGCGTCGATGCCTGGAGGTCGTCGGTGAGGTCGAGCTTCGTGGTCTCGCTCACACGGACACGCTAGCGGCAGCGGCGTGTGCGAGCGAGGCGGTGAGCGAGGCCGCGCCGGCTGAATCGAGCCCTGCGGCGTCGAGGGTCTGCCACGTGGAGAACGAGAAGGCGAGCTGCATGACGGCGCGCACGCGCTCGTCGCCCGGAGCGATCCGCTCCGCATGCCGGTCGGCCGCGTCGGCACGCGCGGCGAGCGCGTGGCCATACACGTCGGCCAGCGCAGGCAGGAGACGAGCATCGCGGTCGACGTTCTCGAGCATGCGCCTGTTCTCGGCGAAGTACGCGTAGAGCGCGGCGAGCGTGGGTTCGAGCTCGCCTTCCTCGAGCTGCGGCATCGGGTGCTGTTCTCTCCAGTGGCCACTACAGGCGGCGAACAGCAACCGGTCGTCGGGGAACTGGCTGTAGACGGTCGGCCGGCTCACGCCAGCTCGCTCTGCGATCGCGGTCACAGTCGTCCGGGCCGGGCCGACGTCCTCATGGAGCGCCACGGTCGCGTCGACGATCCGCTGCCGTGTCTCGTCGAGCTGCTCCGCTCGTCGCTTCATCGTGTACGGCCTCTTCGTTTTCACTTGACAGAGTGTAGCGTGATCTATTACGGTCTTACAACCTGTAACGCGAAAAGGAGGTCGTTGTGAACGTGAGGGAGCTGGAGCTGATGGAAGTCTGGAGCGACGAGGACGCCGCGATGCGTGTGCGGTCGGCGTTCCCCTTGCACGCCGAGGCGGGTACGAAGAGCTCGGCGGTCGTCTACTTCGAGATCGAGCCCGGTGAGCACCTTGGGCGTCACACGGACGGCGCCGAGGAGACCCTCTACATCGTCGCCGGCACGGGCGAGGCGGAGGTCGGTGGCGAGCGTGTGGAGCTCGATGCGGGAAGTCTCGCGGTCGTGCCCGAGCTCGTGCCCCACGCGGTCTACAACACCGGCGACACAACGTTGAAGGTCGTCGGCTTCTTCGCCGCCGCCGAGCTCGAGCACGTCTTCGAGCAGCCGCTGCAGCCGATCGGCCTCAGCGTCGTGCGCACGCCGATGGCAGAGGTACCCGCCTAACGGCCGAGCCCGGAGGCGGCTCCTGCAACCGCCACTTACGGACATGTCTGAGGGACAGGCCCTCTGTATGGACGTATTCGGCCATCGTCGCCGGCCGTTCGCGGTACAGCCACGAGTCACATCCGTGGGCATGTCTGTTAGGGCCAGGAGCAGGGACTGTCCCTGCGACATGTCTGGTTAGGCCGGTGTTCAGCGGAGGAGACGTGAGAGGCGGCGGTCCTTGAGCACCCGGCTGCCGGTCTGGCAGGTCGGGCAGTAGTAGACGGTGTGCTCCTCGTAATCGACGCGCGCGATCGGCGTTCCGCACTCGGGGCACGGCTCGCCGAGGCGGTTGTGGACGCGGTAGACGGCCTTGTCGTCCTTGCCCCGCTCGCGCAGCTCCAGCGCGCGCGACAGGTCGACGCGGATCGCCTCCGCGAGCCGCTCTAGCTCCTCGGCGCTGAGCTCGGTAGAAGCCTTGAAGGGCGAGAGCCTTGCCCGCAGCAGGATCTCGTTCGCGTGGGCGCGGCCGATGCCGGCGATTGCTCGCTGGTCTCGCAGCAGCGGGTGGAGCTGCCGACGCTCGCGCTCGAGGATCTCGGCGAGCGACGTCGGGTCGACCTCGAGAGCATCGGGCCCGAGGTGCGCGAGATCGGCCTCCAGCGCCTCGGGCGTCACGAGCCAGACGCCGGCACGCTTCTTCTTCCCTCCCTCGGTGAGCACGAGCTCGGCACCGCCTTCGAACCTCATCCGGAACATCGGCGCCTTCGGCTTCTTCGCGCTCGCCGTGAGGAACTTCAGTCGCCCTGCGCTCATCAAGTGGATGCGCAGGACGAGCTTGTCGCCGTCTACGGGAAAGAGGAGGTTCTTGCCTCGCCGCTCTGCGCCCGCCAGCCGCCTGCCGTCGAGCGACGACAGCGGCGGGTCGAACGTCTTCAGCGTCGCGATGTGCGCCGGGCCGGCCTGCTCGATCGGCGCCGCGGAGACAAGCGGATCGAGCTCCCGCACCCACGCCTCGACCTCCGGCAGCTCAGGCATCGAGCGACGAGGAGGCGACGGCAGGGGCGTGCTCTCGGATGGCGTCGTCCATACGCCCGATCGAGCGTACCGGCGACAGGAGCACTGGCAGGCACGCGAGGAGCGACCCGATGGCGCTGATCCACAGCGTCTCGCGCAGCCCGACCTGCGTCGCGAGCACGCCGCCGAGGAGCGAGCCGAGCGGGATCACGCCCCAGACGATGAAGCGCCGGGAGGCGTTGAGCCGGCCGAGCATCCGGTCGGGGGTGACCGCCTGCTGGAAGCTGAGCCCCGTCACGTTGAAGACGACCGCGGCGAAGCTGACGAGGATGAAGCTCGCGAGGAAGAACGGGATCGGGGCGGATTGCGGCGCCAGCGGAACGAGCAGCGTGGCCGGGCCGAACAGGAGCGCTGCGCCGACGATCGTCTTGCCGACGCCGAGCGACCCGGAGAGGCGCCCGGCGACCAGGGCACCGAGCAGCCAGCCGACGTTCCCGATTCCGAACACGATCCCGACGACCGCAGCCGACATGTCGAGCTCCCGCACCGCGTAGACGAGGAAGATCGAACCGCCCACCGAGCCGAACCCGTTCGACAGCGCTACGCAGATGGCAATCGGCCTCCAGTAGCGATGGCCGAGCAGGTAGCGCAGGCCCTCCATGAGCTCCTTGCGCATGCTGCGCTCTTCCGCCCGCTCGGGCAGTGGCTCGCGTCGCCGGATGGCAAGTACAAAGCCACCCGAGAGCGAAGAAGCTGATCGCATCGACGAGGATGGCGTACGGCGCCGTGATCGCGGCCACCAGCACTCCAGCGATCCCCGGCCCGGCAAGCGAGGCCGCGGAGCGGCTCACCTCGAGCTTCGAGTTGCCGTCCACGAGCTGCTCGCGGGCAGACGAGCGACGGCAGGTACGACTGGTACGCGACGTCGAAGAACACCGTCAGCGTGCCGACGACGAAGCCGACGACGTAGAGCTGCCAGATCGTCAGCGCGTCGAAGGCGTAGAACAGCGGGATCGTGGCGAGCGCCAGTCCGCGTCCGACGTCCGCGATTACGAGGATCGGGCGCCGACGCAGGCGGTCGACCCAGACGCCCGCCGGCAGCGCGAAGAGCAGGAACGGGAGGAACTCGGCCACTCCCACGACCGCCACCTCGAACGCGCTTGCGTCGAGCACGAGAATCGCGGCCAGCGGGATCGCGAGCTGCGAGATCTGCGTTCCGACCAGGCTGATCGTCTCGGCGGACCAGAGCTTCAGGAAGTCCGGATGCCGCCAGAGGCCGCCGCGCGGCCAGAGGCTACGCATGCGTCTCGACCGGTGTCGTCGGAATCTCGGTGAGCGTGCGCACGGGCGAGAACAGCACCGGCAGGATCGTGAACGACGCGCCGATCGTCCCGAGCCAGAGGGTCTCGCGAAGGCCGATCGTCGAGCCGAGAGCGCCGCCGAGCAGCGTGCCCAGCGGGATCGTCCCCCACATCATGAACCGGCTCACGGCGTTGACCCGCCCCAGCATGTGATCCGGAGTGATCGCCTGGCGGAGGCTCACCTGCGCGATCCGCCAGATGACGAGACCGAACGAGCTGAGCACGCCCGATGCGATCAGGAACGGGATCGGTGCGGATTGCGGCGCCAGCGGGACCAGCATCAGCGCCGGAGCGGCCACAGGCGCCCGAGAGGATGAGCGCCCGGCCGACGCCCAGCTTCGTCGACAGCCTGCCTGCCACGAGCGCACCGGCGAGCCAGCCGACGTTCCCGAGCGAGAAGATGACGCCGATCGCTGCCGGCGAGAGGCCGAGCGAGCGCACCGCGTAGACGAGGTAGACCGCGAACGCGCCGTTCGCGCAGAAGTTGAAGATCACCGTGCTCTCGGTCAGCGCCCGCAGCCGCCGCTCCCGCCACACGAACTGCATCCCTTCCCAGACATCGGCTCGCATGCCCGGGCGCTCCGCGGCCGGCGGTCGCTCCACGACCTCCTCGCGCGTGCGGATCCGGAGCACGAAGAGCGCGGAGCCGAGGAAGCTGATCGCATCCGTAAGGACGGCCCAGGGCGCCGACAGCAGCGAGACGAGCCCGCCGGCCGCGGCCGGTCCCCCGAGCTGGGCGGCCGACACGCTGAGCTCGAGCTTCGAGTTGCCCTCCACGAGCTGGTTCCGGCGGACGAGCGAGGGGAGATACGACTGGTACGCGACGTCGAAGAACACCGTTCCCGTCCCGACGACGAAGCCGACGATGTAGAGCTGCCAGATCGTGAGCGCGTCGAGTGCGTACGCGACCGGCACCGACACGAGAACGGCCGCGCGCACGAGATCGGCGATGACGAGGATCGGGCGCCGGCGAAGCCGATCGACCCAGACTCCGGCCGGCAGCGTGAAGAGCAGGAACGGCAGGAACTCGACCGTCCCCAGCAACGCCACCTGGAACGCGGTCGCATCGAGCACGACGATGGCCGTAATCGGCAGCGCCAGCGCCGAGATCTGGCTCCCGAACTGGCTGATCGTCTGGCCGGCCCAGAGCCTCAGGAAGTCCGGGTGCCGCCAGAGGCCTCCCTGCGGCCAGAGGCTCTTTAGTCTCCGCGCCATGGACTCGCTGAGCGTATCCGTGCGCCGCGGCGGCACCGTAGAGGCGCGCCACCGCGTGCACGCGGTGGGCGTACGTGACGGCGAGGTTGTCGCGGCCGCCGGCGAACCGCAGCTCGTCTGCTTCTTTCGTTCGAGCGCGAAGCCGATCCAGGCTCTGCTGCTCGCCCGCGCCAGGCCCGAGCTCGACGACCGGGAGATCGCCATCGCGTGTGCGTCGCACCGCGCCGAGCCGGCACAGATCGACGCAGTGCGCAGCCTGCTCGCTGTCGCGCCCGCGACGGAGGACGACCTCGAGTGCGGAGAGCAGGAGGGCCGCTCGCCGGGGGCGGTCCACCACAACTGCTCGGGGAAGCACGCGGGCTTTCTCGCCGTCTGCCGCGCGCGCGGCTGGGAGATTGCGGGCTACCGCCTCGCCGAGCACCCGCTGCAGAAGGCACTTCACGCGGAGGTCGCCGAGGCCACGGAGGTGACGGACATCCCGACCGCCGTCGACGGCTGCGGCGTCGTGACGTTCGCGCTCTCCCTCGAGCGGATGGCGGCGTCGTTCTCTCGTCTGCCTGCGCTCGACGGCGGCGAGCCGGGTCCTCGCCGCGATGCGCGCCCACCCCGAGCTCGTGGGCGGCGAAGGCTCGCTCGACACCGACCTCATGCGCCGGCAGCCGGGCTGGATTGCGAAGGGCGGCGCCGAGGGGCTCCTGTGTGCCGTCGCGCCCGACGGAACTGGCTACGCCGTCAAGTCCGAGGACGGCAGTCAGCGCCCGCTACGGTCCGCGCTCGCGCGTTTTCTCGACCTCGATCTCGGTACGGTTCCCGTCGTCAGCTCGCGCGGGGAGGTCGTCGGGGAGGTGGTCGCCGAGTGATCGGCGACACGCCTCGAGACCCGACCGACGTTGCGGCATACGACGCGTTCCTCCCAGAGGTAGTCGTCGGCGAGCTACGGCCGCTCTCGTCCCCGATCGAGATCTGCGACTACGACCAAGCGTGGCCGGGTCTGTACGAGCGCGAGGCGGCACGCATTCGCGCGGTGTTGGGCGAACGCGTCATGCGCCTCGAGCACGCCGGTTCGACGTCCGTCCCGTCCCTGCCGGCGAAGCCGATCATCGACACCGTCCTCGAGGTCGCGGACTCGTCCGAGGAGGCCGTGTACGTCTCTGACCTCGAGGCGGCGGGCTACGTGCTTCGCATTCGCGAGCCGGACTGGTTCGAGCACCGCCTGTTCAAGGGCCCGGACACAAACGTCAACCTCCACGTATTCTCGTCGGGCTGCGAGGAGACAGACCGGATGCTCATGTTCCGCGACTGGCTGCGCGCGAACCACATTGACCGAGAGCGCTACGCCGCGGCGAAGCGGGAGCTGGCGGAGCAGGATTGGAAGTACGCTCAGCAATACGCCGACGCGAAGACGGCGGTCGTCCGTGAGATCATGTCCAGCGCGGAAGCTGCGACCCAGGGGGGAACGGCGTGAAGGTTCACATCATCAGCGACATGGAAGGCGTCGCCGGCATCGTCAAGTGGGAACAGACGACGGGCGGCGACCCGATGTACGAGGAGGGTCGGAAGCTCTACACCGAGGAGATCAACGCTGCCGTTCGCGGCGCGAAGGCGGCCGGCGCGACCGAGATCGTCGTCATGGACTGTCACGGCGCGGGCAAGGGCTGGAGCTTCAACTCGCTCATCCCCGACCTGCTCGATCCAGCGTGCGAGTTCGTCGTCCAGCAGGAGTGGACTGAGTACACGGAGTTCCTCGAGCAGGGGTGCGACGCCGCGCTCTTCGTCGGCATGCACGCCCGGGCAGGCACGCGTGACGGCGTCATGAACCACACGGTCTCCGGCATGGCGTGGCAGAACCTCTCTTTCAACGGCACGCTCGTCGGTGAGACCGGGATCAACGCGGCGCTCTGCGGGAACTGGGGCTGCCCCGTGCTGCTCGTCACCGGGGACGAGGCCGTGTGCCGTGAGGCGACGGAGTTGCTCGGCGACGGCCTGACGACGGTCGCCGTCAAGCGCGGTCTCGGCGCGTTCAGCGCCCGGCAGCTGCCGGCGCAGCGCGCCCGCGAACTGATCGAGGAGGGTGCGAAGGCAGCGCTCTCCGACCTCGGTGCCGTCGCGCCGTACGACCCGGGCTCGCCGTGCACGATCGAGGTGGAGTTCACGCGGACGGCCTCGTTCGACGAGTACGTCCGCAAGCCGGGCGTGGAGATGTCCGGCGAGCGGCGACTCACGTCGACCGCCGACACGTGGTGGCCTGCATGGCAGCAGTTCTTCTTCTAGTTGCCCTGCTCGGGCTTGGCGGCGCCGCTTGGCAGCCGCACGCGCCGCTGCCCGTGCCGCGGACCGAGGTCGCCGCCGCGCCGTTCCGCGGGGATATCGCCGTCGTCGGCGGGTATCTCGCGGACGGGGCATCCACGGACGACGTCGATCTCTACGACCCGGCGTCCGACAGGTGGAGCCGGCTCCCGGACCTGCCGGTTGGCGTCAACCATGCCGCTGCAGCGTCGGCGGGAGGCAAGCTCTACGTCGTCGGCGGCTACGGCGGTCCTGGAGTCAGGCTCCGGAGCGCCTATGTCTTCGACGGTGACCGCTGGCGCACTCTCGCGCCGATGCCCGGCGTGCGAGGCGCCGCGGGAGCAGCAGTCGTCGCCGGGAAGCTCTACGTCGTCGGCGGGGTGGGTCCGCGAGGGCTGGCCACGAAGGCCTTCCGGCTCGATCTGAAGACAGGCCGGTGGGCGTCGATTGCCGGCCCCACGCCTCGCGAGCACCTCGCGGCGACGGCGGCGGGAGGAAAGGTGTACGCCGTTGCCGGACGCCTCGCCGGCATCGACACGAACCTCCGCGCCTTCGAGTCGTATTCCCCGGCCACGAAGCGCTGGACGAAGCTCGCGCCGGTGCCCGACGCCCGCGGCGGCACGGGCGCCGCGTTCGCGAAGGGGCTCGTCGTCTCCGTGGGCGGCGAGGAGCCGCAGGGCACGATCGGCTCCGTCTTCGGCTACAGCCTCACGACGAAGCGCTGGCGCCGCCTCGCCGACCTGCCGACGCCGCGCCATGGCGTCGGCGTAGCGACGATCGCCGGCCGCGTCTACGTCATCGGCGGCGGCACCGAGCCCGGCCTGACGGTCAGCGGCGCCAACGAGTCGCTGATCCCCTAGGCGACCGGCGCGGCCTCCTCGGCCTGCTCCTTTGCCTCCTTCGCGCGCGCGGCGGCGAGGTCGGGCGCGTCCTCCGGCTTGAGGATGTCGAGCGCCCAGAGCTTCAGCCTCGCCACGCGCCCGCGGATCTCGAGCTCGTCGTAGTAGACGAGGTCGGTCGGGCGCTCCGACATCATCTCGATCGTCGACTCGGCGATGAGCACGGAGAACGGCGTCCCCTTCGTCATGCCCTCGATGCGGGACGCCGTGTTCACGACGTCGCCGACGGCGGTGTAGTCCATGCGGCGCTCGTGGCCGACGTTGCCGGTCATCACCGGGCCGGAGTTGAGCCCGATGCCCATGAAGTACCCCTCGCCGTGGCCCTGCTCGCGCATCCATGCGTTGAACTTCGGCAGGCGCTCGAGCAGCATCTCGCGCGAGGCGGCGAGCGCGCGGTCGGCGTGGTCCTCCTGCTCGAGGGGCGCGCCGAAGATCGCGTAGATGCCGTCGCCCATGTAACAGACGAGCGTCCCGCCGTGGGCGAGGATCGCCTCGCTCATCTCCTGGAGGTAGTAGTTGAGGACGGTGATGACGTTCTCGGCAGGCATCTCCTCGGCGCTCGAAGTGAAGCCGCGGAGGTCGGAGAACTGAACGGTTGTCACGAGCTCCTTGCCCTGGAGTCGCAGGTCGGCATCGGCCTGAGCGAGCACCTGGTCGACGACCTGCTCCGGGACAAAGCGCGAGAAGACGTCGCGCACGCGTTCGCGTTCGAAGGCCGCGAGCGTGTAGTGCGTGCCGATCGAGCCCACGGTAGCCATCGCGAGCGCGGCCATGGGGTACACGTACGAAGAAACCCTCCCGCCTTGCTCGAACGAGAGTTGCGTGCCGAGCGAGAAAAGCCCGAACGCGAGGATGCCGACGGACACGGAGATGAGTGGGCCGGCGCGGAGGCTCACGAGGGGCACGATGAGCCCCAGAGCCACGATGAGCACGATGTTCCAGAGATCCGGCAGGCTGCGGAGCGGGAAGCCGTCGAGGGCCGTCGAGATCGCGTTGGCCTGGATCTCGGGGCCCGACATGACCGAGCCTGTCGGCGTGGCATGGATGTCCTGGAGCGACGGCGCAGTCGCCCCGATGACGACGACCTTGTCCTTGAACACGCGCGAGGGCACCTTGCCGTTCAGCACGCGCGAGTACGAGTACGAATTGACGGTGCCCGGGCGGCCGGCGTAGTCGATCCACTGGGCGTTGCCGCCCATCTCCTCGATCGGGATCGTCCTGCCGTCCGCGATCTCCGCTCCGACGATCGCGAACCCCTTCAGGCCCTCCACCTCGTAGGGGAAGCGTCTGATGATCCCGTCCTTGTCGGTGGGAAGATTCGCGTTGCCCGCCCGTGCGCCGAGCTCCTCGAGCGCCGACGAGTCGAAGATGAGGTGTGCCTCTCCCTCCTCGTCCACCTCAGTCGTCGACAGCACCGTCAACCCCGGGTGGCGGAAGAGGGCATTGCCGAGCGCGTTGTCCTCGGCAACCGACCCGTACTCCGAGAACTGGATGTCGAAGGCGATGGCACTCGGCTTGCCCTTCGCGATCTGGTCGAGCAGCCGTCCATGCTTGTCGCGTGGGAACGGCCATTGCTCGTTCAGCTCGTCGAACGTCACGTCGTCGACCTTCACGATGACGACGTCGAGCGGCGCCGCTTCATCGCCGCGCAGCGTGAAACGGAGGTCGATCGTCTGCCGCTCGAGGTTGTCGAGGAAGCGGAAGTGGAGGACGTACGCGGCAGTGGCCGTGACGATCGAGCCCAGCGCGACGAGGAGGAAGAACCTCGTCCGGAGGCTCATGTCCCGCGGGTTCATGGCGTAGAGGATGCCAGCGTTCGTCCCCACTCGTAGAGGAAGCCCGCGGTGTTCGTCGCGTGCCAGACGAGCAGCAGCCCCTCGAGGGTCGCGGTGCGGCCCGGGCTCTCTCTGTCGAACGCCGCGCGCGTGAGCGCAGCGTAGTACGAGGGCTCGAGAGCGACCGGTGCGCCCCGGCGGCGGCGATCGCGGTGGAACCGGAACGAGCCGCGTCCGTAGCGAAAGTGCATCGCGACGAACTCGGCGAGGTCTACGCGACGCCGGTGCTCCATGATCGCCGCCGGCTCGTACGCCATCCGGCGGCCGCTCTCCAGCCAGCGCGCGCACAGATCCCGGTCCTCGGCCGTCCGGTACGAGGCGTCGAAGCCGCCGAGCGCCCGGAAGCCCTCGGCGGGCATGACGAGGTTGTTCGTCGTGAACCAGCGGCGCTCCGGGGCGCTGTTCTGCGCGTACCCCACGTCGATCACGAGCTGCGCCGCCTCGGCGTAGACGTTCTCCGACAACGCGTTGACGGTGTGCCCGCCGACGGCCTCCGCCGGCGCCTCCTGCCAGCGGGTGACGAGCCGCGCGAGCCACTCGGGCCGCGGGTAACAGTCGTCGTCGATGAAGGCGAGCAGCGTGCCCTCAGCCCGCTCGACGCCTGCGTTTCTCGCACCCGCGGGGCCGATGCGATCCGTGGCGATGAGCTCGACGTCGAGATCAGCCTCGACGGTCGCGCCACCGCCGCTGTCGTCGACGACGATCACCTGGAGCCGGTCGCGCGGATAGTCGAGCTTCGCGATGCCGTCGAGACACGTCGGGAGCTGGTCCGGGCGATCGCGCGTCGGAACGACCACCGAGCACGGAAGGCAGTTCGCTCAACGGACGTACGGCCTTCGGTGGAGCTCCATCTCGGACTCGATGCGCTTGCCCGACCCGGCACCGAACGCGTAACCGAGCACCTCGCCAAGCGTGCTCATGCAGAGCCCGACGAAGAGCGTCGGGTACAGGCGCACGGGGCCGGGACGTGGCAGCGTCGTGCCGCGCGAGGTGGCGGTGCATCCGCACGAGGCGGACGACGGGGATGAGCGGCGCCCCCAGGATGTAGAGCGCGCGCCGCGAGACGCCCCAGCCTTGCGCCCGACGCGCGGCGTACGCCCGCGCGTGGGCCACCCGCTCCCGCGGCCACGCGGGCACGCGCGAGACGTTGAGGTGAGCCGTGCGCGCGCCCTCCTCCAGGAACAACCGTCCGCCTCGTGCCACCAGTGTCTCGTGGAGGACGTCTCCCGCCTCCAGCAAGCTCACGAGCTCGTCCTCGATCGCGATCAGCGCAGCTCGCTTGTACGACGCGTTGTGGCTGGCCACCTGACCGACTTCACCGCCCGGTGTGCCCACGAGCTGGGGACCGTAGTCCATGAGCAGGTTCGCCCAGCTGATCGCCGAGTCCGGGTTCGCGTTCGTGACGACCTGCGCGACCACCGTCCAGGGCTCGCGGTGACGTTCGATGAGCGCGGCCAGCGAATCCGGCTCCGGGAAGCAGTGCGTCTCGGCGATCAGCACGAGCGGAGCCTCGGCGCTGCGTATCGCCGCCACGCGCGGGGGCTGGATGTATTCGATCGAGTCGACCTCGACGACCCGGGCGGAGTGGAAGCCTGCGCAGGCACCCTCGTCGAACCCGTGTGGCGTCACCCGACGGCATGGCGATCAGGAGCTCGAGCCGATCGCGCACGGTCTGCCGCTCGAGATGGCCGATCACCTCTCGCACGGTCTCGAATCTGTCGCCCACGAGCACGACGGAAAGCTCGGGGCCGGTCACGTGACGAGGGCCGCCAGCTGGACAGGAGCACGGGTATCGGCCGACTCGATCGCGGCCAGCGCCACCTCGAGCGCCGCGCGACCGTCCGCGACGGTCGGCTCGGCGGGCAGATCCCGGCGGACGATCTCCGCGAAGCGCCGCCATTCGTCCTCGTACGTGAGCAGGTAGTCGCCACCGCGCCGGATTGCCCTCGCGCTCCCGCGTGCGTCGGCGAGCAGTTCCCTCGCACGCCCGAGGCGCGCACGCGGCGAGCCGGGGAGACTGCCGCTCGCCTCGACCGCGAACCCGTCGAACCGGCAGAGATCGAGGCGCGCCGCGGCGCGGCCGCCGTAGATCGTGAGCTCGTGGCTGACGACGGCGGCGTCGAGGACGACGATCGTCGCGATGGCGCCACGACACATGCGCGCGGTGACCACCGCGACGTCGTCATCCGTGCGGCCGGGGACGGAAACAGCAGACACCTCCGCGACGTCGTCGGCGAGCAGGTAGCGCCAGAGATCGATCTCGTGCACGGCGCGGTCGAGGATTCCGCCCCCACCGAGCGCGCGCGAGCCGCGCCAGCCCGCCGCGTCGTCGAGGGGGACGTCGTTCGTGAAGGCGCTGCGGATGCACGTCACGTCGCCGAGCTCGCCGGCGGCGATCATCGCCTTTGCCCGCTGGACGAAGCGATGCCGGCGGAAGTTGAAGCCGACGACGACCTTGCACGGCGAGGTCTCTGACGCCGTGACGAGCGTGTCCGCGTCCTCGAGTGACGCTGCCAGTGGTTTCTCGACGAGCACGTGCTTGCCGGCGGCCAGCGCCGCGAGGGCCACGTCCAGATGGGCTGCGGGCGGCACGGTGACGGCGACCGCGTCGACGTCGGGGTCGGCCGCCAGCGCCTCAGCGCTGGGGAACCGTCGCGCTCGCGGGGCCAGGCTTCCCGCTCGGCTGAGCGCGGCGGGATCGAGATCGGCGAGCGCGACGACGTCCACCTCCGGGACGTGCGCGAGCGCCGGCAGGTGCCGATCGAGCGCGACCCAGCCGCAGCCGACGATCCCAAGGCGAAGCGGGGCGCCGGTCACGCGAGCGCGGCCACGCGAGCGCCGACGGCCGGTGCGAACTTGAATCCGTGCCCGGAGCACGCCGAGCAGTCGATGATCGTGCCGTGCCGCTCGGTCACGAAGCGGTCCTCCTCGATGTTCGTGTAGAGGCACGTCTCGGCGCCTCGTGGCGTCGGATCGGCGGCAGGGTAACGCCGCCGCACCCACTCCGATTCGGCCTCTACGACCTCGGGATCGGGCTTCCCCGGCTCACCGGGCTCGACCGGCACGCCCGAATGGTGCAGCCCGACCTTGAGGATGTTCTCGCCGGCCGAAAGCGAGTACGCGTGACGGCCGGTGTCCTCGAGCCAGTCGATGACCGACGGGAGCTCGTCTGCGCCGGGGAGGTCGAAGTACGCGACGGTCTCCTGGGAGACGGTCGTCTCCAGCTCGATTCCCGCGTCAGCCAGCAACGGTGTCGCCCAGGCTCCGGCGGCGACGACGGCGAGCGCGGTCTCGAACGTGCCGGCCGAGGTCTCCAGCGTCACGCCCCCCTCGTTCGCCTGAAGGGCGAGGACTCGAACCCCGTTCTGGATCTCGATGCCCCGCGAGAACGCTGCGAGCGCGCGGTCGGCTCGGACGATGCCGCCGTGCAGCTCCAGCACGACCTCGCCCTCCAGCTCGATCCCGAACCGTCGTCCCGCGTCGCCCTCGTCGAGCACCTCATACTCCGCCGAGCACACGTCGAGCGCCGAGCGGAGCGCTGCGCTGTCGCCGCTCGAGTCGAGGAGGCCGGTGAGCGAGAGCACCTCGGTCCCCGACTCCCCTTCGAGCTCACGCCAGAGCGGCAGCGCCTCCTGCGCGAGCGCCACCCACTCGGTCTCGGAGTACGCGAAGCGAAAGATGCGCGACGCGCCGTGGCTCGACCCGAACGGGTGGCCGACCTCGAACTGCTCGAGCACCGTGACGTCGCGGCCCGCCCGCTTGAGCGCCCAGGCGGAGGCGAGCCCCATCACGCCCGCTCCGAGGACGACGACGTCAGTGGTGCGTGTGGGCAACGGCGTGGCCTCTGCCACGGGCGATCAGCCAGCGGTTGACGGGATACGCGACGACGAACGCAGCGCCCAGCGCGAGCGCGAGCGCTCCCCAGAAGAGCGGCGAGTCGAGGCCCGACTCCATCGCGCCCGGGATGACGAGGATCACGGCGTTGTCCACGATCTCCATGACCGTAATGGAAATCGTGTCGGCCGCCAGCGCCACCCCAGCTGCGGCCCGGAGCGCCATACCTCCGACTAGCAGCGGCACGAACGTGAAGCTGTAGCCGAAGAGGAACGCGAGCGCGACGGCGAGCGCTATCGTCGGCACATTGCTCCAGCCGAGAGCCGTGCCAATGGCGAGGCCCAGCACCTCGCCGATGGCGCAGCCCGTCAGGCAATGCAGCGTCGCGCGGAGGGCCATCCGGTCGGTGCTCATGCGCAATAGGCTCCTGGCATGCTGACCTCTATAGCCATATCGCGCGAGGAGCATGCCGCGCGTGTCGAAGCGCTCTGCGAGCACCTCGCCGCTTCGTCGCTCTCCGGCGCCGTCCTCTTCGACCCGTACTACGTCCTCTACTACTCAGGCTTCGCGTTCATCCCCACCGAGCGGCCCATGGCGTTCGTCGTCTCGGCCGACGGAGAGCGCGCGCTGCTCGTGCCGCGCCTCGAAGTCGAGCACGCAGGCGGAGCGACCGGCATCGAGCGCATCGCCCACTACGACGAGTATCCGGGCGACCCGCGTGCGGAGACGGCGCTCGCAGACCTGCTCGCGGAGCTGTCGGTCGGCGGCCAGATCGGCGCAGACCAGGACGGTTATCCGTGGATCCTCGGCTACCAGGGGCCGACGCTGTCCGAGCTGACGAGCTCGGAGGTCGCCCGCGTCACCGCCTTCGTCGAGGCGCAGATGGCGGTGAAATCGGAGGCAGAGCTCGCGCTCATCCGCGAGAGCTCGAAGTGGGGCAACCTAGCGCACCGGCTCCTCCAGCAGTACACGCAGGTGGGGCTGACGGAGACGGAGGTGACGCAGCGCGCGTCCGACGAGGCGACGACCGCGATGCTGCAGACGCTCGGGCCGCTCTACCGGGGCTTCAACATGTTCGCGCGTGGCGCGCACGCCGGCTACCGCGGCCAGATCGGACGCGGCTCGGCGATCCCGCACGCGCTTGCGAACAACGTCGTCTTCCAGGCGGGAGACGTGCTGGTGACCGGGGCGAGCGCGGCCATGTGGGGCTACCTGTCAGAGCTCGAGCGGACGATGGTCATCGGCCCGCCGACGGACGAGCAGAAGCGCATGTTCGACCACATGGTCGCGCTCCAGGACATCGCGTTCGAGGCGATCAAGCCCGGTGCACGCTGCTCGGATGTCGACAAGGCCGTCCGCGCGTACTTCGACGCGCACAAGCTCATGCCGTACTGGCGCCATCACACGGGCCACGCGATCGGCCTGCGCTACCACGAGGGGCCGTTCCTCGACACGGGCGACGACACGGAGATCGTCCCCGGCATGGTCTTCACGGTCGAGCCGGGGCTCTACTCACCGGAGCTCGGCGGCTTCCGCCACTCGGACACCGCGGTGGTGACTGAAGACGGCGTCGAGCTCGTGACGTACTACCCGCGCGACCTCGAGAGCCTCACGCTGCCGGTCTAGGCGCTACTTCGGACGCGCGGAATAGCTCTTCGGGGCCGTCACGATCACGTTCTTCTTCTTGACGAGGTCGCGGACGGTCATCGAGCCCTGCTTCACCTGGACGAGCGTTCGCGTGCAGTAGTCGGCCGTCAGCCACCACGTCCCTCGGATCGCGGCCGACGCGTAACGCGCCTTCGTCCTGAACTTCCCCTTGCCCTTGCCCCAGAGGCGCCGCACCGGCTTCTCGGCGGCGGCGCTCTGCACGACCCGCTTCGGGCAGGCCCTGAAGTCGCCGCCCGTGAGCCGCAGCTCGACGAAGCCCCCGACGACTCCGGCGTACACGAACATGCTCGGCACGCCGTCCTTCTGCCCGTAGAAGACGGACTTCTGGCCCGTCGGGTCGGAGAGCGTCACGCCGCGGCCGTTGGACACGTCGATGATCGAGCCGGGAGGGATTCGTGTGCCGGGCGTGATGACCTTCGCCGTGCCCGACCCGCGGACCTTGACCGTTCCCGGGCCGAAGCCGGGCGCGGGCTCGCCGTAGACCTGGCCGCTCGGCGGCGGGCTCGGCGAGTCGCCCGTGTAGCGGATCGTGTAGCTGAGCTCGGCGGGAGGCGCCGTGCAGCCGGCGCTCGTGTACGCCGCCACGTTCACGGTGTAGACGAAGCTCCCCACGGCCACGAGGCTCGTCCCGAACGGCCTGCCGGTGGGAGAGGACACCGTCTCGACGTCCATGACGAAGTCCACTTTGACCGTTCCCGCGTTGACCGCCCGGCCGTTGCACGTGCCGGCCGACGTGAGGTTCTCCGTCCACGCAAACCGGTTCGAGCCCTGGTAGCCGATGCGCGTCTTCGACTCGCCGGCGTCGGTGACGCGGACGAGATCCGTCTCGCAGTTCAGGCCGCTGCACGACTGCTCGAAGCGCCACTTGCGCGTGCTCGAAGCGCCGACGTTGTACGCCGGGCCCAGGAACTCCGTCGTGTCGCTGTTCGACAGCACCCGCGTGGCGATGTCCCAGGTGCCCGTCATCACCGGGACGTTCAGGGCGCGCGGCGCGGAGCTCGCGGCGACTGCCGTCGCCAACGCAGCACACAGCACGACGACCCCCGGAACGACGCGACGCATTCGAGCGACCCTACCAGTCAACTGCCTCAGCTATTAATCCGAAGTAAGAGTTGTGAGGACCCTTGGCGCCACAGTGCTCGTCGCGTTGCTCATCGCCGCCGCCGCCGGCGCGAAGACGATCACCGGCACGGCGCGCAACGACGTCCTCCGGGGCACCGAAAAGGCTGACAAGCTCTACGGCAAGCAGGGCAACGATTGGCTCTACGGCAGGGGCGGCGGGGATGTCCTCGTGCCCGGGGCGGGCAGGGACATCGTCTACTGCGGCACGGGCCGCGACACGGTTCACGCCGACCTGGTCGACGCCGTCGCAAAGGACTGCGAGGTCGTCAAGCGCCCCGCGCCGGCGGTCGCGGGTCGCTACGAAGGGCTGAGCTCGCAGAACGAGCGCGTGTCGTTCGAGGTGCTCTCGGATGGCCAATCGGTGACGCGCTTCCGTATCAACTCCGTCAACCAGTCCTGCCAGCCTCCCGACCAGCTTTCGATCTCCGGGCCGCTCGAGTTCGCAACCGGCGCGGCGAGGGTGGCGACGGCGCGGACGTTCGGCTATGCGTACTCGGGACCGGGCACGGTCAGCGGCAGCCCCGCGACCTTCAAGATCGTCGTCGCCGGGACGTTCTCGGGGACGACGGCGACGGGAACGGCCCGGTTCGACATGACCTTCTCCGTGGGGGATACCGCCTTCAGCTGCTCATCCGGTGAGGTCACCTGGACAGCCGCGCGCCTGCCGTAGCGCTACGCCGTCAGCGGCCGCCCCGCCCGAGCGTTGCGCCCTTCGGTGAGCTGAGCGTCGTACCGGGTCCGACGCGCACCGAGAACTTCCGCTTGATCTTCGTCTTGGCGACGGTGAACCACAGCTCGCCCGCCAGGGTCTTGCCGGCGTACTTCGTGTTATTGAAGACGAACGTGCAGGTCACGCTGCCGCGGAGCGCAAGTACGCCTGCGAAGAGCTTCTTTCCCGGAAACGAGCCGTTACAGGAGGTCGCCGTTGGGCGCACGCCGATGCCTCCCTGCGTGACCTCCACCTTCGCCCTTACGTACGACGGCCGCGGTCTCGTCAGCACGACGCCTCCCGCCTTCACCACCCCCGTGCGGGGTCCGATCACAAGTGTGAGCTCCGCCCGGACCGGCGTGCTGGCGCCCCGCGGCGGCCGATTCTGGCCGTCGGACGGGGGCACGACCTCGCCAATGATCTTGAAGGTGCCCGGCCTCGAGGCGGCTGCGTCGAGTATCCAGCCGAAGAGCGTGGTGCCGCTGGTAACGCCCTCGGCGCGGCACGTCGCGACTTGTCCCGCTACCTCACACGACTGGGCCGTCGGCTCGAACGACCACGGGCCGGGCCTGTTTGCCGGCCAAAGCGTTTGCGGTGACGCTGGCTGGGCGCCCCACGAAAGTCCAGCGGGAAGCACGATCCGGACGGCCTCGGACGTGCCTCCTTCCGTACCGACTTGTGAACTGTATTCCGACAACAGGTCGAGCCCGAGCGCGAACTTCATCTGCTTGAGCTCGAGGTAGCTGTACGCCCGCGCGCTACTGGAGCGCGTCTTACCCACGATGAAGCTGTTGATTCCGAGCTTGTGATTGACGCTCGAAGCCGCAGATCCCGTCGCCGCGACGAACAGGATGAGGACGCCGACTAAGCAGGCAAGCATCGTGCCGCGACCCACCACGGCGCCGATGTTACTCGGGGCGATGAAATCGTGCTATGGCTCGGAGGCAGGGCGTAAGAGCTCGAGCCGGTCGACGTTGCGGAGGTCGGGGAAGAGCCGTGCCCAGATGACGGCGATGCCGATCGTGGCCACACCGCCGAGCACGACCGCCGGCACGGCGCCGATGAGCGCGGCGGCGATGCCCGACTCGAACGCCCCCAGCTCGTTAGACCCTGAGATGAACACCATCTCGACCGCGTTCACGCGGCCGCGCAGCTCGTCGGGCGTGGCGAGCGCGACCGTCATCGAGCGGATGTTCATGCTGAACATGTCTGCGAATCCGGCGATGGCAAGCGCTGCGCACGAAAGCGGGAACGACTTCGACAGCCCGAAGACGATGTGCGACGCGCCGAAGATCGCGACGACGATGAACAGCGTCCGCCCGGCGTTACCGCGGATCGGACGGTGGGCGAGGATGATGCCCGCGACGAGCGCGCCGACCGCGGGCGAAGCAACGGAGGATGCCGAGGCCGAAGGGCCCGACATCGAGGATGCTCTTCGCGAACAGCGGCAGCAGCGCCACCGCGCCGCCGAAGAGCACGGCGAAGAGATCGAGGCTGATCGCGCCGAAGAGCACCGGCGTGCGACGGACGAACCGCAACCCGGCGAACAGCGCCTCGCGGCTCATCGCCTGCGGAAGCCGCTCCTCGGTTCGTTCAGTGACGCGGAGCACGTTGACGAGCGCCGCGACGAAGAGCACCGCCGCGATGGCGTAGACGACCTCGCCGCCCCGCGCGGCGAAGAGCAGTCCGCCGATGGCGGGGCCGACGATGGTCGCGCCCTGAAACGCGATTCCGCGGAGGGCCATCGCGCTCGCGAGCAGGTCCGCAGGCACGAGCGTCGGCGGCAGCGACCGCGCGGCGGGCCAGCCGAGGGCAGAAGCGCACCCGGCGGCGAGCGCAAGCCCGAGGAACGGCCAGAGCGAGGTCGCGCCCGCGAGGGTGACGACGAGCAGGCATAGCGCGATGAGGATGTCGACGGCGATGGCGGCGCCGTACACGAGCCGTCGTGGCAGCCGGTCGGCGATGTGGCCGGCCGGGAGGGCGAGCAACGGCAAGGGCAGGAACTGGGCAAGGCCGATCAGCCCCAGGTCGAGCGCGCTCTCGTTGATGGCGTAGACCTGCCAGCCGACCGCGACGGCCATCATCTGGCCCGCGAAACCCGTCGCGATGATCGCCGTCCAGTAGAGCGAGAAGTCCCGCTCCTGAAGCACCGGTGGCAGGCGTCGTCTCACGGACTCAGCCTACGCTTGCGATGGATGCGTCCTAGTCGCTTGTGAGATGCCGCTCGAGCCACTCGGCGGAGAGCTTGATCGCCTTCACCTCGTTCGGGCGCTTCGTGAATCCGTGACCTTCGTCCTCGAAGACGACGTACTCGACCTCACGGCCGAGCGACTGGAGCTTGTCGACGAGCTGGTCGGATTCCGGCTTCACGACGCGAGGATCCTTCGCGCCCTGGATCACCAGTAGCGGGGTCTTGACGTTCTCGATGTACGTCATCGGCGAACGCTCGCGGAGGAGGTCGGCATCCTCCGCCGGATCACCCACGAAGCGCTTCATCATCCTCCGCCACGTCGGAGGCACCGCCTTCGCGAACGTGATGAGGTTCGACGGGCCGACGATGTCCACCGCGGCCGCCCAGTGGTCGGGGAGCCGCGTTACGCACGACAGCACCGCGAAGCCGCCGTACGAGCCGCCGAAGACACCGATCCGGTCTGCGTCGACCCAGTCCTGCTCGTGCAGCCACTTCACCGCGTGATCCCAGTCCTTCAAGTCGCCGCCGCCCCAATCGCGCTGGACGAGCCGCTGGTACGTCTTGCCGTAGCCCGTCGAGCCCCGGATGTTCGTCGCCAGCACGGCGATGCCGCGGCTGGCGAGGTACTGGTACAGCGGGTGGTAGATGGGACGCTCCTGAGCTTCCGGGCCGCCGTGGATGGAGAGCACCACCGGCAGCCGTCCTTCGGTCTCCGGCCGGTAGAGCCAAGCTGGGATGTCGCGTCCGTCGAACGTCGGATAGCTGATGAGCTCGACGTCGAGCAGGTCGCCCTCGCGGGGCACGCCGAATCGGCTCTCCGTGACCGCACGCGCCGCTCCCGTACCGGTTTCGGCAACCCATAGCTCGGGCGGCCGTCGAGGGTCGGAAAGGATCGCTGCGACGTGCGAGCCGTCCGCGGAGAGCGCGATCGGCGGGCGGAAACCGGTCACGTGCGGGCGTGCGCCGCGCGGAAACGCCGGAGCTGCGAGATCCTTGCCTGATTCCAGGTCTCGGAGCCTCAGGGCTTCGTAGCCATCCTCGTTCACGAACCACGCGAGCACGCGTCCGTCGGCGGACAGGGCCACGTCCTCCTCGACGTCGCTGTCAGGTGTCTCAACCCAGTCGTATTCGCCGGCAGCGACGTCGTAGAACGCGAGCCCGCGGAACTCCCGACCCTCGTCGCTCAGGAAGTAGAAGCCCGATCCGTCTGCGGCCCAAGGTCCGGGGACGTACATGCCGTCCTCTTCGTGGGGCGTGGCCTCAGTCGTATCGCCCGACTCGAGATCGACGATATGGATCGACGTGTCGCTGTTGTCCCGGAAATCCACCGCGAGCAGCTTCGTGCCGTCAGGCGACCAGTCGAACGCAACTGCGTACATCCCGTCGCCGAACACGTGGCGGGTCTCGCCCGTCTCCAGCTCGCGGATCCACACGTGCATGTCGGTCGGTGTCCGTGCGTTCGCGGAGTACGCGAGCTTCGTGCCGTCCGGTGAGAAGGCGCCGCCCGTCACGAAGTGCTGCACCTCGGGCTCGTCGGTGATCTGGTCGGGCCAGCCCTCTGCAGGATCGAGGAGATAGAGCTGCGTGAACTCGTCGCCGTCGGGGTCGGCGGTGAGGACGATCGTGCCGTCGCGTGGCGAGACGGCGATCTGTCGCACCGTCTCGTCCGCGAACGACGTCAGCTGGTGGGGCCAGCCACCTTCCACCGGGACGCGCCAGAGATTGAACTGGCCCGAGATGTTGCTGACGAAGAGGACGTGGGACCCGTCGCCTGTGAACGCCAGGCCGCCACCGAAGCGGCGGTACGCGATGAAGCGCTCGAACGCGGGCAGCTTCGTCGATGTGCTCACGGTCGCCACGCCGGGAAACCTATCCATTACGGGTCGAGGCGAATGTCCTCGAGATCGATGTCGTAGACGACACGCTGTGCGACCTGCTCTGTGATCACGCCTTCGCGCCTCAGCTGGTGGAGCACCTCCCGCTCGGCAGCGATCAGCTCGCGACGGAGGCGCTGGTAGGCCTGCTGCTGCTCTTCGTGGGTGCTCTCGTCATCGCCTTCGTGACGAGCCGTGTAACGGCCATGACGGAACGCATAGAGGCCTCGCAGCCGCTCAGCCGTCTCCGGTGGAACCCAGTCCTCGTCGATGAGCTCCTCGAGTCGCGCGAGGGCCGCTTCCGCGGCATGGATCCGTGCTCTCGCCTCCTCGGTCTCGGCGTGGTGATCCCGTTCGAGGCCGAGGAAGCGGATGACGAGCGGCATGCTCAGGCCTTGCCCGACGAGCGTCGCCACGATGACGCAGAACGCGAGGAACTGGATGAGGTCACGAGCCGGAAACGCCTCTCCCGCGTCGGTCGTCAGGGGTAGCGCGAGCGCCGCCGCGAGCGTCACCGCTCCCCGCATGCCCGACCAGGCGACGAACGCAGGGTGCTGCCACGGCGGATAGGGGTCGCGCTCGCGGATGCGGCGGCTGAGGAACCGGGGGAGATAGGTCACGGCGTACGTCCCGACGATCCGGACGACGATGACGGTCGCCGAGACGACGAGGCCGTAGAAGAGCAGTGTGCCGGCGGGCTGCCCGGAGAGCTCGTCGAGGATCACCGGCAGCTGCAGACCGATCAGCACGAAGAGCAGCGCGTTCAAGAGGAAGACGACGATGTCCCACACGGCGTCGCTCTGGACTCGTGTCCGCGCGGTCGTCAGCTCGGACGTGTGCGCGCCCATGTAGACGCCGACGGTGACTGCCGCCAGCACCGCCGAGGCGTGGACGAGCTCGGCGGGAATGGCCGCGATGTACGCGCTGAGCAGCGCGATCGTGATCTCGACCGGCGGGTTGTCGAGCCTCCGGCGCAGATGGCGGACGAGCCAGCCGACGCCGAGGCCGATCGCGACGCCGACGCTCACGCTGTAGAGGAACTCGAGGCCCGCCTCCCAGATCGAGAACGCGCCGGTGACGACGGCGACGACGGCGAACCGGTAGGCGACGAGCGCGGTGCCGTCGTTGATGAGGCTCTCCCCTTCGACGATCGACACCAGCCGCCGTGGGACGCCGAACCGCCGAGCCATCGCCGTCGCGGCGATGGGATCCGTCGGCGAGACGATTGCGCCGAGCACGAACGCCGAGCTCCAGGAGAGGTCGTCGATCGTGGCGTGCGCGACCGCGGCGACGACGACGGTCGTCATGATCACGAGCCCGACCGAGAGGAGGCCGATCGGCCGCATGTTCAGCTTCAGCTCGTGCAGCGACGTGAAGAACGTCCCCGCGTAGAGCAGCGGCGGCAGCACGGCGATGAGCACGAGGTCGGGCGGCAGCTCGAGCTCGGGCATGCCCGGCAGGAAGCCGACGGCGACGCCACCGATCACGAGCACGATCGGATAGGGGATGCGGAGCGTCGGCGCGATGATGAGCATGGCGGCGACGGCCACCAGCAACACGAGGAAGACGACTAGCTGCTCGTCCGTCAGCTCCACGACGACACTCTACGGCGCGGCGGCTCACAGCTCACGGCTCGCCGCCGCCGACCGACATGGCGGGCGCGGCTCACGGCGGCTCTCGGAGAACGCCCGCCGCCGGAAATCGCCAGATTTCCGGCTGATGAGTGGGCCGGGTTGGAATCGAACCAACGACCTTGGGATTAAAAGTCCCCTGCTCTGCCGACTGAGCTACCGGCCCCGGAGCGAGTATAGGAACGGAATCCCGCTGAATCGCGCTGGATGTCGTATGGTTTCACTGTGGTAACGGTCGGGTATCAACGCGCTGTGCGCATGCTGATGCGATGTGCCGAGCCTGGTTGCTCCACAATCGGCTTTGGCCGCATGTGCATCAATCACGAGCCGAAGCTGACGCAGGTGTTCCCACGCGGACGGCCGTGGCCCCCGCCTGTCTCGAATATGCAGACGCAGCTGCTCGCGCCGATCCGCCAGTCCGTGCGCACGGCGTCTTCGCTCGTCGATTCGTAAGCCGTGGCCAGGGGGTACGTGGAGGGTCCGGCGGCCGAGGAAGCCGAGTCGCGTCGCGACGCGCTCGAGCGTGGCCGGCTGGTCCAGGCGCCGACGCCCGATCGTCCGGCCGTCTACGGCTCGACCGCTGACGACCCCGAGAGACACTTCCTCGGCTGGCTCGACGACGTCGATCCGGACACGCTCTTCGCGAGCGGGAAGGCGTGGGGCATCACCGTCGTCAGGCGGTCGGGCACGGGCTGATGGACGCGGCCCGCGTGAGCCTCCTTCGCTGGTTGCGCCGGCAACTGCGTGAGCCGTCGGTCATCCGCGAGCATCTCGAAGCCGCCGTCGAGAACGACGATCCCGGCGAGGCGCGGCGCCTGCTGGCCGGCCTTCCCTTCTCCGACCCCCAGCGCCGCTACGTCGAGGACGTGCTCAGCGCCTGGGACCGCCGGAAGGCCGAGGGTGCCGGGAGCCGCGGAGATCGATCTCTCACCGGCTGATTGGGCGTCGCTGGCGCTCCTCGCCGAGCGACCCGCACACGGATTCGCAGTCGCCCGCGCGCTCGCTCCCGGGGGCGAGGTCGGCCGTGTCTGGTCGTGCTCGCGCCCGCTCGTCTACCGGGCGCTCGAGCGGCTCGGTGACCTGAGCCTCGTCGAAGAGCGAGGATCCGAGCCGAGCGACGCCGGCCCGCGGCGCACCGTGCTCGGGCCGACGAGGGCGGGCCGTCGCGAGCTCGAGCGCTGGCTCGCAGAGCCGGCCGGGCACGTCCGCGAGCTCCGGTCGTCGCTCATGCTGAAGCTGCTCTTCCTCTCGCGCCGCGGCGTCGATCCGTCGGCCCTGCTCGAGCGGCAGCGATCCGTGCTCACCGGCCTCGTGGCGGGGCTCGAGGAGGCTTCGGGCGGGGCGGAGGGATTCGACCGCGTGCTCTACCTCTGGAGGCTCGAGTCCGCGCGCGCCGCGCTGCGCTTCGTCGAGGACCCGCTCAGCTCAGAGGGACGAGCCGCGTCGCCGTCGCCTTGAACGTCGCGTGCGCCTCGTCGCCGCGCTCGAACGCGAGCTGGTCGGCCGAGTGCGCCGTCAGCTCGGCGGTCAGCGGACCGACGCGGACACGCACGCGATTGCCGACCGGCACGATCGACGTCACGGCCCGCGTGACGTGGTTGAGCGCGGAGCCCGCGATCGGTGTCCGCGACAGCGACACATCCCACGGATAGACGATGACGCCGACCGCGCCGTAGACCTCGTCTGCGGACGCAAGCTCGGTGCCATCCTCCAGGCGCACGATCGTCAAGCCTCCGGCGCCGAGCGTCGCCTCGCCACGGAGGAGGTTGCCGCCGGTGAAGCTTGCGACGAATGGGTCGGCCGGCGCCGCGATCAGCTCGGCCGGCGTGCCGATCTGGAGCAGCCTGCCTTCGACGAGGACGCCGATGCGCCCGGCGAGCGCCGCTGCATCCTCGTAGTCGTGCGTGACGAGCAGCGTCGGTAGGCCGAAGCTCTCCAGTAGCTCGCGCAGCTCGGAGCGCACGGCCGCGCGTGTGTGAGCGTCGAGCGCGGAAAGCGGCTCGTCGAGGAGAAGCACGCCAGGATTCCGGGCGAGCGCTCGTGCCAACCCGACCCGCTGCCGCTCACCGCCTGACAGCGAGCCGGGCTTCGCGCGGGCGAGACTCGCGATGCCGAGCCGGTCGAGCAGGCCTCCGACGTTGTCGTGCCCGGCGTAGCGGACGTTCTGCTCCACCGTCATGTGCGGGAAGAGCGCGTAGTCCTGGAAGACGAAGCCGACACGGCGCCGCTCGGGCGGGACGTCGATGCCTGCCTCGCCGTCGAACAGCACCGTGCCGTCGAGCTCGATCCGCCCGCGCTCGGGGCGCGTGAGGCCGGAGATGGCGCGCAGCACCGTTGTCTTGCCGGCCCCGGACGGCCCCACGAGCGCCACCGTCTCGCGGCCGACCGCGAGCTCGACGGCTACGCGGAAGGCACGACGGGGAACGTCGATTGCGAGTCGGAGCGCTTCCACAGGGGTAGGAGTTTGACGAGGAGGAGCACGCAGGCGCTGATGACGATGAGCAGCGCGCTGATGGCGAGCGCGGTGTCGAAGTCGACGTCCAGCTCCGCATAGATCGCCAGCGGCAGCGTCTGCGTGACGCCCTGGAGGCTGCCGGCGAAGAAGAGCGTCGCACCGAATTCGCCGAGGCCGCGGGCGAACGACAGTGCCGCCGCGGCGCTGAGCCCCGGGGAGGCGAGCGGGATCGCCAGCCGCCAGAACGTGCGGGCGGGACCGGCGCCGAGCGTGCGTGAGGCGTCGAGGAGGTTCTGGTCGAGCGACTCGAAGGCGCCGACGGCCCCGCGGACGTAGAACGGCCCCGCGACGAGCAGGATCGCCAGCACGACAGCTGCCTGCGTGAAGCCCACGGCAACGCCGAAGAAGTCGAGCGAGCTGCCCAGCAGCCCCAGCCGCCCGAACGCCGCGAGGAGGCCGATGCCCGCGACGGCCGGCGGCAGCACGAGCGGCAGCTCGATCAGCGTCAGCACGACGGCGCGCCCGCGGAACCGACGGCGCGCCACGAAGTACGCCGCAGGCGTCCCGACGAGGAAGATGATCGCCT
Source organism: uncultured Actinomycetes bacterium (assembly GCA_963755155.1). GTDB lineage: Bacteria > Actinomycetota > Thermoleophilia > Gaiellales > Gaiellaceae > PALSA-612. The sequence goes on along the minus strand of CAVWIV010000004.1, from coordinate 108,749 downwards.
GCGCGACGAGGCTCGTCTTCGCCGTGACGACGAGCGCGTCGAGGACGACGCCGCTCCCCAGCTGGCCCAGGAGCTCGCCCGGCGGCACGCGCAGGAACACGGCGGCGATCGGCAACAGGAAGAACGCGAGCGTGAGGCAGAGTGCGAGGACGAGCGCGACGTTGAACGCCGAGCGGCGCATCAAGGCAGGCCGAATCCGGCGGCGGTGAGTCGAGCGCGCCCTGTTTTGCCGAGCACGCGCTGCACGAACGCTCGAGCGGCGGGGGCGTCGTCGCTGGACGTCACGACGCATATCCCGTAGCGAATCGGGGGCTGCGCGCGCTTGGGAACCCCGACGACACCGACCTTCTTCTTCAGGGCCGCTGCATCGGTGCGGTAGACGAAGCCGGCGTCGGCCTCACCGAGCGCGACCTTCGCGAGCACGCTGCGCACGTCCGGCTCCTGGCTGACGACGTTCGCCATCACTGCGCGCAGGATCCCGAGCTTTGCGAGGACGGTCCGCGTGTAGTCGCCGACGGGGACGCCCTGCTCCGCGATCACGATCTTGAGGCCCGGGCGGCGAAGGTCAAAGACCGTCTTCACCTTCCCGGGATTCGACCGCGGATGGACGACGACGAGCGTGTTCGTGGCGAAGACGCTCGGCTTGCTACAGAGTCCGTCTCTGTACAGAGCTTGTGGGTTCTTCGTGTCGGCGGATGCGAAGACGTCGGCGGGCGCGCCCTGCCTGATCTGCTGGGCGAGGGTGCTCGAGGACGCAAACGAGTACCGCGGCCGCTCGTCGATCGCTGGAAACACGTCGGTCAGCGAGGACGCGGCGTAAACGGTGAGTCGAGGGGCGGCGCGCTCGTCCGCGAAGCCCACGAGCGCCGCGAGGGCGGTGGCGGCGCCAACCGCAGCGCTGAGCTTAGTAGTCAACATTTGACTAGGGGCCGATCTTACTCGGCCCGGGTATGTTTGCCCGCCGATGGACCGGCGCAGGTTCGTCCTCGGCTCACTGGGCGTCGTGCCCGCCGGACCTCACCGACTGGGAAAGCTGCGTACTACGGCTCGAACTATGCGCGGCTGCGGCGGGTGAAGGCCAAGTACGACCCCGCCAACGTCTTCCGCTTCCGGCAGAGCATTCGCCCGCAACGCTGAGGGCTATGCTGGCTGGCGCCGCCCCCATCGACTAGCGGCCCAGGTCACAGCCCTTTCAAGGCTGTAGCGCGGGTTCGAATCCCGCTGGGGGCATAGGCGCTCGGAAATCTCACGATTTCCGAGCGGAAGGGTGGTCTCCAGAGGGTCGCGCACCTCGCCTTGATCTGATGAGATGGACGCGAACCGAGCCGCCGGCCGGGCAACCTCGACGTTCGGCGCGCAGGTGGCGGCCGTGAGCCGGGCGCAGTAGCGTTGCGACAGGGAGGTCGCGAGATGAACGGGATGAAACCGGTGATCTGTTGCCTGCTCGCGGGACTGGTCACCGCGGCGGCGGGCTCGGGCGCCACCACACCTGTGAAACACTTCGCGGTCGTCTTTTCGGGGAGCGGCTCCTACACCGTCGACTTCGGCGAAGACCGCTTCGAGGAGCTAAGGAAGAAGCCGACCTCCGGGGGCGGTGTCGACGGGAAGGCGTCGATAACGTGGTCGTGGAAGCTGAAGACGGTCGCCAGTCGAACCGGCGACAAACCGGTTGGTCACGATCGCGCGGTCTTGCAGGCCTCCTACGACCGGGGTGGCGGAAGATTTCTCGTCTACAGCTTCAACGGGCGCCGCGAGCTGTCAGAGCGTCCAATCGAGTGCAATTTTGGGGGGAACTACCGGACGTTCGACGGCGAGGACCGGGCGGCGTTCCGCGGCGATTGGGTGAAGTGGAACCCCGGCCTCAAGTACGACCGCGATGAGGTCTCGTTCTCCGCTCGGATCCCGCGGTCCCTTGCCCCGTCCACCGTAGCCTGTTACCACGACGCTTCCGAGGGCGTGTCGAAGTCGGGCACCCCCGATGCCTATGTTCCTTCCGGTTTTTCCTATCCTGAGTCTTCGTTCAACTCGCGCGTCGGGAAGTCGTACTCCAAGACGAGCCAAGGCTCGATCAACCTTCCTCGCAGCCATGCTTTCGACCGTCCCCAGGCGCACACGGTGAGCGGGGAGGGGCGGGTGACCATCAGCATCAAGGATTTCCGACGAGACGTGGCGCAAGCGCGTAGAGGAGTACCGCGAGTCGCCGAAGTTCGGCACCAGCAACGACTGAGCGCCTTCGACTAGGGGTCGCGCGAGCGGCACTTGTATTGCGTCGCCGCGCGTTCTAGTCTGAGCGCGAAGTGCGGCGGAGGGTTGTCATCGGTCTGGCGACGGTCGTGGCGCTGGCGGCTGCCGGCCTTGCGTTCGCGCAGGTCCAGGACCGCATCGCTCTGCGGGGGCAGTCAGGCAACCCCACCGACCACTACTCCCCGGCGCTCGCCATCGTGGCTCTCTCTCCGCCGGGGTACACGCGGGGCTGCTGCTACGACCACAACGGCGGCGAGTGGAAGGGGCCCCGCTACATCGCGACCGGGGACCCAGCCGAAGGCGACGTCCACACGTTCGACTGGTCGGTCGGCGTGGGCGTTCGGGATGGTGTCACGCGCGCCGCGCTGATCGCGAACCTGACCCAGGACTGGCCGGTGGTGTCCGAGGGCAGGCAGCAGATCAAGCACCGCGTGGGCGGCCGCGTCGTCGGGACAATCCCCGGGAACTGGCTACTGACGCGATCACCCGACCTTGGTGCCAACGACGCACGTATGGAAGCCATGGTCGGGCTCTCCCTCTGCGACGGCAACACCGCCTTCGCGAGCTTCGACCTTCTGATTCCCTCGAGCAACTCGGCCAGCTCCGGCGAATTCAGAATCAACGGCATGCGCCCGAGCGATTGGAACGCGGCGAAGGCGATGCAGTCGATCCGCGGCATTGTCTTCGAGGGGAATCTCTCCGCTCGGCGCGTGACCGTGACCGCCCGAGGCCGTCGCGTCTCCGGGCGCGTCGCCGACTGCCACAAGCATGGGCTTGTAGGGCTTGCCGTGCAGCTCCAGCAGCGAACCGGCAGCTCGTGGCGAACAGTGTCGTCGGGCCGAACCAGAGCGGGCGGCACGTACTCGTTCGCTGCGCGCTCCGCCGGGACGTACCGCGTGCGAGCGGGGACGCGAACAAGCGCCTCCGTGCGCGTTCGCTAGAGGAGGACGATTGACCTCTGTCTCACTTCGGCCGATGGGGAGGTAGTGAGATGAACGGGATGAAGCTGCTTGTCTATTGCGTGTTCGCGGGACTGGTCACTGCGGCCGCGGGCTCGGGCGCCACCACACCTGTAAAACACTTCGCGGTCGTCCTTCAGGGGAGCGGCTCCTACACCGTCGACTTCGGCGAAGACCGCTTCGAGGAGCTGAAGAAGAAGCCGACCTCTGGGAACGGTGTCGACGGTAAGGCGTCCGTCTCGTGGTCGTGGACGCTAAAGACGGTCGCCAGTAAGGCCGGCGACAAGCCGGTTCTGCACAATCGTGCGATCCTGCAGGCGTCCTACCAGCTGGGCGGCGGGTTTCTCACCTACAGCTTCTTCCGGCAAGGCGAGATGTCAGAGAGTCCAATAGCGTGCGACTACGGAGGCAACCACCGGACGTTCGACGGCAAGGAGCGGGCGGCGTTCCGCGGCGACTGGGTGAAGTGGAACCCCTATCTCAGCTACAACCGCGATAGCGTCACGTTCAACCGCCGAATCCCGACGGCCCTCGCCCCGACCCTCGTAGCCTGCTACCACGATGCATTCGAGGGCCAGGATGGCGCCGGAGGGTATGTTCCTTCCACTTTCGACTACAACGATCTAGCGTTCCGAAGGCCCGTTGGAAAGTCATATTTCAGCACGTTCGAGAAGACGATCAACCTTCCTCGCGGACACAGTCGGATCGTCGACATCCCACAGTTGCACACGGTGAGCGGGAACGTTCGGTCAACGATCCGCATCACGAGGATCGCCGACCACACGTGGCGCAACCGCTCAAAGGAGTATCGCGAGTCGCCGAAGTTCGGCACCAGCGACGACTGAGCGTCGTCCGCATCACGTCGCGCTACGCTCAGAGCTACCACGGGCGGTTAGCTCAGCTGGGAGAGCGCCTGCCTTACAAGCAGGAGGTCGCTGGTTCGAGCCCAGCACCGCCCACTCAGCCAACCCGCTCTCTAAGCGGCTTCTTCGCCTGGGCGCGCGTATTCGGAGAGACCAACTGTCGACGGAGCCTTGCCACACTCCGACGTGGCTCCGCGCCCTTTCGTGCCCAGTCGGCGGCCTTCCGCAGGGCTGTATGGCCTCAACCGTGTCCACGCGACGAAACAGCTTGCTGTAGCGTAGCACGTTCTGTCGCCAGCTCACTCACGTCCTCGTGGGCGTCAGCGTCCGCGCACCGGAGGCATCGGCGCGGGGAACCGGGGTTCGTAGTTGATGCCGGACATCGCGCTCCTCTCGCTCGCGACCGTAACGCCCGATGTCCGGCGAGTCAACACGCGAGAACTTTGCGTACTCACCCCTCGTTACTGCGGTTGTTGACGTCCACTAACACGATGCCGATGACCGCTCCAACCAAGCCGCACAGGACGACGATGCCGAAGTGAACTGCGGTAGCGCTCTCATGCGGCAGACCGCCGAGCCCGACTATGGAGCATTGCTCCGGTATCTGCTCAGCGCAACGCGGGTCTGGCGCGACCCACTCACCAACAGCGAGACCACCTAGGAGGAGCACAATGGCCAGCCATCCACCTTCGTCGGACGCCCACTTGATGACGTGCGCGAAAACGTGATGGACGGAATGCACTGACACTGAGGCTACTGCAGTTCCGCTCCAAGAGCACACGCAGAGCGGGCGCCGCGCCAGTTCCTTCGCGAAAGAAACTTGGGAACTTCCCACGTCGCCCGGCGTCGCTCGCCGGAGGATCTAGATGCGAGCTAACACGACGCCCATTTGTCGTAGCGCTCGTCCTCGTGCTGCCAGAGCACCAGAGCGCGTCGGACTCGAGAGCTCGTAAGACCCTGCTGCCTGATCAGTGTCGTGCCGCCGGAATAGCTTCCGAAATTCATCCACGGTGTGAGGTGCAACCGGACCATGTTGCCGTCGTAGAACGCGCAACGGTAATACACGACGTCGGTCGAGTGGCACACGAATGTCGACTTGCTCCACTTCGTCGCCTGCCGACAGTTCAGAACGTGACTCGTGATGGTTTCGGGTGCGAGGCCAGTTCCAGCCTCGACCTCTATGCCGTTATCTTCGAGCGGATCGTCGCCGTGAGGCTCGTCGACCTCCGCCGCCTGCCGGACTGCTACCTCCTCGGGATTCGCCATCGGGTGTCCTGGCTCGAGGTCGGTCATTCTGCTCCCTTCATCCGAAGTGATTAGCGAGTCTGACAGAGCCTCAACAACCATGCATTTCCACGACGGGCCATGACGACGTTCGGGCCAGAGCGAGATTTCGGCTTCCCAGCCTCGTCCGCGACAACGGTGCGTATCTGTATTCGCTGATGAGCCGGAGGTAATCGTTCACTGCCCGGTTGCGTCGAGCGGGAGTTTCGTTACTCCGGCGAATCAGAGGCGAGAGGCTTTCGCTGATGGTGGAGCTGCGGCTTGGGCTTCATGGCAGACGACGTCAAGTAGAGCCTCGTCTGGACGCTCAGTAGGAGTGATCGCCTGACTCGACCCGTGTCAGGGCGGTTGCGTCGCCTACGTCACCGAACGTGGCCGCGTGCCTCTCTTGTGGCTTTGTCGGTCGGCGAGTTACAGGTGGGCCGTCGCTTTGGCGAGTACGGCCTCAAGCTCCTTGTCGAGCCTGACTAGTGCTGCCTTCCGTCTTGGGGCTACGAGCGAAGCCTCTCGCAGGTTGAGCAGGCGTTCGACCACCCCAAGCCTCCGTAGATCTACGGTCTTTCCGTCTGCGTCACGCCGTCCCTGAAGGAGGGCATCCAAGGCCGCGGCTCTCACGGTCGTCGAGATGTCGCTTTCGGTGATCGCAACACCCGTCCACCGCGCCGCGAGCTCCGCGTTAACCGCGTCGAGGTACACGTCCTGTCGCACCATGTCTTCCAGGGTGAGTCCTTTGCCTCGACCGCCGAGATATCGAATCTGCTCTCGTTTCACACCGTTCGCAATCAGCTTCGAAACGTGGCGGCTGCCCCCGGTGTCTCCATCAGCTACGAACGCGACGCGAGCAGCGAGAAGGTCGAACTGTGCTACGTCGCTCGGGCGGGCCTCTGAGAATCCGGGTACGACTTGATAGCTGAGATGTTCCTTTTGGGTCGCCTCCCTGATCAGACTAGGCAGCAACACGGCGTCGCTGATGCCCTCAGTCACGACCGCCCGTTGGGTAGCTGAGAACGCGAACGCGCTCGCACCCATTGCAATGAGGAGCGGCGAGAAGTCGCTGCCATGCGACCAAAAGCGGTTCTGGCAGTGACTGTGATCGGTCAGGGTGTGCTTCGACGCTCGTGCGTCTGGGCTTCGTCGAGTCGTCTCAGCGGGATCAGGATCGGACGCGCTGTTCGGAGATCGATTCGACCGCGTGCCGGCCCCGCCGATTCACCCGCGTCGCGGCCATGCACGCTCGCCGATGGCCGATGCGTTCTGGTGATATTCCCGAACTCATCGGCTCGCATCTGGCGCTAACGCCCACCCCTTCGCTTTCCTGGGCGGAGCGGCGCCCTTGCGGGCGCCCTGCTGCCACGAGGTGTGCGTGCCGCTCCCGCGCAGGTCGGGAGCGGCTGCGCGTCCCTCGCCCGCTTCGATCAGACTGCCTGCCGGAGCGCATTCGCCGCCGCCTGCAGACGATCACTGACGTCGGTTAACTCTCGCGCCGCTAACTCAATGCGCTCTTGCTGCGTGTCCGAGCGCTCTTGCTGGCCTTCAGCGCGCCCAAGGAGCTCCGAAATCTGGGCTGCCATCTCTTCCACCGTCCGAGTGAGATCGGCCAACTGGCCGGCGACGCTCGCGATGTCTTCTTGCGTCGTCACCCGCTCTCGATTCTACGCCGGGGCTCGAGGCCCGGCAAGAAGGCCGGACGAGGCCGTCTGTCCACAACGACTCGCCGGATAGGTACAACCCGCTGCATGGCGCAGCGGTCGGTCAACCTCACGAGCGCGGAACGCGTCCTCTTCCCGGACGTCGGGATCACGAAGCAGGACCTGTTCGAGTACTACCGCGCGATCGCGCCGGTGCTAGTCCCGCACCTGCGCAACCGGCCGTTCACGATGAAGCGCATGCCGTACGGCGTGGCCGGCGACGCGTACTTCCAGAAGCAGGCGCCGAAGGGGATGCCCGCCTGGATCCCGACGCGCCAGTTCCGCACCCACCCGCGCGAGGGCGGGTCGCGGCTCGTCGACTTCCCGCTCGTCAACTCGCCGGAGGCGGTGCTCTGGATGGCGCAGATGAACTGCATCGACATGAACGCGTGGTACTCGCGCGTCGACAAGCCGCACCGCCCGGACTTCGTGCTCTTCGACCTCGACCCGCCCGATGGCGGCTTCGCACTCGCGATCCGCGTCGCTCACCTGATCCGCGAGGAGCTCGAGCGGCTCGAGCTCGAGTCCTACGTCAAGACGAGCGGCGCCGACGGCATTCACGTGCTCGTCCCGATCGCGCGCCGGGCGACCTTCGAGCGGACGTACGCGTTCGCGGAGCGCGTGGCGCGCGGGCTCGAGGAGCGGCACCCAGGGCTGGTCACGACCGAGTGGCTGAAGCGCAAGCGCGAGGGCGTGCTCGTCGACCACCGTCAGAACGCACGGGGGAAGACGATCGCCTCGGTCTACTCGGTGCGGCCGAAGCCGGGCGCGCCGGTCTCGACGCCGCTGCGCTGGGACGAGCTGACAGAGGACGTGACGCCGCGCAGCTTCGGGATGCGCGAGGCGCTCGAGCGCGTCGAACGGCACGGCGACCTGTTCGAGCCCGTGCTCGCGGGCGGCCAGGCCCTCGGACGTGCCCTGAGGAAGTTGCGCTAGCGGGCGCGCGAAACATGTCGCTCGAGCCAGGCCCGGGCGGGTGAGCGCAGGGCTTGAGGCTCGAGCGACACTCGCGGCACGCGACTACGGCCGCTTGCTCTATCTGACGTCTTTTCAGGCCGCAGAGTTGACGCGCTAGCCTCAGCGAGTGCACTCCCACGGTCACGAGCACTCGAGGCTGCGCGCCGACCGCAGGGCGCTCTCGATTGCGCTGGCGCTCGTCGCCTGCTTCATGGTCGTCGAGGTCGTCGTGGGGCTGCTCGCCGACTCGCTGGCCGTGCTCGCAGACGCCGGCCACATGCTCTCCGACGCCGCCTCGCTTGCGCTCGCGCTGTTCGCGGCCTGGCTCGCCGGGCGGCCGGCGACGCCCCAGCGAAGCTTCGGCTACCGGCGGGCGGAGATCCTCGCCGCGCTCGCGAACGGCGTCCTGCTCGTCGTCGTCGCGATCTGGATCTTCGTAGAGGCTGCGCGGCGCTTCTCGGACCCGCCGGAGGTGACAGGCGGTTGGGTGCTCGTGGTCGGTGCGATCGGCCTCGCCGTGAATCTCGCCGCCGCCTGGGTGCTGCACCGGGCCGGCAGCCACAGCCTCAACGTGCGCGGCGCGCTGCTGCACGTGCTCGCCGACCTCTGGGGCTCCGGTGGGCGTGATCGTCGCCGGTGTCGTCATCCTCACGACGGGCTGGGATCTCGCCGACCCGCTCGTCGCGCTCCTCATCGGCGTGCTCGTGCTCGCGAGCGCGTGGCGGCTACTGGGCGAGTCCGTGAGCATCCTCCTGGAGACGACGCCGCGAGGCATGACTGCCGAGGACGTGGGCCGCGCGATCCTCGGCGTGCCGAGCGTCGTCCAGGTGCACGACCTCCATGTCTGGACGATCACGTCCGGCTTTCCGGCTCTCTCCGCGCACGTGCTGGTCGATCCTGGCGCCGACTGCCATGCCATCCGCCGCCGGATCGAGGGCGTCCTCCGGGAACGATTCGAGCTCGAGCACACGACGCTCCAGGTCGACCACGCCGGACTTCAGGCGACGGCCAGCGTCGAGCTGAGACGAACGGTCGACTAAACCCGGACGAGCTTCGCCTCGTTCACCATCACGAGCCCCGGGCAGACGTCGTTGAACACCGTGATGTCCGCGCCTTCGCCGGCGGCTTCGAGCAGCATCCGCTCCGCGATTCGCGTAGTCCTTACGTGGCATGTCGGTGTTGTCGAGGAGGATGTAGCCGCCGGGCTCGACGAGGGCGATCGCCACCTCCATCGCGGAATCCCGGCGATTCCCGTCGATCAGCGCAAGCTCGAAGTGGTCACCCGCAAGGTCGGAGAGCGCGTCGGAGTAACTAGCGTCGTCACCCACCGGCACATCGACACGCCGGAGGTCGACGTTCGTGAGCTGTTCCTTGCGCAAGTGCTCGCTCACCGTCCGGAACCAGCCCTCGTCGCGCTCGATCGAGACGACGGCGGCGCACCGCCGCGCGAGCCAGATCGTGGACATGCCGGATCCGAACTCGAGGACCCGCCAGTCCGGCTCGATCAGCCTGTCGAGATGGCGAATGATGCGATACCCGAGCCACGGCAGGACCGGGCGGCGCCCCGTAAGCCTGACTCGCAACGCGGTGATCGCGCTGTGCGGGAGATAGAGAAAGCCTCTGGCGTCGAGCAGGTCACCGCGGCAGTTGTGAAGCCTCCTACTACGCACGTCGTGCGACGTAGAGCACGTCGAGCCGCGTCGGTGTGGCCGAGCCGCCGCCTTCCTCGATCCGGCGTCGCATCCCCTCGAACAGCTCCTCGCGCACATCGTCCTCGAGTGCGCGATGCGCCGACATAGTTCCGACGAGCGCGACGTACTCCTCGGCGCTGAACGTGAGATCTCGGAGGTACGTCCTTCGGGTGGCGGTGCTGAAGTGCCCGCCAACCGTGAACTCCTCGGACCGGTCGTGAATGTCGTCGAGGCGCCGTGGCTCGAAGCCGGCTGTGACGGTTTCGTACTCGAACACCTCGAGCCACGTCGGGTCGGCCTCGTCGTGGACGACGAAGCCCGAGCCGAAGATGCAGAGCGATCCGCCCGGGCGGCAGCACGCCGCCGACTTCGAGAAGCGGACGTCGGGGTCGATCCAGTGGAACGCATTGAAGGAAACGACTGCGTCGAACTGCTCACCGCCGGATCCCAGTCCTCGAACGACGACGTCACGATCTCGACCTCGGGATACGCCGCGAGCTTGCGCCGGGCCAGCTCCGCGAGGTTGGCGCCCAGCTCGACGGCGAGGATCGAGTAGCCGCGCTCGGCGAGCGGACGGGTGGCCTGGCCCGTGCCGCAGCCGATTTCGAGCACGCGTGCTCCCTGCGTCAGGCCGGTCAGCTCGACGAGGTCGTCGAACACCTCCGGCTGCGCCACGGGCCGGGCGTCGTCGTAGCCTTCCGCTCCGGCGTCGAACGTCGCGCGTCGGACATGCCGTTGCGCGTCTTCGGCCATGCGTCGTGTCGTATCACAGGTGTAGCCTCCCGCCCGTGACGCTGACCATCCTCGAGGGGACGACGTTCTGCATCTGCGACGAGCGGGGCGACCTCGGGGACGAGACGGGCGGCTTCTTCGCCGACGACACCCGGTACCTCTCCGTCTTCCGGCTGACGATCGACGGCCGGCAGCCCTTGCTGCTCACGTCCGACAAGGTCGAGTACTACTCGGCGGCCTTCTTCCTGCGCAACCCGACCTCGGAGACGCTGCCGCAGGACACGCTCTGGATCGCACGCTCGCGCTTCGTCGGCGACGCGATGCAGGACCGGATCACGATCGTGAACCAGGGCGTGGACCCGGTCTCGTTTCAGGTCGCGCTCGAGATCGGCTCGGACTTTGCGGACATCTTCACCGTGAAGTCGTACGACTTCTCGTTCGGCGATCCGCTCAACGCGCCGCCGCTGCCGGAGCTCGTCGAGCCGAGATTCGACGCCGAGGCGGGGCAGTTCCTCCTCGCGGACGACGACGGGAACGACGCGACGCAGGTGATCCTCTCGAAGCCGCCCGACACGGTTGAGGGCGGGTGGGCGTCGTACGCGATCGAGCTGGAGCAGCGCGGGCGCTGGGAGGTCGTCGTCGACGTCGTTCCGTCGCCATCCGGCGAGACCGTCCACCCGGAGACGGCCGTCCGCCGCTTCGGCGAGGAGCTCCAGCACGTGCGCGACTCGCTGACAGCCTGGCAGCTCCGCGTGCCGCAGCTGCGCGCGGAGTGGGACGACCTCGAAGATGCGGTGTCGCAGTCGATCTACGACCTCGCAGCGCTCCGCATTCGCGCGAAGGAGAACGGGCACGCCCACGTCGGGCGGCTGCCGGCGGCCGGCATGCCGTGGTTCATGACGGTGTTCGGCCGCGACTCGATCGTCACGGGGCTGCAGACGCTGCTGCTGGGGCCTGAGCTCGCAAAGAGCGTCCTCGAGGAGCTTGCCGAGCTCCAGGCGACCGAGGACGACCCGGCCATCGACGCCGAGCCCGGGAAGATCGTCCACGAGGTGCGGCGGGGCAAGGCCTCCGAGACGTGGTTCGCGCGGTACTACGGCACGGTCGATGCGACGCCGCTCTACCTCGTGCTGCTGTCCGAGGTGTGGCGCTGGACCGACGACACGCGACTGGTGACGGCCCTGCGCGAGCCCGCCATGCGCGCGCTCGCGTGGATCGACCGCCACGGCGACCGTGATGGCGACGGCTTCGTCGAGTACGAGAAACGGTCGGAGCGCGGCCTCGACAACCAGTCGTGGAAGGACTCGCACGACTCGCAGCGGTTCGCCGACGGCAGGGTGGCCCAGACGCCGATCGCGCCGTGCGAGGTGCAGGGGTACGTCTTCGACGCGAAGCAGCGGATGGCCGAGATCGCGCGTGAGGTCTGGCGCGACCGTGAGCTCGCCGATCGCCTCGACCGGGAAGCGAAGGAGCTGCGGCGGGCGTTCAACGATGCCTACTGGGTGAACGAGCGCGGCGGCTACTACGCCCTTGCGCTCGACGGGGACAAGCGTCCGGTCGACTCGATGTGCTCGAACATGGGCCATCTGCTGTGGAGCGGCATCGTCCCCTCCGAGCGCGCCGACGCGGTGGTCGACCGCCTGATGGGCGAGGAGCTCTGGTCGGGCTGGGGCGTGCGCACGATGTCCTCCGCGGACGCGGCGTACAACCCGCTCGCGTACCACAACGGCACCGTCTGGCCTCACGACAACTCCCTCATCGCGCTAGGGCTGGCGCGCTATCGGCGGTGGCCCGAGGCGCAGAAGATCGTGCAGCGGCTGTTGGAAGCGGCCGCGTATCTCGACCACCAGCTGCCCGAAGTCTTCGCGGGCATGCCGCGCGCCGAGACGCCGTTCCCGATCGCGTACCCGACGGCTGCGCGGCCGCAGGCGTGGGCTGCCGCGACACCGATCCTCCTCCTACGCGTGTTGCTCGGTCTGGAGCCGTCCCGGCGCCGGCACACTCTGGAGACGGAGGCGCCCGTCGAGCTGCCGTCGTGGGTGGGCTCGCTGCGGCTGTCCGGCGTGCCGTGCTTCGACCGCCGCTGGACCGTGCGCGTCGACGACGGCCACATCACAGTTGAGCCGGAATGAAGATCGGCCTGATCTCGCCTGTGTGGTTCCCGGTGCCGCCGACGGGCTACGGCGGCATCGAGTGGATCGTGTGGCTGCTTGCCGACGGGCTCGCGGACGCCGGCCATGACGTCACACTCTTCGCCTCGGGCGACTCGCACACGAAGGCGAAGCTCGTCTCGGTGTACGGCACAGCGCCGAGCGAGCTCATCGGGACGTCGATCGTCGAGCTCCACCACTGCCTCGCCTGCTACGAGCGCGCCGACGACTTCGAGGTGATCAACGACCACTCCGGCCTGCCGGCGGCGGCGCTCGGCGGAGCTGTCAAGACGCCGACGCTGCACACCGTCCACGGGCCCATGGACGCGATCGGCGGCGTCGTGTACGAGCAGATCGCGCGCGTCTCGCCGCAGGTCGGCCTGATCTCCATCTCCATGAACCAGCGCACGCCGAAGCCGGGCTTGCCGTGGGTCGCCAACTGCCCGAACGCGCTCGACCTCTCCCTCTATCCCATGAAGCCCCACCGCGGCGACTACCTGCTCTTCGTCGGCCGCATGAGCCCGGACAAGGGGTGCCACCGCGCGATCGCCATCGCCGTCTCGGCCGGGCTGCCGCTGAAGATCGCGGGCAAGCGGCGCGAGCCGGCGGAGATCGCGTACTTCGAGGAGTTCGTGCGGCCGCATCTCTCCCCGGAGATCGAGTACCTCGGCGAGGTGACGCACGGCGAGAAGGTGGAGCTGCTCCAGCACGCGCGCGCGACGCTGTTCCCCATCGAGTGGGCGGAGCCGTTCGGCCTGGTGATGATCGAGTCGATGGCGTGCGGCACCCCGGTCATCGCGACGCGGATCGGCGCGGTGCCCGAGGTGATCGAGCACGGCCGCAGCGGCATCATCGTCGACGACTACCGGGAGATGGCGGCTGCGCTCGAGCAGGCGGACGAGCTCGAGCCCGAGGCGCTGCGGGCGTTCGCAGAGGAGCAGTATTCGCCGCAGCGTATGGTCGCGGACTACGTGCAGGCGTACTCGGGTCACATCGAGAGGGCAGCGTGACGGTGCTCGACACGCTCCTGCGCGCCGCCTTCCCCGACGCGAGCGTCGTCGAGGTCATCGACCGCACGGGCGGCGGCGACCACTTCCACGTCACCGTCGTCAGCGGCCAGTTCGAGGGACTGTCCCTCGTCGAGCAGCACAAGCTCATCTACGCGGCGCTCGCGGAGCCGCTCGCGGATGGCACCATTCACGAATTGCGAATCACAACGAGAGCGGAGGGGACATGAGCGACATGGCAACGGAGGTACGGCAGCTGATCGAGGGCGAGGACGTCGCCCTGTTCATGAAGGGCACGCCGCAGATGATCATGTGCGGCAACTCGAAGCGGGCGCTCGACGCGCTGCGCCGCGCGGGGGCGCCGGTGACGACCGTCGACATCCTTCCCGACCCGGCCATCCGCCAGGAGCTCTCGGCGCAGTCCGGCTGGCCGACGGTCCCGCAGATCTTCGTCAAGGGCGAGCTGATCGGCGGCGCCGACATCACCGAGGAGCTGGAGGCATCCGGCGAGCTCGAGCGGAAGCTCGAGGAGGCGCTCGGCGCCGACTACCGCGAGTCGCGCGAGGAGAAGACCGTCAGCGCTCGTCTAGCTGACGGCGAACACGTGCTCCGAGCGGGGGCGCACCCACACCGTCTGCCCGCGCCAGAGCTCGAGCTCGTCATAGCGCTGTCGCGTCAGCAGGGCGACGATCTCGGCGCCGTCGACGCCGTGAAGCTCCACCTTCACGTCGCGCCCGAGCACCGTCACGCGGACGATCATCGCCTCCGCCGAGCCTTCGGCGTGCTCGTCGAAGAGCTCGAGGTCGTGCGGCCTGACGAGCGTCCCGCCGACGAGGCTCGCGTCACCGACGAACGTCATGACGAACTCGTTCGCCGGCCGGTCGTAGAGCTCGCGCGGCGCTCCCACCTGCTCGATCGCCCCGTGGTTCATGACCGCGATGCGGTCGGAGATCTCCATCGCCTCCTCCTGGTCGTGGGTGACGAACACCGTCGTCACGTGCACGACGTCGTGGAGGCGGCGCAGCCACTCGCGCAGCTCGGCGCGGACGCGCGCGTCGAGGGCGCCGAACGGCTCGTCGAGCAACAGCACCTGCGGCTCCGGTGCGAGGGCGCGGGCGAGGCCCATCCGCTGGCGCTGGCCGCCTGAGAGCTGGGCGGGGTAGCGGTCGCCGAAGCCCTGGAGCTGCACGAGGTGGAGCAGCTCGTCGACGCGCTCGCGGATCTCGGCCCTCGGGCGCTTGCGCACGCGGAGGCCGAAGGCGATGTTGTCCCGCACCGTCATGTGCTTGAACGCGGCGTAGTGCTGGAAGACGAAGCCGACGTTTCGCTTCTGGGGCGCGAGCGCCGTCGCGTCCTTGCCGCCGAGGAGGACCTCGCCGCCTTCGGGCGTCTCGAGTCCGGCGATGATGCGCAGCAGTGTCGACTTGCCGGAGCCGCTCGGCCCGAGCAATGCCGTCAGCGCGCCGCTCTCCACCTCCAGCGAGACGTCGTCGACGGCGACGAAGTCGCCGAACCGCTTCGTGATGTTGCGGGCCTCAATGGACATCAGTGGGCGTGCTCCTCGCGCGGCCGGATGAGTGTCATGCCCACGAGCACGAGGATCGCGGCGACCGCGAGCACGATCGAGATCGCGTACGCGCCCGCCGGGTCGAAGCTCTCGTAGCGCTCCTGCACGCGCAGCGTGGCCGTCTCCGTCTCGCCCTGGATACGGCCGGAGACGACGGCGACGGCGCCGTACTCGCCGAGGCAGCGGGCCGTGGTGAGGATGACGCCGTAGACGACCGCCCAGCGGATCGACGGCAGCGTGATGCGCCGGAACGTCTGCCAGCCGCCGGCGCCGAGCGTCCGGGCGGCCTGCTCCTGCTCGTCCCCGACCTCGCGCAGCGTCGGGATGACCTCGCGAGCGACGAACGGCAACGAGACGAAGATCGTCGCGATCACCATCGCCGGCAGGGCGAAGAGCACATCGATGCCGTGATCGGAGAGCCAGCTGCCGAACCAGCCTTCCCGGCCGTAGAGCAGGTAGAGCGAAAGCCCCACGACGACGGGCGAGAGCGCGAGCGGCAGGTCGATGAACGCGTTGAGAAGGCCTCTTGCCCGAGAACCTCCGGCGCACGATGGCGATCGCGCAGACGATCCCGAACACCGTGTTCACGGGCACGGCGATCGCCGTGATGATGAAGGTCAGCTTGAACGCGTGGATCGTCTCCGGCGTCGTCAGCGCGTCCCACGCCGGGGCGAACCCGTCCTCGAACGTCCGCCAGAAGACCATCACGAGCGGCCCGACGAGGATCACCGTCAGGTAGCCGAGCGCGACGAACCGAAGGCCGAATCTGCTCACCGGTCGTGCCTCGTCGCGAAGTGTCGGATCGCGCCGATCGACAGCAGCGTCACGAACGAGATCGCGAGCAGCACGACCGACACGGCCGCGGCGCCGGCGGAGTCGCCGCTCTCGATGCGCCCGAAGATGTAGACGGACGAGACCTCGGTCTCGAACGGGATGTTGCCGGTGATGATCACGAGCGACCCGAACTCGCCCACCGCCTTCGCGAACGCGAGCGCGACGCCGGAGAGGATCGCCCGGCAGGATGTTCGGGAAGACGACTCGGCGGAACGTCGTCACCTGAGATGCCCCGAGCGAGTGCGCCGCCTGCTCCACCTCGGGATCGAGCTCCTCCAGCACCGGCTGCACCGTGCGGACGACGAACGGCAGCGTCACGAACATCAGGCAGAGCACGATCGCCGTCTGCGTGAAGGCGACGTTGACGTCGATCGGCGACTGTGGCCCGTAGAGCGCGAGCAGCGTCAGCCCGGCGACGATCGTCGGCAGCGCGAAGGGGAGGTCGATGATCGCGTTCACGAGCGACTTGCCGCGGAAGTCGTCGCGGACGAGCACCCACGCGGTGATCGTCCCAGCACGGCGTTCAGCACCGAGACGGCGAGCGACGCGACGAGCGTCAGCTTGAGTGCCGCGACCGCCTCGGGGCTGGAGACGGCGTCCCAGAACGACTGCGAGCCCTCGCTCGTCGCCTCCCACATGAGCGCGGCGATGGGCAACAGGACGAGAACCGAGAGAAAGAGCGTGATGAAGCCGACGGACAGGGCCGTTGCGGCCCTGTCCGAGTGAGGCTTCGCGCGCCGCGGGAGCGGCGACGGTGGGGCTAGCCGGTGTCGCCACCGACCGCGTTCTCGATCTTCACCATGATCCCGGTCTTCGGATCGAAGAAGCGCTTCTGCGCCTTCGCCCAGCCGCCGATCGACTTCGCGTCGATCGTGAACTCACCCGGGCGGGCGGGGAACTTCTTGCGGTTCTTCTCGAGCACGCTTCTCGACGACCGGCCGGTAACCGTTGTTGGCGAACACCTGCTGCGCGGCCGGCGACGTCAGGAACTTCACGAACGCGTTCGCCTGCTTCGCGTGGTCGGTCGTCCGGGTGACCGCGATCGGGTTCTCGATGAGGATCGTCGAGCGCGGGATCACGTACTGGATGTCGAGCCCCTTCAGCTTCGAGAACAGCGCCTCGTTCTCGTACGCGAGGAGCACGTCGCCCTTGCCGCTCATGAACGTGTTCAGCGAGTCGCGTGCGCTCTTGTCCTGGACGACGACGTTCTTGAACAGCCTGAGCAGGTTCGCCTGCGCCTGCTTGTCGGTCTTGCCCTCGCGGCGCCAGGCGCCGTAGGCGGCCATGACGTTCCAGCGTGCGCCGCCCGACGTGAACGGGTTCGGCGTCACGACCTCGACCCCCGGCTTCAGGAGGTCGGTCCACGTCCTGATCTTCTTCGGGTTGCCGTCGCGGAGGATGAAGACGACGAGCGAGTTCGTGACCATGCCCTTGTACGGCTTCTTCGTCCAGCCCTTGAAGACGAGGTCGGCTTTCACGAGCTCGTCGACGTCGGGCGCGAGGGAGAGGGCGACGACGTCGGCGTCGAGCCCGGCCTTCACGGCGCGGGCCTGCTCGCCGGAGGAGCCGTACGACTGCGAGAAGGAGACGTCCTTGCCGGCCGCGGTCTTCTGGAACATCGGGATCAGCTGCGCGTACGCCTCGCGCGGGGTGGAGTACGCGACGAGCCTGAGCTCCGTGTCGCTCTTCCGTGCCGCCGCCGAGGGAGCAATCACTGCGGCTGAGACGACTAGCGATCAGCAAGAACTATTGTTGATAAACATTGTAGACTTATGGGACATGCCAGCAAGGTATTGAAAGTTGTGCTGACATGTCAAGCGACAACCGATCGAGGAGGGTGGACGCATGTGGGTATCGCGAAGAACCGATTACGCGACGAGGGCCGTGCTCGCCCTCACGATCGAGGGCGGCGGGCCACTGAAGCTCGAGGAGCTGGCACGAAGAACCGCCGTTCCGCAGTCAGTGCTCGAGCAGGTGATGCCGACGATGCGCACGGCCGGCATCGTGCGCTCGGAGCGCGGCCCGTCCGGCGGCTACCGGCTGAACAAGGCGCCCGAGGAGATCACGCTCGAGCGCATCGTCCGCCTCTTCCAGGGCCAGCTCGCGCCCGATCAGCTGCGCGACGCGCCACAGCCCGGAGCCGTGCCCGATGATGGTCGGCTGCACGCTGCGCGAGGTCTGGGAGGAGATCCGCGACGCGACGATCTCATTGCTCGGCGGCGTGACGTTCGCGGATCTCGCCAAGCGGGCCGGTGGGCCGTGGAAGGACCCGGAGCTCCTCACAGTCAGCGCTGCGTGAGCGCCTCCCGCTTCTTGTTCCAGTAGCGCTCGAGCCCGCGGTAGGACTGCCAGAGGGGCGCGGCTCGCTGCCAGAGATCGGGGTCGCCCGGCACCCGCGCGGCGAGCTCGGCGCGGCCCGCCTCGACGAACTCCTCCTCGGTCGCGCCGTGCCTCGACGCGCGCGACCCAGCGGTGCGAGCTCCGCGCGCATGATGGCCAGGTGATCTGCGACGTCCTCGGCGACGCCGAAGTGGATGAGCGCGAGGCGATTCGGGCTGCGCCGCTCGATCTCGTCGAGCGTCTCGAGCCACTGCTCGTACTGGAAGTCGGGCGGCGGCGATACGGGCAACACGTGCGGCGCCGGGACGATGCGGACACCGGCGGCGTCGCCGGCGTACAGCGTCCCGTCGCCGGCGAGGTACGAGACGTGGTGCGAGGCATGCCCCGGCGTGGGGAAGCACTCGAGCCCGACCACGCGGTCGCCGACGACGTGGACGTTGGCCTCCGGCACCGGCGCCAGCTCGCCCCAGAGCTCGTCGAACGCGTCTCCGTAGAGTCGGCGTGCGCTCGCGTCGAGCTTGCTCGGGTCCACGAGGTGCGGCGCGCCGATCTCCGACACGTGCACCTGGAGGCCGGGGTGCTCGCGCACGAGCGTGCCCGCCGCGCCCGCGTGGTCGAGGTGGATGTGCGAGAGCAGCAGGTGGCGGACGTCGGTCAGCGCGAGACTGTGCGCGGCCAGCCCGTCCTTCAGCCTCGGGATGCAGACCGTCGGCCCGCAGTCGAAGAGCGCCGGCCCGTCGTCCGTCTCGAGGACGTAGACGCCGACGACCTGCTCGGTCGCCTGGTGGTGCAGGTCGATCGGCTCGAGCTTCACGACGGGTCACCTGGGTCGATGTGGCCGACGTTCCCCACGTCTCGATAGAGCGCCTCGATGTTGTTCCCATCCGGGTCGAGCACGAACGCGGCGTAGTAGCCCGGGCTGTAGTCGCGGTAGCCGGGTACGCCGTTGGAACGGAACCCTGCCTCGACCCCCGCCCGGTGGAAAGCGTCGACCTGCTCGCGGGACTGCGCGACGAAGCACAGGTGCATGCTGGTGGTCGGCGGTTGCCGGTCGACGACGTTGAGCCGCGTGAAGCACATCACCCGCTCGGTGTCGGTGTCCTCAGGCCAGTGCGGGATGCCGAGGGGCGCGAGCACCGTCTCGTAGAAGCGCACGCTGGCGTCGTATTCGCTTGCGTGGAGCTCGACGTGGTCGACGACGTGCCGCGACCAGTCCCACTGCTCGGCGGACACTGCGTCCCGGCTAGGCCGTCGCCGCGGGGGAGCGGACGAGCGCCTGCTGGAGGTCTTCGACGAGGTCGTCGGCGGACTCGATGCCGACCGACAGCCGGATGAGATTGCGCGGTGCGGCGGTCGGCCCCTCCGCCGTCGACGCGTGCGTCATGCGGGCGGGGTGCTCGATGAGGCTCTCCACGCCGCCCAGGCTTTCGGCGAGCGTCCAGACCTTCGTTCGCGAGCAAAGCGCGACTGCCTCCTCCTCTGTCTCCGTGAGGAACGAGACCATGCCGCCGAAGTCACGCATCTGGCGCGCCGCGATCTCGTGGCCGGGGTGGCTCGGCCAGGCCGGGGTAGAGCACCTGCTCCACGAGCTCGTGCCCCTGGAGGAACTCGACGACTGCGCGGGCGTTCGCGCAGTGCTTCTCCATGCGGACGGCGAGCGTCTTCAGTCCGCGCAGGACGAGCCAGCAGTCGAACGGGCCGGGAACGGCGCCGAGCGACTTCTGGAGAAAGACGAGGCGCTCGGCCACGGTCGGGTCGTTCGTGGCGGCGAAGCCTCCGATCAGGTCGGAGTGGCCGCCGAGGTACTTCGTCAGCGAGTGGACGACGATGTCGGCGCCCAGCTCGAGCGGCTGCTGGAGGTAGGGCGTGGCGAACGTGTTGTCGACGACGACGAGCGCGCCGGCCTCGTGTGCGGCCGCGGCCGCGGCGCGGATGTCGACGATGTTCAGCGTCGGGTTCGTCGGCGTCTCGATCCAGACGAGGCGCGTTCGCTCGTCGAGATGAGCGGCGAGATTCGTGGACATCTCCTGCGACGTCACGTACTCGAACGCGTAGCCCTTCGGCTCGTACACCTGCGAGAACATCCGGTAGACGCCGCCGTAGACGTCGTTCACCGACACGACGCGCTCACCCGGCGAGACGAGATGCATGATCGTCGTCGTCGCGCCGAGGCCCGACGAGAACGCGATGCCGTGGTCGGCGCCCTCGAGCGACGCGAGACAGGTCTGGAGGGCAGTGCGCGTCGGGTTCGCGACGCGCGAGTAGTCGTAGCCCTTGTGGACGCCGACCTCCTCCTGCGCGTACGTCGACGTCTGGTAGATCGGCACCGTCACCGAGCCGGTCGCCGGATCCGGCTCCTGGCCCTCGTGGATGGCGCGCGTCTCGAAGTCCATCAGCGGATGGTATCCGCGCCCAGCCACACCCGAGGTCGCGCAGGGCCTCGTCCAGGCGGGACGTGTCGCCCCAGGCGCCGCGCAGCTCGAGTGTCTTCGTCTTGCGGTCGAAGACCGGCTCGGCGCGGCCGACGAGTCGGTCGCCGACGAGCAGCGGCAGCACGTAGTAGCCGTACTCGCGCTTCGCCTTCGGCACGTACATCTCGAGGCGGTAGAAGAAGTCCCACAGAGCCTCTGCGCGGTCGCGGTCGTGGATCAGGCGATCGAACGGCGAGAGCAGCGTCGCGCGGTCAGGGACCGGATCGTCCGTCGCGTCGGGATGGGCCTCCCAGCCCTTCTTCGTCAGCCGCACGCCCTGCGCGCGGAAGCGGCGCTCGGCGAGGATCTGCTCCGCCTCGCGCCCCGGGACGGGCTCGATCTCCGGATACCAGCGCTCCGCGAGATCCCAGAGCCGCTGGCCGTTACGACGGCCGACGACCGCTACGACACCGCGCCCGTGGAGCATCTCGAGCAGCACGGCGACGTTGCGGTTCCCGTACCAGCCGTGCGACGTCCAGGTCCTGACGGCGCTGCCTGCGATCTCTCGCGACAGCAGCGGCCCCGACTGCTCGAGCTCGCGGAGCACAGCGCGCTTGTAGCGCGCGTTCGCCTTCAGGAACTCGTTGCCGCGGCGCTCGTGGGCGTACTTGTTCCCTCGCCGCCGCTGCATCCGAGCGTAGATCAGCGGCAGATCCTCCATCGGCCGGATGTAGGCGACGTACTCGAAGAGCTGCTTCTCCTCCCAGAGCAGCCGGTCGAGCTCGGCGGGGTCGTAGCTCGAGCCGAGCCGACTGAAGAGCACGAGGTGCTGAGGAGGCGCGACCGTCGAGATCGGGTCGATCTGGAGGAAGCCGAGCCGCCGCACGGTGTCGAGAACAGATGACGCCGACCCGTCGAGGAGCTGCGAGCGAACTGCGATCCGCCGTGCTTCCTCCGGCGAGACGAGCCTCATCGCTCCACTCGCTCCAGGCCGATGCCGCGAGCCAGCCGCGCGAGCGCGCGGTCGAAGCGCCTCGTCGAGCCGCTTCGACGCGCCGGACGCCGGGCTCGACGTGGAACGCCTTCACGCGGAGGACGCCCTCGCGCCGGTCGGCCTTGAGGTCCGCGCGGCCGGCGAAGCGGTCGCCGAGCAGGAACGGCAGCACGTAGTAGCCGTAGATCCGGTCGGGCTCTCTCTTGTACACCTCGATCAGCGGCTGGAAGCCGAAGACGCGCTCGACGAACGGCTTGTCCCAGAGCAGGCTGTCGAAGGGTGAGACGAGCACGCCGCCGCGCGACGCGCGCCCGTCCACCTCGACTCCGGCCGCGACGACCACCGGCGGCCCGTCGTCGTCCACGGCCACGCGCCGCACGAGACCGTCCTCGACGAGCCCGTCGACGATCGGGCGGATCGCCGTCGCCCCGCCGCGAAACCGGCAGTGCTCGGCGATGCCGCGCTCCGTGATCGCGCCGCGACCCTCGACCGCGCGGAGCACGTAGCCGCGCCGGAACTCCTCCTCCGACGGCGTCGGCGCGTCGAGGAGCTCCCGCGGGATGACGCGCTCCGGCAGGTCGTAGACGCGCTGGAAGCCGTCGCGTCCGGCGATGGCGAGCTCGCCGGCGGCGAAGAGATGCTCGAGCGCGCCCTTCGCCGGCTTCCAGCTCCACATCGAGCTCGCATCGCTCTTGCCCTCGAACGCACGCGATGGCAGCGCGCCGCGCTCGCGAATCGCGTCGAGCACATGCTTCTCCGTCTCGCGGTCCTGGCGCTTGCGGCCCCACCAGTGCGCATCCGCGAGATGCACCATGCGCCGCTTGAAGAGCGGGTAGTCCTCGATGGGCACGAGACATGCCTCGTGCGCCCAGTACTCGAAGATCCGGCCCTCGCCGAGCAGCTGCGAGACGGTGCCCGCCTTGTACCAGCCGAGTCGCGAGGTGAGCGTGAGCCTGTGAGCGCGATCGACCGTCGAGATGGAGTCGAGCTGCACGGCCGACAGCCGCCGGATCTCGCCCGCCACGTCCGCGGCCTTCGACGTCCGTGCCCGCGTCGCGTATCCGTGGTGCGCGACGAGGAATCGCCGGAGCTGCGCGACCGAGACGGTCAATCGTCGATCGTGATGTGGCCCGGCTCCGCGGCGACGCGCGAGAGCCACGCGTTGATCCCGGGATAGCCGGAGAGATCGAAGCCGCCCTCGTCCGCCACGTGCGTGTACGCGTAGAGCGCGATGTCGGCGATCGTGTAGCCGTCGCCGACGAACCACGCGTGGCCGGCGAGATGCTCCTCCATCGCAGCGAGCGCCTTGTAGCCGCGCTCGCGCCGCTCGTCGGAGTCGGCGTAGTCGTCGAGGTGGCCGAGCATCGTCCGATGCCGGATGACCGCGATGTACGGCTCGTGGTCGTATTGCTCGAAGAACATCCACTGGAGCACCCGCGCGCGGTCGAACCGGTCGTCGGGAACGAAGTCGGTGTCCTCGGCGAGGTACCAGAGGATCGCTCCCGACTCGGGCAGGTGCCGCCCGTCGTCGAGCTCGAGCACCGGCACGCGGAGGGCCGGATTCTTGCCGCCGAGTACCGGCCCGCGGCCATCCTTCGTCCTCGTGTCCACGTCGACCCGCTCGAACGGCATGCCCAGCTGGCTCAGGAGGAGCCTGGCCTTGTAACAGTTGCCCGACGGCTGCGAGTTGTAGAGCAGCACGCTAGTCGGCGCGACCGTGCGCGAGGTACTCGAGGAGGTCGCTGCGCGTGAGCACGGCGGCCGGAGCGCCCGACCGGGCGACGAGCACGGCGGCGCCGGTGCCGGCGAGGCTGCCGTAGACGTCGCGGACAGACTCGCCGGCGTCCACCGCGTGCAGCGGCGGGTCCATGGCGCCTGCGACGTCCTCGCCGAGCGAGTCGGGATTGCGGAACACGCGGTCGAGCAGCCCGCGCTCGTTGAGCGAGCCGATGACGTCGGTGAGCGAGGCCGGCGGGTCGCGCCGGACGACGGGCAGCTGGGAGATCCCGTAGCGCTGCATGAGCTCGATGGCGGCGCCGATCTTCTGGTGCGCCTCGCAGACGACGAGGTCGGGCGTGGCGCCGTCGTCCGCGTGCTTGAACGCGAGCACCTCGTCGATCGTCGGCAGCGGGCCGCGACGCTCGAGCAGGCCGTGCTCGAGCATCCAGTTGTCGTCGAAGAGCTTCGAGAGGTAGCCGCGTCCGCCGTCGGGGATCGTCGTGAGGATCGTCTTGCCCGGGCCGTGGCGCCGCGCCGTCTCGAGCATCGCGAACACCGACGTCCCGGCCGAGCCGCCGCCGAGAATGCCCTCCTCGCGTGCGAGGCGGCGCGCGGTGAGGAACGAGTCGCGGTCGGACACGCGCACGTACTCGTCCACGATCGACGGGTCGAACGTCTCGGGGAACGTGTCCTTGCCGATGCCCTCCACGAGATACGGGTGGACGCCGCTCTCGTCCTCTGCGGTGAAGACCGAGCCCTCGGGATCGGCCCCGACGACGACGAGCTCGGGTTTCTGCTCCTTGAGATAGCGACCGATGCCGCTGATCGACCCGCCCGTGCCGACGGAGATGACGATCGCATCGAGGTCGTCGCCGACCTGCTCCCAGATCTCGGGCCCGGTCGAGTGGTAGTGCGCGTCCGGGTTCGCCTGGTTCGAATACTGGTCCGGCTTGTACGCGCCCGGGATCTCCTCGGCCAGCCGGTCGGACACCGAGTAGTAGCTCTCCGGCGAGTCCGGGTCGACGGCAGTGGGGCAGATGACGACTTCGGCCCCGAACGCGCGCAGCAGGGCGATCTTCTCCGTCGCCACCTTGTCGGGTACGACGCAGATGAGCTTGTAGCCCTTGACTGCGGCGGCGAGCGCGAGCCCGACGCCGGTGTTGCCGGAGGTCGGCTCGACGATCGTGCCCCCGGGTTCGAGCTTTCCATCCCGTTCCGCGGCCTCGACCATGCGCAGCCCGATCCGGTCCTTGTTCGACCCGCCGGGCGTCATGTATTCGAGCTTCGCGAGCAGCGTGCAGCCGAGCTCGGCTCCGACATTGAGCAGGCGAACGACGGGCGTTCCGCCAACGAGGTCGAGCAGCGTCGGGTACTCGCGCGTCACGGCCGCGAAGCGTAACGCTCAAGCCAGCCCTCGGATGTGCCGATTAGCTCGATCGTGGAAGCGGCCCGCGTCCCTCAGCAGCTGCTTGGAGAGCTCTTCGTCGAGAAGGGCCTGATCACGGCTGAGGAGCTGGCGGAAGCGCTGGCGGAACAGAAGGAGACCGGCAAGCGCCTCGGCCAGATCCTCGTGAGGAAAGGCTTCGTCTCCGGGCCTTCCCTGACGACGGTGCTGGCCGAGCAACTCGGGGTCGAAATGGAGAAGCAGGAGGGATTCGGCGCCGGGCTCTGGTCCGAGATCAAGCGTCGCCACCCGCGCACGAAGGACATCGAAGACACGGAAGAGCCTTTGGAGCCCGTGGCGCCGCCCACTCCGTCCACGCCGCACGATCGACGTCTCGCAATCATCGACGACCTCGACGGCGGCGCTCCCGAGGAGCAGGTCGACTGGACGGCGCTGGACGACGGCGCCGCCGAGCTCGAGAACCTCCGCCAGCAGCTGCGCTTCGCGTCGACGAGACTCGATGAGGAGCGCGCCGGACACAAGGGAACGCTGCGCCTGCTCGAGGAGTCCCGCAAGGAGCGCGAACGTCTGGCCCAGGAGGTCGGCGAGTGGCAGGAGCGCGCCGGGCGGGCTGAGGACTCGGACGAGAGTGAGCAGGCTGTGGCTCGGCTGGCCGAGCTCGAGGCAATGGAGGCCCAGCTTCGAGCTGAGCTCGACGTCCGCGACGGCGAGCTCGCCGCGGGCGCCGAGGTCCAGACCCAGCTCGCGGCTGAGGCCGGCCGGCTCGAGAAGGAGCTGAAGGCGCTTCGCGACGAGCACGGCGGATCGAAGGACGCGATCGCAGCGCTCACCGCGCAGGTCGACGAGGTTCGGTCCGAGCTGGACAAGGCTCGCGCCGACGCTGCAGCGTTCGAGTCGACGGTCGGAGAGCTCCGGGAGGAGCTCGCGAGTCGTGGGGACACCGACGTGCTCGAGCAGGAGCTGGCAGCCGTCCGCCAGGAGCTGGCTCGCCTGGAGCAGAGCTCGGAGAAGCGGAAGTCCAAGGTAAAGGAGCTGCAGGGGCTGCTCGAGGACGAGCGAGCCACATCTACTGGCGAGGCCGACGCACGAGCGGCTCTCGAGAACGAGCTGAAGGCCCTTCGCGACGAACACGCCGGATCGAAGGATGCGATCGGAGCGCTCACGGCGCAGGTCGACGAGCTGCGCGCCGGCGTCGCGGACTCGCAGCGCCTACTGGACGAGGCGCGCGTCGAGGCCGCCGGCCTGGACGCGGCGCTCGCCGAGCTCCGTTCCGAGCTGGACAAGGCTCGCAAGGAAGGTAGCCAGGCGCATGCAGCCGTTACGACCCTCTCAGAGCAGCTCGAAGAGCAGCGCGCCTCGGGTGAAGCGCTCGAGCGGAAGCTCACCGAAGCTCGCGCCGAGGCTGCAGCGTTCGAGGCTACGGTCGGAGAGCTCCGGGAGGAGCTCGCGAGTCGCGGGGACACCGGGGAGCTCGAACAGGAGCTGTCGGTCGTCCGCGAGGACGTGGCGCGCCTCGAGCAGGCCTCCGAGGAGCGCAAGGCCAAGGTGAAGGAGCTGGCGCAGGAGCTCAGGAACGCTCAGGAGAGCGCCGCCGGGCTCGAGCTGCTCGTCAGCGAGCGAGCGGAAGCTCTTGCACGCGAGACCGAGTCACGCGCCGCTGTCGAGGCCGAGGCTGCGAAGCTGCGGCGCAAGCTGTCGAAGGCAGGCGAGCTCGAACAGGAGCTGGCGGCCGTCCGCGAGGAGATGACACGCCACGAGCGCGTCTCCGAGCAGCGGCAGGCGAAGGTGAAGGAGCTCCAGGCGCTGCTCGAGGACGAGCGGGCGCGATCCGCCGCCGCGACGGCTGATCTCGAGCAGGGGTTGAGGAACTCTCAGGCGGAGGCCTCGAGGCTCGAGCAGCTGGTCGCCGAGCGCGAGCGCGTCCTTGTGCGCGAAGTCGAGTCACGCACGGCCCTCGAGGCCGAGGCGCTGGAGCTGCGCCGGCAGGCACCGAAGGCGAGCGAGTTGGAGCAGGAGCTGGCGGCCGTCCGCGACGAGATGGCTCGCCAGGAGCGTGTCTCCGAGCAGCGGAAGGCGAAAGTCAAGGAGCTTCAGACGCTGCTCGAGAACGAGCGCGTCGGATCCGCAGCCGCCGCGGCAGATCTCGAGCAGCAGCTGACCGCCGCGAAGGACAAGGCCGCCGGCTTGGAGCAGCGGGTCAGCGAGCGTGAGCAGGCTCTTGCACGCGAGGCCGAGGCACACACTGCCCTCGAGGCCGAGGCCACGAAGCTGCGGCGCGAAGTGCCAAGGGTGAGTGAGCTCGAACGCGTGCTGGCGACTGTCCAGGGGGACGCGACTCGTCTGGAGCAGGTCTCCGAGAAGCGGAAGGCCAAGGTCAGGGAGCTGGCGCAGGAGCTGAGGAAGGCCCAGGACAGCGCCGCAGGCCTGGAGCAGCGGGTCAGCGAGCGCGAGCAGGCACTTGCCCGTGAGGCGGAGGCACGCGCTGCCGTCGAGCTCCAGTTCGCTTCGCTCGGCGCGAGCGCGGACGCACTCGACCAGCGACTGCAAGAGGAGTGCGCTGCTCACGTTGCGACACGGCATGAGCTCGGCCGCCTGGAGGCGGATCTTGCCGAGCTTCAGCCGCTGACGGACAAGCTCGCGGCGACCGAGGTCGAGCTCTCAGGCTGCGCCAGGCTGCTCGAAGAGGTCTCGGCAGGTCTCGACTCGGCGAAAGAACGGCTCGGCGAGCGCACCTACGATCCGGATCGCCACGTCGTGTTCGTGCCGGTGGAGGGCGTCTACCGGCTGACTGAGATGTCCGGGCCGTCGCCGGACATCGGTGCATTCGAGGACGTCGACGGCGTGCGCTTCCTCGTCGCGCGGATCGGCCGCTCGCCGCTGCCTGCGGACACCCGCCGCTGCGCGTACCTCGAGGTTGCGTAGCAGTCCGACTTAGTGTCTGAAGTGCCGGCGATGGGTGAAGACCATCACCGCGCCGGCTGAAGCTCACTGCCTCGATCACTTCGTCGTCCCGCTTCGAGCCGCCGGGCTGGATGATCGCCCGCACGCCCGCGTCGAGCGCCAGCTGCGGCCCGTCGGCGAACGGGAAGAACGCGTCCGACGCCAGCGCTGCGCCCTCGCAGGAGTGACCGAGCTCGCGGGCTCTCTCGACGGCGAGGCGCACCGCGTCGACGCGGCTCATCTGGCCCGCGCCCACCCCGAGCGTCTGTAGCTCGCGCGCGAGGACGATGGCGTTCGACGACACGTGCTTGCAGATGCGCCAGGCGAAGAGCAGCTCGCCCCAGTCGTCCTCCGTCGGCTCGCCGCACACGACCTCCATCGCCTCGCGCGAGTCGACGTCGGCGTCCGAGTCCTGGACGAGCAGGCCACCCATCACGCGCCGGTAGTCGCGCTCGCCCGGCGACGCATGGCGGCGCTCCGCGTCGAGCAGCACGCGCATCGCCGGCTTCGCCGCCAGGGCCGCGCGCGCGTCGTCGTCGAAGCCGGGGGCGAAGAGCACCTCGACGAAGTGCTCGGCCAGTCGGCCGCCGAGCGCGCCGTCGATCGCGCGATTGCACACGATGACGCCTCCGTATGCCGAGACAGGGTCGGCCGCGAGTGCGCGCTCGTACGCCTCCTCGATCGTCTTGCCGAGCGCGACGCCACAGGGATTCTTGTGCTTCACGATCACGCAGGCGGGCACCGTGAACTCCTCCGAGAGGGCCCGGGCGGCCGACAGGTCGGCAAGGTTGTTGAACGACAGGGCGTCGCCTTGCAGCTGGTCGACGCGCGAGAGGACGTGCCGTCGCGCGCCCGCCTCCGCGTAGAAGGCGGCGCGCTGATGCGGGTTCTCGCCGTACGCGAGGTCGAGCACCTTGTCGAACGTCGGCGTGACCGTGCGGGGGCTCTCCTGGCCGCCGGCGAACCACGCGGCGATCGCGGACTCGTAGGCGGCCGTTGTCGCGAAGGCGTCGGCGGCGAGGCTGCGACGGGTGTCGAGCGAGAGCTCGCCGTGCTCACGCAGTTCGTCGAGCACGGCGCCGTATTGATCCGGGCGGCAGACCGGCGTCACGCGCGCGTAGTTCTTCGCCGCCGCCCGCAGCATCGCGGGGCCGCCGACGTCGATCATCTCGACGGCGTCGTCCTCGCTCACGCCCCAGCGCCAGGCGACCTGCGCGAACGGATAGAGGTTCACGCACACGAGCTGGAACGGCCGGATGCCGAGCTCGTCGAGCGTGAACGCGTCCTCCTCTGAGTCGGCCCTGCGCGAGGATCGCCGCGTGCACCTGGGGATGCAGCGTCTTCACGCGTCCGCCGAGCAGCTCGCCCGCCCCCGTCAGCTCCTCGACGAGCGTCACGCCGAGCTCGTGCTCCTCGATGAACGCTGCCGTGCCGCCGCTCGCGACGAGCTCGACGCCGAGGTCCGCGAGGCCGCGCGCGAACGCGTCGAGGCCGGTCTTGTCGTAGACGGAAAGGAGCGCGCGCTCGATCACTCGAGAAGGCCTTTCACGACTCGGGGCAACAGCCGGTGCTCGAGCTCGTGGATTCGCTCGACCAGCGTCTCGCGAGGCTCGACGGCGACCGGTTCCTGCGCGAGCACCGGTCCGGTGTCCACGCCTTCGTCCACGTAGTGCACGGTCACTCCCGTCCTGTCGACGCCGGCGGCGATCGCGTCCGCGATCGGATGCGTGCCGGGGAACGCGGGGAGCAGAGACGGGTGGATGTTCACGATCCGTCCGGGAAAGTGCTCGAGGAACGACGGCGTCAGGAGCTCCATGAAGCCGGCGCAGACGACGAGCGTCGCGCCCTTTGCCTCCAGCCAGTCCGCCATAGCCGCGTCGCGGTGTGCTCGCGACGGATGGTCGGCGGCGTCGAATACGGCTGTCGGGATCGCCGCTTGCACGCGCCCGCTCGAGCGCTCGCGCGTCTGTCCTGTTCGACGCGACGGCAGCGATCGGCAAGTCGTCGTCGATCAGCGCTTGGAGGTTCGTCCCCTCGCCGGATACCAACACTCCGATCACACGATGCGCCCGATCACGAGGTCGTCGCCGGGCTCCGGCACGACCGCGAGGAAGCCGATGCCGAGGTTGAACACGCGCCGCAGCTCGTCCTCTGCCACGTGGCGAGCAAGCCAGCCGAAGACCGGCGGGCGCTCCCAGGCGCCCCAGTCGACCTCGGCGCGGAGCCCGTTCGGCAGGACGCGCTCGAGGTTGCCGAGGATGCCGCCGCCCGTGACGTGCGCGAAGGCGTGAGCGGTCTCGCGGAGCCGCCGGACGTCGTCGAGGTAGAGCCGTGTGGGAGCGAGGAGGTCCGGGCCGTCGTAGTCCTCGTCCTGGAGCACTCGGCGGACGAGCGTGAAGCCGTTCGCGTGGACGCCGGCAGACGGCAGCCCGACGACGACGTCACCCGCCACGACCGCCGAGCCGTCGATCACGCGGTCGCGCTCGACGACGCCGATGCACGTCCCCGCGAAGTCGAGCTCCCCTTCCCGGTAGATGCCCGGCAGCTCGGCCGTCTCCCCGCCGATCAACGCCACGCCGGCCGCGCGACAGACCTCGGCGGCGCCCTCCACGAGCTCCACGACCTGGTCGGGGTCGATCTCGTTCGCGGCCACGTAGTCGAGCAGCACGAGCGGGTCGGCGCCGCACGTCGAGACGTCGTTGATGCAGTGGGCGGCGAGGTCGGCGCCGCAGTTGCGCAGAGCGCCTCGCTCCCGCGCCAGCACGAGCTTCGTCCCCACGGAGTCGGTCGACGCCGCGAGCAGCCGCGTGTCGTCGAGCGGATGGAGGCCGGCGAAGGCGCCGAAGCCGGTGGCGCCCGTCGATTCGACCGCGCGGCGGAGCCGCTCGACGACGTCGGCGCCCTTGTCGATGGAGACGCCGGCCTCGTCGTACGTCCGCCCGCTCACGCGGCGAGTCTATGCTCAAGCGCTGTGATCCTCGGACACGGCGGCGCCCACGAGGACCTCTCGCTGCTGACGAGCTGGACGTTCGATCCGCTCGCCGTCGTGGCCATCGCGCTCGGCGCGTTCCTCTACTACCGCCGCGCGCGGACGCTGGCGCGCCGCGGGCTCGCCCGTCGCCGCCTGGCGCCGCTGGTCGTTCGGCGTCGGGCTCGCCTTGCTTGCCCTCGCGCTCTTCTCGCCGCTCGACGCGTGGGGCGAGCAGCAGTTCTTCTTCGTGCACATGGCGCAGCACGTGCTGCTCGGGGAGCTCGCGCCGCTCGCGATCGTCGCCGGGCTGACAGGCCCGCTGCTCCGGCCGCTCATCGCCTACAAGTGGATCCACCGGCTCCGCGTGCTCGCTCACCCGCTCGTGGCCTGGCCGCTGTGGGCGGTGAACCTCTACCTCTGGCACCTGCCCTACTTCTACGAGGCGGCGCTCGGGAACGACGCCGTGCACGCGCTCGAGCACGTCGCGTTCTTCACGGCCGGCGCGCTCTTCTGGGCGCCTGTGCTCGAGCCGCTGCCCGCCCCTCGGTGGTTCGGCACGGGCACGAAGCTCCTCTACATCGTCGCCGCGCGCTTCGCGAGCATGGTGCTCGCGAACGTGCTCGCCTGGGCCGACGAGCCGGTCTACGGTGAGTACGTCCACGCTGTCGCCCGCTTCGGCATCTCGGCTCGCGCGGATCAGGGCATCGCCGGCTCGGTGATGATGGTCGTCGACTCCGTGGTGACGATCGCGGCGATCGCGTGGCTCTTCCTCAAGCTCGCGGGCGAGAGCGAGCGGCGCCAGGAGCTGATCGAGGAGGGCGTGGAGGCGGAAGCCGCAGCCCGCGCCGTCCGCTACGGCCGCGGCTAGGTGGGGGCCGGCTCGAAGCGGAGCTTCGCGAGCCGCCGGTCCTCGGGTATGCGCGTCGGATAGTCGAGCGTCAGGCATGCGCGACAGAGCGACGACGCCGGCCGCCGCGTCGCCTCGGTGAGGCCTTCGAGCGACAGGTGCGCGAGGCTCGTCGCGCCGATGAACTCGCGGACCTCCTCCACCGAGCGTGCGCCCGCGATCAGCTCGTCCTCGTCGGGCAGGTCGATGCCGTAGAAGCACGGGCCGACCACCTGCGGCGACGAGATGCGCACATGCACCTCGGCCGCGCCCGCGTCGAAGAGCATCGCCACGAGCTGGCGCGTCGTGTTGCCGCGAACGATCGAGTCGTCCACGACGACGACGCGCTGGCCGGCCACCTCGTCGAGCGGGTTGAATTTCAGCCGGATGCCCTGCTGGCGGAGCTCCTGGTCGGGCTGGATGAACGTCCGGCCGACGTAGCGGTTCTTGATGAGCCCCTCGCTGAACGGGATGCCGGAGGCGCGCGAGAAGCCGACGGCAGCGGGCGTGCCCGAGTCCGGGATCGGCATCACGAGGTCGGCCTCGGCCGGTGACTCCACCGCCAGCCGTTCGCCCATTCGCACACGGGCCGCATGCGCCTCGACGCCCGCGAGATGCGAGTCCGGCCGCGAGAAGTAGAAGTACTCGAAGATGCAGAGCGCGCCGTCGCCGGCCGGCGGGACGGCCTGGATCGACCGCAGCCCGTCTCCGTTGGCGACCACGAGCTCGCCCGGCGCCAGCTCCCGCACGAGCTCCGCGCCCAGCAGGTCGAAGGCGCACGTCTCGGAGGCGATGACCCAGTCCTCGCCGAGCCGGCCGAGCGCGAGCGGCCGGAAGCCGTGAGGATCGCGGAAGGCGAGGAGCTTGCCGTCCGCGATAGCGGCGACGGAGTACGCGCCCTCGAGCCGCGCCATGGCCGCCGGCACTGCCTCTTCGAGCGGCTTCGGGTCGCCGGCGATGGCGACGGCGATCAGCTCGGAGTCGGACGTCGAGCCGAGCTTCGCGCCCTCGGCCTCGAGCTCCTCGCGAAGCTCGTTCGCGTTCACGAGGTTGCCGTTGTGGGCGAGGGCGACGCTGCGGTTGCCGCGGGGAAGGAGCGGCTGGGCGTTCGCCCACGTGCTCGACCCGGTCGTCGAGTACCGCGTGTGACCGATCGCGGCCTCGCCTCGCAGTCCTTTCAGCTTCTGCTCCGAGAAGTGCGTGATCAGGCCGAGCTCCTGAAGGACGGTCAGGCGGCCGTCGTCCGAGACGGCGATGCCCGCCGCCTCCTGTCCCCGGTGCTGGAGCGCGTGCAGCGCGAAGTGGGTGAGACGCGCGACATCACGGTCCGGCGCGTAGATGCCGAAGACGCCGCACATCAGCCGACCGTCCCGATCTCGATCAGCTCCATGCCTTGCAGCTTGCCGACGTCGCCGGGGGCGCAGGCGAGGATCGCCGCCGCGTCTGCCGGGGCCTCCATCTCGGCGAAGCCGTTGGCGCCGACGTCGTGAACGAACGAGCAGTGCGGCGCGACATTCCAGAGGAACCGGACGAGCGCATCCCTCCCACTCCAGGTCGAGGTCTGTGCTGCGGCAGACGGCGAAGACGACGTCGCCCTCGTTCCAGCCGCGTGGCACGCGCCGGACGTCAGGAACGAGCCCCACGCAGCCGACGACCGGCGTGGGCGGGATCGCGCGTCCTGCGGTCTCGTTGTAGAGCGAGACGTTGCCGGACACGACGGGGATGCCGAGCGCCTCGGCCGCCTGCGCGATGCCCTCGATCGACTCGGCCAGCTCCCAGCCGATCTCGGGCTTCTCCGGGTTGCCGAAGTTCAGGCAGTCGGTGAGCGCGAGGGGCTCGCCGCCGGTGCACGCGACGTTGCGGGCGGCGCCGAGCACGGCCAGCGCGCCGGCGCGGAACGGGTCACGCTCTCCGGCGGGTGGGCCGTCGAGCGACACCGCGAGACCGCGGTAGGACGGCGTCAGGCGCATGACGGCGGCGTCTAGGCCGGGTCGCCGCACGGTCCGCGATCCCACGAGCTGGTCGTACTGCTCGTACACCCGCTCGGGGTCGATGCCCTGGGCCGCACCGACGGGTTCCAGCTCGCCGGGCGTGCCGATCGACCTCGTAGCGCGGGCACTCGTCGGTGAGGAACGCAGGCGCGGATCTCGCCCTCGAGCGCGCCGTCGTGGAACGCGCGCAGCAGCCCCGTGTCGGTGACGACGCCGATCTCGGCCCAGTGCAGCTCCCAGCGGTCGATCACCTCCGCCACGGCCTCGAGCGCGTCCGGCCGCACGGCCGCCACCATCCGCTCCTGGCTCTCGGAGATCATGATCTCCCACGGCTCGAGCCCCTCCTCGCGGAGCGGGACGCGGTCGAGGTGGACGTCGACGCCGGCGCCGTCACGGGCCATCTCGGCGAGGGAGGACGCGAGCCCGGCCGCGCCACAGTCCTGGAGCGACTCGACGAGGCCGCGCTCCACGAGCTCGAGCGAGACCTCGATCAAGCGCTTGCCCGTGAAGGGGTCGCCGATCTGTACGGACGGCCGCTTCTCCGGCGAGTCGTCGCCGAGCTCCTGGCTCGCGAGCACGCTCGCGCCGCCGATGCCGTCGCGGCCCGTGGTGGCGCCGAAGAGGACGAGCGCGAGACCCGGAGTGGTCGCCCGCGCGCGCGTGACGCGCTCCGCCGGCAGCAGACCCACGCACATCGCGTTGACGAGACAGTTGTCCGCGTAGGCCGCGTCGAAGACCGTCTCGCCGCCGACCGTGGGCACGCCGACCGAGTTCCCGTACGCGCCGATCCCAGCCACCGCGCGCCAGAAGTGCGCGTCCGGAGCGCCGAAGCGCAGCCCGTCCAGCAGCGCGATCGGCCGCGCGCCCATGGCGACGACGTCGCGGAGAATGCCGCCGACGCCTGTCGCCGCGCCCTGGAAAGGCTCGACAGCCGACGGATGGTTGTGGCTCTCGACCTTGAACGCGACAGCCTCGCCGTCGCCGAGGTCGATCACGCCGGCGTTCTCGCCGGGCCCCTGGAGCACGCGGTCGCCGGACGAGGGCAGCCGCCGCAGCAGCAGCGCCGAGTGCTTGTAGCCGCAGTGCTCCGACCAGAGCAACGAGAAGACGGCCAGCTCGAAGCGGTTCGGGTCGCGCTCGAGCAGGCCGCGGATACGTTCCAGCTCCCCGTCGGTGAGGCCGAGGGCACGGTGCAGCGGCTGTTCCGCGACTGCCGTCAGAGCTAGTCCAGTCTAGCCCCGCGAGTTGATGCCATAGCCGGCGGATAGCCTCCGATGGTGACCCGCGGCTACCTCCCGCTCCTGCTTCTCCTCTCCGCGCTCTGGGGCAGCTCGTACTTCTTGATCAAGGTCGCTGTCGACGACCTCGAGCCCTCCGTGATGATGTGCGTGCGGGCCCTCGTCGCCGGGCTGATGCTGCTCGCGTTCCTCTTCGTGACGAAGGGCGTCTCCTGGGCGACGACGGAGCTCCGGGCGGCCGGGCGCGCACACCTCGTGTTCGGATGCTTCAACGCCGCGCTGCCGTTCTGGCTCATCGCCTGGGGCGAGAAGTACATCGAGTCGAGCGTGGCCGGGATCGCGCAGGCGACGGTGCCGATCTTCGCCTTCGTCCTCGGGCTGCGCTATCTCCCGCACGAGCACGTGCCGCCGATCCGGTGGGTCGGCGTCTCTCTCGGCCTAGTCGGTGTGGCGGTATTGACGGGGATCGACCTGCCCGGCGGCTGGTGGGCCGTCGCGGGGACGCTCGCGGTCGTGCTCTCGTCGATTTCGTACGCGTCTTCGGGGACGTATGCGCAGATCCGCGTCCGCGACACGCCCGGGCCGGTGCTGGCGACCGGCGGGATGCTCGTCGGCGGCCTGCTGCTCCTGCCGTTCGCGCTGTTCCAGCTGCCCGAGGAGGCGCCCGGCTGGGAGGCGGTCGCCTCCGTCGCGGCGCTCACGATTCTCGGCACCGCGATCGCCCAGCTCGTCTTCTTCCACATGCTGCCGCTGTACGGCAACCGCAGGATCTCGTTCGTCGCGTACGTCATGCCCGTGTTCGCGATCGCCTACGGCGCGCTCTTCCTCTCGGAGCCGGTGACGGCCGGCATGCTCGTCGGCCTCGGGCTGATCCTCTTCGGCGTCGCGCTCGGCTCCGGACTGTTGCTGGCGTCGCGCGAGCCGAAGACGGCGGAGGAGGTGCTGTGAGCGTCGACATCCGGCGCGCGCGGCCGGACGATCTCGACTACGTCGCCGGCCTCGTCGCGCACGAGGACGTCGAGCCGTTTCTCGCCGCCGGGCGGCCGAGCGACCGTGAGAGCATCCGCGCCGACATCGAGCGGTCCGAGGCGGAGCCGGACGTCTTCGGCGTCTTCCTGATCGAGGTGGACGGCGAGCGCGCTGGCATCATGCGCTTCACGAGCCGGGGCGGCAAGAACCGCATCGCCGATCTCGGCGGCCTGGCGGTCCACCCCGACTTCCGTGGCAGGAAGGTCGCGGACGAGGCGGCGCGCCTATTTCAGCAGCACCTTTTCGAGGAGCTCGGCTTCCACCGGCTCCAGCTCGAGGTCTATGGCTTCAACGAGCGCGGGATGCGGCATGCGGAGCGCTCGGGCTTCGTGCTCGAGGGCCGCAAGCGGCGCGCGTACCTCCACGACGGCGAGTGGGTGGACGGCGTCATCTACGGGCTCACGGTCGAAGATCTCGAATCGAGCCCGGAGGATCGCTGAGCAGCGCGATGCCCTGCGAGCGAGCGCGATCGCGCTCCGCCTCCGTGAGGTACTCCGCGGGTGACTTCCCGTCGACGCGCGCGAGCATCAGGCACCCGACGAGACCGAGCACGTACGTCATGTCCACGTCGCGACCGTAAGCTTCGAGGAACGCCTCGCCGCACGCCTCGTATCCCTCACGGGCGTCCGGTCGGTGGATCGTCTTCAGCGCCAGGTGGTTGAGGAGGAAGGCGAGGTCGAAGGCCGGGTCGCCGCGATGGACGACCTCCCAGTCGATCACCCAGAGCCCGTCGTCGCCGACGAGGACGTTCTTCGGCGAGTAGTCGCCGTGCACGAGACAAACGCCGCGTCGGCCAGCAGCCGTTCGATGTACGCCCCGATCGTGCCGGCGAGATCCGGGTGGCGGCGCTGAATCGTCCGGAGGTACGGATCGACGCGCTGAGCCTCGAACGACTCGGCGCTGCCGATGTCGGCATCGGCCGACGTGCACAACGGCGAGGAGCTCGCCGAGTCGAGTTGCAACGGCGGGATCGGCTTCGCCCTCCAGCAGTAGAGCCTTCCACGGCCGCCAGGACTCGGGCGCCGCCTCCATGACGAGCGTGAACGACTGCGGGTCGAGATCGAGGACGCGCGGCACGGACCCGGGAGCAAGCTCTCCCATGAGCTCGAGCGCCTGAGCCTCGGCTAGCACGCGCTCGCGCGGCACGAGCCACTCGTCGGCGACCTTGAAACGCTCGAGTGCCTGCTTCACGACGACGCGCCTGCCTCCGCCGTGCACCGCGAGCACCGTGCACGCAACACCGCCGGCGAGCTCCTGCACCTCCCCTGCCAGCATGATCCCTCGCGCAGCGAGGTAGTCGGCCGCGTTCTCCGCCGTCAGCTCGAGCATTGAGCCAACTGTACGATCCCGCGATGGCGACTTCCTCCACACGATGGTGCGCATCACGGATCCCGAGAAGAGCCGTGCGTTCTACGAGGCGCTCGGCTTCAGCTTCAGCCGCGACATGGACATCGTCCGGAACGGCGAGCTCGAGGCGACGAACTACTTCTTCTCGATCGGCGACGCCGAGAACGTCCTCGAGCTGACCTTCAACCACGACGGCCGCACGTACGACCTGGGCACGGCGTACGGGCACGTCGCGATCGGCGTCGACGACCTCGACGGCACGCTCGCGCAGCTCGCCGGCCAGGGCATCGAGCCCGAGCGCCCGCCGTACCAGGTGAGCGAAGGCGGCTCCCGGATCTGCTTCGTCCGCGACCCGGACGACTACCGCATCGAGCTCATCGAGCGGCGGTAGCTGCATGCCGGTGAACGAAGCGAGCTCGGAAGAGACGCCGTACGGCCGCTACATCACGTCGGACGGCTGGTTCGTCCTCAACCTCGCCGACGCGCTCGCGGTGCACAACGAGGAGAAAGGCGGGGCGACGTACCCGCTCGAGCCGCGGGACGCGCCGTTCCGAGATGTTGGCGTCAGGATCACCGTCCTCGGGCCAGGACAGCCGAACGCGCTCTACCACGCGGAGGGCGCGCAGGAGGGTTTCCTCGTGCTCTCGGGCGAGGGCACGCTCATCGTCGAAGAGGAGGAGCGGCCCCTGCGGCAGTGGGACTACTTCCATTGCCCCGCCGGCACGCGCCACGTGATCGTCGGCGCGCGGTGACGGGCCGTGCGCGATTCTCATGCTGGGCAAGCGGCCCGATGAGCCGCTTCTCTACCCGGTGAGCGAGGTCGCGGCGAAGCACGACGCTTCTGCCGCGAAGGAGACTGCCGAGCCCGATGAGGCGTACGCCGACTGGCCGGGCGAGTACGTGCCGGTGCGCCTGCCGTGGCCGCCCGAAGCGCAGGCGTCGTGAGCGCGGCCGAGGGCGTCGTCGAGCTGATCGTCCGTCGGCCTGCCGAGGGCGAGCGCGAGGTGCTCGACGAGGCAGAGCTCGACCTCGAGCAGGGGCTCGTCGGCGACCGTTGGTGGGACGGCAAGCCCGTCGACACGAGCGCGCAGCTCACGCTGATGAGCGTCGCGCGCGCTCGAGCAGATCGAGCCCGACCGTTCGCGCTGGCCGCTCGCCGGCGACCAGCTGTACGTCGATCTCGACCTCGCGCACGAGACGCTTCCGGCGGGCACACGGCTCGAGATCGGCTCGGCGGTGATCGAGGTGACCGAGGCGCCGCACACGGGTTGCGGGAAGTTCACCGCGCGTTTCGGTTCTGACGCAACGCGACTCGTCAACTCGAAGGATGGCCGCCGGCTGCGGCTGCGGGGCATGAACGCCCGCGTGGTCGAGCCCGGCCGCGTGCGCGTGGGCGATCCGATCCGCCGGCGTTAGCAGCTTGGGCATGGCCGAGCTGGAGAGCGAGCTCGACAAGCTTGCGTCCGAGACGGCGTTCTCGGGCGTCGTGCGCATCGACCGGGCAGGCCAGGTCGAGCTAGCGAAGGCCTATGGCCTCGCGCACCGCGCCCTCGAGATCCCCAACGAGGTCGACACCCGGTTCGGGACCGCGAGCGGAACGAAAAGCCTGACGGCGCTCGCGGTCGTGGGCCTGATCGAGGACGGTCTGCTCGAGCTGTCGACGCCTGCGAGATCCGTCCTGGGCAAGGACCTGCCGCTGATCGACGACGACGTGACGGTCGAGCACTTGCTCTCGCACCGCTCGGGGATCGGTGACTACCTCGACGAGAACGAGGACGTCGCCCTGAGCGACTACCTGATGCCGGTCCCCGTGCACGAGCTCGCGGCGACCGAGGACTTCCTCGCCGTGCTCGACGGCCATCCGCAGAAGTTCGCTCCCGGCTCGGAGTTCGCCTACTGCAACGGCGGCTACGTCGTGCTCGCCTTGATCGCCGAGCGCGTGAGCGGCACGCCGTTCCACGAGCTCGTTCGGACGAGGGTCTGCGAGCCGGCGGGCATGCACGACACGGAGTTCTTCCGCTCGGACGACCTGCCCGGCCGGTGCGCACTCGGCTACCTCGAGATCGACGGCGTGTGGCGGACGAACGTCTTCCACCTCCCCGTGCGCGGCAACGGCGACGGCGGCATCTACACGACCGTCGGCGACGTGCAGCACGTTCTGGAGGGCGCTCTTCGCCGGGCGGATCGTGTCCTCGGACCGGGTGCGGGAGATGGTGTCGCCGCGGAGCGTCTCCCCCGATGGCAGGCGCTACGGGCTGGGCTTCTGGCTTCACGCCACGACCGACGCCGTGATCCTGGAAGGCTGTGACGCGGGCGTCTCGTTCCGCAGCGTCTCCGGCCCGAGCGCTCAAGTCACCTACACCGTGATCTCGAACACCACGGGCGGCGCGTGGCCGATCTGCCGTTTCCTCGAGGACCGGCTCGACGCCTAGCCCGACGCGTCGCCGAGCTGCTTCTCGAGCTGGGCGACTCGGCGCGCCGCACGCTCGTGATCCGACTCCGCCTTGCGGAGCGCCCGTTCCGCCTCGCGCAGCGCCTTCCTCGCCTCTGCGAGCTTGCCTTGGAGCTCCTCGGCTCGGCCGGGCTTGCGTTCGCGAGCCGGCGCGCGCTTGGCATCCCGCTTCGGACGCGCCTTCGGCGTCGCCAGGGTCATCCCCGCCAGTGCATCGAACGCAGCCGGCTCGACCTCTTCCGACAGCACGCCCTGGCGTAGCAGGGGCGCGGTGGCCGAGTTCGTCGCCGCCGCCCTGAGCAGCGTGGCGAGACGCTGTTCGATTGCCCCGGACAGGTCTCCGGGAGCAATTCGGACGAGCGCGTCAACGCGGCTTGCGAGGTCGCGATGCGCGGTGCGAAGCGTCTCCGGATCGCCGGCCTCGTGGGCGGCTGCCAGCTGCTCGCCGTTGTCGATGAGCTGCCCGACGAGATCGGGCTGCCAGCGGGCAAGACGGTTGGCGAGGAAGACGGGCTGCGAAGGCTTACGGAGCTTCGCGAGCTCGGCCGCCTCCTCGGCTCGACCTTCGTCTCGCAGGCTCTTCTCGAGCCGCTTGCGCTCGGCGACGAACTCGTCCGGCTCGACCGCGTAGAGCTGCTCCAGGACGTCTTCGGTCACGCCTGGACGGGCTCGAGGCGTTCCATCGTCGACACGGCGGCGACGACGGAGACGACTCGGCCATCCTTGCCGCGCCGGAAGCGGACGAGCTCGCCCGACTCGCGGAAGCCCGGCTCGATCACGAAGACGTCCGGGTCGTCCGTAGCCGCGATGGTCGGCGTCCACGTCGGGTCGGTGGGGTCGAGGAACGTGAGCTTCCCGTCCCGCCACTCGAGGCTGATCACCGACCCGAAGTGCTGCATGACGTAGAGGCCGACCAGGTCTCGCCACTTCTTGGGCAACGGCGCGGGCGCCTCGATCTTCGGCGCCGCTGCCTTCACCGCCTCGCGTGCGATCTTGCCGAGGTCCATCGCGAGCCCGGTCGCGTTTCCGAACCCGTTCAGCAGCGCGATCGCACCGACCTTCTCCTTCGGGTCGAAGCAGGCGTTCGTGATGAAGCCGTAGTGCCCGCCCGAGTGCATCATCCAGACGAGATCGTCCTGGCGTCGCGCGTACCAGCCGATCGCCCAGGCGCGCGTCCACTCGGGGTCGACGAGATAGCGGGGCTTGTGCATCTCGCGCCGCCGTCTCTTCCGACAGCACCGGCTCGGGATCGAACTGGCACGAGAGCCAGCGCGCGAGGTCTTCGACGCACGACCACAGGCCACCCTCGGCCTGGAAGACGCCGGGGTCGGGCGGCGCCGGCTCGAGCTCGTCGGAGAGAAAGCGCGGCTCGTAGCCGACGGCCCTGCGCGCACGCAGGCGCTGCGGGAGCGGGTCGAGCGCGGTCGACGTCATCTTCAGCGGCGTGAGGATCTTCGATCGGATGTACGTCGCGTATGCCATGCCGGAGACACGGGCGACGAGCTCGCCGAGCAGCTGGTAGCCGAGGTTCGAGTACTTCCACTGCGTGTTCGGCGGCACCGTCAGCGAGATGTCCGCGGCGCGCGCTAGGTTCGCGGCCGCCTCGCTCTCGTAGAGGACGAGCGAGAAGTCGGCGTCCGGCGGCTCGCTCTGCAGGCCCGACTCGTGCGAGAGCAGCCGGCGAATCGTGAGGCCCTCGATCGGCGCGAACGTGCTCTTGGCGGCGGCGAGCTCGGGCAGGTAGTTGACGAGCGGATCGTCGAGCGCGAGCTTGCCCTCGTCGCGGAGCTGCATGACCGCGGTCGCCGTGAACGTCTTCGTGATCGAGGCAATGCGGTAGAGCGTCTTCGGGTCGGCGCGCCGCTTCTTCTTGACGTCGGCGAAGCCGATGCCCTTCGACCAGACGAGCTTGTCCTCGTGGACGATGCCGACCGCCGCGCCGGGCAGCCGGTTCTCCTTCACGAACGAGGCGGCCTTCGCCTCGTACTCGGCTCCCCTGTCGGCGGCTGGGCTCGGCACTCGGCGAAGCTATCAATGCTCGTGAAGGCCGTGGCGGATCGTCCGCCACGAGTCCCAGGTGATCTTGAGGATGACGAGCGTGATCGCCATGCCGACGATGGGATCGGCGCGGTCGAGCCCGAGCGCGACGAGGGCGGCGCTGAGCACCACGCCGAGGGAGACGAAGCCGTCGATCCGGGCGTGGTTGCCGTCGGCGACGAGCGCCGGGCTATCGAGACGGCGGCCGGCGCGTAGCCGCACCTGCGCGGCGATCTCGTTGCCCGCGAAGCCGATCGCGCCTGCCGCTGCGAGCAAGCCGAGGTGCGAGAGCTCCTGCGGGTGGATGAGCCGGTCGATGGTCTCGTAGAGGGCGACGCACGCGCTCACGAAGATCGCGAGGACGACGAAGTAGCCCGCGATCTGCTCGCCCCGCGCGCTCCGCAGAAAGAACGCGATGCCGAGCGGCACCGCGGTCAGCGCGTCGCCGGCGTTGTGAATGAGATCCGCGAGCAGGGCGACGCTGCCGCTCGCCAGCGAAGATGATCGCCTGGAGCACCGCGGTGACTCCGAGCACGCCCAGGCTGATGGCGACTGCGCGCACGCCCGCCCGGCTGCGCACGATCGAGCGATCGACGAGCCCGTGGCTGTGTCCGTGGTCGTGTGCCACCGAAGGGTGAACTCTGCACCTTTCACCCGCCGGAGGGATGCGGCGCCGATCCCCCGCAGCCGAGGCGAGTTACAGGGGTGGAGCATGGACAGGGAACGGGAACCGGGCGTACGCCGAGCTGAACGCTCACCCGGCCGTCGCTCGCGACTGCGGCAGGCCGCAGTCATCGCTGCCGTGCTTGCCGTGCCCCTCGCCGCGCTGGGCTGGGTCGTCGCGACGCAGCTCGAAGACGCAGAAGCGCGAGCGAGTCGACTCGCGTCTCGCCGCTGGGCTCAGGGCAGCAGGGGCGGAGCTGGCGATCGAGATGTCGGTCGCTGACGCGGAAGCTCGTCGCCTCGCGCGCACGCCGGCAGTGCAGCGGGCCGTCGTCCGAGCAGACCGCGCAGCCGCCAGGCGCACCGCCCGCACCTGGCCGGGGCTTGTGGTCTACGCCGGCGGCCGGCGGCTGATCGGGGCGGGGGATGTGGATGCCATCGAGCGCACCGTCGACGTCCTCGGCCCGGGCCAAAGGAGGCTCGGTCGCGTCGGCGTCGCCGTCACGCTCGACCGAGAGCTGCTTCGCCGGCTCCAGCGCCGCGCGGGCGTCCCGCTCCGTGTGGAGAGCCACAACGACTCGGTCGGCGCCGGGTCGCTCGCCGCACACGATCATGATCGGCGGGCGCCGTTACCGCGCGTTCGCCACGCCGCTGCCCGGAGCATGGCCGGCTCGTCGCCCTCGTACCGGCTGCGTCGCAGGACACCCTCCCCAGCAAAAAGGTGCTGCTGGTCGCCGCCGCCGGTCTCGCGACCCTCATTACCCTCGTGATCGCCGGCGACGCGCTCGTTCCGATCGTCCGGCGTCACGCCGGCCGCCGCCGCGGCGCCGACGAGCAGGAGTCCATCGAGCTGGTCGGGAGCGCCCTTGCCTCCGCACACGATCGCGCGGCGCTGCTGCCGGTCGTCCTCGAGTCGGCCGTCGAGGCCACGGGAGCGGTCGGGGGCGTGCTTCAGGAGGGCGGCGCGGAGATCGCCACGACCGGAGAGATCCCGCCGCTCGTCGAGCCGCTCCGCCTCGAGCTCGCCGGGACGAACGGGCTCCAGATCGTCGCGCTGCTCTATCCGCCCTTCGGCGGTTTCAGCGCGGCCGAGCGCGAGCGTGCAGAGAGGTTTGCGGGACAGGCGTCCGTCGCGGTCGAGAACGCCCGTCAGGGCGCGATCGCGCGGCGGCAGGCCGTGACCGATCCGCTGACCGGCCTCGCCAACCGGCGACGCTTCATGGAACAGCTTTCCGTCGAGGCCAAGCGGAGGACGCGCACGGGCGACCCGGTGGCGCTGATCGTCGCCGACCTCGACGACTTCAAGCGCGTGAACGACCGCCACGGGCACGAGACGGGCGACGCCGTGCTCCAGGCGTTCGCCTTCGTGCTCATGGAGACGGCGCGCGCGACGGACCTCGCCGCGCGGCTCGGCG
Source organism: uncultured Actinomycetes bacterium (assembly GCA_963755155.1). Taxonomy (GTDB): domain Bacteria; phylum Actinomycetota; class Thermoleophilia; order Gaiellales; family Gaiellaceae; genus PALSA-612. The sequence goes on along the minus strand of CAVWIV010000004.1, from coordinate 64,935 downwards.
GCGAGGAGTTCGCCGTCCTCCTGCCTGCGACGGACGCGGGCGGCGCCTCCGTGCTGGCCGGACGGCTCCGGGCACAGCTCGCCGGTCTCGAGATCGGCCTGCCCGATGGCGGCGCCCTGAACGTGACCGCGAGCTTCGGGTTCGCCTCGTCCCCGCCGGTCGAGAGCACGGAGGACTTGCTCGCCGCTGCCGACTCGGCGCTGTACCGGGCCAAGCACGAGGGCAAGAACCGCGTCGCCGAGGCGGTGATCGTGTGAGGGGCGGGCTCGTGCTGGCCGCCCGCTGCACGCTGGCCGTGGTGGTGACGACACTTGCGGTGCAGCTCTGGGGCATGGCGCTTCAGGACGACGTGCCCCTGCCCGCGCCGATCTTCTCGCTGCCCGCGACGGACGACGCCGGCGCTGCCGCCACCCCGAAGGGCCGTGTCCACCGCTCGCAGCCCGCGGTGGTCGTCTCGGCCGGCCTGCTCGTCGCGGCCCGCCAGCCGCTCCCGGAGAAGAGCGGCGGCCAGTCAGCTCCGCCCGCGGCGGAGCCGGCCACCACGCCCGTGACGCCCGAGTCACCGGTTGCCGGTGCTCGCGGGCCGCAGGTGCCGAAGGAGCCGGACCTGAGGCCGCCTCCGCGTCCCGCGGCCCCGACGCCTGCGGCAGGCCCGCCGACGAGCTCGCCTCAGACGGTGCCGCTCTCGCCCCCGCCAGGTCTCACCACGCCTCCCGAGCTCCACGGCGTGCCGTCTGGCCCGCGCACTGAGGCGGTCCCCGGGCCGGGAGTGCAGTCCCACGAGCACCCGCACTGATTCGGCACAGAGTTGGCACAGACACGTAACGGGAGAGCGGCTACCGTCGACGCATGCCCGGTGACATCTCCACGCCGTGGGGGAAGGCGACGCTCGTCGACGAGGTTCGCGTCCAGCAGCGTGCCGGGAACAAGCGCTTCTCCTCGATCGTCCAGCTGCTCCAGGCGCAGGACGGAGAGGCTCTCGTCCGGTTCGCCTATGCGACCGACGGTGTCGCTCGGCGGGGCCCGGTGCACACTGAGGGCGCGGGACCTCGAGCGGCTACGAGCGGCGCTGCGCGAGCGTCCCGAGCTCAGCGAGGTCTTGCTGCTGTGACCGAGCCGCGTCGATGAGCGAGCCGAGAAGGAGCGCTCCATCGGCGGAGCCGAGCAGAGGATCGACGGCGTGCTCCGGATGGGGCATGAGGCCCATGACGTTGCCCCCTTCCGAGACGACGCCGGCGATGTCGTCGACAGAGCCGTTCGGGTTCGCGCCGGCTGCGTAGCGAAGGACGACCTGCTCAGGGCGAAGGCCCGGCGGCGCGATGTAACAGCCCTCCCCGTGCTTCACGGGGATCACGAGCCGCTGTCCTTGGTCGCAGCGGGACGTGAACGCCGTGTCCGCGCGCTCGACGACGAGCTCGACGTCCCGGCAAACGAAGGAGAGCGAGGTGTTCGGCCGCAGCGCGCCGGGCAGGAGCCCGGCCTCGCAGAGGATCTGGAAGCCGTTGCAGATCCCGAGCACGAGGCCGCCGCCGCGTGCGAACTCCGCGACGGCGCGCATGACCGGAGCGAACCGCGCGATGGAGCCGCAGCGAAGGTAGTCGCCGTACGAGAAGCCTCCGGGCAGCACGACAGCGCTCACCTCCGGTAGCTCCTCGTCCGCATGCCAGACAAGGCGTGCCTCGGCGCCGAGCAGCTCGCACGCGGCGACTGCGTCGCGGTCGTCGTTCGAGCCCGGAAAGGTGACGACGGCGATCACTCGGACACCTCGATCTCGAACGACTCGATGAGCGGGTTCGCGAGCAGCTGGTCGCACATCCGGCCGATCTCGGCCCTCGCCGACTCGGCGTCCTCCGCGGCGAGCTCGATGTCGATCACGCGGCCGATGCGCACCTCGTCCACGGTGAAGTCGAGATGACGAAGCGCCCCGAGGACTGCCTCGCCCTGCGGATCGAGGATGCCATCCTTCGGACGCACGAGAACGGTTGCCTTCATCGCAGCACGACCTCCGGGTCGGCGACGTAGTCGTCGAAAGGAGATGCCCGTGAGCCGCTCGAACGCCTCGACGTAGCGCGCCCGCGTGCCGGCCACCACGTCCTCGGGCAGCTCCGGCCCGGGAGCGTTCTTGTCCCAGCCGAGCGTCTCGCAGTAGTCGCGCACGAACTGCTTGTCGAACGACGGCTGCGGCCCGCCCGGCGCGTACTCGTCCGCCGGCCAGAAGCGCGACGAGTCTGGCGTGAACGCCTCATCCGCGAGCACGATGCGCTCTTCGCCGTCGAGGCCCAGCTCGAGCTTCGTGTCCGCGAGGATGATCCCGCGCTCCGCTGCGTAGTTCGAGGCGAACGAATAGAGCTCCAGCGAGAGCCGCTCGAGCTCGCGGAAGCGCTCTTCGCCGACGAGCCCGATCGCCCGCTCGGCGTCGATGTTCTCGTCGTGGCCCTCCACGGCCTTCGTGGCGGGGGTGAAGATCGGCTCAGGCAGGCGCTCCGACTCGCGCAGCCCTTCGGGCAGCTCGTGGCCGCACACGGCGCCGTCCGCGAGGTAGTCCTTCCAGCCGGAGCCGGCGAGGTAGCCGCGGACGACGCACTCGAGCGGCAGCATCTGCAACCGGCGGCACTCCGTGGAGCGTCCGTCGGGCCGCAGCGCGAGCAGGTGGTTGGGGCAGATGTGCGCCGTTTGCGCGAACCAGAAGGCGGAGAGGCCGGTCAGCACGCGGCCCTTGTCGGGCACCTCCGTGGGCAGCACGACGTCGAACGTCGAGACGCGGTCGGAGGCGACGAGGAGCAAGCGCTCGTCGTCGAGCGCGTAGATCTCGCGAACCTTGCCGCTCGCGACGAGCTCAGGCATCGATCGTCTCCTTTCTGAGAGTCTCCAGTCGGTCGAACACGACGTCGACGTGCCGCGTGTACGGCTCGAGGTCGAAGACGGTTGCGAGGTCGACGCGCGCGGCCACCTCGTCGGCCGCGGCCAGCTCGCGGAAGTCGCGCCCGCCGTCCCACGCCTCCATTGCCAGCCGCTGCACGACGCGGTAGGCATCCTCCCGCTCGAGGCCCGACTCGACGAGTGCCAGCAGCAGCCGCTGGCTGAAGTAGAGGCCGTGGCTCGCGTCGAGGTTGTCGCGCATTCGCTGCGGGTGAACGACGAGGCCGTCGACGAGCCACGCGAAGCGGTCGAGCATGTAGTCGAGGGCGAGGAACGCGTCGGGGATGACGACGCGCTCGGCGGAGGAGTGCGAGATGTCGCGCTCGTGCCAGAGTGCGACGTTCTCGAGGCCGACCTGCGCCGCGCCGCGCACGACGCGGGCGAGGCCGCAGATCTCGCTCGGCGGTGATCGGATTGCGCTTGTGCGGCATCGCCGAGGAGCCCTTCTGGCCGGCGGCGAACGGCTCCTCGACCTCGCGAACTTCGGTGCGGGCGAGGTGCCGGATCTCGAGACAGAAGGCGTCGAGCGAGGACGCCACGACCGCGAGCACCGACAGCAGCTCCGCGTGCCGGTCGCGCTGGATGATCTGCGTGGAGTGGGGCGCGGGCTCGAGACCCAGACGCTCGCACGCAAGCCGCTCGAGCTCCGGGCCCGTGGCCGAGTACGTGCCGACGGCGCCGGAGAGCTTGCCGACCCGCATCCCCTCGAGCGCGCGATCGAGCCGCGCACGCGCCGCGATCGAGCTCGAACGCCCAGCCGGCGAGCTTCAGCCCGAACGTCGTCGGTTCGGCGTGGACGCCGTGCGTGCGGCCCATGATCAGCGTCCGGCGGTGCTCCTCGGCCCGGGCGACGACCGCTTCGAAGGCGCGGTCGAGGCCCTCCACGAGCAGCGCTCCGGCCTCCCGCACCTGCAGCGCGAGCGCGGTGTCGAGCACGTCCGAGGAGGTGAGGCCGTAGTGGAGCCAGCGCCGTCCCTCCGCGTCGAGCCCCTCTCCGACGGCATCGACGAAGGCGGCCAGGTCGTGGCCCGTGCGCTCCTCGAGCTCGCGGACGCGCTCCGGCGTCGGCGCGACAGCCTGCTCCCTGGCCGACCGCGCAGTGTCAACGGGGACGACGCCCAGCTCGGCCCAGGCGTCGAGCGCCGCCAGCTCGACCTCGAGCCACCGTTCGAGCTTGTGCTCCTCCGACCAGACCCTGGCCATGGCCGGTCGGGAGTAGCGCGGGATCACGAGATCAGCCTAGCGTGAGGGCCTGGCGGAGCGACCGGAGCGCCGTCACGCGTCGAGAATGCGCGCGGCCAGGGCGGCCGCGTTCCGTGCGTTGTCGACGCCGACGCAGGCCACCGGGACTCCCGGCGGCATCTGCACGATCGACAGCAGCGCGTCCATCCCGTCGCCCACGCTCATCGACGAGCGAAGGGGCACACCGATCACAGGCAGGGTCGTGTGCGCGGCGACGACCCCGGGCAACGCGGCGGCGAGGCCGGCGCCGGCGATGAGCACCCGTAGGCCTCGCTCGCGGGCCTGCTTCGCGTACTCCGCAACCGCGTCGGGCTGCCGGTGCGCCGAGAGCACGTTGATCTCGAACGAGATCCCGCGCTCCTTCAGGTCGTCGAGCCCGGGCTGCATCCGTGGGAGGTCGGACTCCGACCCGACGAGAATGCCGATGAGGGGGCTCTCAACCACCGATGTCCCGACGATACCGCGCGCCGGGGAACGAGATCTGCTCGACGGCCTCGTACGCGAGCTCGCGCGCCGCAGCGAGATCCGGGCCGACGCCCGTGACGCCGAGGATTCGCCCGCCGTTCGTCACGAGCGTGTGGTCGCGCGCGGCCGTGGCGGCGTGGAAGACGAGAGCGCCGAGCTTCGTCGCCTCCTCGATCCCGGTGATCGGCGACCCGGCGTCGCCCGACCCCGGATAGTCCTTCGCGGCAACGACGACCGTCACGGACGTGTCGCCCGAGAGCTCGACCGGAGATGAGCCGAGGTCGCCCGCAGCGGATTCTGCGAGCACCGGCAACAGGTCGGAGCCGATCAGCGGCAGCACCGCCTGCGTCTCCGGGTCACCGAACCGGCAGTTGAACTCGAGCACGCGTGGCCCGTCGGCGGTGAGCATGAGGCCCGCGTACAGGAGACCGGAGAACGGCGCGTCGCGTGCGGTGAGCTCGGCGAGCACCGGGCCGGTGAATCTCTGCGACGAGTCGTTCGAGGAGTGGCGAGCCGGGGACGGGCGAGAAGGCGCCCATGCCGCCGGTGTTGGGGCCCGCGTCGCCGTCGCCCGCGCGCTTGAAGTCCCGAGCGGCCGCGAGCGGCACGGCTCGCCGCCCGTCGCAGACGGCGAAGACCGACAGCTCCTCGCCCTCGAGCAGCTCCTCGATGTGAAACCGAGTTCCGAGCGCCTGCACCTCCGCGAGCGCGGCCTGCAGCTCGTCGTCCGACTGGCAGACGAAGACGCCCTTGCCGGTGGCGAGGCCATCGGCCTTGACGACGCAGGGCGGTCTCGCGACGGGCAGCGCGCGCGCCGTCGGCACGCCGGCCCGCTCGAGCACGTCCTTCGCGAACGCCTTCGACCCTTCGATGCGCGCCGCGGCCGCCGATGGACCGAATACCGGCACGCCGCCGCGCCGTAAGCGATCCGCGAGACCGGCGACGAGCGGTGCCTCCGGCCCGACAACGACGAGGTCGATGCGCAGCGACTCGGGCGAGCGCAAGCACGCCGTCGCCGTCCGCGGCCAGCACCGGATGGCAGCTGCCGAGCTCTGCGATGCCGGGGTTGCCCGGCGCCGCGTGCAGCTCCTCGAGCCTGGGGCTCTGGGCGATCTTCCACGCGAGCGCGTGCTCCCGGCCGCCCGAGCCGACGATGAGCACTCTCACGACTACGATCCTGCCATGCCTGGCGACGAGCCTGCGGTGCCTCCGTACAGCGCGACGCAGGTCGACATCGAGCGCGTTCCCGGTGGCCCGGAGCGTGATGTCGTAGCCGTCGAGGAGCCGCTCGAGATTCGCATCAACGGCGCGCCGGTGGCGGTGACGATGCGGACGCCGGGACACGACGAGGAGCTCGCGCTCGGCTTCTGCCTCTCGGAGGGATTGCAGCCGGCCGGCGCGGCCGTGCCCGACGACCTCGCTGCGAACACCGTCGACGTCGACGCGCCGGGCTTCGATCCCGAGCGCCTCCGGAGGAGCTTCTACGTGTCCTCGTCCTGCGGCGTGTGCGGCAAGGGCGCGATCGAGGCCGTGGCGGTCGAGGCTCGGAAGGTGGAGGCAGACGTCCGCGTCCCGGCGCCGCTGCTCCTCTCCCTGCCGGACCGGCTGCGAGAGGCCCAGGGCGCGTTCGCGGCGACGGGAGGCTTGCACGCGGCCGGGCTGTTCGACAGAAACGGCACGCTGCTGTGCGCGCGCGAGGACGTCGGCCGGCACAACGCGGTCGACAAGGTGCTCGGCTGGGCGTTCCTCGAAGAGCGTCTACCGCTCGCCGGACGCCGTGCTCTGCCTGAGCGGCCGCATCGCCTTCGAGCTCGTGCAGAAGGCGGCGGTCGCCGGCTGCCCGATCATCGTCGCGGTCGGGGCGCCGTCGAGCCTCGCCGTCGAGCTGGCGGGCGACCGCGGCATCACCCTCTGCGGCTTCACGCGCGAGGGGCGGATGAACGTCTACTCAGAGGCTTGGCGCGTCGACAGCTGACCGGCGTGCTGCTCGTGGGCGGCGCGTCGACCCGCTTCGGCTCGCCGAAAGCCCTTGCGGAGCTCGACGGCGAGACGCTCGCGGAGCGCGGCTGGCGCGTGCTCGGCGAGCTGTGCGAGGAGCGGCTCGCCGTCGGCAAGCAGTCCGACGGGCTCGAGCTCCCGTTTCCCGTGCTGGACGACGGCTCCGAGGTGCGAGCATCGATCGCCGGGCCTCGTCGCCGCGCTTCGGGCGGCGTCGTACGAGCTGTGCGTCGTCCTGCCGGTCGACTGCCCGCTCGTCACGGCAGAGCTGCTCGGCTAGCTCGCGGACGCGTGCCCGAGATCGACGCGGCGATTCCGCAGACCGGCCCGCTCCCCGGCGCCTACCGCACGACGCGCTGCGGGCGCTCGACGCCGGCGCTCGACGCCGGAAGGCTGGCGATGCGCAACGCCTCGCCTCGCTGGACGTCGCCGACGTCGAGTGCGATCCCCGACTGCTCGCGAACGTCAACTCGCCGGAGGAGCTGCAGGAGCTTCGCTAGCGCCGCACACGCTTGCGCTCGTCGCGCCAGGAGAGCCACTCTTCGACAGCCGGGCCGATCTCCCACGCCGGCCCGTTGACTCCCAGCGTGAACTGCGTGAAGCCGAGTGCCACGTAGTCGTCGGCGTCTTCGGTGACGAACCGCTCGAGGTCGTCCGGCTCGACGCCGAGCCCTCGCTCGATCTCGGCCGGGTCGCGGCCGACCTCCGCGCACCACCGCTCGAGCACGCGAACCTTCGGCTCCAGCTCCGCCGGGGCCTCCGGGAAGGACGCGTGCCAGGTGTCCGCGTGCTCGGCCACGAGCCGCAGCGTGATCCGTTCGCCCAGGCCGGCGATGAGGATGGGCATCCGGCGAACCGGCGGCGGATTGAGAGCCCCGAGACGGCGCTCGATCAGAGGCAGCGCCGCGGCCAGCGCTCGCCCGCGCGTCCCGTGTGTCCCGAACTCGTAGCCGTACTCGTCGTAGTCGCGGCGGAACCATCCGGAGCCCAGGCCGAGCACGAAGCGGCCGCCCGAGATGTGATCGACCGTGCGCGCCATGTCGGCGAGGAGCTGCGGGTTGCGGTACGAGTTGCACGTCACGAGCGGCCCCAACTCGACGCGTGACGTCTGCTCCGCCCACGCGGCGAGCAGCGACCAGCACTCGAAGTGCGCGCCGTCGCGCTCTCCGTACAGCGGAAAGAAGTGATCCCACGTGTAGAGCAGGTCGGCGCCGAGCTCCTCGACGCGGTCGACGGCACGGCGCAACGCGTCGTACGCGCCGTGCTGCGGGTGGAGCTGGACGGCGACGCGGATCGGTCTCACGTCCGCGGGATTACCTCCGACAGCAGCGCGACCGTCTCCTCGAGCGCCTCCTGCCGCGGCAGATAGCGATACGCCCGAGCGTTGCCCTCGAGGTCGATGAGGCGCGCATCGCGGAGCTCGGCGAGATGGTGATGGACGGTGGATCGCGCGAGTCCTGTCTGGGCGACGAGCTCGGACACACGGTCTGCGCCGCGCGCGACGAGAGAGAGGATCTCGACCCGCTTCGGGTCGGCCAGCGCGCGGCCGAGCGCTGCCACGCGCTCCTCGGCGCCGCGCTGCGCTCGTGCCTGGTAGACGATGAGCCTCGCCGCGCGGTGCTGGGCGAGCACGAGCCACGGCTCGCGCTGAACGTGGGGGATGAGCAGCACGCGCTCGGCCTCCGGCTCGGGGACGTAGCGGTAGCCGGCCGTGACCTGCTCGATCGCCTCTGCGAGCGGCGCGGAGGAGAGCGCCGTTTCGGCAGCCCGCGCGGCGGCCTGAAGGCCGTCAGCGGTGGCCTCGACCAGGAGCCGACCGCCTACCTCGAGCGCGTGCGAGAGCCGATCGCGCGTCTCCATCGGGTCGAGCGGCAGCAGCACCGACAACGAGTCTCGCGCCCTGCCGCCGTAGTAGCGCTCGTGCGCGAGGAGCTTTCGGCCGGCCGCTCGATCGCCCGTCGCGGCCGCGTCGATCGTGTCCGCTCCGGCGAGCGTGCACCAGGACCAGGCGTAGCCGCCGAGCAGGTGGCGACGGATGTCCACGGGATCCATCTTCTCGACGGCATCGCCCAGACGGGCCGCGTCATACGGCGGCCCGATGTCGAGTGGGATGCCGAGGAGGTTGAGCCAGCTCTCGCCCGCCGTGTCTCCCACGGCATCGAGTGCCTCACGGAGCTCGGGATCGAGCGTGTCCCGCGCGGCCGCCGACGCGCCGGCCAGCGCCACGAGCAGATCGAACGCCGTACCGGCGGCAACGTCGGCGCGAGGCGGCGCGAGGACCGATTGCGCGTGTCCGACAAGCATCGGACACGTACGATAACTGCGGGACTACCTATCGCGTCAAGACGCGCTCGCGCTCGGCGCCGGTGCCGATGAGCTCCACGGGTACGTCCAGCTCACGCTCGACGAACTCGGTGTAGCGGCGGGCCGAACCGGGCAGGTCGGCAAAGCCCGACGCGCCGTCGATCGGCTCGTCCCAGCCGGCGAGGATCTCGTAGACCGGCTCGGCATGGTGGAAGTCGCTCTGGTTCGCCGGGAAGTCGGCGGTCTCGGTTCCGTCGCGAAGCCGGTAGCGAACGCACACCGGCAGCTCGGAGAACGACGAGAGCACGTCGAGCTTCGTGAGCGCGAGCGACGTCAGGCCGTTCAGGCGCACCGCGTAGCGCAGCGCCACGAGGTCGAGCCAGCCGCAACGCCGCTCGCGCCCGGTGACCGTGCCGAACTCCGCGCCGAGCTCGCGGACGCGCTCCTGGTCAGCACCCTCGATCTCCGTCGGGAACGGGCCTTCGCCGACGCGCGTGACGTACGCCTTCGCAATGCCGATCACGCGGTCGATCCGCGTCGGCCCGATGCCGATCCCTGTGCACGCTCCGCCTGCGACCGTCGACGACGACGTGACGAAGGGATACGTGCCGTGGTCGATGTCGAGCAGCGTTCCGTGCGCGCCCTCGAAGAGCACTCGCTTCCCGTCACGGAGCGCCCGGTCGACGAGCAGCGACGTGTCGGCGAGGAACGGACGCAGCCGCTGCGCATAGCCCTCGTAGCGCCCCGCGAGCTCCTCGAGCTCGAGCGGCTCGACGCCGTAGATGCGCTCGAGCCACATGTTCTTCTCGGCGAGCGCGACCTCGATCTTCTGGCGGAGGATCTTCGGGTCGAAGAGATCCTGGAGCCTGATGCCGAGGCGGTACGCCTTGTCGGCGTACGCCGGCCCGTTGCCCCGCCGCGTCGTGCCGATCTGGAGCTTCCCGAGGCGCCGCTCCGACGCCTGGTCGAGGGCGACATGCCACGGCATCACCATGTGCGCCTCGGCCGACAGGCGCACGACGTCGACGGAGACGCCTCGGCCGGCAAGGTCGTCGAGCTCGTCGATGAAGACCGCCGGGTCGACGACGCAGCCCGACCCGATTACGCACTCCTTCCCCCAGAGGATCCCCGACGGCATGTGTCTGAGCTTGATCGTCTCGCCGTCGGCGACGATCGTGTGCCCGGCCCCGGGCCCACCGTTGTAGCGGCAGACGACGTCCGAGTCGCGCGCGAGCAGGTCGACGATCTTGCCCTTGCCCTCGTCTCCCCACTGCGCGCCGATGATCACCGTCGCGGGCACGCGCGCAGTCTGACAGCCGGACGGCGCCGGTTGCGCCTACGCGGGCTGGCTGCGTACGGCTTCCGCGTGAACGCGCGGGAAGCGCCGCACGCGAATCCGATGCCCGCGGAAGCACGTGATGAAGCCGACGTCGGCCTCGGGGCACAGCGCGCCACGGATCGCGACCGGCGGCCACGCCCGGTCGCGGTGGCAGGCCTCGCACTGGGCTGCGAATGCCGTCGCGGTGTCGCGAATCCAGATGATCTGCGTCTCCGTCCTCTGTTCCTCCTCTCCTCCTACTCCGGTTCAGGCGGCGGCTTGGTCAGTCATCCGGCGGCTTGGTCAGTTATCCGCCAGCAAGGTCGGCGAACTTCGCGAATCGCTTGAGGAACGAGAGCTTCACGGTGTCGGTGGGCCCGTTGCGGTGCTTCGCGAGGTGCACCTCGGCCAGGCCCTGCTGGTCGGACTCCGCGTCGTAGTAGTCGTCGCGGTAGATGAAGAAGACGAGGTCGGCGTCCTGCTCGAGGCTGCCGGACTCGCGAAGATCCGAGAGGATCGGCCGCTTGTCGTGGCGCGACTCGACGGCGCGCGACAGCTGCGAGAGCGCGAGGATCGGCACCTCGAGGTCGCGCGCGAGCACCTTCAGCTGGCGCGAGATGGCCGAGACCTCCTGGACGCGGTTCTCGACCGACGCGCCGGACGTCATCAGCTGGAGGTAGTCGACGATGATGAGGCCGAGCCCCGGCTCGCGCATCTTCAGCCGGCGCGCCTTCGAGCGGATCTCCATCATCGTGATCGACCCCGTGTCGTCGACGTAGATCGGCGCTTTCGACAGCCGGTCGCACGCAGCCGTCAGCCGCGGCCAGTCGTCCGGCGCGAGCTTGCCGTTGCGCAGCCGCTGCGACTCGACCTTCGCCTCCGAGCACATGAGGCGCTGCGTGATCTCCGACTTCGACATCTCGGGCGTGAACAGCGCGACGGGTGTCTCGGCGCGCACGGCGAGGTTCGCCGCCATGCAGAGCGCGAGGCCGGACTTCCCCATGCCTGGCCGCGCCGCGAGGATGACGAGGTTGCCGGGCTGGAAGCCCGACGTGAGCTGGTCGATCGCCCGGAAGCCCGAGGGGACGCCCGTGACGTCGGCGCCCTGCTCGTAGAGCGAGCGTGATCCGCTCGAAGCTCGCCTTCAGCAGCTCCTCGATGTGGCTGAAGTCCTGCGAGAAGCGCGCGCCTGCGCGAGGTCGAAGACGACCTGCTCGGCGCGGTCGACGAGCTCCGCCGTCTCTCCCGGCCGCTCCATGCCGAGCCGGGCGATCTCCTGACCGGCCCTGATCAGGCCGCGGAGCGTCGCCATCTCGCGCACGATGCGCGCGTAGTGCGAGGCGTTCGCGGCGGCAGGAACGAGCGCCGCCAGCTCGTGGATACGGACCTTGCCGCCGGCGTCCTCGAGCTCGCCTCGCTGGTCGAGCTCGTCGACGAGCGTGATCGCGTCGACGGGCTCGCCGCGGCCGTAGAGCGTCAGCGCCGCGCGGTAGATCTTCGCGTGGCTCTCCCGGTAGAAGTCGGTGGCCGACATCACCTCGCTGACCGCTCCGATCGCACCGGGGGAGAGCATCATCGCGCCGAGGACGGACTCTTCGGCATCGAGGTTCTGCGGCGGGACCGGAGCGGTCGTGGGCGAGGTTGCTACATGGGCCACGCGGTATTAACCCCCCCGGCGGGCGGAGTTTCAACGGGTGGATAGCGGCGAAATCCACGCCTCGTTGCCCGGTTCGGCACGCCCCATTTGCAGGCTGAACAGAACATTCGTTCCCACCATTGTCGACGGCTGGCCGGACGGCACGGTGGACGAAAAGGCCGCTCTACGCGGGAAGTTCGTGCGACATTCCACAGCCCTCCACAGGGGCTGTGGAATGACTAGTCGTCTGCGGGCTCGTCGAGCGGCTCGGCGGCCGCCTCGACCGGTTCTTCGAGCACTTCCTCGACGGGCTCCTCGAGATATTCCTCGACCGGCTCGTCGGCCGCGGCTCCGCTTCCGCCGTCGGCTCCTCCTCGGTGACCTCCTCCGGCAGCAGCTCGCCGCCCTCGGGGGACGCCGACCACGAGCGTCGCCACCTCGGCCTGGACGTCCTCGAAGAGCTCGACCGGCACCGCGTAGCGGCCGACGCGCTTGATCGGCTGCGGCAGCTCGATCTTCCGGCGGTCGACGCGCACCTTGTGCTTCTCCCAGAGCTCGTCGACGATGTCCGTGGCGGTCACCGAGCCGAAGAGCGAGCCCGTGGGGCCGGCGTTCATCTCGAAGCGCAGCTCCGCCTGCTCGAGCACCTTCTGGATCTCGCCGGCCTGGTCGGTCGTCGCCGCCTCGTGGCGCGCGCGGTGCGACTCGCGCTTCTCGAGCTCGCCCAACCGGGCCGGCGTCGCCTCCTCGGCCAGCCGCCTCGGCAGCAGGAAGTTCCGGGCGTAGCCGCGCGCGACGTCGACGACGTCTCCGCGCAGACCGACGTTGTCGACGTCCTGGAGGAGGATGAGCTGCATCGCCGCTACTGGCGCTCGCCGACGTAGGGCAGGAGCGCCATCTCGCGCGCCCGCTTGACGGCGACCGACACCTGGTTCTGGTGGCGGCGGCAGGCGCCCGTGATGCGGCGCGAGCGGATCTTGCCCCGCTCGGAGATGAAGCGGCGGAGCATGTTCACGTCCTTGTAGTCGACGTCCTCGATCTTCGCGCGGCAGAACGCACAGTTGCGGCGGCGCATCTGGCCGTCGCGCTGGCCGGGACGCCGTCGCTGCGTCGAAGCGCTCTTCTCTCGGCTTCGCGCTTCTTCTTCGCCATCAGAAGGGGATGTCGTCGTCGGCCGCAGCCGGGAAGTCGGCGTCGGACTTCTCCGCACCGGCGGGTGCGAAGGACTGCTCGCCGCCGCCCTCGCCGCCGCCGTCGCCGCGTCCGCCGAGGAACTGCACGGAGTCGGCGATCACCTCGACCGCCTGGCGCTTGGAGCCGTCCTGGGCCTCCCACTCGCGCCACTCGAGGCGGCCGTCGATCGCCACGGGGCGGCCCTTGGCGAGGTACTGTGCGCAGTTCTCGCCCTGGTTGCCCCAGACGGTGATGTCGAAGTAGTTCGGCTTCTCGGTCCACTCGCCGGTCGCGCCGTCCTTGCGCCGCGTGTTGACGGCGAGGCGGAGGCTGCAGACGGCGGTGCCGCTCGGCGTGTGCCGCAGCTCGGGGTCCCTCGTGAGGTTCCCGACGAGCACGACGCGGTTGATGTTGGCCATGGCTACTCCTCTCCCTCTGGCTCTGAAGCGGGCTCTGACGCGGGTGACTCCGGCGTCTCCGGGTCGGCGGGCTCAGCGTACTCGGCGCCGCCGGCTCGGACGGAGCGGCGGCAGCCTCACCGCGCCGGTGCGGCCGCGGGCGGCGGGTCGCCAGGTGCCGCATGACGCCGTCCGTGATCTTCAGGACGCGCGAGATCTCGTCGAGCGCCGTCGGCTCGCACGTGAACGTGACGAGGTGGTAGACGCCCTCCGGCTTGTGGTCGATCTCGTACGCGAGCCGCCGGCGGCCCCACGGCTGGTGGTCCTCCCACGTGCCGCCGTCCTTCTCGACGAGCTCGCGCGTGCGCGTGACGATCTCGCCGCCGCGCTCCTCGGGCAGCTCGGGGTCGAGCATGAGCAGAATCTCGTAGTCGTTCAAGCTCCGGTCTCTCCTTCTCCTGGTCTCAGGCGGCCGCTGTCCTTCGGCGCCGGTCCCGGGCGGGTCGGCGCAGGGCGTGGCGAGAAGTTCGGCTGAGCACTGTAGCATCGGGGCATGCTCAAGCGTCTACTGCTCATCACGGGGCTTGCCGCCGTCATCGGGTACTTCCTTCAGCGCCGGCTGGTGCCGGCCGTGGGCGCCGAGACCGGCGTCGATCCGGCCGAGGAGCTCCGCCGCAAGCTCGACGAGGCGCGCGGTCGCGACGAGCCGGAGCCCGAGTTGAGCGACGATCTCGACGCGAGGCGCCGCGAGGTCCACGAGCGGGCCCAAGCGTCCACCGACGAGATGCGCGGCTCGAGCTCCGAGTAGTCACGCGGCTTCAGCCTGTAGTGGGAGCACTGCGAGCTCAGGCGGCGGACGCCTGATGAACCCGCCGAGCAGCAGCAGATCCTCGGCCTCCTCGGGCGTGATCGGCTCTCCCGGCCTCCTTCGGGCCGCCTGACGGAAGGCGACATCGGCCTCCGGCGTCGCTCCGGGAGGCAATGAGCGAACGGCGGAGATCCGGCCGCCACACACGTAGAACGCTTTCCTCCAGCCGGGCTCGACCGCGGGGGCAACGAGGCAGCAGTCGACCGCGCGCAGCTGCTCGAGCCGGCGCAGGCGCTCGACGACCTGCTCGAGAGCCTCGATGCGATCACGCAGCCGTGCCGCCTCCTCGTAGCGAAAGTCCTCGGCGAGCTCCGCCAGCCGGCCGCGGAGACGGGGCAGCGGACCGCCTTCGAGGAGACGCTCGCGTTCCTCCACGGTCGCCCCGGCCAGCGCGCGTGCGGCGAGACCGGCGCGCCGGCGGCTCGGGATCGGGCCCAGCTGGGTGGCGTTCTTCGTGACGACGAACTCGCCGTCGCGACGCTTCAGGTACACGCCGTGCTCGCGACGGCGGCTCCGAGAGTTGGCAGGGGGTTGCAGCTCGCGGATCAGCCGCAGCTCCTCGAGCGCCGCCTCGAGCTCGGAGCCGAGCACGCGCCACTCGATCCGCTCGAGCGCGAGCAGGGCTGCCTCGACAGACGGCCGCTGCCCCTCGCTGCGGAAGTACGAGCGCAACCGCGCGCGGAGGTCGCGCGCGCGGCCGACGTAGAGCACCTGGTCGTGGCGATCGCGAAAGAGGTAGACGCCCGGCCGCGTCGGCGCGCCGCGGAGCAGCGGACGCTTCCCGTACACGCGCCGCTGGCGCGGAGCGGCGAGCGCGCGCAGATCGGAGACGCGGCGCGCTCCGATCTCCTGGGCCAGCCCGATCAGGCAGACGAGCACCTGGGCGGTCGCTTCGGCGTCGGGCAGCGCACGGTGACAGGGTTGGGTCGCGACCCCGAAGAACTCCGCGAGCGAAGCGAGGCCTACCCGGCGTGCGCGTCCCTCTAGCAGGCGCCGCGCGAGCGCGGCGGTGCAGAGCGGCGGCTCGGCGAGCCGGCGGCCGTGGAGCCACTGGAGCTGCCGTTCGAGGAAGCGCTGGTCGAAGCGGGCGTTGTGTGCGACGAGCGGCGCGTCGCCCGCGAAGAGGACGAACCGCTTGATGACGCTGGAGACGGGCGGCGCGCGCTGTAGCTCCTCCTCGCGCAGCCCGGTCAAACGCGCCACCGGGCGGGGCAGCGGAAGCCGAGGGTTGACGAGCGACTCGAAGGAGTCCACGAGCTCGAGCGCTCGCACGCGGGCCGCACCGATCTCGCAGATTCGATCCCGCGTTCCGGAGAGCCCGGTTGTCTCGAGGTCGAAGACGACAAGCTCGGCTTCCTCGAGCAGCGGATCGTCGTGCGCGCCGGCCAGTGAGACCGTCGTGCCTGTGCACACGATGCGGCTGTCCCCCGCGGTGACGTCCGCGAGCAGCGAGCAGGCGAGGCCGTCGGAGATCGGCCCCGTGGCAAAAAGCAGCCGGGCCGCCTCGGGCGTCGACAGGGCGCCCTGCTCGTGGAGCACATCCACGAGGCGGTCGAGCCCGTCGAGCGCGAGCTGCATTGTGCTATGAAACACCGAACATATGTTCGTGTCAACCGAGGCGACGATCCTCCACGCCGACGTCGACTCCTTCTACGCGTCGGTCGAGCAGCGAGATGACCCACGTCTTCGCGGCCGGCCCGTGATCGTCGGCGCGGGAGTCGTGCTGGCGGCGAGCTACGAGGCCAAGGCCTACGGCGTGCGAACGGCGATGGGTGGGGCGACTGCTCGCCGTCTCTGCCCGTCTGCGGTCGTCGTCTCGCCGCGAATGGCGGCGTACGTCGAGGCGAGCAAGGCGATCTTCGAGGTCTTCGAGGACACGACGCCGCTGGTCGAAGGCATGTCGATCGACGAGGCGTTCCTCGACGTCCGTGGGATGCGAAGGCTTCGAGGAAGCCCCGCGCAGATGGCGACGCGCCTGCGCCGCTCCGTCCGTGAGCAGGTCGGGTTGCCGATCACCGTCGGCGTCGCGAGGACGAAGTTCCTCGCGAAGGTGGCGAGCGGCGTTGCGAAGCCCGACGGGCTGCTCGTCGTGCAGCCCGACGGCGAGCTTACGTTTCTCCATGCGCTCCCCGTCGAGCGGCTCTGGGGCGTAGGCGCCGTCACGGCCGACAGGCTGCACCAGGTCGGGATCACCACCGTCGGCCAGGTGGCCGAGCTCACGGAGGGCGACCTCGTCTCGATGCTCGGGCGAGCAGCGGGCCGCAAGATCCATGCGCTCGCCATGAACCGGGATCCGCGCCGCGTCGAGGCGCGCCGCCGCCGAGGATCGATCGGCGCCCAACGCGCGCTCGGGCGCTCGCGCAAGTCCGCCGACGAATTGGACGCCGCCCTCCTCGGCCTTGTCGACCGGGTCACCCGCCGGATGCGCGCCGCTCATCGCGTGGGCAGGACGGTGGTGCTCCGGCTCCGCTTCGACGACTTCTCGCGAGCGACGCGCTCCGCCACGCTGCCACGCACGACCGCCGAGACGCGGACGATCCTCGATACGGCACGAGGGCTGCTGGCGGCCGCCATGCCCACGATCGAGCGCCGGGGCATCACGCTCATCGGGATCGCGGTCACCAACCTCGAGAACGACCTCCCGAGGCAGCTCATGCTCCCGTTCGCAGTCAGCCGCGGTGCGGCCCTGGATGCCGCGCTCGACGAGATCCGCGACCGCTACGGCGTGAGTGCGATGAGCCGGGCCGTACTGCTCGGCCGCGACGCGGGGTTGGTGATGCCGATGCTGCCCGATTGAGCGAGTGGCTACCGTTCGCGGTCCCCATCGACCCCTTCTTAGGACGCTACGGCTCTCGGTACCCTCCTCGTTGGAGCGGCATGGGCCCGGTGGCTCAGCCGGTCTTCAAAACCGGTGAGGTCTGGTAACCCCAGGCTGGGTAGGTTCGACTCCTGCGCCGCTCCGTAAGCCAGAAGTGGAGGGCGCTCCACCCTCCGGTACGGCACTAACTGTGCCACGGGTATCGGGACGCCAGCGCCGCCATGTCAAGACGCTCTGCGGCGTCAAGCGCCTTATCCGCCTTTCCACGCGTGTTCCGACCCAGCGCGCCGCTGACGATCCACCGCCGGGCGAGCCGCGCGAGCGGCAGGCTGACATCCGAGACGTTCGGTGTGCGGCCTGGGTGGAGATAGAGCTCGAGCGTCAGCTTCCGCAGGAGCGCCGCATCCGGCTGCGCGCCGGTCTCCTCTTTGAAGCGGTGAGCCAGCAACGCGGCGAGCACCTGGAGCTCCCGAACACCTGTCCGCACGGTGACACCGATCGAGACGCTCGTTGACGCCACGAGCACCCACGGGATGCGCGTGAACCGTGCGCCGCGGAGCGCGATCCTCACGACTGGCGTCGCGATCCCGACGAATCGCTGGATCGCGTCCGACCTCTGCTCCGTGTTGTCGTCCTCCGCCAGGAGGCGCTTGCCCTCGGCGGCAGTCGCCACGTGCACGTCAGCGGAGATGAGACGCTCGAAGGCCTGGTGGACCACGTCCCCCGCCGCTCGCTGCACGGACTGCGGAACCACGAGCGACGTGCCCGCCTTCTCGTCGATGACTTCATTCTCGGAGTCCATCGAGACACAGAGTGCCCGTCCGACGGAGTCTTCACACCTGTACGCAGACGGGGCTCGGTGATTGGGCACTCAGAGGCTTTTGACACTGAGTGACAAAAGTGTCATGATGTGCACGTGCCCGCCGTCGTTGAGAGTCTCCGTGAACGTAAGAAGACGAGGCTCCGCCAAACGATCGTCCGCGAGGCCCTACGTCTGTTCGCTGAGCGGGGTTTCACGGCGACCACGGTCGATGACATCGCCGGCGCGGCCGATGTCTCCCGGCGGACGTTCTTTCGGTACTTCGATCACAAGGAAGACGTCCTTCTGGGCTGGCTCGACGAGGTCGGCGAGGACGTCGCGGAGTATCTCGCGGCGCGGCCTCGCTCGGAACCTCCGCTCGATGCGGTTCGCGCGAGTGTCCTGATGCTCGTCGAGGGATATCGGGAGCGAGCGGCGGATGCGCTCGCCGGCGCCAGGGTGATCGAAACCACCCCGGCGGTTCGTGCACGCGAACGCGAGAAACAGGGCGAATGGGAGGACGCGATCGCGAACGAGCTAAGCAAGCGGTTCGGGCGCTCGATCGCTGCGCGGCGGCGCGCACGTCTACTCGCGGCGCTGTCTGTTGGCGCCCTGAGCGCCTCCATCGCGATCTGGCGCGCAGAGGGAGGACGTCCGGATCTCGCCGATCTCGTCCGAGACGCGTTCGATCTCCTGGCGCCCCAGGCATGAATGTCACCTTCCAGCACGCCGGCGCGACGCTGTCCGGAACGGTTGTGTCGCCCCTGGACGGCGAGGTTCGTGCGGGCCTCGTGTTCCTGCACGGGTCCGGCCCCGCCGACTCCGGACATTGGTCGGAATGGGCCGACGTGTTCGCCGAGCATGGGGTGGCCTCCCTGTCGTACGACAAGCCCGGCGTCGGCGGCTCGGAAGGAGACTGGACGCGGCAGTCGTTCGCCGACCGCGCGAGTGAGGCGCTCGCCGCGCACCGGTTCCTCGCAAGCGACGTCCTTGCCGAGGGCGTTCCGACTGGTGTCCTCGGCATGAGCCAGGGCGCGTGGATCGGGCCGCAAGCCGCGTCGGCGTCCGAGGATGTTGCGTACGTCGTCGCTCTCTCCGGGTCATCCACTGGCCCACGCGAGCAGGATCGATTTCGGATCGAACACGAGCTCGCGCGCGACGGCTTCGCCCAGGACTCGGTCGATGCCGCGCTACGGGTATGGGACGAATGTGACGCGTTGTTCCGAAGCGGAGCGGACGACCGTACGTTGATCGGCGCCTTCGCGCCGCATCGCGACGAGCCGTGGGCACGCTATTTCGTGTTCGGGGATCCGAACCTGATCGCGTACGGACGCCTGATCTGGGATTACGACCCGCTTCCATTTCTCGCCGGTCTGCGCTGTCCGCTGCTCGCGATCTGGGGCTCCGCCGATGCGCTCGTGGATGCGCGTTCGAGCGCAGCGGCGTTCGAGCGAGTCCTTGTCGATTCCGGAAACCGGAAGACGCGGCTCGTCACGATCCATGGCGTCGACCACGGTCTGCGCAGAGATGGGGAACGTCCGCTCGAACTCTTCAGCTGGATTGCCGACTGGATCGTTGTAGCGGACTGACCTTCGCCGGGCTAGCCAGAGCCAGCCGACGAACCATTCCGGCCGGCCTTCAGGCTGGCCGCCTGCGCTTTCGTCGCGGCGTGTAGCGCCCTGATCCGAGCGCGAGGAAGGTCCCCGACGGTTCGAGCGTCGCTATCGATCATCTCGTGGTGCACCTGTGTCCAGGTGCGATCGGCGTACAGCGGCTTGCCTCGCTGCACGCCTCCTTCCCTTGCAGTCAGGGCCTGGACTTGCGCCTCCGTCATGGCCTCGAACTCAGTGGACATTGCTTCTCCTCGCTCACCGTCGCGCTGCACACAGAGGGCCCGCCGAAGCGGGCCCTCTCGTTGTACGAAACTGCTCGAAAGCTGTTACGCCTTGAAGGCGCCGTTCGTCTCGTGCGCGACGACTGCGCCGGCGGTGATCTTCGGCGTGTTCGGGATCGCGGCCTCGAGGTTCTCCTCGCGAATCCACGTGGCTGCGACGCGGGTCGACTCGTGGGCCTGGTCCGACGTCTCGAAGAGGTTGATGGAGGTCATGACGCCTTCACCAGCCTCGATCAGGAAGTAGCCGCCGAAGCCCGGCAGCTTGCTCATGCGCGGCATGAGGCTCTCGCCGACCTTCTTTGTCAGCTCGTCCGTGCGGGCCTTGTCGACTCCCTCGTAGCGTCTCACAGTGGCATACATATGGTGCTCCTCTGTTTCGTCTTGCAGGATGGAACGCTCGGCTGAGCGCTCCATGAGCGCACTCAAGCCAGGTGTGAGAGACGAAGAGGAAGAGCAAAGAGCCTCGGCGGCTGCCGCGCTTGGCCTACGCGCTTGGCGAGTATAGCACGACCTTGTTGCTTCAGGTAACGCTAGTATTTACTCAACGTTACATAGCGGGTAGACTTTAGGAAAGCGCGATGCAAGAACACGTACAGACGCTGGCCGAGGTGATCAGAGATGCGAGGGTGCGCGCGCGCCTATCGATGCGGGAACTGGCGCGGCGGAGCGGCCTCTCGGCTGCGCAGATCAGCCGGATCGAGGCGGGCGAGGTTGAACGACCCGTTGCCGAGACGCTCGTGAGACTCGCGAAGGCCCTCGGTCGGGATGCGCAGCTGCTTCTTGTCTTCACGGGGCACATTCGGGGGGCGAGAGCGCAGCAGCTCCTGCGACAGGCGATCGAGGCGCTGCCCGAGCCGAGCAGAGCCGAGCACGACCCTGCTCTTTCGCGGCTCGACGCCGAGAGTGAGCGTGAGCGTCGGCTCCGGGACGAGCTGGCCGATGCCGAGAGGGCGCTGGCAGGGATTCAGCAGGATCTGGACGCGACCCGCGAACGGGTGTCAGCCGAGCCGCCGCGCGAGGCTCGCAAGCAGTTGCGCGAGGTGGGGGTGCTTGCCCAACGGCGCGCCGTCGAGGTCGCTGAGAAGCGCCGGCGGCTCGAGCAGCTCGAGGATGCTCCAAGCGAGGAGAATTGCGCCCTGGCCGGGCGCCTCTTCCTGGACACGGCCGCCGGCGAGGTGCTCGAGGCCTGGCAGCAGTACTCAGATCAGATCACGCCTGACGATCCGGAGCTTCGTCAGTTGCTCGAGTCGTGGCGTCAGCTTGGGCACGAACGACGCAAGAAGGTGCTCGAGTTCTCCCAGGAGCAGCTGGCTCTCTCGCTGCTCCGGGCCGAGAGAGCGATCCTCGGGTCCGTCCAGACCCCGGAGGAGGCATTCGAGGTCGTCCGCAACCTGTCCGCATTGGAAGCGGCCGGTGGAGGGGGGCCGGTCGGAGCGTGATCGGCGGTCTCCTCCGCGTTGCCGCGGCAGGGCAGTCTCGGCGGTTGGTGACCGGCGTCGCCTTTGCCGTGCTCGCCATCGCGGCTTCCGTCCTCGTCGCACGCAGGCTGACCGACTCGAGTTGGCCGCTCGCGAACGTTCAGCCGCTGTTCGCCGCGGCGGCCGGGTTCGCGTATATGGCCAGTTTCGTCTTCCGCGCGCGGGGTTGGCACCGGCTGTTTCCGACGGGGCAGTGCCCCGACCAGGCCCGCTGCCTTGCCTCGGTCGGCGCAGCCGCTGCGAGCGGCGCCGTACTCCCCTTCCGGCTGGACTACCTGGTCAAGGTCGGGGTCCTGCGGAAGCTCGGCGGCATCCGCATCGGGCTCGAGGCGATCGTCCTGTCGATCATCTCCCTGGGGATGATCGACGCGATCGCGATGTTGCCGCTGGCGATCTCGGCGACGGCGACCACTGACACTGCCCTGCGCGGGCCGCTGCTGATCGTCGTCGCGTTCGGCGTCTGCTGTTGCACGCTGCTCGTCTTCGGCGTGCGCCTGCTGAGGCTGCCGCTCCTGCGTCGCAGCCGCCGCCTCCGCACCGTCACCGAGCAGGTCGCGCGCCACGCTACGCCCGACGGACGACGCAGCGCCACCGTCGCCTGGTTCTACCTCTTCGCCTGCTGGTCGTCGCGTGCCTTCGGCAGCGCCGCGCTGCTGGCAGCGCTCGGGCTCTCGTTCTCGCCGACGATCGCGCTGTCGCTGATCTGCCTCGGCGCCGCTGCCGCCGTGATCCCGATCACCTCGGGCGGGGCGGTCGTCAATGCCGGCGCGTCGGCCGCCATCTTGCTCGCGCTCGGCGTCGGCAAGGACATCGCCATCAACTTCTCACTTGCCTCCGGGCTCCTGCTCGTAATGAGCGCGCTCGTCGTCGGTCTCTCCGGCGTCGTTGGCTCGCTCGCGATCGGCGCGCTGGGCCGGCCAAGGGCGCCGCTCCGTTTCTAGTCGTCGTCGCCTTCGTCCGACCCATTGCCTCCGTTGCACGACCGCTCGGCGCGGTGACGTAGCCGCGAGATCTCCCGGCGTTCGCCCTGGATCGCCTCGGAGCGATCCAGGAGCGGAAGGACGTCCTGGCAGGAGCCGAGCGCGAAGCGCGTGAAGGCGAGGTTGTAGGCGGTGAACGCCTCCGCTTTCGTCGCCGAGCCGGTCAGCCTTTCGTAGGCGCCCTCGAGGAGCGGCAGCGCCGTCTCGAAGTCTTCGTTCAGCATCATCTCGTAGGCGCTGTCGTTGGCGGCCGCGGCGCTCTCGAAAGAACGGGACGGCGGGGATGGGGGCCGGCTCCCGACCGTGACCGTCGTGCCGGGCCCGGTCTCGGTTACGACGACCGTCTGCCCCGAGCCTCCGGAGTCGTCGGTCAACGCGAGGCCGGCTGCGGTACCGGCGCCCACCAGCACGAGGAGAGCGGCGGCGAGACTGAGCGGACGGCGCTTGCGGCGCGGCGCACGCGTCGGCTTGTCGTGCACGGGCGTGCCAATGAGCTGCGTGGGGGAGTCGTCCTCCAGCAGCGCGTGGCGCAAGCCGCTCACGAGGGCAGCGGCGCTTTGCGGCCGGGCGTCGGGGCTCTTGGCAAGAGCCCGCTGGAGCACGGTGTCGACCGCCGCCGGCAGGCTCGGCTCCACCTCGGACGGCTGGGGAGGCGGTTCGGAGGCATGAAGCACCGCCTCGGCCGTCGGCGAGTCGGCCTCGAACGGGCGGCGCCCGGTCAGCAGCTCGAAGGCGACGCAGCCCAGCGCGTACCGGTCGCTGGCGGCAGTGGCGGGCTCGCCGCGGGCCTGTTCGGGCGCCATGTACCCGGAGCTGCCGAGAATCGTGCCTGCGGACGTCAGCGGATCGTGCGCCGCTGCGCGGGCGATGCCGAAGTCGGTGACGTGCACGTCACCCTCGTCGTCGAGCATGAGGTTGCCGGGTTTCACGTCCCGATGGACGATGCCAGCGGCATGCGCGGCATCGAGCGCGCGGGCGGCCTGGTCGAGCCACGCGATCGCGGTGGCGTGCGGGATTCGCCCGCCCCGAGCCCGATCCGCCAGCGATCCGCCGGCGAGGTGCTCCATGACGATGAACGGCGTTCCCTCGTCAGTCTCGCCGACGTCGAAGATCGTCACGACGTTGGGGTGGGACAGGGAGGCGGCGGTCAGCGCCTCACGGGTGAAGCGTGCGCGGAAGTCGTCGTCCGCCGCGTAGCGGTCGGCCAGCATCTTCACGGCGACGACGCGACCTAGGACCGAGTCTCTCGCACGGTAGACGTCGGCCATCCCCCCTTGGGCTACAAGCTCCAGGTCCTCGTAACGCGCGGGCAAGCCGCGCGGCCGCACGCTCGCCATACCGACAGGTTTCCCCGGCCGTGGCCATGCAAAACGCGGTGCTGGGAGCTAGGGCTCGGGGACCGTGGCGGTGGGCGGCGGAGGCCGGGGCTCGGGGCCGGGTGACCAGCCACCCGGCGGCTTCGGGTCCTTGGGGAGCACGAAGATCGGGCCGCCGAAGTGGTTGAGGGCGAAGACGTAGATCTCATGGATGTCCACGGTGCCGAGGTCTGGGAGCACGAGCGTGCCCGCGCAGGCCCCGCTATCCGGATCGACGCGCGCGGCCGGGTCCGTGCACGGATCGAATCCTCCCGTACCCGACACCTTCCGGAAGCTCTCGTCCAGTCTGGGCAGGGAACATGGATCCTCCCCGTCGACGCCGCGCTTCAGCTGCTGGCACCGCGTCTTCCAGGCGGAGACGAGGGCGAGCGGATCGGGGGTGTCGCCGCACGTGTAGCCCTGCTCCGGATCGACGAGGATCAGCGCCGGATCTGGGCAGCGATGCGCCTTCGCCTCGAGCTGCTTGCACCCGAACGTGCTCCAGCCGTTTCGGTTGCACTCGTAGAGGTACTCGCGTGCTGCCTGCAGCGCCTCGTCGCACTCTGAGCTGTCGCTACGGCTCTGCGGGCTCGTCGGCGTCGGGGCCGTCGGCTCCGGCGCAGGTCCTGTTGGTTGAGGCGACGTGGGTGCCGGGCTCGTCGGAGCGGGCTCGGTCGTCGGAGCCGGCGTCGTCGTCGGCGTCGGTGGAGGTTGAGGGGGCGGCGGAGGGCTCGCATTCGGGTCCTTCGTCGCCTTCACGGCTGCGGCGGCGGCCGCCGCGAGCGCTGCGGACGTGAGGTGGTAGACCGCGTTCGTGAGCGCCTGGGCGTTCTTGACCTTCTCTGTGGCGATCTTGTCAAAGACGGCACGTCTCGCCGCCTCGACTGCATCGAGCACGGCGTCGGCCGCGAGAGCCTCCTGTACCGCGGCTTCCTTCGCCGCTCTCGACTCGGCCTCGGTGAGCCCCTTCTGGCCCTCGCCGGAGCCCCACGAATAGCTCCCCCATTGGCGACCCTGCGGGTCTTCGTAGACTCGTGATCCGCCGTCGGCCGCGATGGCCGGGTCGCCGCTCGAGCAAGCCGCCGTGACCTTGGCGGGATCGAACGGCCGCCGTGTTCTCATGCCGGGCTGCGAGCCGATGGGGTCGAACGGCGCCTCGCCGAACTCCTCGAGCGCCGTCTCCAGGAGCTTCGTCTCGCAGAGCTCGAGCGCCTGCTCGTACGGGATCCCCTGGGCGAGCGCGTCGGCGAGACAGGCGTACATCGAGTCCTCGGCGTACGGCCCACCGGCTTCGAAGAGAACCTTGAGCTTCTTCGTCAGCGGCCCTGGCGCGGGCGGCGGCTGTGGTGTCGTCTGCGTGACGATCGTCGCCGTGCCGCCGCCGCCCCCACCGCACGCGGCGACAAGCGCGATCGTCAGTAGAAGGAGGACTGCCGGCTTCGCCAATTACCCACCTCCGCAGGTTCGACGAACATGCCGCAGCCCGCCGATGATGACAACGGCGGGCGTGTCAGTCAAGGCGCCGAATCAGGCGGCGCGCGACAGATGCCTGCCGACGTCGACGAGCCCGAGTCGCTCGAGTGCCTGACGCCGGTCGGCAGCGAGGATGAAGCGGCGGTCGAGACCGAGCAAGCCGAGGCGCCTCCGATTCCTTGGCGAAACCACCACGGCCATGCGGCCACCGTGCGCCAGCAACCGGTTGCGTGTCGCAAGCAGGGCGTTGAGTGCCCGCGTGCTCGTAGAGTCGGACGTGCTCACGTCGACGATCATCGCGGACGCGTCATCCGTCTCCGCCTGCTCGAGCTCTTGGCACTCTGGAACGAACACGACTGTCTCCATGCCTAGGGCATCCCCCCATCGGGGACCCCCTAAACCGTTACTTGCGCGCGTTCACCGGACGGGTCGGATCGAGGTTCGTCCCGGGACACGTGCCCCAGAGCCCTTTTCGGCCCGTCTGGGCTCGTACTGCAGCCCGCATGAGGTCTTCCGCATACTGGCCGCGCCTACCGCGGAAGAAGTACGGAGCGGCGGCGCCCTGCTCCACGAGCTCGACGTTGAAGTTCCTCTTGCCGGAGATCACGTACGCGAGGACTCTTCCGTTCTCATCCTTTGCGTCGAGCCTTCGGTCGAGGCGGATCGAGACGATGGTGCCGACCGGCGCGAGGCGGTTGAGCGCCATCGTCGCCCGCTCGGCGTAGCACTCGCCCGACGGACGCTCCGGCGCGTCGATCTGGACGAGCCGGATGCGGCGGTTGTCGGCCAGGCGGATCGTGTCGCCGTCGGTCACGCTCGCGACGATGCCGGAGGCGAGGACCGTCGCCGAGCGTGTATCGAGCTTCGGCGGCGAGTCCGGCCCGGCCAGTGAGCCCCACACGAGGAACAGGGCGGCGCCGAACGCGATCAGCAAGCCGGGGATCCACCCGCGCACGTCAGCTGCCCTTTGCGGCGCGTCGCAGCACGCGCCCGTCGCCGACGCGTCGGGTGACGCCGTCCGCGTCGAACCGCTCGAGGAGCAGCTGGGCCGCGCGCCGGCCGACGCCGAGCAGGTCACGGAAGCGGGCAAGCGTGATGCTGCCCGCTGCGCCGCACTCCTCGACGAGGGTCACCCGCGCCCCGTCGTAGGCGTCTCGTGAGACGGCGTAGCCGTCGCCGACCCGCACGAGCGTGCCCCGCTCCTCGAGATAGCGGGCGAGCGCACGGTCGGCCACCTTCACGGGCTCCAACCCGAGCCGCGCCTCCAGCTCGTCGGCCGCGGCCTGCTTGTCGCCCAGCTCGCCGGTCGCTCCTGGACGGTAGAGCTTCGCGCCGCGCCGCTCGAGGCCGAGCAGAGGAAGCACGTCGGCGGCCCACGGATCGGCAGGCAGTGCGACGCCCGGGTCGAGTGGATCGGCGTCATCGAGCCTCTGCTCGAGGCCGGCGCGGTATTCGGCGAGCCACGCGCCGGAGAAGACCCAGTCGCCGGCGCGCTCCAGTCCGTCCGGCTCAGCACCGAGCGTTGCGGCTCGAACAGGCGAATGGACGGTCGCGGCGATGTCCCCCCGCTCGATCAACTCGATGCGCTCGAGGCTCGCGTGGCGCGGGGGAGCAGGGTCGATGACCCGGCCGCCGCCGACGGTCGTGCCCGCGCGGAGCACGAGGCGGTCGCCGCGGGCGGCGACGGCAGGCGCGGTGAGGCGCAGCTGCGCGTGCCGCTCGCCGATCCGCCTGACCGCGGCCGGGATCTCTGCGGTGCCGTGGTGGACGTGCACGCGCGCGCCGTCGGCGATGGGCTCGAGCTCCTCGAGCGCGACGTCCAGGCGGAAGCTCGTCGGGTACGCACCAGGCTCGACGAGGGCGACGCCGCGCCGCAGCTGCGTTCGCTCGATCCCGGGGAGGCTGACCGCAACGCGCTGGCCGGCCTCTGCGGCGTCGACGGCGCGGTCGTGCACCTCCACACTCCGCACGCGGACATCGAGGCCGCTGGGCTCCGCGCGCAGCTCGTCGCCCGCGGCGATCCGTCCCGACCAGAGCGTGCCGGTAGCGACGGTGCCGATCCCGTGGAGCGTGAACGCACGGTCGACGAACAGCCGGGTCGCGCCGGAGACGTGTGTCGCCTCGGCCCCGTCTGTTGCTGCCGCGAGTGCCGCGCGCAGCTCGTCCAGCCCCTGCTCCGTCTTTGCGCTCGTGGCGACGACGGCCGCACCGGGGACGAGCCCCCGGGCCTCCTCGACGGCAAGTGCGAGCGTGTCTTCGTCCACCGCGTCAGCCTTCGTCACGGCGACGACTCCGCGGTCGACGCCGAGCAGCTTCAGCACGGCGAGGTGCTCGTGGGTCTGTGGCCGCGCGCCCTCGCCTGCGTCGACGACGAGCAGGAAGAGGTCGATGCCGGTCGCGCCCGCGACCATCGTGCGCACGAAACGCTCGTGGCCCGGGACGTCGACGAGCGAGAGCCGCCGTCCGTCCGGCAGATCGAGCGGCGCATAGCCGAGCTCGATCGAGATGCCGCGCGCCTGCTCCTCGGGCAGCCGGTCCGTGTCCTTGCCGGTAAGCGCGCGCACGAGCGCCGTCTTGCCGTGGTCGATGTGACCCGCAGTGCCGACTGTTAGCGACATCGAGCCTCGATCAGGCCATCCTCGATGCTCACGGGCTCGAAGCCTCCGGCAGCGAGCAGCGCACGCCACTCGGCGTCGTTGCGCTCGCGCCCGCCGGCGAGCGTCAAGCATCAGCAGGTCGAGCCACTTCGCGCCGTCCGGCTCGTTTCCGTCGGTGAGCACCGTCTCGAGGATGAGCACGCGGGCGCCGACCGGAGCGGCGGCTCTGATGGTGCGCAGGATCGCCGTCGCCGGCTCGTCGTCCCAGTCGTGGAGGATCTTGGAGACGATGTAGACGTCGCCCTCGGGCACACGTTCGAAGAAGCTTCCCTCCACGAATGTGATTCGCTCGCCAAGCGTGGCCTCGTCGCGCACCGTCTCGGGAAGGTCGAACACGATGCCGCGCAAAGCAGGCTCGACACGCAGCAGCTCGGCGAGCAGCGACCCGTTGCCGCCACCTACGTCGACGACTGTCTCGTCGCCCCGCCACTCCAACGATGTGAGCTGCTCCACACGCTGGCTCGCCCCGAGCTGCATTGCGCGGTCGAATGAAGCTCGTTTCTCTGGGTGCTGAGCGAACCACGACCAGAGGTCGGTGCCAAAGTCGCGCGAGAAAGCAGTCTCGCCCGTGGTGTCCAAACCGGCGACCGCCTGGTGGAACACTCCGCCAAAGAGCCTCGCGAAGTCGCTCCAACCGCCGCCTATCAACAGCTCGGACGCCGGCGTGTTGCGGAAGATGCCGGGCTCGTTCTCGGCGAAGACCCCGTCGCTCGCCAGCGCTCGTAAGAGGCGATGGAGCGTGTCGGCGTCGGCGCCGGCCTCTCGCCCCAGCTCAGCGGCAGCTTTGGGGCCGTCCGCGAGCATCTCTGCTACCCGCAGCTCAGCGACGATCCCTAGCGCGCGCGTGCCAAGTGCGCCGCGCAGGAGGTCCCACAGCTGCGCCTGAGGCGAGGGCTCGCTCATGCGCGGGCAGCAAGGACGGCTGCCGCCACGGCGTCGATCTCCGCGTCGGACACCGTGCGGCAGTCGAGGAGCAGGCGGCCGTCACGGACGACCCCGACCACCGGCGGCTCGCCGAGGCGTAGCGGCGTCGCGAGCTCCTCTTCGACGGCGCACGCGTAGCTCGCCAGCTCCGCCAGCGGCAGCGCGCCGCCGCCGACGCGCGCGACGGTCTCCTCGACCTCGCCGCCGGCCGCCGCGGCCAGGCGCTCTGCCCGGCCCGCACGGCGTCCGGGGGCTCTTCGAGCATCCGCAGCACGGGAATCTCGCGGCGTGCGCGGTCGGGGTCGAGGTAGAGCGTCAGCGTGCCTTCGAGCGCGGCGAGCGTGAGCTTGTCGGCCCGCAGCGCCCGCTGGAGAGGATGGCGCCGCAGTCTTTCGACGAGGTCTGCCCGACCGACGACGATGCCCGCCTGCGGCCCGCCCAGAAGCTTGTCCCCCGAGAAGCAGACGAGGCCGGCGCCCGCCGCGAGGCTCTCGCGCGCCTGCGGCTCGTCGCCGAGCGGCACGAGCGCGCCGGAGCCGAGGTCGTCGACGAGCGCGAGGTCATGTGCCGTGGCGACCGCGGCCAGCTCGGCCAGCGACGGGCGGTCGGTGAAGCCGAGCACGCGGAAGTTCGACTGGTGCACGCGGAGCAGGAGGGCGGTCTCCGGACCGGCGGCCCGCTCGTAGTCCGCGGCGCGGGTTCGGTTCGTCGTCCCGACCTCGACGAGCCGAGCGCCCGAGCGCGCGAGCACGTCGGGGATGCGGAATCCGTCGCCGATCTCGATCAGCTCGCCACGGGACACGAGCACCTCGCGTCCTTCCGCAAGCGCGGCCAGGGCCAGGAGCACGGCAGCCGCGTTGTTGTTGACGACGAGCGCCGCCTCGGCGCCTGTCAGCCGGCGCAGGATCTCCGTGACGTGATCCTGGCGTGAACCGCGCCGCCCTTCGGCGAGGTCGTACTCGAGGTTCGAGTAGCCGCGACCGACCTCGTTCACGCGGTCGAGCGCAGTCGCCGCGAGCGGTGCGCGACCGAGATTCGTGTGCGCGATGACGCCCGTGGCGTTGACGGCAGAGCGCAGGCGGTACGCGTGGGCGGCCGCGATCTCCTCGGAGACCATCGCGGCCAGCTCGCCCGGCTCGCGGCCGGCTCGGATCTCATCGCGTGCGCGGTCGAGCACGGTGCGCGCGGCGTCGACAGCGAGCCCGTGCGGTGCCGCCGCGAGCAGCGGGTCGCGCAGGAGCTCGTCGACCGACGGGAGATCCGCGAGCTTCACGCCGAAAGTGTAGGAACCAGCTCCCGTAAGAGCGCGACGAGCGAGCCAGCAGCCTGAGCGCCGACCTCGAGCACCCGCTCGTGGTCGATGCGCTCCGGGGACACGCCGGCCGCGAGGTTCGTCACGCAGGAGATCGCGAGGCAGCGGATGCCCATGTGCCGCGCGGCGAGGACTTCCGGCGCGAGCGACATGCCGACGAGGTCGGCGCCGAGCGTGCGGAGCATGCGGATCTCGGCCGGAGTCTCGAACGCGGGGCCGAGCCACGCGGCGTACACGCCCTCGCCGAGGTCGAGGCCGAGCCGGCCGGCGGCCTCCCGTGCCGCTGCGCGTAGCCCGGCGTCATACGCGTCGGACAAGTCCGGAAAGCGCGGCCCGAGGCTCTCGTCGTTCGTACCGACGAGCGGGGACTGTCCCTGGAGGTTGATGTGATCGGAGATGAGTGCGAGCTGCCCCGGCCTGAGCCTGTCGTCGATTGCGCCGACGGCGTTCGTCAGCACGAGCGTGCGGACGCCGAGCAAGCCGAGCACGCGGATGCCGAAGACGACCTTCGTTGGGGACAGTCCCTCGTAGAGATGCGCGCGGCCGCGCATGACCGCCACCGGTACGCCGCCGAAGGAGCCGATGACGAGCGTGCCAGCGTGGCCGATTGCCGTGGCCACCGGCCAGCCCGGGATGTCCTCGTACGGGACCTCGACCGCGTCGTCGAGCGCGTCTGCGAACCCGCCGAGACCGCTCCCGAGCACGACGCCGATCGCGGGTGAGACGTCCGCGCGGGCACGGACGGCCGCGACCGCAGCGTCGAGCTCGTCCTTCATGACCCGACGCTACACTCGTTCGCCGTGCCCTGGCGTTGGGTTGTCGTCGCTGGTCTCGCGGCCCTTGTCGCCGGTGGAGCTGCCAGCGGCGCCCCGCCCGCGAAGGTCCCGAAGGTCAAGGCACCGGCCGCGATCGTCATCGACGCAGGGACGGGACGCGTGCTCTGGGCGAAGCGGGAGCACATGCGCCGGCCGATCGCGTCGACGACGAAGATCATGACGGCGCTCGTGGCGATGGAGCACCTCCGTCCCAATGACATCGTCCGGGTGACGCGCAAGGCGTCCCGCGTCCCGTATGGAGAGGGCCTGAGAGCCGGCGAGCGCGTGCCCGCGTGGAAGCTCTACTACGGCCTGCTGCTCGCCTCGGCCAACGACACCGCGGTCGCGCTTGCCGAGGCCGCCGGCGGCACGCGGGAGCGATTCCTGAAGCTCATGAACAAGAAAGCCCGCGCGCTCGGCCTGCGCAATACGCAATACCGCTCCGCGAGCGGGCTCATCGACGAAGGGAACTACTCGACCGTCCACGACCTCGCGCTGCTCACCCGGTACGCCCTGGGCGTGCCGCGCTTCCGCAAGATCGTGGCCACGAAGGCGAAGCGCGTGTGGTGGAAGCCGCCCGTGCGGGCAAAGCTCTACGAGAACCACAACAAGCTCCTCGGGCGCTACGCGGGCGCCGACGGCGTGAAGACCGGCTGGACGCGTGCTGCCGGGCGGTGCCTCGTCGCGTCGGCGACGCGGCATGGCATTCGGCTCATCACCGTCGTCCTCGACTCACCCGACCACTACCGCGACACGATTCACCTGCTCGACTACGGCTTTCGCCGCCGCGGCTGACTTAGACGGTGACCTTGCGTGTGTAGTGCGCGGTGATCACGGTGATCGCCTCGGCCGGGTCGTCCGTGACGCTGACGAGGTCGAGGTCCCCACGCGAAATGAGTCGGCGCTCGCACAGCTCGTCCAGCCATTCGACCAGTGGCTGCCAGTGCTGGCAGCCGAGCAGGCACACCGGGAAGTTCTGGACCTTCCCCGTCTGGATAAGGGTCAGCGACTCGAACAGCTCGTCGAGCGTGCCGAAGCCGCCGGGAAAGAGCACGAGTGCCTCGGCGGCCTTCACGAGCATCACCTTTCGCGCGTAGAAGTGGTGGAACGTCATGCCGATGTCGCAATACGGGTTCAGGTCCTGCTCGTGCGGCAGCAGGATGTTGAAGCCGACGGACACGCCGCCCGCCTCCTGGGCCCCCCGGTTGGCTGCTTCCATGACGCCCGGACCGCCCCCGGTCACGACGGCGAAGCCGGCGTCGACGACAAGTCGCCCGAAATTCCGCGCGTTGTCGTACCACGGGTCACCCTCGGCCGTGCGGGCCGACCCGAAGACCGTTACGCCCGGCACGCCGATCGACTCGACGGCCAGGAAGCCCTTGCGGAACTCGTCGGCGATCATCGCCACGTGCTCGTCGAGGTCCGGATCGCAGCGCTCGAGGATCCGGACGTCCTCGGTGGGCATCAGAGGCGATCCTGGGGAATCTGCGTCGCCGCCATGCCGAGGACGAGCACGGCGGTCAGGCCTACGTAGACGGCGCCGACGGCGAGCCGCTGCCACGGCTTGATCGCGTAGTAGCGGTTGCCGCCCTCGACGCCGCGGTTACGCCACCAGTCCTTCGCCCGCCCATAAAGCTCGAAGCCGCCGAGCACGGCGACGAGGAGCAGCACGACAGGGCTCAGCCAGAGGACGGCGGCCACGACGAGGACGGCGGCGCCGAGCACCCAGAAGACGGGGTGCACGGCGCCGATAGCGCGGCCACCGTCGAGTGGCAGCACGGGGATGAGGTTGAAGAGATTGAGGAAGAAGCCGACATAGGCGAGCGCGATCAGAAGATCCGAGCCCATCGCCTCGCCGAGCCCCCAGCAAGCGGCTGCCCCCAGAGCGCCGACGATGGGTCCCCCGAGAGCGATCTGCGCCTCCTTCCAGGCGTTCTGCGGCATCTCCTTCATGAGGATGAGCGCACCCATGAACGGGATGAAGACCGGCGCCGAGACGGGTAGGCCCTGGTACTTCGCGACCGCCACGTGCCCGAGCTCGTGGACGAAGAGGAGGAGCACGAAGCCGAGCCCGAACTGCCAGCCCCAGATGAGCGCGTACGCGGCAACGGAGACGAACGCCGAGCCGACGACCGTGAAGAGCTTGAGCTTGAAGATCGCGGCGAACGCGGCCTTGAACTTCCAGAGCACGAAGCCGATGAGCGCGATCGGCGCCCAGAACTTCCTAAGCATGTCGCGCCACGGCGAGGCCGGGTGGATCGGCTCGTAGCCGCGCTCCACCGGCTCGAAGCCGTACTCGTCGAGCTGCCCGTTCTCCTCGGGCTCCTTCGGTTCTCTGCGGATGACTGGATCCACGTGCTTACGGTAGCCGCAAGGCTTACGAGCCCCGGCCGATCCACTCCTCGCCGCCTTCGTAGACCTCCTTCTTCCAGAGCGGCACGGTCTCCTTGAGGCGGTCGATGGCGTCCTTGCACGCCGCGAGGGCGTCCTCGCGGTGGGGTGCGGACACGGCGATCACGACCGACGACTCGCCGATCCCGACGCGGCCGACGCGGTGGGCCATGGCCACGGCGCAGAGGTCGTACTCGCGTTCGAGCTCGGCCGCCAGGTCGGCCATGACCTGCTCGGCCATGCCCTCGTAAGCCTCGTAGTCGAGGTGGAGAACCGTCCGGCCGCGAGACTGGACGCGCGTCGTGCCGACGAAGACCGCGGTGCCGCCGGCGCGCTCGTCCGCGACCTCGGCGACGACCGCCGCCACGTCGAGAGGCTCAGAGCTGAGCCGGAACGCGCCGCCCGAGACGGGCGGTATGAGCGCCACCTCGTCGCCGTCTGCCAGCTCCCGGTCGGGTGCGGCGTACGCGCGGTTGACCGCGTAGAGGAGGCCCGGCGGCTCGTTTCCGAGCTCGAGCGCGGCCCAGACGTCGGCCACGCGCTCGACGCCGTCGAGCTCTCGCTCCGACCAGCCTGCCCGCTCCCGCAGCCCCGCGAACAGCCTCACACGGACTTGCACCACGACGAAAGTAGACACTACGATCGCTTCGCAGGCTCTCCAGTCGGGAGGTGCGCTATGCCAAACCCAGTTCGCACGTGACGCAGCCGTCCGGCTGACGTTCCCGACTCCCCAAGGAGAGCTCACCATGACTCAGGCTGTTCCCGGCCTCTCGGTCGTGCGCGCGCAGAGCGACACCGACCTCGAAGTGATGATCGCCGTTCGCACCGCCGCCGATCCCGACCGGCCGCCGCCGCGGCTCGAGAATCTGCGGCACAACCTCGCCGCCAACGAGACGCTCGTCTATGTCATCGCGCGATTCGGCGGAGACCCCGCAGGCTGCGGGTTCGTCGATCCGTGGCCCGACGACCTCGCGCGGGTCCATCTCGTCGTCGTCCCCGCCTTACGGCGGCGCGGCATCGGCTCGGCGCTGCTCGCGGATCTCGGACGCCGAGCCGCGAAGGCCGGCCGGCCGGAGCTGGAAGGCGAGGTCGTCGAGAGCGACGTCGAGTCGCAGGAGTACCTCGGCCGGCGTGGCTACCGCGTCGTCGGCGGAGAGCAGGCCGTCGCGCTGGACCTCACGGCGCTCGAGCCCGAGCCCGTGCGCGTCCCGCCGGACGTGGAGATCGTGTCCCTGGCCGACCGTCCGGAGCTGGCGGACGCGCTCTACGCAGTGGGCGTAGAGGCAGCGGCCGACATTCCGGGCACTCCGGGCGACATGAGCTTCGAGCAGTGGCGCGCGATCGAGCTCGATCGGCCGACGCGGCGGCGCGACCTGCTCTTCGTCGCGGTCGCCAACGGTGAGCCGGTCGGGTATGTCTCGATGGACGACCAGGGCCGTGACGGTCTCAACGGCTTGACGGCGGTTCGGCGCGCCTGGCGCCGACGCGGCGTCGCCACCGCGCTCAAGCGAACGCAGATCGCCGCCGCGAAGCGTGCCGGCTTCGAGCGGCTCGTCACCGGCAGCGAGGAGCGAAACCTCCCGATGCGGACGCTGAACGCCAAGCTCGGCTACCGGCCCGAGCCGAGCCGGAGCACACTGACGATGCGCGGCCCGGCGGACGTACGATTGGAGCATGGCCACGGCGGATGACCGGCGTGAGACCGACTCGGGCATCGAGATCGAGCCGGTGTACACGCCGGAGCACGTCCCCGAGCTCGCCACAGAGCTGCCCGGCGAGTTCCCGTTCACGCGCGGCCCGTACCCGACGATGTACCGCGGCCGCCCGTGGACGATCCGCCAGTACGCGGGCTTCGGCTCGGCCGAGGAGACGAACGAGCGCTTCCGCTATCTCCTGGACCTCGGCCAGACAGGCCTCTCGGTCGCCTTCGACCTGCCGACCCAGCTGGGTTACGACTCGGACGATCCCGTAGCCCAGGGCGAGGTCGGCCGCACTGGCGTCGCCATCGACTCCATCGAGGACATGCGTGTGGTCTTCGGCGCCATCCCGCTCGACCGCGTATCCACCTCGATGACGATCAACGCGCCGGCGGCCTTGCTGCTGCTCCTCTACGAGCTGGCGGCGGAGGAACAAGGCGTCCCCGGCGACAAGCTCCGCGGCACCGTCCAGAACGACATCCTCAAGGAGTACATCGCCCGCGGGAACTACATCTTCCCGCCGCGGCCGTCGATGCGAATCACGACCGACGTCTTCGCGTACTGCGCGGAGCGGCTGCCGCTCTTCAACACGATCTCGGTCTCCGGCTACCACATCCGCGAGGCTGGCTCGACGGCGGTTCAGGAGCTCGCGTTCACGATCGCGAACGGCATCGCGTACTGCGAGGCGGCGGTCGCGGCCGGTTTGTCGCCCGACGAGTTCGGCGAGCGCGTCTCGTTCTTCTTCAACGCCCACAACGACTTCCTCCAGGAGGTGGCGAAGTTCCGGGCGGCCCGCCGTTTGTGGGCGCGAGTAATGCGAGAGCGGTTCGGCGCGACGAACCCGCGGGCGCTCGCGCTCCGCTTCCACGCGCAGACAGGCGGCTCGACGCTCACCGCCCAACAGCCGGAGCTCAACATCGTGCGCGTCGCGATCCAGGCGCTCGCGGCCGTCTGCGGCGGCGCCCAGTCGCTGCACACGAACTCGTTCGACGAGGCGCTCGCGCTGCCGACGGCGCGGTCTGCGAGGATCGCGCTGAGGACGCAGCAGGTGCTGCGGCACGAGGTAGGGACGACGCCGACCGCGGATCCCCTGGGCGGGTCGTACGCGGTCGAGGCGCTGACGCGCGAGCTCGAAACGGATGCCTTCGAGCTCATCGAGCGCATCGACGAGCTGGGCGGTGCGGTCGCGGCCGTGGAGCAGGGGTTCGTGCAGCACGAGATCGAGGAGGCGGCGTTCCGCTTCGCCAGGGACGTCGAGCGCGGCGAGCGCGTCGTTGTCGGCGTCAACCGGTACGTGGACGAGCGCAGCAGCGAGGTGGAGCTCCAGCGCATCGACCCCGAGATCGAGCGCCGGCAGCTCGAGCGCACCGCGCGCGTCCGGGCGGATCGCGACCAGCAGGCCGCCCAAGGCGCCCTCGCCGAAGTGCGGAACGTCGCCGAAGGCACCGGTAACCTCCTCGTTCCCATGCGCGAAGCACTCCGTGTCCGCTGCACGATCGGCGAGATCTGCGGCGAGCTGCGAACCGTCTTCGGCACCTACGACGCGCAGCGGCCTGCGGCATGAGGCGAGCTCCCGTCGCAGTCGCTGTCACCGCCGCGCTGCTCGTGCCGATCGTCGCCGTCGCCGCCTCGCGCGGCGACCGGAACGATCGCGCGCCCGCCGCTGCGCCGAGCTTCCAGCGAGACGTTGCCCCGATCCTCCGCGAGAAGTGCACGGGTTGCCACCAGCTCGGCGGGAT
Source organism: uncultured Actinomycetes bacterium (assembly GCA_963755155.1). GTDB lineage: Bacteria > Actinomycetota > Thermoleophilia > Gaiellales > Gaiellaceae > PALSA-612. The sequence continues at coordinate 28,282 of CAVWIV010000004.1, read as the reverse complement.
CGCGCCGTTCTCGCTCCAGACGGCGAAACAGGCCACGAAGTGGGCGCAGGCGATCGGGGCGGCCGTGGATGCGAAGGTCATGCCGCCGTGGCCGCCTGGCCCGGCGTCGCCGGAGTACGTCGGTGAGGACACGAGGCAGCTGACGGCGCCCGAGCGATCGACGCTCGTGCGCTGGGCGAAGGCGGGCGGGAAGGCGTCGGGCACGGTTGGCAAGCCGGCCGCTGTGACGACCGAGGTTCGCTCCGGCGAGCGCCTGCTCACGCTCGCGATGCCGGCGACGTACAACCCGAAGGCGAAGGCCGGCGTCACCGACGACTACCGCTGCTTCCTGCTCGACCCGAAGCTCACGGAGGACGCCTACGCGACGTCGGCGAGCATCCGGCCGGGCGCCCGCTCGGTCGTGCACCACGTGATCCTCTTCCGCATCCCCGCGACTGCGACGGCCGGCGCGAAGCAACTCGATGCCGCGTCCGCCGGCGCCGGCTGGTCGTGCTTCGGCGGCATCGGCGTCAACTCCGGACAGCCGGCGCTCGACGACGCGCCATGGATCTCCGCTTGGGCGCCGGGCTGGGGATCGGGCCGCCTTCCCGACGGCACCGGCGTCTCCCTGCCGAAGGGCAGCCTCGTCGTGATGCAGGTGCACTACAACCTCGTGAACGGCGGAGCGCCCGACCGCTCCCGCGCGGTGTTTGCGCTCGCACAGCCCGCGGGGCTCGACTCGCTGGAGACGGTGCTGCTGCCCGCGCCGGTCGAGCTCGCCTGCGTCAAGGGGGAGAAGGGGCGCCTGTGCAACCGTGACGCGGCGCTCGCCGACCTCGGCCGCAAGTACGGCTCGCTCGCCGCGGTCGTGCCGGGCGCGTTGCTGTTCTTCTGCGGCAAGGACGCCGCGAAGCCGAAGGCATCGACGGTCTCCACGTGCGACCGCAACGTTCCGGTCGCGACGACGATTCACATGGTCGCGGGGCACATGCACCTGCTCGGCAAGTCGATTCGCATCGAGCTCAACCCCGGCCGCGCCGACAGCAAGGTGCTGCTCGACATCCCGCGCTGGGACTTCCACTGGCAGAACGCATACGAGCTCGCAGATCCGGTCGAGGCGAAGCCCGGCGACGTCGTTCGCGTGACGTGCCGCTTCGATCCCATGCGGCGGCACCACGGCGGCCACGGCATCCCGAAGACGCCGAGGTACGTGCTCTGGGGCGAGGGGACGACCGACGAGATGTGCCTCGGCATCGTCCAGGTCGTTCGCGGCTGATCCGCCGCGTTGCGAATCCTCCTCGTTTCGCAGATGTACCCGGGGCCTGATGACCCGGACTTCGGAGTCTTCGTTCAGGGCATCGAGGCAACGCTTCGGGAGCGCGGGCACGAGATCGGGCGCGCGGTCGTCGACCGGCGCAAGGGCGGGAGAGGGCGTTACGTCGCGCTCGCCCGCGACGCGAGGCGGGCCGCGCGGGCGTTCCGGCCGGACGTCGTCTACGCGCACTTTCTCGTGCCCGCGGGTCTCGTGGCCGCTCTCGCGTCGCGGGCGCCGCTCGTCGTCACCGCCCACGGCCAGGACGTCGCGAACGCTGCTTCGAGAGCCGTAGTTCGCCGGGCGACTCGCTGGGTCTGTCGCAGGGCGGCGGCCGTCGTCGCCGTGTCCGGCTATCTCCGGGGCGAGCTCGAGCGCGCCGTTCCGGAGGCGCGCGGCAAGACCGAGGTGGTCGACTGCGGAGTCGACGTCGAGCGGTTCGCCGTCGCTCCGGCGCCGGCCGGCCCGACGTCGTACCTCTTCGTCGGCACGCTGACCGAGCGCAAGAACGTCGTGCGGCTCGCGGAGGCCTTCGAGCGGTTGGACGACCAGGCCGCGATGCTGACGCTCGTCGGCGACGGGCCGCTACGGCCTGCGCTCTCCGGCCGGCGCGGCGTGCAGCTCGTCGGCGCCATTCCGCACGACGAGGTCCGAGAGCACATCGCCGCCGCACGCGTCGTCTGCCAGCCGAGCCTCGTCGAGCCGCTGGGCCAGGCGCTGCTCGAGGCGATGGCCATGGGCCGCTCGGTCGTCGCGACGAACGTCGGCGGGCCGCCCGAGTTCGTCAGCGAGGAGTCGGGCGTCCTCGTCGATCCGCTCGACGTCGACGACATCGCCCGCGGGCTCAGCGCTGCCAGCTGCCCTCCCGTGCCCGAACCCGGCGGCGCGCGCCGCGGCCGAGAGCCACGACGTGCGCCGCCAGGCCGAGCGGATCGAGACGATCCTCGAGCGGGTTACGCGCTAGCCGGCGGGGGTGGCGGCGGCGGCGGGACCTCCGCCGTCTTGGGCCCCTTGACGACGACCGAGTACACGAGCCACCCGACGATCGCTCCGCCGATCGGGCCGACGATGTAGACCCAGAAGTCCGTCCACTCGGAACCGATGAGCGCCGGCCCGAAGCTCCGCGCCGTGTTGAGCGAGGAGCCGCTGAACGGAATGAGCGCCAGGTGTGCCGCTACGAGCGTCAGCGGGATCGCGACGAGGGCGGTGCCCGCGTGCCGTTCGAGGGCCGACGAGTTGAGGATGACGAGCACGAAGATCGCCGTTGCGAGCAACTCGAGGAACAACGCCGTTCCGGTGCCAGATGGGCCAGGCAACGTCGCGGTCAGCGCCACGGCGTCCTGGTTGAACGCGATGAGCACGCAGAGCGAGCCCAGCACCGCTCCGGCCAGCTGGGAGATCCAGTAGCCGATCATGTGCGGCAGGTCGAGCCGCTTGTCGAGGAACATCGCGAGCGAGACGCCGGGGTTGAAGTGCCCTCCGGAGACATCCGCGAAGGCGTAGAGCCCAGCCAGCAGCGCGAGGCCGAACGTGAACGCGATGGCGATGTTGGTGCTGCTGACCTCGCCTCGCACGGCGAGGATCCCCATCGTGCCGACGAAGACGAGCGTGAACGTGCCGAGCAGCTCGGCCAGGTACTTCTGCAGTGAATCGGTCATGGCTCCCTCCGTAGAGTTTGGAGGAGGCTAAACCAGCTGGTCGAGATCTGACAACCGGATCTCCACGAGCGGCCGCACCTGCTCCTCGAGCCCGGCCTCGGTCGCCACGCGCAAGGCCTCTTCATATGTCTCGCGCACCTTCTCGTGAGCGACCCCTTGCTTCAGCCGGTTGTCGCCCGTCACGAGGAGCTTCTGGATCCGTTCGCGCGCCTCTGCCGGCTCCACGTCGGCTAGTCTAGAGGCGCTGTGGTCGCCCTCCTTGCTGTCACCCAGGTGCTGCTCTCCGCTGGCCTGATCACGCTCATCCTCATGCACTCGGGGCGTGACACGGGCTTCGGCGGCATGGGCTTCACGCCCGCCTCGCAGGGTGGAACGCACATCGTCGAGCGCAATCTCACGCGGCTAACGGTCGTTGTTGGCACGCTGTTCTTCCTGAACTCGATCGCGCTCTTCCAGGCTCTGGAGTAAGACCCGGCTCGGTAAACTGCGCTTCGCGCGCTGGTGGCGGAATTGGTAGACGCGCCAGGTTGAGGGCCTGGTGACCGTAAAAGGTCGTGGAGGTTCAAGTCCTCTCCAGCGCATGTTCGCGCCCGAAAGTGCTGCGCACTTTCGGGCGGGTGACTACATCGGAGTCGGACGCGAGCGTGACAGACGCGGGCAGAGCCCGCATCTGTCTTCGAGCGCCGCTAGGAGGGCTTCTCGACGTCAGGAAGATGTACGAGCCCGGCCGGTGTCGGGACGAACCCGCAGGCGTCGTAGTAGAACGGGGCGAGGGGCTCGTCGAAGTCGACCTCCAGCCACTCGCATCCGGCCTCCTTTGCGTGCCATGCGGCGATGCGGACGAGCTCGGTGCCGATCCCCCGCCGTTGGTGATCGGGGCGAACCTTCGTGTCGATCAGGAACGCGTGGTCACAACCGTCCCAGGCGACGTTCACGAACCCGATCAGCGACTCGTCATCGATCCGCGCGGTCACCCAGCCGAGGCTGTGCGGGCGTATCTGGTCCCACCAGCCCGGCTGCGCCCTCCCGCCGTGGGACTCTGTGAGCGCGACGAGCTCGTCGTCCGTCGCCTCGCCGCGCCATGCGAACCGTGGGCCCACCAGTTCGAGTTCCACTACTGGCTAGGAGAGTCTGGCGAAGATGACAATCAAGCTTGCTCCGACACTCCTTCTGGGAGCGATTCGATTTCAAGGGTTTCCGTGGCGTGAAGGCGGACGAATCCACACGTGTTGCAGATAAGAGTCAGAGCGGAGAATCCCTGTCCGGGCTCCGTTGGAATCGTCTGCACGATGCTCCTCCCGCCTTCTACGGTGGTGTGCCAACCGTTTTCTCCACAGAACGGGCACTGGCCGTTCGGAGCCACGCGGCTAAGCACCTCCATGTCGGTCCCAAGCGCCGCAGCTTGGCCGGCGTCCATGCTCATTGTCGCCTCCTTCCGATGGCTAGCAGGACGACTATGAACGGTCTCTGCGCCGAGCGCCACAAGTTTGCTCGCACGAGTGCCTGGGAGAGAGGCCGGGGCTTGACGTCATCCGAGGACGCCGCTACCTTGGGCGAACACATGTTCGCGGAAGGAGGCTCATCGGTGCTGACCCCCAGGCAGCAGCAGATCTGGGATTTCGTCGTCGATTACGTCGATTCGCACGGGTATCCGCCCACGGTGCGCGAGATCGGAGACGCCGTCGGGCTCGCCTCGCCGTCCACAGTGCACGCGCACCTGGCGAACCTCGAGCGGGCCGGCCTCCTGCGCCGCGACCCGACGAAGCCGCGAGCGCTCGAGCTCGTAGGACGTGAGCGGCCTGCCTCGGCGCGGCCATCGCGAGAGGAGGACATGCTGCCGCTCGTCGGCCAGATCGCGGCCGGCGGGCCGTTGCTCGCCGCTGACAACGTCGAGGAGTACATGAGCGTGCCGGGCGTCGTCGGACCTGCCGACTTCGTGCTCCGGGTGAAGGGCGAGTCGATGATCGACGCGGGCATCCTCGACGGTGATTACGTCGTCGTCCGTCGCCAGCAGGACGCGCGCGACGGTGAGATCGTGGTCGCGCTCGCCGGGGACGACGAGTCCGCCGACGAGGCCACGGTCAAGCGCATCTTCCGCGAGTCCGGCCGCGTGCGCCTCCAGCCAGAGAACGCGGCCATGGATCCGATCTACGCCGATCACGTCCAGCTGCTCGGCAAGGTCGTCGGGGTGTTCAGGAAGGTCTGATGGGCGACGTAGCCACTCTCAACCGCACGCTCGAGCAGGAGCTCTTCGCGCTGCTGCGCGGGGCGAGCCTCGAGTGCCTCGTCTGCGGTGAGTTCGTGCAGCATCGCGCTGGCGGCACGATCGCCTGTCCCGAGTGTGGCTGTGTGCTGCGCGCGAAGGCCGCTGCAGGCGCGCGGCTAGAATCCGAGATGCAGGCCGGGTGACCGCGGGCAGCGAGAGCTGATCCGAGGAAAGTCCGGACACCGAAGGGCAGGACGCTGGGGAAACCCCAGGCGGCGAAAGCCGACGGAAAGTGGAACAGAAAGGAGACCGCCACCGGCGACGTGTCTCTCCGGAGACGCCGGCGGTAAGGGTGAAACGGTGGGGTAAGAGCCCACCAGCGTCGTGGTGACACGGCGGCTAGCCAAACCCCGTCCGGTGCAAGGCGAAGCAGGCTCCTACGACGTGGCCCGCCGAGGAGCCGGGTGCGCCGCTCGAGTCGGCCGGAAACGGTCGGCCTAGAGGGATGGTCACCCTCGACAGAATCCGGCTTACAGGCCTGCTACAGAGAGGCCCCGCGATGCGGGGTCTCTCCACTTCTTGAAGCTACGATCGAGGACGTGCCGTACGAGTCTCGGTCAATCACCTTTCTGGGCCGCGAAGGTGGTGTCAAGCACTACGGCATCGGAACCCATGACCGCCTGCCTCGGCCTGCTCTGACAGAGGCGACGCGGGAGGCAGCGCACCGAGCTATCCCCGCGGACGCAATCGGCTTCACGATCGCGCACGATGCGACTAGCGCGGGGCTCGGTCTCGTGTACTGGTGGGCGAACGAGAACGAGATCCACAGCCGGCTCTTTGCTTCTCCATTCGACGAACCTGGCCTTTTGGAGCCCATCGACGGAACGGGGATAGCGTGCGTCTGGGAGCTCGAGGTCATTGACTTCGAGCGCAAGGCATGGCTCGAGCACGTCCTGAAGTCGGGCGATGTCCAGGCATACCTGGAGCAGTCGCTCGCAGACGTGGAGCTCTAGCCAGCCCTGCCCTTCAGCCGGCTGAGACGGGCGGCGCGCGAGCGCGCGCCGCCCACGTCTCATGCAGCCCGTTTATCGACTAGTGAGGAAGCCCTCCTGCTGCGCGAGCCACGGGTGGCCCTGCTGGCCACTCCGTCCGCCTCCGGTGATCTTGGCGTACGCGCCCGTCCCGCCCACGACGTTCCACGTGCCGATGCCGACGCCCGGGGTGAAATCGAAGCCTGGGACCTTTTCGTTCGAGACCCCGACGAACTCGAGCCGCTCACGAATCGACATGGTCCCTCGCTTGCCCTTGAGCGTGTAGGTGCTCCGAACGATATGAACGGACTGCCCCTCGCGCATCACGGCGGTGCTCCCGTCTTTCATCAGGCTCACCCTGCCCGAGTCGCGCTTGAGCGTCCCGGGCTGCAGTGGCCTGAGCACGAACGTGCCGTTCCCCGGGTTCTTCATCGAAATCGCAACCCGCTGTTTGGCTGCGTCTGGGCCGGCAGCTGCAACAGCGGCCAGCGTGACCGCCGCCGCGAGCGCGACGAGTGTGACCAGTCGAGCTTTCATACCTGTCTCCTCCCGTAAGGGGTCATGACCCTTTCGTCTGCCTGGGCGACCAGGCGAACGAGCTTTCGTTCGCGTTGCTCCGCGTGACGTTCGTCAGCCCGCTCCCGTCGGCGTTCATGACGTAGACGTCGTAGTTGCCGCCCCGCGAGCTGAGGAAGGCGATCATCCGGCCATCGGGCGACCAGCGAGGGCGCGCAGCGCGGGGTACTCGATTTCGTAGCGGCTCCGCCGCTGGAAAGGTATTTCGTCTGCCCGCTACCGTCGGCTTTCACGACCAGACGCCGTACCACCTCCAGCTGTTGCCTCTCCCGGCAGACCTCCGCGTCTCTCGAAGATGATCGTTCGCCCGTCGGGCGACCAGGCAGGAGCGTCATCTCGTTCCGCCACGCGCGTCAGCCTCCGCTGCCCGCTGCCGTCGGCGTTCATGACGAAGATCTCGAAGTTGCCGCCAACCCCACCGACGGAGGCGAGCTCCCTTGCGAAGGCGATCCTTCGCCCGTCGGGCGACCAGGCAACCTCACTGTCAGGCGCGGCATTACGGGTCGAGTTTCGCTGCCCGCTGCCCTCGGCGTTCACTGACATCGATGTCGCCACTTCTGCGGAAGGAGATCCTTCGCCCATCCGGTGACCAGGCAGGGTCGCTCCCGCGCGCGAGTCTCCGCTGCGCGCGGCCATCTGCGTTCATCACGTAGACGCTGCCACTCGTGAGAAAGGCGATGATCCGGCTGTCGGGTGACCAGGCAGGAGCGCTACCCCGGGCCAATCTCCGCTGCCCGGTGCCATCGGCGTTGATGATGTAGATGCCGCCACTTTTGAGAAACGCGACTTTCCGGCCGTCGGGCGACCAGGCGGGGCGCTCCCGCGCGCGAGACTCTGATGCCCGCTGCCATCGGCGTTCGCCGTGGAAAGCTCGGCGGTGCCGCCGCGCTCGCGTACAGCGGCGATCTTCGAATCTGCCGCGGACAGTGCCAGCCGCTCCGGGCAGACGAGTGCGCCCTCGTCCGTTTCCTCCTGGAGGGTTTCCGTAGATCGAGGTTACGCCGACGCGGTCACCCTTCTCGCTTGCGCTGACGAGTGTCGTGTAGTCGAGGATGCCGCCAGAATGGCCCCACAATCGGCCGCACCGCGAGTTCCCCCAAAAGAAAATCCCAAGACCGACGCCAGTGTCGCCGCCAGGACCGACCGTCCCCTTCATCCTTGCGAGGGAGGCGCTGGACAGGACTCGCCCCGAGAGGAGCGCGGAGTAGAAGCGGGAGAGGTCGCCCGCGTTCGAGACGATGCCGCCGGCCGCCCATGCAGTCTTCGGGTTGAGGCCGCCGTCATCGAGATCCGGCAGGCGTCGCGTCCGCGGGAGCTCCGTGTCGTCGAGACTGAGCGGCCGGAAGATGCGCCGCTCGAGCTCGTCGGCGTACGAGCGTCCGGTGATCTGCTCGATGACGAGGCCGAGCGCGATGTAGTTCGTGTTCGAGTAGCTCCACCGGGAGCCGGGCTTGAAGGCGAGAGGCTTGGAGCCCGCGAAGCGCAGGACGTCGATCGGCCGGGTCGACGGCGACTTGCTCGCGTTCTCTTCCCACGCGTATGCCGTGTAGTTCACGAGCCCCGAGCGGTGCTGCAGCAAGTGACGGATAGTGATCTCGTCGCCCCTTGGGACGACGCCGGGCAGGTGGCTTTCCAGCGTGTTGCTCAGGCCGAGCTTCCCCTCGTCCACGAGCTGGAGCACGATCGTCGCCGTGAACGTCTTCGTGACGCTCGCCACCCGGAAGCGCTGGTCTGCCTTCGGACGGCGAGTGCCCGCCGTCGCGACATAGCTCTTGTCCCCTACGGACGCGAAGACGATCACGCGCTTGGCTCCTCCAACTGCAAACTCCTTCGCGATGCGGCCGACCGGAGGCGGCACGCTCGTTACAGCCGGGCCTGCCGCTGCGGCGGACGTGAATGCGACCGACGCCAGGAGAGCGGCGAACAGGATGTGTCGGACTGTCATCCGCATACCGAGCACGTGATCTCGCCGTGCGGGAGGTACGGCTCGAACCACACGTGAGCCTCGCCCGGGTTCGAGCCCGGAGCTTCGATTCGGTAGTTCAGGCGGCTTGACCCATCTTCGTGGAGCCCGGCATCGTCGAGTGCGACCGCGACCGCGCGCGCCTCATCCGTCGTCATGTCAGAGCAGTACTCGTACGAGGGACGGAAGTTGCCGGGCTCACCGAAGAGTGGGCCCTGCCTCAGTGAAGCGTCCCCGAGCAGGTCTCTGGCCGCCGGCGGCAGCAGTGCCAGGATGCGGGACCGTCCGACCAGCTGGTCGGGCGGCCAGCCGCCGTGGCAGACCGCGTACTTCGACGCCACGTACGCCCTGGCGTCTCTCTCCACCCACGCGCTCGCCGGGAGCCACGATCCCGGATCCGAGAGTCGCGCGTACAGTCGGGCGAGATCGCGCGCATGGTCGACGCGAACGAGCGTGCCGAGGCCCTTCACGACTATCGGTGTGAAGAACGGAACCGTGATCGGCGCGTCGGGCGCCGGCGCCGGCGTCGGCACGCTGCGCAGTCGCCGTTGGCGATCGCCTGCTTCCGGTCGCTTGGGCTCTGGCCCAGGGGACAGGATGGCTTGCCCGGCGCGAGCTCGTCCGGGCTGCCGAAGTCGCCGGCCGCCGCGATCTCGGAGCGAAGGCGCTCGACGCCTTCGGGCGTGAGCCGCTGCTCGAGGAATCCGGTGGACAGAGGGTTCGCGCTCCCGGGACGGTCGGGCCCTCCCCACGAGATCAGTCTCCCGTCGGCGTACACCCAAGCGCGGGTTCTACCGTCCTGACGTTCGGGTTGGCAGCCCAAAAGGTTGCCCGTTGGCAGCCCACGAGGCCCAGTACCAGATCTCGAGCTCTCCGCTAGCCGGGCTGCTCGGCGTCGCTCCTATCGGAGGCAGGCCGATGAAGCCAGTGCGGAGGACGAAGTCGCGCACACCGCCGATCGCAGAGCCGGTCCCGACGGCGACGACAAGCGCTGTCGCAGCGACCGCGACCAGCCGCCGGCGACGCCGCTGGTGCGCACCCGAGCGGTTCAGGACGTCGTCCCAGTCAGCCGGGCCGGGCGTCGCTGGAAGCAGGTGGTCGAGGCTGGCGCGGTCGAGCTCGGTCACGTTCGTACCTCCTCCAGGCGGTTGCGAAGCGCCGCGTGCGCGGCATTGAGGGTTGCGGCGACGGTTCCGGTCGCGATCCCGAGCGCCTCGCCGATAGCTGCGTAGTCGAGATCCGCGTAATAACGAAGAAAGACGGCCGTCCGCTGGCGCTCCGGCAGCCCGCGAGGACAGCGCGCAACTCGGCTTGATGCTCTGGCCGGCCGTTCGACGGCTGCCGTTCGTCGTAGTGAGTCTCCGGAACGCCTCGGCGCACGTCCGACCGTGCGGCGTTGAGCACGATGCGCCAGACCCAGGCTTCGAGCGGACCGTCGCCCCGAAAGGAGCGTCGTTTCCGTACGGCGGTCGCGAATGCCTCTTGCACTGCGTCACGTGCTCGCTCGGAGTCGCCGGTCACGCTCGCGGCGACTCGTGCGAAGACGTGGAAGCGACTGCGGTACAGCAGCCTCCAGTTCGTCCAGACTCGCTCCACGACGTCCGATCACACTTCTCTGACGCAGAGGATGCGGGATTTCTTTAGTCCTGCCGGCGGGCGTCGGGCCTGGCCTGTTTACCTACTCCTGGTGCGGTGCGAACCGTGGACCTGCGCCGACGCCCAGCATCCGTCGCGGTTCTCGCAGACCATGCTCATTCGATAGGATGCTCCTCCTCCCGTCTACCGTCGCTGCCGTCTCAGTGCCCTCAGCGAGCAGCCCCCCGAGCGCGCCGGCAGCCGAGACGTCGTGACGGTCCCAGGTCCACGAGTCGGTGGCACTTCCGCTTACATCCGCGCTGCGAAGCCGAGCAGAACCTGTCCAGCAGCTCGAATAACGCGGCTTCCGTCTCGGGATCTGCCTTCGTTCCTGTCGAAGCCTAACCGGACGTGCCGGTCTCGTCGTGCGGGTCGCCGCGAGGAGCAGCGACCCCGTTCTCTCGAACGAACGTCCTCGCGCGTGAAATACGGCCGCGATGACCGCCAATTGTGGTGCGGTACCGTCGTGGCCGTGGAGATCGCGGCGCAGACGACCGTCGGCCCCGTCCACCTGACGGTCGCCGACCTCGAGCGCTCGCTCGACTACTACCGGGAGGCGATCGGCCTCGCGTGCTCGAGCAGGCGACGGCCGCGCGACGCTCGGCGCGGGCGAGCGCGAGCTGCTCGTGCTCGTCGAGGAGCCCGGCGCGCACGCCCGGCGCACGGCTACACCGGCCTCTACCACTTCGCGCTGCTCGCTCCCGGAGCGCGCCGACCTCGCGCGCTGGCTCGCCCACGCCGGCCGCGACCGCGTCCCGCTCGTCGGCCTCTCCGACCACTTCGTCAGCGAGGCGATCTACCTGAGCGACCCGGACGGGCACGGGATCGAGATCTACTGGGACCGGCCGCGCGAGGTCTGGGAGGGCCAGGTCGGCGAGCGGATGACGACGCTGCCGCTCGACGTCGAGAGCCTCCTCGGCGAGCTCGACGATCCGGCCGCCGAGCCGTTCGACGGCCTGCCGGCCGGCACCGTCATGGGCCACGTGCACCTGAAGGTCGCGGCGATCCCCGAGACGGTCGCCTTCTACCGCGACGTGCTCGGCTTCGACCTGATGGCGCAGCTCGGCGACGCAGGCCGCGTTCCTCGCCGCCGGCGGCTACCACCACCACGTCGGCGCCAACACGTGGGAGAGCGCCGGCGCGCCGCCGCCGCCGCCGGGCACGGCGGCGCTGCGCCACGCGACGATCGTGCTCCCGGACGCCGCCGAGCGCGAGCCGGGTGCTGGGCGCGGCTCGAGCAGGCCGGGCACGTGCGTCGAGCAGAGCGGACGACGGGCCGCGCGTCCGCGACCCGTCGAGGAATGCCGTCGTGCTTGCTCTGGTCGTCTAGACGTCTACGACGACCTCGAAGCCGCCGAAGATCATGCGCTTGGCGTCGAACGATAGGTCCTTTCATGTTGTCCGGGTTCATCATCCGACCAGTGTGGATCGTCCATCACCTTCTTGTTCACGCGGTCCCGGTCGAGCGCGAGACTTGAACGTGATCCATGAGAACACCACCGTCTCGTCCTTCTTGCGCTTGACGCTCCGCGGGAAGGACGTGATCTTCCCCAGCGGCACGTCATCAGCGACGCACTCCTCGAATTCGAGTGCGCCGTGCTCGCGCCAGATCTTCCCCGATTTGCGGGACATCCGCCGATAGGCGTCGAGCTTGCGCCTTGGACGCCTACGAGCTGGCGGTCATCGTCCGCGAGGGCATCGACCGCATGTACGGCGAGCGCGGCGAAGATGTCTTCTACTACGTCACGATCTACAACGAGAACTGGCCTCAGGCGGCCAAGCCCGACGGCGTCGAGGAGGGCATCCTCCGCGGCCTGTATCGGTTCCGGCCCGCGAGCGCCGGCTCGCGTCGCGTGCAGCTCCTCGCCTCGGGGCCGATCCTCCAGGAGGCGCTGCGCGCACAGGCCATGCTCGCAGAGACGTTCGACGTCGCCGCCGATGTCTGGAGTGCCACGAGCTTCCAGCAGCTCCGCAACGACGCCCTCGACGCCGACCGCTGGAACCGGCTGCACCCCGATGGCGAGCGTCGCGTCCCCTACCTGACCCAGTGCCTTGCACCGTCTGAAGGTCCGATCGTCGCCGCGACCGACTACCTCAAGGCCCTGCCGGACCTCGTCTCGCGCTGGATCGACCGGCCCTACACCGTCCTCGGCACCGACGGCTTCGGCCGCTCCGACACCCGGGAGGCCCTGCGGACCCACTTCGAGGTCAACGCGGAGCACATCACGTACGCCGCGTTGTATGGACTCTGCCTCGACGGGGCGTCGACTCCCGACGAGCTGCGCCGCGCGATCGGGGAGCTCGGGATCGACCCCGACCGCCTCAACCCACTTCTCGCCTGAGGGAATTCGCTCGGGCTCGGCGACATCGCATGCGCCGAGTCTCGGCGAGTCTCTGAGGGGGACCTGGTCAGCCGCTGGGAAGCAGCGGCGTCCCGCATGCGGCGCAAAAGGCGTCGTCGCTCGACACGATGACCGTTAGGCAGCCCGTGCAGCGCGCCGGGGTCAGCTCGCGTGCAGCGGCCATGAGCCCCGCCATGATGCCGGCGGCGTATCGGCGCGCCTGGGACGTCCGCAGATTTGCGGGCTTCGCTGGCGGCGGCGTGATCGGGAAAAGAGTCGGTTCGATCCGCGCCACGAAGCGGGTGCTGACGATCGCCCTGGCTCGCACCTCGTGGAAGCTGCGCCGCTCCTGGTCGTAGGCAGCCCGTGAATCGGGATCGACCATCAGGCGACGCACCGCGTTGACGACGGCCATCTCAGCGGTCGCGCGAGACGAGCCGTTCCGGTCGGGATGGAATGCCCGGGCGAGGCGACGGCAGGCGGCGTTCACCTCGTCGGTCGACGCGGTCGATGGGATCCCGAGAAGGACGTAAGCGTCCCGCTCCGGACTGTAGGGAAGCAGGGATGAGTGCATGGGTCGCTGACGAACATGGTAGCGCGTCGCGCCACCCGTTGACAGAGATCACCGCACGACGCCGACTGGCATGCCAGATTGCCAATTTGGACAGTTGGCTTGACATATATGAAGTGCATCTACTAGATTACGCAGGTCCACTCATCACACGGACCGGGAAGGGTCCTTGGAGGCACCGGTGATCGAACATCGCCTCGTCTATCCGCCAGTCCGCGTCGAGTACCGGCGCCAATCGCGTTCCGCGCCCTACCCCGAGGCTCCCGGGCAGGCGTACCACCTGCGCCCGCACGAGCGGGAGCCCCAGCGCATCACCCGGGGCCGCTGACGATGGTTCACGACGTCATCGCCACCTGCCCCGTGTGCAGTGGTGAGCTGACGATCACGCGCCTGCAGTGCCGCAGCTGCGGGACGGCCCTCGAGGGCGAGTTCGGTGCGGGCCGCTTCGGCCGCCTCGACCGCGAGCAGCTTTCGCTGCTCGAGAGCTTCCTGCGATCGAGGGGCAACCTCAAGGAGATGGAGCGCGAGCTCGGAATCAGCTACCCGACCGTCCGCGCCCGCGTCGACGCGCTCGTCCGCTCCCTGGGCTTCGGCGACGCACCGGACCCCGCCGATGACGGTGATGCGGCAGACGGCGACGAAGGTGTGACCGATACGGACTCGCCAGCGAGCGGCTCCACGGACCGGCGCGAGATCCTCGAACGGCTGGCACGTCGCGAGATCACCGCCGAGGAGGCGGCCGTCGCGCTCCGCGCATCGGACAGCGCGGGCTGATGGCGACCTACGTTCGCCTCCAGGAGGTCGAGCACGCAATCGGCGCGACCGGCAGGTTCTCGCTCCGCGTCACGAGCCCGGAGGTGGAGCTCCGCGCCGTCGACGGCGACACCGTCAGGGCGACGATCGAGTTCACGTTCCAGGCCGATACCGATGCCGACGCCGACGCGCGCCTCGAACGGCTGCTGTACGAGGTGGTCCCGCGCGGCGGTGCGATCGACATCGGGGAGCCACGACAGGGCAGCGGCGGCATCGCCTCGATCGCACAGCTGATCGGGATCAGGGGCGGCAGGGTCGATGCGCGCGTCGTCGCGGAGATTCCCGCCGGTGCCGAGCTGTCCTACAACGGCGTCGCGGGGGACGTGAGCGCGACCGGGTTCCGAAGGTCGCAGGAGTATCACACCGTCTCGGGCGACCTCGTTCTGAATCGGGCGGCAGGACGAGTCCGCGTGCGCGGCGTGTCATCAGACGTGAGCCTCCACGCCGAGGACACCGTCGACCTCGAGATCGCCACGGTGAGCGGCGACATCGCCTCCATCGCGCCGCGCTACGAGGCGCTGCGGATGACGACGGTGAGCGGCGACATCGTGCTCGAGGGCGAGCTGGCCACGTCGGGCGAGACCCGGATCGAGACCGTCAGCGGCGACGTGCGGCTGGGTGTCTCAGGGGGCATGACCCTGGAGGTGCGTGCCCTTTCGAGCGACGTCAGCGTCGGGCTGCCCCACCGGTCGGAGGGAACCCGCGACCGACGGCGATACGTCGTCGGGGATGGAGCCTCGCGGGTGGTGTTCAGCTCGATGTCGGGCGACCTCGTGGCCAGCGCACCGCGGCGCGCCGTGCCGGTCCCGCCGACTCCCCCTGCGCCACCCGTCCCTCCGACCGCGCCAATACCGCCGGCACCCCCGGTGCCTCCGGCATCGCCCGGCGGGCCGGCCGCGGACGCCGCGCCGACCGGGCAGCTCGCGATCCTCCGCGCTCTCGAGCGTGGCGAGATCGATGTCGACGAGGCGGCCGCCCGACTGGCGGGTGAAACCGATGCCTGAGGAGCTCGAGACCATCCTGCGTCTCGTGGCCGAGGGCACGCTGACTCCCGAGGAGGCCGCTCCCATCATCGACGCGCTGACCTTCGCGGAACGACGCGGACCGGGTCACGATCGCCACGCCGCGCGCGCGGCGCGCATGCTGCCCGCGTCAATCGCCATCTCGCCCGTGCCGAGGCGCGCGCGGACGAGGCCATGGCGCGCGGGATGGCGGGCCATCGCCAGGCCCGACAGCTCCGCATCCGGGTCACCGAGCGCGGACGTCAGGTGGTCAACCTGCGCATTCCCATCGGCTTCGTGGATGCCGCGCTCAAGGTGGTGCCCGGGCTCGGCGGTGAGCAGGCAGCGCGCATCCGGGACGCGGTACGAGCGGGCGCGATCGGACCGATCCTCGACGTCGAGGACGTCGACGGCGAAGGCGGCGTCCTCATCAGCGTGGAGTGAGCGCCAGTGGGTGAGGTCATGTCCCCGACGGTCGAGGCCGAGGCCGGCGGCGAGCCGAGCACCGGGCCGGCGCTGATCCAGCCGCTGCGGATCCGCGACTTCCGCCTCCTCTTCGCCGGCGAGACCGTCAGCGTCCTCGGCGATCAGTTCCATTTCATCGCGCTCGCGTGGCTCGCCCTCCAGGTCACCGGCTCGGGCCTGGCGCTGGGCACCGTGCTCATGACGGCGGCCATCCCACGCGCCGTCTTCATGCTCGTCGGCGGGGCGTTCAGCGACCGATTCTCACCGCGGACGCTGATGCTCGTCTCGAACGTCGTGCGCGGCGCTGTCGTGGGGCTCCTCGCGGCCCTCGTGCTCGCCGGTCGTGCCGAGCTGTGGCACCTCTACGTGCTGGCGGGGATCTTCGGCGTCGTCGATGCGTTCTTCTACCCGGCCATGAGCACGATCATCCCGATGCTGGTTCCCGGACGGATGCTCGCGCCGGCGAACGCGGTGATCCAGGGATCGAGCCAGATCATGAGCCTCATCGGGCCGGCGCTGGCCGGGGCGCTCATCGCCGTGGTGGGCACGGGGCCGGCCTTCGTGATCGACGCCGCGACCTTCGTCGTGGCGGCCCTCGCCATCGCCCTCGTCCGTGGCGGACGTCGTGCGGCCTCGACCGAGGAGGAGCGGCCGGGCGTCCTCGCCAGCATCGGCGGAGGCATCCGTGCTGCCTGGGCAGATCCGGCGGTCCGCGGAACGCTGGTCATCATCACCGCGTTCAACCTCGCGTTCACTGGCCCGGTGAGCGTCGGGCTGGCATGGCTGGCCGAGGAGCGCTTCGCCGGTGGCTCGGCCGCGTTCGGGCTCCTCTTCTCGGTCTGGGGCGGCGGCGCACTCATCGGCGCGGTCATCGGCGGATCGGTCGCGCGCATCCCGCGCTTCGGGACCGTGCTGCTCGCCGCGTCGTGCGCGCTCGGCATCGGCATGATCCTCCTGGGCTTCGCTCCGACCCTGCCGATCGCGCTCGCGATCCTCGCGCCGATGGGCCTCCTCGTCGGCTTCATCAACGTCCAGTACTTCGCATGGATCCAGCGCCGCGTGGCCGACGACCTCCGTGGCCGGGTGCTGAGCCTGGTGATGCTCAGCTCGGTCGGACTGGCGCCGGTCTCGCTGGCGGCGGCCGGGGCGCTCGTCGACCTCGGCGCGGCGACGCTCATGTACGCCGTGGCCGGCGGCATCATCCTGGTGGCCGCGCTCGCCGGCGCGGCGTGGGGCGTGCCCGGCCACATGGACCGGGAGGTCGCAGCCTAGAATCGGCCGCGTGGAGCGCCCGGATGCCAAGGACCGATGGTGGGACGGCGCGGTTCTCTACCAGGTCTACCCGCGCAGCTTCGCCGACGCGAACGGCGACGGCATCGGTGACCTGGCCGGCATCCTCGGCCGGCTCGACCACCTGGCCGGGACCGATGCCTCCCTGGGCGTCGACGCGATCTGGCTCTCCCCCATCTACTCCAGCCCGCTGGCCGACGTTGGCTACGACGTGAGCGACTACGTCGCCATCGCACCCGAGTACGGGACCCTGGACGACTTCGACGCCCTGGTGGCGGCGTGCCACGAGCGCGGGATCCGTCTGCTCATGGACCTCGTTCCCTGCCACACGTCGATCGAGCACCCGTGGTTCGTCGAGTCGCGGTCCTCGCGCGAGAGCCCGCGCCGCGACTGGTACATCTGGGCCGACGCGGCGTTCGATGGCGGCCCGCCGTCGAACTGGGACTCGACCTTCCGCGGATCGGCGTGGACCTGGGACGCCGGGACCGGGCAATACTTCCTCCACACCTTCTATCCCGAGCAGCCGGACCTCAACTGGCGCGAACCCCGACGTGGCCGATGCCATCGCCGAGGTGATGCGGTTCTGGTTCCGGCGCGGCGTCGACGGGTTCCGCGTCGACGCGATCTTCGCCGCCCTGAAGGACGAGCTGCTGCGGGACAACCCGCCCGGCGCGCGCGCCCACCACATCCCCTGGCTTCGGTGGCGAGGACGGGGCGCTCGATCCGCTGTGGAGCATGAACCGGCCCGAGGTCCACGACATGATTCGCGGGCTGCGTCGCGTGGCGGACGAGTTTCCCGGACGCGTCCTGGTGGCGGAGACGTACCTCCCGGTCGAGGAGCAGGCCGAGTACGTCGGCGAGGGCCGTGACGACGAGTTTCATCTCACGTTCGACTTCGAGCTGCTGCACTCGCCGTGGGACTGCCGTCACCTCGCCCTCGCCATCGAGCGTGCCGAGGCGCGGCTCCCGGCCCACATCATGCCGACCTACCAGATCTCGAACCACGACCAGTCGCGACACGCCACGCGCTGGGGAGAGGGCCGCACCCGCGCCGCGGCATTCCTGCTCCTCACGCTGCGTAACGTGGCGGTCCTGTACGCCGGCGAGGAGATCGGGATGGTCGACGCCGACGAAGCCCACGGCCCCGACCGTCCGATCGACCGGTTCGGGCGCGACCCGGAGCGGACGCCGATGCAGTGGGACGCGTCGCCACGCGGCGGATTCACGACCGGCGAGCCCTGGCTTCCGCTCATCGATCCGGCAACGCGCAACGTGGCGGCGCAGAAGGCAGACCCCGCGTCCCTCCTCGCGCTGTACCGACGTCTGATCGCGACGCGACGAGGCAGCCTGGCGCTGCGTCGCGGGAGCCACCGGTCGCTGTTCGACGTCGCGCCCGAGGTGCTGTCCTGGGTGCGCCAGGCCCCCGACGAGCGGATCCTGGTCCTGCTCAACGTCGGCGACGAGCCGCGCGAATGCGACCTGCGGGCGCTCCCGGAGGAGTCCGGCACCGTCCTGATCGGGACGGGCGCGCGCGAGGGTCTGGTGGTCTTCGACGGCCTGGTGCTCGAGCCGCTGGAAGGAATCGCGCTGCGCCTCTGAGCGCGCAGTGCTAGGGTTCGCCGCCGTGACCCGCTCACCAGGCCCACCCGACGATCGTCGCGTCGACCCGCTCCTCGAAGTCCGCGAGAAGCGACGCGGAAAGCGACCCGGCGACGCGTACGTCAAGATCGTGCGCCCGTTCGAGTCGCAGTTCGAGCGCGGCGAGGAAGAGGGCACCTCATCGCCACCGAGGAACGCGCTTCAGCGAAGCGGGGGGACCGCCGGGCGGGCTCGGCGGCTTCCGAAGCGCACGCTCATCGGGGGCCCGATCGCACCGCGACCAGGCGGCGCACGAGCGGCTCACCAAGACGAAGGGCTCGCCGTCCTCTCGACGACGCCTGTCGCTCCGTCGCGTACGGCCCCGAGGAGATTCTCCGCGTGCTGGTGCTCGCGGGACTCGCGGCGCTGGTCGCTGAGCTTGCCATCGGCGGTCGCCATCGTGGCGCTGCTGCTATCGTCGGCATCTCGTATCGGCAGACGATCAAGGCGTACCCGCAAGGCGGCGGTTCCTACATCGTCGCCAAGGACAACCTCGGTTCGAGCTGCCGGCCCTGCGGCCGGGGCGGCCTTCTTATTCGGCTACATCGTCACGGTCTCGGTCAGCATCTCGGCCGGCGTGGCGGCGCTGACCTCCGACGGCGCCGGCGCTGCGTGACTATCGCATCGCGCTCGGCTTGGGATTCATCGTGCTGGTGACGATGCTCAATCTGCGCGGCATCCGCGAATCGGGCAGCATCTTCTCCGTCCCGACGTACCTCTTCCTGGTCGGCATGCATCGGCATCATCGCGCTGGGGCTCGTGCAGGCCGCGGGGAACGGATCGTGCCTGAGACCCCGGTGATCGCCCGCGGGGGAGCGTCGAGGCGGCGACGCAGACCTCGAGCATCCTGCTGATCCTGACCGCCTTCAGCCAGGGTGCGCCGCGCTGACAGGTGTCGAGGCGATCTCGGACGGGGTGCAGGCGTTCCAGCCGCCCGAGTGGAAGAACGCCCGCGCCACGCTGACCTGGATGACGTCATCGTGTCGCCATCCCTTCTCGGGCATCGCCTTCCTGGCCAACCATTCGGCATCGTGCCGCTGAATGCCGACCACCCCGAGGGATACGAGACGGTCGTCTCGCCGATCGCGCGCACCATCTTCGGCGCGGCACCCCGGCGTACTCTACATCGCAAGTCGCCACCCCGGTCATCCTCATCCTGGCCGCGAACACGGCCTACTCCGACTTCCCGCGGCTGTCGTACTTCCTTGCACGCGACCGCTACCTGCCCACGCAGTTCACCTTCCGCGGCGACCGGCTGGCGTTCATCGACCGGCATCATCACCCTGGGGGTGCTCTCATCCCTGATGCTGTGGGGCTTCGGCGGCGAAACGACGCGCATGATCCCGCTCTACGCGGTCGGGGTCTTCACCGCCTTCACCCTCTCCCAGGGCGGCATGGTGGTGCGCTGGCTGCGCCTGAAGGAGCCGGGCTGGCAAGCTGGACTGGCCATCAATCTCGTCGGCGTGACCACGACCGGGTTGGTCGCGTTCGTGGTGGGATTCACCAACTTCACTCGCGGCGCGTGGATCGTGATGGTCCTCGTGCCGGCCAGCGCGGCGATGTTCGGGAAGCCCGCGCTCGTCAGGAACCGCAGCAGCTCGAGCTCGGGGTTCACGCCCGGCTCGACGCGCCGGAACACCTTCAGGATCAGGTCGTCCCCGAACACGATCGACGAGTTGGACTGCTCGACGCCGACCGGCCGCACATCGACGTCCCGCCGAGCTCGGCGCCCGCCGCCTCCGCCCAGCAGAAGCGCAGCGTCCCGTCCTCCACGGTCTCGACCGACCCCGACCGCATGCGGTGCAGCAGCTCGCGCCCCGCGGCGGGATCGGCGAGCGCGTCGTAGCACCGTCCAGTCGGCGGTCTCGCAGATCACGCGCTCGTCCCAGCCCTCGTCGGCCGGCCGCAGGCCGATCGGCACCTGGTAGGTCTCGTGCGTCCCCTCGCCGAAGCGCGCCTCGACCAGCGCGAGCACGAGCTCCGGCGGCTCGTCGCGCAGCGGGATCGCCTCGCACCACGTCGATGTGCGCGACCTCGCGCGCCTTGGAGCCGAACCAGCGCTGCGCGACGATCCACTCCTGGAACGCGCCCTCGTCGAGGACCGAGAGATCAGTCATCGCGGTGGTCCTCGGTCAGCTGGAACCAGTAGAAGCCGCGCGGCGCCAGCGTGAGCAGGTACGGCAGCTCGCCGATGCGCGGGAAGCGCGAGCGCCCGAACACCTCGACCGGGTGGCGGCCCTCGTAGGCCGAGAGGTCGAGCTCCACCGCCTGCGCGCGAGCGCGCGAGGTTGTGCACGCACAGCATCACGTCGTCCCGTACGTGCGCACGTGGGCGAAGATCCGTGGTGTTGGACGGCTCCAGCGGCTCGTAGGTGCCGAGGCCGAACACGGGATGCTCCTTGCGCAGGCGAGATGAAGCGCCGCAGCCAGCGCAGCAGCGACGTCGGCGTGCGCAGCTGCGCCTCGACGTTGACCGCCTGGATACCCGTACACCGGGTCCATCAGCGGCGGCGCGTAGAGCTGGGCGAAGTCGGCCCGCGAGAAGCCGCCGTTGCGGTCGCCGCGTCCACTGCATCGGCGTCCGCACGCCGTCGCGGTCGCCGAGGTAGACGTTGTCGCCCATCGCGATCTCGTCGCCGTAGTAGAGGACCGGCGAGCCGGGCAGGGAGAAGAGGATCGCGTGCATCAGCTCGATCTCGTCGCGGCCGCCGTCGAGCAGCGGGGCGAGCCGCCGGCGGATGCCCACGTTGATCTTCATCCGCGGGTCCTTGGCGTACTCGCTGTACATGTAGTCGCGCTCCTCGTCGGTGACCATCTCGAGCGTCAGCTCGTCGTGGTTGCGCAGGAACAGGCCCCACTGGCAGTTGTCCGGGATCTCCGGCGTCTGGCGCAGGATCTCGTAGATCGGCTTGGCCTCCTCGCGGCGCAGCGCCATGAACATGCGCGGCATCACCGGGAAGTGGAAGGCCATGTGGCACTCGTCGCCGTCGCCGAAGTACTCCACGACGTCGGCCGGCCACTGGTTGGCCTCGGCGAGCAGCACGCGGTCGGGGTACTTGGCGTCGATCTCCGTGCGCACGCGCTTGAGGAAGTCGTGCGTCTCGGGCAGGTTCTCGCCGTTCGTGCCGTCGCGCTCGTACAGGTACGGCACCGCGTCGAGCCGGAAGCCGTCCATCCCGAGGTCGAGCCAGAAGCGCAGGACCTCGAGCATCGCCTCCTGGACCTCGGGGTTGTCGTAGTTGAGGTCGGGCTGGTGGGAGAAGAAGCGGTGCCAGAAGTAGGCGCCGGCCTCGTCGTCCCACGTCCAGTTCGACGTCTCGGTGTCGGTGAAGATGATCCGCGCGTCCTCGTAGCGGTGCACGGTGTCCGACCACACGTACCAGTCGCGCTTCGGCGAGTCCGGGCGACGAGCGCGACTCCTGGAACCACGGGTGGTCGGACGACGTGTGGTTCATCACGAGGTCGGCGATCACGCGGATGCCGCGCTGGTGGGCGGCCTCGATGAAGTCGCGCACGTCGTCGACCGTGCCGTAGTCGGGCTGGATCGTGAAGAAGTCGGCGATGTCGTAGCCGCCGTCGCGCAGCGGCGACTTGTAGAACGGCAGCAGCCAGATGCAGTCGATGCCGAGCCACTGCAGGTAGTCGAGCTTCTCGATCAGCCCGCGGAAGTCGCCGGAGCCGTCGCCGTTGGCGTCGAAGAACGCGCGCGTGTGGATCTCGTAGAAGACGGCCGTCTTGAACCACAGCGGCTCGGCCTCGAACCAGTGCCCGGGGTCGTTGCGACTCACGTCGACGCACGCGGAGGACGTGGGCCTGCGTGCCCGTGCGGGTCGAGGCGGACGTAGTTGGCGCCGATCCGCCAGTCGTAGTGCTCGCCGGTCAGCAGGTCCTCGACCGCGAACGCCGGCGGGAGGCCGAGCTGGGCCGGGATCACGTCACGGCGCCCTCCTGGGCGTGGTGGGGATCGAGGTTGACGACAGGAGGATCGCAGTTGCCGGGGAGCTGCTTGGCGTACGCGATCAGGTCCGTCGTTCTGGGTCTCGAGCCAGAAGACGTTCGAGAGCACCTGCAGCGCCGGGTTCTCGTGGCGGATCTCGTTCAGGCGCCGGATCATCGGCAGCAGCGGGCCGTCGAGCGCGCGCTCGCGGACCTCGTACTTCTCGGAGTCCAGGTACTCCTCGGAGCCCTCGCGCACCGGCACGTTCTCGAAGTGCTCGTAGCCCGAGTAGATGCCGTAGCTCGGGCTCAGCGTGGCCGCGAGCACGAGCCGCGTGACGAACGCCGGCGGCCCGCCGTGCTGCAGGTACGCGTGCAGGATGTCGGGCGTGTTCGACGAAGAAGTTCGGCCGGAAGTACTCGCTCTCCGGGCCCCAGGCGAGCTCGTTGACGTACTCGGTCAGCTCCCAGCGCGAGTTCTTCCAGGTGAAGTACGTGTAGGACTGCGTGAAGCCGAGCTTGCCGAGCTCGCGCATCACGGCGCGGCGCGTGAACGCCTCGGCCAGGAAGATCACGTCGCGGTCGACCTTGTGGACCTCGGCGATCAGCCACTCCCAGAACGCGAACGGCTTCGTGTGCGGGTTGTCGACGCGGAAGACCTTCACGCCGCGCGTCGACCCAGTGCAGCATGATCCGCAGCCACGCGTCCCACAGCTCGCGCCAGGCCGGCGTGTCCCAGTTGAAGTTGTAGATGTCCTGGTACTTCTTGGGCGGGTTCTCGGCGTACTTGAGCGTGCCGTCGGGGCGGCGGTGGAACCACTCCGGGTGCTCGGTCAGCCACGGGTGGTCGGCCGAGCGCGTTGAGCGCGAGGTCGAGGCAGACGTCCATGCCGTGCTCGCGTGCGCGGTCGCGCACAGCGACGCGCACGTCGTCGAGCGTCCCGAGCTCGGGGTGGACGGCGTCGTGGCCGCCCTCGGCGGCGCCGATCGCGTACGGCGAGCCGGGGTCGTCCGGGCCGGCGACGAGCGTGTTGTTGCGGCCCTTGCGGTTCTTGCGGCCGATCGGGTGGATCGGCGGCACGTAGAGGACGTCGAAGCCGAGCTCGGCGATCGCCGGGACCTGCGCCTCGACGCCCTTGAGGCCGCCCCACGAGCGCGGGAACAGCTCGTACCAGGAGCTGAAGCGCGCGCGCACGCGGTCGACCTCGAGCGCCGACGTGCGGCGGCAGCCGCGTCGCGCCGTGGCGCTCGGCGTGGCGCTCGACGGCCGCGAAGAGCTCCGGGCGCGAGCGCCGCGTCGGGCGGCGCCGCCGGCCGTCAGCGCGTCGAGCGCGCGCTCGATCGTGGCGCGGTCCTCGCCGCCCTTGGCGCGCGCGGCCGCGTCCTCGAGCAGCACGACGCCCTCGGAGATCTCGCCGGCGAGGTCGTCCTGGCCGGCGGCGACCTTGCGCTGCAGCTCGTCGCGCCAGGTGGCGAACTGGTCGGTCCAGGCCTCGATCGTCCACTCCCAGCGGCCCGACGGTCTCGACGGTGAACTCGCCCGCCCAGCGGACGCCGTTGATGTGCGCGTCGATCGCGTGCATCGGCGTCTCGAGCCAGCGGCGCGCGCCGGGCGCCTTGTAGCGGACGACGGCGCGCAGGATCTCGTGGCCGTCGCGGAAGATGTCGGCCGAGACCTCGACGGTGTCGCCGACGCAGCGCTTGGGCGCGTAGCGGCCGCCGTCGACGGTCGGCGCCGGGTAGCTTGATGCGGATCCTGCGTCGGGCGGTTGGGCCGTCTTCGGCGCGGGCATTCGCGAGCGAAGTATCCGACGATCTGCGCACTCGATGAACCTCCCTCGATCCAGCGGCGTCCAGCTGCACCCCACCTCGCTCCCCGGCGGCACGGCTCGGCCGCGAGGCCTACGCGTTCGTCGACTGGCTCGCCGACGCGGGCCAGTCGTGGTGGCAGATGCTGCCGCTCGGACCGCCCGACCGCTACGGCTCGCCCTACAAGTCGCGTCGGCGTTCGCGGCCTGGCCGGGCCTGCTGGCCGAGCCGCGCGCGCCGGTCTCGCGGGCGGAGGAGCTCGACTTCCGCGAGCGCAACGCGTTCTGGATCGAGGACTGGGCGCGGCTCGGCCCGCGCGGCGCGCTCGCCGACCAGGTGCGCTTCGACCGCGAGTGGGCGGCGCTGCGCGCGCACGCCGAGGAGCGCGGGGTGCGGCTGATCGGCGACGTGCCGATCTACGTCGCGCCGGGCTCCGCCGACCACCGCGCCCACCCGGAGCTCTTCCACGCCGACGCGGTCGCGGGCACGCCGCCGGACGCCTACACCGACAAGGGCCAGCTGTGGGGCAACCCGCTCTACGACTGGCCGGCGCTGCAGCGACGCGGCTACCGCTGGTGGACGGAGCGCTTCCGGCGCACGTTCGAGCTCTACGACCTCGCGCGGATCGACCACTTCCGCGGCTTCGTCGCCTACTGGGCGGTGCCGGCGCGGCGCCCGCCACGCGCTGCGCGGGCGCTGGCGGCGCGGGCCGGGCCGGGCGCTGTTCGACGCCGCCGCGCGCGACGCTCGGCGCGAGCTGCCGCTGATCGCCGAGGACCTCGGCGTGATCACGCCGGCGGTCGAGCGGCTGCGCGACGTCGCTCGGCCTGCCCGGGCATGGTCGTGCTCCAGTTCGGCTTCGACCCCGACGACCCGCGCAGCGCGCACCCGCCGGACAACCACACCGAGGACGCGGTCGTCTACACCGGCACGCACGACAACGACACGGTCCGCGGCTGGTACGACGTCGCTCGCGCCGGGTGCGCGCCGAGGTCGACGCGGCGATCGACGCCGCCGGCGTGCGCGAGCGCGAGCCGTAGTGGTCGCTGATCCGCCTCGCCTTCGCCTCGCCGGCGCGCGTGGCGATGGTGCAGACGCAGGACGTGCTCGGCCTCGGCTCCGAGGCGCGCATGAACCAGCCCGGGCACGCCGACGGGCGCGTGGAAGTGGCGGCTGCGACCGGCACGCTGACGCCCGGGCCCGGCGCGCCGCCTGCGAGCGGCGACCGAGGCGGCGGGACGGGCCTAGACTCCCGCGCCATGGCCGCCCCCGCCACCCCCGACGAGATCCTCGACGTCAACCGCCGCTACCACGACGTGGCGGCGCCGCGAGTACGACCCCAAGTGGGGCATCTAGTTCGGCGAGGTCGGCCGCCACCAGGTGCTCGGCAAGCTCGCGCAAGCTGCTCGGCGACGCGGCCCGGGCCGTTCGCGCGCTCGCTGGAGATCGGCGCCGGCACGGGCTACTTCTCGCTCAACCTGCTGCAGGCGGGCGTGGTCGGCGCGGCGACCTGCACCGACATCTCGCCCGGGATGCTCGAGACGCTCGAGGCGCAACGCGCCGTCGCTCGGGCTCGAGGTCGAGACCGACGCCTGCGACGCGGCCGCGCTGCCGTTCGACGACGAGAGCTTCGACCTCGTGCTCGGCCACGCCGTCCTGCACCACCTGCCCGACCTCGACCGCGCGTTCGCCGAGTTCCGCCGCGTGCTGCGCCCGGCGGCACGCTGTTCTTCGCCGGCGAGCCGTCGCGCCACGGCGACCGCATCGCGGCGCGTGCCCAAGCGCGCCGCGCTGCGCGTCGCGCCGCTGTGGCGGCGCGCTGCTGCACGCTGCGGCCGGCGCCCGAGGTCGCGCCGGCGACGACGACCACGCGCTCGAGGCGATGGTCGACGTCCACGCCTTCGTCCCCGTCGGACCTCGAGGCCGGCGCCGGCGCGCCGGCTTCGCGGGCGTCCGCGTGCGCGGCGAGGAGCTGCTGGCGAACTGGTTCGGCTGGTCCAACCGCACGCTCGAGGCGACCGCCGACCAGGCGAGCTCCCGCGGGGCTGGATCCAGTACGCCTTCCGCGGCTACCTGCGCTGCAGGCGGTCGACCGGCGGCTGCTCGAGCCGCGCCTGCCGCCGCACCTCTTCTACAACCTCATGCTCGCGGCGCGCAAGCCGGGCGGCTGATCGCGATGGCCGAGGCCGAGCGGCCGCAGCCGCAGCCGCAGCCGCCGAGCCCGCTCGACGTGCTGCGCGACCGCCGCGCGGTCGTCGACACGGGGCTCGGCCCGGTCGCGTTCGTCACGGTGAACGCGATCTGGGACCTCGAGACCGCGGCCTACGTCGCGATCGGCCTGTCGGTCGTCGTCGCCGCGTACCGGCTGCTGCGGCGCGAGCCGCTCACGAACGCGATCGGCGGCATCCTCGGCACCGGGCTGTGCGTCGTTCATCGCGCTGCGCACCGGCAGCGCGTCCGGCTACTTCATCCCGCGGATGCTGCAGAACGCCGGTATGGCGCTCGGCTTCGGCGGTCTCGACGCTGTTCAAGCGCCCGGTCATCGGCTTCATCGCCGCGCCGCTGTTCCACGATCCCCGGCGGCTGGTATCGCGACGTGCGGATCCGGCGCCCGTTCGCCGAGGCGACGCTCGCGTTCGCCGTCCTGCTGTTCGGCCTGCGGGCGATCCGTCTACACGATCCTGATCGCCGCCGGCCGCGAGGGTGCGCTGGCGGCGACGTCGATCGTCGCTCGGCTGGCCGGCGTTCCTCGGCGCGCTCTGGTTCACGTACCGCTACGCTCAAGCAGCTCGGCGTCGACGAGCAGCTCGGGCAGCGATCCCGATCGCGGCGGCGCGCGCCGACACCTTCGCGTGCCGATAGGCGTACGTGAGGTCGCCGCGCAGGCGGCCGCCGCGCGTCGTCTCGTAGCGCGATCAGCGTGGCCGGGCGCCGGCGCGCCGGGAGCCCGTCGGCGGCGAGCACGTCGAGCGCGCGCTCGGCGATCGCGACCTGGCCGAACGCCGTCGGGTGCACGTGGTCGGTCATCACGAGGTTGCGGGCGCCGAAGTCGCGCAGGTCGAGCACGAGCGCGCCCGTGCTCGCGCGCCGAGGCCTCGATCGCGGCGTTGACCTCGTGCACCGTCGCGCCGGCGCGCGGGCGGCCGAGGTCGAGCGGCACGGTCGCGGTCAGCACGCGGTCGCAGCGCGCGGCGAGGAACGCCGAGCGCGGTCCGGTGCCCGCGCTCGAACGCGGCGCGGTCCCAGTCGAGCCCGCGCACGTCGTTGACGCCGACGTACAGGCAGCCGAGGTCGTAGCGGCGCCGTCCGGCACGGCCGGCAGCTGCGTCGGCGAGCACGTCGCCGATGCGCGCGCCGTCGACCGCGAACGGCGAGTACGGAACGCCGAGCGCCGCGGGCGACCCACAGCGCCCACGACTGCAGCGCGACGCCCCATTGCAGCTCACCGCCGCCGTTGGTGATCGAGTCGCCGAACGCGAGCACGCCGAGACGGCAGGCGGACACCCGCGGACGTCTACCGGACTCGGAAGCGCCGCGTGACCGCGGCGGCCCGGCCGGCGCTGCTGGAGAGCACGACGACCGCGCGGTAGCGGCCGGCGCGCAGGCGCTTGAGCCTTCAGCCTGGCGCCGCGGACCGCGTGGCGCTCGTCGCGAGCGTGAGCGGGCGACCCGCGACCCAGCGCTTGCGCTTGCCCTTGCGGCGCTCGACGGTGATCTTCACGGAGGCGGCGCGGCTCGTACGCACCCGCATGGTCCGGGCGCGGCCCTTGCGCGACGTCGCCGACAGCGCGGCCACGGCCGGCAGCGGGCAGCCGTCGAGCGTCCGGCGGGCTCGCGCGGGCAGCCGTCGGCCGTGTCGCGGCCGTCGCGGTCGCGGTCGGTGGTCGTCGGCGTCGGCACCGGGCAGCCGTACCGGTCCTTGCCGTACACGGTCGGGCAGCGATCGTCGACCAGCCCTTGCCGTCATGGTCGATGTCCGGGCCGCGCGGCGTGGAGTCGCACACGTCGCCGATCCCGTCGCGGTCGGCGTCGGCCTGCGTGGGATTGGCCTTCAGGT
>CAVWIV010000003.1:0-489033 GCA_963755155.1 uncultured Actinomycetes bacterium | reverse complement strand
AACGCGGGCCAGGCCGCTCGGAACGCCGTCAGGAGCAGCACCATCGCGGATGCAATTCGGGAGCCGATCGAGTAGACGCCCACCTCGCTCGCATCCGCGAGCTTGAGGATGAAGAAGCGGTCGCCGAAGTTCAGCGTCCAGAGCGCGAGCATCGACGGTACGAGCGGCAACCCGAAGCGATTCATCTCGGCGAAGCAGCGGCCTGTCGAGCGTGAGCCCGAGTTGCCCGTGCCGGTAGACGAGCAGCGCCGCATACACCGCGAGCGTCCCCGCGAAGTTGCCCGCGATGACGCCGGTCGCGCCCCAGTCGAGGACGACGACGAAGGCGATCGTGGCCGCGACCGTGATGACGAGGTTGGCGAGCGTCGCGACGGTGAACGCGACCGCGCGCTCCTCGACCCGGAAGAGCGCGGTCATCTGCTCGAAGTTCATCTGCGTCCAGAGCAGGACGAAAGCCATGCGCACGAGGTTGGTCGACCGTCCGTGTCGAACAACCACTCAGAGATCTGGCCGGCGAGCGCCAGGCCCACCACGAGCCCGACTGTGGCCATCGTCATCGTGAACCAGAACGACGTGCGGACGACGCGCAGGCGGTGGTCGGCGTCGATGGAGTCGAAGTAGAAGCGAAAGAAGGCGCTCGCGATGCCGAGACGGAGGATCGTGGCGAGGATGGCGGCTAGGGCGACGAGCGTCTCGACCGCGCCGTAGTCGGCGGGCGTGAGGTAGCGCGTGTAGAGCGGCAGCAACAGGAGCGCGACGAAGCGCGAGACGAGGCCGCCGAGCCCGTAGATCGCCGAATGCTGCGCGAGCCGGGTGATCTGGCCGCCGAGCCCGGTCATCGGCGCCGGATCATCATTCCGGTCGCCCGGTGCATGCCGAACCGGTCGTAGAACGGCTGGAGCTCCGGGTCGCACATGAGGTCGACGGCGTAGAACTCGTCGAGCTCGGCGAACAGGCGGCGAACGAGCTCCGAGCCGATGCCGCGGCCACGGTGGGTCGGCAGCACCTCGAGCAACGGGACGAAGGAATAGAGGACGCCGTCCGAGATCGCGTTCACGAAGCCGACTACCCGGGGCGAGCCAGCCTCGCGAGCGAGGACGACGCGATAGCTGCCCTCGAGGATCTCGAGGTGGCGCTCGGGCGACGGCGGGCTCGGCCAGCCTTCGAAGAAGCCGTTCAGGTGCTCAGGCGAGACGCCGTCGAGCGAGCTCGTGTACTCGATTGGCACGCGGATGAGCGTAGATGCCGCGGCGGGCGGCCCATCAGTTGGCGCACTTCAGGCACAGAACTGCAACGCACGGGTACGTCTTTTCCCGTTACCGTGAAACCGGGCGGAGGCGAGGGGTGGCCCCAGCTACGGGACGCTAGGTGGCGCCGCCGGGCGGCAGGAGCCACGGGGAGAAGCGATTCCAGCGCCCGATCTCGCATCCGTCGCGCCGTCTGAACGACGACCAGATGCGTTGCGACCCGATCGTGCCCTTCACGACAGCCTTCTGCGGGCCTCCGTAGATCTGCGTGCAGACCGCATCCTTCGGCACCTGGGCGAACGCGCCGAGCGCGAGACTCGACAGCTTCGCGCACGCCCGCACCCGGTTCGGCAGCGTGCCTCCGAGCGGACTGCATCGGAGCGTCCAGCGTTGGGGCGCAGCCGACGACTGCTCGTCGTCCCGAAGGTGATCGTCAGCGCAGCGGAACGCCCCGACGTGGACGCCGTCCCGGTGGCTACCACCGTGATGGCGATGGCGACGACGGCTAGCACGGCACGCATGACTCCAGGGTACCCGTCGGGTCGTTCCTAGAATCCGCACGGTGGGTAGCCGGCCGACGCTGAACCGCGATCGCATTGCGGCCTACGCCCGTTCCGGGCGCTCATCCGCCGGCCGTCGTCTGCGACGCGTCCTTCGTCAACGGACTGACGGTGATCCGCTCGCTCGGCCGCATGGCCGTCCCCGTGTACGCGGTCGACCACCGACCGAGCGCGCTCGGCTTTCGCTCCCGCTTCGCGATGGAGGTCGCCGCTCCGGATCCGGGGACAGACACGCGGACGCCTACATCGCGCTGCTCCGAGACCTTGGCGACGCCATCAGCAGCCCGACGCCGATCCTCCCAACGCACGATCCGCCGGTGAACGCGATCGCGCACCACCGCGACGAGCCGGCGACCTGTTCCTCTATCCGTTTCCCGACCGGACACTCTCGCCCTCGTCCAGAGCAAGCGCGAGCAGCTCGACCGGGCCGCAGCGGTCGAGGTCGACATCCCTGAGGACCGCCCATCCCCGTTCGGTAGAAGACGCGCTCGCCGCGGCAGGCAGCATCGGCTACCCGCTGCTCGTCAAGCCCTCGAGCCCTGACGGGTTCAGGCGCCGGTTCCGCCGCCAGGCCTTCCGCTGTGAGTCGCCTGAGGAGCTCGCGCGCGCGTTCGCCGACGCGGAGCCGTTCGAGCCGATGGTGCAGGAGCTGATCCCTGGCGGTGACGACGAGCTGTACACCGTCGGCAGCTACATCGCCGCCGACGGCGCCGTTCTCGGCCTCTTCAGCGGCCGCAAGCTCCGCCAGTCACCCCCCGGCATCGGCACGTGCCGCGTCGGTGAGGCCGTGTGGGTGCAGGAGGCCGTCGACGCAGCGCTGCGGCTGCTTCGAGCCTTCGACTTCCACGGCGTTTCACAGGTCGAGTTCAAGCGCGACCCGCGCGATGGCAGGTTCAAGCTCATGGAGGTGAACCCCCGCTTCTGGCTTTGGCACGGGCTGGCCGCCGCTCTCGGAGTCGACTTCGCTCGGATCGCGTACCACGACCTGCTCGGCCGGCCGCCTGCGCCGGTGACGACCGAGGGCAAGCACGGCCGCTGGGCGATCACGCTGCTCGCCGGCGAGCGGCCTGCCTTCCAGCGACCGCCGTACGTCGAGCCGGTGTTCTCGCTCGCCGACCCGAAGCCGGGCGTCACGCAACTTGCCCGCGTCGTCAAGGCGGCGCTCCGCTGATCCCGCCGGAGGTAGAGCGGCGCGCCCGCTGGGTGCTCGACACGCTCGGGGCGAGGACCTCGGCATCGGCGACCTCCCCTACTCGGAGAAGGCCTGGCGCGACGTCGATCGAGGAAAGCGGCCGGAGGAGAACGACCTGGCCGAAGCGTTCTTCCACCTGGCGCGGATCGAGGAGCGGGCGGGCACTCGTGACGAGCACGGCCGCTTTCGCGTCTCGGCGAGCTGCCTCGACCCGCTCGACCCGCCGCTCGAGCGTCTGCGGCGGAAGCTCGGCGTCGAGCCGCCGCGGTGGGGTGGTGCCCGGTTCGCCGTCTGCCTCAGCCACGACGTGGACATCCCCTGGCGGTGGACGCGGAAGGGGATCCGCCTGGGCGCCGGGCGTCTGAAGGCTGCCCGGAACGCGGGGACTGCCTGGCGTGAGATCCGCGGTCTCGCCGGCATTCCTCTCCACCGGCTGCGAGGCACCGACCCGAACTTCAGCTTCGAGCGCATCGTCGAGCTCGAGCGGCGTCGCGGTGCCTCGTCGGTGTTCTTTCTCATGGCGGCGCATCGCGTGGTGCAGGACGGGCCCGCGCCGGAGACGTACGACGAGCTTCGGCCTCGCGTCGTCGAGACGCTGCTCGGCCTCGGCTGCGAGATCGGCCTCCACGCGAGCTACTCGGCCGCCTTCGATCCCGGGCTGATCGCCGAGGAGAAGGCCGAGCTCGAGCGGCTCGGCGCGACGCTGCACGGCCAGCGCTACCACTACCTGCGCGTCGACCCGCACGCGAACCTCGCGCCGCTCGCCGACCTCGGCTTCGCGTACGACTCGACCCTCGGCTTCGGCGCCGCCCCGGGCTTTCGCGCCGGCATCGCGCATCCGTTCCGCCCGTGGGACATCGAGCGTGACCGCCCGCTGGACATCGTCGAGATCCCCCTGGCGGTGATGGACGTGACGCTCGCCGAGCCCCGCTACCTCGGCCTGTCGGTGAAGGAGGCCGAGCGACGGCTGCTCGCGCTGCTCGACTGGGCGGCGGAGCACGGCGGCGGCTTCTCGATCCTCTGGCACACCGACCGCTTCGACCCGGCCACCTCCGGAGGCTGGGACCGGCTCTACGCGCGCATCATTGACGCCATCTACGAGCGCGGCGGCACCTGTATGCTTGCGCATGAGTTGGCTGCGGAGGCCCGGGCTCGACTCGCACCATTCGTTCGGCCTGAATCCGCGTCCACGTTGAGGTAACAACCAAGGGGGGGTACTTTGAAACTCCGATCACGCTTCTTTGCGGCTGCGCTGCTGGCCGCGATTGTCACGCTCGCGTTCGCCGGCGCCGCGGCCGCCGACCCAGTCCAGTTGACGGGTCAGCGAACGTCGTCCAACTTCTATCCGTGCACCGATCCACAGGATGCGACGCCGCCGACGATCGCCGAATGCCCCGGCGCGCCGGCCAACATCGAAGTGACCGGGACGTGTGACCCGGCTGGCAACTCGACGATGACGCTGACGCGCAGCGGCAACGCGTTCGGTGCACCACCGTTGTTCAACGGCGCGTACTCGGAGACGATCACATGGACGATCGGCCCGCAGACGAACCCGGCGGTACCGGCGTTCTTCCCGTTCTTCGGGGTCCGCCTGCTCAGTCGGTCGGTCTGCTCACCGGCGAGGTGACGAGTCTCACGTCGAACTTCACAATCACGCAGGGCGGCACGGCGGTCACGGGCACCAAGTCACTCGTGCCCAACGCCGGGAACTGGGGCGTTTGCCTTCAGCCGACGGACGATCCCGTTGGAGGAAACTTCGGAGGCGCACCGCTCACCGGAGAGATCTACATCCTCGGCGCCGGAGTGCTCTCGTATGAGGCGACGGTCACCGACGGCTCACCGACCACCGAGAGCGGTCTCGCGGAGAGCTTCATCATGAACAGCTACCTAACGTGCTGTCCTCCAGGACCCCCGTCCCAGGTGAACAGTGCCACCGGCCACTTCAACTCTGGCTTCGGCACGACGCATCCGGCTTCGGGCACGTCGGGCACTGCACCGACGACGGGCCCTGGAACGGTCGAGCCGCTCCCCGAGGTCGAGATCACGTTCGGCACGGTCAACGCGCCGGGCACGACGACGGCCGTCCTGACGACGACCGCGCCGGCGATCCCGGCCGGCTTCCAGGTCGGTGACCCGCCCGCGTTCTACGAGATCTCCACGACCGCGGACGTCACCTTCCCGGTCACCGTCTGCATCGGCTTCGGAGCGCTTCCCGCGGGAACGACCGAGCCGACGCTCTTCCATTACGAGGGCGGCCAGTGGGTCGACGTCACGACGTCGTTCACCTTCAGCCCGAACCAGGTATGCGGCAGCGTCAGCTCGTTCTCGCCGTTTGCCGTCCTGTTCGAGGAGGGACCGGCTTACGCGGTCAGCGGCCCCTTCGCGCCCGTCGACCCGCAGCCGACGGTGAACACCGTCAACGCCGGTCGGACCGTGCCCGTGAAGTTCTCGCTCGGCGGGGACTTCGGGCTCGACGTGATCGCGGAGGGCTATCCGACTTCGGTCGGAGGACCGTGTGCCGGAGGGCCGACTGATGCCATCGAGACGACGTCGAGCGGCGCAGGCTTGACGTACGACGCGGCCAGCGGCGTGTACACGTTCCACTGGAAGACGCTGAAGGGCTGGGCCGGCCACTGCCGGACGCTCATCGTCCAGTTCGACGATGGCAGCGAGCTCAGAGCCAGCTTCAAGTTCAAGTAGTAGAGACGACGTCCCACCCGGCTGGGAGGCTCGGCGCCTTCCAGCCGGGGTCGGGACGCCAGTCCTCCCAGCCGGTCGGGAACGGCCACTCCTCGACGAGCCGGGCGGCATCGGCGCGGGCCCGTGCCTCGTCCTCGGCCGTCAGCACGCCGCTCGCCAGCCCGTCCGCGAGCTCGTCCTCGTCGAGCAGCTTCCAGCTGCCGTCCGGGAAGGCGACGAGGTCGAGAGCGATGTCGACGTAGTCGAAGCCGACCGGCGTCCGCGGGCGCTCCGGCCGCTCGAAGTTCACGTACCACTCGCGAAGCGTCCAGCTCGCGTCCCAGATGAGCGACGTCGAGTAGCCCGCTCCCGGCCGCGCGAGCAGGAGGAGGTGCTCCTTGAACGCGCTCGGCTGCAACGTCCAGTCGTCCTGCGGAATAGGAATGCCGGAGAACCGACGCCTCGGCGCCGATCGGCGCGAAGAGGACGAGCTCATCTTCGCCGTCTGCGACGACGTACCACGCGTGCGCCTGCCAGACGCGACCAAGCCACGTCTGGCGCACGCAGATGACGTCGCCCTCAGACCACATGCCAATCCTCCGGAAGCGCGGGCAGAGGCCACGTCGGGGTCGGGTCGCCAGTCCTCCCACCCGGTGGGGAACGGCCACTCCTCGATCACGCGCTCCGCCTCCTCGCGCGCGAGCCGGCCCTCCTCGGCGGTCATGATCCCGAGCTCGATGGCCATTGCGAGGT
Organism: uncultured Actinomycetes bacterium; assembly: GCA_963755155.1. Lineage (GTDB taxonomy): Bacteria > Actinomycetota > Thermoleophilia > Gaiellales > Gaiellaceae > PALSA-612. The sequence goes on along the minus strand of CAVWIV010000003.1, from coordinate 482,602 downwards.
CGTCCTCGTCCTTCCACTCCGCCTCGCCGCCCACCGGGACCCAGACGTCGAGCTGCCAGTCGGTCGTGTCGAAGCCGAGGGGTGACTCCGCGAGCGTCGCCTGGAGGTTGACGTACCAGCCGCGGAGAGACCCGTCCGCGCGGCGCATGAGCCGGATCGAGTGGCGCCGCTCGAACGGGGTCAGCTCGAGCCGGCCCGGCCCGATCCACGAGCGGAGCTCGACGCCCCACTCGTCGAACGGAAGCAGGCTCCCGTCGCCGCCGCGCCCGTTCGGGTAGGCGATCGGCGTCCCCGCGCCGATCCACGTCACGAGACACGTGTCGCTTCGGTCGACGACGATCGTCGGCATGGCCATCACCACGCGGCCGTGGGCGACGTGGCGCAGGAGCAGCGTCTCCATCGGCCGAGAATCTAGACTCGCCGGGTGAGCGACGTTCGCGTGGTGATGACGCTCGGCGCCGACGGCGACGCGGAGCTGCTCGCATGCAGCAGCGTGCATTTCATCTCGCGGCCGGCGTCGATTCGATCGTCGATCGGGCCGCCAGCGCAGCGACCGCTGCCGACTGGATCCTGCCTGCCGCGGCGGGCGAGTTCTGGTGGCCGCGTGGCGGCAGCCTCCACGAGGTGCTGTCGGCGATCCCGGCCGACTACGACACCGTCCAGGCCCTCGTCCGGCCGTTCCTGGACATGACGCATCGCCTGTCCGCGCAGGCGCTGCTCGACGACCCGGCCGGCTCGCCCCGCCCGGCGAGGCGTCTGGCACACCGTGCGGGCGTCGACGTGAGCGCGTACGCCGGAGAGACTCCGAAGGCGGCGCTTCGCCCGCTCCGCGGGTGGTATCCGATCGAGGTGCTGGCGGTGCCGAGTGAGCCTCTGCCGCAGAGCGCCATCGACGAGGGGCTCGCGAACGGGACGATCCAGGAGGACACGCGGCTCCGCGACGCCTTGCGGGCCGTAGACGAGGGCCGCGAGCTCGAGTTTCCGCGCCCCACCGTCGCCGAGAACGCGTGGTTCGCCGTCGACGCGGCGGTGCTCGGCGAGGCGGACGCCTTCGGCATCCGTGACGACATCGACGCGCTCGAACGCCGTCTCGCGGAGCTCGAGGAGAACCTCGGAGTCCGCGTCGAGCGCAAGCTGCGCTCGCTCCTCGGCCGGGGCTCGCAGGCGACGTGAAGGTCGTCATGACCCTCCTCGTCCGCGACGAGGAGGAGATCCTCGACGCCCATCTCCGCTACCACCTCGAGAACGGCGTCGACTTCGTGGTCGCGACCGACCATCTGTCGAAGGACGGAACGACGGAGATCCTCCGGGAGTACGAGCGTGCCGGCTGCCTCCACGTCATCCGCGAGGAGCGGCCCGAGTACAACCAGCCCGTGTACGTGACGCGGATGGCGCGGCTCGCCGCGACCGACTTCGGCGCCGACTGGGTGATCAATGCGGACGCGGACGAGTTCTGGTGGCCGCGGGACGCGCCGTTCCGCGAGCTCTTCGCGTCCGTTCCCGCGAGGTTCGGCGTGGTGCAGGGTCTCTGGCGGCACTTCGTGCTGCGCCCCGACGACGACCAGCCGTTCTTCGAGCGCATGCTCTGGCGGCGCCGGCCGAGCCGCGACCCGCTCGACCCGTACCACCTCGCCGTGAAGGTCGCGCACAGGGCGCATCCGCAGGTCGAGGTGCTCGGCGGAAACCACAAGGCGCGCATCCCCGGCCTCGCGACGCTGGACGACTGGATTCCGATCGAGGTGCTGCACTTCTCGATTCGCACCACCGACCACGCGAGGAGGAAGTTCACGAAGACGAGCCTCGAGGGCCCCGTCCGGCCCGGGGGTCACTGGGTGCGGGCGGCGCGCGAGATCGAGACGCACGGCGCCGACGCGATGGTCGCGCGGCTGCTCGTCGGCGACGACGCGCTCGCGAAGGGCCTCGACGACGGATCGCTCACGCGTCGACACGCGGGTGCGGGACGCGCTGCGCAAGGCTCTGGCGCGCGAGCCGTTCGAACGTCCCGTGCCGGCGGTGGCGGACGACGTCGAGCTGGCCGTGGAGTTCGGCGAGTTCCGTCCCGCCGCCTCGTCCACGCGCCTGACCGCGCGCCTGCGGGGTCTCGAGTCGCGTGCCGCCGCGCTCGAGGACGCCGCGCTCGTGAGGCTGGGCAGGTGATCGTCCTCACGCTGCTCGTCCGCGACGAGATCGACATCGTCGACGAGTTCCTCCGCTACCACCTCGAGCTCGGCGTCGACTTCGTCGTCGCCACCGACCACATGTCGTCCGACGGCACGCAGGACGTCCTCGCCCGCTACGAGCGCGAGGGGCATCTCCACATGCTCCGCGAGACGAGCACGTCGTTCCGGCAGGCCGAGTGGGTGACGCGGATGGCGCGGCTCGCGGCCGCGGACTTCGGCGCCGACTGGGTGGTCAACTCCGACGTCGACGAGCTCTGGTGGCCGCGCGACGGGTCGCTGCGCGAGGTGCTCGACAGCGTCCCGCCGCGGTTCGGGCTCGTCCACGGCCTCTGGCGGCACTTCGTGCTGCGCCCGGAGGGAGACGAGCCGTTCTACGAGCGCATGATCGTCCGGCGTGCGCCTGCGACCGACGAGACGAGCACGTACGTGCCCGCGTTCAAGGCCATTCACCGCGCCGACCCGAATGTCATCGTCGGCCGCGGCAACCACAAGGCGTTCGGGGCGAGGCTCGTCCCCCTCCGCGACTGGGTGCCGTTCGAGGTGCTGCACTTCCCCGTTCGCACGACCGAGCAGCTAGAGCGGAAGTACAGGCGGGAAGAGGAGAGCCTCCCCGCCGACATCGGCATGACGCGCCACCAGGCCGCGGCGGTGGCGGGCTTCGATGCGCGCGGAGTGGAGGCGGTGCTCGACGAGCATCTCGTCGACGATGTGGCGCTCGAAGCCGGGCTCGCGAACGGCTCGCTCACGATCGACACGCGCATCCGCGACCGTTTTCGCGACCCGGCCGTGGAGCCACCGAAGCCGACGCTTGCCGACGACATCGCGCTCGCCACGGAAGCCGGCCTGGTGCAGCCACGGGACTCGCTCGTGCGGCTCCGCGGCCACGTCGGGCGGGCGGCGCGGCGAGTCGACGCGCTCGAGACCGCCGGCGCCGTGCGGCTCGGCCGCCTCCGATGACGCGAGATCCCGACATCTCGGTCGTCGTCACGCTCTTCGACGAGGCGGCGTCGCTCGACGAGCTTTATCGGCGCACGGTCTCGTCGCTCGACGCGGCCGGCAAGCGGTACGAGATCATCTTCGTGGACGACGGGTCGACCGACGGCACGTTCGCCGAGCTCGAGCGTCTCCACGCGAGCGACAAGCGCGTGCGGGCCGTCCGCTTCCGCCGGAACTTCGGCCAGCATCCGGCCATGCACGCAGGTCTCGCGCGGGCGCGTGGCGACGTCGTCGTGACGATGGACGGCGATCTCCAGAACGCGCCCGAGGACATCCCGAAGCTCGTGGCGGCCGTCGACGGAGGGGCCGACGTCGCCAGCGGTCGGCGAGTCGCCCGCCGCGACTCCTGGGGGCGGACGCTGCCGTCGAAGCTCATCAACGGCATGCTGCGCCGCTTCACGGGAATTGCCGTCTCCGACTTCGGCTGCGCCTTCAACGCGTACCGCCGCGACGCGATCACGCCGATGCTCGGCGCGATCGGCAAGCAGAAGTTCACGAAGGCGCTCGTGCTCTCGGGTGGAGGAAAGGTCGTCGAGGTCGACGTCCAGCACGCGGCACGGCAAGGCTCGTCCCGCTACTCGCCCCTGCGGTTGACGCGGCTGGCGCTCCATGTGCTCGCGGGCTTCTGGCCGCAACCCATCCAGTGGATCGGGGTGACGCTCGGCATCGTCTGCTCGCTCGCCGCGTTTGCGCTCGGCGTGTACGGCGTCGTGTACTGGATCGGCGAGGACGACTTCCCGGGCCCGCTGTTCGGCGGCGCCGCGATCGTGTTCGTCCTGGGCATCCAGGGCTTCATCCTCGCGCTCGTCGGCGAGTATCTCGGCAGAATCCAGCGAGACGTGGAAGGCCGCCCTCTCTACACGATCGAAAAGGAGCTATGAGCAAGCGCGTTCTCGTGACGGGCGGCGCCGGGTTCATCTCGTCGAACGTCGTCCGGCACCTGCTTATGGCGACCTCGCATGAGGTCGTGTCGCTCGACGCGCTCACGTACGCCGGCAACATCGAGAACCTCGCGGACGTGATGTCGCACGAGCGGCTCGCGTTCGTGGAGGGCGACATCCGCGACGCCGAGCTCGTGCGCGAGGTGGTTGCGGGCGTGGATGTGATCGTGAACGCGGCCGCCGAGTCGCACGTCGAGAAGTCGATCCGCGAAGGCGCCTCGGAGTTCGTGACGACGAACGTCGAGGGCACGCAGATCCTCCTCGACGCCGTTCGCGAGACGCCCGTCGAGCGCTTCGTCCTCATCTCGTCGAGCGAGGTGTACGGCACGGCCGAGCACGCGCCCATGGGCGAGGAGCACCCGCTCAACCCCCGCAGCCCGTACGCGGCGACGAAGGCCGGCGCCGACCGGCTCGCGTACGCATATGCCGTGACGTACGGCCTGCCCATCGTCATCCTCCGGCCGTTCAACAACTACGGGCCGAGGCAGCATCCCGAGAAGCTCGTCCCGCGGTTCATCACGAGCGCGCTCTGCGACGAGCCGCTGACCGTGCACGGCGACGGGCAGGCGTCGCGGGACTGGTTGTACGTCGACGACGACGCCGAGGCGATCGAGGCCGCCATCGACGCCGATCTCGCCGCGGTCTCCGGACAGGTGATCAACGTCGCCACCGGCATCGATCTCTCGGTGTCGCAGATTGCCGATCTCGTGCTGGAGACGCTCGGCAAGCCGTCGTCGCTGAAGGAGCACGTCGAGGAGCGGCCCGGCCAGGTGCAGCGCCACATCGGCTCGACCGACAAGGCGGCGCGCCTCCTCGGCTGGCAGGCCCGCACGCGGTTCGAGGACGGCCTGGAACGCACCGTCGCGTGGTATCGCGACAATGAGGCCTGGTGGAGGGGGATACAGGCTCGCAGCGTCGGCGTCTACTCGTCCTAGGCGCAGGCGCCGGGCAGCTCGGGCTGCTCGAGGCGGCCGCCGAGCGCGGCCTCTACGTCGTCGCCGTCGACCGCGATCCGGCGGCGCCCGGTTTTCGCCATGCGGACCGGCGCGCGATCGTGTCGGTGGAGGACGAGCCGGCGATCGACCGGCTTGCCGCAGCGGAGCAGGTCGGCGGTGTCATCGCTCCCGGAATCGACTTTCCGGTCGCTATCGCGGCCCGCATCGCCGCGCGACACAACCTTTCTCATCCGCTCGAGCCGCAGGTGGCCCAGCTCGCGATCTCGAAGCTCAAGCAGCGCGAGCGCCTGGTCGAGGCGGGCGTCCCGCACACGCCCTTCCGCGTCTGCGCGGCCGTCGACGAGGCGATTGCGGCCGCCGGCGAGCTCGGCTTTCCGTGCGTCGTCAAGCCACCCGACCGCCAGGGGCAACGCGGGCTGGCGATCGTGGAGACACCGGAGGAGGTCGCCGATGCGTTCGCTCTCGCGCTCGATGCGGCACGAGGGCCGGTGGCGCTCGTCGAGCAGCTCGTCGCCGGCCGGGAGCTGACGGTCAACGCGTTCTCCGTGGACGGCGAGTTCCACCCGCTCACCGTGACGGATCGTGTCGTCGCCGACCCTCCGGCGTTCGGCGTCGCGCTCGCGCACGTCTGGCCGAGCGAAGAGCCTCCGTCGATCGTCGATGCGGCCGCCTCGGTGGCGCGCGCTGCGGCTGAGGCCATCGGGATCCTCGACGGGCCGACGTACACGCAGGTGCTTGTGGGCGAGGACGGCCCGGTGGTGGGCGAGCTGGCTGCGCGGCTCGGCGGAGGCCACGACGCGGAGCTTTGCCAGGCGGCGCTCGGCGTCGATCTCAACGGGCTCGCGATCGCGGCCGCTTTCGGCGACGAGATTCCCAGTGTCGAGTTGTCACCTGGCTCGGATGCGGGTGGTGCGTGCGTGCGCTTTCTCGTCGCGCCCGAGGGGACGGTCGGCGCCGTGGAGGGAGTCGAGCGGGCCGAGGAGTCGGACGGCGTCGTCTGGGTGCGCGTCTATCGCGAGCCGGGCGACGAGTCCCGGCCGCTGCGCCAGGGATCGGATCGCGCCGGGGCCGTGCTGGCGGTCGGCGAGAGCCGCAAGCAGGCAGTGGCACGCGGTAGGCGCGCCGCGAGACGCGTACGCTTTCGCGTTGTTGAGAACCGCGCCCCCGTCGAGATCGCCTAGAACCACCTTCCTCGGCTTCCAGCCTCCTGCAATCGGCGAGGAGGAGATCGCTGCCGTCGCGGAGACGCTTCGCTCGGGCTGGCTGACGACGGGGCCTAACGCGGCCGAGCTGGAGCGCCGTTTCGCCGAGTACGTCGGCGCAAAGCACGCGCTCGCCGTCACGTCGGGAACGGCGGCGATGCACCTGTCGCTGCTCGCTCTGGGCGTGGGAACGGGCGACGAGGTGATCACGACGCCAATCACGTGGCCCGCGACGGCGAACGTCATCGTCCACACCGGCGCGACGCCGGTGTTCGCCGACGTTCGCGCCTCGGATCTCAATATCGATCCGGAGCACGCCGCGTCCCTCGTCGGCCCGCGGACGAAGGCCATCCTGCCGGTGCACCTCGCAGGGCAGCCCGCCGACCTCGACCCGCTGTGGGCGCTCGGGCTGCCGGTCGTCGAGGACGCCGCGCACGCCGTCGAGAGCGAATACCGCGGCCGGAAGATCGGGGCGCTGTCGGCTGCCACGTGCTTCTCGCTCTACGCGACGAAGAACGTCGCCGCCGGCGAGGGCGGAGTCATCACAACCGACCGCGACGACGTCGCAGCCGCGATCGACGACCTTCGCGTCATGCGGCGCGGCCACGGCTCGCTCTACGACATCGCGGTGCCCGGCTACAAGGCGAATCTGTCCGACGTGCTCGCGGCGATCGCGCTCTGCCAGCTGGACAAGCTCGACCGGCATCGCGAGATCCGCCTGCGTCACGTCGAGGCGTACGACGAGGCGGTGGCGGAGTTCGAGGGCATCGAGCCGCTGGCGCGGGATCCTCGCGACCTGCACGCGCTGCACCTCTACGTCGTGCGGGTCGACCCGGAGCGGGCGGGCGCGACGCGCGACGAGTACCAGCGCGCGCTGGCCGAGGAGCGGATCGGGACGAGCATCCACTTCCTCCCGGTGCACAGGCTGAGCGCGTACCGCGACCGCTTCCCGGAGCAGCCGGCGCTGCCGGTCGCGGAGAGGGCCGGCGACGAGGTGCTGTCGCTGCCGCTGTCGCCCGCGCACTCGGACGACGACATCGCGGATGCGATCGACGCGTTACGCCGGGTGCACGCGCGGTTCAGCGGGGCTCAGGGATGAGAGGACGCCGCAGCGTGCGTGTCCTCGCGACGCTCGTCGTCACCGGCCTATGTCTTGGGTACATCGTCTGGAAGATCGACCTCGACCAGACGGTCGACATCCTTGCCGACGCCGATTACTGGTACCTGGCGGCTGCGGTCGCGATCATGACGGTGACGGTGCTGCCGATGGCGTGGCGCTGGCAGCGGCTGCTGCGGGCACGCTCGATCGACGAGGGCTTCGGCTGGCTGACCCGCGCGTACTTCGTCGGCTACACGGCTGGGCAGATCCTGCCGACCGCGGTGGGCGGCGACGCGGCGCGGATCTTCGAGACGTCGCGCCGGCATCCCGGCCGCGGCGGGCCGATCGCCGGCTCGGTGCTGCTCGAGCGCGCCCTCGGCGGCTCGGCGACGCTTGCGCTCGCCGCCGTCGGCTTCGCGCTCGCACTCGGCGAGTACGACGTCGGCGCCTACCTCTGGATCGAGCTCGCGTTCGTCGTCGCGACCGTGCTGTTGGGCGTGGCCGTCTTCTCGCAGACAGCGCGGAGGCCGCTCGCGCGCACGGTGCCGCTGCTCCGCCGGCTGAGGGTCGACCGGCCCATCCGCGCCGTGTACGAGGGAGTGCACGCGTATCGCGCGCACACGCGGCTGCTCGTCGGCGTCTTCGCGCTGACGCTCGCCATCCAGGCGGTGCGCGTGCTGGCGATCTGGTGCACGGGCAAGGCGGTCGGCATCGACCTCTCGCCGAGGGTCTACTACGTCATGGGCCCGCTGCTCTTCCTAGTCATGCTCGTCCCGTTCACCGTCAACGGGCTCGCCGTGCGCGAGGCGTTCTTCGTGAGCTTCCTCGGCCAGCTCGGCGTGTCCGCCGACGCCGCGTTCGCCGCCGGGTTCCTCTTCTTCCTCGTGACGATCGCTATGGCGCTACCGGGCGCGCTCGTCCTCGCGTGGGAGGGGCTACGGCGGCCCCAGAGCCCCTCCGTCCGCCATGGCTGATGTCTCAGTCGTCGTGGTGACGTACAACGCGCTGCCCTGGCTGGAGCGCTGCCTGGACAGCGCCGCGGCGTACGAGACGATCGTCGTCGACAACGGCTCGACGGACGGCACCGTCGCGCTCGTCCGCGAGCGGTTTCCGGACGTGCAGCTAGTGGAGCAGCCGAACCTCGGTCTCGCTGCGGGCTGGGCCCGCGGGATCGAGTCCGCCTCCGGCCGGTTCGTCCTGCTCCTGAACGCCGACGCGTGGATCTCGGACGGCGCCGTCGAGGCGCTGGTCGCGTACGCCGAGAGTCACGCCCAGGCTGCGATCATCGCGCCGAGGCTCCTGAACCCGGACGGGTCGCTCCAGCGCTCGGTGCGCGGCTTTCCGACGCTCTGGAGGCTGGCGACGGAGTACTACTTCCTCCGCAAGCTCGCGCCCCGCTCCCGTGCGCTGAACGCGTTCTATGCCGGCGACTTCGATCACAGGGCAACCCGCGAGGTCGATTGGGTGATGGGGGCGTCGCTGCTCGTGCGCCGGGATGCGATCGACGCGGTCGGCCCACCAGACGCCGCGTTCTTCCTCTTCAGCGAGGAGACGGACTGGTGCTACCGCTTCCACCAGGCCGGCTGGACCGTCGTCTTCCACCCCGCCGCGGAGGTCGTCCACGTGAGCGGCGCCGCGCACGGAGGACGGATGTTCAAGGAGAACGTGCGCAGCCACCTCCGGTTCTTCGCGAAGCACCACGGCGCGCGCGAGGCCGATCGCGCGAGGCGGCTGATGCTGTGGGCGCTGCGGGTCCGCGGCCTCGTGTTCCGCGGCGACCGCCGGCGCATGTACGCGGACGTCGCGTCGTGGCTTGCCTCCGGCTCCGCGTCCCAGCTCGTCGACGAGCCTCGTTGAGCTCCGGCGTCTCACCCGGCCGCTGGCCCTGGGAGCTGCTCGCGCTGCCCGCACTGGCCCTCGCCTACGTGTTCCCGGAGACGGGCGCCGGCCTCTACCTCCGACTGGCCGCAGCGACGGCCTGCCTCCTCGTCCCCGGCGCGCTCCTGGCGCGTGCGCTCGGACAGCAGTCCGTCTTCGCGGCGCTCTCCTGGAGCCTCGCCGGGCTGACGGCGGCGTCGGCGATGATGTTTGCGGTCGAGGGGCCGCTGTGGTGGGCCCTCGCGCTCTACGCCGGGATCGGGGCGGTTGCGCTCCCGTTCGCCGTCATGAAGCCCCTGCGGCGACCCTCGCCGTTCGCGCTCGGGGTCGTGGCCGCTGGGGTGCTGTTCGGCATCGCCCTCTGGTCGATCGCCGGCCAACTCGACGGCGACGGGCTCTTCCACCTCGCCCGCATCCGCAAGCTCGAGGCGTTCGACAACCTCGGGCTCGAGTCCGTGAACGAGTTCGTGGACGGCGGGCTCCACCCCGGCTACGCGTTCCCGCTCTGGCACGTGCTCATGGGACTCGTCGCGTGGCTCGCGGGAGTCGACGCCGGTGCCGCGCTCCTCCACGAGCCGAGCGTGCTCGTCCCCGTCGCGTTCGTCGTCGCCTACGAGGCGGGCGTCGCGATCCTCCGGACGGCGTGGGCCGGCATCGCGGCGCTGCTCGCGGCCGTCGCGCTCACAGGCCTGGCGCCGGGACGCGGCGGCGCCTACGCCGCGCTCTCGCTGCCCGCGACCTCGTCGCGCCACCTGCTGGCCCCGGCGTTGGTGGCGGCGTTCTTCGTCTTCGCCAGGAAGCCGGGGTGGGCGGCGGGGCTCACAGCGGCAGCCGCCTCCCTCGCGCTCGCGCTCGTCCACCCGACGTACGTGATCTTCGTCGCCGTGCCACTGGCGGGTTACGTCCTCGCGCGGCTCGTGCTGGCCCGCGGCGAGCTGGCACGCGGCGCGGCTGGGCTCGCGTTCGTCCTGGTGCCCGCGGGGGCGGTGGCCGCCTGGCTAGCGCCGATCGTGCAGGACACAGCGTCGCATAGCCCGTCCGCAGCCGAGCGGGCGCGCGGGCTCGCGCACTACCCGGGTCAGGTGGACATCTTCTCCGCCGACAGCTTCCGTCTCGCCCCCGAGATGCTGGGACGGGCCGGCGCCGTCGCCATCGCCGCGCTCCTCGTCGTTCCGCTCGCCGCGTTCGCATCGCGCCGGCGCTGGTCGGCATACGTGCTCGGCGGCGTGGTAGCGATGCTCGCGATCCTCCTCATCCCACAGCTCTTCACGCCGTTCTCGGATGCCGTGTCGCTTTCGCAGGCGCGGCGCGCGGCAGGCTTCGTGCCGTTGGCGGCGGCATTCGCCGGGGGAGCGGCCGTGCTCGCGCGGCTCGCGTCCTGGTGGGCGATCCCGGCCGCGCTGGGAGCTGGGATCGCGCTCGAGCTCGCGTACCCGGGAGAGTTCGCGTATCGCCTTGACGAGGGCGGCCCGCCGATCGCAGCCTGGGTCGCGCTCGCCGGCGGCGCGGTTGCGCTGGTCGTTGCCGCCGTGCTCGGCAAGAGGGGAACGCGCGACGACCGGGGACCGCTGTCGGCGGCCGTAGCCGGCGCGTTCGTGTTACCGGTAGCGATCTTCGGCTTCGGCCACTGGGAGACGGCGCCTTACGAGCCCTCCCCGCTGACCCCAGGGCTTGTCGAGCGGCTCGAAGCGCTCCCGGCCGGCGCCGTCCTGCTCTCGGACGACTCGACGGCGTACTGGGCGGCCTCTGTCGCGCCCGTGTACATCGTCGCGGCCCGGCCTGGCCACGTGGCCGATACGAGGGACAACCGGCCGTACGCGCGCCGCGACGACGTGAACCGCTTCGGGAGGACGGGCGACCTCGCCATCGCCAGGCGCTACCGCGCCGACTACGTGCTCGTCCGGCAGGACCGCTGGCGCCGCGTCGATCTCGCTCTCCCGGCTCGTCTACCGCGACGGCCGCTACGTTCTCTACCGCCTGTGAAGCTGCTCATCGTCTCGCTGTACTTCCCGCCGGCGGGCGGTGGCGGCGTCCAGCGGCCGCTGAAGTTCGCCACCCATCTACCCGAGCTGGGCGTCGAGACGCACGTGCTGGCGCCGGACGACTCGAGGTGGGTGCACCGCGATGACGAGCTCAAGCCGCCGACGCAGGCGTGGATTCACCGGGCGCGCTACGTCGGCCCCGAGGGTCGCCGTCCGGCCGAGGAGTTACACGGCACGAGCGGCCTCGACCGCCTACGCCTTCAGGCGGGTCTCTTCGGGCGCCGTCTGCTCGTTCCCGACGAGAACGTCGGCTGGACGCTGACAGCGATCCCGGCGGCCGCCCGCATCGTCCGGCGCGAGGGGATCGACGCCGTGCTGACGACGTCCCCGCCCGGATCCGTCCACTTCGTGGGCGCCGCAGTGCAGCGCCTGACGGGCGCGCGCTGGGTGGCCGACCTGCGTGACTCGCTGCTCGCGCATCCGCACCGGCGCGCCGACTCGGCAGCGTTGAAGGCGAAGGAGCGCATGCGGCACGCCGTGGCGAGGCTCGTAGCGAGCCGCGCCGACGCCATCGTCGCGGCGTCGCACGCGATCGCGGAGGAGACGCGGTCGCTGCGCCCGCGCGCGGACGTCGTGACGATCGAGAACGGGTGTGACTTCGACGACTTCACCGGGCTCGAGCATCACGCGAGCCCACGGTTTCGCATCACCCACGCGGGGAGCTTCTTCGGCCGCCGCGACCCGCGGCCATTTCTTACCGCGCTCGCAGACTCCGGCCTGGACGCCGTAGCGAGATTCGTCGGCGACTTCCGGGCCGCCGACCGCGAGTGGGCGGAGACGCTCGGGCTCGGAGACCGGCTCGAGCTGCACGAGTTCGCACCGCGCCGTCGCGCTCTCGAGCTGCAACGCGACTCCGAGGCGCTGCTGCTGCTCATCCCGGAGGCGGGCGGCCGCGGCAAGGGCGTCCTGTCGGGGAAGGTGTTCGAGTACCTCGCGGCCGAGCGGCCCATCCTCGCGTCCGTGCCACCGGACGGCGCGGCCGCGGCGCTCATCCGCGAGACGGGAGCGGGCGTCGTCGTCCCGCCCGACGACCCGGCCGCGATCGCCGAGGGCCTGAGGTCGCTGCACGATCGCTGGCAGGGCGGCTCGCTCGACGGCACGCCGCTCGCGCCCGAGCTACGGCGGAAGCTCGACCGCCGCACCCGCGTGCGTGAGCTAGCCGACCTCCTGCAGGAGCTCGCGTGAAGCTCACCCGCTTCTTCTTCCTCGCGACGATCTTCACGGTGACGTTCGAGAAGATCCACTGGGACGTCGCCGGCCAGATCTACCTCGCCGACATCTGCGCGATCGGCTTCATCGTGAGCTTCACCGCAGACCGACTCGCCCGCGGCGACGACCGCGTGCCGCGGACGTCGATCGTGACGACCGGCTTCCTCGTCGCGTTCCTCGTCGTGTACCTCGTCGGCTACTTCGGTCTCGACACCGCGGTCGCCGCCACGCAGTACGGGAAGGGGATGACGAAGTTCGCCATCCACTTCCTCTTCCTCATCATGGGCGTCGCCTACCTCGCCCGTGCGAGCCGGACGTTCTACTGGCAGACGATCGGCTTCCTCACGGCCGGCATGGTCGTGAACTCGGTCTACGGGCTACTGCAGCTGCTGCTCGCTCGCTCGGGGTCGAGCCTCGACCAGGCGATCCTGTCGCCGATCACCGGCGGCGCGAGCAACATCAACATCTACGGCGCGGTCGAGGGCGCGAACGTCTACCGGCCGAACGCGATCACCGGAGACCCGAACCACCTCGGAATCATGCTGCTCATCCCGCTGCTCGCGCTCACGCCCGTCTACCTGCGCCTCGAGCCTGGCCACCGGTGGAAGACACCGCTCGCAGTCACGCTCGGCTTCCTGCTCATCGTCGAGCTGACGACGCTCTCGCGCAGCGGCCTGCTCGGGCTGCTCGTGGGGCTCGCAGTCCTCGCGCTCCCCTACCGCCGCTTCTTCCTCACGAAGGCGTTCCTCGCGCCGCTGGCAGCCGTGGTCGGGCTGCTGTCGATCGTCGTGCTCTCGCGGCTCGACTACTTCCAGACGATCTTCCGTTCACGCGTAAGGACGGGCGGCGGAGCGTCCCAGGCGCACTTCGGCGTCTACGACTTCATCCCGGACATCCTCGCCACGAAGCCGCTCTTCGGGCTCGGCCTGAACAACTTCGCGGTGTACTACGAGCAGGTCACGGGCAAGACGAACTGGGGGCCGCACTCGTTCTTCGTCGCGCTGTTCGTGGAGACGGGGCTCGTCGGGACGGCACTGTTCGGCGTCTTTATCTGGTACCTCTTCGCCCGTCTCGGCGCCGCCCGTCGCGTGGGCCGCGCGCTCGCCGCGCGCGGTGACGTAGCGTCCGCGCGCGTGACTCCGCTCGCCTGGGGCATGACGGCCGCGCTCGCCGGGACGATCGCCGCCAACCTCTTCTACCTCACGATGACGTTCTACTACGTCTACGTGTTCGCAGCGCTTGCGCTCGCCTTACCCGTGGTCTTCGGCCGTGGGCTGGCCGAGACTCAACCGAGGGAGCGGCTCGCGGTGTCGCCCGCTCGCGCATGAGCGCGCCGACGCCGTTCGGAGACCTCAACGGCGTTCTCGACCAACTCGTCGCACGGCGCGAGGCAGGCACTCGGAGAGAGCCTCTGCGGCGCGTATCTGCAGGGCTCGTTCGCACTCGGCGAGGCCGATGTCCACAGCGACGTCGACTTCGTGATCGCGACGACCGAGCACCCAACGACCGAGCACCAGGCGGGTCTTCAGGCGCTCCACGCGGCGATCTTCGAGCTGCCAGTCGCCTGGGCGCAGCACCTCGAGGGCTCGTACATTCCGCAAGATCTCCTGCGCCGCGTCGATCCGGCGCGGACGCCGTGTCTCTACCTCGACAACGGCGCCCGCTCGCTCGTCTGGTCGGACCACTGCAACAACGCGCACACCCGTTGGCTGCTCCGGGAGCACGGAGTGGTACTGACGGGGCCGGAGCCGGCGCAGCTGGTAGACCCTGTCTCGCAAGAGGCGCTGCGCGAAGGGGCGTCGCGTGCGCTCGACGAGTACGCGGCGGAGGCACGGGAGAACCTTCCGTTCAGCCGCTGGCAACAGCCCTACCTCGTGTTGACGTTCTGCCGGCTGCTCTGGACGCTGCACCACGGGGCGGTGACGACGAAGCGCGAAGCGGGCGAGTGGGCGCTGAGCGAGGTCGACCCCGAGTGGAGCGAATTGATCGGCCAAGCGCTCGCCGACCGCGCCGATCCGTGGGAACGAGTCCACTTGCCCTCGACGCCGGAGGCCGACGAGCGCACGCTCGCCTTCGTCGACTACGCGTTGTCGCGGCGCCGATAGAGGACGAAGCCACCGTCGCGGCTCGGCGTCCACACGGCGCGCCACTTCGCCCCGTCGACAGCCGCGGGACACAGCCGCGCATCGACGAGCGCGTAGCGGAAGCTCGCCGGCGGCTCGAGGCCCTTCGCCGAGGACCACGGCACGGCGTCGCGAGGCCGGACGCTGAGCCGCTCACCCTGCTCGCGGCGCACGTACCCGGCGATGGCCGCCGAGCCTTCCTCGCAGGAGATGTAGACGGGCGTGCCCTCGGCCGCGAGCGCGCGGGCGGGCGCCGAGCGGGCGAACTCGCCGATGCTCGTGAGTGACGAGTAGAGCTCGTCCGTCCGCACGACGATCCACGTGCACGCCCAGACGAGGCTCGCCACGAGCGCGGTCGTTGCCAGCGCGGGTGAGCGAACGCGCGAGACGGCAAGCGCGAAGGCGCCTGCGGCGACAAACCCGAGGAGCGTCCAGAGGAAGCCTCCCGGCCACTGCGCGAAGACGAAGACAAAGGCAACGAAGACGGCCGTCGGGATGAGGTCTCGGATCAGGCTGTCGCGCCGCACGAACGCGTACACCGTCCACGCGAGCGCGAAGGCCGCGACGAGCCAGAGGTACCGCGAGCCCAGCTGGTCGGGCACGTTCGAGAGGCCGAACCCTTCGGTGTAGTCGCCGTGCCAGGCGATTGCGCGCAACGCGAGGGCTGCGACCGCTCCCATCGCCGTGACAGCCACGACCCGCGACCAGCTCGCGCGTCCCTCGCGGCGATGGTCGAGCACGAGCAGCCAGAACGCGGGCAGGAAGACGACGAACTGCGCCTTCGTCGCCGCGCCGAGCCCGATGACGAGGGCGCTGACCGCATACCACTGCCACGCCGGCAGGCGCTCCCGCGGCTCCGCGAACCAGAGGAGGCCGAGCGCCGCGGCGAGCACGACCCACTTCTCCTGGTAGCTCGGGAACGCAAAGAGGTCGAGCGTCCACGGGTAGACGAAGACCGCCGCTCCGTACACCGCGAGGAAGATCCCCAGCCGGCTTCGCTCGACGCGGAAGGCGCGAGCGATCGCGTAGCCGGCAAACGCGAGCACGGCGCCTGTCGCCGCCCAGTTGACGACGTAGAGCACGGTCGGGCTCTCGGCCCCGGCGCTGTATTCGCCGTAGGCGAGCGCCCAGTAGAACGGCCGCACCATCCCCCACGACGAGATGTCCGACCAGACGCGGTCGGCCCACTCGCCGGGGAAGTCGGCGGCGGCCACCTGCGCGTACCCGAGGAGGATCGCGTCGTCGACGACGCCGTAGTACGGCTCGAGCGCGAGAATGGCCGCGAGCACCGCGAGGAGTGGCAGGCCCATCCCGACCGCCGGGAGCAGCCAACCGGGCAGGCGGCGGTCCATGCGGGCGTATTGTGACTCCCCGTGCGAGTCACGGTGCTCACCACGTCGTATCCGCGGCACGAAGGCGACATCGCTGGCGCATTCGTCCGCGATGCGGTTTCGCACCTGCGCGCGGCGGGCGTCGACGTGAGGGTGGTCTCGCCCGCCGGCTTCCGGGACTTCGGCATCGCGTACGGCGACGGCATCGCGGGAAACCTCACGTCGCACCCGGCGCGGGCGGCGCTGCTGCCGGCGTTCTTCGCCTCGTACGCGCGCGCAGCGCGGCATGCCTCCCGGGGCGCGGACCTCGTCCACGCGCACTGGCTGCCCTCGGGCTTCCCGGCGCTCGTGACCGGGAAGCCGCTCGTCCTCCAGGCCTGGGGAACGGACGTCGAGCTCGCCGGCCGTGCGCCGGTGCTTTTTCGCCCGCTCGTCCGTCGCGCGCGTGTGGTCGTCGCGCCGTCCCGGGCCCTCGCCGGGGCGGTCACACGCCTGGGGGCGACCGGGGTCAGGGTGATCGGCAGCGGCGTGAACCTGCCCGAGTCGCTGGCCGAGCCGGACGAGCCGCCCCACGTGCTCTACGTCGGCCGGCTGGCGGCGGAGAAAGGCGTCGAGGAGCTCGTCGAAGCGACTCGAGGCATCGCGCGCGTCGTCGTCGGCGACGGCCCGCTGCGACATCTCGTCCCCGATGCCGTCGGCTTCGTGCCGCCGGCCGAGCTCGGCGACTACTACGACCGCGCTGCGATCGTCGTCTGCCCGTCCCGGCGGGAGGGCTACGGCGTCGTCGCCCGTGAGGCGATGGCGCACGGACGACCCGTCGTCGCATCGGCCGTCGGTGGCCTTCTGGACGCAGTCGAGCACGAGCGCACGGGCCTGCTCGTCCCACCGGGCGACGCCCCCGCGCTACGCGCCGCGATCGAGCGACTGCTCGCGGATACGACCCTGCGGGCCAGGCTCGGCGCGGCAGCGCGCGAGCATGCCGGTGAGCGCTTTTCCTGGGCCGCGGCCACGGCCGCGACGCTCGCCGCCTACGTGGCCGCGCTCTCGCCGGGGCACAGCCCGACGCGCTCGTAAAGGCGCCAGCCCCCGGCCGCCAGCTCGCGGCGCCAACCGGCCGGACAGATCTCCACGTTCAGCCCGGGGGCGACGACGAGCCAGTCCGCGTCCGCATCGAGCCCACCCTTGTCGTCGACGTAGACGATGCGTCGATCGAGCCCCTCGCCGAAATACGGATAGCTGACGTTGTCGGAGTTGAGGCGCAGCGCGACGGTCTCACCGTCTCTCACCCGGCCGTCGAGTCGGCGCAGGAGTTGGTTCTGCGGTGTCGGCCCGGGAGCCAGGGATTCGATGATCTCCGCGCGCGACTTCGTCCACACGGACTCGCCTGTCCGGCCGTCGAGCAACGAGATGCCGGCGGGCTTCGGGTAGTAGTGGAGGAACGAGAGCAGGACGGTCATGAGGGCCATCGCCGCGACCGCCCACCTGAGCGCTCGAACGCGGTGCAGCACACCCCACGTCGCGGCGGACAGTGCGACGGCCGGCATGAAGAACCGCCCGTGCCAGATGCTGTAGCCCCAGGTAGTCGCAACGATGGCCAGGGTGATGAGGGGCGCCAGGGCGAGGACGAGGACGCCCTTCCGTAGCGAGCCGCGGCGGACAGCCACGATCAGCAGCACGGCGGCCGCCAGGAACGCGACGAGCCCGACCGGGCCGTACCACGAATTGAACGGCCCGGGGATCGTCGGATCGCGCGTGTACCCACGGAATGCGATGTCCGGATCCACATCGACGAGCGCTCGCTGGTATCCGCGCCGCAGGGTGTCGTAGATGCTCTCGAACGCTATGGGAAGCAGGACGAGGGCCGCGGCGGCGACTCCGGAGAGCGCAGCGGCGCGCGACCTGCCCCTGTACGCCCAGACTCCGCCGAGCACGAGCAGGACTGCGGCCGCGATCGCGTAGGCGTAGCGGTCGCGGCCCACGGAACCGGCCGGATCGACGGCGTCGATTGCCAGCCGCGCCATGAACGCCGGAAACATGAACGGCTCGGCCTGCGCCCCGCGATCGAGGACTGCGCTCTGCTCCTCTCCCGCGCCGCCGGCTTCTGCCTGGTGGAAGGCGTACCAGAGCCCCGCGGCGCCGATGCTCAGGGCTCCCGCGACGCCCACCGAGAGCCAGCGGCGACGCGGGACGAGAATCGCCGCCACGATCGCCAACAGCGGAATGGTGAATAGCGCCGTCCCTTTCGTGAGCACGCTGAGCCCGAGCGCGAAGGCGCCGAGGACGAGTGCCGTGCGCGTGTCGGAGAGCATGAACACGACGACGACCGCTACGAATGACGTCATCACGACGTCGTTCCCTGCCGTCGCGGCCTGAAGGGCGACGACCGGCAGCGTTGCGAAGAGCAGCGCCCCGAACGCGGCCTCGCGGTGACCGAAGCCGAGCAAGCGCGCGATGCGGGTGATCGCGAGCAGCGTTGCGACCAGCGCGACGAGCTGGAAGACGTCGGCGAACCGGTCGCCGCCCTCGAGCGCCATCGCCCACGCGGAGAGGATCTCGGCGGCCGGTGGGTTCTCGTTGAGGCGGGAGGTGTTCGCGTGGTCGATGAAGTGCAGTCCCTGCTCCTGAGCCCAGACCGCCGCCCGCGGCAGGTGGTACCAGAGCTCGTCGAAGTCGTTCGAGGGCGTGGCGAGGACGAGAGCCGCCGTGTACGCGAGTGCAAGGGAGACGCCAACGGCGAGGACGGTGAGGACCGGGTCGCGGAGAGCGGTCCAGGCGGCTGCCGCCGCTTCCCGCATGGACGGCGTCGCAGGACGGCCGCGCAGGTGCCACACCGCTCCGGCCGCTGCGAGCAAGCCGGCTGACGCGACAAGCACTCCCGCGCGAGTGACGAGTCCGAACGGAGACAGGGCGAGCACGAGGAGAATCACGCCCCCGGTCGCGCAGAGGTAGACCGCGAGGAGGAAGTCAGCCGCGTCGCGAAGGCGCAGCGAAGCGGCCGCCAGCCACGCCGCGCCGACGATCAATGCGAATCCGATGGCTAGGGCGACGATGCCCAAGGCGGCGATTGTCGCTCATGCGCGCGCGCGCCCGCCGCTCGCAGCTACGTGGCCGGCCGTTCCCCTGGGCAAAGGCCGACGCGGCGGTAGAGCCGCCAGCCGTCGGCGCCGAACTCGCGACGCCAGCCCGCCGGGCAGATCTCGGCGTCCAGCCTGGGTGCGACGACGAGCCAGTCCGCGTCCGCATCGAGCCCACCCTCGTCGTCGACGTAGACCACGCGCCACCCGCGATCTCGGTCGAAGTACTGATAGCTCAGATTGATGGGGTGGACGCGAAGGGCAACAGTCTCGCCGTCCTCGACGAGGCCCCTGAGCTGGCGCACCAACTGCAGCTGCGCAAACTCGGCGGGGCGCCACACAGAGAGCACGGTGACGTCGTCGGCCGTCCAAACCGACCGGCTCGTCGTCCCCTCGAGCAATGAGATCCCGGCCGGCTTCTCCTTGTAATGCAGGAACGAAAGGAGGAGCGTCACCAGCGCGATCGCGGACAGGCCCCAGGCGAGTGCCCGGACGCGATGCACGAGCCCCCAGGTCGCGGCGGACAGGGCGACGGCGGGCATAAAGAAGCGTCCGTGCGACGTGCTGTAACCCCAGGTCGAGGAAACGACGACGAGCGTGATCAGCGGTGCGAGGGCGAGCACAAGCACGCCCCTCCGCAGCATGCCGCGACGCACCGCGCGGACCGCGAGCACGGCGGCGATGAGGAATGCGATCAGGCCGGTCGGGCCATACCACGACGTAAACGGCGTAGGGAGCGTGGTCTCAAGGAGATCGCCCATGAACACGAGCCGGTCATCGACGCGACCTATGAGCGCTCGCTCGTAACCCCGTCTGAGGATGTCCTGAGCACTCTCGAATGCGACTGGCACGAGGAGGAGCGCGGCGGCGAGACCGGCGCCCAAGGCCAGTGCGCGCGACCGCCTCCGCCACGCCACGATGCCGGCGACGGCGAGCAGGACGACGGCGACGACCACGTACGCATACCGGTCTCGCCCGACCGAACCGGCCGGATCGACGGCGTCGATGGCATTCCGCCACATGTACAAGGGAGTCTCATACGGCGTCGTCGAGCGGCTGAGGGCCGCCCGTTGCTCGTCTCCGGCGCCTCCCGCCGCGACGTGGTGGTAGACGTACCAGAAGGCGCCCAACGCGATCGCGAAAGCTCCGACAGCGCCCACCGACAGCCACCGCCGGCGCGGGGCGAGGACGATCCCGACGACGAGCAACAGTGGAATCGCGAACAGCGTGGTTCCCTTCGTCGCCACGGCGAGCGCCAGTGCAAGCGCACCGAGCGCGAGGGATGTGCGGTTGTCCGAGAGCATGAAGGCCACGACCGTGACGACGAACGAGGTGAAGACGAGGTCGTTGGCCGCCGTCGCAGCCTGCAACGCGACCACGGGGAGCGTCGCGAAGAGCAGCGCTCCGAAGACCGCCTCGCGGTGTCCGAAGCCGGCGAGGCGAGAGACGCGGACGACCGCGATCATCGTCGCCAGGAGCGCGGCGACCTGGAAGACGCCGGCGAAGCGGTCTGAGCCCTCGAGCGTCATGGCCCACGTCGAGAGGATCTCCGCGCCCGGCGGGTTCTCGTTGAGCCGGGTGTCGTTGGCGTGCTCGATGAAGTGGACGCCGTGGTCCTGCGCCCAGATCGCCGCCCGCGGGAGGTGGTACCACAGCACGTCGAAGTCGTTCGCCGGCGTGGCGACGGCGAGCGCCGCTGCGTACGCAAGCGAGAGCGCGACTGCGCCGGTGAGAATCGCGACCAGCGGGTCGCGGAGAGCTGCCGACGCAACCGCCAATCCGGCTCGAACTGACGGCGTTGCGGGCCGTCCCCGGACGTACCACAGCGCGGCGACCGCAACGAGGACTGCTGCCGAGGCCGCGAGGATCCCGGAGCGCGTGACGAGACCGAATGGGGAAAGCGCGAGCACGACGACGATCACGCCGCCGAGCAGGAAGAGGTAGAACGCAAGCAGGAACTCCGCGAGGGCTCGGAGGCGGAGCAATGCGGCCCCCAGCCATGCTGCCGCGGCGATGAGCGCGAATCCGAGAATGAGCGGAGCGACGGCCAAGGCGGCGATTGTCGCCTATCGCGCGCAGGCGGTCGGGGTACCATCGGCGGCCATGCGCGAGCTCGTCATCGACGGCACCCGCATCACGGACGACGGCGATTGCTACATCATCGCCGAGGTCGGCCACAACCATCAGGGCTCGGTGGAGAAGG
This sequence comes from uncultured Actinomycetes bacterium, assembly GCA_963755155.1. Classification (GTDB taxonomy): domain Bacteria; phylum Actinomycetota; class Thermoleophilia; order Gaiellales; family Gaiellaceae; genus PALSA-612. The sequence goes on along the minus strand of CAVWIV010000003.1, from coordinate 461,368 downwards.
CCCGTGAGCTCGTCCTGTCGGCGAAGGAGTGCGGTGTCGATGCGGTGAAGCTCCAGAAGCGCGACAACCGCGCTCTCTACACGCGGGCGGCGTACGAGGCGCCGTACGACCACGAGAACTCGTTCGGCGCCACCTACGGTGAGCACCGCGAGGCGCTCGAGCTCGACCGCGACGCCTGGGTCGAGCTCCAGCGAACGGCGCGCGACGTCGGCGTGACGCTGTTCGCCACCGCCTTCGACCAGGCGAGCGCCGACTTTCTCGCCGACCTCGACATGCCCGCGTACAAGACCGCTTCAGGCGACCTCCGCAACACGCCGCTGCTGCGGCACGTGGCATCGATCGGCAAGCCGATGATCGTGTCGACCGGCGGCGCGACCATGGACGACGTCGACCGCGCCGTCGAGGCGATCACGGCCGTCAACACGCAGATCTGCCTGCTCCAGTGCACGGCTGTCTACCCTGCGGCCGCCGAGGAGCTCGAGCTGGGCGTGATCACGACGCTGCGCGAGCGATATCCGGAGCTCGTGATCGGCCTCTCCGACCACCAGGACGGCATCGCCATGGCCCCCATCGCGTACATGCTCGGCGCGCGCGTGATGGAGAAGCACTTCACGCTCTCGCACACGCTCAAGGGCACTGACCACGCGTTCTCGCTCATGCCCGAAGGCATGCGCAAGCTCGTTCGCGACCTGCGCCGCGTCCCGGCCGCGCTCGGCGACGGCGTAAAGCGGCCGCTCCCTTCCGAGGAGCCGGCGCTCAGGAAGATGGGGAAGATGCTCGTGGCCGCCCGGGATCTCGAGACCGGTCACGTGCTCGCCGAAGGCGACGTCGCCGCGCGGTCTCCGGCCGAGGGTGGTCTCGCGCCGTACGAGGTCGACGAGCTCCTCGGCCGAACGCTCGGGCGAGCCCTGCGCGAGGACGATCCCGTCACGCACGACGCACTCGTGCCGCTCGACGAGCCGGTAGTGCGAGCACGGGCGTGACGGACGAGCTCTTCGATCTGTCGGGCCGCGTGGCCGTCGTCACCGGCGGCCTCGGCCAGCTGGGGCAGGTCTACACGGACGGCCTCGCCGCCCGCGGCATGCGCGTGGCCGTCTTCGACGTCGCGGCCGACCCCGGCGGCGAAGGGGACGTCCGCCACTACTCGGTGGACGTCACCGACCGGACGTCGATCGAGGCGGCGACGGCCGAGCGTCGTGGCCGAGTGGGGCGTACCGCACCTGCTCGTGAACAACGCCGCGCTCGACTCTCCGCCCGACGCGCCGCCCGAGGAGGTCGGGCCGTTCGAGACGTATCCGGAGGCGTCATTCGACGAGGTGATGGACGTCAACGTCAAGGGCGTCGTCCTCTGCTGCCAGGTCGTCGGCGCCGCGATGGCGGAAGCCGGCCGAGGCTCGATCGTGAACGTCTCGTCCGTCTACGGGCTCCTGTCGCCGCAGCAGGACCTCTACGAGTTTCGCCGCCGGCAGGGAGAGACGTTCTTCAAGCCGGTCGCGTACTCCGTCTCGAAGTCGGCGCTGCTCAACCTCACGCGCTACCTCGCGACGTACTGGGCGAAGGCCGGCGTGCGTGTGAACACGCTGACGCTCGGCGGGATCTTCGACGAGCAGCCGCAGGAGTTCCTAGACGCCTACGGCGCCCGCGTGCCGCTGGGGCGGATGGCGGACGCGGGCGAGGCGCTCGGCGCGGTCGTCTTCCTCGCCTCCGACGCCTCGTCGTACGTCACCGGCGCGAACCTCGTCGTCGACGGCGGCTGGTCGGCCTGGTAGCGCTGGACGTCTCGAACCTCATCGCGGGCGAGGCCGTTCCGGCACGCTCCGGCGAGTGGCTCGAGAAGCTGCGTCCGGCGGACGGAACGCCGCTCTGCCGGCTCGCGCGCTCGCGCCCAGTGGACGTCGAGGCGGCGGTGGCGGCCGCGCGTGAGGCGCAGCGCGACTGGGCGGCGCGCACGGTCGTCGAGCGCGGCGACATCGTCCGCGAGATCGCGCTCGCGCTTCGCGGGCGGAGCGACGAGCTCTCGGCTGCCGTGGTCGAGGAGACCGGCAAGCCGGAGGCGCTCGCCGCCGGCGAGACCGCCGCCGCCGTGGAGATGGGGCTCTTCGTCGCCGGTGAGGGCCGCCGCTACTACGGGCGAACGACGACGGCGAGCATGGCGCACCGAACCGTGATGACCGTGCGGCAGCCCGTCGGCGTGGCCGGCCTCGTCATCTCGTTCAACACGCCCCTGCCGAATGTCGCGTGGAAGGTGTTCCCGGCGCTCCTCTGCGGCAACGGCGCCGTCCTCAAGCCCTCTGAGGCGGCGCCGCTGTCCGCCAGCCTCTTTGCGACAACCTGTCACGAGGCCGGCTTGCCGGCAGGCGTGCTCAACGTCGTTCAGGGGCTCGGCTCGGAAGCGGGCGCGGCACTCGTCGAGCACCCAGGCGTCGATCTCGTCAGCTTCACCGGCTCCGCAGCGACGGGTCGCTGGATCGCAGAGACGGCAGGGCGCCGGCTGGCGAAGGTCTGCCTCGAGCTCGGCGGCAAGAACGCGCTCGTCGTGTGCGACGACGCCGACCTCGACGGCGCGGTTCGCTGGGCGGTGCAGTCGTCCTTCTCGAACGCCGGCCAGCGCTGCGCGGCTGCGAGCCGGATCGTCGTCTTCGACTCGGTGTACGACGAGTTTCGCGCACGCTTCGTGGAAGCCGCCCAGGCGTTCGAGGACACAGGCCCCGTCATCAGCGAAGCGAGCCTCGAACGCATCCTCGCTGCCCTTGCGCAGGCGAATGCGACCGTGCTCTGCGGGGGCGAGCGCCTGCCGCGCGACGGCTGGTGGCTCCCGCCGACCGTGCTCGAAGGCGTCGCACTCGACGCAGAGATCTCGTGCACCGAGCTGTTCGGACCGGTGACGATCCTCTACCGCGTGCGGGACCTGTCCGAGGCGCTCGCGGTCGTGAACGATTCGCCGTACGGCCTCACAGCGGCCGTGCACACGGCGAGCCTGCACCGTGCGATGACGTTCGCCGACCAGGCCGAGGCCGGTGTAGTCGTCGTGAACGGCGGCACGCACGGCTCGGAGCCGCATATGGGCTTCGGCGGCGTCAAGCAATCGGGCACCGGGTGGCGCGAGGCGGGCGTGGAAGCGCTCGACGTCTATTCGGAGTGGAAGTACGTGAACCTCATCTCAGAGCCGGCGCAGACGTGACCACCGCTGTCCTCGGGCCGGGTGCGGTGGGCGGCGCGCTGGCGGTGCGTCTGGCGCTGTCGGGCGAGCGCGTGATCTGCGTGGCCAGGCCGGAGACGGCCGCGGCGATCCGGGACGACGGCCTGACGCTCGTCACCGACGACGGAGAGCGCACCGTGCGCCTTGATGCCGTTGAGCAGCTGGACGAGGCCGTCGAGCTGCTGCTCGTGGCCGTGAAGTCGTACGGGCTCGACGACGGGGTCGCACGCATCCAGGCCGACCCCGAGCTCGTCCTTCCGCTGCTCAACGGACTGGAGCACATGGACGTGCTGCGCCAGAGGTTTCCCAACGTCGTGGCAGCGACGATCGGCCGTTTCGAGGGTTACCGCGAGTCGCCCACCCGGATCGTCCAGCAGACTCCGGGGATCGTGAACGTTGCCGCGAGAGAGGCTCCCGACCAGCTCGCGCGAGCGGGCATCGACTCGCAGGCCGGAGGGAGCGACGAAGACGTGCTCTGGGAGAAGCTCGCCCGACAGGGGCCGATCGCACTCCTCACATCCGCGCTGGGCCGAACGATCGGTGAGCTACGGCCGGACCCTCGGCTGCGCTCGGCAGTGGAGGAAGCGTGTGCGGTCGCCGCGGCTGACGGCGCCCACACGACATTCGCCGAGCAATGGGCGATCATCGAGTCCTTGCCGGACTGGGCCACCTCGTCTACCGAGCGCGACGTAACCGCCGGGCGACCTGTCCGAGCTCGACGCGATCGCCGGCGCCGTCGTACGTGCGGGCCGCCGGCTCGGCGTGCCCACGCCGACGCTCTCGGAGCTCCTGGAGCAATGCCCAGCGTGATCGGGCTCATCGGCGCGCGCTCGGGCTCCGAGCGGGTCGCCGACAAGAACATCCGCCCGCTCGCCGGCCACCCGCTGCTCGCGTATGCGATCGCCACCGCGCAGCAGTCGGGTGTGTGCGAGCGCGTCGTCGTCTCCACCGACTCCGAGACGATCGCCGACGTCGCCCGCTGGTACGGCGCCGAGGTCCCGTTTCTCCGGCCCGCGGAGTATGCGACCTCGACCTCGCCCGACATCGAGTGGATCACGTTCACGCTCGAGCGGCTGCCCGAGCAGTACGACCTCTTCGCCATCGTCCGCGCGACGAACCCGTTCCGCGGCCCCGACGTCGTGCGGCGTGGCCTCGAGCAGCTGCTCGCGACGCCCGAGGCGGACTCCGTCCGCGCGGTCGAGCTCGTGAAGCAGCACCCGGGAAAGATGTGGCAGCTCGCAGACGACGGCCGCACGATGGCAGCCGCTGCTCGACCAGTCTCACCTCGACGTCGCGTGGCATGCGGGCCAGTACCAGGCGCTGCCGCGCGTCTACCACCAGAACAGCGCGCTCGAGATCGCGTGGACGAGAGTCGTCACGGGGACGGGCACGCGCGAGGGCCGCGTGCTCGCCCCGTTCCTCACGGAGGGGCTCGAAGGCTTCAACGTCGACGACGAGGCCGACTGGGAGCGCGCCGAGGCGCTCGTCGCGTCGGGGGCGGCGACGCTCACCGAGATCGACCGCGCGCCGTACGAGCCGTGAGCGACCGCTGGCCGAACCTCTTCGTCGCCGGCGTGGAGAAGGGCGGCACGACGTCGCTGTGGCAGCACCTCGACGCGCACCCCGACGTCTTCATGTCCGAGGTCAAGGAGCCGAGCTTCTTCATCCCCGACCGGCACGAGGAGGCGAAGACCGAGGCGCGTTATCTCTCGCTGTTCGAGGGGCGAGAGGAGGCGTGGCTGGGCGAGGCGAGCGTGCGGTACTTCTACGACGAGCTCGCGCCTGGGCGGATCCGCGAGGCCGCGCCGGACGGCCGGATCCTCATCATCCTCAGGAACCCCGTCGACCGCGCGTACTCGGCGTACTGGGGGACGGTCCGCTCCGGCTACGAGCGCCGGTCGTTTCGAGAGGCGGTCGAGATCGAGCTCCAGGGCGGGCCCGCGTTCGACGCCGAGAACCCGCGCAAGGCGTACGTCGGGCGTAGCCACTACCTGGAGCCGGTCGAGCGCTTTCTCGGCGCATTCGGGGACCGCGTCCACGTCATGTTCCTCGAGGAGCTGCGGCAGGACCCTCGCGGCGAGATGAGAGCTGTGTACGCGTTTCTCGGCATCGACCCGGCCGTCGCCGACCGGATCGAGCTCGAGGTCCACAACACGTTCTGGGAGCCGAGAAACCGGCTGGTGGAGCTCGCGATGTCGTCGGTGCGCGCCCGCCGGTTCGCACGCGCGATCGTGCCGGACACGGTGCATCGGCAGATCGATCGCCACCTGACGCGGCGCGGCGGCCAGAAGCCGGAGCTGGAGGCCGATCTGCGGCAGCGGCTGGAAGCGCTGTTCGAAGCCGAGCGGCCCGCGCTGGAGGCGTTGCTGGAGAGGCGGCTGCCGTGGTAGCCGTATGCTGCGCCGCGTGAAGGTCGCAAGCCTCGAGACGCTCTACTGCGACGCCGGCTGGCGCCCGTGGATCTTCCTGAAGGCGACGGCCGACGACGGCCTCGTGGGCTGGGCCGAGGTCACCGACTCGCACGGCTCGCCGCGGGGCCTCGCGGGCATCGTCGAGGATCTCGCGCCGCTGGTCGTCGGGCGCGATCCGCGCGCCGGCGAGGCGGTGTACTGGGACCTCTATCGCGCCACGCGGCAGAGCCCGGGCGGAGTCGTCGCCAAGGCGATCGCCGCCATCGAGAACGCGCTACTCGACCTCAAGGGGAAGGCGTACGGCGTACCGGTCTACGAGCTCTTCGGCGGCCCGTTGCGCACGGAGGTGCCGGTCTACTGGTCGCACTGCGGGACGACTCGCGCGCGCGCCTGGGAGGTGACGGGAACGCCGAAGCTCGCGTCGTACGACGACGTGACGGCGCTCGGCCGCGAGGTCGTCGACCAGGGCTTCCCCGCCTTCAAGACGAACGTCGTCGTCCCCGGAGACGAGCCGCAGGTGCTGCACCCCGGCTTCCACGGTGAGGGCCTGGAGCGGAACTCGTCGCGCGAGGTCGAGGCCGCTCTCGGCCGGCTGCTGGAGGCCTTCGCCGCCGGGACGGGCGGCAAGGCCGAGCCGATCGTCGACCTCAACTTCAACCTCACGACCGAGGGGGCGCGCCGCACGGCGCGAGCGCTGGAGAAGCACGACCTCGCGTGGCTCGAGATCGACTGCTTCGACCCGGCCGCGCTGGCCTTCGTCCGCCGCTCGACCGAGATTCCCATCTGCTCCGGCGAGAACCTCTATGGCGCACGCGCCTTTCGCCCGTTCCTCGAGGAGGGTGCGCTCGACGTCGCCTCCGTGGACGTGATCTGGAACGGCTTCGCGCAGTCGAAGAAGATCGCGGACCTCGCCGAGACGTTCGAGGTCAACTGCGCGCCCCACAACTACTACAGCCACCTCGCGACGTTCATCTCCGCCCAGTGGTGCGCGGCCGTTCCCAACATGCGCATCCTCGAGGTGGATGTCGACGACGTGCCGTGGAAGGACGAGCTGACCGCGGCGCCTGAGATGTCGGGCGGCGTGATGACGGTCCCGAGCGGCCCCGGCTGGGGCGCCGACGTGAACGAGGACGTCCTCCGCGCCCACCCGTGGCCGAGCTAGCGCTCGTCCCTCAGTCGGAGTTCGCGAAAGCGGAGGGCGACCTTCCGCGCATCGCCGACCTTTGCCGGCTGAACGCGCTCACGGCCGTGAAACGGGCGGGCTCGGGCCACATCGGTTCGAGCTTCAGCGCGATGGACATCGTCGTCTTCCTCCTCCACGAGCACCTGAACACGGTGCAGGTCGGCTTCGACGACCCGGGTCGCGACGTGTACTTCTCCTCCAAGGGCCACGACGTGCCGGGCCTCTACGCGGTGCTCCATTCGCTCGGCGTCCTGCCCACCGAGAAGCTCCTGCGGCTGCGGCGGCTGGACGGCCTCGACGGCCACCCGAACGTGCGCGTGCCGGGGATCGAGGCGAACTCGGGCTCGCTCGGCATGGGCATCTCGAAGGGCCGCGGCATCGCCTGGGCGAAGCGGCAGCTCGGCTCACGGCGGACGCGTCGTCGTCATGGTGGGGGACGGCGAGCTCCAGGAGGGGCAGAACTTCGAGGCGCTTCAGGCTGCGGCGCACGACGGCCTGTCCGGGCTGACCGTCGTCGTCGACCGCAACGAGCTCCAGTCGGACAAGCCGACCGAGGAGATCCTCGCCCTCGGCGACCTCGAAGCGAAGCTCGCGGCATTCGGCTGGCATGTCGCGTCGTGTGACGGCCACGACTACGCGGAGCTGCGACGCGCGTTCAGCGAGCTGGCCGCCGTCGACGACCGGCCACAGGTGCTCGTGGCCCGCACGATCAAGGGCCGCGGCGTCTCGTTCATGGAGCACCCCGCGGCGCTGCGTGAAGGGGGCGGCACGTACCGCTGGCACGCGGGCGCGCCCGACGACGAGAGCTTCGAGCGGGCGCGCGGCGAGCTGCTGGCCAGGCTGGAGCCGGTGGAGCTCGAGCCCGTGCCGCCGCTCGAGGACGAGCTGCCCGCCCCGGCGCTCGAGGCGGAGCCGGAGAGCGGGGCGGGAACGCGCACGACGCGCGCCCGGGAGTACGTCGTCGAGGCGTACGGGGAGGCGCTCGTCGAGCTCGCCCAGCGCAATCCCGCGCTCGTCGTGCTCGACGCGGACCTCGCCTCGGACTGTCGCGTGCGCGGGTTCGAGGAGGCGTACCCGGAGCGTTTCCTCGAGTGCGGGATCGCCGAGCAGGACATGGTCTCCGTGGCCGGCGGGCTCGCCCGCCACGGGCTCATGCCCGTCGTCAATTCGTTCGCGAGCTTCCTCGCCTCGCGCGCGAATGAGCAGATCTACAACAACGCGAGCGAGGGGTCGAAGGTCATCTACGGCATGCACTACGCGGGGCTCATCCCCGCGGGCCCGGGCATGTCGCACCAGAGCCTGCGCGACGTCTCTTTGCTCGCAGCGCTTCCGAACATGACGATCGTGCAGCCTGCGAACGCCGAGGAGACGAAGGCAGTCGTGACCTGGGCGGTCGAGGAGGCGGAGGGCAACGTCGCCATCCGGCTCGCTATCGGGCCTTCGCCTCGCCACATCGAGCTGCCCGCCGGCTACGAGGTCGCCCCCGGGCGCGGCGCCGTGCTCCGGGAGGGGACGGACGTGCTCGCCTTCGCGTACGGGCCGGTGATGCTCCACGAGCTCTTGACCGCGGCCGAGCTGCTCGCCGAGCACGGAGCCGACATCGCCGTGATCGACATGCCCTGGCTCAACCGCTTCGACCGGGACTGGCTCGGCGAGGTCACCGCCTCCGACGCTCCGATCGTCGTCATCGAGGACCACGCGCCCGTCGGTGCGCTCGGCGACGCGCTCCGCCGGGAGCTGCCCGGCCGCGAGGTGACGGTCTGCGGCGTCGAGGGCTGGCCGGCCTTCGGCACGCCGCCCGAGGCGCTGCGGTTCCACGGCCTCGACGGCGAATCGCTGGCCGGGCGCATCGCCGAGGCGCGGACGCTCGCCGGCGCGTGAAGTTCTCTCCCGAGCTCGCCGTCGTCCTCAGCTTCCACGGCGTCGTGGAGCGGATCGAGCATCCGGAGATCCAGGTGAACCACGTCGACCTGGAGGCGTTCACGCGAATCGCCGAGCTCGTGGCGAAGCGCTACGAGGTCGTCTCCATCGACGACGTCGCCGCGGCCCTACGAGACGGCGCGACGCTGCCGGAGCACGCCGCCGCGTTGACGTTCGACGACGGCTACCGCTCCGTGCTCGAGCTCGCCGATCCGGTGCTTCAGAAGCTCGGGCTGCCGTACGCGATCTTCGTTCCGTCGGCGTTCGTCTCCACGGGAGAGCGGTTGCCGACATACGTCATGCGGGCCGCCATCGCGTTCACCGAGGAGACCGGCGTCCGGCTTCCCGGACGGAGACGTCAGTTCAAGCTCCGCACCGCGGACGACCGCCGGCGCGCTGCCGTCCACGCCGCCGAGCTGCTGCGGTCGCTGCCGCTGACCGGGGCCGAAGCTCTGCTCGCCGAGCTGCGCGCGCTGCTCAGCCCCGAACGGTGGCGGGAGCTCGATGAGCAGTTCGACAGCGAGGCGCTGCTTGGCTGGCCGGAGCTCGCGCAGCTCGAGAAGCGGGGCGTCATCGTCGGTTCGCACACGCGCGACCACGTCGTGATGCACGGCGGGCAACCCACGGAGGACATCCACGAGCAACTGCTGGCTTCCAAGCAGGAGATCGAGGAGATGCTCGGCGTCCCGTGCCGGCACTTCTGCTTCCCGAACGGCCAACCGCGAGACCTGTCTCGGGACGCGGTCGAGGCCGCCAGGGCGGCGGGCTACAGTACGGCCTTCATGAACGTCGGCGGCCCGGTACGCGAGGGCATGGATCCCTTGCTCCTGCCGCGGATCGCCATCGCCGGATCGCCGCCCGACGCAGCCCTCGCCGACCGCGTGCAGCTGAGTCACAGCAAGTGGTATCGCAGGGCGGTTTCGGAGCTCGGGTTTGAGTAGCGTCGAGATCGAGATCCGGCTGCCCACGCCCGAGGACCTCCCGGCGATCGATGAGCTATACCGGGCCGTGAAAGGTCGTGGGCGTCCGGAGAGCGTGACGCGGCACCGGTTCTTCGACACGCCCTGGGGCGACTCGCCGGCGTTCGTCGCATTCGACGGCGACAAGTGCGTCTCGGTGGGCCTCGTGTGGCCGGTCGCGCTGCGCATCGGTGACGAGGTCGTGCCCGGCGGGCAGGGGACCGATGCGGCCACCCATCCTGACTATCGCAATCGCCCCCGACTCTTCGTCGGCATGGCGCGCGCCATGAAGCCTCTGCTCCAGGAACGAGGCTTCGCCGTCTACTACACGTTCCCGAACACGCGCTCCATCAAGATCCTCAAGGTCGTCGCCGGGACGTATCTCGGCGAGGTCGGCGCGTGGGGCCTCGAGCTCGGCCGCCGCCGGTGGTTGCCGCGTGGGCGACCGAAGGTCAGCATCGGCGATTCACGCGATCCAGAGCTGGCGGCGCTCATCGAAGCGTCGCACGGCGACGAGCGGGTGATCAGGGTCGACAAGAGCCCGACGTGGCTCGAGTGGCGGTATTCGCCGGTGACGGCGGAACGGTACGAGTGGCTGTTCCTGCACGAGGACGGTGCCATGATGGCGGCGGCGCTCGTCGGCGAGCGGGATCCCGAGGTGTGGGGGCCTGACTTCGCCGGCCTGTGGCGCATTCACGAGCTCTTCGCGCTGAGCGAGGACGCCGGCGAGAAGCTCCTTCGAGCAACGATCGCGCACGTCGAGCGGTTGCCCGGGGCCCGGAAGCTCGATGTCCTCGTGAAGGATCCGCGCCTCGAGCGCGCCGTCGAGCGCGCCGGATTCGCCCGCGAGGACACCCGTCCCATCACGTCGTTCGTCTTCCGCGAGGACTTACAGCTCGATCCGTACGACTTCTCTCACTGGCGCGTGATCAGCGGCGACATGGACTTCTTCTGATGCCCGACCGCCGGGTCTGGCTCGTCTTCCCCGATCCGCTGACGACGAGGCTCTTCGTCGAGACGCGACTGCTGCAACGACTCGCGCAGCGGCTGGGCGGCAGCCTCGTCGTCGTCTTTCTCGAGCCGCGGGCGAAGGCGTCACGGTGGGCCGACACGGAGGGCATGAACGTCGCGTACTACGACGATCTCTTTCCGGAGCGCGTGCCGCTGATCGAGCGGATCGTCCGCCGTCTCGATGCGTCGCTCGAACGGCGGATCGGCTTCTGGCCGCTCGCGATTCGCTTCAACTACCGGCACGGCTTTCACGTCGAGCGCATGGCGCACGGGCACGGCAATCCCTTCCTCGACCTCGACCACGCCGATCCGCTGCCGCGCTGGCGCTGGCTCGAACGGCTGATGAAGCGCTGGTACTTCTGCCCGAGGCGGTACGTGTCGCACACGCTCGTGCGGCGGATGCGGGACGAGTGCGGCACCCTGGTCGTGGCGAACATGCAGACGCCCTCGGTGTCGCCTCGTGCTGAACGCCGCGCGGCGGCTCGACATCCCGTCGATCGGGTACGTCGCGAGCTGGGACCACGCAGTCGGCAAGGGCGTCATCTCGAAGCACCTCGGCGCGTACGTCGTCCAGAACGCCGTCATGCGGGACGACCTCGCGCGGCTGCACGGCGTCGATCCTGCGCGCGTCGTCGTCACCGGTTGGCCGCAGAGCGACGCCTTCCACGCGAGGACAGCCCCTGAGGACTTCGCGGAGCTCGCGCGTCACCACGGCCTCGATCCGGCGCGCCCGGTCGTGCTAGTGATGGGCAACACGCCGACGAACACGCCGTACGAGCCGTTCTTCTTCGGGCGGCTCATCGAGTGGTGGGAGGAGACGGGCGCGAGTGAGCGGTTCTCGCTGCTCTTTCGCCCGCACCCGAAGGATCACCGGTGGCAGGAGCGTTTCGCGCCGGCGATGGGCAGGACGGGTGCGGCTGTGCAGCCCGCGGACGAGATCGACCTGCCGACGCTTGCGACGATGCTCCAGCACGGCGCGTGCGTGGTGTCGAACGCGGGGACGATCCTCCTCGACGCCCTCGTCAACGACCGGCCGGCGGTATGCGTCGTCTACGACGAGGGGGCGCCGCCCGGCGAGACGTGGGCGGCGAAGAACATTCTCGGCGTCCACTACCGCGACCTGATGTCGTCCACGGCGTTCTACCGCGCCGCGAATTTTGGCGAGGTGACGGAGGCGATCGAGCGCGCGCTGAGGCACCCCGACGAGCTCTCCGCCGAGCGCCGCCGCGTCGCGCTCGAGGTGGTCGGGGAGCTCGACGGCCTGGCCGGGGAGCGGGTTGTGGAAGCGATCGTCTCGCGGGCCGGCGGGTCAGCCCGCTGAGATCCTGCGCAGCAACTGGAGGGCGCCGGCCTTGTCCAGCATCTCGTTGAGATTGCCGCACTTCGGCGACTGCACGCACGACGGGCACCCGCTCTCGCACGGGCACCCGGCGAGCAGCCTCGCCGTGTCCGCCACCCAATCCTCGAAGACCGCATAACCACGCTCGGCGATGCCGACGCCACCGGGGTGGCCGTCGTAGACGAACACCGTGGGCGCCCCCGTCTGGAAGTGGACGTTCGTCGACAGGCCGCCGATGTCCCAGCGGTCGCACATCGCGAACAGCGGCAGCAGCGCGATCATCGCGTGCTCGGCGGCGTGCAGCGAGCCGAGCAGCTTCGGCATTGCTTCCAGACCGTCCAGCACCGACGGCGACGGCACGAACCACACAGCCTCCGTCTCGAACGTCGCGGGCGGAAGGTCGAGCGCAACCGTCTCCAGAACGGCGCCGTCCCGCGTCGACTTCCGCTGGTACGCGACGACGTGCTCGGTGACCGAAACGCGCCCGAATGACAGCTCGACGCCTGCGTGATCGCGAACGAGCAGCGGCTCCTCGATCGCCGTCGTCGTGTCCTTCTTCGCCTGCGTGTACCAGTCGCCCGAGAACGGCTCGACGAGGGCCGCGCCGGCAGCCAGGTCGAGCTCGCTCACTAGATACGGCTCGCCGAGGTGGAGATAGACGGCGCCCTCGTGGACCGTCGAGTAAGCCCGCTCGCGCTCGACGATGCCCAGCACGGAGCCCGAATCGGTCTCGACCACGAGCACCGAGTCGACTCCTGCCGAACGCAAGGAGATGCGCGCGGCCGGATAATCGCGGCCTGTCCACGTGAAGCCGGCGGCGGCGAGCCGCAGCTCGGGCAGCTGGGCGGCGCGCTCGAGCGCCTCGTCACCGAGCGTCGCGCGATCCGCGTCGTCGATCGGCGCCTCGTACGCAGCCGACAGCACGTGGCCGTCGAGCACGCGCGGATTCGCGTGATCGAGGATCGCGGCCTCGACGCGCCTGCCGAGCAACGCCTCCGGCTCGCGCATGAAGTACTGGTCGAGCGCGTCGTCCGAGGCGACGAGCACCGCCAGCCCGTGACCCTGCCGTCCAGCGCGGCCCCACTGCTGGCGCAGGCTGGCGACCGTGCCCGGGAAGCCCACCGAGATCACGCAGTCGAGCAGGCCGATGTCGATGCCGAGCTCGAGCGCGTCCGTCGCCGAAACGCCGAGCAGCTCGCCGGTGACGAGCCGCCGCTCGATGTCGCGCCGCTGCGCGGGCGTGTACCCGGCGCGATACGGCGAGAGCCGGTCGGCGTACTCGCGTCCAAGCCGGTCGAGAGCGAATCGGTGGATGAGCTCGGCGGACTTGCGGCTCTTCGCGAAGCACAGCGTCCTGCAGGCCGCGTTCGACGAGCTCCGCGAGCAGCCGCGACCCCTCGCCGAGCGCGCTCGCGCGGAGGTTGAGCTCCTCGTCCGTCACCGGCGGGTTCCAGAGGACGATCGTCCGCTCGGCCCGCGGCGCCGAATCGCCGGAGACGACCGTCGTCTCCAGCCCCGTCAACGACGTGGCGAGCTCGGCCGGATTCGCGATCGTCGCCGACGCGAGCAGGAACTGCGGCTCGGCCCCGTAGACGGCCGCCAGCCGCCGCAGCCGCCGCAGGACGTTGGCCGACGTGCGAGCCGAAGACGCCGCGGTACACGTGGGCCTCGTCGACGATGACGTACTCGAGGTTCGCGAGCACGTCGCCCCAGCGGTCGTGATGGGGAAGGACGCCCAGGTGGAGCATGTCCGGGTTGGAGAGGATCGCGTTCGCCCACGTCCGCACCTGGCGTCGCTGGTCGATGGGCGTGTCACCGTCGTAGATCGCCGGCCGCACCCTGGCACGCCGAGCGCCGTGAGGCTGCGCGCCTGGTCCTGTGCGAGCGCCTTGGTGGGATAGAGGTAGAGCGCGCGTGCCTTCGGATCGCGAGCGACCGCGTCGAGCACCGGGAGGTTGAAGGCGAGCGTCTTGCCGCTCGCCGTGCCGGTCGTGACGGCGACGTGCTCGCCGCGAGCCGCTGCGGCCCACGCCTCGAGCCTGATGCTCGAAGAGCGCTGTGATGCCCTGGCGCCGAGCGCGGCGACGACGCGCTCGTCGAGCCCGGGCGGAAGCGGGGCCGTCGTCGCCTCCCGCGCCGGCTCCGTCGTGACGTATGCGACCTCCTCTCCGGCCAGCAGTTCGTCGGAGAGCGCGGCGACGGTCACCCTTCGGCGACGACTTCCAGCGTGCGCGGATCGAAGCCCTCGAGCAGCTCCTGGAGGCTCGCCACCCGCTCGTGGTAGCCGGCGGCCGCGCGCCAGTTCTTCACCGCGTCCGTGCTCATCCAGGGGCCGAAGCTCACGAAGGTCGACGGGCTCTCGGTGTCCCGCAAGAGCCGCGCCCGCGGGCCGAGACCCTGGAGATGGCTCCACTCGATCCACTCCGCCCAGCGCCGGACGAACTCGTCCTCCGACCCTGGCTTCACGCGCCACGTCGTGTGCGTGTACGTCTCGGCCATCTCTTCCTCCCTGTGGGACGGCGGTGCCAGGATCGTACTGCTAGCGTCGCGCCGTGGCCGTCGCGCGCTGCCTGACCATCGCGGGCTCCGACTCCGGCGGCGGCGCGGGCATCCAGGCCGATCTCAAGGCGTTCGCCGCGGCCGGCTGCTTCGGGATGAGCGCCATCGTCGCGCTGACTGCCCAGAACACCGTCGGCGTGACGGCCGTTCAGGAAGTGGCCCCGGAGTTCGTACAGGCGCAGCTGGACGCGGTCTTCTCGGACATCGGCGTCGACGCGGCGAAGACGGGGATGCTCTACTCGCGCGAGATCGTCGAGACGGTGGCGGCGTTCCTCGCCGAGCAGCCGGTGCCGCTCGTCGTCGACCCGGTGATGATCTCCGCAGCCGGCGCGCAGCTGCTCCAGGACGATGCCGTCGAGGCGCTCGTCACGCTGCTCTTCCCGCTCGCGACCGTGATCACGCCGAACCTCCACGAGGCCCAGGCGCTCGGCGGCGTCGACACCGAGGACCGCGGCGTGCTCGCCGAGCAGCTCCACGCGATGGGAGCGCGCGCCGTCATCGTCACGGGCGGCCACGGTGAGCGCGCAGTCGACCATCTCTTCACCTCCGGCAAGCACGTCGAGATTCCCGTCGAGCGTCACGACGTCCCCGCGACGCACGGCGCCGGCTGCACGCACTCGGCGACGCTCGCCGCGCTACTCGCGCAGGGACAGTCCCTCGAGGAGGCGGCCCGAGGCGCTGCTGAGGCGGCGGCCCACGCGGTCGCCCACGGGCTTGTCGACCTGGGCGAGGGCGAGGGGCCCGTGGACGTGCTCCATGTCGCAGACGCTCGCTGATCTCGGAGAGCTCGGGCTGCTCGCCGAGCTCGGGCGCCGCGGCTTGGCGAAGGGGATCGCAGACGACGCCGCCCTGCTGGACGGCGGGCTCGTCGTCACGCAGGACGCGCTCGTCGAGGACGTCCACTTCACCTTGGACCGCATCTCGTGGCGCGACCTCGGCTTTCGCGCGGCGGCGGTCAACCTCTCCGACCTCGCTGCGAGCGGAGCCGTGCCGGAGGGGCTGCTGGTGAGCCTCGGCGCACCTGGCGAAACGACGTTCGACTCGGTGCTCGAGCTCTACGAGGGAATCGCCGAGGCCGGCGTCGACGTCGTTGGGGGCGACACGACGGCCGCGGACCGCGTCTACCTCTCGGTCACGGCACTTGGACGGTCTGAGCGCGTTCCCGGACGGGCCGGAGCCCAGCCGGGCGACGTCCTCGTCGTCACCGGCCCGCTCGGCGCCGCCGGTGCTGCTTTCCGCGCCGGCGAGCTCCCCCGCCCGCCGATCCGGCTCGACGAAGGACGGTCGCTTGCCGCACACGCGCACGCGCTGATCGACATCTCCGACGGGATCGCGCGCGACGCAGCCCACATCGCCGAGCGATCAGGCTGCCGCCTCGTCATCGACCTCGATCGCGTGCCGCTGGCGGAGGGCGCGACGGTCGACGACCTCGGGTTCGGCGAGGACTACGAGCTGCTCGCGGCGGTCGTGGACTCCGGCCCGTTCGTGGCGATCGGCCGTTGCGAAGAGGGCGAGGGCGTCGAGCTGCAGCTCGACGGGCGGCCTGCACGAGCTGGGGAGCTGGGAGCACTTCCGGTGATCGAGGTCCGCCCCGGCACGGACGCGGATATCGAGCACGTGAAGCATGCCCTTTTCGAGGCCGTGTCCTGGAACCCGGAGCGGGAGCTCCCGCCGTACGAGTTCGTCATTGCCCACCCGGAGCTCGCGCGCTATCACGAAGGCTGGGGCCGCCGCGGCGACCTCGCGGTCATCGCCGAGCGAGAGGGCGAGGTCGTCGGCGCGTCGCTCTGCCGCCTCTTCACCGCCGAGGACCACGGCCACGGCTACGTCGACGACGAGACGCCGGAGCTCGCCGTCGCCGTCTGGGACGGCCACCGCCGCGAGGGCGTCGGCACGCGCCTCATGGACGGGATCGAAGACGCCGCACGAGCCGCCGGCTTCACGCGATCAGCCTGTCAGTCGACGCCGACAATCCGGCGAGGAGGCTCTACGAGCGGCTCGGGTACGAGACGCTGACAGTGGACGACGAGGGCGTCCGGATGCTCAAGCGTCTGTGAGCCACGCCGCCCACGCCTGCTCGTAGCGCGAGCGTGGATACGCGCCCATGACCTTCTCTCGCTCCTCGCCGCCCTCGAAGAGGATCGCTGTCGGTATCGAGAGCACGCCGTAGTGCGCGGCTGTGTCGAGGTTCTCGTCGATGTTGAGCTTCACGAACCGGACGCGGCCCTCGTGCTCGACGGCGAGTTGCTCGAAGATCGGGTCGACTGCCCGGCAAGGACCGCACCACGGCGCCCAGAAGTCGACGACGACCGGGCCTTCGGCGTCGAGCACCTCCTGCTGGAACGTCTCGTCGGTGACGTCGTCCACGTCTGACGTTATAGCCGCCGGGCGAGCGCGCGGGCGCGCAACAGCGGCACCTTCCACACCGCCTCGAGGAAGATCGTCTTGCTCATCTTCGAGCTGCCCGCCTCTCGGTCGGCGAACGTGATCGGGATCTCGACCACGCGGAAGCCGGCTCGAAGCGCCCGGTACGTCGTCTCGATCTGGAACGCGTACCCGGTCGACGCCACGGCGTCGAGATCGATCCGCTCGAGCACGGCCCGCCGGTAGCACTTGAAGCCGCCGGTGAGGTCGCGGATGCCGACGCCGAGCAGCACGCGCGCGTAGAGCGAGCCGCCGGAAGACACGAACCGGCGCAGGGCGCCCCAGTTCTCCACGCGGCCGCCCTCGACGTAGCGCGAGCCGAGCACGAGATCGGCGTCCTCGGCCTGAGCAAGCAGCCGCGGCACGTCCTGCGGGTCGTGCGAGAAGTCGCAGTCCATCTCGAGGATCAGCTCGGCGCCGTCTGCGAGCGCCTGCCGGAACGCCGCGAGATACGCCGGGCCGAGGCCCTCCTTCCGCGGCCGGTGGAGGACGTCGACGAAGTCGAGCTCGGCCGCGAGCTCGTCGGCGAGCTGCCCCGTCCCGTCGGGTGACGAGTCGTCGACGACGAGGACGCGCTCTCCGCACCGTCCGGGCAGCACCTCGCCGAGCGCGCGCAGCAACGGCTCGAGGTTCTCGCGCTCGTTGTACGTCGGCAGGCAGATGGTTGCTCGCACGGCCGCCCGTATCATCGCCGTCTGGATGGCCCCGCTGCCCGCGAACGCCGACGTTGCCGCGCAGTTCGAGCTCCTCGCCGACATCTTCGAGCTCGAGGACGTGGAGTCGTTCCGCGTGCTGGCCTACCGTCGCGCCGCCACGCGGATCCGCGAGACGGGCACGTCGGTCGCGCAGATGGCGCTCGAGGGGAAGGCGAAGGAGCTCCAGGGAATCGGCAAGACGATCGAGGAGAAGATCGTCCAGATCGTCGAGGACGGCGAGGTGCACGCGCTCACGAAGCACAAGCAGCTTGTGCCCCCGGAGCTCGTGGAGTTCATGCGCATTCCGGGCCTTGGGCCGAAGACGGTCCGCCGAATCTGGCACGAGCTCGGCATCACCACCCTCGAGGAGCTACGCGTGGCGGCCGAAGCAGAGCAGCTGCGAACGCTGTCCGGGCTTGGCCCGAGAAGCGAGGAGAACGTCCTGCGGGCGCTCGCCGAGGCGAAGAACGAGCCCGCCGGGCCTGCGAGGGCGCTGCTCGGCATCGCGCTACCGGCAGTGCTGGAGGCGGTCGAGGAGCTACGCGCGCACCCCGCGGCGCTGAAGGTGTCCGAGGCGGGCAGCGCGCGGCGGCGGCGTGAGACCGTCCGCGACGTCGACATCATCGCCACCGCCCGCGATCCCGACGCGCTCATCGCGCACTTCACCGAGCTGCCGTGGGTCGTCGAGGTGGCCGCGCGAGGCGGCACGAAGGCGACCGTGGTGTCCGGGCACGGGCTCCGCTTCGACCTTCGCGTAGTTCCGCCCGAGTGCTACGGCAATCTCCTCCAGCACTTCACGGGCTCGAAGAACCACAACATCGCAATGCGCGAAGAGGCACAGCGGCGCGGGCTCTCGATCTCCGAGTACGGCGTCCTCAACACGGAGACCGGCGAGACGGTCACACACCGGGACGAGAAGCAGCTGTACGAGTTCCTCGGCTACCAGCTCATCCCGCCCGAGCTGCGCGAGAACGCCGGCGAGCTCGAGGCCGCGCGCGAGGGGTCGCTGCCGAAGCTCGTCGAGCTCAAGCAGCTGAAGGGAGATCTCCACACGCACACGACGTGGTCGGCGGACGGCCACAACACCATCGAGGAGATGGCGCTCGCGGCCATCGAGCGCGGCTACGAGTACCTCGCGATCACCGATCACTCGCACTACCTGCGGGAGGGCCGCATGGAGGCGCAGGACCGGGAGATCGACGCGGTCGCGAAGAAGCTCGCGCCGTTCCGTCTGCTGAAGGGCGTCGAGGCGAACATCCGCGCCGACGGCTCCATCGACGTGCCGGACGAGGTGCTGGCCGAGCGCGACTGGGTCGTCGCGTCGCTCCACTCGGCGTTCCACCGGGATCCGACCGAGCGCGTGTGCGGCGCGATGGAGAACCCGCACGTCGATTGCATCGGGCACCTGACGGCGCGGAAGATCGGCCGCCGTGAGAGCGTCGCCATCGACCCCGGTCGCGTCATCGAGACTGCGGCGCGGACGGGGACAGCGCTCGAGATCAACTCCCAGCCGGACCGGCTCGACATGCCGGACCCGCTCGCGCGGCTGGCGGGGGAGGAGGGCGTGCTCGTGCCGGTGACGAGCGACGCGCACCGCGTGTCGACGCTCGCCTACGTCGAGCTCGGAGTCGGGCAGGCGCGCCGCGCCTGGCTCACGAAGAAGCAGGTCCTCAACACGCGCTCGTGGCCGCAGATCGAGAAGATGCTGAAGCGGTGAGCAGCTTCCGCGAGGACGGCGCCGAGGCGCTCGAGTGGGCCGCGCGCTACCTCGAGCGTGTGGCCGAGCTACCCGTGCTTTCGCAAGTCGAGCCTGGCTACGTCCGTTCGCGGCTGCCGGCGACGGCGCCGGAGCAGGGCGAGCCGTTCTCCGCGGTGCTGAAGGACGTCGACGAAGTCCTCCTGCCGGCGATGACGCACTGGCAGCACCCCCGGTTCTTCGCATACTTCGCCAACTCGAGCTCGGAGCCGGCCATCCTCGCGGAGTTGCTCGCCGCCGCGCTCAACCAGAACGCGATCCTCTGGCGGACGTCGCCGGCTTCGACCGAGCTGGAGGGGGTCGTGCTCGACTGGGTGGCGGATCTGCTCGGGCTGCCCGGCGGCTGGCACGGGCACATCGAGGACACGGCGTCGACCTCCACACTCGTCGCGCTGGCTGCGGCCCGTGAGCTCGCTCCGGGGAAGCGGGTCGTCGTCGCCTCGGAGCACTCCCACTCGTCCGTCGAGAAAGCGGTGAAGATCCTCGGTCTCGAGCTCCGGCCGACGCCGGTGGACGACGAGTTTCGGCTACGGCCCGATGCTCTCGACCTGGAGGGCGCGTGTGCCGTGGTGGCGACGGTCGGCACGACGTCGACGACGTCGGTCGACCCGGTGCCCGCGATCGCCGATCTCTGCGACCGCGCCGGCATCTGGCTCCACGTGGACGCGGCCTATGCGGGGCCGGCGATGGTGTGCCCGGAGCTGCGGTGGGCATTCGACGGTGTCGATCGAGCCGACTCGCTTGTCGTCAACCCGCACAAGTGGATGCTCGTGCCCGTCGACTGCTCGCTGCTGTGGAGCCCCCGGCCGGAGGCGCTGCGCGCCGCCTTCTCGCTCGTGCCGGAGTACCTGCGCACGCCGGACGCCGTCGACTCGCTCGGCGACTACGGCCCTGCGCTGGGCCGCCGGTTCCGGTCGCTGAAGCTGTGGGCCGTGCTGCGCTGTTACGGGCGAGAGGGCCTGCAGCGGCTGATTCGCGAGCACGTGCGGCTGGCGGAGCTGTTCGAGGGCTGGGTGCGGGCGGAGCCCGGGTGGGAGGTCTCGGCGCCGCGGCACTTCTCGCTCGTGTGTTTCCGGCGGGACGGCTCGGACGATGAGAACGAGGCGCTGCTCGAGCGCGTGAACGCGAGCGGCGAGGTGTTCCTCTCGCACACGAAGCTCGACGGGCGGTATGTGCTGCGGCTTGCGATCGGTCAGCAGCGGACGGCGGAGGACGACGTGCGACTTGCGTGGGAGGTGCTGCGGCGCGAGGCCGCCAGCGTCTGAGCCGCCTGGCACAAAATTGGCACGCTTTCGTCACCCACAGGTCTGGATTTCCCTAGTACCGTGAAACCGGGTGGAGGCGAGGGGTGGCCCCGCCGGTGCCGCAAGGGCTCAGTCGTTGGCCAGCTCGCCGAGAGCCGCATCGTGGAGCGCCACGCGGTAGCGCCACAGCGCTCTCCCGGTCGCCAGCAGCCGCTCCCGGATCGGGCCGGCGAGCTCCGCCGCCGTCCCCCAGCGAGCCTCGGCGATCTCGGCCGTGTCCTGCGCCGCCAGCACCAAGGCATCCGTAGAGGCAGAGAAGACGTGCGTCACCCACGGCACCGACTGGTCGGCGAAGCGAAACACCGCCTCCGCTCGCACGAGGTAGCGCTCCAACTCGACGGTCGCGCCCAGCTCCTCGAGGCCCTCGCGGACGATCCCCTCGACGAAGTCCTCGCCGACCTTGACGCCCCCGCCTGGCGTCCGCCAGATGCCGGGCTCGAAGTGCGGCTTGCGGATGAGGGCGAGCCGATCCCCGTTCGTGACGAACAGCGTGACGTCGTGGCGGCGACCCGGGCTGTACGTGATGAGCGCGAGCTCCGGATCGGTGACCTCGCCGTCCCAGTGCAGGACGGCAGGCTCGCCATAGCGCTCGCGGACGGGAGCGAGCATCGCTTCGTCGACGTGCGTCACAACCGGGCGAGGACGGCCGCGAGCCCTGGGGGACCGTCGACGACGAGGTCTGCAGCGGGGGCCAGCTCGGCCGGCGCTTCGTCCGAAACGACCGCGATCCGCACTGCGACCTCGACGCCGTCGAGGCCGCGGAAGGCGTCGAGGTCGGTCGTATCGTCCCCCGCGTAGAGGGCTCGGCGAAGGCCGCCTTCGGCCAGGAGGTGCCTGACGGCTGTGCCCTTGTCGCGGTCGATAGGTGGACGGATCTCGAGAACGCGACGGCCCCAGCGCGGCCGCAGACCCTCCGCGAGCGCACGCTCCGCGACGGCTCCGAGTGCGCCCTCCGCCGCTGCGAGGTCCTCGACCGCCCGGTAGTGGAATGCGAGCGACAGTCGCTTACCCTCCTCGTGCGGCCAGTCCACGCCGGCTGCGAAGTCGGCCAGCCGCTGCGCCCACTCGCCGGCCTCGGGTGCCAGCTCGAGGCCGTGCTCTCCGACGTAGCGCACGCCATCGACGCCGACCACGCGGGCTGCGTCCTCGCCGGGGCGTCCGCTGAGACACGCAACGAGCCCGTAGCGCTCGACGAGAACCGCCAGCAGCACGCGCGTCTGCTCCGGCACCGAGGCCTCCGCCGGACGGGCGACGATGGGCGCCAGCGTGCCGTCGACGTCGAGAATGATCGCCGCCTCGCGTGGCCGCGCGGCAAGGTCGGCAAGCGGATCGACGGCAGTCACCCTCGTAGACTATGCCGGTGCGCCTCGTCCTCATCGGCCTCGCGGCGGGGGTGTTCGGGGCGCTCTTCGGCGTAGGCGGCGGAATCGTCATGGTGCCGCTGCTCATCCTCCTCGCCGCGTATCCGGAGCGCTCTGCGATGGCGACATCGCTGGCGGCGATCGGCCTCATCGCGGCGGAAGGCGTGATCTTCTTCGCGATCCACGGCGACATCGAGCCGGGCTATGCGGCGCTCGTGGGTATCCCCGCAACCGTGGGCGTGCTCGCGGGAACGAGCCTCCAGCAACGGCTCGCTACCCGGACGCTGATGCTCGCGTTCGCCGGACTGCTCGTCGCCCTCGCCATACGCCTATTCATCTGATGGACAAGGTCGCGATCGGAATCGCTCTCGGCACTCTCGCCGGCGTATTGGCGGGCCTGTTCGGTGTGGGCGGAGGGATTCTCTTCGTGCCGGCGCTGTCGCTCGCGCTGGGGCTCGACCAACTGACGGCGCAGGCGACGTCCCTGCTCGCGATGCTGCCCGTCGTCGCGGTCGGCACGTGGCGCCAGCGGAGGTACGGGCATGTGCGGCTGCAGTCCGCGCTCGTGCTGGGAATCGGCGGGATCGTGGGCGTCGTGGCGGGCGGCTTCCTCGCGATCAACCTGCCCGACGATGTGCTCGAGCGACTGTTCGCAGTGCTGCTGCTGGGCGTCGCGGCACAGCTCGTCGTGCGCGCTCTGCGCCCTCAACCACCGCAATAGCCGCGTCCTGTTGCCATAATCCCGTGATGGTGGGGTTGCGCGGGCTCGCGCTCGCATCTGTCGTGCTGCTGTCGCTCACCGCCCAGGCGGGTGCGGAGAGCGGGCAGCAGTCGCAGCCTGCCTCGGGCGGGATCGCCTACGGGGTGAAAGTGCTGCTTCCGAACCAGGCGCCTGTCGTCGCCGGCTTCGTCGACGCCGCTGCCACGAGCGCCGCCGCTCCGGTCTCCTTCTCCTACCCCGCGGACGGATCGATCGTCAGCGCCCAGAGCATTGCCGCGAGGTCGTGGGCTGCGGCTGTGAACGCGCAGGCGAGGACCGACCTCCGCGCCGTGTCGCTCTTCGGCGGAGAGATCACGATGGACGCGGTCGTCGCCCGCACGTGGGCATCGTCCAAGACGGGCGAGGAGAGCTTTGACGGCACGGCGATCACGAACCTCACCGTGCTCGGGCAGGCCGTCGCCCCGTCGCCGGACCTGCGCGTGCCGCTCGGTGACTGGGGCCATCTCACGTTGCTGCAGGAGCGCTCGCTGTCGGCCGAAGGCGGTGCGGTCCGCGGCTGGGTGACGGTGGTCGACGTGCGGCTCGACGCCGATCACGCCGCCCTGCCCGTCGGTACGCGGATCCTCGTCGGCTATGCCGAGGCTTCGGCCTCGAGCCCCAAGCCGGCGCCCGTGGTGAAGGCCGCTGTCGCGGGTAAGGAGACTCCCGTCGTGGTGAAGACGCCGGTCGTCACGCAGCCGGTCCCGCCAGGCAGCCGCCGCGGCCTCGGCATACCGGCTGACATGCCCCGTCCCGGCACGACCGGCCCGTCACCGCTCGTTCAGATCGCTCCGAAGGTGACGAAGCGGCTGACCGCCGCCGGCTACGTCTTCCCGGTGTACGGCCCGTCCGGCTTCAGCGACACGTTCGGCGCGGCGCGCGCGACGACGGGCTGGCATCACGGAGCGGACATCTTCGCGGCGCTCGGAGCGCCCGTGCTGGCGGTCGCCGACGGCACGGTGTTCTCCGTCGGGTGGAACCGTGTCGGGGGCAACCGGCTGTGGCTCCGCGACCGGTACGGCAACGAGTTCTACTACGCCCACCTGGCGGCGTTCTCCCCGCTCGCGGTCGACGGCGGGCGGGTACAGGCCGGCGACGTGGTCGGCTTCATGGGCAACACGGGCGACGCCGAGACGACGCCGTATCACCTGCACTTCGAGATCCATCCCTCGTCGCTGCTCTTCCTCGGCTACGACGGTGTCGTCAACGCCTACCCGTACCTTCGCGCCTGGCAGCACGCAAAGGACATCGACTTCCCGTCGGCGGCCGTCTGGGCGCCAACTCTGAGAGCGACCGGGCGTGCGCCTGCCGCCGGCGCGATTCTCCTGCAGTCGAGCGACATCTCCGTCGCGAGCGGGCTCGACCCCGGTTCGCTCGCGCGGGCGATCGCCCCGGCCGGTGGCGGCCGGAGCGCCGCTCGCGAATTGCAGAGTCGCTAGCCGCCGTTTTAGTAGGCGGTGACGGTCTCGGCCTGTTCCTGGCCGTTGTAGGAGAACTCGCCTCCCGAAACGCGTCCCTTTACCCAGCGACGGGTCTCTGGGCCGGTGAACGGGTTGAAGAAGATGCCGATGGCGACGCCTACGAGGATGAGGAACACGTTGCGGAAGCCGTGGCTCTCCTTCTCGTCCTGCATCCGGTCGGCGGCGTTGCGAAGCTCCACGACTGCCCGCTTGAGGCTGTCCTGGAGGTCCTCGTCCTTCGCGACCTTCTTCGCCACTCCGGTCACGCCCTTCTGCGGTATGAGCTCGTCGTAGATCTCCTTGGCGGCGCTGAACGCAGCCCGGAGGCTCTCGCGGAACTCGTCGTCCGAGATCGCCCGCTCGACGTACGGCCGTGCAGTCTCGGCGGCGCTACGGACCTTCGTGTTGGACTTACCCAATGCGATCACCCCGTTTCCTTATCGTTCCCCGCGAGTGTACCCCCGTCGATCACGCCTAATCCCCCTTGCCGTCGCGGCTGTCATCGCATCCGTGGCCCTGGTCGGCTGCGGCGGCGACGGGGAGGCGGAGATCGTGGTGGCACCGCCGGTGGCGATGAAGACGGTCAGCGGCCCGGGCTTCACGTTCCAGGCCGAGCAGGCGAGGGAGATCGCGCGGACGCCTCGCTCCGTGACCGTGCTGCCGGCGGAGGCAGGCTCGCAAGAGCTCGAGTCGGTCACGATCTTCAGGCTCGTGAAGCCGTTTCGCCCCGCGCTCTGGCCGCAGGCGGCGAAAGAGCTCGACGGCGTGGCCGCGCGGCTCGCCGCGAGCCTCGGCGGAGAGCTCGAGCGGGCGCCGAAGACCGTGCGCATCGCCGGGCTTCACGGTCGGCAGTACGAGATCGGCTACGAGCGCGAAGGGGCTCGGCTGCGCCAGCGGCTGACGCTGCTCCTCAGCCGCCGCACGGAGTACCAGCTGCTCTGCCGCTGGGAGGCTGCGGCGGAGATGCCGGATGCGTGCAGCGAACTCGAAGCGAGCTTCAGAATTCGAGCTTGACAATCGGCGCCCGCGTGGTCAGTGTCCCGCGGACACAGCGCCAACCTTAGGGGGGTTACGGCAATGCGGCAGCCGCGTTTGGAGAGGATTTCGTTGCGGCGTGGAAGTCGGCGGCAGCCCGCGAGGCTGCTCGCCCTGACGAGTCTGGGCCTGGTCATGGCGGCCCTGTTCGCTTCTGCGGCGACGTCGCAGGAGGGGCCAATGTATACGGCCGTGGTGGATCCAACGAGCGTCGCGGTGGGCGGCAGCCAAACGTTCACCGTCACTCTCAGGAACGTGTCCGGCGCAGAACAGGTGCTTGGCTCCGCGGAGATCACTGTGACGGGCGGCTTTACCGCTATCTCGGCCGATCTGCCGAACGTCTCTGGCTGGGACAGGGCCGTCGATGACAACGTCGTTCAGCTGACGAGCTCCCCTAATAACGAGGTTGGTCCAAACGGGCAAGTGAGCGTGGACATCACGGTGACGGCGCCCCCGTCGACCGGATCGAACACGTGGACCACTGAGGCGAAGGAGTCCACCGATTTCACCGGCGAGGCGAATTTGCTGCTGAGTGGCGAGGACCCCGTCGTGACGGTGACTCCCGGCCCAATCGACCACTTTGCGTGGACGTCGCAACCGGCCGCGAGCCAGATGGCCGGGGCGGAGTTCGAGGCGGAAGCCACCGCCTATGACGAGTTCGACAACATCATCACGACATACGACGTTGGCACGCTCGCGACCGACCTGAGCACTGCTCCAGACGACGTCTCTACTCCGATCGCGAACATCTCCTGGGCCGATGGCGTCGGCACGGCAACTGTTACCGCGTATGCCGCCGAAACCGAACGCCACCTGACGGTCTCTGACCCCGGCGAAGGTGGCCCATCGCAGCAGAGCGACGCGTTCGAGGTCGGCCCCGGCGCACTTGGCGCACTGACGGTCACGGACCCGGTGGGGCCGTTGACGGCCGGCGAAGAGTTCAGCGTCACCGTCGCCGCCTCCGACGTCTATGAGAACGCCGGGGCAGACGCCTACTGGAATTCGGATGGTTGCGTCCTCTTCTCAGGCCCGTTCAACAGTCCGCCTGATGCCTTGAAGTCCCCCGACTATCCCGCGCAGGGCGCGTGCTCTACCGACCAGAGCGAACTGACTTTCGACTCCTCCGGCGAAGCGCCGGCCAACATGACGCTGTACAGAGCGAGCACGACCTTTACGGATCCAAGCACGCAGAGCCTGACGGTGGAGGCCGAGGGAAAGCAGGACACGACCGAAGCCTTCTCAGTCAACCCCGGAACCGATCTCTTCCGCTTCCGCTGGACTGATCAGCCGGACCGAGCCAGACGGCCGGCCAAGTCTTCGACCGGGTGGAAGTGTCGGCGTATGACGAGTGGGACAACATCAAAACGGACTACGACTTCTCCGGCGCTGTCTTCTCCGGCCTCAATCAGTCTCCGAGCGGCTGCGCCTCCGACAACACGACCGTCACACCCGGCGGCGCCTTCGGCTGTAACCCGATCTACGGTTTGTCCGGGCCGAACGGCATCGCCAACAGCATCACCGTCAAGGACTACAAGGCGGAGACGACGCAGCTGACGATCACCGATGACAGCGTGACCGCCAGCAGCGACAGCGGGGCGCCTGACACCTTCACGGTCGTCCCGGCCGCGCTCAACCGCTTTGCGTGGACGGGACAGCCGAACCCGAGCCAGACGGCGGGCGTCGCATTCAACCCGGTTGCGGTGACCGCGTATGACGCATTCGGCAACGTCAAGACCAACTACGTTCCCGCTGCCACCTTCTCGGGGCTGAGTCAGTCGCCGCGCGGCTGCAACGCAGGCAACACGACGGTGAACCCCGCCGGCACGTTCGGCTGCAATCCGATCTACGGCTTCAACTGGTTGGCGGGCGTCGCTACGAGCACGACTGTCACTGACTACAAGGCGGAGACGATGCAACTCACGGTCACCGACGGCAGCATCAGTGCGAGCAGCGACAGCGGCACGCCGGATACCTTCACGGTTGCTCCGAATGAGGCAAACGTTCCTCCGACGTTCTTCAGCCAGCAGCCGACGCTGACGGAGCGGAAGCACGACCATCAACGACACGGCCGGGTGTCAAGGTCACGGTCCTCGAGGACTTCGGGCAACCCGCGATCCGGGCGAAGGCGTCAGCGTCGTGATCGACACGAACCCGAGCAGCGGCACGCTCACGTGTCGCACGAGCGCAAGCCCGTGCACCGCGACGACCGACCCGTCCGGGGTGGCGACGTTCTTCCTCCTGAGCATCAACAACTCGGGCCTCGGGCTACACGCTCAAGGCGACGACGACGGGATCTCCGCCGCTCTGCCGGCCACGACCACGAGCAACGGGTTCGACATCGCGAACGACGTGAACCCGTGCGAGGGGACGTGCGAAGCGACAGGCACTACTGGCACGGTGTCGGCCACGACGACTGCGTCGGGTCTGGGGTCTGGGCCACTTGCGAGTCGATTCGGCCCCGCGGCGGCCGCTGCGCCGGGAGATGCCCGGCTGGGCATGACCGTCAACCCGAGCGTCACGGTTCCGGCCAGTGTGTGCGGCACGGGCTTCCAACAGCGCGGCGCCGGATTCGGCGTCAGCACCGTCCGATCTAGCGTCGACAAGCCTTCGTTCAAGGTTGTAGCGAGGATCGACAAGGCAGTGGTCAAGGCGAGCGGGAAGACCGATGTCTCGCTGTGGGACGTCTGCCTCGGCGCCTTCAACGTCACCAACCGTCCGACGGACCCAGGCCCGACGAACTGCTCGAGCGCGACGTCCTCGAAGTCGTGGCTGACGAAGTCACCGACACCGAACCAGTGCGCCGTGCTCAACGGCGGCTTCTACTGGGGGCTCGTCGCCGACTACCCGAGCCAGGTGAAGAATTGCCCGACGGCACCCGGTTCGAATCGCTTCCCCGGCGTCCTCTCCAAGCACAAGAACGGCGCCGGCGACATCGTCATCACCTTCTGCGTCCCCTACCCATGGGACGAGAAGGGCGGCTTCGGCTAGACCGACACGAGAGAATCCTGCGAGTGACCTGGCCGTCCCTAGCGGGCGGCCAGGTTCTCCTTGGAGAGCGGGATCGTGGGCAGGCTGACGATGTTCAGGCGTCCAACGATTGCGTCCCGCTCTTGCTCGATCACATCCGTCGGCTCCCGCGCGAGGCGTCCGAGGGCTACGAGCGCGTCGAGCGCAAGCGCGATGTCGTATTCCGCCTCTCTCTGGCGCGCATCGTCGAGGCTCGCCTCGAGATCGCGCCGTGCCTCCTCCAGCTCTCCGAGCTGAAGGAGCGCGCATCCGCGCGCACGGTAGAGCACTGCCTTGGATCCGAAGACGTCGCCAAGCGCCTCCGCGCGCCGCAGCGCTGCGTCGGCGACGGCGAGGGCGGCCTTCGCCTCGCCCTCGAGGACGAGGCACTCGGCATTCCGAGCGTCCGTGAGCAGAACCTCGCCCTCGTCGCCCGCGCGCTCATACTCCTGCCGCGCCTCCGCGAGCAGCGCGTGTGCCTCCTCGAAGCGGCCGGCGCGTGCGAGCAGGCTTCCGAGCTCTTGGGCGCTGTCCGCGAGACGTGATCCCGACCGCGCCGCTCTGGCCAGGCGCAGCGCGTCGCGAAACAGCGGCTCGGCGTCGCGCAGCTCCCCGCGGTCTCGAAAGATCGCACCCCGGTTGCTGACGGCGAGGCCGGCAAACCAGCGGTCGCCGACCTGCTCGAAAGCTTCGCGCGCTTCCTCGTAGAGCCGGAGAGCCTCGTCCCACCGACCGCGGACGTGGGCCACCACACCGAGGTTGTTGAGCACGAGCGCCCGACGGCGAACGTCGCCGAGCTCCTCGTAAATGGCGATCGCGCTGTCGGAGTACACCGCCTCGTCGTAGCGGCCGAGCGAGGCGTAGGCCCAATCGAGAACGACGAACGCCTGGGCGAGCGCGTCCCTTCCCTCCTCGCTGAGCACCCCGTCTATCGCTTGCCTGCACCACTCGATCGCCTCGAGCGGCCGGCCTTGCTTGTAGCG
Source organism: uncultured Actinomycetes bacterium (assembly GCA_963755155.1). Lineage (GTDB taxonomy): Bacteria > Actinomycetota > Thermoleophilia > Gaiellales > Gaiellaceae > PALSA-612. The sequence goes on along the minus strand of CAVWIV010000003.1, from coordinate 432,003 downwards.
GACGAGGCCGCACCACGCCGCCAGTCTCGCCCTCTCGGCCGCGGCTTCTGGCCCCGTACAGGGCTCGAGCAGCCGCAGCCCCCGCCGCAGCCAGCGCATTGCCCGGCGGTACTGGCCCAGCCAGTACGGGACGAGGGCTTGCTTCAGGATCAGGCGCGCTTCCTCTACAGCACTCGCTTCGATCCGTCGCAACGACTTTCGGTAGGCCGCTTCCGCCGCGTCGAACTCCCCGAGTCGAACCCTGACGTCGCCAAGCGACTCGAGTACGCCGGCGAGGGTGCCCGACTCGATGGTCGGAATGCGCCGGGCGGCGTCCAGCGCACGCCCGAAGAAGCGCGCGGCCTCGACGTTCGCGTAGATCGACTGGGCGTGGTCGCCGGCCACGCGCGAGTAACGCCACGCCTTGTCGAAGTCATGGGCGTGGAAGAAGTGCAGCGAGAGCAACTCTGCCTCGTCCTCCGCGCTGTCTCCCGCGTGCGCCTCGATCGTCTCGCCGACCCGGCCGTGGACCTCGCGGCGCCGCCGGTAGGGAAGGCCCTCGTAAGCGGCGTCGCGGGCGAGGCCGTGGCGGAAGCGGAAGTGCCCGTCCTCGCCCTCGACGAGGAAGTCGCTCAGCCGTTCCCAGGTGTCGGGGGCGGGAGCGCCCGGCGCGAGCGCCGCGTCCACGAGGTCCTTCGCGAAGCTCATCCCGATCACCGCGGCGCAGCGGAGCACGCTGCGGTCGGTGGGAGACAGGCGGTCGATCTGCGCCATCATCAGCGCCTCGACGGAGTCGGGCAGCTCGTCCAGCCCGCCTGCCTGCCGAGCGACGGCCAGCAGCTCAGTGAGAAAGAGCGGGTTGCCGCCGGCCCTCTCCGTCAATGCCTCGATCTCGTGGGGCAGGAACGGGAGCTCCTCGGTCGCCGCGTGCGCGAGGGCGGCCGCCTGGGCCACGCCCAGCGGCTGGAGCTCGATCACGACCGGCGCGGCCTCCTCGGGGGCGGCGAAGCCGGTGGGCTGGTCCCGCCGGGCGGCAACGATCAGCCAGGGCCGTTGCTCGAGGCCCTTCGTCAGCTCACGGAGCAGGTCCGCAGAGGCGTCGTCCATCCAGTGCGTGTCTTCGAACACGAGCACGGTGGGCTCGAGCAGGAGCATGCCGAGCAGCTCTCGCGCCACCTCCTCGAGGCGCGACTTGCGGAATTCGTCACCTAGCAGCGCCGTCTCCGCCGTGTCGGGGAGCTCGAGACCGAAGGGCACGGCCAGAAGCGGCAGCCAGGGCTCGAGGTGTGGCGCGCTCGTCTCGACCCTCAATCGCAGGCGTCGCTCGGCCGCCTCCGGGTCATGCTCGCCCGCTACGCCGACGAGCTCGCGCAGCAGGTCGCGAAAGGCGAAGTACGGCGTGGCCGACTCGTACTCCTCGCACTGGACCGAGAGCACCGCGACTCCTTCCCCGGTCGCGCGAAGCTCCTCGATCAGCCTCGACTTGCCCATCCCCGGCTCGGCGACGAGCTCGACGATCCTGCCCTCGTAGCGCCGCGCCATGTCGAGGGCTTCGATCAGCACCGACAACTCGTCTTCCCGACCCACGAGCGGCGCCGAGGCGGTCCGCTCCTTCAGGCCGAGCGGGGAGCCGACGGCGTACGCCTGCACCAGCTCTGCCTTGCCCTTGGCCTCGAACGGCTCGAGCGCCACCGCGTCGAACCGCGTCCGCGACCGCTCCAGCACATCGTCTGTCGTGAGCAGCTGTCCCGGCTCTGCTTTGGCCATCAGCCGCGCCGCGAGATTGACCGAGTCGCCCTTTACAGAGTAGGCCCGTCGATAAGGCGGGCCGAAGTCGCCGACGAAGATACGTCCCCGGCTGACGCCGATGCGGAGCGGCAGCGGGCTCCCGGCGTCCAACACTGCCCGCATCGCACGCAGCATCCGCTCCTCGTCGTTCCCACTCGAGCGGGGCGCGCCCGCCATCAGCATCACCTTGCCACCGCTCGGTGCGATGTCGGTCTCGAAGAACGTCACCTGGTGGTCGTGGGCGGCCCGCTGAACGCTACGCATGACGAAGTCGAGTGCACCGGCGAGGGCATCGGGCCCCTCTTCGGCGAGCAGCTCGTCCGCGCCCATGAAGTGGATGAACGCGGGGGTCATCGGCCGATGCTCGGCCTCGCCACCGCCGGCGACGAGGTGCTCGCCGATGTCCAGGGGTAGGAGCTGCGCCAGGTCGAGATCGGCGACGTCTCCGACGGGCGACGACCGTTCCGAGCTTGCCTTCGGCGCGCGGCGGAGGAGGATCGCCGGACCCTTCTTCTCGCCCAGGCAACGGGGCTCGATCGCTGCCGCCGTGGACGGGCTGATAGCCACCTCGCCCGCCTCGGCGACGGACTCCATCTCGACCGTCGCGCTTGCGCCGGGACCTGTGATCACGAGCTCTCGGTGCAAGTCGCCGACGAGGAAGAAGTCGAAGGCGCCGCTGTGGATGCCAACCGACATCCGCAGCGTGACGAGCCCCGAGGATGTGCGCAGCTTGCCGACCGACCGCATCGTGCGCTGCATGTCGAGAGCAGCCCGACAGGCACGCGCCTCGTGCTCCGCGCCGTCGAACAGCAGCAGCACTGCGTCTCCACCCCACTTGATCACACCGGCGCCCTGGTCGTAGGCGACCGACAGGAGCTCGGTGAAGCAGTCGTTCAGGAGGTCGTTCATCTCCTCCGCGCCGACCTTGCCCTTCTTCGAAAGCCGCTCGGTGAGCGCGGTGAAGCCCGAGATGTCGACGAACGCAAGCGACCCCTGGATCTGCTTGTGCCGCGCGGTCGGCGTCTCGCGCAGCCACTCGATCGCGATTCGCGGCACGTACGGCGTCAGGCGGTCGGAACTCGAGACGCCGGCGTGCGCAGATCTGGGCGGCGCAGTGGCCACGGGAATCGTCTCGAAGTCTACGATCGACGGCGCCGTTACGATCAACGGCGTGAAGGGCGTCATTCTCGCGGGCGGCTCCGGCACACGGCTCCACCCGCTGACACGAATCACGAACAAGCACCTGCTGCCGATCTACGACCGGCCGCTCGTCACGTACGCGATCGAGGCGCTCGTCGACGCCGGCGTGAATGAGCTCATGCTCGTCACGGGCGGGACGCATGCCGGAGAGTTCTTCCGCCTGCTCGGCAACGGCCACGAATACGGCATCGACAAGCTCTTCTACGGCTACCAGGAGAAGCCGGGTGGGATCGCGGAGGCCCTCGGGCTCGCGGAGCGGTTCGTCGACCGCGATCCGTGCGTCGTCATGCTCGCCGACAACGTGCTCGAGCGGTCGATCGGGCACGTCGTCGAGAAGTTCCGCGGCCAGCAATTCGGCGCGCGCGTCGTGCTGGCACGCGAGTCCGATCCTGAGCACCTCAGGCATCTGGGCGTTCCCGAGCTCGACGGCGACGGGCGCATCGTGCGCATCGTCGAAAAGCCTGAGGAGCCGCCCTCGGAGTACGCCGTGACCGGCGTCTACTTCTACGACAGCGCGGTCTGGGAGATGTTGCCCACGCTCGAGCCGTCGGGGCGCGGCGAGCTCGAGATCACCGACGTCAACAACTGGTACGTCGAACAGGATGCGATGGAGTACGACGTGCTCGAGGGCTTCTGGGGCGACGCCGGGGAGTCGATCGACGCGTACTACGCGGTGAACGACTTCGTTCGCGCCAACGGAGCGAACAAGTGAACGTCCAGCGGATACCTCTGCGGCGCCACGACGACGAACGGGGCTGGTTCATGGAGCTCATGCGCGCCTCCGAGCTGCCGAAGCCCGTCCTGCAGTCGAACCTCGTCTTCTCCCGGAAGGGCGTGATCCGCGCGCTCCACTACCACGAACGGGGGCAGGACGACCTCTTCGCGTGCGTCAGCGGCATGGTGCGCGTCGTCGTGCTCGACCGCGAGACGGGCGAGAGCTTCACCGAGGACATCGGCGACGACAACCCGGTCGCGCTCTACATCCCGGGGACGTACGCGCACGGCTACGAGGCGCTCACCGACTGCCTCTTCCTCTACCACGTCACGGAGGAGTACGACGCTGCAGATCCCGACGAGCACGGCGTCCCGTGGAACGACCCTCGCGTCCTGCATCTCTGGAGCACGGAATCTCCGATCCTCTCGCAACGGGACACCGTCGGATCCTGATCACGGGCGCGGGCGGCCAGCTCGGCCGCGCGCTGACGGAGATCTGGGGCCCGACGGTCGAGTCGGAGCCCGACCTCGTCCTCCACACGTCCGCGTTCACGGACGTCGACGGCGCTGAGGCGGACGAGGAGGCTGCGCGCCGCGTCAACGTCGAGCGGACCCGTGAGATCGCCGCGCTCGGCGCGCCGGTCGTCTACTTCTCGACCGACTACGTCTTCGACGGGCGGAAGGGCGAGCCGTACGTCGAATCGGACGCGACCGGCCCGCAGTCCGTCTATGGGCGGACGAAGCTCGAAGCCGAGCGCGAGATCGGCGACGGCTGGGTCGTTCGCTCGTCGTGGCTCTTCGCGCCGTGGGGCAAGAACTTCGTGCTGACGATGCTCGCGCTCGGACGAGAGCGGGACGAAGTGTCCGTCGTCGACGACCAACGCGGCTGCCCGACGTACGTCGGGCATCTGGCCGAGGCGACGCGCAAGCTCGTCGGGCTGCCGTACGGCACCTACCACGTCGCTGCGGACGGCGACTGCACGTGGGCCGATTTCGCGGAGGCGGTCTTCGAGGAGGCGAGCATCGACTGCCGCGTGCGGCGGGTGACGACGGAGGAGCTCGGCCGTCCGGCTCCCAGGCCGGCGTATTCCGTCCTGCGCTCGGAGAAGCCGGAGACGCCGCGCCTGCCCCACTGGCGCGAAGGCCTCCGCGACTGCCTGGCTAGGCTTCCCGCGTGAGAATCCTCGTCACCGGCGGCGCCGGGTTCATCGGCTCGCACTTCGTGAAGCTCATCGCGGCGCGCGGCGACCAGGCGGTCGTCCTCGACAAGCTCACGTACTCGGGCAACCGGGTGAACCTCGAAGGCGTGCCGCACGAGTTCCACGAGGGCGACATCGCCGACGCGGTCGCGGTCGGCCACGCAGGAGAAGGCTGCGACGCCGTCGTGAACTTCGCCGCCGAGACCCACGTCGACCGCTCGATCCTGAGCGGCGCCGAGTTCATCGAGACCGACGTCCTCGGCACGTACGTCCTTCTGCGCTGGGCGCGAGATCACGGCGCCCGGCTCGTCCAGGTGTCGACGGACGAGGTCTACGGTGATGTCGAGGCACCTGACCGCTGCTCCGAGGATGCGCCGCTCCGTCCGTCCAGCCCGTATTCGGCCTCGAAGGCAGGCGGCGACATGCAGGTGCTGGCCGCCGTTCGCACGTACGGCGTCGACGCGTGCATCACGCGCGGCGCGAACACATACGGCCCGAATCAGTACCCCGAGAAGGTCATCCCGCTCTTCGTCACGAACGCCTTCGACGGGCTCGAGCTGCCGGTCTACGGCGACGGCAAGCAGGTCCGCGAGTGGCTGCACGCCGAGGATCACGCTGCGGCCGTCGACCTCGTCCTGCGCGAGGGCGGGTCGGGCGAGGTCTACAACGTCGGCGGTGAGGAGCGCGAGAACCTCGACCTCACGCAGCGCATCGTCGAAGAGACCGGCTGCGACCCCGCGCTCGTCCGGCACGTCGACGATCGTCCCGGGCACGACAGGCGCTACGCAATCGACGACGCAAAGCTGCGCGCGCTCGGCTGGGCGCCTACCCGCTCCTTTGACGAAGGCCTGGCGAGCACGGTCGCGTGGTACCGCGCGAACCGCGGCTGGTGGGAGCCGATCAAGTCCGGCGAGTACCGCGACTACTACGAGCAGCAGTACGCGTCTCGTCTAACCGGCGGATGAATACGGAGTCCGAAGGAGAACCGTTCAGCTAGCCTGATGCGTCTCGTCGAGGCGCCCGCCCAGATGCTTCGAGCCCTCAGATATGCCGTTTTCTGCCTGCCGCTGCTCGCGGCAGGCGCAGCCGTGGCCGGCCAGGCCCAGTCCGCCGATGACACGGTCACCTCCACGACGTACGTCATCCGCGGGCGCGGCTGGGGCCACGGTGTCGGCATGGGGCAGTGGGGCGCATACGGCCAGGCGCGGCGCGGCGTCCCGTACAAGAAGATCCTCGCGCACTACTACCAGGGGACGAAGCTCGTCGAGGCGAGCACGACGTCGGTGCGCGTGCTGCTCGCGGAAGGCAGGCGCACGGTGTCAATTGCCTCCGAGGCGCCGTTCCGCCTCATGGACGGCAAGGGTGAGATCCACGAGCTCGCCCCGGGGAGCTACTCGGCGAGCACGGGCTTCGCGGTCGCCCTCGATCCGGCGTTGCCGCCGAAGGACCTGCCGGGCCCGCTGACGTTCCTCCGCGGCTCGGAGCCACTCCTGCTCGGGACCCGGCCGTACCGTGGGAACTTCCAGCTCCAGCGCGTTCGCGGTCGCCTGCAGGTCGTCAACGTCGTCGGCGTCGACCCGTACATCCGGGGCGTCGTCTCGCAGGAGGTGCCCGACGACTGGCCGCTCGAGGTCGTGAAGGCGCAGGCCGTCGCCGCGCGGTCGTACGCGCTCGCCCAGGCGGCCGGCCGCTCGATCCTGTACTCGGACACGCGGAGCCAGGTGTACGGCGGAATCGAGGCCGAGTCGGACGTCGGCGACAAGGCTGTCGCGGCCACGTCACGACAGGTGCTGATGTTCGGCGGCAAGGTGGCGACGACGTTCTTCTTCTCCTCGTCCGGCGGGCGCACGGCCGACGTCGAGGACGTGTTCCTCGGCGGCGCGCCGATCCCGTACCTCGTGTCGGTGCCCGATCCGGACGACAGGCTCTCCCCGCACCACCGCTGGGGGCCTGTCGTGCTGCCGGCGCCGAGGCTGGCGAAGCTACTCGGCGCTCCGGCGGCGATCGACGTGCGCGCCGTTCCCGCTTCGGGGAGGGCGAAGGAGATCGTCGTCCACACGAGGACGGGTGAGCGCCGCGTGCCGTCGAGCACGTTCCGCCGCGCGCTCGACCTACGCTCGACATGGGTGACGATCGGCGTGCTCTCGCTCTCGCGACCCGCCGGCATGGCCGCTGCGGGGTCGCCGGTCACGCTGACCGGTACCGCGCGGCAGGTGAAGGGCCCGATCGAGCTCGAGCAGAAGACCGCCGGCCAGTCTTGGGGGCCGGGGCCGTCGTTCGAGCTCGAGGCCGACAGGTCGTTCAGGCTCGCCGTCGTCCCGGACGGCACCACGCAGTACCGGCTCACCGCCGCGGACGATGTGGTCTCGGTGCCGCTCCGGGTGCCGGTGGCGCCGCCGCGTCGCGCGCTGGCTGTCGTCGACAGGCCCCGGAGCGCGTCGGAGTCTTCCGTGCCGGCGTTCTTCGTGGACGATCCGCTCGCCGGGCGCCAGTGGCACCTGGCCTACGTCCGCGCGTTCGACTTCTGGGCCGATCTCCCGCTGCTCGAGCCCGTGACCGTCGCCGTGATCGACACGGGCATCGACCTCGGCCACCCGGACCTCACGAACAACGTTGTCGCCGCCAAGAGCTTCGTCGGCGGATCGGCCGACGACCCGATCGGCCACGGCACGTTCGTCGCCGGCCTCATCGCCGCCGAGGTGAACAACGCCGAGGGTGTGGCGGGCATGGCCTTCCCCGCACGGCTGCTCGTGGCGCGAGTCGCGACGGCTGACGGAGACATCGACGCCGCGGTCGAGGCAAAGGCGATCAGGTGGGCCGTCAACCGCGGCGCGCGCGTGATCAACCTCTCGATCGGCGGGATCCGCGATCCGCTGCACCGCATCCGCGACACGTTCTCGCAGGAGGAGGCGGACGCCGTCGCCTATGCGCACAGCAAGGGCGTCGTCGTCGTGGCGTCAGTCGGCAACGGCGACTCCGCGCCGTCGAGGCCCTGGCCGTTTGCGAGCTATCCCGCCGCGCTGCCCCACGTGATCGGCGTCAGCGCCGTCATGCAGAGCGGCAGCGTGCCCGGCTTCTCGAATCGCGACGCCGTCTTCAACGACATCGGTGCGCCAGGACAGGGGCTCGTCTCGACGACGCCCCGAAAGCTCACCGCAGAGCGGCCGTCATGCGTGGACCAGGGGTACTCGGTGTGCGCAGCCGCGGATCTCAAAGACGGCGCGGGAACGTCGTTCTCGGCCGCGCAGGTCACTGCCGCGGCAGCGATCCTGCTCGCCGTCAATCCGAAGCTGACGCCCGAGCAAGTGGCGGCGATCATCGAGCGTTCCGCGACCGATGCCAAGGCAAGCACCGGCTGTGTGCCATGTGCGTCCGGACGGGACTCGCGCTCCGGCTGGGGAACGCTGGACGTCGCGGCCGCGCTCGAGGCGCTCGCCGAGCCGCTGCCTCCCGCCGATCGCTACGAGTCGAACGACGACGCCGGCTCGCGGGCCGCGACGATGTACGGCCGGGAGCGGACGGTGAAGGCGACGCTCGACTTCTGGGACGACCAGGTCGACGTCTATCGCGTCAACGTGCGTAGGGGCCAGCAACTGAAGGTCTTCCTGCGCGGCCCGGCGGGCACGCAAACGAACCTCATCCTCTGGCGTCCGGGCACGGAGCACGTCGAGGGGCTGTCGGAGGAGCTCCAGTCGCGGCGCGTGACGCAGTCGGTGCGCGCGGGCCCGAACGAGGCGATCGTGCACGAAGCGACAGAAGCCGGCTGGTATTACGTCGAGGTGAAGATGGCCGGCCCTGGGTCGGGCCGCTACTCGCTGCGGCTCACGAAGTCTCGGTGAGAGTCGGCGTCCAGCTGCCGGAGGTCGAGCGCGACGTGCGCTGGCCCGAGTACGTGGCGATGGCACGGGCCGCCGAGGAGGTCGGCTTCGAGTCGATCTGGCTGGGCGACCATCTCCTCTACCGCGGCGACGGGCGCGAGGAGCGCGGCCCGTGGGAGGCATGGACGATGCTCGCCGGGCTCGCATCCGTCACGGAACGCGTCCGGCTCGGCCCGCTCGTCGCGTGCGCGAGCTTCCATCCTCCCGGGCTCATCGCGAAGATGGCCGCGACCGTCGACGAGATCTCGGACGGGCGCCTTTTGCTCGGGCTCGGCGCCGGCTCGGTCGAGATCGAGCACTCGATCTTCGGGCTTCCGGTTGAGCGTCGCGTGTCGCGGTTCGCGGAGTCGTTCGAGATCGTCCGGCGCCTGCTCGCGGGCGAGCGCGTGACGTTCGAGGGCCGCTACTGGAGCGTGGACGACGCGGTGCTGCTGCCCGAGCCGGCTCGACGGGTGCCGCTTATGGCCGGCTCGATCGGCCCGCGCATGCTCGGCCTCACCCTGCCGCACGTCGACTGGTGGAACACGTGGTACACGTGGTACGGCAACACCGCCGAGGGCTTCGCCGAGCTGAACGCGCGGATCGACACGGCGTGTGAGGAGGCAGGGCGCGACCCGCGCGAGGTTCAGCGCAGTGCCGCCGTCCTCGTCCAGCTCGACTCGTCGGCCGTCAAGCGACCGCACGACGTCGATACGCCGCCGATTGCAGCGGCGGACCTGGCCGACACGCTTCGCGACCTCGAGGCGGCCGGCGCGGACGAGGCGATCCTCGTCCTGCGGCCGATCACGGAAGCGTCGATCCGCGAGCTCGGCGCAGCTATCTAAAGCAGTTCGTCGTCCGCGACCGGACGAATTGCCCGCGCCGGCACGCCCATCGCGACCATTCGCGGCGGCACGTCCTTCGTGACGACGGCGCCGGCGGCGATGAACGCCTCCTCGCCGATCTCGACGCCGGGGCAGATCACCGCGCCGCCGCCTACGCGTGCGCCACGCCGGATCGTCGGCCCCTTGACGAGCTCGTGCCGCGCTTCCGTGCGGCCCATGAAGTTGTCGTTCGTCGTCACGACGCACGGCGCGATGAACACGTCCTCCTCGAGCGTCGAGTACGCCGTCACGTAGGCCTCGGCCTGGATCCTCGTGCGCGCGCCGACCGTTGTGTCGTTCTCGACGAGCGAGCCGCGGCCGACGACCACGTCGTCGCCGATCGTGCAGCGCTCGCGCACGCACGCCTGGTCGCCGACGATCGTCCTCGCGCCGATCGTCGTGCCGGCAAAGACTATTGCGCCCGTGGAGACGACCGCGTCGTCGCCGAGCTCGGCGGGGGGCAGCGGCTCGCCTTTCGCTGTCGATCGCGCCGACAGCACCGGCTGCTTGCCGACGACGGCGTACTCGAGCACGCGCACGCCCTCTCCGAGCACCGTGCCCTCGTGGACGATCGCCGTCGGGTGAATCTCAGCGCCCACGCAGCGCCTCCGTCAGCCGCTCGAGCGAACGGACGACCCTGGCGCCGTCATCGGCAACCCGCCGCCGGTCGTCCTCGCCGCCGACGAGGCGGATGAAGTGCTCGCACTCGAGACGGAGAGGCTCGTCCAGCGGGACCGAAGGGCTCGAGACGTCGCCCGGAAGCGTCCCCCAGATGCCGTTCAGCTCCTGGGGCGAGTTCTCGTAGATCGTGACCTTGTGCTCCGGCTCCATGTCGTCGAACACGACCATCTTGCTCGTCCCCACGACGGTCATCTTCCGCAGCTTGTGCGGGTCGAGCCACGAGAGATGCATGTGCGCGATCTTTCCCGAAGGGAAGCGGAGGTAGCAGAAGACGACGTCCTCGACGCCCGGCTGGAGGAAGTCTCGGCCGTGCGCGATCACCTCGTCGGGCTCCTCGTCGAGCAGGTAGAGGATGACCGAGAGGTCGTGAACGCCGAGCGACCAGAGCGCGTTCTCGACCGTGCGAATCGTCCCGAAGTTCACGCGCTGCCCGTAGACGTAGAGCACGTCGCCCAGGTCTCCCGAGTCGACTAGCTCCTTGAGCTTCTGGACGCCGGGGTGGTAGAGGAGGAGGTGGCCTGGCATCAGCACGAGGTCATGCGCCTCGGCGAGCGCCACGAGCTCGTCTATCTCGGCCCCACGCATCGCCGGCGGCTTCTCGACGAAGACATGCTTGCCGGCTTCGAGCGCCTGCTTGGCGAGTGGATAGTGCGTCGGGACATCCGTCGCGATCGCGATCGCCTCCACGGTCGAGTCGTCGAGCAGATCGGCGAAGCGCGCTGTCCAGCGCGCGCCCGGATGACGTTCGGAGGCCTGCTCCCAGTAGTCGCCGTTCAGGTCACACAGCCAGACGAGGTCGGCAAGCTCGCCGAAGTTCCGAGCCACCTTTTGTCCCCATGGCCCGAGCCCGACCTGCCCGAGCCTCAAAGCTTCCAGACCTTGTCGGAGCGTCGGCCGTTCTCGCCGGTGGCGTTGCGGAAGTCGACCACGAGCTGGGCGCGCTCGACGACGTCGTCGTAGTCGATCCCGGAGTGGTCGGTGACGACCGCGACGCAGTCGTAGGCCGCCGGATCGAGCTCGGCCGACTCCAGCCCGAGCTCGGGCAGCCTGGGGACATGCGAGTCGTGGTAGGACACGTCGGCACCAGCGTTCCGGAGCAGCTCGATCACCTTCAGGGCGGGCGACTCGCGGGTGTCCGAGATGTCCGGCTTGTAGGCGACGCCGAGCACGAGGATCTTCGACCCCTTCAGCGACTTCTGCCGCCCGTGGTTCAGGGCCTGGGAGATGAGCGAGCGGCAGTAGTAGGGCATGTTCTCGTTGACCTTCCCGGCCAGCTCGATGAACTCCGTGTAAAAGCCGTACTCGCGCGCCTTCCACGTGAGGTAGAACGGGTCGATCGGAATGCAGTGGCCGCCGAGCCCGGGGCCGGGCTCGAAGCGCATGAAGCCGAACGGCTTCGTGTCCGCAGCGTCGACCACCTCCCACACGTCGATGCCCATCCGGTCACAGAGCTGCGCGAGCTCGTTGACGAGCGCGATGTTCACCGAGCGAAAGATGTTCTCGAGCAGCTTCGTCAGCTCGGCGGCCTCCGGTGACGAGACGCGGTGCACCTGGTCGATCGCTCCCTGGTAGAGCTCGGCAGCGCGCTCCGTGCACGCGTCGGTGATTCCGCCGACGATCTTCGGCACGTTCTCCGGGCGCCAGCGCGTGTTGCCGGGGTCGACTCGCTCTGGCGAGAACGCGAGATGGAAGTCGCGACCGACCTCGAGGCCGCTCGCTGCAAGGATCGGCAGGACGACCTCGCGGGTCGTACCGGGATACGTCGTGGATTCGAGCACCACGAGGTGGCCGGACCGCAGGCGCTTGGCGATTCCTTCGACGGCGTCGACGAGGATCGTGATGTCGGGCTCGCGCTGCTTCGAGAGCGGTGTGGGCAGGGCGACGACGATCGCTTCGGCGTCCCGAAGCGCGTCGTAGTCGGAGGTCGCCGCGATGCGGCCCTCAGCCACGAGCGGGCCGAGCTCGGCCGACGGCACGTCCTCGATGTGGCTCTCGCCGCGATTGATGCCGGCGACGACGTGCTCGGCCACGTCTACCAGCAGGACGCTCTTCCCGGATTGCGCGAGCAGGCGGGCGAGCGGGACGCCGACGTAGCCCGCGCCGACGACGGCCACGTCCCAGTCGCGGGTTGTGGGCTCGGCCGGTTGGGCTTCGAGTTTCGGCTCGGTCATTGGTCGAGAAGGGTACAGAGAGCTTCTGCGATCTTCGGCGCTGCCCTGCCGTCCCCGTACAGGGCTGGAAGGTCTGGCGGGAGCGGCCGTGCGGCAGCGACGGCGGCGACGAGCCGGTCGGAATCGGCGCCGACGAGCGTGTTCGCTCCCTGCTCGACGGTGTCCACCCACTCCGTGGACGGCCGCGCCGTCACACAGGGGACGCCGTACCAGTAGGCCTCCTTCTGGAGCCCGCCCGAGTCGGTGACGATGACGCGTGCCTGCGAGGCGAGCGCCGCGAAGTCGAGGTACGAGAGCGGCTCGACCAAACGGACATGTCCGAGGGACAGTCCCTGTGACAGAAGTGCATCGCGGGTGCGGGGATGGGCCGGAAAGATCACGGCTTCTTCGATCGCGTCCAGTCCGGCCACGATCTGCCCGAGCCGCGGCTCGACGACGTTCGCGTCACGGTGGATGGTGGCGACGACGAATGTCCCCGGCCGAAGGCCGAGACGGTCGAGCACGTCGGAGCGCTCCCGCGCGATCGGCGCGAACGTGAAGCAGGCGTCGGCCATCACATCGCCCACCACCTCGATCCGTCCGGGGACGCCTTCCGCTTCGAGGATGCCGCGCGAGCGCTCGTCAGGGCAGAGGAGCAGGTCGGCTATCGAGTCCACCTCGATGCGCGTGCGCTCCTCGGGCATCGCCATGTCGCCAGAGCGCATCCCGGCCTCTACGTGTGCGAATGGGATGCCGGCCTGCCGCGCCGCCCGTGCGCCGGCGAGCGTCGAGTTCGTGTCGCCGAAGACGACGGCAGCCTCCGGCCGCTCGCGTGCGATTGCGTCGACGATCCCCGGCAGCATCGTGTCGACATCACGCGTGTGCGCCTCCAGGTGATACGCGGGCTCCGCCAGCCCGAGCTCCTCGAAGAAGACGCCCGACAGCTCACGGTCGTAGTGCTGCCCCGTGTGGAGCACAACTTCCTCGATCGCCGCCTCGCGCAGAGCCACGGACAGCGGCCCGGACTTGACGAATTGCGGGCGGTTGCCCACGACGGACAGCACCTTCATGCAGCTTGGACGAGCCCGCGCGCGGCCCACGCGCGGGCGCGCACCTCGAACGGCGCCTCAGGCAGACGCTCCTGGCAGAGCTCGCGTAGCCGGGCGCGCCCGTTTTCGTCGAGACTCGTGACGAAGTCGCCTGCCGGGCCGACACCGAGCGTGTACGGCTCCCACCAGTCGTCGAACGTCTGATGCTCGACCGAGACCCAGAGCTCGTCCTCAGCGATGTCCTGGAGGCCCGCTTTTCGGAACAGCAGCGGCAGGTCGCCTTCGCGGGCGCCTGCAAGCTTCGACTCGTCGTCAACTGCGGGATTGAGCTCACGTACCGCGTCCCAGTAGACGCTCAGCGGCCCCTGACCGCCGCCGTGATCCCACACCGATGCGGCGACGGCGCCTCCGTCGCGCGTGACGCGCGCCATCTCGCGGAGACCCGCGACGGGGTTCGTCATGAAATGGACGACGAGCTGCGCGAGGGCGGCGTCGAACTCATGCTCGGCGAACGGCAGCTCCTCGGCAGCGGCGCGCTCGACCGCGACTCCCGGATGGCGCTCGCGGACGGCCTCGACGAACGGCTGCGAAGGATCGACGGCCGATACCGCTTCCGCGCCGAGGCGCTCCACGAGCTCGGCAGTCAGCGCACCCGGGCCGCAACCGACGTCGAGCACACGGCCGTCAGCGCCTGCGAAGTCCGCGAACAGCGGCGCCAGCGGCACCGAGTACCGTCCCATGAACCGGTCGTATGCATCCGCGGCGACAGCGAACGTCACGAGCCGAATCTATGCGATCGCGGGAAGCTAGTGGTTTCCGGCCGCCGCTCCCGACATGTGCGGGAGCGGCTTGCTGTGCCCGAATTGAGGGCGCCCGTCAGGGCGCACACCTGAGCCGAAAGCGAAGCGGGCGAGGGACGAATGGGCCGTGAAGGACTCGAACCTTCGACCTTGGGATTAAGAGTCCCCTGCTCTACCAGCTGAGCTAACGGCCCGCAGATCTAGGCTAGCAGCCGCCTGGCGGCTGTTCTGACCGTCACGTACGGGTGTAAGCCGTGTGCAAAACCGCTCGGTTGCGGAGATCACCGCTCATAGTGGGGTAGGGATGTGAAAGACCCAAGAAAGAGGAGGAGAGATGAAACGACTCCAGCTGCTGGGGTTGCTCGTCAGCTTCGTGGCCGTAGGAGGGCTCGTTGCGGCCCAGGCTGCCGTTTCGGCGAAGCCGACGAAGACGACCATCTGTCACAAGACGTCGTCGACGAAGAACCCGTACGTGAAGATCACCGTCACGAAGTCGGTGCTCAAGGGGCACGTCGCGCACGCGGGCGACATCATCCCCGGCGCCATCCGCCGGCTGCCCGACCGGCCTGCTCACGGCGAAGAAGGGCGGCAAGAAGCTGAACGCGACGCTGACCGGCGCCGCGGAAGTGCCAGGCCCCGGTGACCCGGACGGTGCCGGAACCGCGACGCTGCGACTGCGGGTCGGCCAGGGTCAGATCTGCCACACGCTGAGCGTCAGCAACATCACGCTGCCGGCGGCGGCCGCGCACATCCATTCGGGTGCGGCGGGCGTGGCAGGCCCCGTGGTGGTGACGCTGGTGACTCCTGACGCTGACGGCAACGTCCAGGGTTGCGTCGCTGTCGACCGTGCTCTCGTGAAGCAGATCCTCATGAACCCGGCCGGCTTCTACGTGAATGTCCACACGTCGGACTTCCCGGCCGGTGCCGTTCGCGGCCAGCTCGGCTGACCAAAGCACTAACGAACATCGAACGGGGCGGCCACTCTGAGCCGCCCCGTTGCGTTCTGGGAGACTCCGGACGTGGAGCTCCATCCGCAGGCACAGGCCGTCCTCGAGCACATCGCGTCGTTCGGCTTCCCGCCGATCACAGAGGTCTCTCCGGAGAAGGCCCGGGAGATGCGCCGTGCTCACGTCCGGCCGTCGGCAATTGACCTCCACGAGATCCGCGCTGTCAACGTCGGAGGCGTTCCGGCACGGCTCTACCGGCCCAGCAGCGACGACGGCCTCGGCCTGCTCGTGTACTTCCACGGGGGCGGCTGGGTCGTCGGGGATCTCGAGACGCACGACTCGACGTGTCGCGCCCTTGCGGCCGAGAGCGGTCACGCGGTGCTCGCCGTCGACTACCGGCTCGCTCCCGAGCATCCCTTCCCGGCTCCGCTGGACGACGCCATGGCAGCGACACGCTGGGCGTCGGCGCACGCCGAGGAGCTCGGGTGCGCTCCCGGGAAGCTGGCGATCGGGGGAGACTCGGCCGGCGCCAACCTCGCTGCCGCCATCACCCAGCAGGGAGCCGTCCCTGTCCGCTTCCAGCTTCTCGTCTACCCGGTGACCGACGCACGCACGAACACGACCTCGTACGAGGACTTCGCGGACGGGCCGTACCTCACGAGGGCGTCGATGGACTGGTACATCGCCCACTACCTCTCGGGCGGCGAGGGATCGCCGGAGGATCCGCGCGTCTCGCCGCTGCTCGGCGACGACGAGGCGCTAGCGAAGTCGCCGCCGACGCATGTGATCACGGTGGAGACGGACGTCCTGCGGGACGAGGGCGAGGCGTACGCGGCGCGCCTGGAGTCGGCCGGCGTCCCGACGACGCTACGCCGCTACGAGGGCATGTTCCACGGGTTCTTCGCGCTGCCGGAGCTGATCGACGCCGGCCGCGAGGCTGTGGCCGAGGCGGCTCGAGAGCTGCGCCGCGTGCTCGGCTAGTCGGACGCCGCGGCAGGCCGCTCGTACGACCAGGCGATTCGCCGCTCGCCGCCCTTCACCTCGACGATCTCGAGTGCGTCGGGGTCCTCGTCGTAAAGCAGCTCGAACGCGAAGTCGCTCGCGTCGAGGAACGACGTGGATGTGTGGAGCGGAGCCGAATCGGGCGGCCGTACCTCGTAGCTCACCGTCGAAGGCTCCTGCGATTTCGGTGTCGCGGACGCGAGCGCCTCCTGCTCCAGCGCCAGGCCATGCTGCTCGGCAAGCGCCCCGGCAAGCTGCTCGGGCGTCACGTAACCCCGTTCGAGGAGGTGCTCTCCGAGCAGGCCGCCGTGGCGTCGCTGCGCGAGCAGCACGCGCTGAAGGCCGCTTTCCGTGAGCAGCTCGCTGGCCACGAGGATGCGGCCGAGCGGGCGCCACTTCCCGGCGACCTGTGGAGAGGCGGGGGAGGGTCGTGCTTCGGGATCGAGATGAACGCCGTGCTGTTCGGCGATCACCGCGGCCATGTCGATCGGGGAGACGACGCGCTTACCGACGAGCAGCTCTCCGAAGAGCTTCCCGCTCAGGCGCTGCTCGAGCAGGAGAGACTCGAGCTGGTACTCGTCGACGAGGCCCCGTTGGACGAGGAGCTCTCCGAGGGGCCGCCATGCGTATTCCGCCATCGCTCGCGTATCGGCAGGACGGCCCTGTCTCAGTAGAGCGCCTCTTCCTTGTGGCGCTCCTCGCGCCGCCGCGCCGCCTTGATCAGCACCCACGCGACCCCGAAGAGGAGGGGGATCGCCGTGAGCACCATGAGCTCTTCCCACGCGACGGCGAGCCAGAGCGAGGCGGCTGCGCCAAGCAGCGTGACGACGACGATGCGCTGTTCCTCGGGCGGGAGCCGGTTGTAGGTTCCGATCATGTTCACGACCTCCGTCGGCAGGGCGTGGGTCGCAGCGCCGTGCGGTTCGTTCTTGTGCTGGTGGTATCGACCAGCCGCGCCCCAGGCCTGTCCCCCATTCCGTTAGGCTCAGAGCCCGTGCGGTGGAGTCAGATCGTCCAGCTGGCCGTCGTCGCGGCGATCGTCGCCGCAGCCACTACGGCGGTCGCGGTGCTCATCCCCTGGCTCCCCGTCAACGCCGCGGAACAGCGGGACGGCATCGACTTCACGTTCTGGCTCGCGACCGGCATCTGCATCTTCATCTTCGCGGTCGTGTGCAGCGTGATCCTCTTCTCGGCCTGGAAGTTCCGAGCGCGGGCGGACGACGACACCGACGGGCCTCCGATCCACGGTCACACCGGGCTGGAGATCGCCTGGACCGCGGTGCCGGCGCTGCTCGTCACGGCGATTGCCATCGCGTCGGCCGTCGTGCTCACGCAGAACAGCAATGCCGGGTCGAACCCGTTGCGCGTCACGGTCACGGCGCAGCAGTTCGCCTGGCAGTTCGAATACACGAACAGTGCCGCCGACGGTAAGACGGAGGGGACACTCCGCCTGCCGCTCGGCCGCCCGGTGAAGCTCGAGCTCCACTCGAGGGACGTCATCCACTCGTTCTGGGTAGTGGAGTTCGGACAGAAGATGGATGCGCTCCCCGACACCGAGGAGTACCCGCACCCGACCGAGCTCGTGATCACGCCGACGAAGCTGGGGACGTTCCCGATCATCTGCACGGAGCTCTGCGGGCTCGGGCACTCGCTCATGCGCTCGAAGGTGGTCGTGATGCGACCCGCTGAGTTTCAACGGTGGGCCCGGAGCGCATCGTGAGCAGCTGGCTCAAGCGACCGGGATTCGGCCGCTGTCTCTGGGTGATCCCGCTCTTCTTCGGGATCGGCGTCGGGATCATGGCGCTCGTCCGCTGGCTCGAGGGCTGGGACCCCATCTGGCTCAACGAGGTCGTCGTGACGATCTCGCTGGTGACGATCCCCCTGGGCTTCCTCACGAGCATCGGCGCCTTCGACTACTGGACCCGCTACGCCATCGGGCGGCCGACTCAGCCGGAGGACCACTCCGGCCACGGCGCGAGGAGCTGGAAGGACTACTTCCGGGTCAACACCGACCACAAGGTCATCGGCGTCCAGTACGTCGTGGCCAGCTTTATCTTCTTCATCGTCGGCGGCCTGCTGGCGATGATCTTCCGCGCCGAGCTCGCGCGGTCGGGCTCGGAGATCGTCGACGGGCAGACCTTCAACGGCCTCGTCTCGGTCCATGCGTCGCTCCTGATCTTCCTGTTCATCATCCCGGTCTTCGCGGGCCTCGGCAACTACGTGATCCCGCTGATGATCGGCGCCCCCGACATGGCGTTCCCGCGCCTGAACGCCTTGTCGTTCTGGCTGTTGCCGATCGCCGGCGTGATGATGCTGGCGAGCTTCCTCGTCCCCGGCGGCGCGTTCGCGAGCGGTTGGACGTGTTACGCGCCGCTCTGCACCGACCAGCCGCTGGGCAGCGTGTTCTTCAACATGGCCGTTCAGTGGGCGGGGACGTCGTCGATCATGACGGCGCTCAACTTCCTCGTCACCATCATCACGATGCGCGCGCCGGGCATGACGTTCTGGCGCATGCCGCTGCTCGTCTGGGCGAACTTCACGACGTCGATGCTCGTCGTGCTGGCGACGCCCTTCATCGCCGGCTCGCAGTTCTTCGTGATGTTCGACCGCGTCATGCACACGAACTTCTTCGTGGCCGAAGGGGGTGGCTACGCGCTCGGGTACCAGCACATCTTCTGGTTCTACTCGCACCCGGCTGTCTACATCATGCTCTTACCCGGGTTCGGCATCGTCTCCGAGGTCATATCGACGTTCGCCCGCAAGCCGATCTTCGGCTACCGGCTGATGGCGTTATCGCTCGTCGCCATCCTCTTCCTCGGCTTCTCCGTGTGGGCGCACCACATGTTCGTGGCCGGCATGGCGCCGTGGTTGCGCATCCCGATGATGGTGACGACGCTGCTCATCGCCGTGCCAACGGGAATCAAGGTGTTCTCGTGGTTAGCCACGATGTGGGCGGGGCGCATCCACTTCACGACGCCCATGCTCTGGGCCGTCGGCTTCGTGGCGATGTTCCTGATCGGCGGCCTGTCCGGCATCTACCTCGGCACGGTGCCGATCGACATCCACGCGTCGGACACGTACTACATCGTCGCCCACATCCACTACGTGCTCTACGGAGGCTCGGTGTTCACGATCTTCGCCGGGGTCTACTACTGGTTCCCGAAGATGACTGGGCGCATGTATTCGGAGGTACTCGGCAAGTGGCACTTCTGGCTGACGTTCATCGCGTTCAACGCGACGTTCTTCCCCATGCACTGGACCGGCCTCCAGGGACAGCCTCGCCGCACGGCCGACTACATCCCGCGCTTCGAAGGCTGGAACCTCTTCATCTCGATCTCGGCGTTCGTGCTCGGCGCGTCGACGCTCTTCTTCCTCTACAACATGATCAGGAGCTGGGCGCGCGGCCCGGTCGCCGGCTCGAACCCCTGGCGAGCGCACTCGATCGAGTGGCAGGTGTCGTCTCCGCCGCCGCTCTTCAACTTCGACGAGATCCCGCAGGTCGTGGGCGGCCCCTACGAGTACGGCGTGCCCGGCGCGCGCCATGCCGTCTTCACGGGGAACGGTGAAGCGAAGCACGAGGAGGAGGCGGCGGCGGCGGACGCCGTGTCCGACGAGGAAGAGGTGCGCCGGTGACGCACGTGCTCGTGGTCGCAAACGAGACGATCGCCGGCAAGAGCCTCATCGAGGCGCTCGAGCAGCGCGCCGCCGCGGGCTCGGTCCGCATCACCGTCGCCTGTCCGATCTCATCGCCGAGAGAAGGCCTAGTCGTCTACGAGGACACGCGCCGGGCGTCGGCGCGCCGCAGGCTCGACAAGACGCTCGACCTGCTGCGGACGCACGGCATCGCCGCCGACGGCTTCGTCGTCGACGCCGATCCCGTGGACGTCGTGCGCGATGCGTTCTCGCAGCTCGTGCCGCCACCCGACGCCGTCGTCGTCTCCACGCACCCGCAGGCGCGCTCGAGCTGGCTCCGGCGCGACGTCGTCGAGCGCATCCGGGCGGCGGTCGACGTCCCCGTCGAGCACGTCGTCGTCGATCTCCACGAGGAGGGCGGTGAGGACAACGTGCTCGTGATCGCGAACCAGACAGTCGTTGATGCGCCGCTGCTCGATGCCATTCGCGAGCGCTCGCGCCGTTCCCCCGCGAGCTTCCTCATCGTCTCGCCGGAGTCAGATCTCGGGGCGTCGGGGGATCCGCACGCCGAGCGCCGGCTGAGACAGGCGGTGGGGATCCTGCGCTCGGAGGGGATCGACGCGCACGGCCAGCTCGGTCATCCCGACCCGTACACCGCCGCCACGCAGGCGATCTACGACGAGCGCACCGACGAGCTCATCGTCTCGACGTTCCCGGGAACGAAATCGGGGTGGTTGCGCGCCGATCTCGTCGAGCGTCTGCGCAAGGACACGAAGCTGCCGGTCACGCACGTCGAGTCGGAGCCCGCTGAGGCCGGGGCGCTCGCCTGATGGAAGCTCACGCGGTCGATCACGCGCACGAGCACGGTGAGCACCCGCCGGCCGCGCATGTCTCGTCGCGGGTGGACCCGCGCGTGCTCGGGATGCTGCTCTTCATCGGCTCGGAGATCATGCTCTTCGGCTCGTTCTTCACCGCGTACTTCTTCGTCCGGGTCGTCAACGGCTATCCGTGGCCGCCGGAGGGCAGCCACCTGCCCGTCTTCGTGGCCGGCGTGAACACCCTCATCCTCGTCACGTCGAGCTTCACGATGCACTGGGCGCTCCAGTCGATCAAGCGCGGCAACCGGGCGGGTCTCCAGGCAGGCCTCGTGCTGACGTTCTTCATGGGGCTCACGTTCCTGCTGACGCAGATCGCGGAGTACGCGCGCGTGGGCTTCGCGCCCGGCGACGACGCGTTCGCGACGATCTTCTATTCGCTGACCGGGCTCCACGGCGCCCACGTGTTCGTGGGCCTGACCCTGCTCCTCTTCGCGACGATCAGGGCCTTCCGCGGCCACTACACCCCGGAGCACCACCACGGCGTGGAGCTGCCCGGCATCTACTGGCACTTCGTCGACGTCATGTGGATCGTGGTGTACGCGACGATCTACATCCTCTAGGCGATGGCGCGCCGGAACCCGTTTCGCTCCGAGGCAGATGCATTCCGGCTCGTGTTCGTGACGATCGCGGCGTTCGCCGCGATCGCGGTCGCGGCGGTGCTCGGCGGCTGGGTGGCCGGGCTCGTCGTGTCCGTCGGCGCGGTCGTCGCAGGGCTGTGGTGGTACCTCAAGCCGCTCGAGAGCTCGTCGGAACAGCAGGCGTCGACGCATGCGATCGTCGAGGGCGATCGCCGGATCCTCGTCATCGCGAACGAGACCGTGGCGGGAGCGGAGTTGCGCGAGGCGATCGAGAGCGCCGCTTCCGGCTACAACGCGCACGTGCTCGTCGTCACGCCCGCTCTCAACACGAAGCTCCGGCACTGGGTCTCAGACGAGGACGGCGCGCGCGCCGCGGCCGGAGCTCGGCTGGCGAACAGTCTCTCGCGGCTCGCGGCGGACGGCATCGACGCGCGCGGAGAGGTCGGCGACGCCGACCCCGTCCAGTCCATCGCCGACGCGCTACGGACGTTCGGCGCCGACGAGGTCATCATCTCGACGCACCCGGAGGGCCGCTCGAACTGGCTCGAGCGCGGCGTCGTCGACACCGCGCGCGAGCGCTTCGCCGTGCCGATCACCCACGTCGTCGTCGACCTCGAGGCGCAGTAACGACAGAGAGGGCCTCCGAAGAGGCCCTCTCGAGTTAACGCGTTGTGTCGTTCGAGCTACTGGTGGCCGTGACCGTGGCCAGGCTCTTCGGCCGGGGCTTCCTCGTGGTGCCCGCCGCCACGCCTGCGCCTCCGTGGGACATCGGGCCGCCTGCGACGCCCCTCGCAAGGAGCATCGGTGCCGACCGGCGGGAGACAGAGCAAGCCAGCGCAGCACGACAACGCACATGCCCACCCGGGTGGGCACTCTGCGCTCGTTTCGCACGCCGTCAAGGCAGTTGCAGTTCGAGCCCTGGTGGCAGAAGCAGCAACCTTCCGTCGTCGGGATGCACCAGCCCCCGCCGTGATGGCCGGGGCCACAGGGCACCTGACCGCTGCAAACACCGCACCCGCAGTCATGGCAGAACCCCACAGCGCTCGCGGTGCCCGCCGTGACCATCGACCCCGCCCCCAGCACCGCCGCACCGACGCCGGCCCGCTTCAGCAGGCGTCGTCTGGAAACTCGTTCGTCAGCAATCGTCATGGGCAAAAACCCCGTCTGTAGGTGTTCGCGTATTCGTCCATGCGCAGCGGACGATGTCGATACCGCAGACGGGCGAGATCCGAGCACCGCGGCAGCGTACGTTTCCTACGTCGCACAAACGGAGAGGGCCTCCGGAGAGGCCCTCTCGAGGTGCATGCGGGTTCGTTCGAGCTAGCCGTGCCCGTGGCCGTGGCCCGGGGTCTCGGCCGGCTCCTCGTGCGGTGAGCCGCCACCGCCACCGCCGCCGGACATCGGGCCGCCTTCGGCGCCAACGCCGCAAGGCGCCGTCGTCCCGATTGGAGGGACGCAGACCGCGCCGCCGGGGCAGCATGTCAATGAGCATGCCCATCCTGGCGGGCAGTCGCCACTCGTGCCGCAAGCCGACAGGCAGTTGCAGAACGAGGCCTCGTGGCAGAAACAGCAGCCTTCGGTCGTTGGCACGCAAAAGCCGAGGTTGTGGTGGCCCGTCTGGCATGTCGGACCTCCGCAAGGTACGCATGCGCAGTCATGGCAGGCGCCGACCGCGCTCGCGGTTCCGGCCGTGACCATCGATCCCGCCCCCAGCACCGCCGCACCGACGCCGGCGCGCTTCAGCAGGCGCCGTCTGGAAACTCGTTCGTCCGCTATCGCCATGTGCAAAAACCCCCGTCTGTAGGTGTTCGCGTATTAGTCCATGCGCAGCGGACGATGTCGATACCGCAGACGGGCGAGATCGGCACTCGCGCCAGCGTACGTTTCCTACGTCGCACAGACAGAGAGGGCCTCCGAAGAGGCCCTCTCGAAGTGAAGCAGTTCGTTCGAGCTAGCCGTGCCCGTGCCCGTGGCCCGGGGTCTCGGCCGGCTCCTCGTGCGGTGAGCCGCCACCGCCACCGCCGCCGGAGTTCGTCGGCCCAGTAAGCGTCGGCCCGACGTGATGATGCGAGCAGGGTGGTGCGCACTGGCCGCCACAACAGCCGCCCACGCAAGCCCAGCCAGGCGGGCACTGGCTCGAGCTCGTGCAGCTGAAGTGAGCGTCGCAGCCGAAGTCTGAAGTGCACTGACAACAGCCTTCCGGGGTTGCCCAGCAGAAGCAGCCGTCGTCGCAAGTGGGGGCTGTTACACACCCACTCGTGCAGCCTCCTGCGCCGTAGCACGTCGGCGACACGGCTGCGGAAGCCGTACCTGCCGAGACGATCGACCCGGCACCCAATACTGCTGCGCCGACGCCGGCCCGCTTTAGTAGGCGCCGTCTCGAAACTCTTTCGTCCGTTGCTGCCATGCGCTGCGACCTCCGTTGTTGGTTGTCCCGTATTAGCGCATGTAGACAGGTCCTTGTCGATACCGCAGACGGGCGAGATCGGCGCTCGCGGCACCGTACGTTTCCTACGTCGCACAAACAGAGAGGGCCTCCGGAGAGGCCCTCTCGAGTTGAAGCGTGTTCGTTTGAGCTAGCCGTGGCCGTGGCCAGGCGCTTCGGCCGGTGTCTCTTCGTGGTGATCGCCACCACCACCGCCACGTCCGGCTGCAGTGGCCCCGCCCGCAAACGGTGACGCAACGCCACCGCAGACGTTGTGGTCGCTGTCCGTGCCACATGGAGGGGCACAGACGCCGGCACCGCAACCGGTGTTGGTGATGCAGCCCCAGCCCGGTGGGCACTGGTGCTCGCTCGAGCAGGGGTGGAGGCCGGCGCAGAAGACGTCCTCTGCGGCGAAGCAACACCCCTCGCTGTCTATGAAGCAGTAGCAGCAACCGCTGCCACCACCGACCGGGATGCAGCCACCGCTGCAGCCACAACCACCTGCGTGGATGCACGCCGTCGACCCTTGTGCGCTCGCGGTCGACGCCGTGACCATCGCTCCCGCACCGACCACCGCTGCACCGACGCCGGCGCGCTTGAGCAGCTTCCTTCTCGAGATGTCGCCAGAGCTACGCATGACCGTGACCTCCGTGGCCTCCGCCCGGGGCTTGCGGCTCGGGTGCGGCAGCGCCTACGCCGCCGGTGGAAGTTGGGCCGGCACCGAGAGCCGTGGGGTGGCCTCCATGACAGGGCGGATGGCAGAACGGGCCGCCGGCACAGCACGAGAACGAACACGCCCAACCCGGCGGGCAGTCGGACTCGGTGTGACACGCCGGCAAGGATGCACAGGGTGAGCCCTGGTGGCAGAAGCAGCACCCGTGCGACGTGATGAGACAGGTGCAGTCGCCGCCACAGAAGGTACTCCCGGAGCAAGGGGCACAGCTGCCGACTCCGACGCAATGGATGTCCCCGTCCTGAGCTGCCGCGGACGATGCGGTGAGCATCGACCCGGCCCCCACCGCTGCTACGCCGACGCCGGCCCGCTTCAGCAGACGCCGTCTCGAAACTCGTTCGTCAACACTCGCCATACGCGAGACCTCCGTCGTTTGGAGTAATGCCGTATTAGCGCACGCGCGTTCGCGTATGTCGATACCGCAAACGCGTGAGATCGCGTCGCTCGCTACGTAGGTTCCCTACGCTGCGCTGCCGAGAACCTCGACGAGGATGTCGAGGGTCTCCTCCACCTTCGCCGACCGCATCTCGTAGCTCGGGGCCTGGCGCACGAGGGCTGCGACCGTCTCGAGCCCGACACCGCCGACCCGATCGATGTTGAGGATCCTCGTGGCCAGGATCTGGGCTGCGCGACCAGTGGGATACGGGACGACACGCTCTTCGCCGAGCCCGATGAAGCAGACGAGATCGGCCTGGAGTGGCTCCTCGACCCGGGCGAGCTCCTCCGGCCGCCCGGCCGGCGCGAGCGCCGCGAGCTGCTCGGCCGCGTCGGCTGCTAGATCGAGCGTGGGCGTGGTCGGAATGAGCCGGCCGCTGCCTGGCTCGAGCGCGACGTACGTCGTCCCGGGCAGCTTCAGGCCCGTGCGGTCGATCGCACGGCGCGAGAGGTTCGCGAGATAGGGCGGAATGATCGGCGGCACGATGGCAACGACATCGCCCAGGCGTACGGCCGCAGAGTCGAGGAAAACCGCGTCGTCTCGCTCGGCCGCCGCGACGTGCTCGAACTGCCCGATGAGCACATCGCCGATCGCACGCAGATCGAGCGTGCGGACGAGAATGCGGCTCTCCTCGTAGAGGATGTGAAACGCCTTGCCGACGTTGCCGTTCTCGTTCGTTCCGAAGGCGATCGAGTAGTACGGGGCCGTCTCGTCGTCCGTCCCGTACTCGCCGAACGTGTCGTCGAGCCAATCCGCGACGGCCTCAGAGTCCGTCCGCACGCCGAACTGGACACCGGCGACTTCATAAGAGCGATGTGCGACCCACCCGAGGTCGTTGAGTTTGTCCGTTCAGTCGTTGCGCGGCACTTCGCGCCGCACGATCTGCCGCTCGTCGGACGCGTCGCTCTGCGCCTCGAGCAACTTCGTCGCCCCGGCGCTCGGGACGACGAGGCCTGCGTCTCTGAACTGCTTGATGAGCGTGCGGATGTCAGCTGCGATGACGTCGGGCTCGACCTCGTTCGCATCGGCCAGATCCGTCGTGGTCTCCTTTACCGTCGCCGTGCCGTCGCAAAGCTGGAGGAGGAGCGAGGCCATCGGGTTGAGGTAGTGGACGAGCCCGCTGATCGGGTCGTAGACGACCGCCTCCTGGTCGAGCTCGACGAGCGTGAGGTCGGAGCGCATCTGGGGCTTGGTCGCCGCCACTACGCCGCTTCCTCGAGATGGGTGACGAGGCCGTGCTCGATCACGAACGACGCCGCCTCGAGCCGTGAGTGGACGCCGAGCTTCGTGAGGATGTTCTGCACGTGCGTCCGCGCCGTCTCCGGGCTGATGACGAGAGCGTCGGCGATCTCGGCCGTCTTCTTGCTGCGCGCCACGAGCGCGAGCACCTGCCGCTCCCTCGTCGACAACCGTGACAGGCGCAACAGGGCCTCGTCGTGGGACTTCTTGCGCACGAGCAGATCGGAAAGCAGCGGGCCGAGCATCGCGGGCGGGACGAGCACGTCGCCGCGTGCGACTCCTCGCACCGCATCGATCACCTCGGCGAGCGTGCAGTCCTTCGTGAGGTAGCCGCTCGCGCCACAGCCGAGCCCCTCGGCGAGCACCGCCTGGTCGCGCACGTCTGCGAGCACGATCACGCGGCTCTCCGGCGCGTGGTCGCGCAGCATGCAGCTCGCGGTTCCGCCTGCGAAGCCGGGCAGGCCCGAGCTGAGGAGGATGACCCTCGCGCGTGACTCGGCCGCGTTTGTCACGGCCATCTCCGCATCGTCAGCACCGCCGACGACGACGAGGTCCGGCTCGCGATCGATGCCCTCCCGGAGCATGTCTCCGTAGAGCCTGTTCTCGATCGCTACGAGCACACGAGTCTGCGGCGTTCTCCCCATACCCCCACCTTGACGACTAGTACGGACGTACTAGGCGATCCTCGCGCATTCATGCGCAAAACGCAAGGGAGTGCGGTCGCTGACTAGCCGGCGGAGGAGGAGACGTAGTCCGCAACTGCCTGGATCTGCGCGTCTGTCAACGTGCCCTTGAAGGGTGGCATCGTCCCCTTGCCGTTCGTCACGCGGTCGACGACGAGCTCCTTCGGCGGCTGCGACTGGTCGAGGTTGGGGCCGATGGTGCCCGTCGTGCCCGCGTCGGCCAGCGTGTGGCAGCCGCCACAGTTCGCCGTGAAGATCCCCTTGCCGTCGGCCGCCTGGCCGTCTCCCGGGGGAGGCTGAGCGGCGCCGGGCTTGCCCGCGACCGAGGCCACGTACGCCGCCACGTGGTCGACGTCGTCACCGGTCACGAGGTCGGCCGGCATGCCGGGCACACCGGTAGAGGGCGTCTCCACGGGAAACTTGATCTGCCCGGCGACGACCTGCTGGATCGAGCTCTCGTCGAAGCCCTGCTCACGACCGGACGCGAAGGCATCGTCGAGATTCGGGCCGATGGTGCCCACCGTGCCCGCCGCCGCGAGCGCGTGGCAGCTGCCGCACTCCTGCTTGAACAGCGCCTCACCGCGGACGGTGTCCCCGCCGGTCGAGATGCCACCCGTACCGGTCTCGCCGCAGCCGGCCGCGAGCAGCGCGATGAGGAGTGCTGCGAGGATCGACACGCGCACGGGCGCGAGTCTAACCTTCGGCTTGGCCTGCGGCCTGCTGCGCGATCTTCTGCGCCTCGAGCTCCTTGATCTTCTGGCGCGCGTCCACGACGAGCGGGTCGGTCGGGAAGCGCTTCACGAACCGCTTGAAGACGGTGACCGCGGTGTCGATCTCGCCCGCTCCTTCCGCTGCTTGAGCCCAGCGCAGGAGCGAGGCGGAATCGTCCGGGGAGAGCTCGGAGAGCTGCTTGTAGACGCCGAGCGCCTCCCTGTTCGCCGCCTGGTAGCGCCCGACGGCCTCCTGGAAGCGCTGCTCAGCATCAGCGGACGCGGCCTGGGCGAGAGGGTCCGCGAATGACCCGAGCGCCTGCCCGAGAGCGCCGGCGCCGGGACGGAACTGCGCACCCGGCGCCGCGAGGCTCGCGTCCCGCTGCGCGAAGCTCGCGTCGTTCGCCGCTGCGGAGGCCTGCGTTTGATAGACGAGCGCGAGGCTCGCGAGGACGTCCTCGTCTCGCGGCCTCGTCGCGAGGTACGTCCGGTAGGCGGCGACCGCCTCCGCGTAGCGCCCGTCGCGCTCGAGCGCCTGTGCGAGATCCGTCAGCACCGCCTTGTCGCGAGGGTTCTCGGCGAGCTTGTCCTGGAGCTCCTCGATGGACGGGGCGGACCCGCCCGTGAAAACGTTCGAGAAGACGTCGCCCAGCCCGGCGTTCCCCGACCCGACGCCCAGGAAGACGAAGCTGCTGGCGAAGACGATGGCGAGCAGAGCGAACGCCCACTTCGCGTGGCCGCGCAGGCGTGTGAAGAAGAGCTCGTCCTCGAGCGTCTTCTCGGCCTTGCGGCGGTCGCGCTTGGGCGCGTCCGCTACCGGCCGAGCAGCTTTGCCCGCGCCTCGATTCCTTTTTGCCGCAGCTCGTGCCATAGGGAGGTTCCTGGCTCGTAGCGTACCTCCCCGCCTACGAGCGTCAGCAGTACTCTCGACGCCGAGCCGCCCATGACGACGGCGGCGGCCGGATCCTCCCACGGCACGTAGGGCGAGCCCTCCAGGCTGACGACGGCGAGGTCGGCGTGCTTGCCGGCCTCGAGCGAGCCCAGCTCGCCGTCCAGCCCGAGTGCCGACGCGGAGCCGAGGGTGGCGAGCTCGAGGACGCGCTCGGCCGACATCGCGCTCGAGCCGCGGTCGCGGAGCCTGGCCATGGCGACCGCCGTCCGCAGCTCCTCGAACATGTCGAACGAGGGCGTGGAAGCGGGGCTGTCGGTGCCGATCCCGACACGGACGCCGGCGGCGAGCAGCTCTGTGACCGGCGCGATGCCCAGGCCGAGCAGCGCATTCGAGCGCGGGCAGTGCGCGACGGCGACGTCGTGCTGCGCGAGCAGCGCGATCTCCTCCTCGTCGGCCATGACGCAGTGGGCGGCGAGCACGTGGCGGCCGAGCAGCCCGGCGCCGGCGAGCGCGCGAATGCCGGTCGTGCCCAGCGGCTCGACGAGCATGTGGCCGAAGGCTTCCCAGGCGCCGCCGCCCGTGCGCAGGAACTCGTTCTCGTCCGCGCTCTCCGCGAGATGGGTGGCGACCGGCAGGCCGAGCTTGTCGCAGGCGCGGTAGAGCTCGAGCGAGCAGGTGTAGGGCGCATGAGGCGAGATCCCGAGGCGGACGCGGTCCGACAGCGCGCCGGCGATCCGCTCGTGCATCGGCTGGAAGCGCTCCGCGACGGCAGCGTTGCCCTCGCCGAACACCTCGAGGTAGATCGTGCCCCGGAGGCCGAGATCTGCACAGGCGGTCGCCGCTGCGCCGCTGAAAGAGCAGTCGCCGACGGCGGTGATGCCCGAGCGCAGGCATTCGAACGCCCCCAGCCGGGCGATGTCCTCCATGTCCCCGACGTCGATGCGCGCCTTGCGCTCGACGTGCATGCCGATCCAGTCGCCGAAGCCGAGGCCGTCGCCGAAGCCGGCGTAGACGGCGTACTCGAGATGGGAATGCGCGTTGACGAAGCCGGGGATGATGGCCGCGTCGGGGAACGGCCTGCCCTCGCCTAGGTCTGCCGCAGGGCCAACGGCGAGCGATCCGGCCGTCCTCGATCGCAACGGCTCCGTCGGCAATCGGCGGCCCGGAGACGGGCAGCACCCAATCGGCCGAGAGAATCACGGGGGAAACCAGGTTTCCCCCGTCGACCCCCTTCTTCGCGGGGCTGCTTCGGTCATGGGTCCTTGGGCTCTCGCCGGGCCAAGCCCGGCTTCGCCCGCAAGGGAGAAGGGAGTCTCAGCGGGCCAATCAGCCGCGCACTCCATGAGCTGAGTCAGCCGGTTCGGTCCGACTTCGAGTTCGAGGAGCAGCGGCTTAGCTGTCCGACTGCTTGGCGCCGGCGCCGACGGGCTGCTCGTCTTCTTCCTCGACGGCGCTAGCGGTGATCTCGGGCGGGTCCTGCGCCTCCTCGAGCTCGTGCTCCTTCGTCCTTGCCCGTGACCGAGTGCTTGAACTCACGCATGCCCTTGCCGACCGAGCGGCCGATCTCCGGCAGCCGTCGTCGAACCGAAGACGAGCAGCAGCACGATGACGAGGATGATGATCTCCCACGGCCCGAGGTTCGGCATGAGGCTAGGGTACCACCGGCCCGTGCGGGTGTCTGGGGCCGAGCCTCGCTGCGGTAGAATGCGTCACAAGCGAGGCGTAGTTTCGCGCGTTTTCAAGGAGAAAGGACTCACGAGCTTGGCTCTGTTGGAACTGAAGAACCTCCACGTCTGCCTCGAGGACGGGACGGAGATCGTCAAGGGCGTCGACCTCACGGTCAACGCGAACGAGGTGCACGCGGTCATGGGCCCGAACGGCTCGGGCAAGTCCACGCTCGCGTATGCCCTCATGGGCCATCCCGCGTACGAGATCACGGGCGGCCAGATCATCTTCGACGGCGAGGACGTCACCGAGGCCGGCGCCGACGAGCGGGCGCAGCGCGGGCTCTTCCTTGCGTTCCAGTACCCGCACGCCGTCCCCGGCGTGACGGTGACGAACTTCCTGCGGAGCGCGATCAACGCGATCCGCAAGGCTCGCGCCGGCGGCGAGGACGACCCGATTCCGATCCCCCAGTTCCGCGAGGAGCTGCTTGCCGCGATGGACCGGCTCAAGGTGTCGCGCGAGCTCGCCTCCCGCTACATCAACGACGGCTTCTCGGGCGGCGAGAAGAAGCGCGTGGAGATCCTGCAGCTGGCGATGTTGAAGCCGCGGATCGCGGTGCTCGACGAGACCGACTCCGGTCTCGACATCGACGCGCTCAAGGTCGTCGCCGAGGGCGTGAAGTCGCTCGTCTCTCCCGACATGGGCGCGCTGCTCATCACCCACTACCAGCGCCTGCTGAACCACATCAAGCCGGACTTCGTGCACGTCTTTGTCGACGGTCGGATCGTCGAGGAGGGCGGGCCGGAGCTCGCGCACAAGCTCGAGGCCGAGGGCTACGAGGCGTTTGCCCCTGCGGCCGTCGTGGGAGGTGAGTCGTAGTGGCCCAGACCGAGACCGAGGTCGTCAAGGGAATCGGCAACGACTACGAGGTCAAGTACGGCTTCCACGTCCCCGAGGACTACTTCTTCAAGTCGGGCCGCGGCCTGTCGCACGAGCTGGTCGACGCCATCTCGAGCCACAAGGACGAGCCCGCCTGGATGCGGAAGTTCCGCCACAAGTCGCTCGAGTACTTCAACGCGCGCCCGCTGCCCACGTGGGGCGGCAACGTGGCCGCGATCGACTTCGAGAACATCTACTACTACATCAAGCCCACGGAGAAGCAGGCGAAGAACTGGGAGGACCTGCCCGCCGACATCCTCGACACCTGGGACAAGCTCGGCATCCCCGAGGCCGAGAAGAAGTACCTCGCCGGGCGTCGGCGCGCAGTACGAGTCCGAGGTCGTCTACCACAAGCTCCAGGAGAGCCTCGAGCAGCAGGGCGTCCTCTTCCTCGACATGGACTCGGGCCTGCGCGAGCACGAGGATCTCGTCAAGGAGTACTTCGGGAAGATCATCCCGCAGAACGACAACAAGTTCGCGGCGCTCAACTCGGCTGTCTGGTCGGGCGGCTCGTTCATCTACGTGCCCCCGGGCGTGAAGATCGAGATGCCGCTCCAGGCCTACTTCCGCATCAACGCGGAGAACATGGGCCAGTTCGAGCGCACGCTGATCATCGTCGACGAGGGCGCGTACGTGCACTACGTCGAGGGCTGCACGGCGCCGATCTACTCGACAGACTCGCTGCACTCCGCCGTCGTCGAGATCATCGTCAAGAAGGGCGGTCGCTGCCGCTACACGACGATCCAGAACTGGTCGACGAACGTCTACAACCTCGTCACGAAGCGCGCCGTCGCCTACGAGGACGCGACGATGGAGTGGGTCGACGGCAACCTCGGCTCGAAGCTGACCATGAAGTACCCCGCCATCTGGCTGCTCGGCGAGGGCGCGCACGGCGAGGTGCTGTCGATCGCGTTCGCCGGCAAGGGCCAGCACCAGGACGCGGGCGGCAAGGCCGTCCACGTGGCGCCGCACACGAGCTCCGTCATCACGTCGAAGTCGATCTCGAAGGACGGCGGGCGCGGAGGCTACCGCGGCCTGCTCGAGGTGGCGAAGGGCGCGCGCGGCTCGAAGTCGAAGGTCGTGTGCGACGCGTTGCTGCTCGACGAGCACTCGCGCTCCGACACGTATCCGTACATCCGCATCGACGAATCCGACGTCGACATCGGTCACGAGGCGACGGTCTCGAAGATCGGCGAGGAGCAGCTCTTCTACCTCATGAGCCGCGGGCTCTCGGAGGCCGAGGCGAGCGCGATGATCGTGTCCGGCTTCGTCGAGCCGATCACGAAGGAGCTTCCTCTGGAGTACGCGGTCGAGATGAACCGCCTGATCCAACTCCAGATGGAAGGCTCGGTCGGTTGATCGGCGCCCAGCGCGTCGACTTCGTCTCGATCCCGGTTCGTGACAAGGAGCGGGCGGCGAAGTTCTACTCGGAGACGCTCGGGTTGCAGCTGAACCCGCTGACAGGGGACAACTGGCCGGAGTTCGAGACCGGACAACGTCACGCTCGCCGTCGTCGTGCCGGAAGCGCTGGGGCTCGAGTTCGAGCCGCTCCCGTTCGGGTCGGTCGCCATCCGCGTGCCGGACGTCGCGGAGGCGCGCGCGAAGCTCGAGGCCGCGGGCATCGAGTTCGAGCGCGACACGTTCGACTCCGGCGTCTGCCACATGGCGTTCTTCAGGGACTCGGAAGGCAACGGCCTGATGATCCACCACCGGTACGAGCCGTACGCGGACGGGACGCACGCCGTGATCGGCGTCGAGCGCGTCGACTACATCCGCGTCCCGGTCACGGACATCGAGGCAGGCGAACCACTTCTACGGCGACGCTCCTCGGCCTGGAGCGAGAATCCGAACTCGCCCAGCGACGACTGGATCGAGTACGAGGCAGGCAACGTCACGCTGGCGGTCATGACGCCGCACACGCACGAGTACGAGTTCGCAGCGCTGCCGCCCGCGACCATCGCGTTTCGCGTCACCGATGTCGCAGCGGCGAAGGCGAAGCTCGAGGCCGCAGGCCTCGAAGTCGCAGAGATGTGGGACTCGGGCGCCTGCAAAGGCGCGGGCGTGAGCGATCCCGCCGGCAACCGCATCCTCCTCCACCGCCGCTACGCCCCGTACGCGGACGGCTCGACTCCGTGATCGACGCGCAGCGGGTCGACTTCGTGGCGCTGCCCGTCACCGATCTCGGGCGGGCCGACGAGTTCTACGGGGCGACTCTCGGTCTGGAGCGGAACCCAAGCTCCGGTGAGCGCTGGGTCGAGTACGAGACCGGCAACCTCACGCTGGCGCTGTCGACCTTCGGCGGCTGCATCGCGCTCGGCGTCGACGACGTTGCCGACGCGCGTGCCACGCTCGAAGGTGCGGGCATCGAGTTCAACGAGGAGACCTTCGACTCGGGGGTCTGCAACGGCGCCGGGTTCAAGGATCCGGTCGGCAACCCGCTGCTGCTCCACCACCGCTACGCGCCGCTCGAGCCTTGGGAGCCCCCGGCGCGGGAGTTCGAGCGCACCGACTTCATCGGCGTGCCGGTCACCGACCGGCCGCAGGGCGTGAAGTACTACGGCGAAACGCTCGGACTGAAGCCGAACGAGCTTGCGAGCGACGAGTGGCCCGAGTTCGAGCCCGGTAACGCGACGATCGTGCTGAACACGCCCGAGCAGACCGGCGTGGAGTTCAAGCCGGGCAACTACTCGATCGCGCTGCGCGTCGCGGATGTCGCCACGACGATGGAACGCCTTCAGGGCGCCGGCGTCGAGTTCGCGTTCCCCCAGGTCTACGACTCGAGCGTCTGCCACATGGCGTTCTTCGCGGACCCGGACGGCAACTCGCTGATCCTCCATCATCGCTACGCGCCGTACTCGGACGGCTCGACGCCGTGATGGACGTCGAGCGAGTCGACTTCGTGTCCGTCCTGACACAGGACATGCCGCGCGCGAAGCGCTTCTACTCGGAGACGCTCGGGCTCGAGATCGAGACCGAGGGCGAGAGCGACATGGAGTTCCGCTGCGGCCAGGTCACGCTCGACGTCTTCGATCCCTCGAGCATCGGCCAGCCCTTCGCCGTGTCGCCTGCCGGGCTGGCGCTGCGCGTCTCCGACGTGGACGCTGCGCGTGCCGAGCTCGAGGCCAGGGGCGTCGTCTTCGACGGCGAGACGATCGTGACGGCCGTATGCAAGCAGGCGTGGTTCAAGGATCCCGACGGGAACGCGCTCATGCTCCACCGGAGATTCGACGCATGAACAGGGCCGACGCGCTCGAGCGCTACCGCTCGCTGCCCCTTCCGGACACGTCCATGGAGGCGTGGCGCTTCACCGATCTCCGCGACTTCGACCCGGACTCCTTCGCCCGAAGACGGCCATGTCCGAGGGACAGTCCCTCCGCAAAAGGACATGCTCGAGATCGAAGCGGCCGGGACGGCGACGGCGATCGGGGGCACGATCGAGATCGACAAGCTCCCCGACGGCGTGACGTTCGAGCCGCTGCCCGAGGACCACGAGCGGCTGGGCACGCTCGTCGGCGCCGACGACAAGTTCACCGCGCACAACGCCGCCTCCTGGCAGAGCGGCCTCCTCGTCCGCGTGCCGAAGGGCGTGGAGCTCGACGATCCGCTCTACGTACGAGTCGTAGGCGACGGCACCGGCGCCACCTTCTGGCGACTGCTCGTCGTCGCCGAGGAGGGCAGCCGCTTCTCGCTCATCGAGGAGTACACGTCCCCTTCGCCGCAGGCCGCGGGCTACTCGAACGCCGCCGTCGAGCTCTTCGTCGAGCAGGGCGCGAAGCTCGAGTACGTCTCACTGCAGAACCTCGCGAAGGAGACCTGGAACTTCGCCACCCATCGCGCCACGGTCGCCAGGGACGCGGAGCTCGACTGGGTCGCCGGCGGCTTCGGCTCGCGGCGCGGAAAGGTCCGCATCCACAACGACCTGGCCGGGCAAGGGGCGACGTCGCGGGTCACCGGCGCGTACTTCGCCGACGGCACGCAGCACCTCGACTACGACACGTTCCAGCAGCACCACGCTCCGTCGACGACCTCCGACTTCGCCTTCAAGGGCGCGCTCCGCGAGCAAGCGAGCGTCGTCTGGCGCGGGATGATCCGCGTCGAGGAGGACGCGCAGAAGACGAACGCGTATCAGGAGAACCGCAACCTCATCCTCTCCCCGGACGCGCATGCGGACTCGATCCCCGGTCTCGAGATCCTCGCGAACGACGTCCGGTGCACGCACGGCGCGACCATCAGCCAGGTCGACCGCGAGCAGCTCTTCTACGCGATGTCGCGCGGCCTCACACGCAGCGACGCGGAGCGGCTCATCGTGCGCGGCTTCTTCCAGGACGTGCTCGACCGGATCGAGCTCGCGCCGGTGCGCGACGCGCTGGCCGAGGCGCTCGAAGCACGCATCCCGCGGGGCTAACCCGGCGCTAACAGGCGGCGGGCTACCCTCGGCGCATGGGTGTGCGCGGCGTCGCCTGCGCGATCGTCCTGGCGGGGGTCGCCCTCGTGCCGAGCGAGTCCGGCCGGGCAGGCTGCAACCCGAACCTCGCCTGGCAGGACCGCAACCCGAGCTGGGGCGCCTCCACGATCGCCTTCGCGCGGGAGAGCGTCGGCTGCGGCGGCGCCCCCGAGCTCGTGGGCACGGTCTCGCCGAACGGCAAACGCGTGCGCTGGTGGGGCCGTGGAACGAGCCCCGCGGTTTCTCCGAAGGGGAACGTCGCCTACACCAACGAGTTCAGCGCGATCGAGATCGACGGCGTCGAGGTCAGCGGCGGCGAGTATCCCTCGTGGTCGCCTCAGGGGAACCGGCTCGCGTTCCTCCGCGGTGAGAGCCTCTGGGTGAGGAACCTCGGCAGCGACGAGGAGCGCCGCCTGGCGCCCGTAGCCGTCTTCTCGCCGTTCACCCAGGCGCCCGTGACGACGCCGTCCTGGTCTCCGAACAGCCGCGAGATCGCCTTCGTCGGCCCGGGCCTGAAGATCACCGTCGCCCAGGCGGACGGCACCGGCGTCCGCAAGCTCACATCGGGCCTCGACCGCCAGGTCGGCCCCGCGTGGTCACCCGACGGCGAGCGAATCGTCTACGCCTCCGACCGCGGTGACAGCTTCGACATCTGGTCGATCCGGCCGGACGGCTCGGGCAACCAGCGGCTGACGGACGGGCCGCAGGACGAGACGCTCCCCACCTGGTCGCCGAACGGCGGGCGCATCGCCTACATCCAGGCGACCGGTGAGAGCTATGGCGAAGCCGTGTTGCGCACGATGGGGCGCGACGGAGCCGCTCAGTCGACGGTCGGCGCCGACGCGCATGGCTTCAGTCAGCCCGCCTGGTCGTTCGACGGCCTGAAGCTCGCCTACGCGTCGGGCCGCGAATGCCTTCGCTGGGGCCTGTACGTGATCGATTTCAAGAAGGCCGACCAGGAGCGCGTCACGAATCCGTGTCGCTTCGTCGGCACGACGCGAGCTGACAGGGTCACGGGGACGCCCTTCCTCGACTTCCTCGTCGGCAAGGGCGGGGACGATGTCCTACGCGGCCTCGGCTGGCCGCGACACAGCTGACCGGCGGCGCCGGCCGGGACGTGCTCGAAGGCGGGGAGGGCGCCGACACGATCGTCGCCAGAGACGGCCGCCGGGACGTCGTCCGCGGAGGGAAGGGGAAGGACTCCGCGCGCGATCGACCACGGGCTCGACGCTCGTCGCCGGAGTCGAGAAGCCTCCTGCCCTAGGCGCCCGCGCCGGCGAAGCACTCGGCCCAGAACTGCCGCGGCACGGAGCTCCGGCAGGTGGCGCGCCGCGCGTCGGTCTCGCGGGAGAAGCCGCCGAGGATCGTGCCGATCGCGTTGAAGCACGCGGCTCGATAGCGAGCCTTCGTCGCCGCGCAGAAGCCGGACGACCGACGTGCGCCCGCGTCCATGCTCGTGATGTCGCGCGCCGCCCCGTAGAGGCACTCGTCGGTCATGTCCCCGGCCAGCGAGCAGATGCGGATGATCTCGCGGCGGATCCTGAAGTGACCGGCCGGACGCATCCCGCCCGAGCGACTGGAAGCACGTCTCCACCCAGCCTTGCTCGGCCTTGCGGCACCAGTCGACCGTCTGCTGCCAGTCGCCGCCGACGACGTCGAGGATGCGCGAGGTGACCATGAGATAGCAGTAGAGCTTGTGCCTCTCGGCGACGGTCGGGCAGGGGTAGAGGGGGTCGTCGTCCCGCAGCCACTGCGAGCGCGTTCCGTACGACGTCTGGAGGTTCTCCATGAACACGCCGCCCGTGCACGAGGTCTGGTCCCAGCCGGTCGAGAGCGCGTCGCACGTCTCGAGCGAGAGCGGCATGTCGTAGCTCGTGTAGATCATCAGCCCGTGTCCGAGCCCGTGGACGCACTGGTACGCGACGAAGTCGCTCGTGCGCACCTGGTTGCTCGAGCACAGCCGCCGCGACACCGCGGGTAGCTCCTCCTCCGAGACACCCGCGAAGGCGCGCTCGAGGATGCCGTGGTAGTAGCCGGACCAGCACACGGCCGTGCCGTCCGCGAAGGCCGGCCCGACCTCGCCGTCGTAGTGGGCGAGCCCGCCTGCGCCGAGGGAGTGCGCGATCCGGTGGCAGACGGCGACGGTGGGGTCGCTCTGGATCTTCTCGGCGAAGACAGCGAGGGCGCGCTTCGGCCCCTCGGCGTACGCGAGGTTGCCGAACGCCTGCTCGAAGCACGCGCTGTTCCCCTCGCAGTCGGCGAGCTTCGTGTCGTCGGGCTCGAACGCCGCCGCGACGGAGACGGGGCTCGACGCGCTGGACTCCGCGACGTACGCCGCCACGTCCGCGATCTCGTCGTCCGTCAGCGTGCCGCCGAATGCCGGCATGCCACGGCCGCCGCTCGTCACCTGGCGCTCGACGCGATCGGCGGCGGGCTTCAGCGCGTCGAGGCTCGGCCCGGCCGTGCCGGTGGAACCGGCGGCTGAGAGCGCGTGGCAGTCCCCGCAACCGGCGTCGGCGAACACGGCGGCGCCGGTTGCGGACGACGCCTGCGGCTCGCCTCCGCCCGAGCAGCCGGCGAGGACGCCCGCGACGACCGCGAGGGCAAGCGTGAGCACCACCCGCTGCACGCCTCCAGGGTACGTTCTCGTCATGAAGTGCTGCCAGGCGCCATCCGGCTACGGCGAGTTCTTCTCGGAGGAACAGGCTCGCCGCGAGGCGCGCCGGTACCGGAGCAAGGGGCTGAGCAAGGTCTCGCGCTGGGTGGTCGACGCCGTCCGCGAGCGTGGGATCGAGGGTGGCACAGTGCTCGAGCCCGGAGGCGGCATCGGCGCCGTCGAGCTCGAGCTGCTGAAGGCGGGCGCGGCGCACTCGACGGTGGTCGAGCTGTCGCCCGGGTACGAGCAGGTGGCCGCGGAGCTCGCCCGCGAGGCGGGCGTCTCAGAGCGCATGGAGCGGCGGGTCGGCGACTTTGCCGCGGACGGCACCGAGCCGGCCGATGTCGTCGTCCTCCACCGGGTCGTCTGTTGCTATCCGGACTACGAGCGGCTGCTCGGTGCGGCGGCCGAGAAGGCCCGGCACACCGTTGTCTTCACGTATCCGCCGCGCAACGTCGTCTCGCGCGCCCTGCTCGGCCTCGTGAACGTCTGGCTGCGCATGCGCGGCTCGGGCTTTCGGACGTTCGCGCACCCGCCCGAGCGGATGGTGGACGTCGTGCGACGCGCCGGCTTCGAGCCCTACGCGTGCCGTCGCGGAGGTATCTGGCGGGGCATCGCGCTGGCGCGCGACGGGCGAGGGCTACGATAGGACAGTGGCCGTAACGACCGGCGCCAAGCTCGATGCGCACACGCTGCGCAAGGACTTCCCGATCTTCGAGCAGGAGTTCCACGGAAAGCCGCTCGCGTACCTCGACTCCGCCGCGAGCGCCCAGAAGCCGCGGCAGATGCTCGAGGCGATGGAGACGTTCTACGAGACCTCGTACGCGAATGTCCACCGCGGCGTCTACGAGCTCGCGGAGCGCGCGACGGAAGGTCTCGAGGCCGCGCGCGAAAAGGTCCGCGTGCTGCTGAACGCGCCGGCCGCGCGCGAGGTGATCTTCGTGCGCAACGCCACCGAGGGCATCAACCTCGTCGCCTACGCGTGGGGGCTCTCGAACCTCGGCCCCGGGGACGTCGTCGCTCGTCACCGAGCTCGAGCACCACTCGAACTTCGTCCCCTGGCAGTACGTCGCGAAGCGCACGGGCGCCGAGTTCCGGATGATCCCGCTCACCGACGAGGGCGACCTCGTGCTCGAAGGGCTCGACGAGCTCGTCGGCGACGCGCGCTTGAAGGTCGTCGCGCTCAACCTCGTGTCGAACGCGCTCGGCACGGTCAACGGCGTCGAGCGCATCGTCGAGTGGGCGCACG
The DNA here is from genome assembly GCA_963755155.1 of uncultured Actinomycetes bacterium. Taxonomy (GTDB): domain Bacteria; phylum Actinomycetota; class Thermoleophilia; order Gaiellales; family Gaiellaceae; genus PALSA-612. Next base: position 392,593 of record CAVWIV010000003.1, on the reverse strand, counting down.
GGCACGGCGCGATCGTCGTCGTCGACGCAGCGCAGGCGGCGCCGCACCGAGCCGTGGACGTCCAGGCCGTCGGCTCCGACTTCGTCGCCATCTCGGGCCACAAGATGTGCGCGCCGAGCGGCATCGGCGCCGTGTGGGGCAAGGCCGACCTGCTCGAGCGGATGGAGCCGTTCATGCTCGGCGGCCACATGATCCGGAAGGTGCAGGCCGACGGGACGACGTGGGGCGACCTGCCGCACAAGTTCGAGGCGGGCACCGCGCCCATGGCCGAGGCGGTCGGCCTCGGCGCCGCCGTCGACTACCTCACGGCGGTGGGCTTCGAGGCGATCGAGCAGCACGAGCACGACCTGACCGAGTACGCGCTCGGCGCGCTCGCCGACATCCCCGGCATCCGGCTCTTCGGTCCGCCGCCCGAGCGCCGCGCGGGCATCGTCTCGTTCGCGTTCGACGACGTCCACCCGCACGACGTCGCGCAGGTGCTCGACTGGGAGGGCGTGGCCGTCCGCGCGGGTCACCACTGCTGCCAGCCGCTGATGGCGCAGGCTCGGCGTGGCGGCGACGACCGCGCGCGAGCTTCTACCTCTACACGATCCCCGAGGAGATCGACCGGCTCGTCCAGGGCCTCCACCGGGTACGAAAGGTCTTCGGTTGATGGATCAGCTGTACCGCGAGGTCATCCTCGACCACTACAAGAACCCGCGCGGTCACGGCGTGATCGAGGACGCGGACGCCGAGGCCGAGGGCATGAACCCGCTCTGCGGCGACGAGGTCTCCATCTACGTCTCCTTCGGCGAGGACGGGGAGACGATCGACGACGTGAAGTTCTCGGGCCGCGGCTGTGCGATCAGCCAGGCGGCGACGTCGATGCTCACGGAGATGGTGTCTGGCCGCAAGGCGTCCGACGTCGCGGCCATGCCGAAAGAGCAGCTGCTCGAGGAGCTCGGGATTCCGCTGACGCCCGTGCGGCTCAAGTGCGCGATCCTCGGTCTGTCGACTCTCAAGCTCGCCCTCCACAAGGGCAAGGGCACGCCGCTTCCCGCGGAGTGGACGCGCGAAGACGAGCTCGAGCTGAAGTAGCGTGGCCTGGGTCGGGGTGTGCCCGGTGGAGGAGCTACCGCCGGGCGAGATGAAGCTCGTGCAAGCTGGCCTCATCGCGGTCGGCGTCTACAACCTCGACGGCGAGCTGCTCGCCCTCGAGGATCGCTGCTCCCACGACGACGGTCCGCTTTGCGAGGGCGACTGGGACCCCGAGGAAGGCGTCGTCGTCTGCCCGCGGCACGGCTCGAACTTCGACATCCGCACGGGCGTGCCGCTGTCTCTGCCGGCCTTCGACCCGGTCGCGACCTACGCCGTGCGAGTCGAGGACGGCACGGTCGAAGTTGACGTTGGATGACCGCGTCCGCACGGTCCTCGCGCGCCTCGAGGACGAGGATCGCCGCGAGCGGGAGGAGGGGCTGCCTGCCGCCCAGCGTTCGCGGCAGGTCACGCCGGCGACCGGCCGGTTCCTGTTCGCGGTCGTAGCGCCCCAGGCGTCGGCTTCGGTGCTCGAGATCGGCGGGTCTCGCGGGTACTCGGCGATCTGGCTGGCTGCGGCGGCACGCATCTTGGGCGGCAACGTCGTCTCGCTCGAGTCCGATCCTGCGAAGTGTGAGGCGTGGCGAGCGAACATCGAGGAGACACGGCTCGGCGAGTGGGCCGAGCTCGTGGAGGGCGACGCGTTCGAGACGCTCGGCGCGATTGACGACGTGTTCGACGTCGTCTTCCTCGACGCGGAGAAGGCGGACTACGAAGCGCTGTTCCAGCTCGCGCGCGGCAAGCTTGAGCCGGGTGCGCTCGTGATCGCCGACAATGTGCTGTCGCACGAGGACTTACACGCGTACTCCGCTGCGAGGCAGGCTGACCCGAGGCTCGTGAGCGTCACGGTGCCGCTCGACCGCGGGCTCGAGCTATCTGCTGTCCTCAGTTCCTGACTTCGCTCATCAGCGCCAAGAGATTCTCATCCGGGTCGCGGAAGAACGCCATCCACAGCTCATGGTCGGGAAGCTTCGCGATGAGGTGCGGCTCGTCGACGAACGTCGCGCCGCGCGTCGACAGCTCCTCATAGGCCGCCTGCAGGTCGGGCACCCGGAAGTACACCGTGGAGCTCGGGTGGTCGAGCTCGTCCAGCTCCGGCGGTGAGAGCATGATCCGAACGTCGCCGCACATGAAGAACGCGAGCGTGCCGGCCTCGAAGAGGTAGTCGAGCCCGAGCACGTCGCGATAGAACGCAACGGAAGCCGGCAGGTCGCGGGCCCTGATCGCAATCTGGCCGATGTTCTCGATCGGTGAGGCCATTCCGTCCTCCTTCGGAGGCGTTGCCTCCGTCCGCGCGCGACGCGTATGCTGAACGTACCGCGGAAAGGAGGTGGTCCGTTTGAGCGAAGACTGTACGGGCAGTGGAGGTAGCCGCCGGTAGAGGCGTGTCCCCGTGACCTGACGGGAATCGCCTAGCCAGCGTAGGGGGCTCGCTCTCGAGCGCCGCCGTTTCCAGACGGCAGGAAGCGCCTCTGCCAATACAGGCGGATTACCGCACTTGGGGCCGCGAAAGCGGCCCCAAGTCTTTTTAACGGGGGAACCCCATGGTTCCCCCGTTTGCCCCCTCCTTCACAGGTCCCCTTGTCGGGCGACCTTGTGGGCTCCCGCCGGGCATAGCCCGGCTCCGCCCAGGTGCGGAGGCTCCCAGCGAGCCCTCGGGCTTTTTCAGGCAATCTGGCGTAGTTGCTCGTTGAGGCCCATCGGGATGACGCGAAACGTCTCGATGGCCGGTGAGGGATCGCAGACCTGGTCTCCTCCCTCTACGAGCATCTTCAGCTGGTCGCGGGTGACCGGCGCAAAGGGCAGCCAGTCGGTGAGCGTCGCGCCGAAGCGCATGAGGCCGACGGGAATGTGCATCGTCGCCCGCCGGACGCCGAGCACCTGGCGGATGCGCTCGAAGAGCTCGTTCCAGGTGACCGCGTCGGGCCCGCCGAGCTCGAAGGTCTGCCCGGCCGCCGCGGTCGAGTCGACGGCTGCCGCGAAGAACGATGCGACGTCGTCGACCCAGATCGGCTGCAGGCGGCCCTCGCCGTCTCCGACGACCGGCGTCACCGGAGACAGGCGCACCTGGCGGACGAACATCGGCAGGACGCCGCCGTCCTGACCGAAGACGAAGCTCGGCCGGAAGATCACGTGCTCGAGCGCGGAGGTCTTCACCGCCTGCTCCATGTCCCACTTCGCGCGGTAGTACGGCACGAGCTCGCGGTTCCGCTCGTTCGTGCCGAGTGCGCTCATGAGCACGACGCGCCGCGTGCCCGCCGTCTCGGCGGCCGCCACGAGATCGCGCGTGCCCTGCGCCATGACGCGTTCGAACTCCTCGGGGCTGCCCTTGATCATCGCGACGAGGTGGACGACGCACTCGACCCCCTCGACTGCGCGCCGAAGGCCCTCCGGGTCCGTGACGTCGCCGACGACGAGCTCGCAGCCCCACGACTCGAGTGTCTTCGCCCGGCTGCGGTCGCGGACGAGCGCGCGGACGTCGTGATCGCGCGCGCGGAGCGCGTGGACGATCTTCGGCCCGACGAACCCGTAGCCGCCTGTGACGAGGATCTTCACTTCGCGGCGTCCTCGAAATTCTTCCAGTACGCGCTCGGCGTGGGCCCTTTCTGGCCCTGGTACTTCGAGCCCAGCCCCGCCGAGCCGTAGGGCGCCTCGGCGGGCTCGGTCAGCTGCACGAACGACAGCTGGCCGATCTTCATCCCGTAGTAGATCGTGATCGGGAGGTTGGCGACGTTCGACAGCTCGAGCGTCACGTGGCCGTCCCAGCCGGGGTCGATGAAGCCGGCGGTCGAGTGGATGAGCAGGCCGAGCCGGCCGAGCGAGCTCTTCCCCTCCAGCCGGGCGACGAGGTCGTCCGGGAGCTTGATGCGCTCGAGCGTCGAGCCGAGCACGAACTCGCCGGGGTGGAGGATGAACGGGCTGTCGCCCGCGATCTCGACGAGCTCCGTCAGCTCCTCCTGCGGCTGCTTCACGTCGATGAACGGGTAGCGGGCGTTGTGGAAGACGCGGAAGTAGCGGTCGACGCGCACGTCGACGCTCGACGGCTGCAGCAGCTCGGGGTCGTAGGGGTCGATCTCGATGCGACCTTCGTCGAGCAGCCGCCGAATCGTCCGGTCCGAGAGAACCACGCCTCGATTCTACGAGGGGTCTGACCCCGGACATGGCCGAAAGGGACCGGTGGGGCGCGCCGGTCGCTTGGATATGCTCGCGCCGTGGCGATGACGAAGACGATCGAACTGCGCACCGCCGTGCCCGGGCCGCGTTCGGCGGAGATCCTCGCGCGCAAGGAGCAGGTCGTCGCCGAGCCGCTGTCGATCTACGCGCCGCTCGTCATCGCGGAAGGGAGCGGCGCCACGCTCACGGACGTCGACGGGAACACGTTCATCGACTTCGCGGGCGGCGTCGGCTGCCTCGCCGTCGGTCACGCGCATCCCCGCGTCGTCGCGGCGGCGCAGGAGCAGATGCAGCTCTTCGCGCACACGGACTTCACGGTCGTGCCGTACGAGGTCTACGTGGAGCTCGCCGAGCGGCTCTGCGCGCTGACGCCGATCTCCTCACCGACGAAGGCCGCGTTCTTCAACTCCGGCGCCGAGGCGGTCGAGAATGCCGTGAAGTTCGCGCGCGCCCACACGAAGCGGCCGGCCGTGATCGCGTTCGAAGGCGGCTTTCACGGGCGCACGCTGCTCGCCGTCACGCTCACGTCGAAGACGCACCCGTACAAGGCCGGCCTCGGCCCGTTCGCGCCCGAGGTCTACCGCGTGCCGTTCGCGAACGACTATCGCGGCCCGGACGCAGCCTCTGCGCTGGCCTCGCTCGAGCGCGCCCTCGTCACCCAGGTCGCTGCCGAGGAGGTCGCAGCGATCGTCGTCGAGCCGGTGCAGGGAGAGGGCGGCTTCGTCGTCGGCCCACCGGAGCTCCTGGCCGGTATCCGCCGGATCTGCGACGAGCACGGCATCGTGCTGATCGTCGACGAGGTGCAGACCGGCTTCGGCCGCACGGGCCGGATGTTCGCGATCGAGCACCACGACGTCGAGCCCGACCTCATCGTCGTCGCGAAGTCGATCGCCGGAGGCCTACCGCTCTCGGGTGTGATCGGCCGCGCGGAGATCATGGATGCGCCCGACGACTCGGCCGTCGGTGGGACGTACGTCGGGAACCCGGTCGCCCAGGCGGCCGCGCTCGCCGTGCTCGACGTGATCGCCGAAGACGGGCTCGTAGCCCGCGCGCAGGTGTTGGGCGACGTCATGCGCGAGCGCATGCTCGGCTGGCAGGCGCGGTTCCCGCAGGTCGGCGACGTCCGCGGGCTCGGGGCGATGCTCGCCATCGAGCTCGTCCGCGACCCCGCCACGAAGGAGCCGGCCCCCGACCTCGCGACCGCCATCGTCGAGCACGCGATGGCGAACGGCCTCCTGCTGCTCAAGTCCGGGATCTACGGCAACTGCATTCGCGTCCTCGTGGCGCTCGTCATCTCCGACGCGGAGCTGGACGAGGCTCTCGACGTCTGGGAGAGCGCGCTCGAAGCAACCCTGTCCTAGTCTCTCTCCATGCTCCGGCGCGAAGGAGACGACAAGGTCGAGCTGCTGCGCAACGTCCCGCTCTTCTCCGCCTGCTCGAAGAAGGAGCTGCGCCGGATCGCCGCGCTCGCTGACGAGCTCGAGTTCCGGGAGGGGAAGATCCTCACGCGCCAGGGAGGCCCCGGCCGCGAGATGTTCATTCTGCTCGACGGCACGGTGAAGGTCGAGCGGAACGGCGTGCAGGTCAACGCGCTCGGCCCTGGCGACTTTCTCGGCGAGGGCGCGCTCGTGCTGGGGAAGCCGCGCAACGCGACGATCACCGCGACCGCGCCCCTGCGCGCGCTCGTCATCTCGGACGTGAACTTCAAGCAGTTGCTCGGTGAGGATCTCAGCATCTCGACGAAGGTCCACGAGACGCTCGCTGCGAGAACGCCTGCCGACGAGGCCGATTAGACTTCTCGTGTGAGGCTGCACCGCGACCAGAAGGTCGACATGCTCGCGACCGTGCCGCTGTTCTCCGGCTGCACGAAGAAGGAGCTGAAGACGATCGCGACGCTCGCCGACGAGATCGACCTGCGCGAGGGCAAGGTGCTGACCCGGCAGGGAGCGCCCGGTCGCGAGTTCTTCGTGCTGCTCGAGGGGACCGTCGAGGTCGATCGCGACGGCAAGAGCATCAACACGCTCCGCGATGGCGACTTCTTCGGCGAGCTCGCTCTTATCTCGAACATCCCGCGCACTGCGACCGTCACCGCTACGTCACCCATCCGGGCGCTCGTCGTCGTCGGCAGGGACTTCCGCCGCCTCCTTGCCGAGGATGCCAGCATCGCGGTGAAGGTGCTGGGGACGATGGCCGAGCGGATGCCGCCGGCCGACACGCACTGAGCCTGCTTAGAAGATGAGCTTGGAGCGGCGCTCGTGGCGTTCGAGCGCGAGGTCGATCAGGCGGTCGAGCAACTCGGCGTACGGCACTCCGGACTCCTCGAAAAGCTTCGCGTAGACGCTCGTCGATGTGAAGCCCGGGATCGTGTTCAGCTCATTCACGAGAACGCCGCCGGCCTCCGTCACGAAGCAGTCGACGCGGGCCATGCCCTCGCACTCGGTGGCGACGAACGCCTGCACGGCGAGCTCCTGCACGCGCGCCGTCTGCTCGTCGGTGATGCGGGCGGGGATGACGAGATCCATCTCGCCCTCCTCGTACTTCGCCTCGTAGTCGTACCACTCGTTGTTCGTGACGACGATCTCGCCGACGAGCGAGGCGAACGGCTCGCGGTTGCCCAGTACCCCAACCTCCACCTCGATGCCCGAGACGAACTCCTCGACCAGCACTTTCTCGTCGTGCCGGAATGCGACCTCGACCGCCGCGCGCAGCTCCTCCTCGTCGTGGGCCTTCGTGATGCCCACCGACGACCCGAGCCGGGCGGGCTTGACGAACACCGGGTAGCCGTACGGGCTGTCGGGTGCGGCGCCGTTTCTGAGCGTGATGTTCCGCGTGACGGGGACGCCCTGGTCACGCAGGATCGCCTTGAACAGGTCCTTGTCCATGCAGACGGCCGACGCGGCGACGCCGGCGCCCACGTAGGGCACGCCGGCCAGCTCGAGCATGCCCTGCACCGTTCCGTCCTCGCCGAACGGGCCGTGGAGGATCGGCAGCACGACCTCTACCCCCGCGAGCGTCGCCGTGACTGCACCGCCGGCTGACGGGACGGGCAGCGTCTCTGCCGCCGACCCTGTCTCGATCTCCTTCCGCCCGCCGTTTCCCAGGGCCCACCGTCCGTCCTGGCCGATCTCGACGGTGACGACGTCATACCTGGCCGGGTCGAGCGCGTCGATGACAGATCGCGCGGAGGCGAGCGAGATCTCGTGCTCGCTCGAGCGGCCGCCCATGAGAATGGCGATGCGCCTCACGGGAACGGCTCTGTCTCGGTCGGTGTCGTCTCGGTCGGCTCGGTCGGGAACGTCTCCGTGGGCTCCGTCTCCGTGGGCGGCGGCTCGACGAAGCGTCCCACGGTGAGGGTGACGGTGGTGTTCGGGTCCGCGTCGACTCCTCCGGCCGGCGACTGGGCGAGGACGATCCCGTCTTCCTCGATGAGGTCCGTGTCGGCGCGCACGACGCTCACGCGGAACCCTTCCGCCCGCAACGTCGCCCTGGCCGTGGCGACGTCGAGGCCCTCGACGCTCGGCACCTGCACCTGCGCCGGCCCCCTCGACACGGTGAGCGAGATCGTCGTCCCCGGCCGCTGGAGCGATCCGCCCGCGGGATCCTGCGAGATGACGGTGTTCTCCGGCCTGTCGGCGTTCTCGAAGACGGGAGAGCCGGCGACGAAGCCCGCGTCTTCGATCGCGGCGATGGCCGCGTCGAGCGAATCGCCGACCACGGACGGCACCGAGACCTGCTTTATGCCGCGGGAGACGTTGATGCGCACGGTCTCGCCCTCGACGAGCCGCGTGCCGGGACCGGGGCTCTGAGCGGTCACGATGCCCGGCTGCTGCTCGGAGTAGACCTCTGCGACGCTCACGTCGAGGTTCGCCGCCGTGAGTGCGGCCACCGCCTGGTCGCGGCTCATGCCGCGCACGTCGGGCACGGTCGTCTTCGCCTTCCCTGACGAGACGAAGATGACGACCGTCGAGTCTTTGTCCACTCTTGTGCCCTCGGCCGGGTCCTGGTCGAAGACCCGCCCGACCTCGACGTTCTCGTTGGCACGCTTGCGCACTTCCGGCACGAGCTCCGCCCCACGGATCTCCTTCACGGCGAGTGACTGGAGCTTGCCTTCCACAAACGGCACGGAGACGAGGTCTGCGCCGGCGATCTGGTCGGCGATCCGGTCGTAGACGTAATACGACGCGAAGCCGGCGGCGACCACGAGCAAGGCCGCCAGGAGCCAGGGCCAGAACGGCCGGCGCCGGACGGCTCGGTCGTAGTCGTAGTACCGGTCGGTCGAGCGCCTGTACGCCGTCGGCGCCTCGGAGCCTTGGAGTACGGTCGTCGCTCCGGCCGCGACGCCTGCTCCGGCGAGCACCGAGGTGGCCGCGTCCTCGGTGGCCGGCGAGACCGAGAGCCCTTGCGCGAAGCGCGCGAGATCCGCGTCCATGTCGCGCGCGCTCGAGTAGCGCTGCCCCGTGTCCTTCGCGAGCGCCCGCAGAACGATCGCGTCCAGCTCGTGCGGAATCTCGGGCCGCTTCGCCGAGGGCGGCTCGGGAACGGCGGAGAGATGCTGCATCGCGACCTCGAGCGGCGTGTCCCCGCTGAACGGGACGCTGCCCGTGAGCATCTCGTAGAGCACGATGCCGGTGGAGTAGAGGTCGGCGGCCGGGCCGGCCGGGAGCCCGCGCGCCTGCTCCGGCGAGAGGTACTGCGCGGTACCGATGATCGAGCCCGCTTCCGTCACCTGGCTCGACCCGGAGCGGGCGATCCCGAAGTCCATCACCTTGATGCGGCCGTCGGGCGCGACGACGATGTTGTGCGGCTTGATGTCGCGGTGAACGATGCCGTTGCGGTGCGCGTAGTCGAGCGCGGCGAGGATCTGACGCGCGTAGTCGACGGCGACTCTGGCCGGCGTTGCGCCGCGCGCGACGAGGAGCTCCTTGAGGGTCTTGCCCTCGAGGTACTCCATCGCGATGTAGTACGTGCCGTCGCTGTGGCCGCGGTCGTAGACCGAGACGATGTTGGGGTGCGAGAGCACGGCCGCGCTGGACGCCTCGCGACGGAAGCGCTCGACGAACTGCTCGTCCTGCGCGTGGCGGTCGTCGAGCGTCTTGATAGCGACGCGCCGGCCGAGGTCCTGGTCTTCTGCGAGGTAGACGGTCGCCATGCCCCCCGTGCCGAGCTTGCGAACGACGAGGTACCTCCCGTCGAAGACCTCGTCGAGCTTGATTTCGGAAGCGGCCACGGCTTACAGGTTAGGGAGAGCCCTTCCGGCTCAGAGCGGTTGTCAGGATCTCGCGTGCGATCGGCGCGGCGGTAGAGCCGCCAGTACCGGACTGGTTCTCGAGCGCCACGGCGACGGCGATCTGGGCGCCCCGTGCGGGCGCGAACGCGACGAACCAGGTCGTGTTCCGGCCTGCGACGCCGGTCTCGGCGGTGCCGGTCTTGCCTGCCACTTCGACCCCGGAGATCTGGGCGGCCGTCCCCGTTCCTGCCGAGACGGCGTCGACCATCATCTCCGTCAGCGCCTGGGCGGTCGTGGGCTTCATCACGGTCCCCACCTCTTTCGGCTCGTGGCGTAGCACCACCTTCCCACCGGGTGCGCGGACGAGCTCGACGAGGTACGGCTGCATGAGCACGCCGCCGTTGGCGATCGCCGACGCGATCATGGCCATCTGGAGCGGCGTGATCCCGAGCCGCTCCTGCCCGAAGGCGAGCCTGCCCGGGTCGGCCTCGAAGTCCTGCTTCGGGAAGAACAGCCGTCCCTCCTCGATAGAGCCCGCTTGGCCGCTGTTCGCCGCCGGGCAGCTCGAGACCGGGATCCGAGTACATGCCGAAGCGCCGGCCGTAGTCGAGGATCGCGCGCGCGCCGAGCTGCTTACCCACCTCGCAGAAGACGGAGTTGATCGAGTACTGCAGGGCCTGATGGAAGGTCACTGTCCCGAAGGGGCTGTCCGTGTCGTAGTTCGAGACCCGCTTGCCGTATTCGATGCAATAGCCGGGGTCGTTGAACGTCGTCGAGGGTCGGACCTTCCCGCTGTCGAGCGCGGCTGCCGCGGTCACGAGCTTGAACGTGGAGCCCGGCGCGTAGAGGCCCGCGGTGGCCCGGTTGAGCAGCGATGCCGCGGGCCGGCAGGCGGCACGCCGCTTGAGGATCTTCGGGAAGTCCTTCTCGACCTTGCTCGCGTCGTACCCCGGCGACGTCGCCATCGCGAGCACGCGGCCCGTGGACGGCTCGAGGGCGACGGCGGCTCCGCAGTTGCCGGCGAGCGCGCTCTGGGCGATGCGCTGGAGCCGCGGGTCGATCGTCAGCACGACGTTGTTGCCGACGATCGTCTTGCCCGCGAGCGCGTCGAGCTTCGAGCCGAGCACCGTGCGCAGGCTGCCGTTCGAGCCGGTGAGGTAGTCGTTCAGCGAACGCTCCAGCCCTGCCCGCGATCGCGCCTGCGTCGAGTAGCCGATGACGTTCGAGGCGAGCGCGCGGTGCGGATAGCGCCGGAAGTAGAACGTCTGGCCGTCGACCTTCCGCTGCCGGTTCGCCGCGAGTACCGTGCCGTCGGCGGCGCGGATCAGCCCGCGCTTGATCTTGAACTGGGCGACGCTCTTGATCGCGTTGTCCTGCCTCGCCGCAAGATCGCCCGCCGCCCACGCTTGCCAGTAGGTCGTGCCGATGACGAGCACGGCGATCAGCGTCAGCGCGACGAATGCGACGCGGCGGATCTCGGCGTTCATCGGGCGCGCGCCTCCGCGCGGTTCGAGACGAGCAGGAGCCCGGCGACCATGACGAAGTTCGCGACGACGCTCGATCCCCCGTAGCTCACGAACGGCAGCGTGATCCCGGTCAGCGGGATCACCCGCAGCACGCCGCCGACGATGATGAACGCCTGGAGCGCGAGGCCGAACGTGAAGCCGACGGCGAGGAGCTTCGAGAACCCGTCCTCGGCGAGGATGGCCGCGCGGAAGCCGCGCAGGCAGAGCACCATGAACACGAGCAGGAAGCCGGCGACGCCGACCAGCCCGAGCTCCTGGGCGAGCGCGGCGTAGATGAAGTCCGTGTCGAGGTAGGGGATGTAGGACGCGCCCTCCGGGCTCGTGAACGTCCCGCGGCCGAGACCGGTGCCGCCGAAGCCGCCGTTGCCGATCGAGTAGAGCGCCTGCGCGGGCTGGTACCCAGCGCCGTGCGGATCGGCCCAGGGGTCGAGCCACGTGTCGATGCGCACGCCGACACGGTTGATCGACGAGTACGCAAAGGCGGCGCCTCCAGCGAACAGCGCGAGGCCGGCGGCGACGAACAGCGCCCGCCCGGTCGCCACGTAGAGCATCGCGAGGAAGATCCCGAAGTAGAGGAAGGCGCTGCCGAGGTCGTTCGTCTCGACGATGACGAGCATCGCCGCGCCGAAGAAGAGGAGCAGCGGCCCCAGATCCTTGAGCCGGGCCTGCGCGAGCACTTCACGCTTCTCGCGGAGGTAGGCGGCGAGGAAGACGATGAGGAAGACCTTCGCGAGCTCGCCGGGCTGGAAGCCGATCGGGCCGATGTCGACCCAGAGCCGCGCGCCGTTCACCGTGCGGCCGATCACCGGCAGCGCGGGCAGCGCCAGCAGTACGAGCGCGGCCACGCCGCAGACGTACTTGTAGCTCTCCAGCCTGCGGTAGTCGCGCCCGAACACGAAGAGGGCCGCGGACATGGCCGCGACGCCGACGACGATCCACGCCGTCTGGCGCAGCGCGTCCGTGGGCTCGATGCGGTAGATCTCGATGACGCCGATCGCCGTCAGCAGGCTCACGAGCGGCAGCAAGTACGGGTCGGCGTTCGGCACCGTCAGCCGGAGGACGATGTGCGCGGCCAGGTAGAGGCAGAGGAAGACGATCCCGTAGGTGAGCGAGGCGCGGTCGATCACGTCTTGCCGCGCGATGTAGACGCTCGCGAAGCCGAGACACGTGATGACGGCGACGACGGCGAGGCTCGCGAGCTCTCGGTTGCGGTACGTCACGGGACCACATCCCTCGCGTACGCGTTGATCTCGCCGATGGCGCTGTCGCGGCTGTGGAGGTCGTGGTCGAAGAGCTCCCGTCGCTCGTCCTGGGAAAGGTGCGCGGCCAGGAGCGGGCTCTCGTAGACGACACGGTAGAGCTTGAGCCCGAAGCCGAGATCCCAGGGCAGCCCCTGGTACACGGCGACCGTACCGCCCTCCTCGACGCCCACGAAGTGGGCGCGGGAGAGACCGAACACGGAGATCGCGCCGAGCACCAGCACAGCCAGGCCCGTCGCGATGAGCGCGGGCCCGAGCCTTGCGCGCCGCTGTGTCGCGGCACGCTCGCCCGTCGCCGCGAAGGGGCTGGGGACTCCGTGGAGGGTCTCCTCGTCCACGGGCGCGACGGCGATCTCGCCCGTTTCGTCGAGCGCCTCTGCGCTGCCGGTGGGCTCGAAGAGCACGACGGTGACGTTGTCCTCGCCTCCCGCGGCGTTCGCCGCATCGACGAGCACCCGAACGGCTTCGTCGAGGTCGTCGGCGTGGTGCTCGAGAACGTCACGGATCGCGTCATCGCCGACCATCGACGACAGGCCATCCGAGCAGAGCACGAACACATCTCCCGGCTGCGCGGGCACGGCCAGCACGTCCACCGCGACCTCTGCGTCCGTCCCCAGGGCCCGCGTGATGACGGACCGGTGCGGATGGCTGCCGGCCTCGTCGGGCGAGAGCCGCCCCGAGCGGACAAGCTCGGCGACGAGCGAGTGGTCGTCGGTCAGCTGCTCGAGCGACCCGTGCCGGAGGAGGTACGCGCGGGAGTCGCCCACGTGACCGATCCAGACGTGGTCGTCCTCGACGAGCGCCACCGTCATCGTCGTGCCCATTCCCGAGACCGACTCGTCGCCGGCGGCGCGCTCGTACACGCTGCGGTTCGCATCCTCGATGAGCCCCACGACGAGCTCCCGTCCTGTGCGCCCTTCAGGCTCCGCCTGGCCGACGGCCGCCGCCGCCAGCCGTGAGGCGAGCTCGCCAGCCTGGGCGCCGCCCATGCCGTCCGCGATCGCGAACAGCGGCGGCTCGCACACGAATGCGTCCTCGTTGTGACGACGGCGCCGGCCGGGGTCGGTCAGGCTCGCAGTGCGGACGACGCTCATCGCTCGAAGCGGAAGTCGGTGTCCCCGACGCGGATCACGTCGCCGGGCGACAGCTTCCACGGCCCGTCGATGCGCGTCCCGTTGACGACCGTGCCGTTCGTCGACCCGATGTCCTCGACCCACACGCCGTCCTTACGCGCCTCGAGCCGCGCATGCTGTGTCGACGCGAACTCGTCCTCCAGCGGAATGTCGTTTGGATCGCCACGGCCGACCGTGAGGGCTGCCGTGTCGATCTCGAACACGCGGCCGTCGCCGTCACCGTCTGTGACCACCACGAGCCGGCCCTTCGCCCGCTTGTCGGAGGAGCCGCCCTTGCGCACCTGCTGGGGAGCGAGCACGAAGCTCTCCTGCGGCGTCCTCAGGTCCCGGCTCGCCGTGCGAACGATCTTCCAGAGGAAGAGATAGAGCAGTACGAGAAAGCCGATCTTCAGCAGGAGGAGGGCCTCCTCGACTGCTACCTGGGCGGCGATCACGGCAGCTCGCGTATGAAGACGAACTCGGTCTCTCCGACGATGACCGTGTCGCCTGTCTCGAGCTTGGCCCGCTCCAGGCGCGAGCCGTTCACCTCGATGCCGTTCGTGGATCCGAGGTCGACGATCCACCAGGACGTGCCTTCCTGCCGCAGCTCGGCGTGGCGGCGCGAGACGTTGGGGTCCGTGAGCCGGATGTCGCACCCGGAGGAGCGGCCGAGCACGGTCACGGGCTTCGTCACCTCGTGCTTCGTCGAGCCCTCCACGAGCGCGACCGTCTCACGGGCGACATCGGCGCCCGGATCGTCGCCGGCAGGCTCGGTCGGCCGGTAGACCATCGTCTGGGCCGGCTCGGCGGGCAGAACCGGGTGTTTTTCTTCGTCCTTCGCGCGTTGCTGGATCATGCGCGTGGCGATCCCGAACTCGCCGACCGCGAGGTCGTCATCGGTCGTCATGACGACGACGGGAGGCGAGAGCATCACGTAGCTCTCCCGCCTGGCGTGCTGCGCGAGGTACTCCTGCAGCTCGAGCTTCAGGGAGGCCTCATACGCCTCGAACTGCTCGCGGTCGGGTGTCGAGAGGTAGACCGTGTACTCGTTCGGGACGTAGACGCGGGACACGGAGACCGTCCGGTGGTCGTCCATCTCCTTCGTGAGCTTGCGGGCCAGCTCGACGGGCTGGACGCTCGACTTGAACGCACGGCCGAACATGCCCTCGACGAGCGCTTCGATCTTTTGCTCGAGTGTGCGGAGGATCACTGGTGGTCTCCGGCCGTAGGCGGAAAGCATACGGACGTGACGGAGGTCTACCCGCCGCTGACCGGCTTCAATGCATGCACTGTTGCCACCGTTTCCAGCGAACGCGGGTCGGGCTCGCGCCGCAGGTGGGCGCGCACGTACGGCTCGACGAGAACGCCGAGGCAGAGGAGCCAGCCGAAGAGGACGATCGGGGCAGCCGCGAGCGAGGGCGCCGCGAGCAGTTGGCCGGCGATGAAGAAGCCCGCGAGCGCGGCCATTGCCCACGAGCCGCGTGCGCGCGCGAACGGCAGGAGGACGGCGACGAGGCCGAGCACGACGGCCTGTACGACCGTCACGCGGTCGAAGGCCCTCACGACGGCGCCGGCCGCCTCTCCCGGGCGATCGGATGCAGCGATGCCGAGGCGGTCGAGCCTGGCCGCGCCTGCCACTGCCGCCGCCGCGACCACTGCCATCGCCACCTGGACGCCGCGGCGCCACGGGTTGGCGATCGCAAGACCCGCGACCGGCAGCGCGGCGATGAGCCCGATGGAGGCGAGCAACGGGCCAAGCGTCATGAAGAGGCCGGCTTCCGGATCGCGCCACGACACGACGAGCCAGACAAGCGCTGCCGCCGCGTAGAGCACGGCCAGCCCGAGCGCGTAGTTCCCGAGCGGCAGCACGGGCACCGCCAGGCAGAAGGCGAGCGCGAGACGTTGGTTCCAGAGCGCGATCACGCCGGCGAGCGCCGCGAGGGCCAGCGGCCAGCCGGCGGGGAAGAACGGCAGCGCCGCCGCGCTCCAGGCGGTGAACAGGATGGCCGCAGCGGCGGGCACGAGACGCCGCGTGACCGCGGTCGGCCTGAGCGCCAGTCGCGGAGGCCTGCGGCGCGAGCGCCTGAGCGCGGGCGCGACCTTGCGCAGCCGCGCCGCGAGCGCGCGGGCCGTCGGCCGCCGACGCGCGTCGACAGCGAGCGCCCGGTCGACGCATTCGACGATCGCCCTGTCGAGATCCGGGCGCACGGTCGCCAGCGACGGCGCGCCCTCCTCGATCTGCCGCGCGGTGTCGAGAAGGGAGCCGCTCCAGAACGGGTGGCGACCCGCGAGCGCCTCCCACAGCAGCACTCCGACCGCCCACACGTCGGCGCCCGGCCGCGCTGCCTCACCGCGGAGGCGCTCGGGCGAGATGTACGCGAGCGTGCCGGGAATGTCGCCCACGGCCGTGAGCGTCTCGTGCTCGTGCATCACCGCCAGGCCGAAGTCGAACAGCTTGACGCTCGTCTCCGGGCCTTCCGCGAGGAGGACGTTCGCGGGCTTGACGTCGCGGTGGACGATGCCGTGGGCGTGGGCGTTAGCGAGCCCGTCGAGAATCTGCGCGCCGGCCTCCAGGACGGCCGCGTCGTCGAGCGCGTTCTCGCGAATCGCTTCGCGGAGCGTCCGGCCGGGGACGTACTCGTAGACGATGTAGACGTGGCCCGGGTCGCGGGCGAGCGCGTGAGCTCGCAGGCAGCGCTCATGACGGAGCTTCGCAGCGGCGCTTGCCTCGCGCTCCGCCCGTGCTCCGGAATTGCCTTCGCGCGGGACGATCTTCAGGGCGACCTCGGTGCCGCTCTCCTCCTCTACGGCGAGCCAGACGGAGCCTGAGCTCCCCGAGCCGAGAGGCCGAATCGGCCGGTAGCGCCCGAGCACGAGCGATCCAGGAGCAACTGCAGCGGCCGTTCGCGCCATCGACACCGTCCGCTTTGGCCATGCGCCGCGGAACTCCTCTTATGCGGTTCTCGCCGGTCAATGGGCTACAGTCACCCGTTGTCTCATGAGCGCGCGGCCACCTGACGACGACATCGAGTTCGATTTCTTCGAGGACGAGACGAGCGAGCAGTCGCCGCCCGACTGGCTGCACGAGGAGGAGGAGGCTGCCCCACGCGAAGAGCCTCGACCTCCCCGGCGGCAATCCGGCACGGGCGGTGGCGCGGGCGCCGGCGGTCTCGGCCCGCGCGGCAGGCTCATCGCGCTCATCGGCGGCGCCATTGTCCTCGCCGTCCTGCTCGTCTTCCTCATCCTCAGCTGCACGGGCGAGGGCAAGTCAGGCACGTACGAGAACTACATGGAGGACATGAGGGTCGTCGCGAACGGCTCGGACAAGATCGGGCGCGACCTCGATGCGGCGTTGACGACGCCCGGCGTCAAGCCCAACCAGCTCGCAACGACGCTCGACGGGCTGGCGGACCTCCAGCAGCAGGAGCTGAGCGAGGCAGAGGCGATCAAGGAGCCGGGCGCCCTTGCCGACGAGCAGGCTGCGTCGCTCCAGTCGCTCTCCTTCCGCATCACCGGCATGAGAAGGCTCGCCGACGTGTTCCGGGCCACCGCGGGCTCGGACGACGCGTCCGGCGCTTCGCTCCAGCTCGCCGCGCAGGCGAACCGCCTCGTGACGAGCGACGTCATCTGGGCCGATCTGTTCCGCGCCGCCTCGCTCGCGCAGATGCGCTCCGACGGCGTGTCGGGCGTTCCCGTTCCCGAGTCCGACTTCGTCCAGAACCCCGAGTTCGGGAGCCCCGGCTACTGGGAGCCGGTGTTCGAGCGCGTGAACGGCGCGGCCACCGATCCCGGCACGGGGGTAGGAGGCCTGCACGGCACCGGCATCGTCGAGACGAAGGCGTTGCCGAGCGGCATCGTCCTCTCCACCGACGTCGACAACATCGTCACCGCCGGCACCGATCTCGCGTTCGCGGTGACGGTAGAGGACACGGGCGACCACCAGGAAGTGCAGATCAAGGTCACACTCACGATCGAGCAGCAGCCGTCGCCGATCGTCGCCACGAAGACGATCGACTCGATCAACCCGGGCGAGTCGAAGACCGTGACGTTCAGCGACCTCGGCCAGGTCGCGTTCGCGACGGAGACGACGGTGAAGGTGGACGTGCAGCCGGTCGAGGGCGAGGCGAACGCCGACAACAACTCGGCGTCGTACCCGGTCATCTTCTCGCTGGGGTAAAGGAGGGCCTGGCGAAACAGTGACTGTGCCGCCGGGATCACGCTGGAGGCCGCGCTGCGGCGTCCTCAGTCGCCCCCGTACTTCAGTCAGCGCGGGCTCCCTGCGTCCTTGCATCGCAGCCTCCAGCGCGCCCCGGCGACGAGCACCGTCCCGCCAGACCCTCCGAGCCTTGAGCTTCTCGTCGAACGTCGCCGGGTGGCTCGCGGTGGGCGCCGTGGTCGTGGCCGTGCTCGCGCTCGTCCTGCTGATCGCCATCATGCGCGACATCCGCCGCCTGCGAGCCGCCCAGAGCGTGCTGCTCGGCGGGGCGCAGCGCGACCTCGCCGATTTCGCCGTGTCGCTGCAGACCCGTGTCGACGACCTGCACCGGGCCGTGGACGAGGTTGCCGCGGCGATCGCGCGGGTCGACCGGCGGGCCGACACGACGCTCGCGCGCACGTCCGTCGTGCGGTACGACGCGTACGAAGGCGCAGGCGGCCGGCAGTCCGCGTCCGTCGCCTTCCTCGACTCGAATCGCTCGGGCGTCATCATCAGCGCGATCCAGGGCCGCGACTACGCGCGGGTGTACGTGAAGGAGCTCGACCAGGGCAAGGCGGTCATCGCGCTCTCGCCGGAGGAGCAAGAGGCGGTCGAGCGCGCCATGGCCTCCTAGCGCGTCTGGCTAGAGTTTCTGCCACGTGCAGCAGGTACTCGTCCTCAACGCGAGTTACGAGCCGCTCAACGTCTGCTCGGTCAGGCGGGCGCACGTGCTCGTGCATAAGCAGAAGGCCGAGCTCGTGGAGGTGCTCGACAGGCCGCTGCGCTCGGCCGAAACGACGTTCGCCTGGCCTCACGTCGTCAGGCTGCGGACGTACGTGCGCGTGCCGCGCGCCGCCCAGCGCCGCATCTCGCGCCGCGCCCTGTTCGCCCGTGACGGCTGGGAGTGCGTCTACTGCGGGACGACGGGCGTTCGCCTGACGCTCGACCATGTCGTGCCGCGCAGCCGGGGCGGCGACTCCGTCTGGGAGAACGTCGTCACCTCGTGCGCGCCGTGCAATCTCCGCAAGGGCGACAAGCTGCCCGAGGAAGTGGCAATGGTGCTGCCAACGCCGCCGAGGCCGCCGACGCCCGCGCTCTTCATCCGGATCCACACACCGCGCATCCCCACGGGCTGGCGGCCCTACCTCGAGCCGCGATCCGCCGCGGCCGTCGCGTGACACACGCGCGTGGCGGTGACGTATGCCTGACATGAAGAGCAGCCGACTGCGCGTACTCGCTCTGGGCGGCATGGCGGCGCTCGCCGTCGTTGCCGTGGGCGGCGCGTCGGGAGCCGCGGGTGAGTCTTCGGCCACAGGCTCGGCAGTGCGGTCGATCACAGTCACCGGCTCCGGAGCAGCCCTCTCCGTCCCGAACCGCGCCGCGTTCTCGTTCGGCGTGACGACGCAGGCGAAGACCGCCTCCGCGGCGCTGAACGGGAACAACAACGAGATGCGGAAGGTGATCGATGCGATCAAGAGGGCCGGCGTCGCCGCGAGAGACGTCCAGACTTCGAGCGTGTCGCTCTCGCCCCGCTACTCCCAGAACGGCGAGGACATCGTCGGCTACACCGCCTCGAACACCGTCAACGCGACGATCCGAAACGTGTCTCGCTCGGGAGCCGTCATCGACGCAGCCGTCGGCGCCGGCGCGAACCAGGTCTACGGTCCGACGTTCACGCGCTCGGACGAGACGGTGCTCTACCGGCGCGCGTTGTCGGCCGCAGTCGCGAACGCGCGCGGCAAGGCGCAAACGCTGGCCGGCGCGGCAAAGGTGCGGCTCGGCGCCGTGCGCTCGATCATCGAGTCCTCGGCAGGCCCGGTGCCGTTCGCCGAGAAGGCGGCCCAGGACGCAGCGACGCCCATCGAGCCCGGGACGCAGCGGATCGAAGCCACCGTCACCGTCGAGTTCGGCCTCCGCTAACCGGCGTCCAGAGCTTCCCGCAGCGACGCGACGTATTCGAGGAGGGCTTCCGGGCCCCCTTCGGCCGTCTCGACCGCGCGCGAGCCGACGACGACGCCGTCGGCGATCTCGGCCGCGGCCCGGGCCTGCTCCGGTGTGGAGATGCCAAAGCCGAGATAGAGACGAGCGCGCGTCACGCGGCGAGCACGCCGAACGAGGTCATCTGCCTCGGCAGAGAGGGCATCGCGCGCACCTGTCGTCCCTGTGACGCTGACGAGGTAGAGCCAGCCGTCCGTCCGGTCCGCGGCGAGGCGCAGCCGCTCGTCCGTCGATGTCGGCGCGACGAGCTGAATCCGGCGCAGCTCGGGATGCGCGTCGACCGGCAGGTCGGCGACGATGATGCCGGTCGCTCCGGCGGCGCGGGCGTCCTCGGCGAAGCGCTCGTAGCCGTAGGCCTCGAGCAGCGACGCGTACGTCATCGGCACGATCGGCGCCTCGATGCGCTTGCGGGTCTCGGCGACGCACTCCAGGCACGCCGTCGTGCGCATTCCCTGGGCCAGGGCTCTCTCGGCGGCACGCCGGATCACGGGGCCGTCCGCGAGCGGATCAGAGAAGGGAAAGCCGATCTCGATGACGTCCGCGCCTCCGCGTAGGGCCGCCTCCGCGAGCACCGGCGTCTCCGGGCCGGCCATGAGGTAGACGACGAGCGTCTTCACGCCCGCGAGATGACTTCGTCCAGATCCTTGTCGCCGCGCCCGGAGAGCCCGACGAGGACGGCGGCTCCGTTCGAGGTCGGCCACGCGAGCGAGCGCGTGTGCCGGTTCGAGCGCGGGGATGATCCCCTCCGTCTCGGCGAGGCGGCGAAAGGCGGCCAACGCCTCGTCGTCCGTGGCCGTGACGTATTCCGCGCGGCCCGAGTCCCGCAGCTCGGCGTGCTCCGGCCCTACGCCCGGATAGTCGAGCCCGGCTGAGATCGAGTGCGCATCCTCGATCTGGCCGTCGGCGTCGGCGAGCAGAGAGGAGCGCGCGCCATGGAGGACGCCCGCGCGGCCCGAGGCAAGGCTTGCCGCGCCCGCCGCCTCCACGCCGACGAGTCGCACGTCCGTGTCCTCGACGAAGCCGGCGAAGAGCCCGATCGCGTTCGAGCCGCCGCCGACGCACGCCACGACGGCGTCCGGCAGCCGGTCCTCCGCGGCGAGGAACTGCTCGCGCGCCTCGCGGCCGATCACCGCCTGCAGCTCCCTGACGATCTCGGGATACGGGTGCGGGCCGACGCACGAGCCGATGAGGTAGTGCGTCGTGCGGACGTTCGTGATCCAGTCGCGAATCGCCTCGCTCGTCGCCTCCTTCAGCGTGCGCGTGCCGAAGTCGACGGGCCGCACCTCGGCGCCGAGCAGGCCCATGCGCTCGACGTTGGGCCGCTGCCGCCGCATGTCCTCTTCGCCCATGTAGACGACGCACTCGAGGCCGAAGCGGGCGCAGACGGTCGCTGTCGCCACGCCGTGCTGGCCGGCCCCGGTCTCCGCGACGATGCGCGGCTTGCCGAGGCGGCGCGCGAGCACCGCTTGCCCCAGCGCGTTGTTGAGCTTGTGGGCTCCGGTGTGCAGGAGGTCCTCGCGTTTGAGGTAGACGCGCGTGCCGGGCAGGAAGCGCTCTGCGAGCGTGAGCGGCGTCGGTCGGCCGGCGTACTCCCGTCCGAGTGCGTCGAGCTCGTCCGCGAACGTGGGATCGTCGGTCGCTTCGCGCCATGCGGCCTCGAGCTCGTCGAGCGCCGGGATCAGCGTCTCGGGGACAAAACGGCCGCCGTACTCGCCGAACCAGCCGTCAAACGTCATCCGCGGGCCGCCTTCACGTATGCCCGAACCCGGTCGTGATCCTTGATCCCGGGCGCCGACTCGAGGCTCGAGCTCGCGTCGACCGCCCACGGCCGTACGGCGGCGATCGCCTCGGCCACGTTCTCAGGGCCGAGACCGCCGGCGAGCATCAGCCGGCCCTCGACGGCACGGGCACGGTCGAGGTGCGTCGCGTCCTCGCCGTTCCACGGCAGATCGACCACCGTCGCTACGCGAACGCCATCTCGGAGCAGCACGGCGTCCCGGCCGCGCACTCTCCCCTCCTCGTGCTCGTAGAGCTGGACGAGATCGACGCCGTTGGCGTTCTCCTCCCCGACGACGACTGCCACGGACAGGGCATCCCCTGTGTCGAGCACGGACGCCGCAGCGCGCGGGCTCTCCGGCGCGAGCACGAACCCGCAGAGGTCGGCGCCGGCTGCCACGGCGGCGTCGACGTCCTCCTGGCGGGTGAGCCCGCACACCTTCACCACGGGGCGCGCGAGCAGCGAGGCGAGCGCTGCACCCGGGTCGGCGGCCCGCATGAGCGCCGAGCCGACGAGGATCGCGTCGGCGCCCGCGAGCTCGGCTTCGATGCCGTGCACCCTCGTCTCGACGCCGCTCTCTGCGATGACGATCGCGATCTCGCGGCGCGCGGGCGACGAGCTCGAGCTGCTCGCGCCGGTCGACTGGCGAACGTCGCCAGATCGCGGGCGTTCAGACCGATCGGGTCGGCGCCGAGCACGACCGCGCGGGCGAGCTCGTCGGCATCGTGCGCCTCGACGAGGGCATCCATGCCGAGATCGCGCGCGCGTGCCTGGAGGCGACCGGCAGTCTCGTCGTCGAGGTCGCGAAGCAGCAAGAGCACGGCGTCGGCGCCGGCGGCGCGCAGCTCCACGAGCTCGTCGTCAGTCGAGAAGAACCCCTTCGCGAGCAGCGGCAGCCCGACCGCGGCTCGCGCGGCCCGCAGGTCGTCGACGCTGCCGCCGAAGCGCTCGTCGACGAGCACCGAGACCGCGGCAGCGCCAGACCGCTCGAATGCCGCGGCGAGCGAGGCGGGATCGGCATCGGGCCGCAACTCGCCCGCCGATGGCGAACGGCGCTTCACCTCGGCGACGGCGGTGAGGCCAGGAGCGGCGAGTGCGTCTCTAAACCGCATGTGTAAACCGCGCCAGCTCGTCGAGGCGTGTCGCGGCCGCGCCGGAGTCGACCGCTCCGCGTGCGATCTCGAGGCCCTCTCGGAGATCGTCGGCCTGCCCGGCGGCGGCGATCGCGCCGGCGGCGTTCAGCAGCACTGCGTCGCGGTGAGGGCCCGCCTCGCCCTCGAGTACGTCGCGGATCGCCTGCGCGTTCTCCTCCGGCGTACCGCCGCGGAGATTCTCGGGCGAACAGCGCGCGACTCCGAGCTCCCGCGGGTCGATCGTCCGCTCACGGACGTGCCCGTTCTCCACCTCGTAGACGAGGTTCGGCCCGGCGGGCGACAGCTCGTCGATGCCTCCGGCGCCGTGCACGACGAAGGCGCGGCGCGTTTCGAGCCGCTGCAGCACCTCTGCGATCACCGGAGCCAGCTCGGCCGAGTAGACACCGACGATCTGCGTCCGCGCGCCAGCGGGATTCGTAAGCGGGCCGAGCACGTTGAACACCGTCCGCACGCCGAGCTCGCGGCGCACGGGCGCCGCGTGGCGAAAGCCCGGATGATGGGCGGGCGCGAAGATGAAGCCGAAGCCGAGCTCGTCGATCGACTGCGCGATCCGGTCCGGCGGCAGCTCGAGCTCGAAGCCGAGCGCTTCCAGCACGTCCGCCGACCCCGAGGCGGACGAGACGGCGCGGTTGCCGTGCTTCGCCACGGCAGCGCCGGCGGCGGCCGCGACGAGCGCGGCAGCCGTCGAGATGTTGAGCGTGCGCGCACCGTCGCCGCCGGTCCCGGCCGTGTCCACGAGGTCGTCGCGCGCCGGCGTCACGGGGACGACGTGCGCGCGCATCGCTTCCGCGCAGCCGGCGATCTCGTCCACCGTCTCGCCCTTCGCCCGCAGGGCGACGAGGAAGCCTGCCGTCTGGGCAGGAGTCGCCTCGCCGGACATGATCTCGTCCATCGCTCCGCGCGCCTCCGCCGCGTCGAGATCGTGGCCGTCGAGCAGCTGCGCGATGGCGCTCCTGAATCACCGGACGCCCTCCAGGAAGTTCCGCAGCAGGTCGCGCCCGAGCGGCAGCGTCAGCACCGACTCGGGATGGAACTGCACGCCGTCGACCTGAAGCGTGCGATGCCTGACGCCCATCACCTCGCCGTCGTCGGAGCGTGCCGACACCTCCAGCTCGTCGGGGATTCGCGTCGCGGCCAGCGAGTGGTAGCGGCCGGCGCTGAAGCCCTGCGGCAGGCCGGCGAAGATGCCGCGGCCGTCGTGCTCGATCTCCGACGCCTTTCCGTGGAGGAGCCGCTGCGCCTGGGCGATCTCGCCGCCGAACGCCTCGACGATCGCCTGATGGCCGAGGCAGACGCCGAGCGTGGGCGTCGTCGGCGCGAGGCTGCGGACGATGTCGAGCGTCGCTCCCGACTCCTCGGGCCTGCCCGGCCCGGGCGAGACGACGAGGTGGGTGGGCGCGAGCTCGGCCGCACCGGCCGCGTCGACCTCGTCGTTTCGACGGACGACGACCTCGCCGCCGAGCTCCTCCAGCAGGTGCGCGAGGTTGTACGTGAACGAGTCGTAGTTGTCGACGAGCAATACCTTCATCGCACAGCCTCCGCGAGGTTGAGAGCGGTCTCGAGCGCAGCGAGCTTGCGCAGGCACTCCTCGTGCTCGGCGTGCGGGCTGGAGTCGGCGACGATCCCCGCGCCGGCCTGCATGTGCGCGACGCCGTCACGAGAGGACGATCGTCCGGATGGCGATGCACGTGTCGAGCGAGCCGTCGGGCAGGCGGTAACCGACCGCGCCCGCGTACGGCCCGCGCCGGTAGCCCTCGAGCTCGGAGATGATCTGCATCGCGCGCACCTTCGGCGCGCCCGACACCGTCCCGGCGGGGAAGCAGGCGCGCAGCAGGTCGAACGGCTCGACGCCGTCGCGCAACGTGCCGGCGACCTCCGAGACGAGGTGCGTGACGTGCGAGAAGCGCTCGGCTTCGAGGAACCGCACGACCTCCACGGAACCCGCCTCGCACACCCGCGACAGGTCGTTCCGGCCGAGGTCGACGAGCATCACGTGCTCCGCGCGGTCCTTCTCGGACGCGAGCAGCCGCTCGACGTCGTCCGGCCCGCGGCGGATGGTGCCGGCGATTGGGTTCACGCTCGCTCGCCGGCCGTCGAGCTTCACGAGCGTCTCCGGCGACGAGCCGATGAGCGCGATGCCGTCGAGATCGAGTAGGAACGTGTACGGCGACGGGTTGATCCTCCGCAGCGTGCGGTAGACCGCGATCGCGCCGGCGGCCGTCGGCCGCTCGGCCCGTTGGGAGAGGACGATCTGGAACGCGTCGCCGGCGCGGATGTGGTCGATCGCGCGGCGGACGTTCTTCTCGTAGTCGAGGCGCGAGGGGAAGCGCCGCGTGTGGCCCTGACCGTCGCCGTTCAGCGATGGCAGCTCCGGCCTCGGCCCCTCCAGCAGTGCCGTTGTCGCGTCCGCATCGCCCCACAGCACTTCCGCGAAGCCGTGCGCGTGGTCGAAGCGGATGAGCGTATCGGCCACGATGAACCTGCTCTCGGGCGCGTTCGGGCCGGCCTGGGGCAGCGGCACCGTCGGCTCGAGCGTCGCGGCATGGTCGTACGCGACGTAGCCGACGACGGGCTCCGGCCGCGTCTCGGCTTCTTCGAAGGAGACGAGCTCCGTGCCGCAGCCGACGAACGAGTGCCGGCCGAGGCGGCCGTGCTCGACGGACTCGAGCAGGAACGCGGCGCCGCCATGCTCGCGCAACCGGAGGTACGCCCCGAGCGGGGTGACGAGATCGGTGGGGATGACGGTGGTCGGGTTCATAGGCTCCTCAGAACGAAAAAGACCTTCCGGCTGGAAGGTCTGCGAGCGAAGCGGCTGTGGACGTCGGGTCAGTCGACGCTTCCGCCTCGCTCGCAGCGCCACGCCCACGCCCACGTCGAGGTCGGGAAGGTCATGCACGCAGGGTAGGGGCCGATTCGGCTTCCGCGTCAAGTCTCAGCGGGCAGGCCCTTGCGAGACCACTCGCTCCACGACCCCGCGTACAGGCGCGCATCGGTGCGGCCGGCGCGATGCAGCGCGAGCAGAGGCACGCACGCGGCGACGCCGGAGCCGCAGTACGTGACGATCTCGTCCGCGTCGAGCAGCTCGGGCGGGACGGTCGCTCCGAGCGATGTCGGGACGTTCACGGCGCCCGGGATGTGGCCGGCGACGGGATCGAGGCCCAGAGCCTCGCCGCGAAAGCGGTCGCCTGGGCCGCGCGTCGACGAGCGCGAGGCTTGGATCGCCGAGCCGCTCGAGGATCTCGTCCGCCGTGATCAGGTCGTCGCTGCGCTCGCGCGCCGTGAAGACCGCTCGGCTCGATCGTCTCCTCGCCCTGGGCGAGCGGGCCGAGCCAGACGCCGAGCCCTCCGTCGAGCACTGCAGCCTCGTCGTGGCCGAAGTGCCGGAGCAGCCACCAGAGCCTCGCCGCGCCGCCCGTCATGCCCTCGTCGTAAGCGACGACGAGCGTGTCCGGGCCGATGCCGGCTCGGCCGGCTGCGGCGGCGAACTGCTCCGCCGACGGCAGCGGATGACGGCCGCCGACCTCCGGCGGGATGGAGAGGTCCGAGAGCTCCGTGTCGAGGTCGAGGAACGCTGCGCCGGGAATGTGGCCTTCGAGGTAGCGCGCGCGGGCCGCCGGAGGATCACCGAGGTCGTAGCGGCAGTCCGCGAAGCGCACGTTCATGGTTGCAGCGTACGAAAGCGCCGTGTCTCAGACCGGCATGGCCCAGGGACAGGCCCCAGAACGTGTCTGAAATGAGTCGAAGGTCGATCTAACGACGCGCCTCGCGAACACCGGCGAAGTCGTCAGAGTGCGAACAGGACGTGCAAGGACTGTCCCTGCGACATGGCCGAAGTGGCGGAGCTCGGGGCTTGAGCCGTCCGGCCGAGTCTGGTACCGTGGCCGTCGCGATGTTGCTCCTCGGCTGACACCGATCTGCCCGCGCGCCGCCCGGTTCGCCGGGAGCGTTGCCCGTGTCCGCTGTTCGTACGTTTGAGGAGCACCGAATGTTCGCAGTAGAAGTCGACAACTTGCGCAAGGAGTTCCGTCGCCGCAAGGGCCGCCGCCGCGTGCCCTTCCCGGCCCTGAAGGACGTCTCGTTCACGATGGAGCGGGGCGAGACGGTGGCCATCCTCGGGCAGAACGGCTCGGGCAAGTCGACGCTGGTCCGCCTGCTCTCGACGCTGCTGCTGCACGACGGTGGCTCCGCAATCATCTTCGGGCACGACGTCTTCCGCGAGCCGCGCGCCGTGCGCAGGCTCGTCAACCGGGTGTCGGTCGAGGCCTCCTTCTTCAAGAAGATGTCGGCGGCCGAGAACCTCAGCTACGCGGCGCGGTACTACGGCATGACGGCGAAGCAGACGCGCGGCGAGATTCCGCGGATCCTCGACCGCGTCGGCTTCCCGCCCGACCGCCGCAACGAGTCGATGGAGAACCTCTCGCGCGGCATGCAGCAGAAGGTCGCGCTGGCGCGGGCGCTGCTCACGTCGCCCGTCCTGCTGCTGCTGGACGAGCCGACGACGGGCCTCGATCCGCGCTCGAAGCAGGAGGTGCAGTCCTTCATCCGCGAGATCCGCGAGACGCACGAGGCGACGATCCTCCTCTGCACGCACGACCTCGCGGAGGCCGAGGCCCTTGCGGACCGGGTCGGGATCCTCGACCGCGGCGAGCTGATCGCGCTCGCGCCCGCGGACGAGCTGAAGGAGCGCTACAACGCCGAGACGCTGGAGGAGGCGTTCTTCGCCGCGACCGGCCGGGCGTTCGAGGAGGAGATGAGCGAAGAGGACATCGAGCGGGAGGTGTTCGCGTGAGAGCGCTGCTGGGAACGATGCGAGCGGAGCTCATCGGCGCCGGAGGCGTAGTCGAGCGCAACGCCTACCTCACGAAGCGCTACATCTGGTGGGACGTGGCGTGGTTCATCTGGACCGTCGCCAACACGCTCACGATCGTCTTCATCGCCAAGGGCATCGAGGCGACGGGCGGCACGCTCGACGTCGAGGCGACGATGACGACGCTGCTCATCGGCGCCGTCGTCTGGGCGTACCTCGGGATCCTCTTCGAGTTCCTGATGGAGACGGTGGCCTGGGAGCGCTGGGAGGGGACGATCGAGTACACGTTCATGGCGCCGCTCTCGCGCGCCATGCACCTCGCCGGCCAGGGCGTGTTCGCGGTCGCCTACGGGCTCGTCCGAGCGCTGTTCCTGTACGCCGTCTGCGCGTTCGTCTTCTTCGACCTCTCCACCCCCGATGCGAACTACCTCGCCGCGTTCGTCGTGCTCCTCGTCTCGTCGATCTCCTTCATCGGCATCGGGATGATGATGTCCGTCCTGCCGCTCATCTCGCCCGAGAAGGGGACGCAGCTCGGCTTCGTCGCTCAAGGAACGCTGCTCGTCGTCTCCGGCGTCTACTACCCGGTGGAGGTGCTTCCGGAGTGGATGCAGGCCATCGCCACGATCTCGCCGGCGACGTACGCCCTGGACGGCATTCGCGAGGCGATCCTCGACGGGCAGGGGCTGACCGCCATGTGGGACGAGATCTTGCCGCTGCTCGTCATCGGCGCCATCTCGATCCCGCTGGGCCTCTGGATCTTCTCGCGCGGCGAGCGGTACGCGAAGAAGCACGGAAAGCTGAAGCGCAGTGGCTGAGCCGGTCGTCCACGTCGCGGAGCTCCGCAAGACGTTCGACGTGCCCGAGCGCGAGGCGGGGCTCAAGGCTGCGTCGAAGGGCCTCATCCGGCGCCGGATGCGCGAGGTCAAGGCCGTCGACGGCATCTCCTTCGACATCGCGCCGGGCGAGATCGTCGGCTTCCTCGGCCCGAACGGCGCCGGCAAGACGACGACGCTGAAGATGCTCTCGGGGCTGCTCTACGTCACGTCCGGCGAGGCGCGCGTGCTCGGCCACGTGCCCTCGAAGCGCGAGCGCGACTTCCTGCGCCGCATCGCGCTGATCATGGGCAACCGCAACCAGCTCCAGTGGGACCTGCCGGCGCTCGACTCCTTCGAGCTCAACCGCTCGATCTACCGCATCCCGCGCGAGCAGTTCTTCGAGACACGGGACGAGTTGATCGAGCTGCTCGATGTGGGCGACCTCGTGCGCAAGCCGGTTCGGCAGCTCTCGCTCGGGCGAGCGGATGAAGGTCGAGATCGTCGGGCTCGCTGCTCCACCGGCCGCCCGTGCTGTTCCTCGACGAGCCGACGCTCGGCCTCGACATCACGATGCAGAAGCGCATCCGCGCGTTCGTCGCCGAGTACCGGCAGCGGCACGAGGCGACCGTCATGCTGACGAGCCACTACATGGCCGACGTCGAGGCGCTGTGCGAGCGCGTCATCGTCATCCACCACGGCCGGATTCTCTTCGACGGCGACCTCGCCGCCCTCTCCGACACCGTCGCCGCCTGGAAGACGGTCGCGGTCGCGCTCGAGAACGGCGCCTAGCGATCTCTCCGCGTACGGCGAGGTGATCCACCGGGACGGCGATGTCGTGACGCTTCGCGTGCCCAAGGCGGAGACGGCGCGCGTGACCGCACGCCTCCTCGCCGAGCAGGAGGTGCTCGACCTCAACGTCGAGGACCCGCCGATCGAGGACGTGATCGAGCTGGTCTTCTCGCGGGAGTCAGCGGAGTGAGCACGTCGCCCACCGCGCTGCCTCAGGAAGGTCGTATCCGCTCGTTCGTCGACTTCTACCTGACGGCGATGCGCACGCAGGTCTCGTCGCAGTTCCAGTACCGCGCCGCGACGTACATGTACCTGCTGGGCATGGTCGCCGAGCCCGTCATCTACCTCGTCGTCTGGACGACGATCGCCGAGGACTCGGGCGGCACGGTCGGTGGGCTGACGACCGGAGAGGTCGCCGCCTACTACATCGTCTGGACGTTCGTTCGCAACATGAACCTCGTCTTCACGCCGTTCGGCTGGGAGTGGCGCATTCGCGAGGGCGAGCTCTCCGGCCAGCTCCTGCGGCCGGTGCACCCGATCCACTACGACATCGCGGGCTTCGCGGGCAACAAGGTGCCCTGGATGCTCTTCTACCTGCCCATCGCGGTTGTGCTCACGCTGCTTTTCGACCCGACCTTCGACGTCCACGCGACCGAGATCCTCGTGTTCGCGATCGCGATCTGGGGCGCGTACCTCATCCGGACGTTCAACCAGTCAGCGCTCGGGATGCTGTGCTTCTGGACGACGCGGGTGAGCGCGGCGTTCTCGCTCTACATCATGGTCGAGCTCCTGCTCTCGGGCCGGCTCGTGCCGATGACGTTCATGCCCGACTGGGTGCAGACGCTCGCGTGGTTCCTCCCCTTCCAGTGGACGTTCTTCTTCCCGATCCAGACGCTCGTCGGGGACCTCTCCGACGCGGAGCTGGTCGCCGGGCTCGGCATGCAGGCCTTCTGGACGCTCGTCGGCATCGGCATCTTCTCCCTCGCCTGGCGGCGCGCGATCAGGCGCTACACAGCGGTGGGCAACTGATGACGACGTTGCGAGTCGCGCTCCTGCACCTGCGCGTGGGGATCATGAACGACCTCCAGTACCGGGTGAACTTCGCGCTCCAGGTGCTCCAGTCGCTCCTGGCGCTCTTCACCGGCCTCGTCGTCTTCGCCCTCGTCTACTCGCACACGACCGAGCTCAACGGCTGGTCGCAGGACGAGCTGCTCGCAGTGCTCGGCGTCCAGATCCTCATGGGCGGCGTCATCCGCGCCGTGATCCAGCCGAACATGATGCGTCTGACCGAGGACGTTCGCGAGGGCAAGCTCGACCACGCGCTCGTGAAGCCGGTCGACGCGCAGATGCTCGTCAGCGTCCGCCAGGTAGAGGTCTGGCAGTTCGTGGACGTCATCACCGGTGCGGGCGTCGTTGTCGTCGCGATGCTTCGCATCGGCGGCGATCTGGGTGCGCTCGACATCGTCGCGTTCGCGCTCGCGCTCGTCCTCGGCGCCGTACTTCTCTACTGCTTCTGGATGCTGCTGACCACACTGGCCTTCTGGGTCACGAACATGTGGCACCTGCCCGAGCTCTTCGAGGGTGTCTTCCAGACCGGGCGCTGGCCGATCGGCATCTACCCGACGTGGCTTCGACTCAGCGTGACGTTCCTCGTGCCGATCGCCTTCGCCGTGACGGTGCCCGCGGAGGCGGTGACGTCGCGCCTCGAGTGGCAGACGCTGGCGCTCGCCGCCGGGTTCGCGGTGGTGCTCTTCGGCATCACGCGCTGGTTCTGGCGCTTCGGGCTCAAGAACTACACCGGCGCGTCGGCATGATCGACCGCCTGCACGCCTGGGCCGCTGCGCGCCAGGACGTACATGCGGTGCTGCTCGTGGGCTCCGCTGTCCGCGCGCCAGACCCGTGGGGGGATGTCGACGTGCTCGTGCTTCACGGACGACGTCGAGGGGGTGTTGGAGGATTCGCGAGGCGCGTTCGCTGACGCGTCGATCATGTTCGTGGAGCGGCCGCCCGGGGCGTTCCCCCAGCGCCGGCTCGCATTCGCGGACGGCACCGACGTCGACCTTGTCGCGGTCCCGGCGGAAAGCCTGCTGCGCGAGCCGACGGATGCCGTGCGCGAGCTCGTCCACCGTGGCGCCTGCGTCCTCCATGACCGTGACGGCGCGCTTGCACGGGTGGTGGAGAGCTCGACCGGCTGGGAGCCCTCGACGGCGCCACCGACGCCCGCCGATGTCGGCGAGGCGGCAAGCGAGTTCTGGTTCAAGGCGATCTGGGCCGCGAAGAAGCTTCGCCGCGGCGAGCTCTGGAGAGCCCTGGAGTGCTGCGACGGCGACCTGAAGCGGCTCCTTCTGCGCGCGCTCGAGTGGGAGGCTCGGAGTCGCGGCGTCGACCACTGGTACGGCGGTCGCTTCGTCGAGCAATGGGGCGACCCCGCGGCTGTCGAGGCGCTGGCCGAGACGTTCGCGCACTTCGACCCAGACGACGTCCGGCGTGCCCTGCAGGCGACCATGGATCTGTACGCGCGGCTCCTTGGGGACGCACGCGGCTACCCGCGCGAGGCGGAGAGCTTCGCGCGCGCCGAAGTGGACCGGGTACTCGCCGCATGAGTACCGCTGCTGCGCAGACCTGGCACTACGGCCTCGTCTCGCGCTGGTGGGCCGAGTTCTCGGTCGACGGGCCGGAGATCGAGTGGTTCCGGCAGTTCGTAGAGGCGGGTCAGCCGGCTTTGGACGCGGCGTGCGGCGCGGGGCGTTTGCTGCGTGCCGTATCTCCAGGCCGGGCTCGACGTTGACGGCTCGGACATCTCGCCCGACATGCTCGAGCGCGTCCGCGAGCGCTGCGAGCGAGATGGGCTGGCGGAGCCGACTCTCTACGCGCAGGCCATGCACGAGCTCAACCTCCCGCGCCGCTACCGGACGATCATCGTCTGCGGCGGCTTCGGCATCGGCGGGGAGCGCGATGACGATGCGGAAGGCCTCCGCCGCCTCTACGAGCATCTCGAGCCGGGCGGGACGCTCGTCCTCGACAAGGAGCTGCTCGAGGCGCCGGACCCGTCCCCGACACCGTGGCCCGACTCGGGTGCCCGGCGGATGCTGGCCGACGGGAGCGAGCTCGAGCTGCGAAGCCGCACCGCTGCCTTCGATTCGCGAGTCGCAGACGGTGACGCTCGAGATGCGTGCCTTGCTCTGGCGGGACGGCGAGCTCGTCGCGGAGGAGGAGGGGACGCTGAGGGAGACCTTCTACTCTACGTCCGAGATCGAGCGCTTGCTCGAGCGGATCGGCTTCGTCGACATCGAAGTACGCGGCGCGCTCACCGACCGGCCGCCCACTGCTGACGACGACTTCGTGGTCTTCATCGCGAGGAAGTAGATGCGCGCGCCATCCGCGCACCGGACGTGGGTGGCCTACAAGGCTGTCGAGGCGTTCGCGTTCGCGCTCGGCTGGACTGTCGCGCCCGTCCTCTTCGTCCGCGAGCTCGGCTTCAGTCCCTTGGAGCTCGTGCTCGCAGGAACGGCGCTCGAGGTGGCGTACTTCGCGTTCGAGATCCCGACCGGCATCGTCGCGGACACGTACGGCCGCCGGCTCTCGATCATCGCCGGCGTCGCCGGTCTGGGCCTCGGCTTCGTTGCGACGGGCTTCGCCAACGGCGTCTGGCTCGTGCTGGCCGCGGCTGCGTTCATGGGTTTCACCTGGACGTTCAAAAGCGGCGCCGACGAGGCCTGGATCACGGACGAGGTCGGCGTCGACAACGCGGGCCGGTCATTCCAGGCCGGCGCGCAGGCGGCGAGGATCGGCGCGCTCGTAGGGATTGGCGCGGCGGTGGCGCTGGCGCTTGTCGACCTCCGCCTGCCGATCGTGGCGGGTGGAGTCGTCATGCTCGCTCTCGCGCTCGGGCTGGCAGTCGTCATGCCGGAGACGGGCTTTGTGTCGGCCCGAACCGAGAGCGTCTCCGCCGTGGCCTCGATGAGAGGCACCGCGCGGCAGGGCGGGACGCTGATCCGGCGGAACCCGCTGCTCCTGCTGGTGGTGGGCATCGCATTCGTCCTCGGCGCCTCGGACGAGGGCTTCGACCGGCTCTGGGAGGCGCACTTCCTCGTCGACGTCGGCGTGCCCGACTTCGGCGGGCTCGATCAGGTCGTCTGGTTCGGTGTGCTCGCAGCCGGAGCGATGCTGCTCGCGATCGTCGTGGCGCAACCCCTGTCGCGCCGCCTGTCGAAGCTCGGTCCGAGTGGCATGGCCAAGACGCTCCTTGTCTCCGATGCGCTTCGGGTGGTCGCGCTGCTCGCCTTCGCGTTCGCGACGTCGTTCGCCGTCGCTCTCGCCGCATTCTGGGGGGCGCGGGTCGTCCGGTCGATTGCCGCGCCTGTGTACTCGACGTGGCTGAACGCGAACGTCGAGGACTCCCGCGTCCGTGCGACGGTGCTCTCGATGACGAACGTCTTCGGCTCCGCGGGCGAGTGGGGCGGCGGCCCGGCGCTGGGCGTGGTGGGCAACGTCTTCGGGATCCGTGTCGCGATCGCAGGCGAGCGCGATCGTGCTGACTCCGGCGCTGGCCCTCTACGCGCGGGCCGTCCGCCACCACGGCCGCGAGCCCGAGCTCGGCAACGTCCTCCCCGCATCTATAGACTGACCCGGTCTGTTGAGGCGACGAAGCCTCGGGCATACTGCCCGGGGCTTTTTGCATTTTCAGGGGTCGACTACAGGAGGAGAGATGACGCAGATGGCAGAGACGAGAGACAGGGCAACGAGCGATCCGGCCGAGCGAGGCCGTGTGCTCGAGCGCATCAAGGAGGAGGGAGTCGACTTCCTGCTCCTGTGGTTCACCGACCTCGAGGGACACCTGAAGAGCTTCGCCGTCACCCCGTCCGAGATCGAAGCTGCGCTCGACGACGGCATGGGCTTCGACGGCTCCTCGATCACGGGCTTCAACGCCATCGAGGAGTCGGACATGGTGGCGATCCCCGACCCGACGACCTTCCAGCTAATGCCGTACTCGGAGGGCGACCGCTCGAAGGTGGGGCGGATGATCTGCGACGTCGTAACGCCCGACGGCGAGCCGTACGAGGGCGACCCGCGCTTCGTGCTGCGGCGGGCGGTCGAGCGCATGCGCGACATGGGCTTCGACACGTTCAACATCGGGCCGGAGCTCGAGTACTTCCTCTTCAAGAGCGCGGATGACCCGTCGACCCTCGACGAGGGCGGCTACTTCGCGCAGACGACGCTCGACGCGGCCACCGAGCTGCGACAGGAGACGATCCACGCGCTCGAATCGATGGGCATTCCCGTCGAGTACGCGCACCACGAGGTGGGGCCGTCCCAGCACGAGATCGACGTGCGGTACGCGGACGCGCTCGACATGGCCGACCACGTGCTCACGTACCGGCTCATCGTGAAGGAGATCGCGGCGAAGAACGGCGTCTACGCGACGTTCATGCCGAAGCCGATCTTCGGCGAGAACGGGTCGGGCATGCACACGCACCAGTCGCTGTTCACCGACGGCCGCAACGCGTTCTTCGACGCGGACGACAAGTGGCACCTATCGGACGTCGGCAAGGCGTTCATCGCCGGCCAGCTCAAGCACGCGCGCGAGATCGCGGGCGTCTTTGCGCAGTGGGTCAACTCGTACAAGCGGCTCGTGCCGGGCTATGAGGCGCCCGTGTACGTGGCCTGGTCGCAGCGCAACCGCTCGGCGCTCATCCGCATCCCGCTGTACAAGCCGGGCTCGGAACAGGCGACGCGTGCCGAGATCCGCTGTCCTGATCCCGCCTGCAATCCGTACCTCACGTTCGCCTGCCTCTTGCACGCGGGTCTCGAGGGCATCGAGAAGGGCTACGAGCTTCCCGACCCGATGGAGACGAACCTCTACCACCTGACCGCGGAGCAGCGGCGCGAGCGCGGGATCGTCTCGCTGCCCGAGACGCTCGGCGAGGCGATCGACGAGCTGTCGCAGTCCGAGCTCGCCCGCAAGGCGCTCGGCAAGCACATCTTCGACCGCTACGTCGAGATCAAGCGGAAGGAGTGGGACGACTACCGCGTGCAGCTCACCGACTGGGAGATGAAGCGCTACCTGGCCGCGCTGTAGACGACGTGGGGGAAACCATGTTTCCCCCACGAGCCCCCTTCTTTCCTTCCCGTTGTCGAGCGGCCGCTTGCCATGACGGGCAAGGCCCGCCACGGCTGCCGTGCGTGGCCTCGCCGCACGCTTGAAAACACTTGCACCAGCACGGTGTCGGTGCTCTAACATCACGTCCACGCCCCGCCTCTTTGCGGCGGCGGGGCTGACTGACGGCCGACTGCGAGGTGCTTATGGCACCTCGTGGTCGTCTCTAGGGCCGGAGTCGCGGTCGTCTTTAGGGGCGGACACGCGCAGCCGAGGGGCCGCGCCCCACCGCGGTCCCTACGGAATTCCTCCGAGAGCGATCTAGAGGAAGGTGCGGATGGAGTCGCGCTCGACTCGGAGCTCGATCACGCCGCTGGCACCGTCGATCTCCTCGATGGCCGCGGCGGGAACGATGCGCCTGCGCGAGAAGAAGCCGGACCGGACCGCGAGCGCGTCGGGTTCGTCCGGTGCGGTGCCGTACATCGGGCTCTCGACTCGCCCAACGAGCTTTCCGCGCCGATCGGCGACGATAAAGCCGCTTGTGAGCGAGAGGTCGATTGCGAACGAGCTCATCCGACCCTGACCGTATTCCCGTTCTTTGAGAAAAAACCTCTTGATCCCGTAAGACTTGTGTAAGGGCGGGACAGGGGGCCTGCCTACAATCGTGCGATCGACCAGCCGGCCCGTCACCTGCGGCTGCTGACGGAGACGATCGCCGCCGTCAATTCGTCGCTCGACCTCGAAGAGGTGCTGTCGCTCGTGGCGCGCAAGGTGTCGGATGCGCTCGGCACTGACGCGTGCTTCGTCTACCTCTACGACGAGCGTGCCGGCGAGCTCGTCCTCCGGGCGACGCACGGCACGCGTGTCGAGGAGATGACCCGCAGGCCGCGCCTCCAGCCCGGGGAGGGCATCACCGGCGCTGCTGCGAGCGCGCGGTCGCCCGTGATGATCCCCGCACAGGCGCACCTCGACCCGAGATTCAAGGCGTTCGCGAACCTGCCCGAGGACGAGTACGAGTCGATCCTCGCCGTGCCGATCCTCGCCCGTGAACGGCTGGAGGGCGCCCTCAACGTGCGGACGCGCGAGCCGCGGGAGTTCACGTCGTCCGAGATCGATCTGCTCGTCGCCATCGCGTCGCAGGTGGCGTTCTCGATCGAGCACGCGCGGCTCTACGACGAGGCGCAGCGGCGCGTCGAGGAGCTCGAGGCGCTCGCGCGGATCTCGGAGGCCGTCTCGGAGTCGCTCTACCTCGAGGAATCGCTGGAGGCGATCGTGAAGACGACGATGGCGGCGGTGGACGCGACCGGCGCCGCGCTCGTCCTCGAGGACGGGAAGATCGCCTGGCCGGAGGGTCGCGCCGGCGACTACGACATCCGCCTTCCGTTGCGCTGGAAGCGGCGCCAGATCGGCGAGCTCGTGTGCGATCGGGACACGCCCTTCACCGACGAGGAGCAGCAGCTGCTCGCGTCGATCGCGCACCACGCGGCGGTCGCGCTGGAACACGGTCGCGCGGTGCTGCGCGGCGTGCTCGCTCAGGAGATCCACCACCGGGTGAAGAACAACCTCCAGACCGTTGCCTCCCTCCTTCGCCTCCAGGCACGGGCGGAGGGGGTCGATCCGCACAAGGCGCTCGAGGACTCCGTCAACCGCGTGCTCGCGATCGCCGCCGTGCACGAGGTGCTGACGGAGCAGCGCGAGGACGACGTCGACGTGGGCGAGCTGCTCGAGCGGTTGCGAGGGATGCTCGTGCAGGGCCTCGCACCGGGCAAGCGGGTCGAAGCGCTCCTCGAGCCGGTGGCGGTCGGCGGTGACCGGGCGACGGCGCTCGCGCTCGTGTTCACGGAGCTCTTTCAGAACGCGCTCGAGCACGGCGGGCCGAGCGTGCACGTCGAGCTCGCGGGACGCGACGGGGAGGTCGTGCTCACGGTCGCGGACGACGGCGTGGGGATCGACGGCGAGCCGCCGCAAGGCACGGGCCTGTCGATCGTCCGGGCGCTCGTTCGCGACGAGCTCGGCGGCACGCTGTCGCTCGAGTCTGCGGGCGGGCTACGCGCTGAGGTGGCGTTCCCCGCATGAACCCGACGCTGCCTCCGGGGCCACCCCGTGCCTCCTCCCGGTTTCACGGTATCGAGGAAGTTCGTACGCGTGTGTTGCAGCTCTGTGCCGAAAGTGCGCCGGCGTGAGGATCCTCGTCGCCGAGGACGAGACGATCATCCGCCTCGATCTCCGGGCACTGCTCGAGCAGGCCGGCTTCGACGTCTGCGGTGAAGCTCGCGACGGCGTCGAGGCGGTCGAGCTGGCCCGTGAGCTCGAGCCGGACCTCGCCGTCATGGACGTGAAGATGCCGCGCCTCGACGGCATAGAGGCCGCGCGGCGCATCCTCGAAGAGCGGCCGATCCCGATCGTCATGGTCACCGCCTACGGCCAGGACGAGATCGTCTCTCGTGCGGTCGAAGCAGGGGTCTTCGGATACCTCGTGAAGCCGTTCCGCGAGCAGGACCTGTTGCCCGCCATCCAGACCGCCCGCGCGCGTCACGACGAGCTGCAGGCGTTGCGCGCGGAGACGGAGTCGCTTGCCGACGCGCTCGCGGCGCGGAAGGCGATCGAGCGCGCCAAAGGCGTGCTCATGGCGAAGGAGGGGCTCACGGAGCAAGAGGCGTTCGAGCGCCTGCGCCGGGCGAGCCAGGTGTCGGGGAAGCCGCTAAAGGTCGTCGCCGAGGCACTGATCGCAACGTTCGACGCTGCATAGCCGCGCATCCCTCTAAAGGGGGACGGCGATTCGGTCGATGCGAAGACCGTATGGTCGTGCTCGCCGCCGCCATCGCCGCCCTCGCCATCCTGTGGCTCGTCGTCCTGCGGGCGCGCCGCCCTCGTCGGGGCACGGAGCTGCAGGACTTCTTCGCCGAGGGCTTCCCGGGCGCCGTGCTCGTCTTCGACCGTCGCCTGCGTCACTCTTCGGCACTTGGTCGTGGCGTCAAGGCGATGGGGATCGATCCATTGGGCGCGAGCCTCCGCGAGGTTTTCCCCGCAGACGCGTGCCTTGTGCTCGAGCCGACGTACCGAGCCGTCTTCGACGGCGTGGAGTCGCAGGTCGAGGTCCCTCTCGGCGGGCGCGACTGGCTGATGACAGTTTCGCCGCTGGGACCCACGGCTGGGCTGCTCGTCGCAACCGACGTCACCGAACGCAAGCGTCGTGAACGACGGCTGACTGAGCTCGCGTCGCGGGACGTCCTCACGGGCGCCTGGAACGCACGACGCCTCACGCAGGAGCTCGACTGGCTGCAGCGGAGCGGAGGCGCCGGGTCGCTCTTGGCGCTTGACCTCGACGGCTTCAAGCGGGTGAACGACACACTGGGTCACGCCGCCGGGGACGAGCTGCTGCGACGGGTCGCGACGGCCGTGCAGGGATGCGTCCGCCGCGCCGACCTCGTCGCGCGGATCGGCGGCGACGAGTTCGCAGTGTTCCTCGCGGGGGCGACGCCCGCAGAGGCGCAACACGTAGCCGACAAGATTCGCAGCGCGGTTGCCGCCGTCTGGCCCCTGGGGATCCCGGGCGGCGTGTCGGTCGGCATCTCCGCGGCAGGCCATGGCGCGGGGGACGCTGTGGGACGTGCGGATCGCGCGATGTACGCGGACAAGCGGCGGCCGCCGCCCGAGCGTCTCGCCTCCTAGAGACCTGGATCCTCGAGCAGGCGCGCCAGGAGGCGCGCGCGTAGGCGCAGGCTGTCGAGGCGGACGTGCTCGTCGTAGGCATGAGCCCCGCCGCCTTGGGCGCCGAGCCCGTCGAGCACCGGCACTCCCAGCGCGCTGACAAGGTTGCCGTCGGAGCCACCGCCGGACGAGGTTTCCCCAAGCTCGAAGCCGAGAGCGCGCGCATGCTCCTGGGCTTTGGCGAACAGCTTGCGTGAGGCGGGTGTGGGCACCATCGGCGGCCTCGTCCACGTGCCCGAGACGGCGATGGTCGTGCCCGCGACGACGGGTTCCAGGGCATGCAGCGCGGCTTCGACTGCCTCGACGTCGGAGGCATGCGTCACCCGGACGTCGAGCCTGGCCTCCGCATATGCGGCGACGACGTTCTCGGCAGTTCCGCCCGAGATCGTGCCGACGTTCACGGACACGCCGCGCTCATGATCGGTGAGCGCGTGCAGCCGGATGACCTGCTGGGCGAGCTCCTCGACCGCGCTCGCGCCCTCCGCGAGGTTCGTTCCGGCATGCGCCGGCCGCCCTTCGACCTCGATGCGAAACCGCCCGAGGCCCTTGCGTGACGTCTTCAGGTGACCCTCCGGCGTGGGGGGCTCGACGACGAAGGCAGCGGCCACGCCGTCCACCGCGTCCCTGAGCGGCTCACGCGCCGTGCGGCTGCCTTGCTCCTCGTCGGCGGTGAGGAACACCCGAAGCGCGCGGCGCCCGGGCCCAGCCTCGTCGATCGCGGCCAGCACGAGAACGAGACATGCCTTCATGTCGTAGGCGCCGGGGCCGCGTGCGATGTCGCCCTCCGCCACGAACGGCATCGTCGCGAGGGTGCCTTCGGGCCAGACCGTGTCGCAGTGGCCGATGACTGCGAGCGCCGGCTCCGCGCCGGGCAGGTCTGCCCGCACGTGGCCGCCATCGAGCACCGTGGCCTCGGCTCCCCGCGCTCGCAGCTCGCCGGCCATCACCTCTGCCACCTCGCGGACACCCGCGGAGCCGGTCGGAGACTCGATCTCGACGAGCCGTCGCAGGAGGGAGACGGCGGCGTCCGCGTTCATGTCGCCGGCGAAGACTGGAGCTTGCTGCGAGCCTCCTCTACGGCCTCGCGCGCGAGCTCGATCCGCTTGGGCTCGTCCGGCCGCTGCTCGCGCTCGGCGAGTGCGCGCTCGAACCAGTCGAGGGCGGTCTCGTAGTCGCCTGCGTCGAAGTAGTCCCAGCCGACGTTGTTGAAGAGGGAGCCGAGCCAGTACGAGACTTCAGGATCGGAGGAGGCGCGGGCGAGGTCGATGCCTCGGTTCGACCAGGCGAGCCTCGCCTCGAAGTCCGGCGCGGCGATCGCCACCATGTGCGCGGCATCCACTGCGAGGAACTCGTGCGGCATCGCGAGCGCCGTCGCGAATGCGGCCTCGAACAGCGGCAGCGCGGCCTCGGCGTCGCCCCCCGAGCGGCGCAGCCGGCCTCGCTCGAGGTCGATGCGCGCGCGGACGACCGGCGTCGAGCCGGCAAGCGTCTCTGCCTCGTCGAGCAGCGCGTCGCCCTCGTCGAAGCGATCGCGAAGACCCTCGACCCGCGCGAGCTGCGTGAGGACCTCGGCACGGCCGGCGTCGGTCTGCTCCTCCTCCAGCAACGCGCGGAAGCGCTGCTTCGAGCCCTCGAGGTCGTCGAAATCCCAGGTTGGACGGAGCCGATCGCCCACGGCTCGAACCGTACTACGCCGAGCTCTGGTCGAAGAGCAGCTCCCAGCGGGCGAGCAGGGCCTCGAGCTCCTCCCGCGCGTGCCGGTAGGCGGCAGTCGTGTCGACGTTCGCCCAGTCGTCGGCGAGGCGACGCTCGAGCTCGGCGACCTCGACCTCCTTCGTCTCGATCTCCGCCTCTAGCTCGACGAGCCGCCGCGGCCGTTTGGCTGCGGGCACTGGCTGCGCGGGTGGCGGCTTCGTGGCGCTTTCGGACACGGCCGGGGTCTGACCCCTGGGCATGGCTCGTTCGGACGAGAGGCGGGCGTAATCGGCCCACCCGCCGTCGTACGAGCGCAGTGTTCCGTCCTCGATCGCGAGCGTTCGGCGCGCGACGGCGTCGAGCACCGCTCGGTCGTGCGAGACGAGCAGCACCGTGCCGGGGAACGCCTCGAGCGCCTGTTCGAGCGCCTCGCGACTCTCGAGGTCGAGGTGGTTCGTCGGCTCGTCGAGCACGAGGAAGTTCGCCCCGGACGCGACGAGCAGCGCCAGCGACAGGCGCCGGCGCTCCCCTCCGGACAGCGCCGTGACCGGCCGCTCGTGCATGTCCCAGCCGGAGAAGAGGAAGCGGCCGAGGAGCGTCTGGGCCTGCGGCCGCTGGAGCCCCGTCGCCCGCTGCGCGCAGTCGAGCACGCTGCCGCGCTCGTCGAGCTCGGTTCCCTGCTGCGAGAAGTACGCAGGGATGACGCCGTAGCCGAGCTGCCGCGTGAGCAGCGCCTCGATGAGCGTGGTCTTGCCCGAGCCGTTAGGGCCGACGAGGCCGACGTGCTCGCCGCGGTCGATCGCGAAGGTCACGTCGTGCAGCAGCGGCTTTTCGCCGGCGGCGACCTCCAGCCCTTCGACCTCGATGACGGTCCGGCCGGAGCGAGGCGGGTTGAGGAACTCGAACCCGAGCGCCTTCGAGCGCTTCGTGAGCGCGTCGAGCTCCGTAGCCGCTCGGGAGCGTTCCTGGTCCAGACGGGCGATCTGCGTGAGCTTCGCCTGTGCCTGCCTCGCCTTCGTCTTCTTGTAGCGGAAGCGCGCCACGAACCGCTCGAGGCGCGCGATGTCGGCGTTGTGCCGGGCGATCTGCTTGCCGGCGGCGAGCGCCCGCGCCTCGCGCTCGCGGCGCCACTCGTGCCACGGCCCTGCGAAGAAGAGCGACCGCCCGGCTTCCAGCTCGAGCACTGCGGTCGTCACGGCCTCGAGGAACCAGCGGTCGTGGGCGACGAGGATAACCCCGGCGTCCAGCGACGTCAGCAACTCCTCGAGCCACTCGAGGCTGGCCACGTCGAGGTGGTTGGTCGGCTCGTCGAGCAGCAGCAGATCGGGATCGCCGGCGAGCGCGCGGCCCAGCGAGGCGCGCGTCAGCTCGCCCCCGGAGAACGTGTCGAGTGACCGATCGAAGTCCTCGTCACGGAAGCCGAGCCCGCGGAGTCCCGCGGTAGCGCGCTGGCGCCAGTCCCAACCGCCGGCGTGCTCGAGCCTCGCCTGAGCGTCGGCGTACCGTCGCAGCGTCCCCGGATCGTGGCTGCCGGTCGCCATCGCCTGCTCCAGCGAGCGCAGCTCGTCCTCGAGCGCGATGAGGTCAGCCGCGCCGGAGAAGGCGTAGTCGCGCAGCGTGAGCCCTCGCGCCACGGGCGGGCGCTGGTCGTGGAGGGCGATCCGCGTGCCCTTCGCGAACGCCAGCTCGCCGCCGTGAATCGCCGTCTCGCCGGCGAGCATCCGCAGCAGCGTCGTCTTGCCGGCGCCGTTGGGCCCGGACAGCGCGAGCCGGTCGCCACGCTCGACCTTGAACGAGACGCCGTCGAACAGCGGGGTCCCCGAATGCTCTTTGCGTAGGCTTGAAGCGATGACGACGGCCATGGCGGGTTACAGGGTAGAGCCGCAGTGAGCGCCGGGATCGTCATCGTGGGCGGTGGGCTCGCAGCGGCGAAGACGGTCACGGCGTATCGGGAGGCCGGCGGCAAGGACGCGCTGCGAATGCTGACCGCGGACACGTCGTTTCCCTATCACCGCCCGCCGCTGTCCAAGCGCTATCTCCGCGGCGAGATCAACGCCTCCGGCACCCTCGTCGAACAGCCCGACTTCTACGCCCAGCACGACTGCCGGTGCGACCTCGAGGTGACCGTCGTCGCCGTCCACGACGGCGAGGTCGAGCTCGCATCCGGCGACCGCGTGCCGTTCGACCGGCTCGTGATCGCGAGCGGCGCGTCACCTCGCCAGCTCGACGTTCCCGGCGGCGATCTCGGCGGCATCTACACGCTGCGCACGCTCGCCAACTCGACGTCCATCCGCGAGCGGGCCGCCGAGTCGCGTCGCGCCTTCGTCGTCGGCTCGAACTTCATCGGGCTGGAGACGGCGGCGTCGCTCACGCAGCTCGGCGTCGAGGTGACCCTGTGCGACCGCGGCGACCAGCTCTTCCGGGCACTCGAGACTCCGGCGTACTCCGAGTACCTACGTGAGCTGTACGACGAGAAGGGCGTCGAGCTGCTCTTTGGTGACGAGGTCGCGGAGATCCGCGGCGACGGCCGCGTCGCGTCGGTAGTCACGCGGGGCGGAGAGGAGCGCGACGCCGACCTCCTCATTGCCGGCATCGGCGTCGTGCCTAACACGAGCTTCGTCGAGGGCGCCGGCATCGAGGTCGATGACGGCGTGCTCGTGAACCCGCGCTTCGAGACGTCTCGGGAGGGCGTCTACGCAGTCGGCGACGTCGCCCGCTTCCACGACCCGATCTTCATGCGCCGCCGCCGCATCGAGCACTGGTCGAACGCGAACTACCAGGGCGGCGAGCTGGGGAAGATCCTCGCGGGCGAGGGCCATGGCTACGACACCGTTTCGAGCTTCTTCTCGGAGATCTTCGGCGCGAGCATCCGCTTCTTCGGCGACTCGACGGGCCACGACGACGTCGTCCAGCGCGGCGACTTCCGCGAGGGTAATGCGGTCTGCCTGCACACCGCTGAGGGTCGCATCGTCGCGGCGCTGACCATGGGCCAGGAGGACG
This sequence comes from uncultured Actinomycetes bacterium, assembly GCA_963755155.1. GTDB lineage: Bacteria > Actinomycetota > Thermoleophilia > Gaiellales > Gaiellaceae > PALSA-612. Next base: position 349,183 of record CAVWIV010000003.1, on the reverse strand, counting down.
ACGTCAACGACCGGATCAAGGAGCTGATCCGGGACCGCGCCTCGGCAGACGTCTTCTAGAGCAGCTCTCTGACCGCGGCCGCGATCGCCTCGGCGTCGATGCCGGCAGCCTTCATGAGGTCGGCCGGCTTGCCGGAGCGAGGCATATCCGTCACGGCGAGCTTCTTGACGCGCGCGCTTGCGCCAGCCTCGGCTAGCGCGCCGAGCACGGCGTCGCCGAGGCCTCCCTCGGGCCAGTGGTCCTCGACCGTGACGATCCGTTCTCCGGCGGCGGCTAGCGTGTCGGTGTCGATCGGCTTGATCGAGTAGCAGTCGATCACGCCCACCGAGATGCCGTCGGCGGCGAGCGTGTCGGCTGCCTTCAGCGCCTCGTGCACGGTGATGCCGGCGGCGACGATCGCGACCGCATCGTCGTCCGACGACCGGAGCACACGGCTACCGCCGACCTCGAACTCGTCGTCGGGCCCGTAGAGCACCGGTGTCGCCGGACGGAGCGTGCGGAGGTACGAGATGCCGTCGAGATCGGCCATCGCGGCCACGAGCTTCGCCGTCTGATTGGCGTCGCACGGGTGGAGCACGGTCGAGCTGTGGACGGCCCGCATCATCGCGATATCCTCGAGCGCCATCTGTGAGGGCCCGTCCTCGCCGATCGACACCCCTGCGTGCGAGCCGGAGAGGCACATCGTGGCGCGGCTGATCGCGGCCATGCGGACAAAGTCGTACGCGCGGCTGAGGAAGGCTGCGAACGTCGAGGCGTACGGGCGCCAACCGCGGGCCTGAAGCCCGACGGCGGCGGCGACCATCTGCTGCTCTGCGATGTACATCTCGAAGTAGCGCTCGGGGTGCGTCTTCGCGAACACCTCGGCGAACGTCGAGTTGGAGACCTCGCCGTCGAGTGCGACGACGTCGCCGCGCGCCGCGCCGACGGCTGCAAGCGCGTCGCCGTAGGCCTTGCGCGTTGCCACCTCCTCGCCGAGCTCGTACCGCGGCAGCTCGAGCGGCCCGGTCTCGAAGCTGTGTGGCTCACCCGGGTCGGGAAGCCTTGGCTCGAGGCGCAAGTCCCGCACGCCTCCGAGCTCCGCGATCGCAGCTTCGGGGTCGTCGAGAGGCTTGCCGTGCCAGCCGTTCTCGTCCTCGACAGCCGCGACGCCCTTTCCCTTCAGGGTGGCGGCGAAGATCGCCGTCGGCCGCCCGGTCAGCGCCGCCGCATCCGAGTACGCCTTGTCGATCTGCTCGATGTCGTGGCCGTCGATCTCGATCGCGTGCCACCCGAAGGCGCGAGCGCGCTCCGCGAGCACGCCGGTGTCGCGCCCGACCATCGTCTCGCCGCGCTGGCCGAGGCGGTTCACGTCGACGACCGCCGTCAGGTTGTCCAGGGCGTAGTGCGCCGCGTGCTCGAAGGCCTCCCACATCGAGCCCTCGGCCAGCTCGGAGTCGCCGCACAGCACCCAGACGCGGTACGGGAGGCGGTCGAGGCTCTTGCCCGCGATCGCAATGCCGACGCCGATCGGCAGCCCCTGGCCAAGGGACCCCGTGGCGACGTCGACCCACGGGAGGACAGGGGTCGGATGGCCCTCGAGAGAGCTGCCGAACGTCCGGTAGCCGTCGAAGTCCTCCTCGGAGATGACTCCGGCAGCGCGAAAGATCCCGTAGAGAAGCGTCGACGCGTGCCCCTTCGAGAAGACGAGGCGGTCGTTCGTTGGGCTCGCCGGATTCGCCCAGTCGTAGCGGAGGTGGCCGTCCACGAGCACGGCCATGAGGTCGGCGGCCGACATGCCGGAGGTCGGATGGCCGGACCCCGCGATGGCGCTCGGGCGGATCGAATCGACGCGCAGCTGCTGCCCGAGCTCGCGCCAGCGCTCAGTCTCGGCCATGGGTGTAACGTAACTGCCGACATGCCCGACTCGCGCCTGCACCAGCTTTCGGCGCTCGGACAGAGCGTGTGGATCGACGTCCTCTCGCGCGATCTCCTGGAGACGGGCAAGCTCGAGCGGATGATGCGGAACGACGCCGTCTGCGGCGTCACGTCGAACCCGACGATCTTCCAGAAGGCGATGTCCGAGGGCACGCGGTACGACGAGCAGCTGCGAGGGCTGTGCTCCGAGGGCCGCGAACCGCGCGAGGCGTTCTTCGAGCTCGCTGCGCAGGATGTGGGCCGGGCGTGCGACCTCATGCGAACGGTGTGGGACGAGGGCCGGGGCCTACGCGGGTATGTCTCGATCGAGGTCGATCCGACGCTGGCCTACGACACGGACGCGTCGTGTGAGCAGGCGAAGGAGCTCCATGCCGTCATCGAGCGGCCGAACCTCTACGTGAAGATCCCCGGGACGGAGGCGGGCCTGCCCGCCATCGAGGACATGATCGCCGCCGGGCGTTCGATCAACGTCACGCTCATCTTCTCGCTCGAGCGTCACCGCGAGGTGATGGACGCGTACATCCGCGGGCTCGAGCGGCTCGTCGCGGACGGGGGTGACCCGAAGGCCGTCAGCTCCGTCGCGAGCTACTTCGTCTCGCGGGTCGACACCGAGGCCGACAAGCGGCTGGACGAAATCGGCGGCCACGACAGCCTCAAGGGTCGGCTCGCCGTGGCGAACGCCAAGCTCGCGTACCGTCAGTGGCAAGACGTGTTCTCCGGGGCGCGCTGGGCGCCGCTCGAGGCGGCGGGAGCATCGAAGCAGTGGTGCCTTTGGGCGTCGACCTCCACGAAAAACCCCGACTACCGCGACGTGCTCTACGTGGAGACGCTGATCGGGCCTGACACCGTGAACACGATGCCCGAGGAGACGATCGCCGCGTTCCAGGATCACGGCGACGTTGCGCTGACGCTCGAGGACGGTGTCGAGGAGGCGGAGGAGCTGTTCGCCCAGCTGGCCGAGGCGGGCGTCGACTACGACGACGTTACGGAGACGCTCGAGCGCGAGGGCGTCGAGAAGTTCTCCGACTCGTTCGCCGAAGCGCTCGACGGCATTCGTCAGAAGCAGGGAGAGCTCACTACTGCCTGAGCTCGATCCCGGCGAGCTGCTCGAACGCATCTGGGAGCGCGACCCGACAGTCTGGACGGGGCACGACGAGGCGCACTGGCTGGGGTGGCTCGACGAGCCGCTGCGGATGCGTCAACGGGCGGAGGAGCTCGCCCGTCTCGTCGAGTCGCACCGCCGGGAGCGGGTCGTCGTCTGCGGGATGGGGGGATCGAGCCTCGCCCCGCTTGTGATCGGGCGGCTGGCGGGGGCGCCGCTCGACGTGCTCGATACGACGCATCCGGCCGCGCTTCGGCGGCTGGAGCTCGACGGCGCGCTCTTCGTCATCTCGTCGAAGTCGGGGACGACCGTGGAGACGCGCTGCCAGTTCGACTACCTCTGGGAGCGAAGTCGAAAGCGGGCCGAGTCGTTTCTCGTCATCACCGATCCGGGCTCGGTGCTGGAGACGCTCGCGCGCGAGCGGGGCGTGACGGCGGTCGCCGGGGAGCCGACGATCGGCGGGCGCTACTCCGCCCTTTCCGTCTTCGGGCTCGCGCCGGCGGCCCTGGCCGGTGTCGACGTCGGGCGCCTGCTGGCGCGCGCGGAGGAGATGCACGACGCCTGCCGCGTCGCCGACGGTAATCCGGGGCTCGAGCTGGGGCTCTCGCTCGGCTCGGGCTGGCAGGAGGGGCGCGACAAGGTCGTCTTCGGCAATCCCGGCGGCTTCGGGCTCTGGCTCGAGCAGCTCGTCGCCGAGTCGACCGGCAAGGAGGGCAAGGGCCTCGTGCCGGCGGCCGGCGAGTCCGCGGAGGGCGCGGACCGCCAAAGCGTGGAAATCGACGTGGCAGGCACCGACGATCTCGGCGCCGAGTTCTTTCGATTCGAGCTGGCCACGGCGGTCGCCGGCGCGATCCTCGACGTCAACCCCTTCGACCAGCCGAACGTCGAAGAGGCGAAGGCGAAGACGCAGTCCATCCTCGGTTCCGGACATGTCCCAGGGACAGTCCCTCAGACCTGTCCCGAAGAGACGGTCGAGGCGCTGCTCGCCGGCGTTCGACCAGGCGACTACGTCGCGCATTCAGGCGTTCATCGATCCGGAACGCGAGCGCGAGCTCGAGCCTCTCGTGGAGCAGGCTCGCTTGACCGGCTGCGTCGTCACGGTGGGCCTCGGCCCGCGCTACCTGCATTCCACCGGCCAGCTGCACAAGGGCGGGCCGCCGACCGGCCATTTCATCCAGGTCGTCGACGACGCCGGGTCCGACGTCGCCATCCCCAGGCGGAAGTTCGGCTTTCGGCGCCTCATCGAGGCTCAGGCTGCGGGAGACTACGAGGCACTGAGGGCGCGCGGGCGTCCCGTCGTTCGCGTCAAACTGGAGGACCTATGAATCTGGGAATGGTCGGACTGGGGAGGATGGGCGGCAACATGACCGAGCGCCTGCGCGGAGCCGGCCACACGGTCGAGACGTACGCGCGCACGGATCCCGCGCGCACGGCGGGCTCGCTCGTCGAGCTCGTCGGCATGCTCGATCACCCCCGCGTCGTGTGGCTGATGATTCCGGCCGGCGATCCCACGGAGAACGCGTTCCAGACGCTCGTCCCGCTGCTCGAGGACGGCGACATCGTCGTCGACGGCGGGAACTCGAACTTCCGCGACTCCCAGCGGCGCGCCGAGGTGGCGGGCGCCAAGAGCATCCGCTTCCTCGATGCAGGGGTATCGGGCGGCGTCTGGGGCCTGGAGGAGGGCTACTGCATCATGGTCGGCGGCGACGCCGAGGGCTTCGCGCTCATCGAGCCCTTCGTCCGCGATCTCGCTCAGGACGGCGGCTATGCGCACGTCGGCGCGTCGGGCGCGGGCCACTTCGTGAAGATGGTCCACAACGGGATCGAGTACGGGATGATGCAGTCGCTCGGCGAGGGGTTCGAGATCATGCAGGCCTCGGAGCTCGAGCTCGATCTTCGGCAGCTGGCCGACCTCTGGCAGCACGGCTCGGTGGTTCGCGGCTGGCTGCTCGAGCTGCTCGAGCGAGCGTTCGCCGAGGATCCCGAGCTCGCCGGCATCCGCGGCTACGTCGAGGACTCGGGTGAGGGTCGCTGGACTGTGGAGACGGCGATCGCCGAGCGCGTCCCGGCGCCGACGATCGCGCTCGCGCTGTTCTCCCGCTTCGCCTCCCGGCAGGACGAGTCGTTCGCCGCCAAGGTGAACGCGGCGCTGCGCAAGCAGTTCGGCGGGCACGCCGTGCAGTCGGCCGGCGACAAGCCTGAGTGACACGGCCGGCGGCCCGCGCCGTATAGGAGACGTGTTCGTGGCGGAGAGGAGCTTCGCGCAAGTCGCCGAGGAGCACCTCGACGCCGTCTACGCCTTCCTCCTCTACCTGACGGGAGACCGAGCTGTGGCCGAGGACCTCACAAGCGAGACATTCGAGCGGGCCCTCGGGCGCTGGCGCCGCTTCGATCCGCGCCGGGGAACCGCGAAAACGTGGCTCTGCCAGATCGCGCGTTCGGCGGCGCTCGACCACTTCCGCTCCGAGTCGCGCCGCCGGCGGCGCGAGGAGACCTACGCGTCGCAGGATGTCGGCGCGGGTGAACCGGCGTTCGGCGAAGGGTTGTCGCCGGAATTGGAGGCGGCGCTCCACAGCCTGTCCCCCGGAGAGCGCGAGGTGATCGCGCTACGGGTCATCTGCGATCTCGATGGTGACACCGCCGCACGCGTGCTCGGCATCAGCCGGACGGCTTGTTCCACGCGGCTCAGCCGCGCCCTGCGGAAGCTCGAGGAGAAAGTGAGGGACGATGTCCTCGCCTGACCTGACCGACGAGAAGTTCGAGGGGCTCGTGAGCGAGCTCCGCGCGGCCCGGCCGGTGGCCCCCGAGTCGCTGCGGCAGCGGGTCGCGGCGATCGCTGCACGGCCTCTCGCGCAACCTCGGAAGCCGCGCGTGACGTGGGTGCTCGGGCCTGCGGCGGCCGCGCTGGTTGCAGGTGCCGTGGCCGTGGGTGTGCTGTCGGGCGGCGACGAGCCGCAGCAGCAGGTATCCGCGCCGGCGCCGCTCGTGGAGCGCGCAGCGAACAAGGATTCGGCGACGAGCGAGCTCGGTGCGCTCTCGGGCGCGCCGGTGGCGCCCGCGAAGCGTGCGCAGCGGTATTCAGCCCAGATCACCCTTCGCGTCAAGAGCCTGTCCGACACAACCCAGGATGCGCTCCGCCAGACCAGGGCGTTCGGGGGCTACGTCCGTACGGTCGACTACGGCGAGGGCCGCGGCGAAGGTACTGCGCGGCTCGTCGTCCGCGTGCCGATCGGCCGCGTGCAGACGGCGATCCTCCGCTTCTCGGAGCTCGGAACCATCCTCGACCAGCACGTGTCGGTGCGAGACGTGCAGCCCGGGCTCGACAGGCGCTTCGCGCGCATCGCCGAGTTGCGGCGGGCAATTCCGACACTGTCCGGAGAAGACCTGGCCGCCGCACAGGCCGAGCTCGAAGCGCTGCAGACGGCGCAGGCGCGGGAGCGGCGCCAGGCCAGCTTCGCGACGGTCTCGCTCGCGCTGACGACGGCAGAGAAGGAGGTTCTGCCGACGCCGCCGGGGAGGATCAAGCGGGCATTCGAGCGAGCGTCCGACGTGCTCGCGGCCGAGGCCGTGGCGGTCGTGTACGCGGGTGTCGTCGCGGCGCCGTTCATCCTGATCGGCCTCGTCCTCGTCGTCGCCGTCCGGGCGGCCCGCAGCCGCTCGGACAGGCGCTTGCTTGGCTACTAGGGACGACCACCCTGTGGATGCATTGGCACAGAATTGGCACAACTCAGTGTCAGACACGAGGACGTGTCCTACCGAGACGTGTCCGGTGCGGCCGCGCCGCGTCCGGCTAGCCGTAGACGACGACGATCGCGATGACCGCCGTCAGCACGAGCAGCGCGAGCGAGAAGCCGAAGAGCCACAGGCCCAGCACGATGTTCTTCCGCTCGAGTTCGGGATCCATCAGATGATCACCGGGTCAATCGCTGCCGCGACGAACAGCAAAGCCAGATAGAGCAGCGAGTAGTGGAAGAGCGCGGAGGCTCGCGCGGGCACGAGCGAGCGCCATAGCCGTACCGCCAGCCACAGGAAGACCGCGCCGAGCACGAGCGCAGCACCGAGGTACACGGCGCCGAACCAGCCGGCGGCGAACGGCACGACCGTGAAGGCGACGAGCGCCACCGAGTAGATGACGATCTGCCTCGCCGTCTCGGCGTCGCCGCGCACGACGGGCAGCATCGGGATCCCCGCCGCCGCGTAGTCGCGCTTGATGAGCAGCGCAAGCGCCCAGAAGTGCGGCGGCGTCCAGAGGAAGACGATGAGGAAGAGGCCGAGCGCCGGGAGTGCGAGCGAGCCGGTTGCCGCTGCCCAGCCGACGAGTGGCGGCACCGCGCCGGCCGCGCCGCCGATGACGATGTTCTGCGGCGTCGAGCGCTTGAGCCAGCCGGTGTAGACGAGGACGTAGAAAAGGTTGCCGATGAGCGCCAGCACGGCCGTGAGAACGTTGACGGCGCCCGCGAGCACGGTGAACGAGAGGGCCGACAGTGCGAGGCCGAACTCGAGCGCGTGCGAGGCCGACAAGCGGTCCGCCGCGACCGGGCGCTTTCGCGTCCGCTGCCCCATGAGCCGGTCGATGTCCCTGTCGAGCACGTGGTTGAGAGCGCTCGCGCCGCCGCAGGCGAGTGCGAGGCCGAGCATGGCGGCGACGGTGATCTCCCAGGGCGGCAATCCGCCCGCGCCTGCTACGAGGCCGCAGAACCCGGTGAGGAGCAGGAGGGACATGATCCGCGGCTTCGTGAGCGCGATGTAGTCGCGCGCGGCGCCGAGTGGCGCCCAGCGCTCGCGGTGCACGAGCGCGGCGACGACGAGCGCTGCGGCCAGCGCGCCCGCTGCCAGCGCGAGATGGAGGCCGCGCGCCGTGACGTGGGCAGCGGCGCCGAAGAGGCAGAGCGCACCCACCGCGTACGGCAGCACCTGCCGATGCCGGAACCACGCGGCGACTACGAGGGCCGCCAGCGGCGGGAGCGCCAGCGCGGCCAACCCGTCGTGCGCCGCGCCGAGCTCGGCCGCCCCGGAGACGACTGCCAGGAGCACGGCGGCGGCGGCCCACACAGACAGCAATCTCAGCCAGGGGCTAGCCACGACGCGTCTCCTCCAGCCGGATCCGCAGGTCACGGAGGGGCCGCGCGCTCGAGACGTACGGCAGCGGCGCCGTCCAGTTCTCGGGCGGCGGCGGCGACGTCGCGAGCCACTCGAGCGTGTTCCCCACCCAGGGGTCGTTGCCGACCCGCCGGTAACGGCGCGAGCGCAGTGCGTTCACGGCGAACACGAGTATCGCGACCGCCATGATGAACGCGCCGATCGTCGACAGGCGGTTGTAGATCTCCCAGGCGCCGCCCTCCGAATACGTGGAGATCCGGCGCGGCATGCCGAGCAGGCCGAGGAAGTGCTGCGGCATGAAGGCGAGGTTGAAGCCGGCGAACATCAGCCAGAAGTGCCACTTGCCGAGCCGTTCGTCGAGCCGCCGTCCGAACATCTTCGGCCACCAGTAGTACAGGCCCGCGAAGATCCCGAACATCGCGCCGCCGAACAGCGTGTAGTGGAAGTGCGCGACGACGTAGTACGTGTCGTGCAGCTGCCAGTCCACCGGGTAGGCGGCGAGGAAGATCCCCGTCAGGCCGCCGATCACGAACAGCGCGATCAGGCCGAGCGCGAACAGCATCGGCGTGTCGAACGAGATGTTCCCGCGCCACAGCGTCGCCAGCCAGTTGAGGATCTTGATGCCCGTCGGGATAGCGACGAGGAACGACGCGATCATGAAGTAGCTGTTGAGACCGGTGCCCATGCCCGACCGTGAACAGGTGGTGCGCCCACACGAGCATCCCCGCGAACGCGATGCCGAGCGTGGAGAACGCGATCGCCGCGTAGCCGAAGATCGGCTTCCGCGCGAAGACGGGGATCACCTCGGAGACGATCCCGAACGCGGGCAGGATCATCACGTAGACCTCGGGGTGGCCGAAGAACCAGAAGACGTGCTGCCACAGCAGCGCGCTGCCGCCCTCGTCCGGGCACGAAGAAGTGCGTGTCGAGCTGCCGGTCGAGAAGCAGCAGCGTCAGCCCACCGGACAGCACCGGCAGGATGAGGATCAGCAGCACCGCGTACGTGAAGATCGCCCACACGAAGAGCGGCATGCGCATGAACGTCATCCCGCGCGTGCGCATGTTGAGGATCGTCACGGCGAAGTTGATCGCGCCGGCGAGCGACGACAGCGACAGCAGGTGGAGCGACAGGATCCAGAGGTCGACGCCGTTGCCGGGGCTGTACTCGCTTGCCCGACAGCGGTGGATACGCCGTCCACCCTGCGCTCGAGGCGCCGCCTTTCGCGAAGAAGCTCGCGTAGAGCACGAGCCCGCCGAGGAGGAAGAACCAGTACGAGAGGGCGTTCAGCTTCGGGAACGCCATGTCGCGCGCGCCGATCATGAGCGGCACGAGGAAGTTGCCGAAGCCGGCGAGGATCGGCACGACCACGAGAAAGACCATCGCCGTGCCGTGCACGGTGAAGAGCTCGTTGTACTTGTCGCCGGTGATGAAGTCCTGGTCGGGGCTCGCGAGCTGGAGCCGGATGAGCAGCGCCAGCAGCCCCGCGATGGCGAAGAACACGAGGCTCGTGACGATGTAGAGGATCCCGATCCGCTTGTGGTCGGTCGTCGTCAGCCAGCTCGTGACGCGTCCCTGCTTCCAGTCGAGCGACGGCGCCGGTGTGTTGGCTCGCGGCCACTACGGCACCCCGATCGACTCGTTGAGGTAGTCGATGGTGGCGTCGACATGCTCGTCGGACCAGTCCTCGCCGACGGCCGGCATCTCCGCGCCGCCACCCTTGATCAGGGCGACAACGGTGGCGTCGAACTCCCGTCCGGCGATGGGCGGCGCGTCGTCCGTCCCCTCGCCGGCGAGGCCGTGGCACTTCGCGCAGACGCCCTCGAACGTCTCCTGGCCGACCGTCTCGCTCGACTCCGAGTGCGTGGCGAGGAACCTCGTGAACTCCGCTGCGCTCACGGCCCTGCACGGACGCGGTCATGTCGGCGTGCTGCGCGCCGCAGAGCTCGGCGCAGCGGCCGGTGAACGTCCCCTCCCGGTCGGCCTTGAACCACGTCTCGTTCGTCACGCCGGGGATGGCGTCGATCTTGCCGCCGAGCGCCGGGATCCACCAGCTGTGGATGACGTCCGGCGCGACGACCTCGAGCGTCACGACCTTGTTCACGGGCACGACGAGCTCGTCGACGGCGATCTCGCCGCCCGGATAGCGGTAGAGCCAGTAGTACTGATGGCCCTCGACCGTGACCGCGAGGCTGCCGGCGGGGCCGGCTGCGGGCGCGTCCTCGATCTCGGGCAGCTGCACGAAGACGAAAGCGACGATCAACGCCAGCAGCACGACCGGCACGATCGTCCACGCCACCTCGATTCGCGTGTGGCCTCTCACCTGCGGGCCTTCCCCCTCGCGCGGGCGGTCTCCGCGGCGGTAGCGGACGAGGAACCAGACGAGCGTCGCCTCGACGACGACGAACACGAAGCCCGTCACGAAGAGGATGAAGATGTACGAGTCGTAGATCGCCTGCGCGTTCTCCGAAGCCGGCTCGACGGGCGTCAACCCGCCGTTGTCCGCGAATGCCGGCGCCGCCGCGACGAGGATGCCGAGGAGCAAGAGGGCGGCCGCGCGCAGCATCGACGTGATTCTATGAGGCGCGATGGGCGAGCGTTCCCGCGTCATTCTCCCGCCCGCGGTCGGCGCGTCGTTCGAGGTCTACGTGAACGGCGTGCGCCAGGAGGAGGGGGCGGACTTCACCCGCGAGGGCGGCGTGCTCGTCTTCCCGCGCGCCCTGAAGCAGGAGGGGCACCTCGGCCCCATGCGCTGGCTCTCGCTCTTCCTCGGCGTCGCGGGCACGTACCGGCAGAACGACTCGGTGGACGTCGTCTACACCGCCGGCGGTCGCAAGCACGTCGCGGCCCGGCTGCCGATCGTCACGGAGTGAAGCGGCGCTCGTAGCAGACGCAGTCGTGGACGCGCTCGAAGCGGGCGCGGATCTCGTCGCGGCGGTCGCCGGTGTAGTGCGCGAAGACCTTGACCGGCTTCAGGTCGAGCTCGGCGCCGATCACGCCATCGGTCTCGCTCTTCCCGTGAACGTAGACGTGGAGGTAGGACGAGATCTGGACGAAGCCGTGCGACTCGTACCAGCTGCTGCACCCACGCGTCGTCTCTCGTCCACGCCTCGAACCGCTCGATGCCCGCGTCGCGCGCGCCGCTTCCTCCGCGGCGGCGAGGAGGCGGGACGCGATGCCCTGCCGCCGGAAGTCGCGGAGCACCGCGATGTGCCAGATCATGCCGCCGAGGCCGGGCCGGTCCTCGCAGACGGTTCCCGGCTCCTCCTCGAGCTCGACGTCGATCAGCCCCACGACCTCCCCGTCCACCTCGGCCACGAGCTCGATGCTCGGGCGCTCGTAGTGCTCCTTCTCGCGCTCGACGGCGTCGTAGTAGGCCGAGTCGAGAAACGCGAGCACACGGCACTCGACCCACCCGCGCTCGTCGGCGTCGGCGTACGGCCTGACGACGACGCCGGTCACCGGGTGTAGACGGTTCGCCCGTCGTCGGTGTCGCGGGCCGCCCGACCGGCGTGCACGAGGTGCTCGAGGTGCGCGAGCGTCTCGGCCACCGCGAAGCGCCTGAGCGATGGCGCGAGCGCGTCGGGGAACAGCGCTTGCGAGACGTCGTAGCCGGACCGGCCTTCGCTCCCGAGCGTCCCCAGCGTCCGTGTCAGCCGATGCTCGTGGTGCTCCGAGATCTCGCGCGCGCGGCCGGCCGGGTCGAGGATGCGCTCGCCGTGCCCCGGCAGCGCCAGGCGCGGGTCGAGCTCGGCGATCTGCGCCAGGGAGCCGAGGTAGTCGGACAGCGGGTCCGGCGCGGACGCGGGCCAGAGACCGACGTTCGGCGTGATGCCGCCGAGCAGCGCGTCGCCGGCGATGAGCACTCCATCGCGGACCAGCGCCAGATGGCCGTCGGCGTGCCCGGGCAGGTGGAGCACGTCCCAGCCGCCTATCGACTGCCCGGGCTCGAGCGGCTCGGGGTCCTGCGCGTAGTGGACGAACATGCGTCAGCTGCTCCTGCTGCGCGCGAACGGTGGCCGCCTCCTCGGGCGGTGTCCCGTGCTCGAGCAGGTGCTGCTCGGAGCGGTCGGCGGCCTCGGCCGTCCACGCCCGCCGGCAGTACTCGTAGTCGAGCGCTCCCTGGTACACGGGCGCCTCCGCGAGGCCGGCGACGATCGCGGCACCGCCGACATGATCGGGATGGAAGTGCGTGACGACGATCCGCTCGGGCCGGCCTATCTGCTCGAGGATGTGCTGCCACCGCTCCTCGTGTCCCGGCAGGCCGAGACCCGTGTCGACGACGATCGTGCCGCCGTCATCCGCCGGCAACGCATACGCGTGGACGTGGTCGATCCCGAGCGGAAGTGCGAACGTGATCCGGACGATCCCGCCGTCGAGCGGCACCACCACCGGCGAGGTCTCGCCCCCCCGTCGTAAGATGCCCGCCTCGTGGCGCTGCTCACCGTCGAGCACCTCACTCGCCGCTTCGGGGGCGTCATCGCCCTCGACGACGTCTCGTTCGACGTCCCCCAAGGTCAGATCCTCGGCCTGATCGGCCCGAACGGCGCGGGCAAGACGACGGCCTTCAACGTCATCACGCGACTCTACAAGCCTGATTCCGGCGCGGTTCTCTACGACGGGGAGGACCTGCTGAAGCTCGCGCCGTACGAGGTCGTCCGCCGCGGCATCGCGCGGACGTTCCAGAACATCGCGCTCTTCTCGCGGATGACCGTGCTCGAGAACGTCCTCGTCGGCGCTCACTCGCGCACGAGCTGGTTCGGCGAGACGGACGGTCGGCGGCGCGCGCACGACGCGCTCGACGTCGTAGGGCTCGGCGGCCTCGCCGGTCACGTGGCGTCGGGCCTGCCGTACCCGACGCTGAAGCGCATCGAGCTTGCGCGGGCACTCGTCTCCGAGCCGCGGCTGCTGCTGCTCGACGAGCCGGCCGGCGGCCTGAGCCACGAGGAGGTGGCGGCATTCGGCGACTTCCTCCTCGAGCTGCGCGAGCGGCTCGACCTCACGGTGCTGCTCGTCGAGCACCACATGGGCCTCGTCATGCGCGTGTCCGAGACCGTGCACGTGCTCGACTTCGGCAAGACGATTGCGCGCGGCAGCCCCGACGAGGTCCGGAACGATCCCTTCGTAATCGAGGCCTACCTCGGAACGCCCGAGGAGGCGGACGCGTGACGCCGTTGCTCGAACTGGACAGCGTCGACGCCCGCTACGGCGGCGTCCAGGCGCTGCACGGCGATCTCGCTGACGGTGGACGACGGCGAGTCTGTCGCCATCCTCGGAGCGAACGGCGCGGGCAAGACGTCGACGCTCCGTGCGATCTCGGGCACCGTCCGGCGGTCCGGCCGCATCGTCTTCAACGGCAAGGAGATCGGCAGCAAGTCACCCGAGACGGTCGCGCGGCTCGGCATCGCCCACGTGCCCGAGGGCCGCGAGATCTACGCCGAGCTGACCGTCTGGGAGAACCTCCTCATCGGCGCGAATCACCGGAGCAACTGGCGGGAGGCCAAGCGGGACTGCGGCAACGTCATCGGCTACTTCCCGCGCATCGAAGGCAGGCGGAACCAGCAGGCGGGCACGCTCTCGGGCGGTGAGCAGCAGATGCTCGCGCTCGCGCGAGCGCTCGTCGCGCGCCCGAAGCTCCTGCTGCTCGACGAGCCGTCGCTCGGGCTCGCGCCGACGCTCGTGCGCGACTTCTACGAGCTCGTCGCCTCGCTGACGCACGAGATGGGCCTGACCATGCTCGTCGTCGAGCAGAACGCGGGCATCGCGCTCGCCTCCACGCAGCGGGCGTACGTGCTCGAGGTCGGCCGCGTCGTGATGGAGGGCGCGAGCGAGGAGCTCCGCGAGGACGAGCGCGTCAAGAGGTCGTACCTCGGCTGATGGACTGGTCGAACCTCATCCAGACCGTCGTCACCGGCCTCGCCGACGGCGGGATCTATGCCGTGCTCGCGCTCGCCCTCGTGCTCATCCACCGCGCGACCGGTGTCATCAACTTCGCCCAGGGCGAGATGGCGATGTTCTCGACGTACATCGCCTGGTGGCTCATCTCCGACCCGGAGGGCTGGCAACTGTCGTTCTGGGTCGGCTTCGGGATCACGCTCGCCATCTCGTTCGTCGGTGGCACGCTCATCTACGGCGGGATCGTCCGGCCGCTGGCGAAGGCCGGCCAGATCGCGATCGTCATCGGCACGATCGCGCTGCTCATCATCCTGAACGGCGCGGCTGCCTGGATCTGGACGGCGGAGCCTCAGTACATTCTCAGCCCGTTCCCGTTCGAGCCCGTGACGATCGGTGACGTCGCCATCCCGAAGCAGACGATCTACGTCTTCGGCGTGTCGCTCGTCTGCGTCGCCGTCGTCTATCTCATCTTCCGCTTCACCCGTACCGGCCTGATGATGAGAGCTGCCGCCGTACGGCCCGACACGAGCCGGCTGCTCGGCATCCGCGTCGTCGTGATGCTCGCCCTCGGCTGGGGGCTGGCCGCCGCTCTCGGCGCCGTCGCCGGGCTGATGGCGGTGGTCTCCGCGCCGCCGCTCGACCCGAACTACATGCTCACGATCATCGTCTACGCGTTCGCCGCGGCCGTGCTCGGCGGCCTGGACAGCCCGGCTGGGAGCAGTGCTCGGCGCGTACATCCTCGGAGTGGGCATCGCTCTCATGCAGACGTATGTCGACTTCGTGAGCGAGTCGCAGGAGTTCAAGCTGCCGATCGCGCTCGGCGTGCTCCTGCTCGTGCTCGTCGTGAAGCCCGACGGCCTCTTCGGGAGAACGGTCACGAGGCGCGTGTGAGGGCCGTTCTCCGCGCCCACGTCGCAAGCGGTGTGTGCCTCGCCGTCGGCATCGCGGTCATCGCCGTGCTGCCGTCGTTTCTCGGCACGTTCGAGGAGCGAAACATGTCGCTGGTCGGCCTGTACTTCATAGTGCTGCTCGGGCTGAACGTCGTCACCGGGTACTCGGGCCAGATCTCGCTCGGCCAGGGGGCGTTCATGGGCGTCGGCGGGTACACGACGGCGTATCTCGCATTCGACCACGGCTGGAGCGTCTGGTGGACGATTCCCGTCGCCGCTCTCGTGGCCGGGCATCGCGGGCTTGCTCTTCGGGCTGCCGGCGCTTCGCCTCCACGGGCCGTACCTCGCGCTCGGCACGTTCGCTCTCGCGGTGGCGTTCGTCGACCTCGTGCGTTCGGACCGCTTCGCCGGCGTGACGGGCGGCAGCCAGGGGCTCTTCTTCGGGCTGCCGTCCGCCCCGTACTACCAGACGTGGGGGATCGCGCTGGGAGCGCTGCTCGTCGCGTGGTTCCTGCTCAGCGGGAAGCTCGGGCGGTCGCTGCGTGCGGTGCGTGACGCCGAGCTCGCGGCGGTGTCGTCCGGCCTCAACCCCGCCGTCTTCAAGACGGCCGCCTTCGCGCTCTCCGCCGCCTACGCGGGTGTCGCCGGCGCTCTGCTCGCGATCCACCTCGGCTCGGTCAATGCCCTCGTCTTCCTGCCGACGCTCTCGATCACGCTGCTCGTGGGCACGGCTCTCGGAGGCTTCGGCCTCCTGTTCGGGACGATCTTCGGTGCGCTCTTCATCCAGTACGCACCGCTGAAGGCCGAGGACTGGGGTCTCGATATCGACCTCGCTACGCCGCTGCCGCCCTCGGTCACGTACGGCGTCTTTCTCCTGCTCGTGCTGTTCCTCATGCCCGGTGGACTCGCGCAGCTCGTGCTTGCGTGTCCGAGGCCTGTTCACCACAACGAAACGGCGTTACACTCGTCGCTACGGTAGGGGAGGGAACGACACAAAGGAGCGATTCATGAGGAAGGCAGCACTCGTACTTACGGCTGTCGCGGGCTCGCTCGTCGTCGGGTTGACGGGTGCGTCCGGCGGCGCGGAGCAGGCGCCTGGGCTCACGTCGAAGGTGGTGAAGATCGGCGGGACGTTCCCCCTGTCGGGGCCTGCGGCCAGCTATGCGCCGATCGCACGGGGCCTCCAAGCGTACTTCAGCTACGAGAACGCGACGAAGCGAGGCGCCGACAAGGCTCGAGGCTGCGGCGGCCGGCAGGTGCAGTTCATCGTCTACGACGACATCTTCAACCCGCCGCAGACGGTCACGCAGACGATCAGGCTCGTCGACCAGGACAAGGTGTTCGCGACGCTCGGAGGGCTGGGCACGGAGCCGCAGCAGGCGGTTCGGCCGTATCTCAACAAGAACGGCGTGCCGCAGCTCTACGTCTCGACGGGCGCGACGGAATGGGGGGCCGCCCAGAAGGACTGGAAGTGGACGCTGGGCTGGCAGCCCGACTACCAGGGGGAAGGCGCGATCTACGGGCGGCGCATCAGGGCGAACTCGCCGAACGCGAAGATCGCGATCCTCTTCCAGAACGACGACTACGGCAAGGACTACATCGCCGGGTTGGAAGCGGGTCTCGGCCCGAACAAGAGTCAGATCGTCATGACGCGCGGCTACAACCTCACCGACGCGTCGGTTGCGCCGCAGTTGCTCGCACTGCGGGCATCGGGTGCGGACATCCTGATGATCTTCGCCACACCGACCCACACGATTCGCACGTACGCGACGTTGCGGACGATCCAGTGGAGGCCGGGCCAGGTGTACCTCAACTCCGTGTCGGCAACCGACACGTTCATGACCATCGCCGTCGGGCTTGCGACCCCTGCATACGTAAACGGGTCGATCAGCGTCCAGTACCTCAAGGACCCTGCGAGCCCTGACAACGCGAATGACGCAGGCGTGAACCTCTTCAAGCAGATCATGGGGAAGTACCTGCCGAACGCGAGGGTCACGGACGGCCTCTATCTCTACGGCTTCGCGAAGGGGAGGAGCTTCTGCAACCTCCTCGACAGAATCCCGAAGGCGAAGCTCACGCGTGCCGCGCTCATGGCGAAGGCGAACAACTTCACGGAGACCAACGCCATGAACCCGTGGTTCCTGCGGGGCGTCACTTCGACGACGTCGAAGAACGACAAGTTCCCGATCTCGGCCGAGCGGCTGATCGAGTTCGAGAACGGCGGCTGGAAGCCGATCGGCCAGCTGGTCGATCCGCGGCCACCGGCAAAGAAGAAGTAGCTAACACACACCTGTAGCTCGATCGAGGGGCCGGCCTACGCCGGCCCCTCCCGTATAGCCTTCGCGTCGTATGCCGGAAGCAGTCATCGTCGCCGCCGCGCGCACGCCGATCGGCCGGGCCCGCAAGGGCTCCTTCGTCGACGTTCGCCCGGACGATCTCGCGGCCTTCGCGATTCGGTCGGCGCTCGACCAGGTGCCGGAGCTGGACGACTCCGAGATCGTCGACGTGATGGTCGGCTGCGGCTTTCCGCAGGAGCGGCAGGGCATGAACCTCGGGCGCCGCGCCGCCCTGCTCGCCGGCTTGCCGCCGTCGGCGGCCGGCACGACCGTCAACCGCTTCTGCGCCTCCAGCTTGCAGACGATCCGCATGGCGTTCCACGCCATTCGGGCCGGGGAGGGCGATGCGTACGTCGCCGCGGGCGTCGAGTCGATCACCCAGGTGAACGGCTATCCGAAGGACGCCGAGGAGCTCCATCCGCGGCTCACCGGATCCGACGACGCGATCGGCAACGTCTACATCCCCATGGGCATGACGGCCGAGAACGTCGCCGAGCGTTACGGCGTCGAGCGCGAGGAGATGGACCGGTTCGCTCAGCGGTCGCAGGAGCGTGCCGTTGCCGCTCAGGCCATCCGGGCACTTCGCGCGCGAGATCGCGCCGTACACGAAGGAGGACGGCACGGTCGTCTCGGCCGACGACGGGCCTCGGGCCGAGTCGACGTACGAGGGTCTTTCGCAGCTCGAGCCCGCGTTCATCCCCGACGGCAAGGTGACGGCCGGCAACGCGTGCCCGCTGAACGACGGAGCGGCGGCGGTCGTCGTCATGAGTGACACGCGCGCGAAGGAGCTCGGCATCACGCCGAAGGCGCGCATCGTCGCCTCGTCGGTCTCGGGCATCGACCCGGAGATCATGGGCGTGGGCCCGATCGAGGCCGTCCGTCGCGTGCTCGACCAGGCCGGCATGAAGATCGACGACGTCGACGCGATGGAGCTGAACGAGGCGTTCGCCGCCCAGGTCATCCCGGTGTGTCGCGAGGTGGGCATCGATCCGTTCGACGACCGTTTCAACCCGCACGGCGGCGCGATCGCCCTCGGTCACCCGTACGGCATGACGGGCGCGCGGATCATGTGCACGCTGCTCAACGACCTCGACGCGCTCGACGGCACCGTCGGGCTCGAGACGATGTGCGTCGGCGGCGGCCAGGGCATGGCGATGATCGTGGAGCGCGTCTGATCGAGCTGCACGTCGAGGAGCACGGGGACGGCTTCCCGCTACTCCTCATTCAGGGCCTCGGCTGGTCGAAGTGGCCTTCCCGGGCGCAGTGGCCGGAGTACGCAAAGCGGCGCCGCGTGCTTGCCTTCGACAACCGTGGTACCGGCCTGTCCGACAAGCCACCCGGTCCGTACTCGATGGAGCTCCTGGCCGACGACGCGGCGTCCGTGCTGGACGCGCGAGGGCTGGAGCAGGCCGATGTCTACGGGCACTCGATGGGCGGCTACATCGCCCTCACGCTCGCGCTGCGACGGCCCGAGCTCGTCCGCTCGCTCGTGCTCGTCGGCACCGGGCCGGGCGGCCCTGACCACCTGCCGCCTCCCGCCGAGACGCTCGCCGTCTGGAGGTCGGCCTACGAGCTCTCCGATGAGGAGGCCGTACGGATGAGCTTGCCGACGTCATTTCCCGCGGGGTGGGCGGAAGAGCATCCCGGCGAGTTCGAGCGCTGGGTCGCGGCCCGCCTCGATCCTCCCACGCCGCGCGAGCGCTGGCTCGACCAGGTACGAGCGGTAGACGGCTACAAGGACGCAGGCGTCGAGGTGGAGCGCATCGGCGTGCCGGCGCTCGTGGTCCACGGCGAGCTCGATCGCGTAGTCCCTGTGGCGAACGGCCGGTTGCTTGCGGCGCGGCTGCCCCGGGCCGAGCTCGTCGTGCTACCCGACCAGGCTCATGCGCCGATGCTCGAGCGGCCTCAGGACTTCGGCGCGCTCATCTGCCGCTTTCTCGACCGGCTCTGAGCGCCGCGTACTCGGCGTAGTACTCCTCCATCGTCGTCGACCTCTGGTGACCCGTCACCGACAGGTGCTCGGCGCTGTTGACGACCCGGACGACCCAGCGCCCATCCGGGCCGACGTCGAGGACGTTGATGCACGCCGGCGCCTGCTCGAAGCCGCCGAAGAAGCTTCGCTCTCCTGTCAAAGCGTACGAGAGGATCGCGCGGTTGACGCCGCCGTGCAGGACGGCGAGCGCCGTGTCCCAGGTCGTGTCGGCGACGATCTCCTCGAGCGCGGGGACGACCCGCCCCGTCAGCTCGCCGATCGTCTCGCCGCCCAGGAAGCGGATGTCGGGGCGGATTGCGCCCGCGAAGGCGCCGGCGAACGCCGCCTCGAGCCCGTCTTCGGCGATGTCCTCGAGCCGCCCCGGCCGGAGCTCCTCGAACGCCGGCCACGACTCGGGCTCCTGCCCCGGCGCGACGAGCTGCGCGGTCTCGACCGTCCGCGTGAGGCCGCTCGTGATCACGCGGTCGAGCTCCACCCCCGCGAGCGCCTCGCCGGCCTTGCGCGCCTGCTCGACGCCTGCGGGCGTGAGCGGCACCGTCCTCGGGTCGTACGGCAGCCCGTCGGCGCCGAAGTACGCCACGGCGGCATGTCGCATGAGATAGAGGCGGCGCCTCACTCCAACACCTCCACTGCCGTGCGCGCCAGGAGCGGCACCCCGAGCTCGAAGCGCGCTGCGCTCTCGTCCTCCGCGGCCAGCTCGCCGCGGACGTAGCGGCCGTAGATCGCCTCGCAGAAGACCGCCGCCTTCCACAGCGCGAGCGCCTGGAACCAGCCGAGCGGCTCGACGTCGCGGCCGCTCCGCTCGCGGTAGTGCTCGACGAGCTCTCTCTTCGTTGGGAAGCCTGTCGTCGACGTGACGGGCGATGCGCCCAGCGGATTGAAGTCCCCACCCGGCTCCGAGTACGTGGCGAGCAGATAGCCGACGTCCGCGCGTGGATCGCCGACGGCGCCCATCTCCCAGTCGAGCACCGCGACGATCCGCTCGGGCTCGTCGGGCGCGACCATCATGTTGCCGAGCCGGTAGTCGCCGTGGACGACGGCGAGCGGCAGCGGCTCGGGCAGCGCGCGGGCGAGCCGTTCGCCGACCGCCTCGACGTCAGGCAGATCGCGCGTCCTGTTGATCTCCCACAGCTGCGTGAAGCGGCGCACCTGCCGCTCGAGATAGCTGCCCTCGCCGCACGAAGTCCGCGACGCCGGGCGCGTTCACGTCGACCGCGTGGATCTCGACCAGCGCGTCGACGAGATCGAGCCCGAGCCGCCGCCGGGCGCCCTCGTCCTCGAGTCCGGGCGGCAGCGTGTCCGTCACGACGTGGCCTTCGAGGAAGTCCATGACGTAGAACGGGACGCCGATCACGCTCTCGTCCTCGCAGACGGCGCGGATCACGGGGAGCCGGATGCCGTGCGGCGCGAGCGAGAGCTGGAGTCGCGCCTCGCGCACCATGTCGTGGGCGGAAGGCGGCAGCGGCGGGCGCGGCGGCCTGCGCAGGACGAATCGCCCGTCGTCCCGCTCCAGGAGAAACGAGAAGTTCGAGCCGCCGCCCTGGCCGACACGGCTGGCGCGCACCGCCCCTGTGCCGAGCCCGTGCTCGTCGAGGAACTGCTCGACGTTCTCGAGGATGAGAAGCGGCGCCTGGGTGCTCAAAGGACGAGCTCGGCCATCGTCCGCAGCGTCTCCGGATCGCGGCTCTGGACGATGAGCGTCGTCACTCCGCACTCGCGCCACGCGTCGAGCCGGTCGGCGATCTGCTCACGCGAGCCGACGAGTGCGACCTCGTTCACGAGCGCGTCCGGCACCGCCGCGGCGGCCTCGAGCTTCTTGCCGTCGAGGTAGAGATCCTGGACGTGCTTGGCCTCCGCCTCGAAGCCGTAGCGGCAGACGAGGTCGTTGTAGAAGTTCTTGCCGCGCGCGCCCATGCCGCCGACGTAGAGCGCGAGGTGGTGCTTGACGTACTCGCGCCCGCCCTCCGCGTCCTTCGTGAGCACGACGTTCACGCCGGCCGCGACGTCGAAGCCCTCCTTCGCGCCGTCGAGCGGGAAGACGTCGCGGAAGCGCTCCGGCGAGACGAAGATCGGCAGCCAGCCGTCCGCGATCTCCGCAGCGAGCGCGACGTTCTTCGGGCCGATGGCCGCGAGGTAGATCGGGATCTCCGGTCGCAGCGGCCGCATCATCATCTTCAGCGGGATGCCGAGGCCCGTCGTCCCGTCGCCCGTGAGCGGGATCGTCGTAGATGTCCCCGTGGAAGTCGACGACGTCGCGCCGGATCATCTGCCGGACGAGCTCCACGTACTCGCGCGTCCGTTTCAGGGGCGGGCCCCAGGGCTGTCCGTGCCAGCCCTCCGCCACCTGTGGCCCGGACAGGCCGAGCCCGAGGAGGAAGCGGCCGCCCGACATGAGGTCGAGCGTCGCGGCCGTCATCGCCGTCATGCCGGCGCTGCGCGCCGGGATCTGCATGATCCCGGCGCCGAGCTTCATCGTCTGCGTTCTCGCGCCGAGCCAGGAGAGGACGGTGACGACGTCCGTGCCCCACGCCTCGGCCGCCCAGGCCGAGTCGTAGCCGAGCGCTTCGGCCTCGACGGCGAGGTCGATGAGCTCCGTCGGGTTCGTGCCCGGGGAGGCGTAGCCGAGGTACATGCCCAGCTTCATGGCGCGATAATAGGCCCGTGGCGATCGCGGAGCTTCCGGCGCTCGAGCAGTTCGAAGAGCTGCGCGCGACCTATCGCGCCTTTCTCGAGGAGCACGTGTATCCCGGCTGAGGGTGCTCTCAACCGGGAGGACGACGCCGCCGAGGAGCTGATGGCGTCGCTGCGTGCGCGCGCGAAGTCGGAGGGGCTCTGGGCGCCGCACCTGCCACCGGAAGCCGGCGGCACCGGGCAGGGCTTTCTCGCGTACGCGTACCTCAACGAGGAGATCGGGCGGAGCTCCTGGGGTCAGCTCGTCTTCAACTGCCAGGCGCCGGACGCCGGCAACGGCGAGATCCTCCATCTGTTCGGCACCGAGGAGCAGAAGGAGCAGTTCCTCCGGCCGCTCGTCGAGGGCGACACGCGGTCCTTCTTCTCCATGACCGAACCGGACGTCTCGGGGTCAGACCCCACCCTCCTAAAGACCAGGGCCGTTCGGGACGGGGACGAATGGGTCATCGACGGCCACAAGTGGTTCTCGTCGGGCGCGGAGGGAGCCGGCTTCGCGATCGTCATGGCCATCACCGACCCCGACGGCGAGCCGCATCGCCGTGCCAGCCAGATCCTCGTGCCAGCGGACGCGCCCGGCATCACGATCGAGCCGGTGCCGGTGTCGGGGCATCGGGGTCGCGGCTGGACGACGCACTGCGAGGTGACGTACGAGGGCGTGCGCGTGCCTGCCGGGAACGTCCTCGGCGAGCCCGGCGACGGCTTCCGCATAGCGCAGAAACGCCTGGGGCCGGGCCGCATCCATCACGTCATGCGCTGGCTCGGCCAGATGCAGCGCGCCTTCGACCTCATGTGCTCGTACTCGCTCGAGCGGGAGACGTTCGGCGGCCCGCTCGCCGAGAAGCAGACGGTGCAGAACTGGATCGCCGACTCCGCCGTCGAGATTCACGCGTGCCGTCTGATGACGCTCGACGCGGCGCACAAGATCGACGAGGGCGACGAGGCGCGCGTCGAGGTGTCGCTGATCAAGTTCTTCGGCGCCGGCGTGCTGAACGACGTCATCGACCGCGCGGTGCAGGTGCACGGCGCGCTTGGGCTCACCGATCGCTCGCCGCTCTCGAACATGCTCTCGCAAGCACGTGCCGCACGTATCTACGACGGGCCGGACGAGGTGCACCGCATGGTCGTCAGCCGCCGGATCCTCAAGGAGTACGCCTCCGGCGGCTCCTGGCGCTTCTCGTAGTGCGCAGCCGGCACGTCGACGAGTTCAACCACGACGAGCTGGCGGCGGGATACGACGAGGACGTCCTCGACGAGGCGGACCCGATCCGCACCGGCTACGCGGATTGCCTGCAGTGGACAGTCGAGCGCGCGGAGATCTCGGCGACATCCACTGTTGTCGACCTCGGGTGCGGCACCGGCAATACCTCGGCGCTCATCGCGACGGCGCGGCATGTGATCTGCGTCGACATCTCTCCTAAGATGATGGAGCTGGCTCGACCGAAGCTCGCCCACCTGCCGAGCGTGGGTTACGTGCAGGCCGACTTACTTGAGTTCTTCGACGAGCAGCAGCAGTTCGATCGGCTGATCAGCACCTACGCTGTCCATCACCTGACGGAGGACGAGAAGGGCGTGCTACTGCGGTGTGTGGCGTCCAGCCTGGCGCCGGACGGGATCGCCGTCTTCGCCGACCTCATGTTCGCCGACCGGGACGATGCGGCGGCTATGGCCGAGAAGTACGCAGGCCTGCCCGAGGTCGTGGAGTCCTTCGAGGAGGAGCACTACTGGGACCTGGACGTGACGGCGGCGATGGTCGCGGCGGCGGGTTGCATGATCGCAGACATGCGGCGCTTCTCCGACCTGTCGTGGGGGATCAGCGTGAAGCTGGGCGAAGCCGTCTAGCGAGACGCACGGCAGCGTAACCGGCGGCGGCGAGCGCGCCCGTTGCGAGCCCGACGACGTTCGTCGTGACGCACGTCCGGCAAGCGTTGCAGCAGACCGCTGCCATCGGCGCCTGCTCGCCGTACTTGGCCACGACCTGTGCGCCTCGACCGTGCCAGATCTGCTTCACGCTCGCGAGTGTAGCCGCGCCTAGCGGAGCACGGCCTGCGTCTGCGTGACGCGGGCGACGTGACGGCCTGCCGCGTCGTGAACGTCCGTCTCGACGACGATCGTCGTCTTTCCCTTGTGTAGCGGGCGTGACGTCGCTGTCACGTGGCCCTCGCGCACGGCGCCGAAGAAGTTCGTCTTCGACTCGATCGTCGCAGTGCCCTTCGCGTCCTCCGGGAGGTTGAGGAACGCGCAGAGCCCGCCGCCCGAGTCGGCGAGGCTCATGATCGCGCCGCCGTGCAGCACGCCGCCCGATGTGCAGAGATCCGCGGCCCAGGCGAGCCGCAGAACGACCTCGTCGGGCGACGCGGACACGAGCTCGATCCCGAGCCGTGTCCCGAGCGGCATTGCAGCGTTCAGTGCCTCAGTGTCCATCACGTCTCCTCGAGGAAGCGGACGATGCGGGCGGCGACCTCTTCGCCCGCGTCCTCCTGGACGAAGTGGCCGGCGTTCGCGATCGTCTCCGCCGGGAGTGCGCCTGGGATCAGCTCCGCGATCCGCTCGGCCACCTCCGGCGGGAAGATGGGGTCGGAGTCGCCGAAGAGCACGAGCGTCGGCTTCTCCCACGCCTTCATCGCTTCGCGGATCGCGAGCAACGGAGCGGTGTTCGGATGCTCGGGCTCGGTCGGTACCTGCTCGGGAAACATCAACGGGCCGGCTTTCGACTCTGGCGTCGGGAACGGCGCGTCATAGGCCGCAACGATCTCGTCCGACAAACCGCGCACACACGCCGTGCGTATGAGCCTCCCAGGCTGGAAGTCACCGCCGGCTGTCCGGACGACGTCCCGGAAGCGGAGCCACACGTCGTTCGGCGCCCTGCCGCCGCCGACGCCCGTGTTGAGGATGACGAGCCGCGCCACGCGCTCGGGCTGCTCGACGGCGAGCCGCAACCCGATCGGCCCGCCCCAGTCCTGAACGACGACGGTGAGCCCGCGGAGGTCAAGTCGTTCAACGAGGCCGAGGATCGAACCGTAGTGCCGATCGAACGAGTACCAGTCGCGCTCCACGGGCTTGTCGGACCGGCCGAAGCCGAGGTAGTCGGGTGCGACGACCCGCGCGACGGTGGACAGGCCCGGGATCATCTTCCGGTAGAGGTACGACCACGTCGGCTCGCCGTGGAGGCAGAGCACGGGATCACCCTCGCCTTCGTCGACGTAGTGCATGCGAAGCCCGTCGTGGTCGGCGTACCGCGGCTCGAACGCGAAGTCGGAGAGCCCATCGAAGCGGTCGTCCGGTGTCCGATAGACGGTCATCGCGGCCCCGGCACTCCACGGAACTCGTAGCGCAGCGGCTCGCGGCCGGGCTGCACGACCCACGCCTGCCCTGTGTCGTCGGCCCGCGCTGCGGCGAGCACGGCGTCGGCGACCTGCTCTGCGGCCATCAGGGGAATCCCTTCCGACACGATCCACTCGCGCAGCTCGGGCGTGACGATGGGCGTGTCGACGAACCCCGGGCAGATCGCGTTGATGCGGATGCCCCGTTCGGCGAGCTGCGGCGCCATCGCGCGCACATACCCGACGACCGCGTGCTTCGTCAGCGTGTAGATGGGATCCGCGGGCATCGGCATGAGCCCGGCGAGCGAGGCCGTAGCCACGATCGAGCTGCCGGGCGCCATGACCTGCTCCATTCGCCGCACGCCGAAGACGACGCCGTCGACGTTCGCGCCGAGCATCCGCCGGTAGCCGGCGAGGTCGTCGCCCGAGCCGCCGACGCCGGCGTTGAGGAACGCGAAGTCGGCGCCGTCCACGTCGTCCCAGGCGTCCGGGTCCGAGACGTCGAAGCCGGTGGCGAGGTCGAGCGACTGCACCGTCGTCCCCTCCCCTTCGAGCGCAGTGACGACGGCCGCTCCGATCCCCGACGCGCCGCCCGTGACGAGGGCGCTACGGAACGAGGACAACTTTCCCCACGTGCTTGCGATCCTCGATCAGCTTGTGGGCGTCCGCAGCCTGCGCCAGCGGAAACTCCGCGCCGACCACCGGCTTGATCGCGCCGGAGCTCCAGACCTCGAGCAGCTCGCCCGCCGCCGCGACCACCACATCGGGTCGTCTCGCCATCAGCCGGCCGAGATAGAAGCCTTGAACGCCGACGTTCCGTCCCGACGAGCAGGGCCGGGTTCATCTCCTGCCACCAGCCGCCGGCGTAGCCGATGGAGACGAGCGTGCCGAGCGGCGAGAGGATGCCGACGCTCGCCGCGAAGAGGTCGCCGCCAACCGGGTCCATGACGACATCCGGGCGCACCGCCTCGGCGAACTCGTCGTAGCCGAACGCCTCTTCGGCGCCCTGCTCGAGGCAGAACTGCCGCTTCTCCTCGGTCGACGCGGTCGCGACGACCCGCGCGCCGAGGTGCCGCGCGCACTGGATGGACGCCGTGCCCACGCCGCCCGAGCCGGCGTGGACGAGCACGGTCTGACCGGGCTCGAGCCGCACCTGCCGCGTCAGCGGGATCCACGCCGTGAGAAACGTCAGGAGGAACGACGCACCGTCGGCAAACGAGGCGCCCTCCGGCAGCGGTATCAGCCGCTCCGTGTCGACCGCCACCTGCTCCGCGTAGCCCCCGCCGGTCAGCAGCGCCATCACGCGGCGTCCGTCCTCTGTCTCGCCCGCCGCCTCGGCGCCGGGAATGGTCGGGAGCTCCGGCGCCTGCGCGTAGTTGCCCTGCCGGACGAGGAGGTCGAGAAAATTGACGCCCGCGGCACGAACGCGCAACAGGGACTGTCCCTCGGACACGTCGGGGTCGGGCACGTCTTGCAGGGTCAGCACCTCGGGCCCGCCGGTCTGCTCGATGACGACTGCCTTCATTCGGCCCTCCTGACGATCTGGGTACAGCGCGCCGACGCCAGCAGCACGCCTTCGGTGTCGTAAAGCGACGCCTCGCAAAACATCGCGCGGCGCGACTGGTGCTTGACAGCCGCCTCCGCGCGCAGCGTGCCGGGCGTTGCCGCGCGGTAGAAGTCGACGTGGAGGTCCGCCGTCAGGAACGACTCGTCCGGTTCTAGACGGGCGAGGCAGACGTGGCCCATCGCGGTGTCGAGCAACGTCGCGACCATGCCGCCGTGCACGATCGTCCGCCCACCGTTCGGGAACGCGTACGCCGGCGCCGCATCCCACTCGATCGTGACCGGTCGTCGGCGCCCTCGACGAAGCGGTAGCCGAGGGTCTTCCAGATGTGGACGCCGTCAGGAGCGCCGGCGTCCCAGGGATGAGGCTGGCGTCACGCCCCGATCTTCGCACGCTCGACGCGCGACTCGGAGACGCCACGACGGGCTCGCTCGAGCGCCTCGGCGTCGTCGTGGAGCACGAAGACCGCCGTCGCCATCTTCAGCATCGCGTCCAGCTCGAACGCGAGCTGCGCCGGATCCTCCGCCGCGTCGAGCTCGCCCATCTCCTGCGCGCCGCGCACCTGCCGCTCGATGTACGCGTGCCACCGTCGGCTCGGTCTCGCGTAGCTTCTCGCGCACCGGGCCGGGGTGCGTGTCGAGCTCCGCCTGCGCGGCC
This sequence comes from uncultured Actinomycetes bacterium, assembly GCA_963755155.1. Taxonomy (GTDB): domain Bacteria; phylum Actinomycetota; class Thermoleophilia; order Gaiellales; family Gaiellaceae; genus PALSA-612. The sequence goes on along the minus strand of CAVWIV010000003.1, from coordinate 321,723 downwards.
GCGAAGAAGCAGCCGCCCGGGGAAGACGCGACGGTCGAGGTACGAGAGGAACGAGTCGGCGAGCGCCGTCGTAGGCGCGCTGCCCCTTCGGCCGCCCTCGCCGGCTCGATCACCTCGCGGACGAAGATCTCGCTTGCGGCGTCGATCGTCGCCAGCTGAAGCTCCTCCTTCGAGCCGAAGTGGGCGTAGAGGCCGCTCTTCGACATGCCTGTGTGCTCGGCGAGGCGGCCGATCGACAGGCCGTCGAGGCCTTCGACGGTGGCGAGCTGTGTGGCCGCGTAGAGAATCGCTGCCCGGCTGCGCTCGCCGTCGGCGCGACGTCGTTTCGAGGAGGTCTCGGAGGGAGTGGTGAGCAGTTCGCCCAAGATTTGCCTTGACAAGATAGCACGACCGGTCGTACTATGCAGCTATGGAGAACGACCGGTCGTGCTAACTAACGGTAATGACAAGCCGCGCTCGACGGCCGAGTTGCACGCAGCCTGGCTCGAGGAGCGGAACGTCGGTGTCTTCGCCGCGTGGTGGCGGTCAGTCCGCCGCCGTCGGCTCGGCGACGAACATCTCGCGGAGCGCCGTCTTGCGGAACTTCCCGACGCCCGTCTTCGGGATCTCGTCGACGAACTCGAAGGCGTCCGGTAGCCACCACTTCGCGAACTGCGGGGCGAGGAACTCCCGCAGCTCGTCGCCGGTAGCGGACTCCCCTTCCCGCAGGACGACGACCGCGAGCGGCCGCTCGGCCCACTTCTCGTCGGGCACGGCGATCACGGCCGCCTCGGCCACGGCCGGATGGCCCATGAGGGCGTTCTCGAGCGCGACCGACGAGATCCACTCGCCGCCCGACTTGATGACGTCCTTCGACCGGTCCTGAATCCGGATGAAGCCGCTGGGATGGAGCGTCACGATGTCGCCCGTCATGAACCAGCCGTCGTCCGTCCAGCGATCGGCCTGGTCGGCCGTGTCGTAGTAGCCGGACGCGACCCACGGGCCGCGGATCTCGAGCTCGCCCATCGTCTCGTCGTCCCACGGGATCTCGTTGCCGTCGACGTCCTTTGCCCGTAGCTCGACGAACGGGAGCGGAATGCCCTGCATCTCGATGTAGTCGAGCTGCTTCGGCCACTCCTCGTCCTTCAGCGGCCCGGGGAGGTCGCTGACGGACGCGACCGGCGACGTCTCCGTCATGCCCCAGCCGTGGACGACCGAGAGGTTGTGCCGCGTCTTGTACGCGTCGATCATCGCCCGCGGCGGCGCCGAGCCGCCGCAGAGCATGCCCTTGAGCCTCGAGAGATCCCACTTGCCGGGATTCGCGTCGAGCTGCGCGAGGATGCCGAGCCAGATCGTCGGCACGCCCGCCGTCCACGTGACCTGCTCCTGCTCGAACGCGTCGAGGAGGCTCTCGCCGTCGAGGTGCGGGCCGGGGTAGACGATGTTCGCGCCGATCATCGTCGCGAGGTACGGATAGCCCCACGCGTTCGCGTGGAACATCGGCACCACCGGCAGGAACGTGTCGGACTCGGAGAGCGGATGGCCGAGCGGAGCGCCCGAGGCGACCCCGAGCGTGTGGAGGACCGTCGAGCGGTGCGAGTAGACGACGCCCTTCGGCATGCCCGTCGTGCCGCTCGTGTAGCACATGGCCGCGGCCTCGTTCTCGTCGAGCTCCGGGTCCTCCCATTCGTCCGGGTCGGCGCCGGCCAGCAGTTCCTCGTAGGAGTCCTCGACGACGAGGACGTGCTCGATCGGCGTCTCGTCGCGGAACTGGTCGAGCAGCGGCAGCAGCATCTTGTCGACGACGACGACCTTGTCGCCGGCGTGCGTCGCGATGTACGCGAGGTCGGACGGATGCAGCCGGAGGTTGAGCGTGTGGAGGACGAAGCCGCCGCACGGGATGCCGAGGTAGCACTCCATGTGCTGGTAGTGGTTCCAGGCGAGCGTCGCGACGCGGTCGCCGCGCTCGAGCCCGAGGTTCTTGAGCCCGACCGCGAGCTGCTTGGAGCGCCGGCAGCAGTCGCGGTACGTGTAGCGGTGGAAGCTCTTGTCGGGGAGCCTCGTGACGATCTCTTTGTCCGGGAAGTACGTCTCCGCGCGCCGCAGGAGCGGGGGGAGCGTCAACTGGTAGTCCATCATCAAGCCGTCCATGTGCGAACCGTAACCTCCTCCTAGCTGTCGAGCAACGCCTTCGTGAGAATGCGGTCGCGAAGCCGGTCGGGCAACCGCTCGATCGTCGCGCGGATCTTCGCGTCGCGGCCGACGAGATAGCGCGTCTTCGGCCGCTCGGCTGTCAGCGCGTGCGCGATCGCGCGTACCACTAGCTCGGGCGGAGCGGCCCTTCCGGACCGTTTGGCCGCTACGGCGCGAAACGCCTCGATACGCGCGCCGTAGCGCTCCGTTCCGTCTGCGGACAGCTCGTCGGCGACCGGCTGCGGCTTCGTCCAGATCGGGGTCGCGATCGTCCCCGGCTCCACGAGTGAGACGTGGATGCCGTCCGGCGCGAGCTCGACGCGCAGCGAGTCGGCCATCGCCTCGAGCGCGTGCTTCGACATCGCGTAGGCGCCGAGGAACGGGAGCGCGCTCTTGCCCGCGATGGAGCCGACGATGACGATGCGCCCTCGAGCCGCCCGCAGCGCCGGCAGGAACGCCTGCGTCACGGCGAGCTGGCCGACGACGTTCACCTCGAGCTGGCGTCGCAGCACGTCGAGCGGCAAGTGCTCGAGCGGCGAGGCGACGGCGATGCCGGCGTTGTCGACGAGCCCGTCGAGCCGCTCGACGCGCGCAGCGGCCGACGCGATGGCATCCGCGTCTGTCACGTCGAGGAGCACCTCTTCGGTGCCGGCGGGCGCGTCACCCGCCTTCCGGACGCCGGCCAGCACGCGCCAGCCGCGCGCTGCGAACCGGGTCGCGCAGGCTGCTCCGATCCCCGTCGACGAGCCCGTGACGAGGACGGTCTTCACGCCAGCTCAGTCCAGCAGTGAGGCGGCGATCTCGGCCCGCTGCTTGGCCGGGTAGCCGCCGAACGCCTCGATCCACTGCGCTCGCTTGTAGTAGCGGTGCAGGGGGTGCTCCCACGTGAAGCCGATGCCGCCGTGCACCTGGATCGAGCGCTCGCAGGCCGCCACGGCCGCCTCGGCCGCATATGACTTCGCGGCGAGCGCCGCCACCTCGGCGTCGTCGTCGCCTTCGGCCACACACCACGCCGCCCAGTAGGCGAGCGAGCGCGCGAGCTCGGTCTCGACGTACGTGTCGACGATGGGGTGGGACACGGCCTGGTAGACGCCGATCGGCTTGCCGAACTGCTCGCGGCTCTTCGCGTGCTCGATCGCCAGCTCGAGCGCCTTCTGCGCGATGCCGACGGCCTCCGCAGCGAGTGCCGCGAACGCGCGGGTCCGTGACACCGGCCCGTCCAGCGAGACCTCGCCGTCCTCGTACTTGCGCTCGCCCCGCGCGACCTTCGCCTGCTCGTCAGGAGCGAGCTGCGGCAACGCGAGCGCGACGGTTGCGAAGTACGGGCCGGGGTAGAGGGCGCGTCCCAGCTCCTCGAACAGCACCGCCTCCTCGACGAAGCCGAGGCCTGCGCCGCCCGCCTCCTCGGGCACCGAGACCCCGAGCCAGCCGAGCTCTGCCAGCTCGTCCCAGGTCGGCTCGCGCTCGTCGAGCAGCGCGCGCGCCTGGCGGCGCAGCTCGTCCTGTTCCTCGGTGAAGGCGAATCTCATCTCGACCTCGGGAGGCCGAGCACGCGCTCGGCGATGATGTTGCGAAGGACCTCCGACGTACCGGCCTCGATCGTGTTGCCGCGCGTCCGAAGCTGGCCGTGACGCCACCACTCGTCGGCCTCCCCTTCCTGGATCTCGAGGGCGAGCTTCGTCGACCGCTGCATCGCCTCCGACCACTGGAGCTTCGAGACGGAGCCTTCTGGGCCGGGGATGCCCGTCTCGACGAGCTTTGTCAGCGAGCGGTAATTCGTCAGCTTCAGCGCCTGGAGCTCGATCCACTCGCGCGCGACCATGTCGCGGAGCCGCGAGTCGCGCACCTCGCGCTCCTTTGTCACGCCGACCAGCTTGTTGACGAGCACTTCCAGGCTGCCCGTCAGCGCGAAGCCGAGCGTGCCGCGCTCGTGGAGCAACGTCGTCATCGCGACCGCCCAGCCGTTGCCGACCGCGTCGAGGACGTTCTCGACGGGCACCTCGACGTTCTCGAAGAAGATCTCGTTGAAGTCCGCGTCGCCCGTGATGTGGCGGATGGGCCGAACCTCGACGCCCGGCGAATGCATGTCGACGACCATGTACGTGAGGCCGGCATGCCGCTGCGACTCCGGGTCGGAGCGCGTGAGCAGGATGCACCAGTCCGCGATGTGCGCGTACGACGACCAGATCTTCTGCCCCGTGACGACGAAGTGGCCGTCGCGCTGCTCGGCGCTCGTCCGCACGGCGGAGAGGTCCGAACCGGCCCCGGGCTCCGAGAAGCCCTGGCACCAGATCTCCTCGCCGGAGAGGATGTTCGCGAGGTAGCGCTGCTTCTGCTCATCCGTTCCGTGCGCGATGATCGTCGGGCCGGCCATGCCGAGCCCGATGACGCCGAGATGGGTGGGCGCCTCGGCGCGAGCCCACTCCTCATAGAGGATCGCCTGCTCGGAGTACGGCCGGCCCTGCCCGCCGTACTCCGCCGGCCACGTCAGCCCGGCGTAGCCGGCGTCGTAGATCTGCCGGCTCCAGGCCTTCTGCGCGTCGGTGTCGTGCAGGCCCCCGAGCCCCGGGTTGTGCTCACCGAGCCAGGCCCGGACGTCGGCGCGGAAGGCGGCTTCTTCGGGCGTGTCGCGCAACTGCATGCCGGCGTACATTAGCCCTGTGGAGACCTTCTGGGGTCCCGACCTCGACCGCCGGGGACTCAGGCGTTCGCGAGGATCGGAGCCGTCAAGCTCGCGCACTGACGAGAGGCCGGCGAGCGCCATCGTGATGTCCGTCTCCGCCCACAGCTGCTGGAGCACCGTCTCCACGCCCTCCTGGCCGCCGACGGCGAGGCCGTAGGCGTACGGCCGGCCGACGAGCACCGCGTCCGCGCCGAGCGCCATCGCCTTGACGACGTCGGCGCCGTGGCGGATGCCGCCGTCCATGAGCACCGTTGCGTCACCGCCGACCCCGTCGCGCACGTCGACGAGCGCGTCGAGCGCCGCGATGCGCGCCGTCCACCTGCCGGCCTCCGTGGTTCGACACGATGATGCCGTCCACGCCACGGTCGAGAGCCATGCGCGCGTCGTCAGCCGTCAGCACGCCCTTCACGAGCAGCGGCAGATCGGTCAGCTCGCGCAGCCAGGCGAGGTCGTCCCACGTCAGCGAGAGGTGCGGGAACGTGGAGAGCATCGTCGCGGCAGCGGTGAGCATGTCCTCCTCGGGCGGCTGCGCGAGCTTCTCCCGGAAGACGGGATCGCTGAAGAACTGGGCGCAGCCCTCACCCTTGATGAACGGGAGATACGCCTGCCGGAGGTCGCGGGGCCGCCAGCCGAGGATCGGCGTGTCGAGCGTGACGACGACCGCCGAGTAGCCGTTCACGCCCGCTCGCTGGAGCAGGCTCGCGACGACCTCGCGGTCGTTGATCCAGTAGAGCTGGAACCAGCGCGGCGCGTCTCCCATCGCCTGCGCGATGTCCTCGATCGACGACGAGGCCGCGGTGGAGAGGCAGAACGGGAGCCCGAGCGCGGCCGCGGCGCGCGCAACGGCCATTTCGCCCTCCGGATGCGCGATCGAGAGCACGCCGACCGGCGCGAGGAGGAACGGCGCCGGCGACTGCGTGCCGAGCACCTCCACCGAGAGGTCGCGCTGCGTGTTGCCCGTGAGCATGCGCGGCCTGATGCGGCGGCGCTCGAACGCCTCGCGGTTCGCGCGGATCGTCGCCTCTCCGCCCGCTCCGCCGGCGATGTAGCCGAACGCGCCGGAGTCGAGCTTCTCCTCGGCCAGCGCCTCCCACTCCGCGGGCGCGACGGGCCAGGCGCGCTCGCCGGAGATGTACACCGCGTTCTGGATCGAAGTGCCGTCGAACGTCATGCGGCCTCCAGCTTCGCACGCTCGTCGTCCGTGAGCGGCCGCGCCGATCGCTGCTCCGGATCCCAGACGGCGAAGACCACCTCCGTCTCGGCGGCCATGCGCCCGTCGGAGGCGGCGCGCAGCTCGAGCGCGACCGTGACGCTCGACGTCCCCAGCCGCACGACCCGCGCGCTGCCGACGACTTGCTCGTCGGCGAGCCTGAGCTCCGAGCGGTACTCCGTCGTCAGCTTGACGACGACGTAGTCCCACACCTCACCCTTCGCCAGCTCGAGCACGTCGCGGAACCACGCGTCGACGATCTCCTCGCCGTACGTCTGGTAGACGGCCTGGTTCACGTGGCCGAGGGCGTCGAGATCGCGCCAGCGGATGTCGATGCGCTTCTCGGTCAAGCGCAATAGCCTATGGCCCGTGACCATCGAAGTGCAGGTAGGCGACGAGTCGGAGCCCGTGACGTTCGACGTCGAGCGTGGGGCCGTCGTGCGGCTCGCGGAGGCGATCGGCGACGACCAGGCCTCCTACGCTGAGGGGAGCGCGGCTCCGCCGACGTTCCCCACGACGTTCACGTTCCGCCTGCCCGTCGCGTCGCTACGGGCGCTCGACCCGGCGCGCTTTATCCACGGCGACCAGGAGTACGCGTACGAGCGGCCCCTGCGCGCGGGCGATCGCATCACGTGCGTGGCGAAGGTCGCCGACATCACCGAGAAGGAGACGCGGCTGGGCGCAGCGACGTTCGCCGTCATCGAGACCGAGGGGCGAGACCAGGCCGGCGAGCTCGTCTTCACCGGCCGCGCGACGTTGATCGTCAGATGAAGCCCGGCGACGAGCTCACTCCGCTCGTGAAGGAGCCCGTGACGCGGCTCCAGCTCGTGCAGTACGCAGGCGCCTCCGGCGACTTCAACCCGATCCACTGGGACCCCGAGCGGGCGCAGGAGATGGGTCTCGGCGGCGTGATCGCGCACGGCATGCTGAGCATGGGCTTCCTCGGGCAGTACGTCGCCGGCGTGTCGGGGCCCGAGCGCGTCCGGCGCCTGAAGGTGCGGTTCGGCGCCATGGTGCGGCCCGACGACGTGCTCACGTGCAAGGGCACGGTCCGCGAGGTCGATGGCGATCGCGCCGTGCTCGACGTGTGGGCTGAGAACCAAAACGGCGAGCAAGTGACGACCGGCGAGGCGGAGGTGGAGATCGGATGAGGTTCGAGGGCAAGGTCGCCCTGGTGACTGGCGGCGCGCGCGGCATCGGCGCGGCGACGGCGGCACGGTTCGCGGGGGAGGGCGCGAAGGTGGCTGTCACCGATCTCTCGTTCGACGCCGAAGGGCCGGCGCTCCAGATCGCCTGCGACGTCACGAAGCGCGACGAGGTGGAGGCGGCTGTCGCGCAAACGGTCTCCGAGCTCGGCGGCCTCGACATCCTCGTCACGTGCGCGGGGATCATCCGCGACAACCTCGTCCACAAGATGACGGACGACGACTGGGACTCGGTCATCGACACCCACCTTCGCGGGACGTTCCTGTCGGCCCAGGCGGCGCAGGCTCACATGGTCGAGCAGAAGTCGGGGAAGATGGTGCTCATCTCGTCGACGTCCGCGCTCGGCAACCGCGGCCAGACGAACTACGCGGCGGCGAAGGCCGGCATCCAGGGCATGGCCAAGACGCTCGCCTTCGAGCTGGGGCCCTTCAACATCAACGTCAACTGCGTCGCGCCGGGCTTCGTGGTCACGCAGATGACGGCGCAGACCGCAGAGCGCGTCGGCGTCGACTTCGAGGATTTCCAGAAGTTCACCGCCGAGCAGATCCCGCTGCGGCGCGTCGGCCAGCCCGAGGACATCGCCTCCGTGATCGCGTTCCTCTGCTCGGACGACGCGAGCTTCGTCTCGGGCCAGGTCGTCTACGTCCGCGGCGGCCCGTAGCGGCTAGGCGCTAGGCCGCGAGCGCCGCGAAGACGTACGATCCGGGCTCGGAATGGGAGGCGAGAGCGATCTGCAGCGGGCGTACTTCGAGGCGAAGCTCGCGGCGCAGGCGGACGTGATGGACGTCGTGCGCTTCCTCGACCGGGACGACGGCGAGCTCGTACTGCTCGACGCACGCGCCGGCGAGGCTTACGCCGAGGAACACCTGCCCGGGGCGATCTCCGTGCCCGTCGATTCGGCGGCCGAGCTCGCCGGCGACCTCGATCCCACGAGCCAGTACGTCGTCTACTGCTGGCGCAGCACATGCCATCTCGCGGCGAAGGTGGCGCTCGAGCTCGCGACGCCGCGGCCTCGACGTGCGCGAGATGAACACCGGGTGGCGGGAGTGGAAGGCCGAAGGCTGGCCGACCGAGGGACCCGAGGCGCCGTGACGCGGCTTCGGCGGATTCCGGCTGCGGAGGGTCGCCCGGTGCTCGACGGCCGGCTCGTGCTCAAGGTCTCGGCCGACGACACCGGCGACGCGTACACATTCCTCCGTGGCCACACGCCTCCGGGCCTCGGCCCGCCGCTCCACAACCACGAGCTCGAGGACGAGACGTTCTACGTGCTCCGCGGGACGTACGAGATGCAGTGCGGCCCGGCGGTCATCCGCGCCGAGCAGGGCGCGGCGCTCCACATGCCCCGGTACACGCCGCACACGTTCCGGAACGTCGGCGACGAGCCGGCGGAGCTTGTGGAGCTCATGACGCCCGGCGGGCTCGACCGCTACTTCGACGCTGTCGGCCATCTCGGGCCGGAGGCGACCGACCTCGAGGCGCGCACGGCGATCGGCGAGACGTATGGCATCTCGTTCCCGAGCGATCCAGGCGAGCTCACCGAGCCTCCCGCGGGCGAGCGCCGCCGCCCGATCACGTTCGTCGCGCCAGGTGACGGGCGGCGGGTCGACATCGGCGGCCACGAGGCGCTCGTGAAGGTGGACAGAACGGACGCTGACGGGCTGCACAGCCTCGTCGAGCTGGAGCTGCCGCCCGGCGGCCGCGTCCCGCTGCCTGAGGCGGGCCGGTCGCTCGTGGTCGTCGTCTCCGGCGCGCTTACGGTCGAGTCGGGTCGACGAGGCGGTCGAGGGGCAGGAAGGAGACGCGATCGCGGTCGCGTCGGCCGGCGACCAGGCAGTGGCCACGGACGGGCAACCCGCGCGCTTCCTGCTCTTCTCCGTCGGGTAGCAGCGTGCTCGAGGAGCTAGGGGTCTTCCTCCGCTACGCGCGCGGGCTACCACGGTTCTTCAGGACGACCGTGACGCCTGCCTCTGCTCGCCGGCTCGTCGCCGAGCAGCACGCACGACGCGACGAGTCGTTCGTCGACCTGCTCGAGCGCGCCGTCTACGGCGGCCGTGACAACCCGTACCGCGCGCTGCTCGCGGCTGCGGATATCGAGCTCGGTGACGTCCGCAGGCTGATCGACGAGCACGGCCTCGAAGGGGCGCTTCGGGAGCTTCACGACTCCGGCGTGTACGTCACGCTCGACGAGTTCAAGGGCCGCACGCCGGTCGAGCGGGGCGGAGTCGTGTTTCCGGCCGACAGCGCGGCCTTCGACAACCCTCTGCTCGCGAAGCACTTCGAGGCCGCGACCGGTGGGACGCGCGGGGCCCGGCGTCGCGTATCCGTCGATCTCGACCTGCTCGCGCACGAGGCGGCGCCACAGCTCCTGACGCGAGAAGGCTATGGAGCATCCGGCCGGCCGTTCGCCGTGTGGCGCCCGGTGCTGCCCTCGAGCTCGGGCATCAACAACTGCTTGCGGCAGGCGAAGCTCGGCGAGCCCGTGGCCGTGTGGTTCAACCCGTACGAACCGCCGCGCGACTGGGACGCCCGCGCCTTTCGCATCTTCACGGGCGTGACGGTCGCAGCCTCGCGGCTCTTCGGGGCGCGTATCGCGTCACCCGAGCTGTGCCGTCCCGAGGAGGCTGAGCGCGTCGCCCGCTGGCTAGCCGACTGCAAGCGGCTCGGCAGTCCCGGCGTCCTCGACACGCAGGCTGCGTTCGGCGTCCGCGTCTGTCTCGCCGCGCGTTCGGCGGGGCTCGACATCTCCGGCTCGCTGTTCGGCATGGGCGGGGAGCCGTACACGGAGGAGAAGCACGCGGCGCTCGAGGCCGCGGGCTGCCGCGCGTACTGCACGTACTCGATGACCGAGGCCGGGCGGATCGCGATCGGCTGCGCGGACGGAGGCGCGTTCGACGACATGCACTTCCTGAGCGATAAGCTCGCCGTGCTTCAGCGCGAGCGGGCGGTCGGCTCGACGGGCGAGACGGTCGGCGCGCTCTATTTCACCGCCCTCCTCCCCTCGTCGCCGAAGCTCATGATCAACGTCGAGAGCGACGACTACGCAGTGCTCTCCGAGCGTGAGTGCGGATGCCCGTTCGGCGAGCTTGGCCTGACGCAGCACATCCGCGAAGTCAGAAGCTACGAGAAGCTCACTGCGGAGGGCAACCACTTCCTCGGCTCCGACCTCGTCGCGCTCGTCGACCGGATCCTGCCCGCGCGTTTCGGCGGCGGGCCGACCGACTACCAGCTCGTCGAGGAGGAGGTGGACGGGCTGCCGAAGGTGACCGTCGTCGCGCGGCCCGCGCTGGGGGAGCTCGACGACGCCGCGGTCGTCGAGGCCGTGCTCTCGCACCTCGGCGAGCTGTCGCGCAACCGGCTGATGGTCGACCTCTGGCGCGAGGGAGGCACCGTGCGTGTCGTGCGCCGCGAGCCGTACGTGACGGAGGCCGGCAAGATCCTCTCGCTGCACCTGCTCAAGCGCTGAGCGGCTGCTTTCAGTAGCGATCGAGCTCGACGAGCCGCTCGTCCGAGATGCCGAAGTGATGCGCGACCTCGTGCAGCACGACGCGCCGAATCTCGCGCCGCAGCCGCTCGGGATCGGCTCCGTACAGCCGTTCCAAAGGCCCGCTGAAGATCGTGATCTTGTCGGGCAGCGCGCCGCCGTAGAAGGCGCCGCGCCGCGTGAGCGGGATGCCCTCGTAAAGGCCGAGGAGCGGCATGCCCGCCGGTGGCTCCTCTTCGATCACGATGTCGACGTTGGACATGAACTCGCCGAGCTCTCGCGGCAGCGACTCGAGCGCGTCCCTGACCAGCCTCGTCGAACTCCATTCCGTCAGGCTAGCCGCGATGATTTCAGCCATGACTGACCAGCCCGACCGCGCCGTGCGCGTCTCGACGCTCGAGCTCTTCTTCGACCTCGTCTTCGTCTTCACGATCACGCAGCTCACCGGCGTCCTCGTGAGTGGAGGCGACGCGGCCGCCGCGCTTCCAGGTGATGGTGATGCTGCTCATCGTCTGGTGGATCTACGACGGCTACGCGTGGCTGACGAACGCCATCCCTACGGAGCGCGCGCGCTACCGATTGACGCTGATCGGCGGGATGGGCGGCTTCCTCGTGATCGCGCTCGCCATACCGGACGCGTACGAGTCAGCCGGGCTCGCGTTCGGGCTCGGCTACCTCGTGGTCGTGCTCCTGCACGGCGCGATGTACTCGAAGGGCACGTCCATCTCGGAGATGACCGCGATGCTCCGGATCCTGCCCTTCAGCCTTCGTCGGGGCGACGCTCGTGATCGTCGGCGGGGCTCTGGGTGGCACCTCGCAGTGGGTCCTCTGGGCGGTCGCAGCGGCCTTGCTCTGGGTGACGCCGATGCTCACTACCACCCAGGGCTTCGTCGTCTCACCGTTGCACTTCGTCGAGAGGCACGGGCTCGTGATCATCATCGCGCTCGGCGAGTCGATCGTCGTCATCGGTGCCGGCGCGTCCGGGCTCGACGTCGACGCGGGGCTCTTGCTCGTCGCGCTACTGTCGCTCGCGCTCAGCGCGGGCCTCTGGTGGCTGTACTTCAGCGACGAAGCTGCGGTTTCGGCGTCGATGACCACCGCTTCGCCCGAGCGCCGCGTGCAGCTCGCGCTGAACGGATTCGGGTACTGGCACTACGGGCTCCTGCTCGGAATCGTCGCTCTCGCAGCCGGCCTGAAGGTCGCGATCGGCGACCCTTACGAGACGCTCGACGGCTGGATCGCCGTGGAGCTGGCTGCTGGGGTCGCGCTCTTCATCGCCTGCGACGTCGGGTTCCGCCGCGCGCTCGGCGTCGCCGGCGGTGGGGTGAGGATCGCCGCTTCCGTGGCTGCGCTGGCGGACGATTCCCCTCGGCCTCGCAGTCGCCGCGTCAGCTCAGGTCGGAGCGCTCGCAGCCATCGTCGCAGCCGCGCTGGTGATCGAGGGTGCCTCGCGTGTCACAGTACGCTCGGCATGAGCATGGCCGTCGAGGTGCGGCAGCAGAAGAGCTTGGCCCTCATCCTCGCCCGGGGGTTCGCAGCGAACCTCTCGATGGCCATCTCGGTGCACGACCCGACGGGAACGATCGTCTTCTACAACGAGTCGGCGGAGGCTGCCTTCGGGGTGACGTTCGCAGAGATGGGCGAGCTATCCGCCGCCGAGTGGACAGCGCGCTACTCGCCCAGCCGAGGCCGACGGGACGCCGATCCCGCTCGAGGAGCTCCCGGTCGGGGTTGCTCTCACTGAGCGTAGGCCGGCCCACAGAACCGTGCACTTCACGCGTCCCGACAGCGTTAGTTACGTAGCGGAGGTGACTGCTTTCCCGCTGATGGGACGCGAGGAAGAGCTGTTCGGGGCCATGAGGATCTTCTGGGATGACGCTGCCTCGCCACGAGATCGCGCGTCGGGAATGCCGCCCGACGTAGCCGCAGAACAAGACAGTGCGACACGCCGCGGGGGGCCGAAAGGCCTCGTCCTGATCCTGGCGCGCGAGCTCGCATCCAACCTCGCCACCCCGATCTATCTCGCTGATCGGGACGGCACGCTCGTCTACTTCAACGAGCCGGCCGAGAGAATTGGTGGCCGGTCGTTCGCGGAGGTGGGAGAGATGTCGATACGCCAGTGGGTCGAGCTGCTCAGGCCGCGGAGCGTCGACGGTGCGCCCCTTCACCTTGCGGAGATGCCTGGTGGCATCGCGTTCAACGAGCGCCGCCCCGCTCACGCGCGGCTGCGGATCGAGAGCCTCGACGGCGTCGAGCGGGAGATCGCCACGACGGCGTTCCCGCTCTTCGGGCCGGACGCGGCGTTCCACGGGATCATGGTCATCTTCTGGGAACAGGAGTAGTGATCGGCCGTGACCGTTTGTAGACTCGTCAAGCGATGGCGCCACGCTCGTCGTCGATGGACTCCCTCGCGCGTAGCCTCGCGTCGCCGATGCCACGCCGCCGCGCACTGCGCCTGGTCGGGTCGGCCCTCCTGCTCGCTGCCGTGCCCGCGTTGCGCCCTTCATTTGCGCGGGGAGCCGGCGACGGGATCCAGGACCGCCCCGACATCATCGATCCGCCGAAGGGGCCGTGGGGCCCTCCGGTCCAGTGCGGGAAGATCCGGTGCAACCCGTTTTCCAACTGTGTGAAGTGCTGTCCCGCGGAGGGCGGCGGAGGGTCGTGCTGTCCGTGCTACTTCAGCTGCCGCCCCCGTAGCGGCCTCTGCGACAAGCAAGTGGCATGTCCTGCCCGACGGCCGTCCGTTCTGCGGGCCTCCGGGCAAGTGCTGCAACACGAACGAAACCTGCTGGCGAGGCTCGATCTGCCTTCCCATCTGCAAGTCCGAACGAGCAGTTGTGTGGCGAGGATTGTTGTCACCCGAGCACCGAGTGCCTGAACCTGCAGTTGCCCGGCAGCCGCGGCAGGCTCACCTGCTGGCCGAAGTGTCCGCGAGGCCGAACCCGGTGTGGCATCAACTGCTGCCCGCGGGGCCAGAAGTGCATCGATTCGCGCGTCGGCAAGTGCTCACCCTGCGATGTGGGTCAGCGGCCGTGCGGGAGGAAGTGCTGCCAGAGAGGGAGCACGTGCTGTGACCCGCGAACAGGGTTGTGCTGCAAGAGCAACGAGACCTGCGCGGGCTACGGCGGCCAGGCGAAGTGTTGTCCGAGGGGGACCAAGGCCTGCGAGGAGTCCCCGGGCAGGGTCGTCTGCTGCGACAGGGGCGAGGTGTGCGCGCAGCAGGCGGACGGATCGGGTTCCGTGCCCGCCGCGAACCGCCGGAGGTACACGTGTTGTCCGCAGGATCGGCAGGTGAGCTTCTCCGGCACATTCTTCGCCTGCTGCCCGCGCGGATACAAGTCCCTCGGGGGAAGGTTCATCGTGCCGGCGGGTGGCGGTGGCGGGATGTGCTGTCGCAACGACAAGGTTTGCGGTGACACCTGTTGCGGCACGAACGCCGATCCTGGCATCAACCAGACGTGCTGCAACGACAGGTGCGTCTCGCTCTTCTTCGACTCCAACAACTGCGGTGGCTGTGGCCGACGCTGCGGCGCCGGCACCGTGTGTCGTGAGGGCAGGTGCGTCGCGGGGTAGCTGCGCGTGAATGCCCCCGGCATGAATCGAACATGCGCACGCGGTTTAGGAAACCGCTGCTCTATCCACTGAGCTACGGGGGCGCGAGGCCACGATAGCCGAGGTCTACGAAGGGTCCGTGGCCGGTCTCTAGCATCTCGGCATATGCGCTTGTTCGTTCTCGCTCGGCACGCCGAGACGACGCTCAACGTCGCTCGCATCGTCAACGGCGACCCGGCCGTGGACGCGCCGCTGACCGGGAAGGGGCGGAGCGAAGCCGAGCGTCTTGGCCAGCAGATACGGAACGTGCCGCTCGACGCGTGCATCGTGACCCGGTTCCGGCGTACGCGCGACACGGCCGAGATCGCGCTGGCGGGGAGTGCGGTTCCGATCGTCGTCGAGCCGCTGTTCGACGACATCGACGTCGGCGACCTCGATGGCGTTTCGCTCGACGAGTACCGCGCCTGGAAGCGCGCCCACACGCGCGCTGAGCCGTTCCCGAACGGCGAGAGCCTCGACGAGGCTGACGTCCGCTACGGCCGCGCGCTCCAGTGGCTGCTTGCCCGGCCCGAGCAGAGGATCCTGGTGATCGCGCACGAGATCCCCATCCGCTACGCGTTCAACGCTGCCGCAGGATCGGCAGAGCCCGACGCTCCGATTCGCCGGATTGCGAACGCGACGCCGTATCTCTTCGGCGAACGACAGCTTGCCGAGGCGGCGGAGCGCCTTACGTCCGGGCGCGCGCCTCCGCGGGTTGCTCGGTAGCCACCGGCCCACGCCCGTTCTCGTCGTGGGGCGGCTCGATCGTGATGCCCGGCAAGATGCGGTCGAGCCAGCGCGGCATGTACCACGTCTTCTCTCCGAGCAGCGTGAAGAACGCCGGCACGAGCGTCATTCGCACGACGAGCGCATCCGTAAGGATTGCGACGGCGAGCAGGATCCCGAATTCCTTGGAAACCCGCTCAGGCGTGAGGATGAAGGCGGAGAAGACCGTCCCCATGATCACGGCTGCGGCGACGATGACGCGTCCGACGCCCGCGATGCCCTGCTCGACGGCTTCCTTCGTCGGGAGGCCGTTGACGTGCTCCTCGCGGATGCGGCTCATGAGGAAGACCATGTAGTCCATCGAGAGCCCGAAGAGGATCGCGAACGCGATCGGAGGTACGAACGTTTCGATCGGCCCGGTCCGGTCGAGCCCGGTCAGGCCCAGCAGATGGCCCTCCTGCACTACGAGCGTCAGCACGCCGAAGCCGACGAAGGCGGAGAGGATCGTCGTGACGGCGGCGGTCAGCGAGATCACGATCGAGCGGAACGCCATCGCGAGCACGAGGAATGTGACCCCGATGACGTACAGGAGGAAGAACGGCAGGCGTTCCATGATGCGGTCGGCGATGTCCGCGAACGCCGCCGTCAGGCCCGACACGTAGACCGCAGCGTTCCCGCCTTCCGTCGCCGCCGGGATGACGTCGCTCCGCAGGGTGTCGACGAGGTTCTCGGTCCCCTCGTCCTGCGGTGCGAAGGCCGGCTTAACGAAGACGATGGCAACCGTTTTCGGGTCGTTGTACACGGGCTCGTCGACGGACGCGACGCCTGAGAGGGAGCGCACTCCGTCGACAATTCTCTGAGGCGCCTGCTCGTCGTCGTTCACGTCCACGACGATCGGGATGGGAGCGTTGAAGCCTGGGCCGAAGCCCTCGGCGAGCAGGTCGTAGGCCTTGCGCGCCGTCTGCTCCTTCGGCTGCGTCCCCTGGTCGGAAGCGCCGAGGTGGACGAGGGCTGACGTTCCCCCGAGCACGAGTCCCGCGACGAGCAGCACCGGGAACACGATCTTCGCGTTCCTCGTGACGAACCTGCCCCAGCGGGCAATGGGAGTCTTCTGCCTGCCCTCCTCGGAGTCGTCGATCTGGCGCAGGAACGGCACCTTCAGCCGGTCGATCTTGTGTCCGAGCTTCGCGAGCACTGCGATCAGCAGCGAATTGGCGATCAGGACGGTGGTGAGCACGCCGAGCGCGGAGCCGATGCCGAGCTTCGTCACGAAGTCGAGGCCGAAGATCGCGAGGCCGCTCACGGAGATCGCGACCGTCAGACCGGCGAAGAGCACCGCCCGACCGGCTGACGAGCCGGCCTCGGCGGCCGCGTCGGCGGGCGACATGCCGTCGTGCAGAAACTGGCGGAACCGCGTCACGATGAAGAGCGAATAGTCGATGCCGACCCCGAGCCCGATCATCGACACGAGCAGGGGGGTGATCGTGTTGATGTCGGTGAGCCCCGCCAGGAGGAAGAGGAGGAGGAACGCGGTCGCGACGGCCGTGATGGCGAGCGCGAGCGGGATCGACGTCGCCACGAACGTCCGGAAGACGATGAGCAGCACGATGAGGGCCGCGAGCAGACCGAGCAGCTCCTGCGTTCCCTGCTCGAGCGGCGGGAACTCCGCATCGCCGTTGAACTCCACCTGCACACCGGCAGGCTCGACCGTCTCGCGAACAGCCTCCTGGACGGCAACCACGGACTCGCGATCTTTCTCGTAGATCACCCGGTCGAACTGCGCCTCGGCGTACGCAATGCGGCCGTCGTCGGAGACGGTGTCCTCGGTGAACGGTGTCTCGACGCTCTCGAGACCCGCCGCGTCTTCGGTCGGCGCGAACTCGGAGCTGCCGAGTCGCGCGATCGCCTCGTCGATCGCCTGTCGCCGCTCAGGTGTGTCGAGCTGCTCGCCCGGCGGCGCGGCGAAGACGACGTTCAGCACGCCACCCTGCTCCTCGGCGAACTCGGCCTCGATGAGGTCGGTTGCCCTCTGCGTGTCCGAGCCCGGGATCTCGAACTCGTCGCGGAGCGAGCCGGCGAACGAGATCGTGAGGACGATGAGCACGGCGAAGATGCCGATCCACGCGCCGATGACGCGCCAGGGATGCGTCGCGCAGCGCCGCATCCAGCGGGCGAGGCCTCCAGTCGAAACTTGTTCGTGCGCTGCCCGCCGCTCGGTGCCTTCCGTCATCTCGCGTCCTCTCGTCGTGTCTGGGGAATAGACGAGTTCTACTCGCCGAACTCATCGCTAAGTGGTGACGAACTCGTTACAACGCACGGGCACCGCATAGATTCCGCTTGACACACGACCGCCGGAGGGCACATGACACTGCTCTGGTTCTTCGTATGGCTGATCTGGGATCTCGTCGGCGACGAGGAGTCCTTGACCTTCGATCCCGTCAACTGGTGGGCGGGCAGCCTGCTGTTCGTCGTGGCCGTGGATCTCGCAGGCATCCATGCGCTCAAGGGCGCCGGCAAGCGCTAGGGAGCGGTGTGGAGATCCTCGTCCGCAAGGACGAGCTCGCCCCGGCCGAGGAGGCGATGGCGCGTACCGGCGGCTTCGTGGGCATGGATCCAACGACGCCGGCAGAGTACGCGCCGATCGCTGCGATCGAGATCCCCGACGCGCCGTCGTACGTGCTCCACGACGTCGACCTCGGCGCCGAGTTCTTCGACGTGACACCGGACGACGCGCTAACGCGCATTCTCGACCGCGGTCGCTCGCCGCTCACGATCCAGGAGGGCATCGCCGTCCTCACCGACCGCGCCGACGTGCTGACGACGGAGAACGCCTTCTCGCTGCTCGGGTCGCGCCGCGGCGATCGCCGCGTACCCGCGCTCTGGCTCAGCGGCGGCAGGCCGAGGCTCGGCTGGTGCTGGGCGGGCGCGCCGCACTCGTGGCTCGGCTCGGCCTCGTGCGCGGAGCGAGTCGCCGTCGGCTAGTGAGCTTCCGCGGACGCCGGCTCGCCGTGCGCGGCGGCTTCCGTCGGCACCGGCCGCAGGAGCGTCGCTGCCGCTACAGCTCCGAGAGCGGCGAACAGCGCGCCGAGCAGGAACGCGGCGTGGTAGCCGCCGGTGAGCGCCGCCGCCGTGCTCTCGCCTGAGGCCAGCAGCTCGTCCGAACGCCAGGCGGCGAGGCTGGCGAGCACCGCCAGGCCGAGCGCGCCGCCCATCATGAACGACGTGTTGACCATGCCGGACGCGAGCCCCGCCTCCTCCGGCGCCACGTCTCCCATGGCAGCCAGCAGGATGGGGTTGAACGCCATGCCGGCGCCGATGCCGAGCAGGATCATGGGCAGCAGCACGTCACTGCCGAAGCTCCCGTCGACGGGAGCGCGGGCAAAGAGCAACCCGCCGATCGCCGCCAGGCCGAGACCGGTCGCCGCAGGGATCCGGATCCCGTAGCGCATGACGAGCCTCGCCGACAGGCCGATCGAGAAGGCGCCCATGATGAGGTTCGCCGGCAGGAACGCGAGGCCGACCTCGAGCGGGCTGTAGTCGAGCACCTCCTGGAGGTAGAGCGCGGAGAGGAAGAACCACGCGAACATCGATGCCGCCCAGAGCACGCCGATGGCGTTTGAGACAGAGAGGTTGCGGTGGCGGAAGAGGCCGAGCGGCATGAGCGGTGAAGAGACCCGGGACTCGATGAGGAGGAAGGCGCCGAGCAGCACGGCGGAGATGGCCAGCAGGCCGAGCGTGCGAGGGGTCAGCCATCCGACGCCGTTCCCGTTCACGATCGCGTAGACGGCGATCATCAGCGAGGCGGTTACGGTGACCGCTCCCCAGACGTCGAGGCGCTTAGCGGCCGTCGGCACGCGCGCCGCGGGGATGAGCGACAGCGTGAGCCCGACGACGAGGATCCCGACGGGAATGTTGACGAGGAAGATCCAGTGCCAGTTGAGGACGTCGGTGAGGATGCCGCCGAGCAGCACGCCGAGCGACCCGCCGCCCGACGCGACGAAGCCGAAGATGCCCATCGCCTTCGCCCGCTCCGCCGGCGTCGTGAAGAGCATCATCATCAGCGACAGCGCGACGGCCGAGACGATCGCGCCTCCGACGCCCTGCACGGCGCGCGCGATGACGAGCATCTCCTGCGACGTCGAGAGCCCGCAGGCCAGCGAGGCGAACGTGAAGAGCCCGATGCCGATGAGGAACAGCCGCCGGTGGCCGAACAGGTCGCCGAGCCGTCCGCCCAGGAGGAGGAAGCCGCCGAACGTGATGAGGTATGCGTTCACGACCCACGCGAGCGACTCTTCCGAGAAGCCGAGGTCCTCGCGGATCGACGGCAGCGCCACGCCGACGATCGTCACGTCGAGGACGATCATGAGGTCGCCGAGACAGAGCACGAGGAGTGCGAGCCAGCGTTTGCGGTTGTCCATCGTCATGTCAGACCCGTAGACCCCGTCCAGTCCTGAAACTCATCGGCCGCGATGAGCATTCCCGAGCTCCGTCGTCTACCAGACGATGGCGACGACGCTCGTCGACGTACGGGGACTCGCGCCGGACGCGGTAACGGTCGACGCGCTGGCGCGGCTGCAGCTTGCCGCGCGCCGGAACGGCTCCGAGATTCGGCTTCAGAACGCGTCGGCGCAACTGCTCGAGCTCGCCGACTTCATGGGCCTACGCGGGATACTCGAGAGGCAGCCCGAAGAGCGGGAAGACCCTCTCGGTATCGAGGAAGAACGTGAAGCCGACGACCTTGCCGCCGGCGATCTCGAGCACCTGGAGTGACCACGGCTCGTAGCCGTCGCCCGCGTCGTTCGGCTTGTACTGCCCGAACGCCGGCGCGCCGTTCGCCCCGACGGTCGGCACGAGCCGCGAATCGCTGCAGCCCGCACCGGGCCCGACCCACCAGGCGAGGATGTCGCCGCGGCCGGCGAGCCACATGTCGTACGGCGGCATCGACTGCGTCGCGTCCTCGTGGATGAGCGATGTCAGCGCCTCCATGTCGTACGACTCGAAGGCGGCGACGTAGCGGGCGAGCAGCTCGGCGTCCGCCTCGTCGACGGACGGCGATGCCTCCGGGCTGGCCTTGCGCTCTTCCAGCGTGGCGCGCGCACGCTGAAGCGCGCTGTTCACCGAGGCGACGCTCGTCTCCAGCAGCTCCGCGGCCTCGGACGCCTGCCAGCGCAGCACCTCGCAGAGAATCAACGCTGCCCGCTGCCGCGGCGGCAGGTGTTGGAGCGCCGCGACGAAGGCGAGACGGATCGTCTCGCGAGCCTCCGTGACGACCGCGGGGTCCGGAATCGGCTCCACCCAGGTCGACTCGGGGAGCACGTTGAGGTTCGCGATCACGGGCTCCTGGGCCGGCCCGAAGTCCATCGGCAGGGCGCGCCGCTTGCGCGCGTCGACCATGTCGAGGCAGACGTTCGTCGCGATCCGGTAGAGCCACGAACGGAGCGCGGCCCGGCCCTCGAAGCGGTCGAGCCCGCGCCACGCGCGAACGAGCGTCTCCTGCACGGCGTCTTCGGCGTCGAACGGCGAGCCGAGCATCCGGTAGCAGTAGCCGGTGAGCTCTCCGCGGTACTGCTCGAGGCTTTCCGTAGCGACGGCGGGGGCTGGCTGCGGCATGCCGCCCATACTAGGGATCGTGGACGTGCTGGCGGAGGGGCGTGCCTCGGAGATCGTCGACCTAGGGAACGGCCGCGTGCTGAGGCGTTTCAAGGCGGGCGGCAACCCGGCCCGAGAGGCCGAGATGATGGAGCACGCCGCCGCGCATGGCTTCCCCGTGCCGGGCGTGCTCGAGGTGCGCGACGACTCGCTCGTGCTCGAGCGCATCGGTGGGCCGACGATGCTGGCGGAGCTCCGCCGGCGGCCGTGGCGGATGAGCGCTCACGCACGGCTGCTCGCCCAGCTGCACCACCGCCTGCACGAGATCCCGTTCGGAGATGGACGCCTGCTCCATGTCGACTTTCATCCGGACAACGTCCTGCTGTCGAGCCGCGGCCCCGTGGTCATCGACTGGGCGAACGCGCGCGCTGGCAATCCCGCCTTCGACGTCGCGATGACCTGGGTGATCTGCGCGACGAGCGGAGGCGCGATGGGACGCCTGTTCACGAGGTTCTTCCTGCGCCACGTCGATCTCGACGCGGCTCGGGCGGAGCTTCCCGCTGCGGGGGAGTTCCGCATCGCCGACCCGAACGTGACGGACGCGGAGCGGGAGCGTGTGCGGGACCTCCTGCGTAGGATCGGGCCATGAACGCCGACGAGCGACGCGTACGCTTCCGAGAGCTTCACGAGCGCAAGCAGCTGTTCGTCATGCCGAACCCGTGGGACGCCGGGTCGGCGCGGATCCTCGCCGCCGCGGGGTTCGAGGCGCTCGCGACCACAAGCGCCGGTTTCGCGTGGACGCTCGGCAAGGACGACCAGCAGGTGACGCGCGACGAGCTCGTCGTGCACGTCGCGACGCTTTCGGCCGCGACCGACCTGCCGCTCAACGTCGACTCCGAGCGCTGCTACCCCGACGAGCCTGGCGGGGTCGCGGAGACCGTCCGTCTCCTTGCCGAGGCCGGCGCGGCCGGCTGCTCGATCGAGGACTACGACCCGGCGACCGGCGCGATCGACGACGTCGGGCTCGCCGCCGAGCGCGTGGCGATCGCCGCTGGAGCGGCGCACGGCCTCGCCGAGCCGATGGTGCTCACAGGCCGGGCCGAGAACCACATCCGCGGCGTGGACGACCTCGACGACACGATCGCCCGGCTGATCGCCTATCGCGACGCGGGCGCTGACTGCGTCTACGCGCCCGGCCTCACGGACATCGGCCAGGTCAAGGCGGTCGTCGAAGCAGTCGGCGTGCCCGTGAACGTGCTTGCGCTCACAGCCGCGCCTCCCGTCCCCGAACTCGCCGCCGCAGGCGTTCGCCGTGTCTCGACCGGCAGCCTGCTCGCGGGAGCCGCTTACGGAGCGCTGCACACGGGCGGGCAGGAGCTCCTCACCGCCGGCACCTCGATTTACGCCGGCGGGCACATCCCGCGCGACGTCCTCCGCGACGCGCTTTCCTAGCCCCCGCTCGAGGAGAAGTGCATCCAGTCCTTGACGCTGGTCCAGTCGCCACCCCAGCCCCAGCCGAGGGCCTTGAACGCGCGCACGACGGCAGGCGTCACCATCCCTTTGCGCAGCCGTGTGCGATCGATGTAGGGCTTCGCGTCGGCGTGGTATGAGACGCCGCAGCCGACGTAGGGGTTCTCGCGCGGATTGAGGTCGACGGCCAGGCCATACGCGTGCATCGACCAGTTGCTCCGCGGTTTCGACCCCGGGCAGGGCGACGCAACAGGCGGACGGCAGTGAAAGGAGCCGCTCGTGTCGCGCGGCTCGGGACCGGGCCCGTACTGGTCGGAGAAGCGCATGTGGCGGATCGGGAACTTCACGTTGTACAGGCGGCGGAAGACGCCGACGAGCGGTCGCGCGAACGCCTTGTTGACGACGAGCTGACCGGTCGTCACCTTCCCGTCCCACCCGTAGTGCCTCACGGTCAGCAGCCGCAGGCCGGATAGCGGAACCGGGCATCCTGGACGCCAGAAGCCGTCGCGGAGCCGCTCGCGCATCGGCGCCGGGAGCTTCATGGCGAAGCCCGCGTAGCCAGGATCGGCCGCCGGGCTCTGGAGGGCGAGCGGCAGGAGCAGGACCGCGAGCAACCGCATCGCTAGGAGTATGCCGCGCTACGCTCAACGCATGGCGGGCTTCAGCGTGCGCGAGCTGCTCGAGCGTCACGCGGGCGACGAGCTCGACCTCCACGCTCGCACGGTCAACCCGCAGTTCGTGCGGATGCTGCGCGCGATCGGCTTCGACCGCCGCTGGTCGCGGGCCGAAGGCGCTCATCTCTACGACGCGGAAGGCAACCGGTACCTCGACTGGCTGGGCGGGTTCGGGATGTTCAACGTCGGGCGCAACAACCCGCGGGTGAAGGCGGCGCTCCAGGAGGCGCTCGAGCTCGAAACGCCGGGCAAGCTCGCGCTCGGCGTCAACCCGCTCGGCGCGATCCTCGCCGACGAGCTGCTGAAGCGAGCGCCGGCGAGCCTCGGCCGCGTTTTCTTCTCGAGCTCCGGGACGGAGGCGATCGAGGCCGCGATCAAGATCGGGCGCGCGGCGACGAGCCGCACGCGCGTCGTCTCGGTGGAGCGCGGCTTCCATGGGTTGACGCTCGGCGCGCTCTCCGCGTCCGGCGAGCCAGCGTTCTCGGAGCGGTTCCAGCCGCTCGTGCCCGGCTTCTCGCGCGTTCCGTTCGGCGACCTCGACGCGCTCGACGTCGCTCTCCGCGAAGAAGACGTCGCGCTCTTCGTCGTCGAGCCGGTCGTCGGGCACGGCGTCTTCCTGCCTCCCGCGGGATACCTGGAGGGCGCACAGGAGCTGTGCCGCCGCTACGGCACGCTCTTCTGCCTCGACGAGGTGCAGACGGGCCTCGGGCGCACCGGCAAGCTCTTCGCGCTCGAGCACTGGGGGCTCCAGCCGGACATCCTCACGCTGGCGAAATCGCTGTCTGGCGGCTACGTGCCGGTGGGGGCGACGCTCTTCCGGGCCGAGGTGTTCGATGCCGTGTTCGACTCGCTCGAGCATTCGATGAGCCACGGCTCGACGTTCCAGCCGAACGACCTCGCGATGGTGGCCGGCCTCGCGACGCTGCACGAGCTGGACGAGGCAGCGCTCGTCGAGCGCTCCGCGCGCATGGGCGACCTGCTGCTCGAGCGCACGCGGCCGCTCGTCGAGCGGTACGACGTCGTGAAGGACGTCCGCGGGCTCGGGCTCATGTGGGCGATCGAGCTGGGCGAGCCGGAGGCAGGGGGAAAGACGACGTACCGCCTGCTCGAGCGGATGCAGCCGGCGCTCTTCGCGCAGCTCGTCGTCGTGCCGCTCTTCACCGACCACCGCATCCTCAGCCAGGTGGCGGGCCACGGGCTGAACGTCATCAAGGGCCTACCGCCGCTCGTCCTCTCCGAGAACGACGTCGACTGGTTCGTAACCTCCCTCGAGGCGACGCTCGCCGAGGCGCAGAAGACGCCCCGTGCCGCGGCGAGATTCGCGCTCCGCGCTGCGCATGCGGCAGTTCGGCGCTGAGTCGGCGCACTTCTGGCACGATTGAGTATGACAGCAGCTATCATACTTCTATGGTGCGAAAAACGGTCACGCTGCCGGAGAGCACAGTCGAGCTCGTCCGCGAGCGACAGCTGGACGGCGAGTCGTTCTCGGCCGCGGTCGCGCGCCTGATCGAGGAGGGGGCCCAACTCGTCGCCGAAGGGCGCGTGCCGAGCTACGTCGGTGCGTTCGACGGGCCTGGCGACCTCAGCTCGCGGGACGAAGAGATCCTGCGAGAGATCTTCGCGAAGCTCTGAAGGCTCTCGCCGACACGGGGCCACTACTTGCCGCGCTCGATCGCCGCGATCCGGCGCACGCGCTGGCGGCCACCGTGGTCACTCGGCTCCGCCGCCAGCTGCTTGTTCCCGACGTCGTGGCTGTCGAAGTCGACCACCTCGTACGATCGCGACGCGGGGTCGTTGCTGCGCGTCTTTTCCTCAGGGCACTCGCTTCCGGGTACCACAAGGTTGTGTTCCTGACGCCGGGCCTGCTTCAGCGTGCCGTCGAGATCGATGCCCAGTACGCAGACCTCGACCTCGGACTTGTCGATGCGTCCGTGATGGCGATCGCCGAGCGGCACGACCTCCCGATTCTCACGTTCGACTTCGCGCACTTCCGTGCGGCACAGCCGGCGACCGGGCAGTGGCGGCTCGTCATCGACGAGGCGCAGTACACAGCCGCGGTCGCCTAGCCCTGCCGGGGCTCCCAGCGGAACCGGAGCACGGCGACGACGAGGCCGACGAGACCCCAGGCGCTGACAACGGCGACGTCCGTCCAGTTCTCCCAGATCTGCTCGTGGAGGAGGACGATGTCGCGCATGAGGTGGATGAAGTACGTCAGCGGCAGGAGGTTCGCGATCGCCTCCAGGAAGGCTGGATAGGCGCTCGTCGTCCAGAACGATCCGGCAAGGAATGCCATCGGCAGGTAGATGGCGCTTATCACCGCCGAGGCGCCCTCGGCCGAGCGGATAAACGTCGTCAGCGCCACGCCGAGCGCCGCAAACGCCGCTGCACCCAGCAGCAGGGCCAGCGCCACGGAGACCGGCTGCTCCGGGAACGGGACGTCGAACATGAGCTTCGCGAGCAGGATCAGCGCGACTGCCTCTATGACGAACACGACGAGCGTCGACCCGAGCAAAGCCAGCACATAGGCCCACGCAGGCAGCGGCGTCCCCCTCACCCGTTTCAGCACGCCCGACTCGCGGCGGATGACGACGAGGATCGCGAGTCCGGCGAACGCCGTCGCGACCACGCCATACCCGAGCAGGCCGGCAAGGAGGTACTCCGAACCGGTGACGCCCTCGCCCTCTACGGGATCGTCGCCGTACACCGAGCCGAGGAGGATGTAGATGAGCAGCGGGAAGATGAACGTGAAGAACGCGAGCTCGTGGCTACGCCAGTAGAGCCGCTGTTCCGACCGCAGCTGATGGATGAGCAGGCTCACTCCTGGTCACCCCCCGTGAGCTCGAGGTAGATGTCCTCGAGCGACGGCTTCCTGACGTGCAGCCCCTCGAGCTCGACGCCCCGTGCGAGCGCCTCGCCCGTGAGCTCGTGCAGCGTCTTCGTCGGCTCCTTCGTCTCGACGACGACCTCGCGGCCGTCGCGCCGGTAGCGGATCTCCGTCCCCGCGGCGCCGCTCGTGAGCTCCCGCGGGGTGCCGAGCGCGACGATCTCTCCCTTGCGCATGACGGCCACCCGGTCGGCGAGCTGCTCCGCCTCGTCGAGGTAGTGCGTCGTGAGGAGAATCGTCTTCCCGAGCTCGCGCAGCGCGCGAATCATCTCCCACGCCGCGCGCCGTGCTGCCGGATCGAAGCCTGTCGTCGGCTCGTCGAGGAAGAGGATCTCCGGGTCGCCGATGAGCCCGAGCGCGAGATCGAGGCGCCGCTGCTGCCCGCCGGACAGCGTCTTCACGCGGTCGTGACGCTTCTCGGCGAGGCCGACGAGGTCGATGACGTCGTCGGCGTCACGCGGCGCCGCGTAGTAACCGGCGAACAGCGCCACGTGCTCGCGCACGGTGAGGTTCACGTACATCGCCGACGACTGGAGAACGATGCCGATGCGCTCGCGCCACGTCTCGCCTGCCCGCTCGGGGTCGGCGCCGAGAACGCTCACCGTGCCCGCGTCGCGGTGCCGGTAGCCCTCGAGGATCTCGACGGTCGTCGTCTTGCCCGCGCCGTTCGGGCCCAGCAGGCCGAAGACCTCGCCCTCGGCGATGTCGAAGCTCACGCCGCGAACGGCCTCTAGGCCGTTATACGACTTGCGCAAGCCGTTGACTGCTACTGCCGCCATTGATCTATCTGGTAGATACGATACGATATCTCTGGGAGATATGTCAAGCCTCTCTCCGACCGCGAAGATCATCCTCGGCTTCTTGCGGGTGCGGCCGCGCAGCGGCTATGACATCAAGCAGGCGGTCGGGATCTCCACGCAGTTCTTCTGGGGCGCGAGCTTTGGGCAGATCTACCCGGAGCTGCGGCGTCTCCGGGCGGCGGGCCTCGTGGAGGTGGAAAGTGAGGGCGGACGCAGGCGGAAGGTCTATCGGCTCACCGGCGCCGGTGAGCGAGCGCTCGACGACTGGCTGCACGGCGAAAGCGATCTCTTCCAGTACCGCGACGAGGGTCTGCTGCGGCTCTTCTTCTCCGACCTGGGCGATCCCGAGGTGGCGGTAGTCAACGTCCGCCGGATGCGCGAGTGGCGCGAGCAGGCAGTCGCGTTCTTCCGCGCCCAGGTCGAGCCTCACGCGCAGGAGGACGTGGAGCTCGGCTATCGCTTCCCGCAGAGGGCGCTCGAGTTCGGCGTCGTGATGCTGGAGACGCAGGCGGAGTGGCTCGCCGAGCTCGAGGCTGAGCTCACAGCTCGATGACCGCGAGGCCCGCCGTCGGGAACGGCGGCTCTTCGCCTCCCGTCAGCGCAGCGGCGATCTGCCCGCAATCCGGCTGGTGACCGACGACGACCACCGTCTCGCCGCGGCCGGTGACGGCGTGCGTCACGTCATCCGCGGTCGCGCCGGGCGCCAGCACGTCGAGGGGCTCCGCCTCGGCGCCGGTCGCGCGGGCGATCTCCTCGGCAGTCTCGCGGGCGCGGAGCAACGGGCTCGAGAGCACCGCGTCGGGTGTGACACCTTCAGCGGCGAGGCGACTACCGAGATCGCGAGCGGCCGCGCGGCCGTCAGGCGTCAGCCGACGCAGGTCGTCGGGCTCGCCCTGCTCTGCCTTCGCGTGGCGCACGAGGTACAGCCGCATCGCCCTAGGCTAGATGAGCAGGCCCGTGAGGTACATGACCGCAATGCCCGCGACGAAGCCGCCAGCGACCCAGCCCGAGCGCAGGCCGCCGGGCGCCTTCCGCGCGACGTAGCGACCGACCTCGATCACGACCTGGAGCGCCGCGCCCGCGGCGATCGCGAAGAACAGCACGCCGAGCACATCGCTTGTAAGGAAGCCGCCGATCCACGCGCCGGCGATGGCCGGCGCGCCGGCGATGAGCGCGAGCGCCGCGAGGCGCGCGATCGACGCGCGCGACCCTTCGGCGATCGGAGCGGCGATGCCTAGCCCCTCGGTGATGTTGTGGACCATGAAGCCGACGATGAGGAAGCTCCCGAGCGCAAGCTCGCCGAGTGCGAACGACGAGCCGATGGCGAGTCCCTCGCCGAGGTTGTGGATGCCGATGCCGATCGCGACGAGCGTCGCCAGCGCGATGCCTCCGAGCGCGCCCTTGCCTCCTCCCGGCCCCCGCCCCAGCCGCTCGGAGACGAACGTCAGCGCGAGGTAGCTGCCGGCGACGCCGAGTAACACGAGCCCCGTGCCGCCCAGCTGCCCGGGGAGAACGGCCTGGAGCTCGAGCGCCTCGGACAGCGCCTCGAGTGCGAGGAACGTCAAGAGGCCGGCCGTGAGCGCCATGAACGCGGCCAGCCAGCGAGGGTCCGCGCCGCGCAGCGCGGGGAGCCACATGAGACCCAGCGCGACGGGCACGACGCCCACGAGGAAGCCGATCAGCGCGTAGCCGAACACGCTACGAGAGTCCGCTTCGGGCGTCCTCACGGCGGCGGCGATCTCCTCCGTCACCTGAATCCCGCTCGAGCTCGTGACGCCGACGGAGATGGGCTCGTCCTCGACCCAGTCGTAGCGGACGACGATCGTGGCGGAGCGCAGCCGCTCGAGCGTCGTCGGCCCGTCGACCTCGTACGGCACGATCGCGTCGGCGACCGTCACGGTGCCGAGGGTGATCGCGTCGCGCTGGGGGTTCGTGACCTTGATCTCGATCCGGCCCGGCTCGAACGACACGCGCCGGATGTCGAGCTCGTCGGCGGGTGGCGGGTTCGAGCCCACGAGGTCGACGATCGAGCCGCCGGCCGTGGCGAAGAGCGACACGGCGCCGACGAGCAGCAGGATCGGCAGCAGCGCCCACAGCTGCCAGCCGCGGCGACTACCCGTGGCGGCCCGGCTCCAGCTACTCCTCCACCTGGAAGAACCCCATCCAGCCGAGCTCGGCGAACTCCGACTGGTGCGCGTGGAACATGAACCGCCCGGTGTTGGGGAACTCGAGCTCGAGGATCCCGCGCTGCCCCTGGCAGAGCATCACCGTGTCCGTGTACTCGAACTGGTCGGTCGAGCCCGTCGGGTAGTAGCGGAAGAAGTTCGCGTGGATGTGCAGGGAGTTGATGAGGTCGAACTCCGTGAGGTTCGCGAGGTAGATCCGCACGAGCTCGCCGCGCTTCACCTTGATCGGGTACTTCGCGTAGTAGAAGGCGAGGCCGTTGACGGTGTAGAAGTTGTTCTCGCCGTCGAAGTCCGTGTCGAAGCCGTTCATCACCATGACGAGCTCGCGCGCCGGCGGGCGCGGCTTCGGCGGGTCGATGATGAGCGCGCCGTAGAGGCCCTTCTCGATGTGCTTCTTGAGCGGCGTCGCGTGGCAGTGGTACAGGTGCATGCCGTACGGATGCGCCTCGAACTCGTACGTGAACGAGCCGCCGGGCGCGACGATCTCGAAGACGCCGTCCATGTTGGCCGGGTGGATCCCGTGGAAGTGGATCGTGTGCGGGTGCGAGCCCTGGTTTCGGAACTCGACCCGGAAGATGTCGCCCTCGGTGGCGCGGAGGACCGGGCCGGGAACGGTGCCGTTGTACGTCCACGCGGCGTATTTCACGCCCTGCGCGACCTCGATCTCGCGGTCCTCGGCGACGAGGCGGTACTCGCGGACGCGTCCGGGCTGATGCGGGAGCGCCGGCGGGGGAATGAGCAGGGCGTCGAGGGCATTCGGCCCGCCCGGGGCGGGGACGCTGGCGCCGAACATCGACGCGTGTCCCACGCGCTGGTGCTGGTGGTCGATGTGGGTCGACGTCGAGGCGCCGGCGTCGCTCTCGCCTGCGCCCACGAGCTTCGCGAGCGGCACGGCGGCCACCGGAATCGCAGCTCCGGCCAGCAGCTTCCGCCTGCTCAGGCGTTTAGACATGCCTAAACTCTATATTAGAAAGCGCATGTCTACAGCCCCTCTCTCCCAGACCGCCGAGGACTACCTCAAGGAGATCCACCGGCTCGAGTCGGAGCACGGTAAAGCGACGACCTCGGCGCTCGCCGCGTCGCTTGCCGTGTCGCCGCCGTCGGTCACGTCGATGCTGAAGAAGCTCGCGACGCTGAAGCTCGTCGTCCACGAGCCTTACCGAGGCGCGACGCTCACCACGGCGGGCCGCAAGGCCGCCGTCGAGGTCATCCGGCACCACCGTCTGCTCGAGCAGTACCTGGCCGAGACGCTGGGCATGCCGATCGACGAGGTGCACGCGGAGGCCGACCGGCTCGAGCACGCGCTCTCCGAGGAGCTCGAGGCACGGATCGACGAGACGCTCGGCTTCCCGACGCACGACCCGCACGGCGACCCGATTCCCGATGCGGACCTCAACGTCGGAGAGGACAAGCTGCGGCCGCTGCACGCCCTCGGCGAGGGTGAGCGCTCGACAGTCCGCCGAGTTCCGCACGACACCGCGCTTCTGCGGTACCTGCGCGGGCTCGGGCTGCTTCCCGGCGCCGTCGTGGAAGTCGTGCGCAGGGCGCCTTCGCCTGAGCCCGTCGTCGTCACCACGGGCGGCGTCGAGCACGCGATCTCGTTCGAGCTCGCGGGTCAGATAGGCGTTAGCTAGGAGGGTCTGGCGGAATGGTGCTCGTCGCCGGGGCGCGCTGGAGGTTGTGATGCAAGGACGCAGGGAGCCCACGTACTAGTCAGTACGTGGGCGACCGAGGACGCTGCAGCGCGGCCTCCAGCGTGATTCCGGCGGCACAGTCACTATTTCGCCAGACCCTCCTGGGCAGTCCCCCGTTCGAGGGACTGCGGGCCCGGGACGAGCCGCCGATCCCGAGAGCATGCTGTCCGTCCAGCGGAGAACGGCTCTCGTCCTGCTCGCGCTCGCGATCCCAGGCGCCGCGCTCGCGGCCGCCAACGGTCCCTCGCTGAAGCTCGCCGGGTCGGCGCGCGCCTACCAGGGCAAGTCCTACACCGCGTCGGTCGCGACCAAGGCGGCCTCGTGCACGCTCAGCATCCGCTACTCCGACGGCGAGATGCAGAACGGGCTCTTCGGCGCGCGAGGGAAGAACGGCCGCGTGACGTGGAAGTGGACGCTGGCGCAGCTCACGGCTCCTGGCCCGGCTCTCCTGAGCGCCAAGTGTGGCGGCTCGACGGGCACGCGCAAGATCACGGTCGTCGGCAGCCTCATCCCGCCGAAGATCGTCGTCACGAAGAGCGGCTGGTCGGTTCGCCCGCGGGTGGGCGCCGGCTCGACCGTCAGCTACGGCCTGGTGCTGCGAAACACGTCACCGAATGTCGCCGCCATCAGGGTCACCGTCCAGGTGAATTTCGTGCTCGCCGACAGCAAGCTCATCGGCACGGCCACGACGTGGGTCGCTCAGATCGGCGCGGGCGAGAGCTACAACTACGCCGGCCAGCTCGCGTTCCCGGGGCAAGCGCCGATCGCGAAGCTCGAGTTCGTCATCCTTGCCGGCGCACGTCAGAAGGCCGACAAGCTGCCGCGGCCGGGGCTCGACAACATCGCGGTCATCCCCGGGCAGTTCGAGCCCGCCTGGGCGGGCTGGGTACAGGGCGAGGTCGTGAACAACAACGCGAAGCTCATGCTGAAGAGCACGGAGCTCTCGGCCGTGCTCTTCGACGGGGCCGGGAACGTCGTCGGGGGTGTCACCGGCTCGGCCTACAACGCACTACCGCCGGGCACGCGCCAGGTGTTCAAGCTCTCGAACGGGATCGACTCCATCCCGTACTCCAAGGTGGCGTCGGTGGCCATCTCGGCGATTCCCACCTGGGAAGCCCAGACGCCGTAATCGTTAACCTGCCTGCGTGAGAGTCGTAGGCAAGCTGGGCCTCCTCATCCTCGGCCTGTTCGGCGGGTTCATGGCCGCCGCCGCTGTCGTCAAGCGCTCTCTCCCTTCGCGCGGTGATGCCGAGAGCGACGACGTAGCTCTCGTCGCCGTGTTCGACGGCGCGGAGCTGCGCAGCAAGGCCAAGGCGTTTCGTGGCGGCTCGATGCTCGCCTGGTACGGCGGCGTCGACGCCGATCTGCGGGAGGCGACGCTGGCGCCCGACGCCCGGCTGTCGGTGACGGCGCTCTTCGGCGGCGTCCAGCTCGTCGTTCCTCCCGAATGGCGAATCGAGCCGGAGATCCAAGCCGTTGCGGGCGGCTACGCCTCCTCCGGCACGGATCCCGACGACCCGGACGCGCCCGTGCTGCGGCTCGAGGGGCGCGCGCTCTGCGGCGGCATCGCCGTCAGCCGCAAGCCGCCGGCGGACCGGGACTAGACACCGCGATACGGCCTGATCGCCGCGGGTAAAGTCGTGACCTATGGGGGTCTTTCGCTACGTCGTCTGTGATGTCTTCACGGACAGGCCGTTGACCGGCAACCAGCTCGCGGTGTTCACGGACGCGCGCGGGATCCCCGACGCCGACCTGCAAGACCTCGCTCGCGAAATGGCGTTGTCGGAGACGGTGTTCGTCTATCCCGCGAACGGCGAGGCGCACGTCCGCCTGCGGATCTTCACGCCCGAGTCCGAGCTTCCCTTCGCCGGCCATCCGGTGCTCGGCACGGCGTTCGTGCTCGGGGGCCCGCTCCAGGTCGAGGAGGTCCGCCTCGAGACCGGAGTCGGCGTCATTCCCGTGCGGCTCGAGCGCGAAGGGCCGCGCATCGTCTTCGGGCGGATGACGCAGCCGGTGCCCACCTGGCGGCCGTACGCGCACACGGACGAGCTGCTTGCGGCTCTCGGCGTCGAGCACTCGGAGCTCCCCGTCGAGGTCTACGACAACGGCGTCACGTACGTCTACGTCGTGCTGCCCACGGAGGACGACGTGGCAGGCGTCGAGCCCGACCTTCGCCTGCTCGGCACGCTGCCCGAGGTTGTCGGAGCCAACTGCCTGGCCGGCTCAGGGAGAACGTGGAAGACGCGGATGTTCGCGCCCGCGGACGGCGTCCCGGAGGATCCCGCCACCGGGTCGGCGGCAGGGCCGCTCGCGGTGCACCTGCTCCGCCACGGCCTCGTCGGCTCTGGCGAGGAGGTCGAGATCTCCCAGGGCGCCGAGCTCAACCGCCCATCGACCCTCTACGCGACTGCGTGGGGCTCTCCTGACGTGATCGAGCGCGTCGAGGTGGGGGGCAGCGCCGTCGTCGTCGCGCGCGGGGAGTTCAAGCTGTGAGCCGGCTGCTCGTCGCCGCGACCGCGGTCCTCGGACTGCTCCTGCTGGCGGCGTCGGCGTCGGCCGTTCCCGAGATGGCGCTGCACGCGAGGGTGAACGT
The DNA here is from genome assembly GCA_963755155.1 of uncultured Actinomycetes bacterium. Lineage (GTDB taxonomy): Bacteria > Actinomycetota > Thermoleophilia > Gaiellales > Gaiellaceae > PALSA-612. The sequence continues at coordinate 288,764 of CAVWIV010000003.1, read as the reverse complement.
CGAGAAGATGGGCAGCGGCACCGGGACGGTCGTCTCGTCGCCGCCCGGCATCGACTGCGGCGACACCTGCTCGTTCCTCTTCATCTCGAACGACGATCCCGAGAACTACGAGCCGGTGACGCTCAAGGCGACCCCCGACCCCGGCTCCGAGTTCGAGGGGTTCGAGGGCTGCTGCCCGATCGAGCTCACGCCGGGAAAGACCTACAGCGCGACGGCGTTCTTCGGTCGCCTTCGCCCGACGACGTTCTCGCTCGCGGTCACCGTGAGCGGCAGCGGCACCGTGTCGAGCCAGCCCGGCGGCATCGCCTGCGGCCAGACGTGCACGGCGTCGTTCTCCACGGATACCACGGTCGCGCTCGAGGCGAAGCCGACGCCCGGCTGGTCGTTCTCGGGCTGGTCGGCCGCCGGCTGCACGGGCACCGGGCCGTGCTCGGTCGTCATGAACAACCCCAAGACGATCACCGCGACGTTCGCTCCACCGGACACCGTGTACGCCCTGTCCGTGGCGACCGCGGGCGGGACGGTGACGAGTGACGTTCCGGGCGTGGTCTGCGGCGAGGCTTGCGTCGCGTCCTTCGGCGCGGGTGTCGATGTGACCCTGACCCCCTCCGGCCCGGTGGTGTGGGGAGGAGCGTGCACGGGCTCAGGCGCCTGCGTCGTCCCGATGAACCGCGCCAAGGCGGTGACGGCCTCGATCGGCGGCGGCGCCCTGACGCGCGTTCCGCTCGCAGTGAGCAGGACCGGGAAGGGGTCGATCGTCGGCAGCCCTCCCGGGATCGTCTGCGGCGAGACGTGCGGCGTCCTGGTTCCGACCGGAACGCGGACGACCCTGCAGGCGATTCCCGAAGCCGGCTGGGTCTTCGCCGGCTGGTCGGGCTCGTGCCGCGGCGTCGTCGTGACGTGTGAGGTCGTTTCCCGAGGGCCCGGGTCGGTCGTCGCCTCGTTCGTCGAGGCGGGCACGCTGTTCCCCGTGGCGGTGACGAAGATCGGCCAGGGCACCGTCACGAGTACGCCCGCGGGCATCGACTGCGGGCGGGCGTGCTCGCGGTCGTTCCCGGCCGGCAGCACCGTGACGATCGACGCTGCGCCGACGAACAACAAGTGGACGTTTGTGCGCTGGGACGGTGCGTGCAAGGGAAAGAAGCCCACGTGTGCAATTCCGCTCGACGGCGCGAAGTCCGCCGCTGCGACGTTCGGGCGGGTCGCCGATCCCACACCGCCGCGCGTGAAAGCGCTCGCGAGCAGCGGCGAGCTGGGGAGGATCGCGCAGCTGCGCTACCGCGTCGTGGAGGCGAGCGGCAGGAGCTCGGAGGAGGCGACGATCTTCCGGGGCACGCGGCGCCTGGGCACCGCCAGCGCGCGGCTGCACATCGTCGACCCGGAGGCGCTCTTCTACTTCATCCGTTGGCGCAGCACGGCGCGCGGCAACCTTCGCTTCTGCGTAGTGTCCACTGACACTGCAGGCAACCGCTCGAAGCCGAGCTGCGCTCCACTTCGCATCACCTGAGATGAGACGACACCTCGCCATTCTCGTCGCGCTCGTCGCCCTGGGCGCAGCCGGCTGCGGGAGTGACGAGGGCGAGACGACGGCTACCCCGCCACCGCCGCCGCCCGCGACGACACCGCCTCCACCGCAGCCGCCACCGCCTCCGCCCGAGCCGCCGCAGCCGAAGGTGCAGACGGTGCGCATCGTCGTCCGCGGGGGCAAGGTCGTCGGCGGCCTCAAGCGTGCGACGATCGAGCAGGGGAAGAAGGTCGCGATCGTCGTCGGCGCCGACGTCGCCGACCACGTGCACCTCCACGGGTACGACAAGTTCGCCGACGTCGCGCCGCGCAAACCCGCCCGGCTCGTGTTCGTGGCCTCGATCCCCGGCCGGTTCGAGGTCGAGCTCGAGGATCGCGGCTTGCCGATCGCGGATCTCGAAGTTCGCCCGTGAGCAGAGCCCTCGCGCTCTGCCTACTCACCGCGCTTGCCCTCCCGGCGAGCGCCGCCGCGCACGGCATCGGCGGCATCCGCGACTTGCCCGTCCCTGGGTGGCTCTTCCTCGTCGGAGGAGCCACCGTCCTTGTCGTTTCCTTCGTAGCGCTGGGCGCGCTCTGGACGAAGCCGAAGCTCGAACCGGGGACGGGACGGCCGTTCCCCGAAGGACTTCAGCGCTTCCTGCTCTCGACGTACCTGCGTGTCGTCGTCAGCGGTCTGTCGCTCGCGCTCTTCGTCGTCATCTGGACGGCGGCGGCCTTCGGCTCCGAGCGCGCGAGCGCGAACCTCGCGCCGACGTTCATCTACATCACGTTCTGGGTGGGGATGGTCGTGGTCTCGATCGTCCTCGGCAACGTCTGGTCCGTGCTCGACCCCTGGCGCGCGGCGGCCGACGGCGTCGCCTGGTGCGCCCGTGCTGTCGGCTGGTCGCGCGAGGCCCGCCCGTATCCCGAATCGCTCGGGCTCTGGCCGGCCGTCGTGCTCCTCTTCTCGTTCGTCGCGCTCGAGCTCGTGTACGCGGACCAGTCGGAGCCGCGCATGCTCGCGATCGCCATCGGCGTCTACAGCGCCGCTACCTGGACAGGGATGGCGATCTTCGGCCGCGAGGCGTGGCGGGCGAACGGCGACGGGTTCGCCGTGTACTTCGGCTTCATCTCGCGCGTTGCGCTCTTCGGCAGCCGTCGGGACGCGGACGGTCGGACGGAGCTCATTCTCCGCCGCCCGCTGTCCGAGCTCGCTCGCGTCGAAGACCGTCCCGGGGCCGTCGCGTTCCTCGCCGTCATGCTCGGATCGGTGGCGTTCGACGGCCTCTCGCGCTCCTCATGGTGGTTCGAGCGGCTCTACAACATCGAGATCAAGTTCTCCAACCCGGAGAGCGCCGAACGGGCGGTGATGCTCCTGAACCTCTCGGCGCTCTTCCTCGCGGTCGTCATCGTGGCGACGGTTTACACAGCCTCGGTAAAGATCGCAGAGGGTGTCGTCGGCCAGCGCGCGGCCTTCAGGGGCATCTTCGTCGGAAGCCTCATCCCGATCGCGATCGTGTACGCGCTCTCCCACTACCTCTCGACACTCCTCGTTACCCATCAGTTCGTGATCCCGCTCCTCTCCGACCCGTACGCCCAGGGCTGGAACCTCATCGGCACGGCAGGCTTCGAGCCGAACCTGACGTTCCTGAAGCCAAACGTGACGTGGTACGCGCAGGTCACGGTGCTCGTGATCGGGCACGTCATCGGACTCATCGTGGCCCACGATCGCGCTGTCGCGCTCTCGCCAACGCCGAAGATCGCGCTGCGCACCCAGTACGCGATGCTGACGCTGATGGTGATCTACACGGTCGGCGGCATGTGGCTGCTGTCCCTCGACTAATCTGACGCCGATGCGGGGGACGCTCGCCATTGCGGCAGGCCTTGCCGTGGCCGTGCTCGTAGCCATGCCGGCCGGCGCGGTCCCGTCGTCCGACATCTACGTAACGGGCAAAGTGCTGAGCCGCGTCGCGGGCGAGAACGCTTCTAAGGTTCGCATCGCCTGGGACTACAAGTGCCTCGGCGAGGACGGCGGCAACTACGAGTGGACGCTCAAGGTCGTGCGCACTCAGCCCGCGCCTGAGAAGACGACGACGCTCGCTTCGGGGGAAGGTGAGCGCGGAAGCACGACGCTCCGGCTCACTCCGGGTCAGTACCTGCCCACGGCCAACCCGTTCTTCTGCGAAACCGAGCGCGGCCAGGGGTTCGACAAGCCCGAGATCGGATCGCCGTTCGTCGTGCCCGACTACTGCGGCTGGACCGTCTCGTCCGTGCGTGGCGTCGTGCAGCATCAGCAGGGCACCGCCGTCAAGGCCGCCCGGAAAGGCTCCTCGGTCGCGTCCGGCGACGCGATCGTCACGCCGCGGGCCGGCCAGGCAGTGCTGCGAGCTGTCGCGGGCGACGGGACCGCGACTCTTGTGGGCGGCTCGGAGCTGAGGGTGGATGGGAAGCAGTGTCCGGCGAAGCGTGGCTGGAAGCTCGTCCTCGGCAAAGGCGGCCTGATGGCCGCCGTTCCCAAGGGCGCAGCCGCGACGGCGAGCTTCGCGATCAAGACGCGGAACGCGACCGTCTCCGGCGGCCCTGGCGCGCGATGGAGGGTGGAGTACGCCAAGGGGAAGACGTACGTTCGAGCGGTCGCAGGTGTCGTCCGCGTGCCCGGCAAGACGCTGAGAGCCGGGCAGACGGCGACGATCTAGGCATCGAGCGCGACCGCCTCGATGTCGGGGAGCTCGACGGTGAGCGGCTCCCAGAAGCGCCCGCCGTCCCGCGAGAGATAGAGCCGGTTGCGCGCGGCGTAGACGACGGTGTCGGGGTTGTCCGGCGCGAGCGCGATCGCGAACCCGGGCGGGAGGCCGCGCCCAGCCTCGTTCCACGTCTGGCCGGCGTCGTAGGAGACGAGCATCGGCGGCCTCGCATCGACGACCGCGATCACGGTCGAGCCTGCTGCGGCCGCACAGACGACGCGCGGCAGGCCGGTCTCCACGCGTTGAGGCTCCACGGCGCCTGCCCCGATCTCCACCTCCTCGGTCTCGAGATCGACTTCGAGCACGCCTTCGACGGTGGCGACGAGCGCGAGCATCAGCGCCGGTACCTGAGCGCGACGAGCGACGCGAGGACGAACGACAGCGCGAAGCTCGGGAGCGACGCGCCGATGCTCGCTGGATCCGTCTTCTCCACGAGCTCCGTCCACCCGCTAGGCCCTGTCGGGTGCAGCCACTGGTAGAGGCAGAAGCCGGCGAGCCAGGCGACGATCATGAGTGGCCGGAACGCCGGCGCCTCGAAGACGTCCGCGCGCGTGTAGCGCCCGCCCGCCAGTAGCCAGTCCGCCAGCAGCACGCCAAACAGCGGGACGAAGAACGAGCCGAGCATAAAGAGGAACGTCTCGTACTCCGCCCACGTGATGACGAGCGCGCCGATGGTCGCGGCAGCGGCGGCGAGCCCGATCAGGAGCCGCTGCGGCACGCGCGGCAGGGCGTTCTGCAACGAGACTGCCGTCGAGTAGACGTTCGCGAACGCCTCGTCGGTCTCGTCGACGGTGAGCGCGAGGAGGGCGAGGCCCGCGGCGAGCCCGCCTGCGGCGATCGACGTCATCAGCTCGGTCGCGTCGGGGTTCGAGAAGGCGGGGTTCGTGAGCACGAGCACGGCGCCGAGAGCGTAGAGCCAGGCGTTCGGAATGAGATAGCCGATCGCGGAGCCGGCGAACGCCGACCGCTTGTCGCGCGAGAAGCGCGTGTAGTCGGCGATCAGCGGCAGCCAGGAGGCGGGCAGGGCGATCATGAGGTCGATGCCGTACCACACCGACTCGCCGCTGCCGGGCTGCGACCAGTACGTGCCGAGGTCGGCGTTGTCGATCGTCCACCACGTGAGGTAGACGAGCGACGCGAGCACGACCCAGAGCGCGAAGCGGCGGACGAAGCGGCGCACGACGGCGATCGGCCCGGCGAGCGCCATCGCGGCCGTGAGCAACCCGAAGAGGACCGTCCACAGCCACTTGCCCTCGAAGCCGAAGACCTGGTCGGAGAGGGCGGCTGCCGCGGTCGCGATCACGATCAGCTCGAAGATCGCCCAGCCGAGGTTCTGGACGACGTTGAGGGCCGTCGCCGCGTACGAGCCGCGCCGGCCGAGCGAGGGCCGCATGAGCACCATCGCCGGCACCCCGGCCTGGGCGCCGATCGCGCCGGCGGTACCGAGCATGAGGTTGCCGATCACGCCGCCGACGGCGATGGCGATGAGCGCGTCGCGAAGCGACAGCGCCGGGACGAGGTACGTACCCGCGACGAGCACGAGCAGGCTGACGCCGAGGCTTCCCCAGAGCGCTGCCGTGTCGAAGAAGCCGAGCACCCGCAAGCGCTCGGGCACGGGCTCGATGCCCCACGATGGCGTTCTCGACTCTGCCATTCCGCTCCCTTCGCCGGCATTACCCGGATCAGGTTCTCGGGTGTGATCTCAGCCCCGCGCGCGCGAAGCACCCCGGTCGGAGAGACACTAACGCAGAGAAGGAGCCGGCCGCCTCCCGGAGCTGAACGCCGCATGGTTCTCCCCGGCGCCGACTCCCGGCCGGCTCAATCCCACCTTGATGCGCGCACGGGCGGCGCGACACCCCCGAACGGGTGAACGGCCGCTAGCGCGTCTTCGCGAAGCGGCGCACGGCGGCGAGCAGCTCGTCCCGCTTCTCCGCGGCCACGGCCGCGTCGCCCGACTCGAGCGCCCCCGCCACGCAGTGCGAGACGTGGTCGTCGAGGATCTCGAACGCGAGGCTCTCGAGCGCGGTCGTGACCGCGCTGATCTGCGTGATCACGTCGATGCAGTAGCGATCCTCCTCGACCATCCGCTCGATGCCACGCACCTGTCCTTCGATTCGGTGAAGCCGGTTCACGAGCTCGGCCCTGTGCTCCGAGTAGCCGTGGGTCATGTCGAAGCCACCTCCTCGCGCGGGCTGCGGAAGCGGCGCAGCCGCAGGCTGTTCGTGACGACGAAGACGCTCGAGAACGCCATGGCTGCCGCAGCGACGATGGGGTTCAGGAGGCCTGCGACGGCGAGCGGGATCGCCGCGACGTTGTACGCGAACGCCCAGAAGAGGTTGCCCTTGATCGTGCCGAGCGTTCTCCGGGCGAGCCGGATCGCATCGGCCGCGGCGCGCAGGTCGCCGGAGACGAGCGTGAGGTCCGAGGCCTCGATCGCGACGTCGGTGCCCGTGCCGATCGCGATGCCGAGATCGGCCTGCGCCAGAGCGGGGGCGTCATTGACGCCGTCTCCGACCATGGCGACGACCTCGCCGGACTCCTGAAGCCGCTTCACCTCGGCGGCCTTCTCGCCCGGTAGCACCTCGGCCAGCACGCGCTCGATACCCACCTCGCGCGCGACGGCTTCCGCCGTCTCCGCGCTGTCGCCGGTCAACAGCACGGGGGTCAGGCCGAGCTCCTTCAGCTCGCGGATCGCTTCGGAGCTTGTCGGCTTGACGGTGTCGCGGACGACGAGCGTCGCGCGCGGCAGGCCGTCCCAGCTGACGGTGATCTCGCCGTTCGTGCGGCCAACCTCGACGTCATGACCCTCGACGCGTCCGACCACGCCGATGCCCGGCCGGTTCGCGAACGCCTCCACGGGCGGCAGCGCGCCGACCTCGGCCCTGGCCGCCTTCGCGACCGCCTGTGCGATCGGATGCTCGCTCGCATCCTCGACGGCGCCGGCCAGCCGGAGCACCTCGGCGCGGCTCGCGCCGTTCAGCGGCCGCACGTCGACGAGCTCCATGCGGCCCTCGGTCACGGTCCCCGTCTTGTCGAGGACGATCGTGCCGATCTTGCGCGTCTCCTCGAGCACCTCGGGGCCCTTGATGAGGATGCCGAGCTGCGCGCCGCGGCCGGTACCCACCATGAGCGCCGTCGGCGTCGCGAGCCCGAGGGCGCAAGGGCAGGCGATGATGAGCACGGCTACGGCCGCGGAGAAGGCCTCGCCGGCATCGCCGCTGATCGCGAGCCAGCCGGCGAGCGTGGCGAGAGAGATGCCGATGACGGCGGGGACGAAGACGGCCGAGACGCGGTCGGCGAGCCGCTGGATGGGCGCCTTGCCGGACTGCGCCTCGGTGACAAGGCGGGCGATCTGGGCCAGGGCCGTCTCGGCGCCGACCCTCGTCGCGCGCACGATCAGCCGGCCGTAGGTGTTGATCGTCGCGCCGGCTGACGTCCGCGCCCGGCCCGACGTCGACCGGCACCGACTCGCCGGTCAGCAGCGACTGGTCGATCGCCGACTCGCCCTCCTCGACGACGCCGTCGGTGGCGATCTTCTCACCAGGGCGGACGACGAATACGTCGCCCACGCGAAGCTCGTCGATCGGCACGAGCACCTCCTCGCCATTACGGAGGACGCGCGCCTCCTTCGCGCCGAGCTCGAGCAGCGCACGCAGCGCGGCTCCGGCACGGCTCTTCGCCCGCTCCTCGAGGTAGCGGCCGACGAGGATGAGCGTCGTGATGACGGCGCCGACCTCGAAGTACGTGTCGGCTTCGATGCCGCCCAGCAGGACGACGGTCGACCAGCCCCAGGCGGCGAGCGTGCCGATCGAGATGAGCGTGTCCATCGTCACCGCTGCGTGGCGCGCGTTGAGGGCGGCCGCCCGGTGGAATGGCCAGCCGGCCCACAGCACGACCGGCGTGGCGAGGGCCAGCGCGACCCACTCCCAGCCGTCGAACTGGAGCGGCGGCGCCATCGCGAGCACCGTCAGCGGGGCGGTCAGTGCAACCGCGACGACGAGGCGGCGCACGATCGACGTCCCTTCGCGCGCGGCCTCGCCGTGGAGGTGCGCCGAGTACCCCGCGGCCGAGACCGCCTCGAGGAGGTCGTCGACCTCGACCTGCGCCGGGTCGTAGACGACCGTGGCCTCCTCGGTCGCGTAGTTGACCGAGCTGCCTTCGACGCCCTCGACCTTGGACAGCTTTCTCTCGACGCGCGTCGCGCACGACGCGCACGTCATGCCCTCGATGTCGAGGTGGACGCGTTCGGGAGCGACTGCGCTCACGCCGCCTCGTAGCCCGCTTCGACGATGGCGGCGCGGATGGCCGCGTCGTCGAGCCCTTCGCCGCGGACGACGACGAGCTTCGTCGCGAGGTCGACGTCGACCGACTCGACGCCCTCCACGGCGGTTACCTCTTCCTTCACGGCCGCTTCGCAGTGGCCGCACGACATGCCGTTGACCGTGTATTCGCGTGTGTCGTTCATGCGGTCAGTATACCCAGAAGGGGTATCGACATGCGAGGATTCAGCCGTGCAGGCGCTGCGGAAGGTCGCATCCGAGCCGGGGCTCTCGCTCGAGGAGGTGGCCGAGCCACGCCCGACGGCGACGGACGTCGTCGTCGAGGTGGAGGCGGCGAGCGTCTGCGGAACGGATCTCCACATCCATCTCTGGGATGGCTGGGCCGCCGGGCGCATCCGGCCGCCCGTGACGCTCGGTCACGAGTTCGCGGGCACCGTGGTCGAGGTCGGCGCCGACGTCCGGCACGTCGTCGTCGGCGACTTCGTGTCCGCGGAGAGCCACGTCACCTGCGGCGGCTGCTCCGCCTGCCGCACCGGCAACGCACACATGTGCGAGCGCACGGAGATCCTGGGCGTCGACCGCGACGGCGCGTTCGCCCGGTACATCGCGGTGCCGGAGTCCGTGATCTGGAAGACGAACCGCGAGCAGCTGCCGCCCGAGATCGCGACGCTGCAGGAGCCGTTCGGCAACGCCGTCTTCGCCACGAGCGAGCAGGACCTGTCCGGGCGGTCGGTCGCCGTGCTCGGGTGCGGCCCGGTCGGGCTCTTCACGGTGGCCATCGCGAAGTCTTCGGGCGCGTCGTCGATCGTCGCGTCCGACCTCCACCCCTTCCGCCTCGGCCTGGCGAAGACGATGGGCGCCGACGTCGTCGTCGACGCCTCGCAGCCGATCGACATCCAGGGTGTCGACGTCGTCTTCGAGATGTCCGGCGCACCGCAGGCGATCACCGACGCGATCCGGATCGCGCGCAACGGAGGCCGGGTGATCCTCTTCGGCATCCCGTCGCGCACGGTGGAGATCGACGTCGCGGCCGCGATCTTCAAGAACCTCACGGTGCAGGCGGTGTCCGGCCGCCGCATCTTCGCCACGTGGTACCGCACGCGCTGGCTGCTCGAGAGCGGCGCCGTCGACCTGCGGCCGCTGATCACCCACGAGTACGGCCTCGAGGACTGGGAGCAGGTGTTCGCGAAGCTCGAGGCCGGCGAGGCCTGCAAGATCGTCGTCTATCCGGCGGGCCTGCCTGGACGGGCGGAAACAGGCCGAGGTCGCGGAGGTCGCGGGCTGATGTCGACGGTCGCCGGCAACGAGCTCGACCGCGCAGTCGCCGCCGAGCTCGACGCGCTGCGCGAGGCCGGCACGTACAAGCGCTTCAACACGCTCGTCTCGCCGCAAGGCGCAGTCGTGGAGATGGAGGGCAGAGGCGACGTGCTCGTCCTCTCCTCGAACAACTACCTCGGCCTCGCCGCCCGGCCGGAGGTCGTCGAGGCGGGAATCGAGGGACTGCGCCGCTACGGCGCGGGCACCGGGTCCGTCCGCTTCATCTGCGGGACGTTCGAGCCGCACCACGAGCTCGAGCGCGAGCTCGCCGACCTCGTCGGCACGGAGGCGTCGCTGACATACGTCTCGTGCTGGAACGCGAACGAGGCGGCGATCCCGGCGCTCGCCGACGAGAACACCGTCATCCTCTCCGACGAGCTCAACCACGCCTCGATCATCGACGCCATCCGCCTCTCCCGACCGGCGCGCAAGGTGATCTACAAGCACTCGTCGCTCGACGAGCTGCGCGAGGGGCTCGCCTCGTGCGAGCGGGGCCAGCGGAAGCTCGTCATCACCGACGGCATCTTCTCGATGGAAGGCGACCTCGCCCGGCTGCCCGAGATCGTCGAGCTCGCCCGCGAGCACGAGGCCGTGGTGCTCGTGGACGACTCGCACGGCACCGGCGTCATGGGCGAGACCGGGCGCGGCGTCGCGGAGCACTTCGGCCTGCTCGGCGAGATCGACGTGATCACGAGCACGCTCGGCAAGGCGCTCGGCGGCGCGGCGGGTGGCTTCGTGGCCGCGAGCGCGGAGGTCTGCGACCTGCTCGCGCAGCGCTCGCGCCCGATGCTGTTCTCGAACGCGCTGCCACCGACGGTGGCGTGCTCGGCGCTCGAGGCCGTGCGCGTCTTGCGCCGGGAGCCCGAGCTCGTCGCGAAGCTACGTCGCAACTCGGAGACCTTCCGGGCGCGGCTGCGCGAGATCGGCTACGCGCCGCTCGACGGCGACGCGGCGATCATCCCCATCATCGTCGGCGAGACCGCGTTCGCGATCCAGATGAGCGAGCGAATGCTCGACGAGGGCGTCTTCGTCACGGGCTTCGGCTTCCCCGTCGTGCCCGAGGGTGCGGCGCGGATCAGGGTGCAGATGTCGGCTGCGCTCGAGGACGAGCACCTCGACCGCGCGCTCGAGGCCTTCGAGCGCGTCGGCCGCGAGCTCGAACTGATCTAGCTAGCGCTTCGGCGCGGCCAGGTAGCTCGTACCCGCCGCGACCAGGAGGCGTTTGCGCTTCGGGAAGTCGAGGACCTCGAGCCTGCCTTGCTGGACCTGCGTCAGAGTCCCGTCGCAACGGTCGGCCGTGAGCCAGAACGTGCCTCGCACCGTCGACGCCGAGTAGCGACCGCGCGTGCGGAAGCTGCCCTTCCCCTTCGCCCACAGGCGCCGAACGGTCTTCCTTGGCGGCTTCGTGGCCGCGAGCGCGCGCGTCCGCTTGCAGACCGAGAAGTCGCCTTTCACCAGCCTGAGCTCGACGAGCGGCTTCCCCTTCTCCATCGCACGAAGAAGCTTGAAGATCGCTGAAATCCCGCCGCCGTAGACGGTCAGCGCGCCCACCTCCGTCGTCAGCGCGAGCCGGCCCTTCGTCACGTCGACCGTCGAGCCATAGGGGATCGGCTGGCCCGACGTGTACGGCCTGCCGTTGACGAACACGGTTCCTTCGCGGACGCCTCCTGAAGGCGGGGCCTGTCTGCGGACGAGGTTCCAGCTCACGGTCATCGTCCCGAAGATGGTGTCCCCGGGGTTTTGTGGGCGCTGCCAGCGGAAGCTCTGCGAGCCGCTTAGCGTGGAGGCGGTGGCGGGAGCCGTCTCCGTCGCCGTCGGCGCCGTCTCCTCGATCCCAGGCGGTACGACCATCGCGAATGGCTCATTCGAGCCGCCCGCGCATTCGGGGTTGAGATATGTGTTCCGGACGGTCCCCTCGACACCCCGGGGCCTGATGGAGAACGCGCCGTTGCCGTAGCCGAACTCCACGGTGGCAGGGCCGGCGTACGACCAGCCCCACCCCGGATCGACCACGGCGACGCAGGAGGCGTTCGGGGGCGAGAACGTGTTGACCGCGCGGCCCTTCCCCTCCCCCCGCATGGTCGCTGCGTACACCCCGGGACGGGTCTCCGCGCCCGTCAGCGTGTAGGTGGCGCTGTCCGTGCGCGAGTACGTGAACAGGTATCCGGGCCCGAATGACTGCGTCTGCTCGGGAAAGTCGGTCTGCACCCGAACGGTCCCCGACCATGCCCCGCGCACCGTCTGGGAGCTCGCCGCGCCGGCCGAGGCGATGACGGTGACGAAGGGGATGGCCGCCAGCGCGCACGTCGCTGAGACCGCGAGAAGACCTAGGCGCAATCGGGTTTTGGGCACGTTCCCTCCGAGTTCGCTGTCCATCCGCACTCCCGGGGCCGGCGTGCCTTGGGCGAGAGAGTACCCGACGCTGCTGGAGCGAGAGTCGCTTCAGCGCAGAGCCGCGAACGCCTCCGGCCAGTGGCGCATGGCTGACCGCAGGGCGCGGGCGCGGCCTGGCCGAGGCCGCAGATCGAGCCTCGCTCCATCGTGTGCAGCCATTCCTCGAGCTGCCGGCCGGCGAGCACCGTCCGCCCGGCTTCCAGCTCGTGGAGCGCGAACTCGAGGCCGCGCGTGCCGATGCGGCACGGCGTGCACTTCTGGCAGGACTCCTCGGCGAAGAACCGCATCGTCTCGCGCAGCAAACGCACGATCGGATACGACGCAGGGAAGACCTGGACGCCGGCCGAGCCGACGGCGGAGCCCCACTCGGCCATGCCCTCGCGCGTCAGTGGGCTGTCGAGCGCCGCCGGTGGCAGCACGCCCGACGCGGCGCCTCCCGGCACGATCGCGCCGATCTCCTCCGTCGCGCCGCCCGCGAAGTCGTCGAGGAGCTTGCGCAGCACGATGCCGTTCGGCGCTTCGTAGCACCCCGGCCGCGCGACGGCGCCGGAAATCGACCAGAGCCGCAGCCCGGTGGCCCCGTTCTCGCCGTGCGCCGCGAACCACGCACCGCCGTTCCGGAGGATGGCGGGGATGTGCGCGAGCGTCTCGACGTTGTTGATGAGCGTCGGCTGGCCGAGGTACCCGGACTCGGCCGGGAACGGCGGCCGCAGGCGGGGCATCCCTCGGCGCCCTTCGAGCGACTCGAGCATCGCCGTCTCCTCGCCGCACACGTACGAGCCCGCGCCGGTGACGATGTCCACCGCCAGCGCGTCGAGAAGGCCGGCGGCGCGGAACTCCGCGATCGCCGAGACAAGCCGGGCGCGAGAGGTCGCGTACTCCTCGCGGAGATAGACGATCGCGTACTCCGCTTCGACGAACCGCGCCGCGATCGCCAGGCCCTCGACGAGGAGGTGCGGCCGCAGCTCCATGACGTAGCGGTCCTTGATCGTGCCCGGCTCGCCCTCGTCGGCATTGACGACGACGACCCGCGGACCGGAGAACTGGACGACGGTCGCCCACTTGCGGAACGTCGGAAAGCCGGCGCCGCCGTAGCCGACGAGCCCCGACGCCTCGAGCTCCGCAAGCACGGCCTCGTTCGAGTGCTCTGCCCGCAGGGCCTCGAGCCCGCCGCGCCGCTCGTAGTCGGCGAGGGTCTCGTCGGCCCGGGCGAGACCGGTCGAGGGCCCGTCGTTCGCCGCGTGCGTAACGCCCGCCTCACTCATGCCCGGCAGCACCGTGTCGCCGCGCGTCCCGACCGGCGCGAGGTCGCAGTGGCCGAGGCACGGCACCTCCATTACCGGCACGCCATCCCGCGCCTGCTCCCGTGCCGTTGCGAGCAGGTCGCGAGCGCCCAAGCAGTCGCAGACGGGGCCGGTGCACACGCGCACGCAGTCGTGGGGCACCTGGAGGTACGAGTAGAACGACACCACCTCCGCCACCTCCCCCTGGCGGATGTTCATGTGGTCGGCGAGAGCGTCGGAGAGCTCGGGCGTGACGGGCCCCACGCGGCGGCGGATCGCGCCGAGATTGTCGAGGAGCTGCGTGCGCTCCCGCGGCAGTGCGTCCAGAAAGCGGTGGACATCCTCCACAGCAACCATCGTCAGCTCGAAGGCTTGTAGAGGGTCATCCTCCGGAGCTTGCCGCACTCCTTGCATTTCTGGAGTCGTATCGGTCTGCCCTTGGCCCTGTAGCGGACGCCGCCCGCCTCCCAGACGGAGATCTCATGCCCCTCGGGGCACCGCATCATCCACGCGCGCGATTCCTCCTCCATCCTCCTTGCCATCCCGGCCGGCATGAGCGACTTCAACAGCCTCTGCACGAGCGCCATGGGTCCTACTCCGTGGACAGCAGGCGCCGCAAGACGAAACGCAGAATGCCACCGTGGCGGTAGTACTCGCGCTCGCGCGGCGTGTCGAGCCGGACGCGGGCGCGGAACTCGCGGTCGTCGGCGCGCACCGTCACCTCGCGGGCCTCGCCCCCGTCTATGCCTTCGACCGAGAAGAGCTCGCGGCCGGTCAGCCCGAGCGCCTCCCGCCCCTCGCCGGCCATGAACTGCAGCGGCAGCACGCCCATCATCAGCAGGTTCGAACGGTGAATGCGCTCGTAGCTCTCGGCGAGCACCGCCCGAACGCCGAGCAGTGACGGCCCTTTGGCCGCCCAGTCGCGCGACGAGCCCGAGCCGTACTCCTTGCCGGCGACGACGACGAGCGGCACGCCCTCCTCGCGGTAGCGCTCGGCCGCCTCGAAGATCGTCATCTCGTCCTCCGAGGGCAGATGCGCGGTCCACGTCCCCTCCGAGCCGGGGACGACGAGGTTCCGCAGCCGGACGTTGGCGAACGTGCCGCGGATCATCACCTCGTGGTTGCCGCGGCGCGAGCCGTACGAGTTGAAGTCCTTGCGCTCGATGCCGTGCTCGACGAGATAGCGGCCGGCCGGGCTGTCCGGCTTGATGGAGCCGGCCGGCGAGATGTGGTCGGTCGTCACCGAGTCGCCCACCATGACGAGGCAGCGCGCGCCCGAGATGTCGCCCACGGGCTCCGGCTCGCGACCCATGCCGTCGAAGTACGGCGGCCGCCGGATGTACGTCGACTCCGGCTCCCACTCGTAGAGCAGGCCGGCGGGAATGTCGAGGGCGCGCCAGCGCTCGTCGCCGGTGTAGACGTCGGCGTACGTCTCCTCGAACATCTCGCGGCGCAGGGCGGACGCGATCACGTCCTGCACCTCCTGGGGGCTCGGCCAGATCTCCTTGAGGAAGATGCCTTCCCCGTCGGCGTCGAGGCCGATCGGCTCGTCGATGAGATCGAGGTCCATGCGGCCGGCGAGCGCGTACGCGACGACGAGCGGGGGCGAGGCCAGGTAGTTCGCCTTCACCTCGGGATGGATGCGAGCCTCGAAGTTCCGGTTGCCGGAGAGTACGGCGCAAACGGCGAGATCGCCCTCGGCAATCGCGCGCGAGATCTCGTCCGGCAGCGGCCCGGAGTTGCCGATGCAGGTCGTGCAGCCGTAGCCGACGGTGTGAAAGCCGAGCTCTTCGAGATGGGGCGTGAGGCCTGCGGCGTCGAGGTACTGCGTCACGACCTTGGAGCCCGGGGCGAGACTCGACTTCACCCACGGCCGCCGCTCGAGGCCGCGCTCGACGGCCTTCTTCGCGAGCAGTCCCGCGGCCACCATCACCTGCGGGTTCGACGTGTTCGTGCAGCTCGTGATGGCGGCGATGACGACGGCGCCGTCGCCGAGGGGGAAGCGTTCGCCCTCGAGCTCGCACCACACGGCGCGCGACTCCTCGCCGAAGTCCGGCACGGCTACCGCCGCTGTCGCCTGCACCTCCCTGTGCCCGGGCGCCACGGCCGCCACGGGATCGCTGGCGGGGAAGCTCTCGGCTGATGCAGCGTCCTCGGCCGTGCCGTAGTCGATGCCGAAGCTGGGGAGGGCTGCGAGGAATGACTCCTTTGCATAGTGGAGCGCCACACGGTCTTGAGGCCGTCGAGGCCCTGCGATGCTCGGCTCGACGGTCGCGAGGTCGAGCTCGACGATCTCGGAGTACGTTGGCTCGCCGTCCGCCGGGTCGTGCCAGAGAAGGTTCTCCTTGCAGTAGGCCTCGACGAGCTCGACATGCTCCTCGTCGCGACCGGTCAGCCGCAGGTACACGAGCGTCTCTTCGTCGACGGGGAAGAAGCCGCACGTGGCGCCGTACTCGGGTGACATGTTCCCGAGCGTCGCCCGGTCGGCCACGGGCAGCCCTGCGAGGCCCGCTCCGAAGTACTCGACGAACTTCCCCACGACGCCGAGCTCGCGGAGGATCTGCGTCACCGTGAGTACGAGGTCGGTCGCGGTCGAGCCGTCGGGCAGCCGGCCGGTGAGCCGGAACCCGACGACCTGCGGCACGAGCATCGAGACTGCCTCGTCCGAGCATGGCCGCCTCGGCCTCGATGCCGCCGACACCCCAGCCGAGCACGCCGAGGCCGTTGACCATCGTCGTGTGCGAGTCCGTCCCGAGCAGCGTGTCCGGGAACGCCTGGCCGTCGCGCGTCTGGACTACGCGCGCGAGGAACTCGAGGTTGACCTGGTGGACGATGCCGGTCGCGGGCGGGACGACCGTCAGCCCGTCGAACGCCTGCTGGCCGAAGCGGAGGAACGCGTAACGCTCGCGGTTGCGCTCGAACTCGAGCTCGGTGTTCCGAGCCATCGCGCCTCGCGACGCGAACGCGTCCACCTGCACCGAGTGATCGATGACGAGGTTCGAGGGCAGCTCCGGGTCGATACGCGCGGGATCGCCGCCGAGGTCGCGCATCGCGTCGCGCATGGCGACGAGGTCGACGACGGCCGGCACCCCCGTGAAGTCCTGGTGGAGCACGCGCGCAGGCGTGAAGCTCAGCTCGCGGGACGGCTCGTCCGTGGCCACCCAGCCGGCCACGGCCTCCACGTCTGCCTCGGTGCCGGTGCGCAGCGCGTTCTCGAGCAAGACGCGCAGCGTGAACGGCAGCCGCTCGACGTCGTGTGTCGCCTGCAGCGCGTCCAGGCGGAAGATCTCGTAGTCCGCGCCGCCGATCATTAGCGATGAGGAAGCGGCAGCCATGTGACCGATGCTACGCGAACGCAATCACGCTGCGGATGCCGTCTTGCGCCTCCATCAGCTCGAAGCCGTGGTTCACGTCGTCCAGCGTGAGCCGGTGCGAGATGAGCGACTCGACGTCGATCTCGCCCGCAAGCCAGCGGTCGACGAGCTGCGGGACGTGGGTGCGCCCCTTCACGCCGCCGAACGACGATCCCGTCACGCGCCGGCCGGTGATGAGCATGCGCGGAACGACGTCGAGCGTCTCGCCCTTGCCGGCGACGCCGCACATCGTCGCGAAGCCCCAGGCCTCTCGAGCGGCCTCCACCGCCTGCGCCATCACCGCGACGTTGCCGGTGGCCTCGAACGTGTAGTCGGCGCCGAAGCCGCCGGTCTCCGAGCGGATCCACTCGACCGTGTCGTCGGCTGCGAGCCGCGTGTCGGTGGCGCCATGATGGCGAGCCTCCGCGAGCCGGTCCTCCGAGAGGTCGACGGCGATGATGCGCTCGGCGCCGGCCAGCCGGCAGCCGATCACCGCCCCCAGGCCGACGAGGCCGCAGCCGAAAACGGCGCAGACCGAGCCGGGCTCGACGCGCGCCGTGAAGAAGACGGCGCCGATGCCCGTGGACAGCCCGCAGGCGAACGGCGCGCAGCCTTCGAGCGGCGCCTCGTGGCTCACCTTCGCCAGCGCGATCTCCGGCATCACGGTGTACTCCGCGAACGTCGACGTGCCCATGAAGTGGCGCAGCGGATCGCCGCCGCGGCTGAATCTCGTCGTGCCGTCGGGGAGGAAGCCGAGGCCTTGCTGGTCGCGGATCGCAACGCAGCGGTTCGTCCGGTCGCTGAGGCAATGGACGCACTTGCCGCACTCCGGCGCGAACAGCGTCACGACGTGGTCGCCCTGGGCGACGAGCGTCACGCCGTCGCCCACACGCTCGACGACGCCCGCGCCCTCGTGGCCGAGCACGCACGGCACGTAGCCGCTCGGATCCGCCCCGGATGCGGTGTAGAGGTCGGTGTGGCACACGCCGCAGGCGACGAGACGGACGAGTGCCTCGCCTGCCTCGGGCTCCGCCAGCTCGACGTCCTGGACGACGAGCGGCTGCCCGAACTCCTCGAGCACCGCGGCGCGCACCTTCATCTAGAACAGCCCAACCGTGCGGCCTTCCGCGTCGATGTCGACGTTGAAGGCGGCCGGCGTCGCCGAGAGCCCCGGCATCGTCTGCATGTCGCCGCAGAGCGCGACGAGCCAGCCCGCGCCGGTGTACGCCCGCACCGCCCGCACCGGCACGGTGAAGCCCGTCGGCGCGTTGAGCAGTTCCGGGTCGTGCGAGAGCGAGAGGTGGGTCTTCGCCATGCAGATGGGCACATTGCCGAGGCCCTGCGCCTCGAAGCGGTGGATGTCGTTCTCGGCTGCGTGGAGCAGGAAGATGCCGTCGGCGCCGTACGCGCGCTTGGCGATCGCCTCGATCTTGTCTGCGATCGGCGCGTCGTCCGGGTAGAGGTAGTCGAATGCGGTCGGGTGGTCTGCGGCGTCCACGACGGCCTCGGCCAACGCCGCCGCTCCGTCGCCGCCCTTCTCGAACGCCTCGTTGAGCTCGGCGGCGTGCGCGCCGTGCTCGAGCGCGAAGGTGCGTACGGCTTCCAGCTCCTCGTCCGTGTCGCCGGGAAAACGGTTGACCGCCACGACGGCTCTCAGCCCGAACTCCGCCACGATGTCGAGGTGCCGGCCGAGGTTGGCGGCGCCGCGCTCGATGGCGGGAACGCCGCCGTCCGGCTCGCCGCCATGATGCTCGAGCGCCCTGACCGTGGCGACCAGCACCACCGCGCTCGGGCTGAGACCGCCGGCGCGGCAGACGATGTCGAGGAACTTCTCCATCCCCATGTCGGCGCCGAACCCGCTCTCGGTCACGACGTAGTCGCCGAGCTTGAGCCCCACGAGATCGGCGACGAGCGAGTTGTTCCCGTGGGCGATGTTCGCGAACGGGCCGCAGTGGACGAACGCAGGCTGCCCCTCGAGCGTCTGCACGAGGTTGGGCTTCAAGGCGTCCTTGAGCAGGACGGTCATCGCTCCCGCCGCCTGCAGCTGCTCGGCCGTCACCGGCTCGCCCTCCCACGTGTAGGCGACCGTGATGGCACCCAGCCGCTGCCGCAGGTCGTGGAGATCGCGCGCGACAGCCGTGATCGCCATCACCTCGGACGCCGCGGTGATGTCGAAGCCGGTCTCGCGGACGTAGCCGTTCGCCCGCCCGCCTATGCCGATCACGACACCGCGCAGCGCGCGGTCGTTCATGTCCACGCAGCGCCGCCAGCTGACGGTGAGCGGGTCGATGCCGAGCGTGTTGCCGTGAAGGATGTGCGCCTCGAGCATCGCCGAGAGGAGGTTGTTCGCGGCGCCGATCGCGTGGATGTCGCCCGTGAAGTGGAGGTTGAGGTCCTCCATCGGCACGACCTGCGCGTAGCCGCCTCCCGCGGCGCCGCCCTTGATCCCGAACACCGGGCCGAGCGACGCCTCGCGCAGGCAGAGCACCGGCCGCTTGCCGATCTTGCCGAGGCCCTGCGTGAGCGAGACGGAGGTCGTCGTCTTGCCTTCGCCTGCCTTCGTCGGCGTGATCGCCGTGACGCAGACGAGCTTCGCGTCGGGCGTGGCGGCGAGCCGATCGAGCACAGATAGCCGAACCTTGGCCTTGTGATCGCCGTACAGCTCGATCTCGTCGCGTTCGAGGCCCATGTCGGCCGCGATGTCGGCGATCGGTCGGAGCTTCGCGGCCTGGGCGATCTCGAGGCTCGACAGCATGCGGGGATCATTCCAGGCCGGGATACGATGGAGCAGCGGTGATCGAGTTCACGCTCGACGGGAAGGAGGTAGCGGCGCCCGAGGGCGAGCTGCTCGTCCACGCGCTCGCGCGCCACGGGGTCTTCGTCCCGACCCTCTGCCACGACGACAAGCTGGATCCATACGGCGGCTGCCGCATGTGCCTCGTCGAGGTCGAGGGAGCGCCTCGCCCGGTGCCCGCCTGCGCCGAGCGCGTGCGTGAGGGCATGGCGATCTCAACGAACGGCGAGACGGGCGCCATGCGCCGCACGCTGACCGAGATGCTGCTCGTCGAGCACCTGAACGCGAACCCCGGCGGCCGGCCGAACGAGCTCACGGACCTGGCGCAGGAGCTCGGCGCGACGGCGCCGTTCGTCCTCCCCGATGCCGAGCGGAAGCCGTACGACGACCGCAACACGATGATGGGCTACGACCCCGGCGCCTGCATCCTCTGCAACCGCTGCGTGCGCTACACGCAGGAGGTGATGATGTGCTCGGCGCTCGTGTTCGAAGGGCGCGGCGCCGAGGCGCGGATCGTGCCGACGCACGGCGAGTCGTGGCTCGACACCGAATGCGAGCTGTGCGGCGGCTGCCTCTCCGTCTGCCCGACCGGCGCCATCTTCGAGAAGTTCACGACCGGCGCCCCGCCCGATCACGAGCAGCGCCTCGAGAAGACGAAGACGACGTGCACGTTCTGCGGCGTCGGCTGCCAGATCGACCTCAACGTCGACCCGCAGACGAAGCGCATCGTGAAAGTGACCTCGGAGCCGGAGTACCTTCCCAACGAGGGCAACCTCTGCGTGAAGGGCCGCTTCGCGTTCAACTTCGTCCACCACCCCGACCGGCTGACGGAACCGCTCGTGCGGGGCGAGGACGGCGAGCTGCACCCGACCGACTGGGACACGGCGCTTGCCGCGGCCGCCACCGGGCTACGCGGCGTCATCGACCGGCACGGCACGCAGGCTGTCGGCGTGCTCTCGTCGGCGCGGCTGACGAACGAGGAGAACTACCTCATCCAGAAGCTTGCGCGGACGGCGCTCCAGACGAACTCCGTCCATTCCTGCGAAGCCACCTGACACGCTCCGACCCTCTACGGCCTGGTCAGGTCGTTAGGCAGAGGAGCGAGCACCAACTCCATCCCGGAGATCGAGAACGCGCGCTTCCTGCTCGTCATCGGCTCGAACACGACCGAGGCGCACCCGGTGCTCGCGCTACGCATGAAGAAGGCGGTGCGGAACGGTGCGACGCTCGTCGTGGCCGACCCGCGGAAGATCTGGCTGACCAAGCTCGCGAAGCGGCACCTGCAGCTGCGCCCGGGCTCGGACGTCTGGCTGATCAACGCGATGATGAACGTCATCCTCGAGGAAGGGCTCGAGAACGAGGAGTACATCCGCGAGCTCACCGACGACTTCGACGCCGTCCGCGAGGTCGTGTCGCGCTACACGCCCGAGGAGGCCGAAGAGGTCACCGGCGTCTCGGCGGAGGACATCAGGGCGACGGCCCGCGAGTACGCGTCAGAGCGGCACGCCGCGATCTTCTACACGCTCGGCATCACCGAGCACGCGTGCGGCGTCGACAACATCTGGTCGCTCTCCAACCTCGTGCTGATGACGGGGCACCTCGGGTACGAGGCGACGGGGCTCAATGCCCTCCGCGGCCAGAACAACGTCCAGGGGCTGAACGACTCCGGCGCAAATCCCTCGTACCTCCCGGGCTACCAGGCGATCGAGGACGCGGACGTGCGCGCGAAGTTCTCGGAGGCGTGGGGGGCGGAGGTGCCAGAGACGCCCGGCTACCGGCTCGACCAGATGATGTCCGGCCTCCACGACGGGCGCATCAAGGCGCTCTACCTCATCGGGGAGAACCCGTCCCAGACGGAGCCGAACGCCCACCACGTGGACGAGGGCCTCGCCGGGCTCGAGTTCATCGTCTCGCAGGACATCTTCCTGAACGACGGGATGGCGAAGCACGCCGACGTCGTGCTGCCCGCGTCGAGCTTCGCGGAGAAGGACGGGACGTTCACGAACACCGAGCGCCGGATCAACCGCGTCCGCGCTGGTGTCCCGTGCCCCGGCCAGGCGCGAGTCGACCGCGACATCGTCATCGACCTCGCACGCGCTCTCGGCGCCGAGTGGCCGGACTACCCCGACGCCGAGTCGGTGTGGAACGAGCTCGCCGACCTCGCGCCCAACTGGTACGGGATCCGCTACGACCGGCTCGAGGAACAGGGCATGCAGTGGCCGTGCCTCGACCGCGACCACCCGGGGTCTCCGTACCTCCATGCTCCGCGGCCGGCTCGGGAGGGCGGTCGCGCCAAGTTCTTCCCCGTCGAGTACCAGCCGCCGATCGAGCAGCCCGACTCGGAGTACCCGCTGATCCTCAACACCGGGCGCACGCTCTATCACTACAACTCGGCGACGATGACGATGCGCGAGTCGGGCATCACGGACAAACAGCAAGACCCGTTCTTCGAGATCTCGGCCGAGGACGCGTCGAACCTCGGGCTCAGGGAGGGTGACCTGGCGCGGATCTCGTCCCGGCGCGGCGCGCTCGAGGCGCGCGTGGCGATCTCGGACCGTGTCTACCCGGGGCTCGTCTGGATGGCGCTCCACTTCGAGGGCGCGAAGGTGAACTGGCTGACGCACGACGTCGGCGACCCCCTCATCGGCACGCCGGAGTACAAGATCAGCGCGGTACGCGTCGAGCCGGTCCGCTAGCCAGGCTCCGGCTCCTCTTCGCCGACCGCAAGCTCCACCTCGAGGTCTTCCAAGGCCGCTCGTAGGATTGCGATCCGCTGGAGGACGTGGGCTCTGGCCTCCGGGTCGAGCTCGGGCGGCTCGTCCGCCCCATGCTTCTCGCGCAGCAGGTGGCGCCGCTCGAGCTCGCGCGCTTCCTCCATCGCGTTGAGCACGATCGCGATGAGGAGGTTCACGACGACGAAGGCAGCGAGGAGGATGAAGCTGACGAAGTAGATCCACGCCCACGGGTGGATCGCCATCGCGTCTTCCATGTATCTCGGGAAGTCCTCGAGCGTCAGCATGACGAAGAGCGTCAGCATCGCCCGGCCGATGTTCCCCCATTGCTCCGGCAGCTCGTCCGCGAAGAAGACCCAGCCCGCCATGCCGTACGCGAAGAGCAGCATCAGCGTCACGGCGCCGATCGAGACGAGCGGCAGGATGCTGCGCCAGACGCCGAGCAGCAGCACGCGCAGGTCGGGCAGCAGCCGCACGATGCGGACGACCCGTAGCAGGCGGACGATCCGCAGCAGCGTCGAGTTCTCCCGGACCCCGGGAACGAACGCCGCTCCGATGACGACGAGGTCGAACACGTTCCAGCCGTCCCGGAAGAACTCCCGTGGCCGTGGCCAGTACGCCGCGAAACGGATGCAGAGCTCGACGACGAAGATGCCCAGGCAGACCCCGTTCGCGATCGTGAGCCCCCGGCCGAAGCGGTCGTCGATCGATTCGTACGTCGAGAGGCCCAGGATGGCGGCATTGACGACGATCGTCGTCACGATCACCGTCGTGAACGTCGCCGAGTGGACGATGCGGGCGGCCCAGTTGCCTCTCGTTGCGCGCGTGGTCACCAAGGCGGGATTCTGATTCGCCCTGCGGACATGCCTGCATCGAGCACGCTCCAGTGGCACGATGAGCCCGATGAGCACGACGCTCTCGTGGGACGATGTCGGCCCGTTGCTGCGCGGGCGATTCGGGCAGCCGTATCTCTACGAGGAGGAGTGCGAATCGACGCAGCTGCTCCTCGCCGACGACGTGCCGGAGGGCGCCGTCGCCGTCACCGAGCATCAGACGGGAGGCCGCGGACGCCTCGGCCGCGAGTGGATCGCACCTTCCGGCAGCTCGATCCTCTGCTCGATCGCGTTGCGCCCGCCGGCTGGCCGGCCACTCCCGCAGCTGTCGCTCGTCGGAGGCGTCGCCGTCGCCGACACGCTCGAGCGCACCCTCGGGCTCGCAGTGCAGATCAAGTGGCCGAACGACGTCATGGTGAACCGCCGCAAGGTCGCCGGCGTGCTCGCGGAGGCGCGGGACGAGGCCGTCATCGTCGGCATCGGCATCAACGTCAACCAGACCCGCGACGAGCTGCCCGAGCGTGCTGGCTCGTTGCGTTCGCTCACCGGCCAGGAGTGGGAGCGGGCACCGCTGCTCGCGTCGCTCCTCGCCGATCTCGAGCTCGCGTACGACGAGTGGCGCGAGGGCGGCCTCGACGCCGTCTACGGCCGGTTGGCGTCGCGAGACTTCCTGCGCGGGAGGCGCGTGGCGGTCGACGGCACGCGCGGGACCGGTGAGAAGATCGATCGCGAAGGCCGCTTCGAGATCCGAACCGCCGCCGGCGAGCTCGTCGCCGTCGAGAGCGGAGAGGTGCTCTATGACACCTGAGCGCGACACGCCGCCCGAGCCCGACGTCGAGGCCCCGCCCGACACCGGCGAGCCGGACGCCGACGACGAAGGGCACCAGGCGCCGCCCGTGGACGAGTAGCCCGCGCGTCACGCCATACTCGCCCGGTGCGTCTCGAGTGGGAGCTGGCCGTCCGCGGCTACCGTCGCTTTGCGGCGTATCCCGCCGCGACCTGGGCAGGCATCTTCACGAACACCGTCTTCGGCTTCATCCAGGCGTATGTCCTGCTCTCGCTCTACGAGACACGCGGGGACATCGGCGGCTACGACGTGGCGCAGACGCTCACGTACGTCTGGCTGACCCAGGCGATGCTCTCGACCGTCGGCATCTTCGGCGATGCGGACTTTGCGCGGCGGATCCAGCGCGGCGACGTCGCCACCGACCTCATCCGGCCCGTGCATCCGCTGCGGGCTGGCCTCGCCTCCGACTACGGACGAGCCCTGTACCACGCGCTCTTCCGGGGGCTGCCGCCGCTCGTAGTCGGCGCGATCGTCTTCGACCTGACTGCGCCGAGCAACCCCATCGTCTGGGCCGTGTTTCTCGTCAGCGTCCTGCTGGCCATCGCCGTCAGCTTCACCTTCCGCTTCCTCTACAACCTCTCGGCGTTCTGGATGCTCGACTACCGCGGAGCGCTTCGTATCTCTGTCGCGCTCGCGGCCTTCTTCTCCGGCTTCATCATCCCGGTCCGCTTCTTTCCGGAGTGGCTCCAGACGGTGGCGTACGCGACGCCGTTCCCGAGCATGCTCCAGCTCCCGGTCGACGTCTTCGTCGGCGCGTCGACCGGAAGCGAGCTCGCTGCCACGCTCGCCATGCAGGCCGGCTGGCTGGTCGCGCTCTTTGCCATCTGCCTGACAGTGTTCTCGCGAGGCACGCGAAAGCTGGTCGTGCAGGGTGGCTGAGCCGCTGGTCCTCTACGCGAGGCTCGTCGCTGCCCGGGTGCGCGCGCAATGGCAGTACCGCACGTCTTTCGCGCTCGATGTCGTAGGCGTCTTCCTCGTCTCGTTCCTCGACTTCATCGCCATCCTCGTCATCTTCGACAACGTGCCGCAGCTCGCCGGCTGGTCGGTGCAGGAGGTCGCGCTCCTCTACGGCATCGCCGGCGTCGCGTTCTCGATCGCCGAGCTGGCGGTCGGCCACCTCGATCTGCTGCCGCAGCTGATCCGCGACGGGAACTTCGACCTCGTGCTCGTCAGGCCGCGGAGCTCGCTGCTCCAGGTGATCGTGTCCGACTTCCGTCTGCGCCAGTTCGGAAGGCTCCTGCAGTCGGCGGTGGTGCTCGTGTACGCCGTCGTCGCGCTCGACATCGGCTGGACGGCGGATCGCGTGGCCATGATCGCCGTCGCAGTGCTTGCCGGAGCCGCGATCTTCGCGGCCATCTGGGTGGCCGGGATCACCATCGTCTTCTGGGCCGTCGAGGGGCGCGAGTCGGTGAACTCGCTCACCGACGGTGGCAACTTCCTCTCCGAATATCCGATCGACGTCTACGCGAACTGGTTGCAGCGCTTCGTGACCTTTGTAGTGCCGATGGCGTTCGTGGCGTACTTTCCTGCGACGTACGTCCTCGACAAGCCCGATCCGCTCGGGGCGCCCGACTGGCTGCCGTTCGCCTCGCCGTTAGTAGCGCTGATCGCGGCCGTCGGCGCCGGCTACGTGTGGCGCTACGCCGTGCGGCACTACCGGAGCGCGGGCGGCTAGACAGATGGCCCAGATCGAGCTGGAGGGCGTCGAGAAGACGTTCGTCGTGCGGCGAAAGCGAGGACGTGTCCTCCGCGAGCGCACGGTCGTGCGGGCCGTCGACGACATCTCGTTCGAGATCGAGGCCGGCTCGCTGGTCGGCTACATCGGGCCGAATGGCGCCGGCAAGTCGACCACCGTGAAGATGCTGACGGGCATCCTCGTCCCGTCGTCGGGCCGAATCTCCGTCGCTGGCTTCGAGCCTTCGCGGCAGCGCATCCAGCTGGCCAGGCGCATCGGCGTGATGTTCGGTCAGCGCATGCAGCTCTGGTGGGACCTCCCGCTCGCCGACTCGTTCGAGCTGCTCCGCCACATCTACAAGGTCCCCGAGGATCGGCATCGGCAGAACCTCGACCGCTTTCGCGAGCTGCTCGACCTCGATGACTTCCTCCACACGCCGGTTCGGCAGCTCTCGCTCGGACAGCGGATTCGAGGCGAGCTGACGGCGGCCATGCTGCACGACCCGGAGATCGTCCTCCTCGACGAGCCCACGATCGGGCTCGACGTCGTTGCGAAGGAGCGGGTGCGCGAGTTTCTGACCGAGATCAACTCCGAGCGCGGCGTGACCGTGCTGCTGACCACGCACGACCTCGACGACATCGAGCGGCTCTGCTCGCGCCTGCTCGTGATCGATCACGGGCGCCTCATCTACGACGGCGACCTCGACACGCTGAAGCAGGGGTACGGCGGAGAGCGGATGCTCGTCGTCGATCTCGAAGAGCCGCGGGAGCCGCTGGAGGTGGACGGCGCGAGGATCGTCCGCGTCGAGGGCTCGCGGCAGTGGCTCGCCTTCCGCCGCGACGAGACGAGCGCGGCACGGCTAACTGCAGCCGTCACGGCGCTAGCGCCCGTCCGCGATCTCGAGCTCCACGAGCCCGAGATCGAGGACGTCGTCCGGAAGATCTACGCCGAGGGCGCCGGTGGCTGAGCGTGTCCTCACGCTGCGCGAGCTGAACCGCGCAACGCTTGCGCGACAGCTCCTGCTCGAGCGGAAGCGGCTCTCGCCGAAGGCGGTGATTGAGCGCCTGGTCGGCATGCAGGCGCAGTGGCCGCCGTCGCCGTACGTCGGCATCTGGACGCGAACGACGAGCTTCCGTCGCCAGGCGCTCGAGCGCGAGCTGGCGCGCAGGGCCGTCGTCAAGGCGACCGTCATGCGGCAGACGCTCCACCTCGTCACTCCGCGCGACTACGGGCTCGTGCGCGCGGCGATGAGCGAGACGAACTTCCCCTGGGAAGTGGAGCCGGCGAGGAGTCTCGCGCCGTCGGTGCGGGCGCTCGCCGCGAACGGCACCGTCACGACGACGGAGGCGCTCGCCTATCTCGAGCGCGAGCACGGGCTCACCGGCCTCACCGCGCGCCGTGCCTGGCGTGCCGCACGCGCACGCGCGCACCTTCACCACCACCACGAGACAGCGCTCTGGCAGGGGCGGCCCGAGGGCAGGTTCGTTGCGATCGAGGAACCCGAGCTGCACGATCCGACCGACGCGCGCGCGGAGGTCGTCCGGCGCTATCTCGCCGCCTTCGGGCCCGCATCGCGGCGCGACATCGTCGCCTGGAGCATGATGCACGTGCCCGAGATCCAGCGCGCGCTCGACCGGCTCGAGCCGTTGCGGCGCTTCCGCGACGGGAAGGGTCGCGAGCTCTTCGATGTCGCCCGCGCGCCGCTTCCGGACCCTGAAACGCCCGCGCCCGTGCGCTTCCTGCCGAAGTGGGACAACGTGCTGCTCGCGTTCGCGGACCGGACTCGCGTACTGCCCGAGCAGTACCGGAAGACCGTCATCGCCATGAACGGCGACGTCTCCCAGACGTTTCTCGTCGACGGGTTCGTCGCCGGCATGTGGCGCGTCGACGGCGGTCGCGTCGTCATCGAGCCGTTCGCGCCGCTGTCACGCGCGGTACGGCGCGAGCTCGCCGACGAGGCTGCGCGCCTCGAAGCCTTCCTGGCCGACTAGGGCTGGAGCTCGATGGGGATGCGGACTTCGTTCGTCCGCGACCCGTCCTTCGCCGAGAACTCGAGCACGACGAGCGCGCCCTGCCCGGCCTCGCCGGTGTAGGGCTTCGTCGTGAACTCGAACGTGCCGCGCGTGCCGGTGCCCGACGTAGCGGTGACGTGGTGCGTGTCGACGACCTTGCCGGACGGGTCGACGACCTCGTACTGGAAGTTCGCCTCGAACGTATTGGCCGTGCCCGTGGCGTGGATGGGGTTCGAGACTGTCTCGAACGCGAGCGGCGACTCGACGAGAATCGCCGGTGTGAAGTCCTCGTAGTCGGCGCGGTCGACGATTAGGGGAGGCATGTCGGGCATCTCGACCGAGACGCCCTTGGTGATCGAGGGAAACTGCGTGACCGTGTAGACGAGCTGTGCCACCGCATCGCTCTCGAGGTGCTGCGAGACGCGCACGTGGGCCTGCCCGTCCTCGACGGTGACTCGCTCCACCTCCACGCCGGCGGGCAGTGCGGACACGAGCCCGAGCTCCTGCTCGCTGGCGGTCGGCCCTGCGAGCAGCTGGTCGAGCGCCTCCGCGGCGACGGCCTGGGTCTTCGGCACCTCGCGTGCGAACGGCTGCACCTTGTCGTTGAGCAGGAAGTACACGCGGAGCTTCGTCGTCTCGGGCTCGGTCGACGTCGTCGTGGTGATCGTCGTGTCGGTGTCGAACGTCGTCGTCGTCTCGGTCGCCGTCGTCGAGCCGTCGTCACCGCCGCAGGCGGCGAGTCCGAGCGCGAGAACGATCAGTGACAATGCGGAGAGGATGCGGCCGGTCATCGGCATCACAGCGTACGCCGAGGACGCGGCATGGGGCGTCTGGAACGTGCCTGCCGCGCTGGCTCCGCTCGCGTACGTGACGAAGGTCGAGGCGGCCGGCGGTAGGCCGCTGCTCGTGCCGCCGTCGGAGGACGCGATCGAGCGAGACGCTCGACGCGCTCGACGGGCTCGTCTTCACGGGCGGCCCGGACCTCGACCCGGAGCTGTACGACGCCGAGCCGCACCCGGAGACGAACAACATCCGCCCCGAGCGAGACCGCGCCGAGATCGCGCTCCTCACCGCGGCCCTCGATCGCGACCTGCCGGTGCTGGCCATCTGCCGCGGCTCCCAGGTCCTGAACGTCGCGCTCGGCGGCGATCTCGAGCAGCACGTCCCCGACCTCGTCGGGCACGAGGGCCACAAGGAAGTGCCCGGCGTCTTCTCCAAGCACCCGGTCTCCGTCGACGAGGGCTCGCGTCTCCACTCGATCGTTGGCACGAGCGTGGAGGTCTCGTCGCACCACCACCAGGGCTACGGCAGGCTCGGCGAGGGCCTCGAGGTGGTCGCGCGCGCCGACGACGGGACGATCGAGGCGCTCGAGGCGGGCGATCGCGCATTCGCGCTCGGCGTGCTCTGGCACCCGGAGGACGGAGACGACCTGCGCCTCTTCGAGGAGCTCGTCTCCGCAGCTCGCGAGCGCCGAGCAGCGCGCAGCTAGAGTCGGAAGGTGGCGTACGGCATCGAGGCGGAGCGGCTCGTCCGCGACTTCAAGGACGTCCGCGCGGTCGACGGGATCGACCTCGCCGTCGCCGAAGGGGAGATCTACGGCTTCCTGGGGCCGAACGGCGCGGGCAAGTCGACGACCGTGCACATGCTCACGACGCTCTTGCCGCCGACCGACGGCCGCGCGCGCGTGGCCGGCTTCGACATCGTCAAGGATGGCCCGAAGGTGCGGAGGGCCATCGGCGCCGCCCTCCAGGAAGCCGCGCTCGATCCGCTGCTCACCGGCCGCGAGCACCTGCGGCTCCAGACGGCGCTGCACGGCATCGCGAAGGCCGAGCGCAACCTCCGGTCCGACGAGCTCCTCGAGCGCGTCGGCCTGGAGGCGGCGTCCGAGCGCAAGGTGCGCACGTACTCGGGCGGGATGAAGCGACGTCTCGACCTCGCGCTCGCCCTCGTGCACCGGCCGCGCATCCTCTTCCTCGACGAGCCGACGACCGGCCTCGACCCGCAGTCGCGCACGGCGCTCTGGGCCGAGGTCGGGCGGCTCGCGCAGGAGGACGGCGTCACCGTCTTCCTCACCACGCAGTACCTCGAGGAGGCGGACGTGCTTGCGAACCGCGTCGGCATCATCGACCACGGCCGGATCGTGGCCGAGGGCACGCCCGCCGAGCTCAAGGCCGAGATCGCGCACCCGACGGTGGAGGCGATCCCCAGCCGATCCGGAGCAACGTCCGCAGCTGGCGCGGATCCTCGAGCAGTTCGGAGAGCTCTCCCAGGTGTCGCCGAAGTCGCTGGCGGTACGGCTGGCGGGAGACGAGTTCGGCCTCGCCGACATCGTCCGGGCGCTCGACAGCGCAGACCTCCACGTGGAGCACCTCCAGCTGCACGCGCCGAGCCTCGACGACGTCTTTCTCGCGAAGACCGGCCGCACGCTCGAAGGCGCAGGCTCGGAGCAGCCCGAGAGCATCGCCACGTGAACGCGACACAGGTGTTCAGCCTGGCCCGGCGCAGCCTCACGCGCACGCTGCGCCAGCCGGCGTACGTCATCCCGCCACTCCTCTTCCCGACGATGCTCGTCGCCGTGAACGCGGCCGGCCTCAGGCCGTCGACGGCGCTCGAAGGCTTCCCGACCGACTCGTTTCTCGCCTTCGCGGTCGCCGTCCCGTTCATCCAGGGCGCGCTCTTCGCGACGATGAACGCCGGCACGGATCTCGCCCGCGACATTCAGAACGGGTTCCTCAACCGGCTCGCCCTGACGCCGATGCGCGGCAGCGCGTTGCTCGCAGGCCATCTCGCCGGTGTGGTCGTGATGGGCCTCATCCAGTCGCTCTTCTACATGGGCTGCGCGCTCGCGTTCGGCGTCGAGATCGTCTCGGGCCTGCCCGGCATCCTGATGATCCTCGTGCTCGCGACGCTCATCTCGGCCGGCTTCGGGATGCTCGGCGCGTACATGGCTCTCCGCACGGGCTCGGGCGAGTCGATCCAGGCGCTCTTCCCCGTGCTCTTCATCTTCCTCTTCATGTCGTCGATGAACGCGCCGCGGAACCTCATGGAGGTCGACTGGTTCCGGGCGATCGCGACGGTCAATCCGGTCACGTACCTCATCGAGGCCGTGCGCAGCCTCATCATCACCGGCTGGAGCGTGCAGGCGCTCTCACTCGGGTTCGTAGTCGCGATCGCGCTCATCGTCGTCTCGACGGTCGCCGCCTCGCACGCGCTGCGCGTGAGGATGGAACGAACCTGATGGGAGAGACGTGGCACGCGTACCGCTCGGTCGCGCTCGGCGTGGCGTGGCGGACGACGCACAACGCGCTCACGACGCCGAGCATCCTCATCCCGTCGATCGCCTTCCCGCTCTTCTTCTTCACGGCGTTCGTGGGAGGGCTCTCGCAGCTGTCGAGCCTGCCCGGGTTCGAGTTCCCCGCGGGCTACACGGCGTTCCAGTTCGTGTTCGTGCTGCTCCAGTCGGCAGCCTTCGGCGGCGTGTTCACGGGGTTCGGCATCGCCCGCGACTTCGAGTACGGGTTCTCGCGGCGCCTGATGCTGGCCGCGCCGCACCGCAGCGCGATCATCGTCGGCTACGGGCTGGCGGCGATCGTGCGCTGGGGCGTGACGGCCGTCGTGCTCGTCGCCGTCGCGCTCGCGCTGGGTATGGACGTGCTCGGAAACGGCGCCGAGGTCGTCGGGCTCTTCACGCTCGCGCTGCTCGTGAACATGGTTGCGCTCTGCTGGGCGGCGGGCATCGCAACGCGCTTCCGGTCGCTTCAGGCCGGCCCGCTGATGCAGATGCCGGTGTTCCTCATCCTCTTCTTCGCGCCCGTCTACGTGCCGCTGACGCTGTTGTCCGGCTGGATTCACACCGTGGCCACCGTGAACCCCGTGACGTACCTCCTCGAGGCGGGCCGGAGCCTCGTCTCCGGGGCGCCGGAGTACGTGGCAGTTGCGTTCGGCGCCGCGTTCGGCCTGCTGCTCGTGTTCGCGGTCTGGGCCGCGCTCGGCATGCGCCGTGCCGAGGCCGCCGGCGGGTGACGGGGCTACACTCCCGCCCGTGAGAAGAGCTCTCGCGTGGCTGGTTGCGGTGCCGATCGTCCTCGGTGGCGCCCAGCTCGCACATGCCGTCGACTACTGGCTCGTCTCGCCCGACGCTCACGAGCGCTCGGAGCTGCTGGCCGGGTCGGGGCACGGGTACTTCTCGTACCTCCCGTTCGCCGTTGCGTTGTGTGTCGCGCTGCTCGTCGCCGGGCTCGTCGCCGTCGCACGGGCGGCCGGCCGCGGCAGGCCCGCGTTCTCGCTCGATCCCTGGCCGCTCGCGGTGCTGCCGCTCGCGACCTTCGTGCTCCAGGAGCACCTCGAGCGCTATCTCCACGACGGCGCGTTTCCGTGGCACGCGGCAACCGAGCCCACGTTCGCGCTCGGCCTCGTGCTCCAGATTCCCTTCGCGATCGCCGCGTATGTGGTCGCACGCCTGCTTCTTCGCGCCGCCGAGGCGATCGGCTCGGCGCGCGGCGCCCCGCGAAAGCTTCGGCCGGCCGTGCTTGCGAATCTCGCACCGGCGCCGGTCGACCTTCCTTCACTCGAGCCGCTTGCGGACGGGCATCCCGCACGCGGCCCACCGCGTCTCCTTCCAGCCTGATCCCCGGCCGCGCTCGCGGCCAACCGGAAGGAGAAGACGATTCGCGAGTCACATCAGAGGCCGGCACGGCTGATCGTCGTCGCCTTCGCGGCAGTGCTCATCGCACTCGTCGCGGTGGCGCCCGCGGGAGCCCACGCCGTCCTGACCGAGACACAGCCGGCGAACGGCACCGTCCTCGAGACGTGGCCGGACCGTGTGCTGCTGCGCTTCAACGAGCCCGTGGACGCGAGCCTCGGCGCATTGCGCGTCTACGACTCCGACGCCAACCGCGTCGACTCCGGCCGGACCTCCCGGCCCGATGCGCAGACCGTCGTGATCGAGCTGGACGACCGTCCGCTCGCCCGCGGCACCTACACGGTCGCCTGGCGAATAGTCTCGGCAGACTCGCACCCGCTGCACGGCGCGTTCGTCTTCTCCGTCAAGTCGAAGAGCGACACGACCGGCGTCATCGCCGAGGTGCTGAAGGACGACGAGGTTCCGCGGGAAGTCGGCGTCGGGTTCACCGTGACGCGCTTCCTGAGCTTCGCGCTTCTCCTCGCCTGCGTCGGCGGCGCGATCGCGCTCTTTGCGAGTCTTCCGGGGGATCGAGACACCGGTGCGGCCGATGCTGCGCCGGATCTTGGGTGTGCTCGCCGCCGTCCTTGCGGTGGCGTCGCTCGTGGGGATCGTGTTCCACGGAGCAAGTGCCGGAGGCTTCGGTCTCGGTGAGGCGCTCTCCTGGGACGTCTTCAGGGCGGTCCTCGACACGCGCTTCGGCGAGGTCTGGCTCGTACGTGCCGGCCTTGCTGCGGGCCTTGCGCTCGTCGCGTTCTCGGGAGTGCACCCGGGCTACTCGCTGCCGTTCGCCGTCGGGCTCGCGTGGACGCTGCCGGCGGCGGGACACGCCAACACCGCGGGCGCGCTCGCGTTCGCGATGGACCTGCTCCACGTGCTGGCGGCGTCCGTCTGGGCCGGCGGCCTCACGTTCGTGCTCCTTGCTCTCATCCTCGCTCGCGGGGGCCGCTGGCCGCTGGCGGCTGCGATCGTGCCGAGGTTCTCGGCGCTCGCCGTCGTCTCGGTCGCGGTTCTCCTCGTGGGTGGCCTCGTCAACGGCTACCTGGAAGTGCGTGCCTGGAACGGGCTCTGGGAGACGAACTACGGCCGCCTGCTGCTGGCGAAGTCGGCCATCGTCCTCGTCCTGCTCGGTCTCGGCGCGTACAACAACCGTCGAGCCGTGCCGCGGATCAGGCGTCAGGCAGCCTCGCCGGTCGAGCAGCGGCGATTCCTCGGTGCGGTAGGTGTGGAGCTCGCGCTCTTTGTGGTCGCGATCGGCGTCACTGCCGTGCTCGTGGCGGAGCCACCGGCGAAGGCGTCGGTTGCCCCGTCGGGGCCGGTGTCAAGGGTGGCGCAGCTCGGCCCGTACGAGCTCACCCTCGTCGTCGATCCCGCCGTGAAGGGGCTCAACAACATCCACGTCTACCTACTGAACAAGAACGGGCAGTTCGCGAAAGTCGCCGAGGCGCAGGTCTCGGCCACCCTGCCGGATCCGGGCATCGGTCCGCTGGAGCTCGAGCCGCATCCGGCCGGGCCGGGCCACTACAGCGTGCTCGGTGCGTCTTTGCCGCTCGCCGGTGACTGGGACCTCGATGTCGGGGTCCGGCGCGGCGAGTTCGAACATCACGAAGTCACTGTCTCGATACCCATACAGAAGGGATAAGACGACACATGCGACGTCTACTCATCACAGGTGCCGCCGCGGCGGCACTCCTGACGCATCGTTGCCGTGGGCAGCGCCCACGTGTCACCGACGATGGAAAGTGCAGCCGCCGGGTCCTTCCCAGCGATCGGCTTCACCGTCGGTCACGGCTGCGAGGGATCGCCGACGAAGTCCGTCTCCATCCAGGTGCCGGCAGGCGTCATCTCGGCGAAGCCGCAGCCGAAGCCCGGCTGGAAGCTGACGCTGAAGAAGGGCAAGCTGCCCGTGCCTGGCACGCTCTTCGGCGAGAAGATCACCACCGGCCTCCTCTCCGTCACCTGGAGTGGTGGCACCCTGAGGGACGACACGTTCGACCAGTTCTATCTGCGGATCGCCGTGCCGAACACGCCGGGCAAGACGTTGTACTTCCCGGTCGTCCAGCGCTGCGCGAAGGGCGTGCACCGCTGGATCGAGATCCCGCAGAAGGGCAAGCCCGAGCCGGAGTCGCCTGCCCCGGGCGTGAAGGTGACGAAGGCCTCGGAGGCCACGGCTAGGCCTTGACCCGTATTGCTGTCGCAACCGCAGTCGCAGCTCTGATCGCCTGCCCCGCCGCCGCCTCTCATGGCGGCGGGGCAGCGCAGGGCTACCGCTCGACGGTCGTCCGCGTCGCACCGGAGCTCTCCGGCCTCGCTGTGCGCGTGATCGACGGCGACGACGAGCTCGAGCTGACGAATACCGGTGGGCGGGAGATCGTCGTCGAAGGCTACGAGGGAGAGCCGTATCTCCGGTTCACGCGCGAGGGCGTCTTCGAGAACCAGCGCTCTCCGGCTGCCTATCTCAACGACGACCGGTACGCGAACGTCGAAGTGCCGGCGTCAGCGGATCCGAAGGCCGAGCCCGACTGGAAGTCGGTCGCCGCCGGCGTCCAGTACTCGTGGCACGACCACCGTGTCCACTGGATGAGCCCGAAGCTTCCGGCGAAGGTGGAGGCAGCCAAGGACATCGAGCACCACATCTTCGACTGGACAGTGCCCGGCACGGTCGACGGCGAGAAGCTCGCCATCGACGGCTCCCTCGACTACGCGCCGCCCAATGACAGCCTCCCCGTCGGCGTGCTGCTGGCAGTCGGCGCCGCGTCGCTCGCGCTCTTCGCCGGCGTCGTGTGGTTCGGGCTGCAGCGCCGGCGGAGTTAGTCCAACAAGCCGGCGTCTACCGCTGCGACGAGCCCGGCGACAACGCCGCAGCGCGTGGCGAGGCTGTCGGTCTCGATGTACTCCCAGGGCGTGTGGTCCTCGCCGCCCACCGGGCCCAGCCCGTCGAGCGTCGGGAGGCCCTGCGACGCCGCCCAGGAGCCGTCGGAGACGCCACCTGCCGACGTCTCGCCGAAGACATGGCCGAGCTCTGCGCCGAGCGCGATGGCGGTCTCGGCCAGCCGGCCCGACGCGGTCCGTGCGCTCGAACGGCGGCGGGCCGCCGAGATCCTCGTACGAAAGCTCGACGCCTTCGTGCTGGCCGAAGTCGACCACGCGCTCGAGCGCCCAGCTGAGATCCTCGTCCGTCCAGGCGCGGAGATCGGCGGTCAGGAAGCCGGCGCTCGGCACGGTGTTGAGGCCCTCCCCGGCCTCGAGCCCCGTGATCTGTAGCGTGAGATCCGGGCGCGCGCCGTGGAGCTCGCCGATGCGTAGCGCCTCGCGGGCGAGCGCGACGGCGACGTTGCGACCCTCGTTGGGCGCCTCGCCTGCGTGTGCGGCCCGCCCCGAGGCGTGAATGCGGAACCAGCGCGCGCCCTTGCGGCGCGACACGACCTCCCCGTTCGGGCGCCCGCACTCGAGGCAGAGGACGGCGTCCATGCCGAGCAGCCGCCCGCCCGACGGCGGCCCGCCGTCCCGGGACTCCTCGTCCGGCACGGACACGACCTCGAGGAGATCGAACGGCCGCGGCCCGTCCGCGAGCAGCCGAGCCGTGTGCAGCGCGACCGCGACGCCGCCCTTCATGTCCGCGACGCCCGGGCCGTAACAGCGCTCCCCGTCCCGGCGAAACGGCCGGGCAGCCGCCGTTCCCATGGGAAAGACGGTGTCGTGATGGCCTAGCAGCGCGACGCGCGCGGTGCCCGACCCGCGGAGCGTGGCGTGGAGGGCAAGCCCGCCGGGCGTCTCGACGAGCTCGGGCTCCAGCCCGTAGCCGCTCGGCCTCGAGCGCGAGCACGCGTGCCAGACCGTCGAGCGCCTCGAGGTCGCCGCCGGGCGTGTCGACGTCGACCCAGGTGGCGAGGTCCGCGAGCAGCAGGTCGAGCTCGGCGTCCGCGCGCTCGTGTACGCGCGCGGCCTCGGACAGCGCGCCGCCGGCTAGAGCCAACTAGCTGCTGCCGAACGAGGCGCGGCGTTCGATGTCCGCCGGATCGACCATCTGCCCGTCGCGTCCTACGTAGCCGCCCTTGCCGCCGACGATGAGCAGCACCAGGTCGTCGTCGCCCGCGTTCGAGACCCGCCGAGGCGTCGTCGAGCGGACGTGGAAGACCCCACCCGGCCCGAGCTCGCGCGTCTCCTCACCGATCTCGACGCTCGCTGTGCCCGAGTGGACGAAATAGAGCTCGTCCTGCTCGTCGTGGTAATGGTGGAAGCCCTCGTAGCCCGGCGGCATGACGACCGCGTTGACGCCGAAGGCCTCGACGCCGAGCGCCTGGCGTATCTTGCGAAAGCCGTAGCCCTCGCCGAGCTCGTCGAGCGTGCCGAATGCGTAGTCGTCTGGCATGGGGCGACGCTACACCGACGCTTAACAGTCGTCAAACGGCCCTTTAAGCCTCGGCCGGTAGAACACCGGCATGGACAATCCCCGTCGCTTCATCCCCTACATCGCCATCGCGGCCGCAGGTGCGGCCGGTGCTGCTCTCGCCCTCGGAAGTGCCTATGCCGTTGGCTCACTCGACGGCGCGAGCACCGTCACCGTTCGCGAGGTGTCGGTCGAGAACACCTCCCAGCCCACGACCTTCCGCCCCAGCCAGGGCCTGACTATCGGTGAGATCTACAAGCGTTCCGCGTCCGGCGTCGTGCAGATCACCGCCACTGCCAACGAGGCGCAACGCGCGCTCGGTTCGGGCTTCGTCTTCGACAAGGCCGGCTACATCATCACGAACTTCCATGTGATCGACGGCGCCGGATCGATCAGGGTCACCTTCTCCAACAACAAGAGCATCGACGCAAAGCTCGTCGGCTCCGACCCGTCGACGGACATCGCGGTGCTGAAGGTGAACACGAGCTCCGGCGCGCTCACGGCCCTTACGCTCGGCAATTCCGATGCGGTCGAGGTCGGCGACGCGGTCGTCGCCATCGGCAACCCGTTCGGCCTCTCGAGGACGGTTACCGCGGGCATCGTCAGCGCCCTGCAACGCCAGATCGAGGCGCCGAACCAGTACGCGATCGACCACGTCATCCAGACCGACGCCGCGATCAACCACGGCAACTCGGGCGGGCCGCTGCTCAACGCGCGCGGCGAGGTGATCGGAGTCAACGCCCAGATCGAGACCGGCGGCATCACGGAGGGCAACGTCGGCGTCGGCTTCGCCGTCCCGTCGAACACCGTCAAGACCGTCGCCGGCCAGCTGATCGCGACCGGCAGGGTCGACCATGCCGCCATCGGCATCCTCGCCCAGCCGATCACCCCCGACGTGGCCGCCGCGTTCCGGTTGGCCGTGAAGAAGGGCGTCCTCGTCGAAGAAGTGCAGTCCGGAAGCGGCGCGGCGAAGGCCGGGCTCAAGGCGGGCACGAACGAGGTGACGGTCGCCGGTGAGAGCTACACGATCGGCGGCGACATCATCGTCTCGGCCAACGGCATGCCGGTCGACGACCTCGCGAGCCTTCGCGACGTCGTCTCGGAGCTCGAGCCGGGCGACACGATCACGCTCGAGGTCTACCGCGGAGAATCGAAACTGACGATCGAAGTCAAGCTTGGGCGGCGGCCCTCCACTCCCTCCGGGTAAGCCGTCCAATCGACCCTGCCCAGTGTGGGGTCGCACCGCCGCGAGCCGAGTCGTCACGGCGCGGCGGACTGCAAGAACCGAGAGCCCCAACCTGCCGGGGCTCTCGGTCTTTCTCTAGCCTTCGAGCATGGCGGCGGATCCACGGCCCGGCGAGCTCGAGCTCGAGCTGCTCGAGCTCGAAGAGGAGCTCTGGGAGGAGGACGACACCCCGGACCACACCGGCTGGTCGTGCGTGCGCACGGACCCTTTCCCTTGCCCCGCTGAAGGTTGCGACTTCGTTGCGAACTTCATGACGGCAGCGCATCTCATCCTCGTGTGGGAGGAGCGCGACGACCCGAACCTCCTGCGGCACGCCGAGCGCGCGAAGCGCGTCGGTCGCAACCCGCGCGTCGTCGAGTACGAGCCGTCATTCGGGCCGAGCGCGTCCTACTACGCCTGGGAAGCTGCAGGCCGGCCAGTGCACGCGGTGCGACGCTGAGTGACCTGGGGCAACGCCCCGCCGTTCTCGCTCGGGGTCGAGGAGGAGCTGTTCCTCGTCGACGCGGAGACGCTCGAGGCCGCGCCGCTCTTCGAGCAGGTGGCGCCGGAGCCGGACGATCGCCTCAAGCCTGAGCTCTTCGCGTGCCTCGTCGAGACGACGACGACCGTCTGTCGCGACGCCGACGAGGTGCTGGCGGAGCTGCAGCGGCTCCGGAAGAGGGTTTCGACCGCCGCGACGTTCGTAGCGGCGGGCACCCATCCGCTGGCGCGAGGCGCCGACCAGCGAATCCTGCCGCTGCCTCGATACGCGCGCCTGCAGGAGGAGCTCGGAGACGTCATCTACGAGCAACTCGTCTGCGGTCTGCACGTCCACGTGGCAATGCCCGACGAGAAAACGTGCCTGCGCGCGTACGAGGGCGTCGTCCCGTGGTTGCCGACGCTGCTCGCGTTGTCCGCCAACTCGCCGTACGCGGAGGGAAGGGCGACCGGCGTTCGGTCGACCCGCGCCGAGCGTCTTCTGCTCATGCCGACCGGCGGCACGCCACCGTTGCTGCCGGACTGGGCCGCCTGGGAGGAGGCGACGGCCGGTGACGAAACGCGACGCCACTGGGACGCGTGGCCGCGCCCCGATCACGGGACGCTCGAGGTGCGGGTCATGGACCAGCAGACCGACGTCCGGCGCTCGGCCGGCTTCGCAGCGATCGTCCAGGGGCTCGTCGCATCCGTGGCAGACTCCGAGCCGGAGCCGTACGACCGCGAGCTCTACGCGAGGCGGCGAGCCGAGGCCGCGCGCCTGCCGCCCGACTCAGAGGAGGTAGCAGCCCTGGCGGAGCTGATCGGGCCGCGTCCGTACGCGAAGCACGTTCTTGCGGGTCGGCCGGAGGCAGAGCGGCAGCTCGAGCTCGAGCCGGAAGCAGCCCTCCGCTGGCTAGCATCCGCGTCGTGACGACGGAGACGATCCGGGTCTCGGGCATCCGCTGCGAACGCTGCGTCGCGAGGTTGTCCGCTGTCCTCGAGGGTCATCAAGGCCTCGAATCCGCGAGCGCGAGCCTCATGGGCGACGTCACGCTCGCCTGGGACGAGGCCGTCACGTCGAGGGACGAATTGCTCGCGGCGATGGCCACAGGCGGCTTCCACGAACGGCCGGCGGGAATGGACGCGGCCGTGCCGGCGTTCCCCACTTCGTAAAACCGTCGCTGGGATAGGGTGGCCCGGATGGCCGAAGAGGAGCGCGAATCCGAGCCACGCGAGCTGGCGGTAGAAGCCCGGAACCGCGTCCGTTTCGAGGAGGAAGCGCTTGAGCTCTCGGACCAGGTCTATCGCGTCGCCCGCCGCCTCGTCTCCTCCCGCGAGGAGGCAGAGGACCTCGTCCAGGAGACGTACTCCCGCGCCTTTCGCAGCTGGCAGTCGTACACCCCCGGCACGAACATGCGCGCCTGGCTCCTCCGCATCCTCACGAACCTCAACATCGACCGTGGCCGCCGCCTCCAGCGCCAGCCCGAGCCGCAGCCGCTCGAGGAAGGCGACTACTTCCTCTACAACCGCATGGAGCAGGCCACCGGTGGGGGCACGGAGGTCGAGCGCATCGACGACCGGCTATCCCAGGACGACATCGTCGGCGCGCTTTCGGCCGTCCCGCACGACTTTCGCGACGTGATCGTGCTCGTCGACATCGGCGACTTCACCTACGCCGATGCGGCGCAGATCCTCGACATCCCGATCGGCACCGTCATGTCTCGCCTTCATCGTGGTAGACGTATCCTCAAGCAAGAGCTGGCCGAAAAGGTGGGGGAGGCTGAGTCGTGATGGGTGGATTCGGCGAGTGCAGCTGCGATCACTGCGAGGAAGTCATGCAGCCGTACCTCGACCGCGAGCTGACGCCCGAGGAGCATGCGGAGGCCGAGGGGCATCTCGCGGGCTGCTCGTACTGCGGGAAGCGGTACCGCTTCGAGGCCGAGCTCCGCGTCTACGTGAAGACGGCGTGCCGCGAGGAGATGTCGCCGGAGCTCAAAGCGAAGCTCGCCGCGCTCAGGCTTCCCGCGGCCTGAGGTCTTCCGGCGTAATCGACGTCCCCCGGGTGACCGAGGTCGTCGCAGGGGACGAGTGCCGGGTCGAGTGCGCGCGCGCCCTCGTCCGGCACGTGCTGCCACGCTGACTGCGCGAGCAGCACCGGGTGGCCGCGCACGCCGCCGTAGCTCGCGGCGATGACGTCTCCCCTGCCTTCTCGCCACGCCGAGACGACCCGGTCGATGGCCTCGGGCGCGAGGTCAGGGCCGTCGGCGAGGACAACGACCGCAGCCTCGGTCTCCGCAGGCAGCCCCTCGAGGCCGCAGCGCAGTGATGCGCCCATGCCGCGCTGCCACTCGTCGCATTGCACGACGCGCGCGTCCGTCTCCAGCTCGTACGCGCCCGCGACGACGACGATCTCGTCCACCGAGCTTGCCCGCACGGCTCGCAGCACGTCGCCGAGCATGAGCTGCTGCTTCGGCGACCCGAAGCGGCTCGCCTCGCCGGCGGCGAGGACGACTGCTCCGATCACTGCCTGTCGTTGAGCGCGGCCCAGACGCGGGGCGGCGTCATCGGCAGCTCGCGCATCCGCACGCCCGTCGCGGCGTGGACGGCGTTCGCGATCGCCGCCGGACCGGGAATCACCGGCGCCTCGCCGATGCCCTTCGCGCCGAACGGCCCGTCCGGCGCCGGCACCTCGACGATCACCGTGTCGATGGGCGGCAGTCGGTCGGCAGTCGGGATCGCGTAGTCGAGGAACGAGCCGGACAGGAGGCGGCCGTCTTCGTCGTGAACGAGTTCCTCGTAGAGAGCCCAGCCGATCGCCTGCGCGACGCCGCCCCGCATCTGGCCTTCGACGAGCGCGGGGTTGAGCGCGCGGCCGACGTCCTGCACGATCGCGTAGCCGAGCAGCTCCACCTCGCCCGTCTCGCGATCGACCTTGACGTGGGCGAGATGCGCCGCCACCGACGGCGCGAGGCTCGTCTGAGCCGAGCCGCCGTGGCCTTCGACCGGCTCGTAACGGCCGCCGAAGCGCAGCGTCTTCTTCGCGATCTCCTCGACGGAGATCGAGCGGTCTGGCGCGCCGACCGCTCGGACGACGCCGTCCACGACCTCGAGGTCGCCGGGCGCGATCTCCAGCTCCTCCGAGGCTGCTGCCAGGAGCTTCTCGCGCGTAGCCTCGGCCGCTCGCTCGACAGCCTTGCCGACCGTGTACGTCACCTTCGAGCCTCCGCTCGCGCCCGCGTACGGGCCGGACGACGTGTCCGCCATGACCACGTGCACCTTCTCGGGCGGGAGGCCGAAGGCGGCGGCAGCGATGGTCGCGAAGCCGGTGTTGACGCCCGTCATGTCGACCGCCGACGTGACGACGGTCATCGACCCGTCCGTGTTCACCCGGCAGACGGCCGCGGCCGGCTCGTTGCCGCCCGGCCAGTAGCCGACGGCGACGCCGATGCCTTCGCCCTCCGGCAGCGAGTCGCGCTTCGCCCACAACGCGTGGGCGGCCGAGGCCTCGATCACCTCGACGGCGCCGAAGGTCGGGACCGGCCCGGTGATGCCCTGGTCGCCCTCGACGAGCGCGTTCTTGCGCCTGAGCTCCAGCGGGTCGAGATCGAGCTGGGCCGCGAGCTCGTCGATCAGCGTCTCCACTGCGAAGGCGGCCGTTGGCGCCCCGGGCCCGCGGTAGGCGCCGAACGTGAAGCGGTTCGTCTGCACGCCGTACCCGCGCACGTCGATCCCTTCCCACTTGTACGGGCCGATCACGAGCAGTGACGTGATGCCCTCGACGCCCCACCCGGCGTTCGAGCCGCGGTCGACGATCATGCGGCCGCGAATGGCGGTCAGCGTGCCGTCGGAGCGCGCTCCGATCTCGAGCTCGGTCACCTGGGCGGAGGCGGGGTTCGTGGCGGCGAAGTCCTCCTGCCGCGTCATCACGAGGCGAACCGGGCGGCGGAGCGCGAGCGCGGCGCCGGCGGCCAGTGGCTCGACGAGCGCGAACTTTCCGCCGAAAGCGCCGCCGAGGGGCTCGGCGATGATCCTGATCCTCTCGAGCGGCAGGCCGTACGCCCGGGCGAGCTCTGACCGGCTGACGAACGAGCCCTGGGTGGAGACAGAGACGGCGAGCGTGCCGTCCGGCTCGAGCCACGCCGTCGCCGCCTGCGGCTCGATGTACGCCTGGTAGACCCACGGCGTCCGGAACGTGCCGGAGACGACGGCATCGCTCGACTCGAGCGCGGCCGCCGCGTCGCCGGCCTTGCGGTGGACGCGGTCGAGGACGTTTCCCGAGAGCTGCTCGTCGTGGTCGTGCTCGCCTCCGCTCGCGCCGGCATGGATCGACTCGAGGTCGCCGCCTTCAGTCGCCTCCTCCACGCGACGCGCAAGGCACGCGCCGGGCTCCATCGCCGTCTCGACGTCGACTACGGCCTCCAGCGTCTCGTAGTCGACAAAGACCGCCTCCGCGCCGTCCTGCGCCGCGGCCTCGGTCTCGGCGATCACCATCGCCACCGGCTGGCCGGCGAAGATCACCTCCTGCCGAGCGAGTGGCTCTGCGGTGCGGTCGGTGCCCTGCGTCGCCGTCGGCAGGTCGGCTGCCGTGAGTACGGCGACCACGCCCGGGATCTCGAGCGCATCGGCGCCGTTGATCCGCTCGATGAGCGCGTGGGCCTCGGTGGCGAGGACGAGCCGCGCGTGCAGCAGGCCGTACACGTGGCCGTCGGCCGCGTACTGCGTCCGGCCGGTCACCTTCTCGGGCGAATCGAGCCTCGGCCGTGCGACTCCGATCACATCGGTCACTTCGCATCCTCCTTCGCGCGTTGCTCGGCGAGTGCCGTCGCGCGAGCGATCATCGTTCGAACGAGCTGCCGCCGGTACTCGACGGGCGCGAAGCGGTCGCCGAACAGCTCGGCGTCGTCGGGCTCGCCTTCGAGCAGGAAGGGCGCAGCCGCGACTCCCGTGACCGCAACGCGTTTCGTGCCGTCCGCGCCGACGAATGCCGCTGCGCCCGCGAGCGCAAAGCCGGACGCCGGATGTTCCACGGCCACGTATGCCGAGCCGGAGCCCTCGTCTGGCACCGGGATCGCCACTTCGGTGATCAGCTCGCCTTCGGAGAGCGAGGTCACGAACGGTCCCAGCGCGAGCTCAGCGGCGTCGATCGTGCGCTCGCCGGCCTTCGAGCGCACCGTGAGCCGCGCGCCGAGCGCGATCGTCACCGCGGGCATGTCCGCCGCCGGGTCGGCGTGGGCGAGCCCGCCGCCGATCGTGCCGAGGTTCCGAACCTGGAGGTCCCCGATACCGCGCGCGCAATCCGCGAGCGCGCGAAGGGCAGGCCGTGCGCCGGCCTGCTCGAGCTCGTTCCAGGTGGTCATCGCGCCGATCACGAGCTCGCCGTCCCGCTCCTCGATCCCGGCGAGGCCGAGACCGCCGAGGTCGACGACGACCGAAGGCCGCGCGATGCGGAGCTTCATCGCGGGCAGGAGCGACTGGCCGCCCGCGAGCAGCTTCGCGTCAGGCTGCGCGAGAGCGTCGAGCGCCTC
This sequence comes from uncultured Actinomycetes bacterium, assembly GCA_963755155.1. Lineage (GTDB taxonomy): Bacteria > Actinomycetota > Thermoleophilia > Gaiellales > Gaiellaceae > PALSA-612. The sequence goes on along the minus strand of CAVWIV010000003.1, from coordinate 244,699 downwards.
CTCGATGGAGCCCGCCCGAACGTACTCGACGGCGGCGGGGATCACGATGCCGCAGCCCGAACGGAGTCGACGATCGAGTCATAGCCGGTGCACCTGCAGAGATTGCCGCGCAGCGCGTGCCGGATCGCCTCGTCGTCGGGCTGCCCGTCGCGCGAGAGCAGGTCGATCGTCGTGAGGATCATGCCGGGAGTGCAGAAGCCGCACTGGAGCCCGTGGTGCTCGACGAACGCGGTCTGCACGGGGTGGAGCTCGCCGTCGACGGCGAGCCCTTCGATCGTCGTCACCTCTAGGTCGGCGGCCTGCAACGCGAGCATCGTGCAGCTCTTCACGGCGCGGCCGTCGACGAGCACCGTGCAGGCGCCGCACTGGCTCGTGTCGCAGCCGACGTGCGTCCCCGTCAGCCCGAGACCGTCGCGCAGCGCGTGGACGAGCAGCGTGCGCCCTTCGACCTCGAGGGTGCGCGCCTCGCCGTTGACGCTCAGCGAGAGTTCAGGCACCCGGTGTGACCGCGACGATGTCGGCGACGTGGAGCAGCCGGAACGTCAGGCGCGTCGTGTCGATGCGCTGGCGGTCATCCTCGATGTCGGGCAGCGTGCTCCAGAGGTCCTTCGCGCAGGCGATGAGCTCGCGGATCTGCTCGAGCTCCTCCGTCTTCGCTGCGCCGTTTCGCTCCTCGCACGCGTTGAGCGCGAGGCCGAGCACGCCGAACGTGTCCGGCTGGCGCATCCAGAGCAGCGGCGTGGCCATCGAGAGGTAGCCGTGGATGCGGGCGAAGATCATCGGCTGCGTGAAGACGTCCGAGCCGCGCGGGGGTGTGGGCTCGGCCGGCGGCTCGCCGGTCGCGATCCGCAGGGCATTCCCCCAGAGCATCGCGCGCAGCTGGTCGTCGTCGAACCCCGCCGCACGCGCCGTCCGCACGGCGATGAGCAGCGAGCTCGGCTGCTGCCCGTACGGGTAGTCGGAGGCGTACAGCACCTGCTCGGGCGAGACCTGGCGGTAGAAGTCGAGCAGGTCGACCGGGCTCCAGGCTGAGGTGTCGAAGAAGACGCCCGCGCGCGAGCCGAAGACGTGGGCCAGCCCGGCCATGTCGGCAATGCCGGCGTGGGCGATGATCAGCTCTGCCTCATGGTGGCGGTCCATGAGCCTGCCGAGCCCCTCGGAGATCGGCGGCAGCCCACGCCCGCCATGGATGAGGATCGGCACGCGCCGCTCCGCTGCGAGCGCGAACACCGGCTCCAGCCGGTCGTCGGTGAGGAGAAAGCCCTGCGCCCGCGGATGGAGCTTGATGCCGCGCGCCCCGCGGTCGAGGCAGCGTTCGGCCTCCTCGATGGGCGTCTCGGCGAGGTCGAGGCGGACGAACGGGACGAGCCGCCCGCCGGTCTCCTCGGTCCACGCGAGCGTGCGGTCGTTCGGCGCGCTGAACGCCGGGTGGCGGTCGGGCTCGTCCATGCAGAACGTGAACGCCTGCGCGATGCCGTATCCGTCCATGATCTCGAGCAGTTCGTCCGGACGGCCGCGCATCCCGTCGATGTCGTCGCCGATGTGCGTGTGGACATCGAAGATCTCGCCGGGTGGCAGGTCGGCGCGGAGCTTCTCGTCCCAGACGGCGGAGAGCTCGAGCGCACGATCGACAGCGTTGCTCACGACCACTGAGTCTAGTGGTGGCGTTTAGCATTGCGGGCCGTGCCGGATGTCCTCGCTTACGGAGACACGCTGCGCTCGCCGGAGCTGCGCCACGAGGTGGCCGTCCCCATCCCCGACCCCTTCCTCTACGCGGAGCGGAACGGCAGGCGGATCGTCGCCATCCACTCGCTCGAGGTGCCGCGCGTGCGCGGGACGGGCGTGGACGTGCTGTCGTGGGACGAGCTGGGCTGGGAGGAGCTGCTCGACCAGGGCGTGTCGCGGGAGGAGCTGTACCTTCACGTCGCCGAGCGTGCCTGCCGTTCGATCGGCATCAAGTCGGCCGTCGTCCCGCCAGGGTTTCCCGTCGAGCTCGCCGACCACCTGCGCGCGGCGGGGCTCGAGCTCACCGTCGACCGCGAGGAGTTCACGCGGCGCCGGCGTGTGAAGAACGCGGCCGAGCTGGAGGGCATCCGCCGTGCTCAGCGCGCGGCCGAGGCGGCGATGGACGTGGCGCGCGATCTCCTGCGGCGTTCAGACGCGTCGGGCGACGTGCTGATGCTCGACGGCGAGCCGCTCACGTGCGAGCGCATCAAGCAGGAGATCGGGGAGGTCTTCACGGCCCACGACATGGCGGCCGACGAGCTGATCGTCTCCCACGGCGGGCAGAGCGCGATCGGCCACGAGATGGGGTTCGGGCCGATCTCACCGGGCGAGCCGGTCGTCATCGACCTCTGGCCGAAGGACCGCCAGACCGGCTGCCACGCCGACATGACGAGGACGTACTGCGTCGGCGAGCCGCCGGAGGAGCTCGTCGAGTATCACCGGCTGGTGAAGCAGGCGCTCGACGAGGCGATCGCGGGCGTGCGGGCGGGCGCGTCCGGCCACGAGCTCTACCGCGGAACCTGCGAGCTCTTCCAGGAGCACGGCTACAAGACGTTGCTGACGAAAGACCTCGGGGAGACGCTCGAGGACGGGTTCTTCCACGGCCTCGGCCACGGGGTCGGCCTGGAGGTGCACGAGGATCCGGGCATGGGACTCGCACCCGCGTCACCGCTCGTCGCAGGTGATGTCGTGACGGTCGAGCCGGGGCTTTACCGGCCTGGCTTCGGCGGCTGTCGCCTCGAGGATCTCGTGCTCGTCACGGAAGACGGCTGCGAGAATCTCACCGATTACCCGTACGAACTGAGCCCGTAACGTCCACGTTGCACCCCCTCGCGGCCGTCGTCCGGAACCGCGAGCTCCGGAGGGTGCTGCTGGCGTTCGCAGGCTTCAACGCCGCGGAGTGGGGGACGTGGATCGCGATCCTCGTGTTCGCGTTCGACCAGGGCGGCGCGACGGCCGCCGGGCTCGTTGCTCTCGCCCAGCTCGTACCCGCGGCTCTCATCGCGCCATTCGCCGCCGGCGCGGCCGACCGGTACCGCCCGGCCCGCGTGCTGGCCGTCGGCTACGTCATCCAGGCATCCGCGTACAGCCTCACCGGAGCGGCGATGCTCCTCGACGCCGACCAGCTCGTCGTCTACGCCGGTGCCGCGGTCGCGGCGAGCGCGATCACCATCACCCGCCCGACGCAGGCCGCGCTAGCTCCGGCACTCGCTCGCACACCAGACGAGCTGACGGCCGTGAACGTCGTTTCGGGCTGGATCGAGAGCGTGAGCGTGCTCGTCGCTCCAGCGGTGGCAGGCGTGCTGCTAGCCGTCGGCGAGACCGGCACCGTGCTCGTGGCCGCCGCGGGGGTCTCCGTAGCGTCCGCGCTGCTCGTACGCCCTGTCGTAGGGCCTCAGCCGGGCGCGCATGCGGCGAGCGACACGACGGTCGGCGAGGCGCTGGCGGGCTTCCGCATCATGCGCACGGAGCCCGAGCCGCGGCTGCTCGTGTTGCTGCTCGCGGCCCAGTTCGTCGCGATCGGCGCTCTCGACGTGCTGTACGTCGTGCTCGCCATCGACGTACTGAATGAAGGGGAGGCCTGGGCGGGTTACCTCAACGCGGCCTTCGGCGCCGGCGGCGTGCTCGCCATCGGGGCCACCGCGCTGCTGGTGGGCCGGAGGCATCTGGCGCCCGCGGTGCTGGTCGGCGCCGGCGTGTGGCTGGCGGCTTTCGTCGCACTCGCGGTCGTCCCTCGTGTGGGCGCGGCCCTCGCGCTGCTTGCGGTTGCAGGCGCCGGCCGCCTCCTGCTCGACGTGGCAGGCCGGACGTTGCTCCAGCGCACCGGCCCGCCGGAGTTCCTCTCGCGCGTGTTCGGCGTGCTCGAAGGGCTGACGATGGCGGGGCTGGCCATCGGCTCGCTCCTGACGCCGCTGCTCGTCGCCGTGGGCGGCGCACGCGCGGCGATCGTCGGCGTCGGAGCCGTCTTGCCACTCGTCGCGCTGCTCATGGGCCGCAAGCTCTTGCGAATCGACGCCGACCGCACGGTGCCGGTCGTCGAGATCTCCCTGCTGCGCTCGATGCCCTTGTTCGCCGGCCTGCCGCCGCCGGAGCTCGAGGCGCTCGCGCGAGCGCTCGAGCCTGTGCACGTGACGAGCGGTGAGACGGTGATTCGCGAAGGCGAGGCGGGGGACCGGTTCTACGCCGTCTGCGACGGGCGCTTCGAGGTGTCGGCTGAAGGCATCGTCCTCGCGGAGCTCGCGCGCTGCGACGGCTTCGGCGAGATCGCGCTGCTCCGCGAGGTTCCTCGGTCTGCGACGGTGACGGCGCTCTGCGACGGGCTGCTGTACGCGCTCGACAAGAACGCGTTCCTGACCGCCGTCGCCGGCTACGGCGCAGCCCACGAGCTCGCTGCCGACCGTCTGGAGGACCGCGCCCGCAAGTTAGGATCGCGCGCATGAACGAGGCCATCGAAACCCTGCTCCACGAGGAGCGTCGGTACGCGCCGTCGCCCGAGTTCGCGGCGCAGGCGAACGCGCAGCCGGACATCTACGACATTCCCTTCGAGGAGTTCTGGGCCCGCGAGGCACGCGAGCGGGTGACGTGGTTCGACGACTTCCACACCGTGCTCGAGTGGGAGGCCCCGTACGCGAAGTGGTTCGTGGGCGGCACGCTCAACGTCTGCTTCAACTGCCTCGATCGCCACGTGGAGGCGGGGAAGGGCGAGAAGATTGCCTTCTACTTCGAGGGCGAGCCCGAGGACGACCGGGCGCCGCTCACGTACCAGGCGCTGCTCGACGAGGTTGTCCGCGCGGCCAACGGCCTGAAGGCGCTCGGCGTGAGGAAGGGCACGCCCGTGGGGATCTACATGGGCATGGGGCCTGGCCTGCCGGTCGCGATGCTCGCCTGCGCGCGGCTCGGCGCGCCGCACACAGTCGTCTTCGGCGGCTTCTCAGCGGACGCGCTGGCCGGGCGGCTCAACGACATGCAGTGCGAAGTGCTCATCACGCAGGACGAGGGCTGGCGCCGCGGGCAGCAGGTTCCGCTCAAAGCCAATGTCGACGAGGCGCTCGAGTCGTGCCCGACCGTGAAGGCGGTGGTCGTGGGGCAGCGCACGATGGGCGACGTGGCCATGGTCGAAGGACGCGACATGACCTGGCGCGACCTCACCGACGGACAGCCATCAGATCCGGCCACGTGCCCGTGCGAGCCGATGGACGCCGAGGACCTCCTCTACCTCCTCTATACGAGCGGCACGACCGCCAAGCCGAAGGGCATCGTCCACACGACGGGCGGCTACCTCGTCGGCGTCGCCACGACGCACAACTACATCTTCGACCTGAAGCCCGACGAGGACGTGTACTGGTGCGCAGCCGACATCGGCTGGGTCACGGGGCACAGCTACATCGTCTACGGGCCGCTGTGCAACGGCTCGACGAGCGTCCTCTACGAAGGCACGCCGGACTTCCCCGACCGCGACCGCTGGTGGGACATCGTCGAGCGCTACAAGGTCACGATCCTCTACACGGCGCCGACGGCCATCCGCGCGCACATGAAGTGGGGCCCGGAGCACGCGCAGAAGCACGACCTCTCGTCGCTGCGGCTGCTGGGCTCGGTCGGCGAGCCGATCAACCCCGAGGCATGGATGTGGTACCACGAGCACATCGGCGGCGAGCGCTGCCCGATCGTGGATACGTGGTGGCAGACGGAGACAGGGATGATCCTCATCACGCCGCTGCCGGGGATCACGACGACCAAGCCGGGCTCCGCGACACGGCCGTTCCCCGGCATCGACGCGGCCGTCTACGACGACGAGGGCAACGAGGTCGGCCCGGGCGGCGGCGGCTATCTCGTGCTCAGGCGGCCGTGGCCGGCGATGCTCCGCGGCATCTACGGCGACCACCAGCGCTACGTCGAGACGTACTGGAGCCGCTTCCCAGGCGTCTACTTCGCCGGCGACGGCGCCCGCGTCGACGAGGACGGCGACTTCTGGCTGCTCGGCCGCGTGGACGACGTCATGAACGTGTCAGGGCACCGCATCTCCACGATCGAGGTCGAGTCGGCGCTCGTCGACCATCACGGCGTCGCGGAGGCGGCCGTTTGTGGCCGCGCCGATCGCCTCACGGGCCAGGCCATCGTCGCCTTCGTGACGCTCAAGGGCGGAGACGAAGGCTCGGTGGAGATGCTCGAAGAGCTCCGCGACCACGTTGCGAAGGTGATCGGGCCGATCGCGAAGCCCGCCAACATCCTCTTCACGCCGGAGCTGCCGAAGACCCGGTCCGGGAAGATCATGCGACGGTTGTTGGTCGACGTTGCCGAGAACCGGCCCCTCGGCGACACGACGACGCTCGCCGATCCCGCAGTTTGCGAAGAGATTCGTGAGCGTGCGGCAGGCGACACCCTCGACGAGTGACCTGAGGCGCTAAGGTCGAGGCGTGGGTCGCCTCTGCCTGCTCGTTGCCGTCGTAGCGCTGCTCTCGGCCACGCCGGCACTCGCAGCTGAGCCACCGAACCAGAACGATCCGTGCTCCCGCGACGGGCGAAACGCTTGCGGCACGACCGGCGTCGGCTTCTACGACACGTACCGCTACGGAGTGCGGTGGTTCGGGGACTTCCGCGGCGCCGTCGCCGACGTCGCGCGGACGTTTTGCATTGATCTTCGCTTCTGGTACCCGTCGAAGGCGATGAAGTTTGCGCTCGTCGAGCCGGACCAGCTGCGGAACCGCGACGGTGACCTCGTGACGTTCGAGAGGCAGCGGCGGATGGCGTACGCGGCGTGGACGTTCGGGCGGACGAACAGCCCGAACCAGCAGGCGGCCGTGATGCTCTATGTCCACTCCCAGATGGTCGACGCCGCGCCGGGAGAGGTCGACCCAAGCGCTTTCAGGTCGGCCGTGCGCGCGATCTTTGAACGAGTCGCGCGCGACTCGGAGCGGCTGCACGGCCCGTACCGCGTCGCCATCGGCGGCCTCCCGAACCGCATGACCGTTGGCACGAAGGCAAGCGTCACTATCCGTGTCCTCGCCGAGTCGGGCGCCGCCGTCCCGAATGTGAGGCTCGGCCTCTCCGGAAGCGGGCTGGCCGGGGTGCCCGGCAGCGTCGAGACCGACGAAAGCGGCATCGCGCGCATCGAGCTGACGGCGGCGGACGGGGGTGACGTCACGCTGACGGCGCGAAGCGAGCCGCTCGCGTCGACCCTGCCCGCCTACTACTTCCCGACCACGCCTGTCGGCGCCCGCAACGGCCAGCGGCTCCTAGCGCCGGATTCGCAGCGCGTCACCGGCGAGTCGTCGGTCACCGTCGGCAAGACGAGAATCACGGTGTCGACCGTTGCGAGGCCCGGCACGGTACTCGTCGGCCAGAACGTGCGCGACGAGGTGAAGCTGACGGGCGCGCAACCGAGCTATCGCGGCACAGTCCGATGGGCTCTCTACGGACCGTTCCGTGCTGCCAACCAGGTCGTTTGCACCGGTGAGCCGGCCGCGCGGGGGACGTTCCGCGCCAACGGGCCAGGCACGTATCGGACGGAAGCCACCCGGCTCGCGAAACCGGGCGTCTACTCGTACCAGGAGGTGATCCCGCCCGACGCGAGTCACATCGGGCTGACGACGCCGTGCAACGTCCCCTCGGAGCGCGTCCGGGTCGAGGTGCAGCCGCGTGTGACGACGGTCGTGTCCTCGCAAACCACGACGCCTGGCGCGGCGATCTTCGACCGCGTTCGCGTGACGGGCCTCGCGGGTGAAGCGGTGACCGTGAACGCGGCCCTCTACGGCCCGTTCGCCGCGCCGGACGTCATCAAGTGCAACACGAAGGCGGTGTGGACGGGATCGTTCGCGGCTCCGGCCGACGGCGAGTACCAGACCGAGCCCGTCACGCTCCAGACGCCCGGCTTCTACTCCTACCGCGAGTGGATCGACGAGGGTGGCTTCGTCCGCGCCACGACGACGAAGTGCGCGGAGGTCGCCGAGACGACCGTCGTCGTCGCGACGCCCGAGGTGCGCACGCGGATCTCGGACCAGACGACCAGGCCCGGCGCCCGGATCACCGACAAGGTGATCGTCACGGGCATCGGAGCGCTTGCGATCACCGTGAAGGTCTCGCTGTTCGGCCCGTTCGCGTCGGAGTCCGCCATCCGGTGCACCGGCAAGCCCTACTGGCGCGGAACGTTCTCCGCCCGGGGCGACGGCACCTACACGACGCAGCCCGTCGAGATCGACAGGGCCGGCTTCTACACGTACCAGGAGACGATCGCCCGCAGCATCGCGAACAACCCCGAGGTCACCGAGTGCGCGGACGCCGCGGAGACGACGCTGACGATTGCTCAGCCGCGGGTGACGACGGTCGTTTCGAACGACGTCGTGCGTAACGGCTCGGCGATCTACGACACGATCAACGTCAGCGGTCTCGGCAAGACGCCGGTGCGCATCGGCGTCGAGCTCTTCGGGCCGTTCCCGTCGCGCTCGGAGATCTCTTGCGGAGGCACGCCGTACTGGCAAGGGACCTCGTACGCGAAGGGGGACGGCGAGCTGCGCTCGCCGAGCGTGCGGCTGGCGAAGGTCGGCTTCTACACCTACCGCGAGCGTGTCCTCAGCTCTCCGCTCGTGGTCGGGACGGAGACGGCGTGTGCGCTCGTGGCGGAAACGTCGCTAGCTGCTCCCGCGATCAACACCGGCCGCAGCAAGGGCGGCATAGCGAGGCAGGTACCGGCGCCCAACAGCGCTCCCGCGCGGGTGGCGGTCGGTGCGCTCGGCATCAACGCGCCGGTGACGCCGGCGGGCATCAACGTCGCCAAGGGTGAGCTCGACGCGCATCCGAACGTGCGTCGCACGTCCTGGTGGCGCGACGGCGCGGCGCCGGGTGCAAAGGCCGGGACCGTGCTCATCGCAGGGCACGTCGACTCGGCCACGCAAGGCCCCGGCGCGTTCTACCGGCTGAAGGAGGCGCGGGTCGGCGATCGCGTGACCGTCACGTCGCGGAGCGGCGCGCGGCGAACGTACCGCATCGTCTCGGTGCGGACGATGCCGAAGGCGAAGCTACCGCCCGACGTCTACGCGACGCGCGGCCGGCACCGACTCGCGCTCGTCACGTGCGGCGGGCCATTCCTCGAGGCGCAGGGCCACTACCGCGACAACGTCGTCGTGATCGCGGTTCCGGTCTAGCGTCTACCCGGCCGCCGCGAAGAGCTGCCACTCGTCGGGAACGCCCTTGAGCTGGTGCGTGCCGCGGTCCGAGAAGACGAGCCCCGACCCGGCCACGAGATCCTTCACTGTGCGCGACACGAGCACCTCGCCCGGGTCGGCCTTCCCGAGCACGCGTGCGGCGGTGTGGACGCCGACGCCGGCGATGCGCTCGCCGCGACGTTCCACCTCACCCGTGTGCACACCTGCCCTGATCGGCAGGCCCACGGCCTGGAGATCCTCGCGCATCTTGAACGCGCAGCGCACCGCCCGTGCCGGCCCGTCGAAGCTCGCCAGCAGGCCGTCACCGGCGAAGTCGGCGACGACGCCGCCGAATCGCTGCACCTCCTGCCGCGCGGTGTGCTCGAAGGCCTCCAGCAGCTCTCTCCACTTCGCGTCGCCCAGCTCGGCGGCGCGCTCGGTGGAGGCGACGATGTCGGCGAACAGCACCGTCGAGAGCACCCGGTCGCCGTCGTGGACGTGACGGGCGCCCGTGAGGAACTCCTCCACGTGGTCGATCAGCGTGTCGGTGTCCCCAACCGCGACGCCGTAGTCGTCGCCGGGGAGCTCGACCCACTTCGCGCCCGGGATCCGCCGAGCCACCTCACGGCCGGCATCGACGGGGATCAGCGGGTTGCCGCGGCGGTTGATGACGAGCGTCGGCACGCGGATCGTCGGTAACACCTCGCGAACGTCGAGCTCGAAGATCATCCGCGTGACAGCGGCGGCGACGGCCGGGCTCGCCGCCAGCCGCAGGAAGCGGGACCACGCAGCCAGGGCCGCCTCGTCCCCTGCGACGCTCGGGTTGAGCGTGGCCATCGCCTCGGTCGTGCCCCAGGTCGTCCCGATGAGGTTGACGACGCCCTCGGTGACGTCAGGCGGCAGGCCGAACTCGTTGTCGGGGCCCGTCGTCGGACACCCAGTCGCATTCACGAGCACGAGCGCGGAGACGCGTTCCGGATACGTGGCGGCGAAGACCGCGGCCATCATCGCGCCTTCGTTCGCCCCCATGAGCGCCGCACGTTCGGAGCCGGTCTCGTCCATGACAACGCGCACGTCGTCCATCCACTCCTCGATCGGTGGCATGTGGTCGAGCGGCACCGGGTCCGAGAGCCCGATGCCCTGCTTGTCGAACGAGATCAGACGCGTGAACGACGAGAGGCGCCGGAGGTAGTGCGCAAAGCTCGGAATGTCCCAGCGCGCCTCGAGGTGGCTGAACCACAGCGAGCAGAGAACGAGGTCGAGCGGCCCCTCTCCGACCACCTGGTACGCAATGTGGACGTCGCCCTTCTTTGCGTACTTCGTCTCGGGCTGCACCGTCCAAGCATCTGCGTCCGGCGGGAGAGAGTCAACTGCCGGAGCGCGCGCAGCGCGACGCGGCCGGCCAGGACGTCGGATGCCGTGCCCGCGCCCGCGCCGTGCGTCATCACCGCCACCGCGAAGGCGCCCCCGGCCCAGTAGACGATCCCTGCGTCGTGCCGCGCGCCGACGATCCAGCCCGCCTTGTGCAGGGAGGACGCCCGCCCGGCGAGGAAGCGGTCGAGCTTGCCGCGGTCGGTGACGTGGGCGAGCAGATACAGGAGATAGCGTGCGTCGCCGGCCGTGAACCCCGGGTGGCGCCTCGCCAGCCGGCCCTTGCCTTCGGCGGCGAGGTGGATGTAGGCGAAGAGCTGCGCGAGGTCGAAGGCGCTCGTCGACTTGCCGAGGCCGTAGTACGGCCGTTCGTCGACGCGCATCGGGATCGGGCGACGGCGCGCGAGCGTGCCCGGGATGTAGCCGCCGTACATCTCCGAGTCGACGAGGCCGAGGCCACGCATGAGCCTGTTGACGCGGTAGCTGCCGCCGCTCGTCGAGCCGCCGAAGAGCACCTCGAGCTGGTTCGCGGCGATGTTGTCGGAAGCGACGATGGCGCGGCGCAGGAGGCCGTCTGCGTACGAGCCCCGGGCCGGCTTGCCGCTGAGCGTCCGGAGCGCCTCGACGGCGATCGCGAGCTTCAGCGTCGATCCCGCAGGGAAGCGCGCGCGGGCGTTCCAGGCCGTCCCCGCGCCGGTCGTCAGGTCTCGGACGTACACGGCGCTCGAGCCGGGAAAGCTACGTACGAGCGGGACGATCCGCTGGGCCAGCCGGCCGTCGAGGTGAGGGACGGTTCCTCGCGGCCTGGCCGCGCGAGGCAACCCGAAGACGTGCGGCACGGATGTCCGGCTGCGCCGGCCCGCGAGCGTCGTCGCGATGACGGAGACGGTGACGTCGCGTCGGGGCAGCGGCACGCGAACGTCGAATCGCCGTCCGCGGAGGTGTCGCGTCGCGACGACCCTCCCGCCGGCCCGGATCACGAGCAGCTTCGTGCCGCGTGGCGCCGTCCCGGCGACGCGGCCGAACGAGACCTCGTACGGCGCAGGTGCGTGGAGAGCCGGAGGCGGACGTGGTGGCGGTGGCGGCGCCGCGTTCAGGGGAGCAGCTTCTCGAAGCGGTCTGCGTCGTCGAACGGGCCGACGAGGGCCAGCCGCAGAGCGTCTTCGGTGATGAGCTCCTGCGCCACACGCTGGACGTCCTCCGCCGTCACAGCCTCGACTCCGGCCAATACCTCGCTCGGGTCGGGATGTGCGTTCTCGAGCACCTCGCGGAGCAGGCCGAACCTGTTCATCCCCTGCGGCGACTCGAGCGAGAGGACGAAGCGGCCCTTCGTGTACGAGCGGGCCTTCTCGAGCTCGTCGGCGGGCACGGCTTCGGCTGCGATCTGGCGCAACTCGGCGACGATCGTCTCGACGGCCTCGTCGACCCGCTTGAGGTCGACGCCGGCCTGCGTGAAGAGTGAACCGGTGTCGGCGTAGCCCTGCACCATCGCGAGCACGTAGTACGCGAGCCCGCGCCGCTCGCGCACCTCCGTGAAGAGCCGCGACGACATGCCTCCGCCGAGCACGCAACGGAGGATGTCGACGACGTAGCGGTCGGGATGGCTGAACTCGTGCGTGCGGAAGCCGAGGCAGAGATGCGCCTGGTCGGACTGCTTCGTGTGGAGCTTCACGCGCGTGCCGTTCGGCGACGGGACCGCCGGCTCGGGCGAGCCGCCGCCTCCCTCGGGCAGGTCACCGAGGAGCTCGGCGAGCTTCTCGTCCAGGCTCGGCCCGACGGCGCCGGCCACGCCGATCACCATGCGCTTCGCCGTGTACCAGCGGTCGAGGTAGTCCATGAACGTCTCGCGCGTCGCTTCGGAGATCGTCTCCTTGCGGCCGAGAATGTCCCAGCCGAGCGGGTGGTCGCCGTACACGAGGTCGTCGTAGACACCCGAGACGTAGTCCCTCGGCGTGTCGAAGTACATGTTCATCTCCTCGCCGATGACGCCCTTCTCGCGCTCGATCTCCTCCGCATCGAACCGCGAGTTGCGCAGCATGTCGACGAGGACGTCGAGGGCGACGTCACGGCTCTCGCCCGCGCAGCGGACGTAGTAGCCGGTGATCTCCTTGCCGGTGAACGCGTTGAACTCGCCGCCGATCGAGTCGATCTCGGTGGAGATGTCGCGCGCGGTCGGGCGGCGCTCCGTCCCCTTGAAGAACATGTGCTCGGCGAAGTGCGCGATGCCGTTCGACTCCGCCGTCTCGTAGCGCGAGCCCGCGGCGAGCATCACGAAGCACGAGACCGACTGCGCCTGCGGCATCGGCGCCGTGAGGATGCGGAGGCCGTTGGGGAGGACGTGCTTCTCGAAGGTGCTCATCGGCGCCCGATGGTATAGACAGCGCCATGGCGAACGGCGAGCGAACGCGCGCGGGCATCGCCGCCCAGCCGGAGTGGCTGCGCGGCGTGCCCACCGATCGCCGCTTTCCGGATGCGAGGCTGCTCTTCACCGGCTGCGGCACGTCCTTCCACGCCGCGCAGACGGGCGGCGACGCGGTGCAGGCGCTCGAGCTCGTGCTCCGGCCGGAGCGCGACGCCGACGTCCTCGTGTGCGTGAGCCACGAAGGCGAAACGGCGCTCACGCTCGAGGCCGCGCAGGCCTGGCCGGGGGAGACATGGCTGATCACGGGCAAGGCAGAGAGCCCGCTCGCGGAGGTGTGCGACGAGGTCGTCGTCTGCGCGCTCGCGATCGAGGAGAGCTGGTGCCACACCGCGAGCTATACAGCCGCGGTCGCAGCGATCGCGGCGCTGAACGGCGAGGACATCGCGTGGCTGCCCGGGGCCGTCGAGGAGGCGCTCGCTGCGCAGCCGCTCCCGGTCTCCGACCACGAGCGCTGGCTCGTCGCCGGAGCGGGCCGCGACTGGCCGACGGCCCAGGAGGCGGTGCTGAAGCTCCGCGAGGGCGCGTACGTCGCCGCGGAGGCGCACGAGACGGAGCAGCTCCTCCACGGGTATCTCGCGGCCGTGGACGAGACCGTGCGCGCGTTCGTGCTGGAGGGTGAGGGTAGCGGGCGGCCGAGCGCGGCCGTCAGGCCGCCGCGGCGCTGGAGGCGATCGGCGCGGCGCTGACGCTCGTCCCGACCCGCCACCCCGTCGTGGACATCGTCCCCTTCCAGCGGCTCACCGTCGATCTCGCCGAGCACCGCGGCGTCGACCCAGACCGCATCCGCCGCGACGACCCGAGGTACGCGAAGGCAGCCGCGCTCGCGCCGGGCTCTATCCCGAAGTAGCCAGCAGCTCTCGTTCGCGCTCGGGGGTGAGGCCGACGCCGTCGACGGGCTCTGCCTCTTCGAGCGCGCCACGGATCGTGTCCGCCAGGGGGCGGAATGCGAGCCCCGCGTCACGGGCGCGCTCGATCGACGCCTGCTGCATTCCCGCGTAGTCGGACAGCGGCAGCCAGAGCGGCAGCTCCATCCACGGGCCGACCTGCTCTGCCAGGAGCTGCTCGCTCGAGATCCACGTGAAGCTCGCGTCGCTGGCGGCGACCGTCGCGGCACTCCTCCAGCAGGTCGCCGAAGCGCATCGGCTCGCCCGTGGCGTTGAACGTGCCGCCGCGCCCGTCGGCGGCAGCCCGGACGATCCAGTCCGCGAGGTCGCGGACGTCGATGAACTGGACGAGTTCGTCCGGAGAGCCCGGCGCGAGCACGATCGCCGCCTCGCGCAACCCGGTGCGGCCAGTACGTGAAGCGGCCTGTGGGGTCTTGCGGCCCGACGATGAGACCCGGCCGCACGACGAGCGCGGAGTCGCCGAACGCCTCGACGACGATCTGCTCGCCGGCTGCCTTGCGCCCGCCGTAGGTCTCTTGGCCCTCGTCGTCCTCCTGCCCCGGCTCGAGCGAGAGCACCTCCGCGCCCTCCACGGGTGGGACGCTCATGTCGGCGTAGACCGAGATGCTGGAGACGAAGACGTAGCGGCCGCACGCGTCGGAGCGCGTCCGTCGAGCGCCGTACATCGGCAGGCAGGTACGCGGCGACGTCGAGCACCGCGTCCCACTCCCGGCCCTCTAGCGCGGACAGGTCAGAGGAGCGGTCGCCGCGCAGCTTCTCGACGTCGGGGAACAGCTCAGGCTGCGTCAGCCCGCGGTTGAAGAGCGTCGGCTCGTGACCCCCGGCGAGCAGCGCGTCCACGATCGCGCGCCCGAGAAAGCGCGTCCCGCCGAGGACGAGGGCTCTCATCCCGGATACCGCTCGACGGCCCTGAACATCGCCTCCGCGCCGAAGCGCACGCCGTCGACCGGGACCCGCTCGTCGGCCGCATGAGGGAGGCGGTCGAACGGGAAGTCCGGCGGGAACGCGAGCGGCATGAAGCCGTACGTCTGGATGCCGAGCGGCGACAGGTGACGCCCGTCGGTCACCGCGGGCATGCAGCATCGGCACTGGGACGCCATCGGGGTCGAGCTCGCGGATCACGCCTGCGAGCCCGTCGAAGAAGGCCATGTCCGGCGCTGCCGGCCCGGCGTCGAAACGCGTCACCTCGAGCTCGACGTCGTCGCCAATGATCGCGCCGACCTCCGCGAGCATGTCGTCCGGGCCGAAGCCCGGAAGCGCGCGCCCGTCGAGGTCGACGACGATCTCGCTGGGGATGACGTTCACCGCCGATCCGCCGTGGACGATCGTCGCGTTGACGGTGTTTCGCAGCGATGCCTCGTAGCGCGGCCCCGACTCGCCGAGCTGCTCGAGCGCTGCGTCGGCCGTACGCCGGATCGAGCAAGGCGAGCAGCCCGGCGCCCTGCGGTCCGGGCAGGGCCGCGGCCATCGGCTCGAACATCTGCCGTGCAAGGTCGGTGATGTGGATCGGTGTTCGCTGCCCGTCGAGGGCCTCGAGCATCCGCGCGAGCCGCGCCATCGCGCCGCCGCGCATCGGCCGCGCCGCGTGGCCTCCCGGCCCGCGCACGGTCGCGCGGAGCTGGCACATCTGCTTCTCGGCCACCTGGATCGGGTATGCGCGGACGCCGCCGACGTGGAGCGAGAAGCCGCCCACCTCGCCGAGCGCGTGACGCACTCCCGCCAGCGCCTCTGGATGCTCCTGAGCCAGGAACCTCGCGCCGAAGTCGCCGCCCGCTTCCTCGTCCGAGAGCACGCAGAGGACGAGCCCTCCCGCCGGCACGGCGCCCTCCTCCTTCGCCCGCAGGAATGCCGCGACCATCATCGCGACGCCCGACTTCATGTCGAGGGCGCCGCGGCCCCAGATCTCGCCGTCGACCAGCTCGGCCGAGAACGGCGGATGCGTCCATTGCTGACCCGCGGTCGGCACGACGTCGACGTGGCCGTAGAGCAGGAGCGGCGCGCCGCCATCCGAGCCGGGTAGCCGCGCGACGAGATTCGGCCGCTCATCTTCGCGTGCGTAGAGCTCGCTTTCAACCCCCGCGTCGGACAGCAGCTCGCGCACGTGCTCGACGCACGCCCGCTCGTTGCCCGGTGGGTTCGTCGTGTCGTACCGGATGAGGTCGCGCAGCAGCTCGACCGGGTCGGGGACCACGCTCACAGCGCGGCGAGCGCGTCCAGCAGCCGGTCGACCTCGGCGTGGGTGTTGTAGTGGACGAACCCCGCGCGCACGGCGCCGCCGGACTCCTCGAGCCCGAGTCGCCGCAGCACCTCAAGCGCGTAGTAGTTGCCCGGCCAGACGGCGATGCCCTGCTCGCCCAGGCGCCTACCGACCTCGTCGGGCTCGATGCCGTCGAGGGTGAACATGAACGTCGGCACGCGGCCCTCCATCGTCTGCCGGCCGTACAGCGTCGAGCCGGACGGCAGGCCCGCGAGGACTCGCTCGCCGAGCGACCGCTCGTGCGCCTGGATCGCCTCCCACCCGATCGACTCGACGTATTCGACGGCGGCGACGAAGCCGGCCAGCAGCTCGAACGGCTGCGTTCCCGTCTCGAAACGATGGCCGAGCGGCTCGTCCGACTGCGGTCGGACCTTGTACGGGCGCCAGCCCTCTGCGACCTCGCGCCGGACGTAGGCGACGCCGAGGTGCGGCCCGAAGAACTTGTACGGCGAGCAGAGGAGGACATCGACGTCCCACGCGGCGACGTCGGTCGGGCACATGCGGCGCGGCGTGGACGGCGTCGGCCCACGCGAGGGCACCGGCGCCGTGCGCGAGCTCGACGATCCGGCGAACGTCGATGAGCGTGCCGACCGCGTTCGACGCGATCGGGAAGGCGACGACGCGCGTGCGGGCCGAGAGCTGTCGCTCGAGGTCGGCGAGATCGACGTCGCAGTCGTCCGTGATGTCGGCGAAGCGCACGACGAGGCCGAGGTCATGGGCCAGCTCGAGCCACGGCGCGACGTTGCCGTCGTGGTCGAGGCGCGTGACGACGATCTCGTCGCCGGCCTCCCACGTCCGGGCGGCGGTGCGGGAGAGCGCAAACGACAGCGACGTCATGTTGGCGCCGAAGGTCACCTCGTCGGCCGAGCTGCCGAGGAAACGGCCGGCCGCTGCTCGTGCCTCGTCGACGACGCGCACGGTCCGCTCGCTCGTCGCGAACGGCCCGCCAAGGTTCGCGTTCGAATCCCGCAGATAGGTCGAGATGGCGTCGATGACCTCGTCTGGCACCTGCGTCCCGCCGGGCCCGTCGAGCAGCACGAGATCCCGCTGGAGGGCGCTGTAGCGTCTCCGAACGGCCTCGACGTCGAACGCAACGGTCGCCACGTCTCAACCCTAACGATGCCGTCCGGTCCGGGGGCTACCGTGGCCGAGCATGGAGGAGCGGCTCCGGCCGTTGACAGAGCAGGAGTGCTACGCCCGGCTCTACGGCGAGCGCAACCCGCTCGTGACCGTGCTTCGCTCCGAGGGCTCGCCTCCGCCCTGGCCCGCGGTCTCCGCCGACCGCATCCGGGAGGCGTTCCTCGAGCGGCTCGACCTCAGAATCGACCTCGACGACGTGGACGAGGCCGCATGATGCATGCCTGCACGCGAGTCAGGCGCGGCTCGGCCCGCCTTCAGCCGCCGTCGCTCTGGGTGCTTCGCCAGCGCTGCGCGGGTCGTGCGGCGGGAAGCCGCAGCTGCGCAAGGCGCTCGTCCTGGAGCGCCCGTCCGTCTCGCTGCCGCCCGCGCTGAGCTCGGCCGTCCCGGACGTCCTTGGACCCAGCCTCGAGGTCGTCTTCTGCGGCATCAACCCGGGTCGTGCCTCGGCGGCGGCGGGAGCGGCGTTTGCGAACCCGCGGAACGACTTCTGGCGCCTCCTGCACGAGGCAGGCTTCACGCCGCGCCTCCTCGCTCCCGAGGAACAAGACGCGCTCCTCGACTTCGGCTGCGGGCTGACGAACGCGGCCCGGCGGACGACGCGCGGCTCGGGCGACCTTCGCGCTGCCGACTTCGCCGGGACGGCTGAGCGGCTCCAGGCGATGGCGGACGAGCTGCGGCCGCGGGCGATCGCCTTCGTCGGCAAGGCGGCATATCAGGGGACGTTCCGCGAGCGGCCGGAGCACGGGCTCCAGGAACGCCGCCTCGTCAGCACGCTGCTCTTCGTGCTCCCGTCGACCTCGCCCGCCAACGCAGCCGTTCCCTGGGAGGAACGGCTGCGTTGGTTTCGCGCCTTGCGGGTGCTGCTCAGTACTCGATCGTGTAGCGGATGAGGTCGGTACGCAGCCGGAAGGACGAAGACCGCGTGCCGCGGACGTTCACGCGCACCTCGCCTCCCGGGGACACGTAGGGAGCCGGCGACGACGTCGACCAGGTCGCAGAGCGGTCGGAAGTCGCACCCACCACCGGCCCATCGATCGTGACCCAGGTCGACGTCGACCAGTTCCAGATGCGAACCGAGACGCTCGTCGAGCCACCCGTCGCGTTGCCGTTGTAGTCGACCTGGAGCCGCCGGAGCGTCGGGAGCTGCCCGGCCGCGATCGTCGCGGAGGCGTAGAAGCTCGCCACCCTCGGTGAGCCCGAGGCCGAGTTGAGCTCGAGCCTCGACCCGTCGTTGGAGAAGAGCCGCGACAGCGCGCCATGGCCGGAGACCGCGCTGCCCGAGAGGATCGTGTAGCCGGTCGGCTGGTACACAGCCGGAGGCGGTGGAGGTGGTGGTGGCGGCGGTGGTGGTGGAGGTGGTGGCGGCGGCGGCGGTGGCGGCGGCGGCGGTGGTGGTGGTGGTGGTGGTGGCGGTGGCGGAGGCGGAGACCCGCCGCCCGCGCTCCACGTGAAGCGGAGGCTCTTCGCGCCCTCGTACGGCGCTAGCAGCCCATCCTTGTAGAGGAACTGCCGACCGATCGTGCCGGCCGCGTCCTCCATGCCGACCGAGGCATCCGCGCCGTAGTCGAGCGTCGGATCGCCGGAAGAGATGTCCTGGTACTGGAAGACGACGTCCTGCGTTCCCTCCTCGAGGATCGCCTCCAGGGTCACTGTGTGCCCGACCGCGAGGTAGTGCGGCACGCCCACCCAGGCGACGACGAAGCGGCGGTTCGGCGCGCTCCCGACGGTGCGGTACCAGATGCCGCCGCCGTTCAGCGGGTTCAGGTCGTCCCAGAGCGGCGCAAGGATCCGGTTCGGCGTAAAGGGATCGGGCAGCGGCTTGTTGTCGTACGCGGTCGCCGGGTCGGCCCCGAAGACGAGCAGCGCGTTCGACGACACCTTCACGCTCGAGAAGGACTGCCCGTAGAACGTGAACGGGAAGGGAATCGACACGGACGCAGCCTCGTCGTCTCCGAGCGTCAGCTTTGTGCCGCCGGCGGTCGCGTCGACCCACGCATACGGATCGTCGGACGAGACGTAGTTCTCGACCGCGCTCCCCGACACCGTTGCGCTCTTCGAGAGCGCCCCGACACCTACGGTGACCTGCACGGTGAGGGCGCCCGTCTGCGTTGGCGTGTGGGTGCCCGTGTAGAGCCCGTCTCCACGAGGCGTGAGCGAGACGGGAGCGCCGTTCACGGTCGCCGTCACCGTCGCGCCGCCAGGATGCGCGCAGTTCGTGCCGATCGCACGCACGACGAGCCCCTCGCCGACCGACGTCTGGAAGCCCGGTCGCGGCGACTCGAGCAAGAGCTGCGGTGCCTGTGAGCACTTGACGGCCTTCGCTGCGTTCAGCCGCCCGCCGGTCACCGACTTCCCTGCGAGAGCCGAGATCGGATCGACGGTGGCGAAGAGCAGCGCCCTCAGACCGGCGCCGGTCGCCGCCGGGTCGGCGGCCTTCACGAGAGCCGCGACGCCGGAGACGTGCGGCGTGGCCATCGACGTGCCGTCGAACCAGTCGTACGCGTTGCCGGGGATGGTCGAGTAGACGGAGACGCCGGGCGCGCCGAGGTCGACCGTCTTCAACCCGTAGTTCGAGAACGACGCGAGCTGGTCGTTCGAGTTCGTGGCGGCCACCGAGACGACGTTCGCGCTCTCGTAGGCCGCTGGGTAGAAGGGCGTCGTGTCGTTGTTCGCGCCGTCGTTGCCGGCCGCTGCGACGAAGAGCGAGCCCGCCTGGTCGGCGGTCGCGATCGCGTTCGCGAGGGTCTGCGAGAAGCCGCCGCCGCCCCACGAGTTGCTCTGGACGTCGGCGCCCTTGGCGGCCGCGTAGAGGATGGCGCTCACCGCGTCGGCGGTGGTGCCGGAGCCGAACCAGTCGAGGAACTTCAGGGCCATGACCTTCGTCTGCCAGTTGACCCCGGCGACGCCGACGCCGTTCGAGCCGAGCGCGCCGATCGTGCCCGCCACGTGCGTCCCGTGGCCGTTGTCGTCGAACGGGTTGTTGTCGCCGTTCACGAAGTCCCAGCCGCGGTAGTCGTCGACGTAGCCGTTCCCGTCGTTGTCGACGCCGTCCGTGCGGCAGCCCGTGCAGTTCTCGCCGGGGTTGATCCACATCAGCGGGCTGGCCGTCTGGCTTCCCCCGAGGTCGGCGTGGCCGAAGTCGACGCCGGTGTCGATCACCGCGACGTCTGTCGAGGCCGTGCCCGTCGTGACGTCCCACGCCTCGTCGGCGTCGATGTCCGCATCGGGTGTCCCGGCCACGCCCTGGACGACCTGGCCCGTGTTGCGGAGGCCCCAGAGCTGCCCGAAGCTCGGGTCGTTGGGAAGCGCCAGCGCCTTGACGACGTAGTTCGGCTCGACGTATGCAACGCGGGGATCGTTGGCGAGCTGTTTCTTCGCCGCCGCCGCCTGACCGGCCCCGACGGTGACCAGTCGCGCCTTGAGCGGGCGGAAGCGCTGCTTCTCCTGCGCACCCACGGATGAGACGGCAGCTGACGCCTGCACGTCGCTGACGCCTGGTTCGAAGCCGACGATCAGCTCGCCGGGCACCGCCAACCTCGTGGGCACGCCGGGATCTGCGGAGACCGCCGAACCAGCGAATGCCAGCAATACCGTCGCCACGACGAACGTCGCAAGCGCGAGCGCGCGGATCTTCATCGATCGACCCCCCTAGATCGTGGTACCCCGGACGCGGGATGCTAGCGGCGCTAACCTAGTCGCGCCAACGATTCGTGATCGGCATCCGGCGGTCGCGGCCGAACGCCCGCGGGCGGAGCTTCACGCCCGGCGGAGCCTGGCGGCGCTTGTACTCCGCGCGGTCGACCATCGACGCGACGCGGGCCACCACGTCCGCGTCGAAGCCCGCTGCGACGAGCTCTTCGCCGGAGCGGTCGAGCTCGACGTATGCCTCGAGCACGGGGTCGAGCTCCTCGTAGCGCGGGAGCGAGTGCTCGTCGAGCTGATCGGGCCGTAGCTCTGCGCTGGGGGCGCGCTCGATGATCGACGAGGGGATCAGCTCACGCCCCGCGCGGTCGTTGAGGTGCCGCGCGAGCCGCCAGACGTCGGTCTTATAGACGTCCTTCAGCAGCGCGAAGCCGCCGGCCATGTCGCCGTACAGCGTCGCGTAGCCGACCGAGAGCTCCGACTTGTTGCCCGTGGCGAGCACGAGCCAGCCGAGCTTGTTCGAGAGCGCCATGAGCAGGGTGCCCCGCACCCGCGCCTGGAGGTTCTCCTCGGCCGTGTCGCGTTCACGCCCCGCGAAGCTCGCGGACAGGCTCTCCTCGAGGGCGCCAACGGCGTCCTCGATCGGGAGCTCCCGGAAGTCGGCGCCGAGCGACTCCGCCACGAGCCGGGCATCGCTCCGGGTCGCCTCCGAGGAGAAGCGGGACGGCATCGACACGCAGTGCACGCGCTCCGGGCCGAGCGCTTCGGCGGCGAGCGCGGCCGTCAGCGCCGAGTCGATACCGCCCGAGATGCCTACGACGACGTCGCCGAACCCGTTCTTACCCACGTAGTCGCGGAGCCCGAGCTCGAGCGCGAGCCGCATCTGGTCGAGCTCGCCGAGCGGCGTGGCCAGCGGGCCGGCCGCCGGCTCCGCAAGGTCGACCACGAGCAGCGCCTCCTCGAATCCCGGCGCTCTCGCCACCACGGTGCCCTGGCGGTCGAGGACGAACGAGTTGCCGTCGAAGACGAGCTCGTCCTGGCCGCCGACGGCGTTGCAGAAGACGAGCGCGCAGCGGTTGTCCCTCGCCCGGTCGGCGAACATCTCCTCGCGCTCCGCGTCCTTGCCGACGTGGAACGGCGACGCGGAGAGGTTGACGAGGAGGTTCGCGCCCGCCGCCGCGCTCTCGGTCGCGGGCGGGCCGGGTTGCCAGAGGTCCTCGCAGACTGTGAGCCCGATCGTCGATTCGTCGCGCGCAAGGAGGGCGACTTCGGTTCCGGCCTCGAAGTACCGTTCCTCGTCGAAGACGCCGTAGTTCGGGAGCAGGCGCTTCCGGTAGACGGCGGCGATCTCCCCGTGCTCGCACACGAAGCACGCGTTGTAGAGGCGGCCGCTCTCGGCGAGAGGCGCGCCCACGAGCGCAGTGATGCCGGTCGCAGCCTCGGCGACCTCGCCCGTCGCCTGCGCGGCGGCGCGCACGAAGGCGGGACGGAGCAGGAGGTCTTCCGGCGGATAGCCGGTGACGGCGAGCTCCGGGAAGACGACGAGCTCGGCGCCGGCGTCGCGCGCCTCGGCGATCCGCGCGACGATGCGGTCGCGGTTGCCGTCGAGGTCGCCGACGGTCGAGTTGATCTGGGCGAGCGCGAGCCTCATAGTTTGCGACTCATAGTCTAAAACCTAGACTGTACCCATGTCGCCGCGTGTCGCCTCGCTGGGGCCGTTCATGGCCGCGAACGACGCCGGACACCTCGAGATCGACGGCTGCGATGCGCTTGACCTTGCCCGCGAGCACGGAACGCCACTCTGGGTCCTGTCCGAGCGCACGATCCGGCACAACTACCGCACGCTGCTCGACGCGTTCCGAGCCGAGTACGAGCGCACCCGCCTCGTCTACGCGTCCAAGGCCAACCCCGAGCCCGCGGTCGTCCGCCTCGCCTGGCTCGAAGGCGGGCTGGTCGACGTCGTGACGATGGGCCACATCGAGCTGGCGCTAGCGGCCGGCGTGCCGCCGTCGGCACTCGTCTTCAACGGCAACTCGAAGACGCTCGACGAGCTGCGGTGGGCGGCCGAGCAGGGGATCGCCTACGTGAACGTCGACTCGCTGGAGGAGCTTCAGGCGCTCGCTGGCATGCTGCCCGACGGTGCGTCCCCTGTCCGCATCTGCCTTCGCCTCGCGCTTGACGAGCGACCCTTCGCCGCGGACGATGCGGCGTTCGCCGAGCACTGGGCAGGCGCGAAGTTCGGCCTGGACGACGAGGACGCCCTGGCCGCAGCCGCGCTTGCCATCGACCACCCGGGCCTCGAGCTTGCGGGTCTCCATCAGCACTTCGGCTGGCCGGTGTACGGAACTCCCTACGACCCGGCGCTAGACCTCGAACGTCACGCGGCGGCGCTCGAGCAGGCAGTCGCGTTCGCCCTCCGGCTCAAAGATGCCCACGGCCTGGCGCCGAAGGTGATTAACCTCGGCGGCGGCTACCGGCTGCCGCGGCCGCACGGCGTCGGCCCGGGAGCGATCACGGAGGCGCCCTCGGCGGAGGAGTATGCGGCCGCCGTCGCCGGCCGGCTGCGGGAGCTCGACCGCGAGCACGAGCTCGGCGAGCCGGAGCTTCTGCTCGAGCCCGGCGGCTATCTCGTCTCGGACGCGGCTGTCCTGCTCGCGTCGGTCGGCCTGCGTAAGCGCCGCCGGGCAGTTGCCGGCACCGTCGACTGGGTCTTCCTCGAGAACACGTCTGCGTACCACTTCGTGCGGCGGCTGATGGTCGATTTCCACCATCACGTCGTGGCGGCCGGAAAGCTCCTCGAGCCGCCCGCGAGCACCGTCAGCCTCGCGGGCCCGATCTGCACCGACGACAACGTCGCCCTCGACGTCGCCTTGCCCGAGCTCGAGCGCGGTGACGTCCTTGCGATTCTCGACCAGGGCGCCTACTGCGAGTCGGTGACGAGCGACTATTGCGCCGTGCCCATCCCCGCCGCGGTGCTGGTCTGTGACGGGCGAGCCGAGGTGATCCGCCGGCGCGTGGCGGTCTCCGAGCTCCCGGCCTCGTTCGCCGTGCCGTCCTGGCTTTGAGTGCCTAGAGCGCCCTGGCGATCTCGGCGAGCGCGTCGGGGTTCTCGACGGAGGACATGTCGCCGGGGTCGTCGCCGAGGGCCGCAGCGCGCACGGCGCGACGGACGATCTTCGCCGACCTCGTCTTCGGCAGGGCGGGCACGAAGACGACGCGCTCCGGCGCGAACGCCTTCCCCAGCTCGGTGCCGATCACCGACTTCACCTCCAGCGCGAGGCTCTCGCAGCCCTCGCGGCCCGGCACGAGCACGCAGAAGACCCACGCCACTTCGCCCTTGACGTCGTGCGGGATGCCGACGGCTGCCGCCTCCGAGACGGCGGGATGCGCGACCGCGGCGGACTCGAGCTCGGCCGGCCCGATGCGCTTGCCGGCGACGTTCAGCGTGTCGTCCGAGCGGCCGTGGAGGAACCAGTAGCCGTCCTCGTCGACGGTCGCCCAGTCGCCGTGCGTCCAGATGCCCGGAAAGCGCCGCCAGTACGTGTCGAGATACCGCTCGTCGTCGCGCCAGAACCCCCGCGTCATCCCGGGGAACGGCTTGCGGCAGACGAGCTCGCCCACCTCACCGGTGCCGACGAGGGAGCGGCCTTCGTCGTCGACGACGTCCATCGCCATGCCCGTCGCGGGGACGCCGACGGAGCACTCCTTGATCGGGATCGCCGGCGTGGGGGACAGGAAGCACGCGCCGACCTCGGTTCCGCCGGAGCAGTTGATGATCGGGCAGCGGCCGCCGCCGACCCTGTCGGAGAGCCAGCGGTACGGATCGGGGTTCCAGGGCTCGCCGGTGGTGACGATGACGCGGAGCGACGAGAGGTCCTGCGTCGGCTCGCCGTGGGGGATCAGCGCACGGATGAGCGTCGGTGAGCAGCCGAGGATCGACACGCGCTCGTCCTCTACGAGCTGCCAGAGGCGGTCGGCCGGCCAGTCGGGCGCGCCCTCCGCGTAGACGATCGTCGCGCCCATCGCGCCGCCGCCGACGACCGTCCACGGGCCCATGATCCAGCCCATGTCGGTCGCGAAGTGGATGACGTCGCCGGGACGCGCGTCCGCCTGGTAGCAGACCTCGCGTGCGATCGAGACGAGGAAGCCGCCCTGGACGTGGAGCACGCCCTTCGGCCGGCCGGTCGTGCCGGACGTGTACGTGAGCAGGTACGGGTGCTCCGAGTCGACCGCGAGCGGCTCGAGCTCGCCCGGGCAGTCGGCGAGCAGCTCGTCGAACGGCGCGAGGACGACGTGCTCGAGCCACGGCGCCTCTCGCCGCGCCTCTTCGAGCGTCGCGAGCATCGGGATCTCGCGGCCGCGGCGGAGCGAGCTCTCGACGGTGATCGCGACCTTCGCCTCGGAGTCGACCAGCCTCTGGGCGACGGCGGGCGCGGCGAAGCCGGAGAAGATCGGCACCTGGACGGCGCCGATGTGCGCGCACGCGTGCGACGCGATCGCCACCTCCGGCGACATCGGCAGGTAGATGGCGACGCGATCGCCCGGCTCGACGCCGAGCCTCACGAGCGCCTCGGCCAGCCTCGTCACCTGTGACGATTGCTCGCCGAAGGTCAGCTCTCGCCTCGCACCATCCTCACCGCGGAAGACCGCGGCCGTTTCGTCTGCGCGGTCGGCGGCCCACCGGTGGACACAGTTCCAGGCGATGTTGAGGCGCCCGCCGACGAACCACGTCGCCCACTCAGGCCCGCGAGAGGCGTCGACCACCTCGCGCCAGGGCTCGGAGAACTCGATGCCCATGTCCTCGACCGCCGCCGGCCAGAACCACTCCGGCTCCTCGATCGAGCGCGCGACGAGCTCGCGGTAGTCGTCGATGCCGTGACGCCGCATGAGGCGGACGACGTTCGCGCGCTCCAGCGTCGCCGCATCGGGCGTCCAGACGATCTCTGCCATGTCCCGAAGAGCCTAAAGCTCGGCACAGAATCGGCACACACTTGGCACAGACACGTAACTGGTGCCTGGCACCGTATGCATGAAGCTAGTGCTTGCTAACTTAGAGGCTCATGCGAGCGCGCATCGTCGCCCACCTCTTCGCCGCGGAGAACCGCAAGTGGTGGACGCTCCTCGCCGTTTCCTTCGGCCTGTTCATGATCATGCTCGACAACACGGTCGTGAACGTCGCGCTGCCGTCCATCCAGCAGTCGCTCGGCGCCGACCAGTCGGAGCTCGAGTGGGTGGTCGTCTCGTACGCGCTGACGTTCGCGACGTTCATGCTCACCGGCGGCAAGCTCGCGGACTACTTCGGCCGCAGGCGGCTCTTCATCATCGGCCTGGCTATCTTCACGCTCGCATCGCTCGCCTGCGGTCTCGCGCCGAACGCCGAGTTCCTCATCGCCGCCCGCACCGTCCAGGGTGTCGGCGCGGCGATCATGAACCCCGCGACGCTCGGGATCATCACCGCGACGTTCCCGCCTCGTCAGCGCGGGATGGCCATCGGCATCTGGGCGGGCGTCTCCGCGATGGCGCTGGCCATCGGCCCGCTCCTCGGCGGACTGATCACCGACCACATCGACTGGAGCTGGATCTTCTTCGTCAACGTCCCCGTCGGCATCCTCGGCATCGTCGTCGCCCGCTGGGCCATCGACGAGAGCCGCGACATGTCGCACGAGCAGCGCCTCGACCTGCCGGGCCTCGCGACGTCGGCGGTCGGCCTCTTCGCCCTCACGTACGGCCTCATCGAGGCGAACTCGTACGGCTGGACGTCGACACGCATCCTCGCGTGCTTCTTCGTCGCCGCGATCGCGCTGACGGCGTTCGTGCTGCTCGAGCGGCACCAGCGAGTGCCGATGCTCGACCTCTCGCTGTTCCGAGACTCGACGTTCACCGGAGCGAACATCACCATGCTGCTCGTCTCGCTCGCGATGTTCGGGATCTTCTTCTTCAACTCCCTCTTCATCCAGAACATCCTCGGTTACTCCGCCACCCAGACCGGCGCCGTCTTCCTGCCGATGACGATCCTCATCATCCTCATCGCGCCGGCGGCGGGAAAGTACTCCGATCACGTCGGCTCGCGATGGCTCGTCGGGGCCGGCATGTCGCTCGTCTCGCTGTC
This sequence comes from uncultured Actinomycetes bacterium, assembly GCA_963755155.1. Taxonomy (GTDB): domain Bacteria; phylum Actinomycetota; class Thermoleophilia; order Gaiellales; family Gaiellaceae; genus PALSA-612. The sequence continues at coordinate 217,710 of CAVWIV010000003.1, read as the reverse complement.
GCTCGTGCTCTTCGCGCAGCTCGACGCCGGCTCGACGTTCTGGGACATCCTGCCGGGCCTGATCACAGGCGGCCTGGGGATGGCGCTGACGATGACGCCGGCGACCGCGGCCGCGATGGGCGCGGTGGAGGCCGACAAGGCCGGCGTGGGCTCGGCCGTGCTCAACTGCTCCCGCCAGGTGGGAGGGTCGCTCGGGATCGCTGTGATGGGTGCGATCGTCGCCAGCCAGGTCGACGTGACCACGCCGTCGCCCTTGCGCGCGCAGCAGTTCATCGACGGCTACCACATCGCCCTCTACGTGGCCGCCGCCGTTGCCCTCTGCGGCGCGGCGGTCGCGGTGCTCACCGTCCGCAAGCACCGCCACGTCGAGCTCGCCGAGGTGGCGGCCTGACGACGACACGCGCGCGGCTGACGGCGGCCGATCGCCGAGCCGCGATCGTCGACGCCGCCCTCGCCGTGTTCTCCGAGCGGACGTACCGCGGCGCGACCACGGCCGAGATCGCTCGGGCTGCCGGCGTGACCGAGCCCATCCTCTACCGGCACTTCGGCTCGAAGCGCGAGCTCTTCCTCGCGTGCGTGGACGAGGTCTGGCGCCGCCTGCGCGAGGAGGTCGAAGCGGAGATCGCGGCCGAGCCGGATCCCGCCGGCTGGGTGCTCGCTGTGCCGCGGGCGATCGCCGCGCTGCGACGGAAGGGCCTCGCCCCCACGCAGCTCTGGCTGCACGCGTTGACCGAGGCCACCGACGACGAGGAGATCCGGCGCCACTTCCGCCGTCATCTCCGCGACGCCCACGACTACGTCGCCGGCGTCCTCACGCGGGCGCAGGAGGCGGGCGCCCTCGACGCCGACCGCAACGTCGACGCCGAGGCGTGGATCGGCCTCGGCATCGGCCTCCTCCGTTCCGTCCAGGACCGCTTCGGCGGCCTGCTGGGCGAGGACGACGTCGAGGCGATCGCCGCCTCCCGCGTCCAGTGGCTGACCGGCGCCGAGCCAAACGCCCTCTAGACGGCAAAAACCCCCGGCTGCGGCGACCGGGGGTTTTTCCACTCCTTCGCCACTGGTCTCGAATTCCTGGAGGCTCGACCCTGCGGCTCGGCCGAGTCCTTTTGGGGCTTCGCGCCCTCTGTGGCGGATTGGGCACGACCATAACGGACCTGTCCGAAACTGTCAAGTAGCAAAGTGAAGCACCCTGCGCTACAGTTGCTTCACGGACATGGCGGGCAGGGAGCACGCGCACGAGGGAGAACAGGGAGCCGTGGCAGTCGAGCTCGGAAGCCGCCTGCGCACACTCCGAACGACCGCCGGTCTGACGCAGACCGAGCTCGCCGGCGGCCGGTTCAGCAAGGAGTACCTCAGCCAGATCGAGCGCGGGAAGACCCGGCCCACGACGGACACCGTTGCCTGGCTCGCGGAGCGCCTCGGCGTCGACGCCGACCTCCTCCTCACCGGCGTGTCCGCGAGCGAGCGCAACCGCTGGGAAGCGCAGCTCGCGCGCGCTGAGGCGCTCTCCGAGCGGTACGAGTTCGCCGCTGCCGCCCCCGAGTTCGCCGAGGCCTGCACGCTCGCCCGGGCAGCCGGCGCCAAGGAGCTCGAGCTCCGGGCGCTCACCGGTGAAGGCTGGGCGCGGCTCCAGGAGGGAGAGCTGAAGGACGCCGCCGCGCTGCTGGCCGAGGCACGAACGCTCTCCGAGGACGCGCGGTTCTCCGACATCGAGCGCGCGGACGTCCTCTTCCGGCTCGGCGCCTGTCGCTACCAGCTCTCGAGCATCTCGACCGCGATCGGGCTCTTCGACGCTGCGCTCGAGCTCGCCGACCGCTCCCAGCTGCCGAGCGACCTCCTGCGCGCACAGATCTTCCGGTGGCGCTCCCGCTGCTATCGCCGGCAGCGCGACTGGCAGGCCGCGCGGGAAGATGTCGAGCGTGCGCTCGAGCTCGCCGAAGGCCTCTCCGACCGCCGCGCCGCCGCCCAGGTGTACTTCCAGGCGTCGCTCGTCGCCGAGCGCGAGGGCCACTGGGTGCTCGCCCGCTCGTACGCCGAGCGCGCGCGGGCGTACTACGAGGAGCTCGCCGACCGCGAGAACGTCGGCCGGCTCCTGAACAACCTCGGCGGGCTGACGTACCTCCTCGGCAAGCCCGACCAGGCCATCAAGTATCTCCAGGACTCGCTGCGCGTCCTCCTCGACGAGGGCATCGACGAGGAGGCGGCGCACGTCATCACGTCACTCGCGGAGATCTACGTCGACACGGGCCGGCCCGCCGAAGCGGAAACGCAGGCGCGCAGGGCGCTCGAGATGCTCGGCGGACGCTCCGACTTCCTCTCCGAGATCGGAACGGCGCAACTCACGCTGGGACGCGCCCTGCTCGAGCAGGGTCGTCTCGAGGAGGCTAAAGAAACGCTCGCCGCCGCCGATAGCAGCTTCGAGCAGATGTCATCGACCAGCCACCGGGCGGCAGCCTGGGTTGCGCTCGGGGACGTGGCCGCTAGGCGCGGCGACGACCGCGAAGCAGCCCGGCTCTACCGGAGGGCAGCCGAGACGCTGCAGGACTTCCGGTTCTAGTACCCGAAAGGAGGTTGCGTCCGTGAGCAAGGCACGCATGGTGTACTGGCTGTCAATCGCGGTGCTGGCGTTCGCCCCTCTAGGCATGGCGATCGGCCCGCTCGGCTTCTTCGACGGCCCGCGCGGTGACTAAAGCCTCCTAGGCACCTGTCTCTACACTCGGCGCCATGCGCCGCAGTGTCCTCCTCGCGGCCGCGCTCCTCCTCGCGGCCGCGTTGCTGTCCGCCTGCGGCGGCGGTGGGGGTACCCCGAAAGGGGGATCCGTGGACGGGTCGCTGGGTGACGTGCTCTGCCCGCCCGGGAGACGACATCGCGCTCGTTCCCGGCACGTCCGACTACCCGCGCGGGGACGTGCGCGTCGTCTTCCTTGTCATCGACTCGCGTGGGAAGTCGATCGAGCGGCCGCGCGCGCGGGTGTGGGTCGCCCGCTCCTTCGACGACAAGCCATTCCTCCAGGCGACCGCCCGCCTGGAGAACGTCGGTGTGCCCGGGCGTGTCGGAAGCCGCGGCCGGCGACGTGACGCGCGTGTTTGCGGCGCGGCTACGGCTCCCGGAGGCCGGCAAGTACGTGCTCGTCGCCGAGCCGGTCGGCGGGCGGCCGATCCAGGGCGCGCTCGACCTCGAGGTCGCCGACGAGCCGAAGGCGCCCGCCGTCGGCGCGAAGGCGTTTCCTTCGCGGACGCCGACGATCGCCTCGACCGACGGCGATCTCGCGGCGCTCACTACCCGCACGCCGCCCGACGTCGGGCTCCTCCGTCATTCGGTGGCCGACTCGATCGCCGATCGCGCCCCGTTCGTGCTCGTGTTCTCGACCCCGAAGTTCTGCGAAAGCCGTACCTGCGGCCCCGTCGTCGACGTCGCCGACCACGTGCGCAAGCGAATCGGCAAGAGCCCCGTCCGCTTCATCCACGTCGAGATCTACGAGGACAACCAGCCGCCGGAGACGAACCGCTGGGTGAAGGAGTGGAAGCTGCCCACGGAGCCGTGGGTGTTCCTCGTCGGCCGCGACGGCCGCATCAAGGCGCGCTTCGAAGGCTCGGTATCCGCCGGCGAGCTTGAAGCCGCCGTGCGCCGACTACTGGCCTAGGCGCCGCCCGAGCCGACGCGTTCGACGACGACCTGCGGGATTCGCGCCATCGGCGTGAGCTTCAGCAGCAGCCGCACGACCTCGGCGCAATCCTCGGGCTGGATCATCTCCTCGCCGGGGATGCCGCTCCAGGAGGCCATGTCCGTGTCGACGAAGGCCGGGCAGAGCGCCGTCGCGCGCACGCCGTCGGCGTCCAGCTCCTCGTTGAGCGACCGCGTGAACGAGATCACGGCGGCCTTCGAGGCGCCGTAGATCGACAGGCCCGGCGTCGGCATCGTCCCCGCGATCGACGCGAGGTTGACGACGAGCCCGCGCGTCTTCTTCAGATGCGGAATCGCGGCGCGCGTGACGACGATGAGGCCGCGGACGTTGACCTTCAGCTGGAGATCGATGTGCCTGACCGGAAGCGTCTCGAGGTTGCCGCCGATGCCGATGCCGGCGGAGTTGACGAGGACGTCGAGGCCGCCGTGCCGCTCGACATGAGCCGCAACGATACGCTCGCAGTCTTCCGCTTCGGACACGTCCCCAACCACGGCGAGCGCGCCGAGCTCCCCGGCCGCGGCCTCCACCCGCTCGGCGTTGCGTGCAGCGAGCGTGAGCGCAAAGCCCTCCTCGGCCAGCATCTTCGCGATCGCGAGGCCGATGCCCCGCGATCCTCCCGTGACGAGCGCGCTTCGTGCCACGGCGAGACTCTAGAGTGATTGCATGGCCACAAGCGACGTGAAGCTCTCCGAGCTCGTCACGGCCGGCGGCTGCGCGGCGAAGTACGCGGCCGGCCGGCTCGAGGAGCTGCTCGCCGGCTTCGTCCCGCCCGAGGCGGAGAACCTCCTCGTCGGGCTCAGCCCCGCCGACGACGCGGCCGTCTACAAGCTCGACGACGAGCGCGCGCTTGTCTTCACCGTCGACTTCTTTCCGCCCATGGTCGACGACCCTCGCGACTTCGGCGCCATCGCCGCCGCGAACGCGCTCAACGACGTCTTCGCGATGGGTGGCTCCCCGCTGCTCGCGCTCTCCGTGGCCGCGTTCCCGGAGGAGCTGCCGGTGAGCGTGCTGGCCGACATTCTCGCGGGAGCCGACGAGACCGTCCGTGCGGCCGGGGCGCTGCTCGCCGGCGGGCACACGATCCGCGACAACGAGCCGAAGTACGGACTGGCGGTGGTCGGCACCGCCCATCCAGACGCGATCTGGGCGAAGAGCAACGCGGCGCCTGGTGACGCGCTCTTCCTCACGAAGCCGCTCGGCACCGGGCTCGTCCTGCACGGCGCGAAGCGCGAGCTGGCGGGCGAGGTCGAGCTCGCGGAGGCGGTGCGCTGGATGCGGATGCTCAACCGCGACGCGGCGGACGCCCTCCGCCCCTTCCAGCCCAACGCGGTCACCGACGTCACGGGTTTCGGCCTCCTCGGGCACGCGTGGGAGACGGCGAGCCGGAGCGGCGTGCGGATCGTGCTCGACGCCGACGTGCTGCCCGCGCTCTCGGGCGCGCTCGAGGTGGCGCGCGCGGGCGAGGTGACGGGCGGCGACCGGCGCAACCGCGAGTTCGCCGGCGAGCACGTGGACGTCACGGAAGGGGTCGCCGAGGACGTCGTCGCGCTGGCCTGGGACCCGCAGACCGCCGGCGGCCTGCTCATCTCCCTGCCGAGGGACCGCGGCGCCGTTCTGCAAGCAACGTTCGACGCCGCAGGGCTCTTCCTCACTCGCATCGGTGCGGTAGAGGAGGGTTCCGGCGTCGAGCTACGCGGGGCGTAGACTGGACCGATGGCAGACGAGCTCCGTCTCGAGTCCCGCCCCACGCTCAAGGAGCCCGTCCTCGTGACGGCGTTCCGCGGCTGGAACGACGGTGGCCAGGGCGCGTCGCTCGCCATCCAGCACCTCGTCACCACGTGGGACGCGGAGAAGTTCGCCGACATCGACCCGGAGGGGTTCTTCGACTTCCAGGCGACACGGCCGCGCGTCTCGCTCATCGACGGTCTCACCCGACACATCGACTGGCCGGAGAACGACTTCTTCCACGCGAGCCCCGGCGAGCGCGACATCGTGCTGCTCGTCGGCACTGAGCCGAACGTCCGCTGGCGGACGTTCACGGAGATCGTCGTCGACCTCGTCCAGGATCTCGGCATCGAGCTCATCGTCAGCCTCGGCGCGTTGCTGGCGGACGTCCCGCACACGCGACCGGCCCCGGTCACCGGCGCCGGCTCGGATCCCGACCTCGTGGAGAAGCTCGGCCTCCAGGCCTCACGCTACGAGGGCCCGACGGGCATCGTCGGCGTGCTCCACGACGCGTGCCGCCAGGCCGGCATCCCCTCCGTGAGCTTCTGGGCGGCGGTGCCGCACTACGTCTCGCTCGCGCCGAGCCCGCGCGCGGCGCTCGCACTCTGCGACCGGCTGTCGTCGCTGCTCGAGATGCCGATCGACGTCGCCGAGCTCGAGGCCATGGTGGAGGGCTACACGTCGCACGTGACCGAGGCGGTCTCGTCCGACGAGGACGCCGTTGCGTATGTCGACGAGCTCGAGCAGCGCGTCGACCTCATCGAGGAGCATGACGTCCCGAGCGGCGAGTCGATCGCCGCCGAGCTGACACGCTTCCTCCGCGAGCGCGAGGAGGACGACCAGCCGCCCGACGCCGCCCGCGAGCAGTGAACTTCGAAGCTGAGCAGCTGAGTAGCGCGGCCGACAGCACCGTAGGTGCCGAGGACGCGACTACTCGAGCTGCGAAGCGAAGAAGACCCGAAGCCAGCCGAGCCGAAGGCGAGGCTGCTTCCGGGACGCGCTGCGCCTGGGCGCCTGAAGGCGACCCCCTCTACATCGCCTACCACGACGAGGAGTGGGGCGTGCCGTCGCACGACGACCGCGATCTCTACGAGCTGCTCGTGCTGGAGGGAGCGCAGGCGGGCCTGTCGTGGTCGACGATCCTCCGTAAGCGCGAGGGCTACCGGAAGGCGTTTGCCGGCTTCGATCCCGAGAAGGTCGCGCGCTTTGGCCGAAAGGACACCGAGCGGCTGCTCGCCGACGCCGGCATCGTCCGCAACCGCCTAAAGGTCGAGTCGGCGATCTCGAACGCGCAGCGTGTGCTCGAAGTGCAGGAGGCCGATGGCAGCCTCGCCGCCTACCTCTGGAGCTTCGTCGGCGGGTCGCCGAAGGTCAACCGCTTCCGTGAGGTGAGCGAGATCCCGGCCGAGACTGAGGAGTCGCGGGCGATGAGCAAGGACCTGAAGCGCCGGGGCTTCCGCTTCGTGGGGCCGACCGTGTGCTACGCGTTCATGCAGTCGACGGGCATGGTCAACGACCACGTCGTCTCCTGCTTCCGTTACGCCGAAGTCGCCTCTTCCGGCTGAGCGGGCTCCGGCTCCGCGGCGGGTGTCGCCTCTGAGCCGTTCTGCGTGGTCGGCGCCTGCCCCGCGCCACGCTTCTTGCGGCGCCTCCGGCGGCGCGCGCGGCGAGGAGGCTTCGGCTCGGGGAGGTTCTCCGCGAGCGCCGCGGCCACGTCCTGGACGGCGCCGATCTCCTCGCGGGCGGCGTCGAGGAGCTTCGTCGAGCGCGGCGTGTAGCCCTCGGCCGAAGCGAGCAGCGCGGCCGCCACCGTGAGCGGCTGCTCGCGAGCAGCCGTGACGAGCCTCGCGGCGTTCTCCTCGTGCCGGTGGCCCCGTGAGTTCGCGAGCGCGCCGAGCAGCCGCTTGGCCTCGGCGTACTCTGCGCTGGCGGCCCGGTCCTGAGCCTTGCGAGTCGCGCGCGCGAGCCTCCACGTCCAGCGGGCGAGGATCTGCTCGGGCGCATCGGGCTTCTCCTGGGCGATCGCCTGCAGCAACATCCGCCCACCGGACAGGCGGTCCTTCTCCCAGGGCGGCGCCTGCGTCACGAGCGTGACGAGGTCGTCGAAGTTCGCCCGCTCGACCTGCATGGATACGCGGTCGGCGAGCGCCATCATGCGCAGCCGCCGGTTCGGGTTCTCGGCGGCGCACGTGAAGAGGAACTGCTCGAGCGCCTCCTTGCTCGCGCGGCCGTCGGTGAAGCTCTTCACAAGCTCCGCCCGTTCCTCGAAGCGCACAGCGCGTCCCGCGAACGTCGCCCAGTAGCCCTGCTCCTCCTGGTCGAGGTACTTCGGGTCGATGCGCTGCCACTCGCGGGCGATGACCGCCAGCCTTCGGCGCACGTCGGGGGTCACGGGAACGAGCCACGTCGCCGGGGTCAGCCTCCGGCGGGCGCGGCGCTGGAAGCGGCGGCGTGGCGCCGGTGTGACGCGCGCGCCCTCACGATAGAAGTCGGTGTCGAGCAGCGAATGGAGGGTGATCACGCGCTCGGAGTGGGTCGAGCCCTTGTTCACGAAGTCGACGACGATGCCGGCTTCCTTGCGCGGGTGCATGCGCATGATGCGGCCGATTCGCTGCTGGTACACGCGCCGGCTCGCCGTGGGCGCCAGGTGGAAGACGACCGTCGCCCGCGGCGAGTTCCAACCCTCGGCGAGCAGCATCGCGTTGATGAGGACGTTGATCTCGCCGCGCTCGTACGCCGCGAGCGTCTCCGCCAGCCGCACGGGCGGCGTGCGGCCCGAGACGGCCTCTGCCTTGAGACCCGCGGCGCGGAACTCCTGGGCGAGGTTGTACGCGTGGTCGACGCCTGCCGCGTAGACGATGCCCGGCGTGTCCTCGAACCGGTCGCGGTACAGGCTCGCGGCGGCCTGGTTCAGCGCCACGTGGTCGAGCACCTTCGCGAGCGCGCCTTCGTCGAAGTCGCCGCCGACGATCGGCACCGAGTTGATCGCCGCCACCGGCGGCACCCGGAGGCAGCGCAGCGGCGCGATGAGGCCGCGGCGGGCGGCATCCTGCAGCGGGAGGTCGTCGACGGAGGCCGGGAAGACGTCGGCCACCTGCTTCGCGATCAGCTGCTCGGTGGCCGTCATGCCGATGTAGATCGGGTCGGGGAAGCTACGGATTGCGGCTGACGTCTTCTCTCCCAGCGCCGTGTGCGCCTCGTCGGCGATCACGAGGTGGTACGCGTCTCGCCGCAGGTCGTTGGCGTGCCGTGCGAACCACGCGTACGTCTGGATCGTGATCGGGTTCTGCCTCGGCGCCTTCGCGCCGTTCGAGGATCTCGGGCGTGAGGCGCTCGCCGTAACCCTCCGCCGTCAGCTCACGGATGAACTGGCTGACGAGGAGGCGGCGGTGCGTGAGGATGAGCACGCCCGCCGAGCGCGCGGCCTCGACGAAGCCGGCGGCGGCGATCGTCTTGCCCGAAGCCGTGGGATGGCGGAAGCGGTAACGGCGAACCGCACCGGGATCCTCGCCAACGGTCTCCTCCTCCTCTGCCTCGTCGTCGACCTCGGCGAGATGGCCGTTGTCCTCCGGGTCACCGTTGAGGTCGCCATTCTCGTCGTCCTCGGGCAGGGGCTCGTCGAAGCCGTTCGCTTCCTCGACCTCCCGCTGGTTCGCGGTGATGAGCGCCGTGAGCATTCCGGCCAGCGCGTCGATCTGGTGGCGGCGGAGCTCGGTGCCGGACTCGAGGACGGCCGGCTTGCCCGTGAGCACGCGCTCGAGACCGAGCATGAGCGCGAACCGCGTGCGCCATTCGTACGAAGGCTCCTCCCGGCCGGCGGCCATCTCCGCGAGCGCCTCGTCGAGCGCGCTGCGGCGCGCGGTGCCGGGGGCGAGCACCTGGGCCGGGTCTTCGTCCGGCCGGAGGAAGGGCTCACCGGCCCACTGCTCCGCGAGTGCGGCATCGGCAGGCAGGCCAGGCGCCTCTGTGGCTGTCGTGCGCTGTTCTGAGATCTCGTGCATGGGTGCAGCACGTCGTCGTGCCGCGCTTCGAGAAGATCGCCCGCAAGAACCAGCGAGCTCACCAGGGAGAATACCGCAACGGTGCGAAGGCGTACCTTGTGGCGATGGAAACGGGACCGGCGCAGCTGACCGAGGAGCAGATCGCCGAGCTTCGTAGCTGGGCCGACCGGCTGCTGCACAACGGTGCGAGTGGGGACCTGGAGACGTTCGCGCGCGCGATCGCGTCGCTGACCGACGAGACTGAGCGATTGCGTCGCGGGTCGAGCACGCGACGGCCCGCCGCCACGGCATCGCTGCGGCGTGAGGCGCTCGAGGCTGTCGACGATGGTGCGGCCGGCGAGGTGCGCGCCGCGGCACGCGCCGTGCTGCTCCTCTGCGACGACATCGCCGCCCGCCGGGCAGCGGCACGGGCACGCGAGACCGCTCGGAGACGACGGAGGCTGTACGCAGTCGCTGGCGGTGCGGCACTTGTGGGGATCGCTGCGTTCACGGCATTCAGCGGCGGCGGCGGGCTCGACGCGACAGGTCCGGATGCCACGCTGCTCGGCCGGGACGCCATGTCGACGCTCGAGTTCACCGTCGCGGGCGACGCCGACGACCTGGCAGCCACGACGTGGACGGTGGACGGCAGCCCCGTCTCCTCGCGCGTGACGGCGAGGGACGGGAGGATCGTCTTCCGCCCCGGGCGGCTTGCGGACGGCGAGCACACGGTCGGCGTCTCGCGCGCAGGCGGCGCGTTCTCCGACCGCCGAAGCTGGACGTTCACTGTCGACAGGCGGCCGCCCGCTGTCCGGATCACGAGAGGCTCGCTGGAGGCGCGGCGCGGCGCCGCTTACGAATTGCGGGGCGCTGTCGAGCCGGATGCCCGGGTACGCGTGAACGGAAGGCCCGTCTCGCTCGAGGAGGACGGGCGCTTTACCGTCGCCTTCGCAAGAGCGCCGGCGCGGACGGTCGTCGTCCTCGCATCCGACCAGGCAGGAAACGTCGCCGACAGCCGGTTCAAGGTCGGTACGGCGCCGCGGCTCCCGCGCAATCCCGTGCGCGCGGTGCACGTGAGTGCCGATGCCTGGGCGCACGACGGCCTGCGCGGCGAGGTGCTGAGGCTGCTCGACGAGAAGCGGATCAACACCGTCGAGCTCGACCTCAAGGACGAGTCCGGCATCGTCGGCTGGCGTTCCGGCGTCACACTCGCGCGTCGGATCGGCGCCGAACGGGCGACGTACGACCTCGGCGCCGCCGTGAAGCAGCTCCACGGTCGCGGCGCAAGGGTGGTCGGCCGGCTCGTGGCCTTCCGCGACCCCGTTCTCGCCGAGTGGGCGTGGACGCACGGCCGGCGGGACCTCGTGATCCAGACGCCCGACGGCGGTGCGTACTCCGGCGGCTACGGCGGGTTCACGAGCTACGTCCATCCCACCGTCCGCGCCTACAACGTCGATCTCGCGGTGGCGGCCGCGAAGCTCGGCGTCGACGACGTCCTCTACGACTACGTCCGCCGGCCGGACGGGCCACTCGAAACGATGGTCGTCCCCGGGCTGGACGAGGATCCCGCGACGGCGGTCACGAGCTTCCTCGCGCAGGCCCGCCGGCGTCTGGCGCCGCACGGCACGTTCCTCGGCGCGTCCGTTTTCGGCATCGCGGCCACGCGGCCGGAGGAGATCGCCCAGGACGTCCCCGCCATCGCCCGCGAGGTGGACTACGTCGCGCCGATGCTCTATCCGTCGCACTGGGGCCCGCAGGAGTACGACGTCGCGAGCCCGGAGAGCGAGCCCTACGCGATCGTGCGCAGGTCGCTGGCCGACTTCAAGCGCATCGTCCGCGGCACCGGCGCGCGCGCCGTGCCCTGGCTGCAGGACTTCTCGCTCGGCGTCCAGTACGGGGAGGCAGAGGTGCGGGCGCAGATCGACGGCGCGCGTGCGGCGGGCATCGACGAGTTCCTGCTCTGGGATCCCAACGTCACGTACACGGGCACGGCGCTCGAGGCCGATGCGGCGCTGCCGGCCGCCGGATCGCGCGCGTCCGCGCCCGGCTCCGACCAGCTCGTGGCACTGCCACGGTCGCGCTCGCCCGACGACCCGGTGCGCAGCGGCCTCGAGCCGAACGAGCTCGGCGTCGTGCCGGTGCTCATGTACCACCAGCTGCTCGCGGACGGCGGCGGCGTTTACGACCTCACGCCCGACGAGTTCCGGGCCGAGCTCGAGCGGCTCCACGAGGCCGGCTACCGGCCGGTGACGGCGTCCGCGCTCGCGACCGGGAAGATCGACCTGCCGCGCGGCGCGACCCCGGTCGTGCTGACGTTCGACGACTCGACCACGAGCCAGGCGGCGCTGCTCCCGAACGGCCGTATCGACCCCGAGTCCGCCGTCGGGATCATGCTCGAGTTCGCGCGCGATCACGCCGACCTTCGGCCGGCCGGCACGTTCTACGTCAACCGCGCGCCGTTCGGGGCCGACCCGCGGGCCGCCGAGCTCGTCGAACGGCTGCTCGCGCTCGGCTTCGAGCTCGGCAACCACACGCTCGACCACCTTCGCCTCGACGAGCTGTCAGACGAGGACGTGCAGCGTCAGATCGTGCTCGGGAACCGCCTGATCCGGGAGCTGGCGCCTGACGCCGAGATCGCGACGATCGCGCTTCCCTTCGGCCTCCTGCCCGGACGGCGAGAGCTCGCCCTCAGCGGCTCCTGGGACGGCGAGGACTACGAATTCGCCGGCGCGTTCCTCGCGGGCGCCGAGCCGTCGCCCTCACCCATCAGCCGGAGCTTCGAGCCAGGCGAGATCCCACGCATCCGCACCGACCCGGCCGATCTCCTGAACGGCTCGTCCGACTGGCTGGCGCGGCTCGAAGCGAATCCAGCGCTCCGCTACGTATCCGACGGCAAGGGCTAGCCGCCCAGGCCGCCGAACACCGCGAACGGGTTGCGCGGCATGACCTCGTACACGAGCTCGCCGCCTGCCTCGACCTTGCCGCCGACGCGCTTCGCCAGCTCGTCGGCCTCCTCTCGTGTTCGCGTGCCGACGATGAGGTACGTCCAGCGGCGCACGACCTCGTAGCCGTCCGCCTCCAGCTGGTCGGCGAGGTCGTCGGCCTGCTCGTGGGACTCGCACTCGACGCGCACCTCCCAGGGCGCGAAGCCGCGGGCGACGAGCTCCTCCTCGACGTCCGGCAGGTCGGGCTCCGAGTCCCAGCGGTCGTCTTCGTCCAGCCAGTGCTCGAGGACGACCTCGCGAGCGGCGACGCCGGACTCCTCGAGCTCGGCGTCGACGAGCGTGCGAGCTTGCGCCGCGTCCGCCGCCGACGCCGCGTAGACGAACACCGTGTCGGCGTCGTGTGACACCGCGAGCCGGTCGAGCTCGAGCTCCTCGGCCAGCTCCTTCGCACGCGACGAGATGTCGATGCCGAGCCGCTCGAGAAAGCCACGCGCCTGCTCCTCATCCAGCTCGATGCGAATGCGCCAGTCGTCGCGTGCCATCGCGCGCAGCCTAGCCTCCCGTGAGTGCCTGCTCCAGGCGATCTGCAAGCGCGGCGTCGGTCTGGCCGATCTCCTCGAGCAGGCACTGCCTCGCCGCCCGCAGGGCTCGTCTGAGCTCGCCCGGCCTGGACGCGGAGACGAGTGTCTCCTCGAGCGCAGCGGTGATGGCCGTCGGCAGTGCGTCCGCCCCTCGCGAGTAGTGAGGGCTCTCGCCCAGGCGGAGACAGGCGAGCGTGATCGTCTGGTCGCGGACGCTGCCGATCCAGTACGCGGCCTCCCACGGCTTTCCCGCGCTCGATCGCCTTGCTCGCGTGGAGGAGGCCGAGCCAGCCGAGCCCTGCAACGTCGGCGAACGCCGGCGGCTCGGGCTGCGGCAGGTCGACAGGCTCGCCGAAGACGGCGCGGAAGCTCTCCGCGCGGGCGCCGAAGTCCGACTCGGGCGCGAAGGCGATGTCGACCTGGAGGCCGCTCTCGAGCAGGAAGACGCGGTAGAGAGCCGTGCCGGCGCGCACATCCCAGTGGTGGACTGCATCGACGGTCGCCGTCCAGTCCGCGATCACGTCATCGAGGTCGGCGTGCTCGGCAATGCCCAGGAAGATGTCGACGTCCGACCATCGATCCTCGCTCCCGAGGGCCGCCGAGCCGGTCACCGCAGCGCCCGTGACCCGCTCGTCTCGCCGAGCCCGCTCGAGCAGGCTCTCGCGTACCTCGTCGCGTTGCTCAGGCGTGAACACGCTCGCCCAGCTCGGCGAGCGGCGACCCGACCACCCGCTCCGACACGCCGGTCTGGTCAAGGTGCTTCGTAATGCCGCCCATGAAGAACGGGAAGCCCGCGCCCAACAGCATGCACGTGTCGATGTCCGCGGCCGATGCGACAACGCCTTCCTCGAGCAGGTGGCGGCACTCGTCGGCGAGCGCCTCGAGCGCCGCCTCCGTGATCTCCTCGACCGCGGTCGGTGCGTGCTCGGCGACGACGATCTCGTCGTTCCCCTCGGCGTAGTTGTCGAGCGTCGGCGAGAGCGGGAAGCGGTCGGGATACGCCGCGTGGAGCGTGTGCAGCACGTGGTTCGCGACGCGCGGGCCGACCATCTGGAGCAGGACGGACGGCGCCATCGGCAGGCCGAGCCGCATGATCGCTGCGTCGGTCTCCTCTACCGAGTTGCCGTGCTCGAGCGCGCCGACGACGACGCCTGTCATCCGCGTCAGCAGCCGGTTGACGACGAACGCCGGTGCGTCCTGGACTAGGACAGGCGTCTTGCCGAGGCCGCGTGTCGTCCCGTACGCCGTGGCGAGGGCTTCGTCCGTCGTGTCCGGCGTGCGGATGAGCTCGACGAGCGGCATGAGCGCGACCGGGTTGAAGAAGTGCATGCCGACGTCGGCGCCCATCTCCGTCACGGACAGCGACGACGTGTTCGTCGCGAGCACGCAGTCCGGCGGCACTACGTCGCGGAGCTCGGCGAACACCTGCTGCTTTACGTCCATCTCCTCGACCACGGCCTCCAGCACGAGATCGCAGTCCGCGAAGCCGTCATACGAGGTCGAGCCGGTCGCGATCGACGCGAGAAAGCGCGCCTTGTCCTCGGTCATGCGGCCGCGGGCGGCGAGGCCGCCGAGCTCGGTCTGGATCGCTTCGAGCGCGCGGTCGACGATCGCCTGGTCGAGGTCGCGGAGCACGACCGGCACCTCCAGGCGGCGCAGGAAGAGCGTCGCCAGCTGGCTCGCCATGAGACCCGCGCCGACGATGCCGACCTTCTTCACGGCTCGAGGCTCGGAGCCGAGATCGGGCTTCCGCTTCGCGCGGCGCTCGACGAGGTCGAAGGCGTAGATCGCGGCCTGCGCCTGGTTGCCTGGGAGCAGCTCGGCGATCGCCGCCTCCTCCTGCGCATAGCCCTGTTCAACGGTCCACGCCGCGGCGCCCTCGATGAGGTCGAGGGCGCGGTACGGAGCCGGGGACGCGCCGTGGACGGCGTCGTCGACGTCGGTGCGCGCGCGGCGCATGATCGTCTCGAGCTCGGACCAGTCGGGCTCGGGGCGCTCGATCGGCGTCTCCACGAGCTCGAGCGCGAAGGCGATCGACTCGTCGACGAGTTCCACGGGCTCGAGCAGCCGGTCGGCGAGGCCGAGCTCGACCGCGTCCTTCGCCTTCAAGAGGCGGTTCTGGCTGAGCGGGTTCGTGACGACGAGCTTGATCGCCGCCTGGGGCCCGATCAGCCGCGGCGTGATCTGCGTGCCGCCCCAGGCGGGGAAGAGGCCGAGAAAGACCTCGGGGAAGCCGAAGTGGCGGACGTTGGAGGCGATCGTGCGGGCCGAGCAGTGCAGCGCGAGCTCGAGGCCGCCGCCGAGGCACGCGCCGTTGATCGCCGCCACCGTCGGGAAGGGCAGGCGTTGGATGCGCAGGAAGAGCTCGTGGCCCGCGCGGCTGCCGTCGCCTGCCCTCTCGGGCGTGATCTCCGGGAACTCGTTGATGTCGGCGCCGGCGCAGAACCAGAACGGCTTGCCCGTGAAGACGGCTGCGGCCCAGTCGCCCGACTCGAGCTCGGCGAGCAGCGTCTGCCCGCTCTCCATTGCCGATCGGCCCAGCGAGGGCGGTTTCGTCCAGTCCTCGCCGTTGTCGATCGTGACGAGCGCCAGCCGTCCGGCCCTCGTCTCCACGGGCCGGAGGTGGAAGACGGTGTCAGGCACGTTCCCACACCACCGCTGCGCCCATGCCCAGGCCGATGCAGAGCGCGGTGAGGCCGTAACGGGCCTGCGGGCGCTCCCGCATCGCGTACGCGAGCTGCGCCACGAGGCGGACGCCCGTCGCGGCCAGCGGGTGGCCGCACGCGATCGCGCCGCCGTACGGATTCAGGCGCTCGTCTGCGGGGTCGATGCCCAGTTCCCGGCACCACGTCAGCACCTGGACGGCGAACGGCTCGTTGACCTCGAAGAGATCGATGTCGTCGAGCGAAAGGTCGGCCTGCGCGAGCGCCTTGTTCGTTGCAGGAACGGGGCCGAGGCCCATGAGGTGAGGCTCGACTCCGGCGTAGGCGAAAGAGACAAGCCGCAGCCGCGGCTCCAGCCCCAGCTCGGCTACGACCATCTCCGACGCGAGGAGCGCGGCGGTGGCGCCGTCAGTCAGGCCCGCCGAGTTTCCGGCCGTCACCCGCCCGCCGGCGCGGAACGGCGTGGACAGCGTCGCCAGTCCTTCGAGCGTCG
Organism: uncultured Actinomycetes bacterium; assembly: GCA_963755155.1. Lineage (GTDB taxonomy): Bacteria > Actinomycetota > Thermoleophilia > Gaiellales > Gaiellaceae > PALSA-612. The sequence continues at coordinate 201,637 of CAVWIV010000003.1, read as the reverse complement.
TGTCGGGCCGCAGGAACTCGTCGCGATCGGCCACCGTCCAGCCCGTGTCCGTGAAGACCGACATGGGCACGACCGTCTCCGCCATGACGCCGTCTGCCCAGGCGGTGGCAGCCCGTTGCTGCGAGCGCAGCGCGTACTCGTCGGCCACCTCGCGCGTCAGGTCGGGAAAGCGGTCGTGAAGGTTCTCGGCCGTCTGGCCCATCACGGCGGCGCTGTCGTCGATGATCCGCTCGGAGAGGAAGCGCGGGTTGAAGTCGACATCGGCGCCCATCGGGTGGTGCCCCATGTGCTCGACACCGCCCACGAGCACGACCTCCGCGGCGCCCATGGCGATCTCGCCGGCGCCGGCCGTGATCGCCGTCAGCGCGCCCGCGCACATGCGGTCGACTGCGAAGCCGGGAACCGTCTCCGGCAGCCCGGCGAGCAGCGCGACGTCGCGCCCGAGGGTCAGTCCCTGGTCGCCCACCTGCGCGGTCGCGGCCATGACGACGTCGTCCACACGCTCGGGCGGAAGCGAAGGATTACGACGCAGCAACTCGCGGACGACCTTGACCGCCATGTCGTCGGCACGCGTCTTCCAGAAGACGCCCTTCTCGCCCGCGCGGCCGAACGCCGTGCGCACGCCGTCGACGAAATAGACCTCCTTGAGCTCCCTTCCCACTCGCGCGGGAGCCTAGTTGCTGGCGACGAGCCCGACCGGGCAGGAGACGCCCGTGCCGCCGAGGCCGCAGTAGCCGCCCGGATTCTTCGCGAGGTACTGCTGGTGGTAGTCCTCGGCGTACCAGAACGGCGTCGCGTCGGCGATCTCGGTCGTGATCGCCCCGTAACTCCGCGCCGCGAGCTCGCCCTGGTACATCTCGCGCGAGCCCTCCGCCGCAGCGCGCTGCTCCAGCGAGTGGACGTGGATCAGCGAGCGGTACTGCGTGCCGATGTCGTTCCCCTGGCGCATTCCCTGGGTCGGATCGTGGCCCTCCCAGAAGATCCGCAGCAGCTCCTCGTAGCTCGTCTTGGCCGGGTCGAAGACCGCGAGCACGACCTCGACGTGGCCGGTGCGTCCCGAGCAGACCTGCTTGTAGGACGGCTCCTTCACGGTGCCACCCGCGTAGCCGGCGGCCGTCGTCCACACGCCCGGCGCCTGCCAGAACATCCGCTCGGCGCCCCAGAAGCAGCCCATGCCGAACACGGCCCGTTCGTATCCGTCCGGGAACGGCGGCGTGATCGATGTACTCAGCACTGCATGTGGCGGATACGCAATGGCAGGCACTACAAGAGACGCCGTCACGGTCAGGAGGACGGTAGCAGGGTGCACGTGAGTGGAATCCGCCTGGCGTGTGGGCGACCTTCCTGCGCGAACGCTCGTCACCGGACGAGTAAGGCCTTCTCCCCCGGGGTAATTGGTCGGGATGGTGCCGTCGGATGATTCCCGGGAGTCTCTCGTCCGGCGAGCGCTGCCGGTCTATGTAGCGCTCCTGCTGACGACCCTGACGATCGTCGGGCTCCTCGTCCTGTTCATGGTTCGCCACGTTCTGCTCGTCCTCTTCGTGAGCGTGCTCCTGGCCGCGGCGCTGACCGGGCCGAGCGAGTGGCTGCACCGTCGCTTTCGTCTGCCGCTCGGGTTGGCGGCGGTGCTGATTTACCTCGTGTCGTTCGCGATCCTCGTGGGCATCGGCTGGTTCGTGGTGCCGCCGTTACTAGGCGAGGTCGTCGAGTTTGCCGACCGCGCTCCCGAGTACGCCGACCGCTATGGCGGACTCCGTGACGCATACGCCGAGCTTCGGGCCGACTTCCCCGTGCTGCCGCCGTTCGAGGAGCAGATGTCGCGGCTCGGCAACGCGATCCTCGACCTGGCGGGCGAGCGCGCTACAGCGCTTCCCGGCGACGTCTTCTCGATCTTCGTCGACCTCCTCGCCGTCTTCTTCATCTCGTTGCTCCTCCTGACGAGCCGGATGAGGATCCGCGGCTTCATCCTGTCCCTGACGCACCCCGATTATCGTCGTCGCACCCGCCTCGTTCTCGACCGGATCTGGCTGCGTATCGGCCGCTACCTCTGGGCGAAGGCGATCGTGATGACGATCGTCGGAGTGCTCACGTACATCTCGCTGATCGCGATCGGGGTGCCTTTCGCGATCCCGCTCTCTGTGATCGTGGCCCTTGGAGAGCTGATCCCTCTCGTGGGCAGTTGGCTCGCCCGTATCCCGCTCTTCGCCATCGCCGCGCTCGATAGCCCTCGAACGTTCGTGCTCACGTTCGTGGCGTCGGTCCTGATCCAGAACCTGCAGGGATACGTGATCTCGCCTGTCGTCGAGGGCGATCAGCTCGAGATTCACCCGTTGCTCGTGTTCGTCGCAGTTCTCGCCGGGGTGGCGCTCGGCGGAGCCATTGGCGCGTTCGTCGCAGTCCCTGCGGCCGCGATCCTCGATCTCATCGTGCGCGAGGTCGTCGTCCCATGGCGGCGCGCCCAGCTCAGAGGCTCCGCCACGACTCCACCCCGCCGACCCACGGCACACGCACCGTGAACGTTCGCGGCGAGCAACGCGATCGAGCCTCCTACATTTCCAGGGCGCTTTCGTGTCCAGCGAGGAGATGCGCCCCGTCCGGTTTACCATGTGCGCCCACATGGCGGCCGACCACGAGCGCACGATCACTCGCGGCTTCCTCTTCGCGGACCTTCGGGGCTACATGGACTTCGTGGAGCACCGCGGCGCGGCGGCTGCCGCGGCGCTCCTGACGCTGTACTGCGCGCGTGCCCGGGAGGCGATCGGGCGATTCGGCGTGGCGGAGATCAAGACCGAGGGCGACAGCTTCTACGTCGTCTTCTACAGCCAGCTGTGAGCGGCTGGGAGGCCCATGCCGAGCGTGAGATTGGTCGCTACGACGACGGCGAGACGCGGTTACCCGGTCTCACGGAGGCCGATGACCGCCAGCGGCAGCTGACCCGCATGGGCAACGCGGCCGGCGGCGCCGGGCTGGCGCTGCTCATGGACGGTCGTCCCGACGAGGCCGCGGCGTGGTTTGCGCGGGCCGCCGAGCGCTACCGCGAGAGCTTTACGGACGCGCCGCCGGGCAGCTGGGGGCGGCCGATCGGAGCGATCAAGGCGCGTGTGCTGGCCGGAGATGGGGTGGGCGCTGAGGATGAGGCGCGCTGGGCACTCGAGGCCGGATCCGCCGACGCCGAGGGCCCGATCGGCCGCTATGCCGCGTCGCTCGCGTTGCTCGTGCTCGGCCGGGACGAGGAGGCGCGGCCTATCACGGAGTCCATTCGCAATCGCGACGATTTCCCGGCGGCCGTGGCGGACGCGCTCGCGGCTCTCGCGTCAGGCGATGCGGCCTCGTACGACACGGCTGTCCGTTCGGTGCTCGAGTCCTTCGAGACGCGCGACGAGTACCTGGAGGACATCCCCGTCGCCGACACGGTGATCGTGCTGCAGGCACTCGCCGCCCGCCGCGAGATCTACGTGCCGCTGAGCTCGGAGCTGCTGCCCTAGTCCTTGCCGTCGGCGAGCTCTCGGGAGCGTTCCATCGCCGCCTGGATCGCGTTCAGGAACGCCGCGCGCACGCCCGCCTGCTCGAGCTCGTGGATGGCGCGGATCGTCGTGCCACCCGGCGACGTGACCGCCTCGCGCAGCTCGACCGGATGCATCTTCTCGTCGCGCAGGAGGACGCCCGTGCCGAGCATCGTCTGCACGACGAGCTGCGTCGAGATCTCACGGGAGAGCCCGAGGAGAATGCCCGCCTCGATCATCGCTTCCGCGAGCAGGGCGAAATACGCCGGGCCTGAGCCCGAGACGGCCGTGACGGCGTCCATGTACCGCTCCGGCAAGCGGACGACGCCGCCCAGATGGGAGAGACACTCCTCGGCCAGCGCCAGATGCTCGTCGCTCGCATGTGCCCCGGCGCAGATGCCGGCGATCCCTTCGTGAACCGTGGCCGGCGCGTTCGGCATCGCGCGCACGACCGGAATGCCGTCCGCGAGCTGCGCTTCTATCGCGGCCGTCGAGATGGCCGCGGCCACGGAGAGCACGGTCTGCTTCGACGTCAGCGACGAGCCGATCTCGGTCAGCAGCGCCTCTAGGTCCTGCGGCTTCACGGCGACGACGACGAGGCCCGCGCGGGCTACAGCTTCGGCGTTGGCGAGTGTCGCCTCGACGCCATGTCGCTCGTGCAGCTCGTCGGCGCGCTCCTGACGTCGGGCGGTGACGACGATGTCGCCCTTCTTCCGCCAGCCCGACGACAACAGGCCGGCGACGAGCGCCTCGCCGATCTTCCCGCAACCGAGGATCGCGACCCGCCGAGCCATGCTCCGAGTCTAGGCGGCGCGGCGCGCCGGCAACGGCATGAGGCCGCGGGCCCAGCCGGTGAGGAGGTAGACGGACGCGAGACCTGCCCACTCGTCGTACGGGGCGAGGAGCTCCTCCGTCTCCCAGCCCTCCACGCGACGTCCAACGAGAGCGCCGAGCAGCTTCACGAGGCCCAGGTCGCCGACGAGCCCGTGATCCCAGCGGCCGAGGCCCTCGATCGACACGACTCCGAGCGACCACGGGCCGAGGCCGCGCTCGCGGAGCAGGCGGGCTGCGACGTCTGCGGATGGCACGTCGCGCAGCCGCTCGAGGTCGAGCGAGCGGCAGAGACGAACGAGCGCGGCACCACGGCGGGCGTGAAGACCCAGGCGGCGCAGCTCGGCCGGCGCCAGCGCGCCGAGCGCCTCTCCTGAAGGCGGCGCGTGAAAGCGATCGAGTGCGGGCGTCGCCGCGCGAATGATCCGCCGCTCGATCTGCCGCGCTTCCCGTGAGGTGATCAGCTGGCCGCAGAACGCCCGCAGCAGCGCCTGGGCAACGGTCGCGACGCGCACGGGCCGCAGCCCGGCCAGATGGCTCGTCGAGCGGCCGAGGAGCTCGTCGCCGCGAAAGCGGCGGAGGAACTCCGAGTGATCGTCGTCGACCGCCAGGCAGAACCGCAGCCGCTCCACGCCTTCTCGACTGGCCCCGGCGACGTGGACGCGGCCGTCAGGGGCCTGCCGGGCGAATACGCGCTCGAGCCTGCCGTCCACCTCGAGCGTCGCCGAGAAGACACCGTCGCGGAACGTCCGCGTCGCGTCGCCGGCGTGGCGCGCGGAGAGCGACAGCATGTACGGCCCCGCGGGTCGCACGATGGCTTCGACCATCGGCCAACCTTAGACGTACCCTCTGCCGGTGTCCGGGCACGGGATGAGGCAGACGTGGGATGCGGCGGCCGCGTCCGACCGCGTCGACGAGCTCGTGGGCGATCCGGCGACCGCGCGGGCCGAGCTCGAGGGCCTGTTCGGGCGGCTTGGCGCGGATCCGCGAGGCGGCGTCTGCGTCGAGGTCGGCTGCGGCCCGGGCCGCATGACCGGCGTGCTCGCCGAGCGCTTCGACCGTGTCGTCGCCGTCGACGTCTCGCAGGGGATGCTCGAGCGCGCCCAGTCGGCGTTGACCGCGCCGAACGTCGACTTCCGCCTCGTCGCCGGCGACCGGCTCGAGACCGTCGAGGACGCGATCGCGGACACGCTCGTCTGCTACCTCGTGCTGCAGCACCTGCCGGAGCGGCTCGTCGTGCTCGGCTACCTCGAGGAGTTCGCCCGCGTGCTCTCGTCGGCAGGTAGCGCGTTCGTCCAGCTGCCTGTCATGGACGGCGGCGTCCGGCCCCGGCTCTGGCGAGTCGCCCGGAGCGTGGCCGTGCCGATCGCGCGCCTCGTTCGACGTGACGTGACGGTTGAAGCCGCCTATCGCGGAACGAGGCTCACCGAAGCAGAGCTCCAGGCCGGGCTCGCTGACGCGGGCCTGCGCACGGCGGCGCGCGACGAGAGTCCGGAGTCGCCGTACCGTTACGCGCGCGAGGTGTTCCTGCGCCTGGAGCGCGCGGCGTGACACCGCTCGTGCTCGCTCTGTACGGCGTCGCGCTCGCCGTGGCCGCGGTCGCCGTCTGGCGGCGCCCGATCGTCGCGCTCTACGTCTTCATCGTCGGCCTCGCCCTCCACAACCTCGTGCTGTCGCTGCTCTACGACGCAGGGCTGCGCGGGTGGGAGATCGATGTCGTGCAGGGGTGGAAGGAGGCACTGCTCGCCGTGGCCGTAGGGCGGGTCGCCACCGACGCGATCCGCGCGCGCGAGCTCCCTTTCCGACCGCGCGTGGTCGACTGGCTCGCGCTCGCGTTCGCAGCCGTCGTCTGCATCTACGCGCTCATCCCGCAGGACGTGCTGGACGGAGCGGCGGGCGCGAAGGCGATTCTCTACAGCCTCCGACACGGGCTCGTCCCGGTCGTGGCGTACTTCATCGGCCGGTCGTTGATCGTGAGCCGCGACGAGCTGCGCCGGATCGGCTGGGCACTGCTGGGAGCAGGCGCCGCGCTCGCCGTCGGCGGGCTCGTGGACCTCTACGCCGTGGATGTCGAGTCGTGGCGCGGCTCAGGGGCGGTCGGCTACTTCCGCAACGAGCTCGGCTTCGACTACCACGGCCCGGGCGGGCTCCCCGACAACTGGGCGTTCAACACCGAGGACGGTCTCTTCAGGCGGCTCGTGGCGAGCTTCATCAGCCCGCTCGCGACGGCGTTCTCGCTCGTCGTCGCGCTGCTCTTCGCGGGGATCGCCTGGCAGGACCGCGCCCGACGGCCGCTCGCCGTCGTCCTCGTCGCGCTCTGCGCGGCCGCGCTCCTCTTCACGCTCTCGCGCTCGTCGCTGCTCGCGCTCGCCGGCGCGTTCGTCGTGCTGGCGATCGCACTCAGGCGCTGGTGGCCGGTCGCGGCCACGGCCGTTGTGCTCGCGGCCGGCGTCGGCTTCGCGTTCGCCTTCACGTCGGTCGCGCCCGAGACGCACTTCTTCCCGGAAGACCTGCCTTACCAGGAGGAGCAGGCGCGCAAGCACGGCGACCTGCCGGGCGGCAGCTCACTCGCCCTCAACCCCGGTGAGCCGTCGCTCCGTAGCCACTGGCAAAGCCTCCGCGACGGGATTGAGACGGTTTTCGAGCATCCCCAGGGCTACGGGCTCGGAAACGCAGGCGCGATCGCGGTGCGCTTCGGCGTGCCGCTGCAAGCCGGCGAGTCGAACTACACGGAGACGGGCGTCGAGACGGGTCTCGCCGGCGCACTGCTGCTCATCGCCTGGAGCCTCGCGCTGCTCGTCGCCCTCGTGCGCTCGGCGTGGGCTGCCACCGACGCCGCCTTCCGCGTCGCCGCCGCGGGCGCCGCGGCCGCGTTTGCCGCCGTGCTCGCGCTCGGCATCCAGACCGACGCGTATGGCGTTCCCTGGCTCGCGTACTGCCTCTGGTGGCTCTGCGGCTCGCTTATCCAGCGGTCTGACCGACCCTGACTGCTACCGTCTTGGCACGGTCGGCATCCGGCTGACCCGTGAGATTTAGCTTCTCGTTCCTCCTTCGGGTGTTTCGAGTCGTTGATCTCGACCTCGAACCGTAAGGAGTCGAACGTTGTCCCAGAAGTCTTTTCGCGCGCTCGGAGTGAGCGCAGACGTCGCGCAGGCGCTTGTCGCCCGCGACATCCACATGCCATTTCCCATCCAGGAGCTCGTCGTTCCGCAGGCCCTCAAGGGCGTCGACGTGCTTGCGAAGGCGCCGACAGGCTCGGGTAAGACCTTCGCCTTCGGCCTGCCCATCGTCGAGCGCGCCGATCCGGCTGCTCCGACGCCGACCGCGCTCGTGCTCGTCCCCACCCGCGAGCTCGCCTCGCAGGTGGCAGAGGAGCTGTACTTCGTCGCCAAGCCGAAGGGGCTGCGTGTCGCGGCCGCGTACGGCGGCGCACCTATCTCGAGCCAGTCCAAGCGGCTTCGCGGCGCGCACATCGTCGTCGCCACGCCAGGGCGGCTTCAGGATCTCGTCGAGCGGCGGCTCGTGAAGCTCGACGACGTACGCATGCTCGTACTCGACGAGGCCGACCGCATGCTCGACATGGGCTTCAAGCCGCAGGTCGAGAAGATCGTCCGCCGCCTGCCGGCAGAGCGTCAGACGATGCTCTTCTCGGCCACGCTGGACGGCGAGGTGGGCGAGCTCGCGCGGGCGTTCACGCGCAATCCCGCACGCTTCTCCGTCGAGTCCGCCGAGACGGCGGACACGGATGAGGTCGTCGATCACCGCTTCGTCCAGGTCACGTCCGACGGCAAGGTCGACGCGCTGATCGCTGAGCTCGAGAAGGAGCGCGGCCTTGCGCTCGTCTTCGTCCGCACGAAGCGGGGAGCCGACCGGCTCGCTGGCCGGCTGTCCCGCCGGGACGTCGGCGCCGTGGCGATGCACGGAGACATGACCCAGGGCGCGCGCGAGCGCGCGCTCGAGCGTTTTCGCTCGGGGAAGGTGACGACGCTCGTCGCCACCGACGTCGCCGCACGCGGCCTCGATCTCACCGACATCACGCACGTCATCAACTACGACCCGCCCGAGGACGACAAGGGCTACGTCCATCGCGTCGGCCGCACCGGGCGCGCCGGCCGCGGTGGCAGCGGGATCACGCTCGTGCTCCCGGAGCAGCAGGCGGACGTCAGCCGCGTTGCGGCGCGCCTCGGCCACCGCGAGGAGTTCGAGCGCGAGGGCATGCGCAGCGCCCGGCCGAAGCTCCTCTATACGAGCCGGCGCGGCCGCAGGTCACGCTGGTAGTACTGGCTCCACCAGCAGCGTAAGCCCGTCGAGGCCGACGATGCGCACGGCATCGCCGACGTCGGCTCCCTCGTTGCAGCGCGCCTGCCAGATCTCACCGCGCACGCGAACCTCGCCGAGTGGGCGGCAGGCTCTGCGCACCTCCACCTCGCGCCCCATGAGCGCCTCGACGCCGACCGTGATCGCCCGCCGCTGCGACCACCAGAGGCCCCCGAGCGCCGTCGCCAGCTCCCACAGGGCCGCCGCGACGACCACGATGAGGTTCCAGGGCGACGGCAGGACGAAGATCGCGAGCGCGAGGGCGATGATGAGGCTCACGTGAGCAATCGTAGGTCGCTGCGCAGTGCGCTACCTTGAGAGGGATGGCAAAAGCCGTCGAGCAGCTCGAGCAAGTCACGATTCGCTTCGCCGGCGACTCCGGCGACGGCATGCAGCTGACCGGGGGGCGCTTCACGACCGAGACGGCCGTGGTCGGCAACGACCTCTCCACGCTGCCGGACTTCCCGGCTGAGATCCGTGCGCCCGCGGGCTCGCTGCCGGGCGTGTCGGGCTTCCAGATCCACTTCGCCGACCATGAGATCCTCACGCCCGGCGACCAGCCCGACGTGCTCGTGGCCATGAACCCGGCGGCGTTGAAGACGAACATCGCGGATCTCCGCGAGCGCGGAACGCTCATCGTCAACCGCGACGCGTTCAGCGATCGCAATCTCCAGAAGGCCGGCTACACCGCAAACCCGCTCGAGGACGGGACGCTCGAGCCGTACAACGTCCACGCGGTGCCGCTCAGCACGATGACGGTGGAGGCGCTGAAGGAGGTCGAGGACATCACGCCGCGCGAGGCGGAGCGCTCGAAGAACTTCTTCGCGCTTGGCCTCATGTCGTGGCTCTACGGCCGGCCGATCGAGTCGACGCTCGACTTCATCCAGACGAAGTTCGCGGGACGGACGGAGCTCGTCGACGGCAACACGCTCGCGTTCAAGGCCGGCTACAACTACGGCGAGACGAGCGAGGACTTCATCGTCTCGTACGAGGTGCGGCCCGCAAAGCTCGCGCCGGGCGTCTACCGCAACATCACTGGGAACGAGGCGCTGTCGCTCGGCCTCGTCGCCGCGTCGATCCAGAGCGGGCTCGACCTCTTTCTCGGCGCATATCCGATCACGCCCGCCTCCGGCATCCTCGAGGAGCTCGCGCGGTACAAGCACTTCGGGGTCCGCACGTTCCAGGCCGAGGACGAGATCGCTGCCGTCGGCGCCGCGCTCGGCGCGTCGTTCGGCGGCGCGCTCGGCGTGACGACGTCGGCCGGACCGGGGATCGTGCTGAAGTCTGAGACCGTGGGGCTCGCTGTCGCGCTCGAGCTGCCGCTCGTGATCGTCGACGTGCAGCGGGCCGGGCCGTCGACGGGCATGCCGACGAAGCCGGAGCAGGCCGACCTGCTGATGGTGATGTACGGGCGCAACTCGGAGTCGCCGGTGCCCGTGCTCGCCGCCTCGAGACCGGGCGACTGCTTCGACGTCGCGCTCGAGGCCTGCCGGATCGCGCTCAAGTACCGCACTCCCGTCTACCTCCTCTCCGACGCGTACCTCGCGAACGGCGCCGAGCCGTGGCTCATCCCCGAGGTCGACGCCCTTCCTTCGCTCGAGATCGAGTTCGCAACAAAGCCCAACTCCGAGGGCAAGTTCCTGCCCTACGTCCGCGACCCGGAGACGCTTGCGCGCCAGTGGGCGCTTCCCGGGACGCCCGGCCTCGAGCACCGGATCGGCGGCCTGGAGAAGGAGGACGTGACGGGCAACATCTCGTACGACCCGGACAACCACGACGCGATGACCCGTCTCCGCGCGCAGAAGGTGGCCGGGATCGCCGCCGGCATCCCCGAGCTCGAGGTCGACGACCCCGACGGCGCGTCGTTGCTCGTGCTCGGCTGGGGCGGCACCTACGGCTCGATCGCGGCGGGCGTGCGGCGCGTCCGCGCGGACGGCGGCAACGTCGCCCACGCGCACGTCCGCTACCTCAACCCGCTGCCGCGCAACACGGGCGAGGTGTTGCGGAGCTACGACCGTGTGCTCATCCCCGAGATGAACCTCGGCCAGCTGCTGAAGCTCGTCCGCGCGGAGTTCCTCGTGGACGCGGTCGGCTACAACCGCGTGCGCGGCGTGCCCTTCCGCGCGAGCGAGCTCTCGGAGGCAATCGGAGCGATGCTGTGACCGAGAAGAGCGGCAACGGCAACGGCAAGCTGACCTTGACCGCGAAGGACCTGAAGTCCGACCAGGAAGTCCGCTGGTGTCCGGGCTGCGGCGACTACGCGATCCTCGCCACAGTCCAGCAGTTCATGCCCGAGCTCGGGATTCCGCGCGAGCGCATCGTCTTCGTGTCGGGAATCGGCTGCGCCGCGCGCTTCCCGTACTACATGGAGACGTACGGGATGCACTCGATCCACGGCCGCGCGCCCGCGATCGCCACCGGGCTCGCCACCACGCGTGCCGACCTGTCCGTCTGGGTCGTCACGGGTGACGGCGACGCGCTGTCGATCGGTGGCAACCACCTCATTCACGCGCTGCGGCGCAACGTGAACATCACGATCCTCCTCTTCAACAACGAGGTCTACGGCCTGACGAAGGGGCAGTACTCGCCGACGAGCCCTCGCGGGCAGCGTTCGGGCTCTACGCCCGCCGGCTCCATCGATCAGCCGTTCAACCCGCTCGGCGTCGCCATCGGGGCCGAGGCGAGCTTCGTGGCTCGGGCCATCGACACGGATCGCAAGCACGTGGCCGAGGTCTTGCGAAGGGCGGCGGCACACCGCGGCGCGTCATTCGTCGAGATCCTCCAGAACTGCAACATCTACAACGACAACGCGTTCGAGGCCGTGCGCGACGCCGAGGAGAATCGCATCTACCTTCGGCACGGCGAGCCTGTGCGCTTCGGCGCCGACGGTGAACGCGGCGTCCGCGTCCGCGAGGACGGCTCCGCGGAAATCGTCGCGGTCGACGAGGTGGGGGAGGACGCCCTGCTCGTCTACGACGAGCATCACCCCGAGCCGAGTCTGGCCTTCGCGCTCAGCCGGCTGACGCTGTCCACCGTCGGCGTGGCGCCCGTCGGAGTGTTCCGTGACGTCGAGCAGCCCGTGTACGACGACCTGCTACAGGGTCAGATCGACGACGCGCGTGCGCAGCGTGGCGAGGGCGATCTCGCCGCCCTCCTGCGCGCCGGGGACTCCTGGACTATCGAGTAGCTGTTACCGGTGGGCGAACGTGGCCTGCCGGAAGCGGCCGTTGACGCGGGCGGACGCGAGCACGAACACCGACACGGGGCGTCCGCGGACGAACGACGTCGAGACGTAGTCGGCGAGCATGAGGCCGAGGCGCGTGCGGGCGATCGAGTCGAGCGCGATCGATTCCGCCGTGAGGCGTTGCTGCCGCGACCACGTCCTGCCGCCGTCCCTCGACGTCGTATGGAACACGTCGATGCCGGCACAGCCGGTGACGTTCGCGCAGTCGTCGGGGATCGAGTGGTAGACGAGCGCGAGCCTGCCGGCGGCGATCGGGCTCGCCGCGATGCCGGGGAGGAAGTGGTCGACAGCCTGGGTTCCCGTCGTCACCGACTGTGCGGGCGTCCACGTCACGCCGTCGGCGGAGGTGGACATGACGATGCGGCTCGCGGAGCACGGTCCGCCGCCCGGGCAACCCTCCCACGCCACGTACATGCGGCCTGCCGCGTCGACCTCGGCCGACGCGAGGGCGAACGTGCGGATCGCCGGAATCGACGCCGTCGAGAGAGGGGCGATGCGGACGGGCGCCGAGAACGTGGCTCCGCCATCCGTCGATCTCGTGGCGGCGAGCTCGCTGCGCGCGTTGAAGCGCGCGTCGGCGAAGGACGTGTAGACGACGACAAGCGTGCCGTTCGGAAGGACGAGCGGCTGCGCGCCGTTGAAGCCGACTTCCTCGCCGGGGACCGGAGAGCTCGCGACCGGCGTGCTCCAGGTCAGGCCGCCGTCGGAGGAGAACGTCGTCCGGATCTCGCCCGAGCCGACATGGAAGTACGAGAGGTAGCAGCGTCCGAAGAACGGGCTCGAGCGACCGTTGTCGCACGTGATCCACTCCTTGTCGAGGTCGCCGGTCGGCGTCGTCACGGCGGCGACGGGCGTCGACCACGTCAGCCCGTCGGGTGACCGGTTGACGTAGAGGTGGTAGGAGGCCTCTCGCTCGGAGATGCCCAGGGTCGCCGCGAGCCACGTGCCGTGCGCGGCGTCGTACACGACGACGGGATCGCTCGCACGATCGGCCGGCCCTGGCCGCGGAGACGAGTCCGTCAGGCCCGGCAGCAGGCCGGCCTTCCAGGTCGCACCGCCGTCGCGCGAGGTGGCGAAGCCGATGGCGACCGCTCCGCCTTCGAAGACGCGGCCGACCTGGACCACCGCGACGACGGTCGAGCCGAAGGCGAACGTGTCGGGCTCGGCCTGCGTTGCGTGCTGGCCGATCGGGTCGCTCGTCAGGTCGGCCGAGACCTGTCGGGACACGACCTCGCAGTCGCGTTGGACGAGATCCGAAGCGTCGGCCGTGACGATGTCGCGGCCGGGGCCGCAGGCGACGCGGTCGCGCGTGCCGTCGCCGTGCGCGGGCACGCGGTCGTCGCCCTTGCCGGCGGCGATCGTGTCACGCCCGGGCCCGCCGAGGATCACATCGGCCCCGGTCAGCCCGAGGAGCGTGTCCTTCCCCCGCGCCCGTCGAGAACGTCCGCGCGCGGCGTTCCTTTGAGGTTGTCCGCGCCGGGCGTGCCCGTGACGGTCGCCGCGGACGCCAGGCCCGCGAGCAGCGCACTTGCGGCGAGGGCTGCTGCGAGGCGGAGCATGGCGCTCAAGGTAGCTGGAACGAGCCAGGGGACAGTCGCAGTGACTGTCCCCTGGCCGGAAGCGACGAGGCTAGTCCTCGTCCTCCTCCGCGAGCTGCTCGGCCGTCGGAACGACGATCTTCAGGACCTCGCAGTTGGCGATGCGGTAGAGGCCCCGCTCGGCCTGGTTGAGCCACGCGACGTCCTGGCCCGGGCCGCAGTCGAGACCGTCCATCTGGTCGTCGTCGGCGAGGGCGTGAAGGACGTCGTCCCCCGGCCCGCCGAACTGCCTGTCGGCCCCGCGGCCGGCCCACATCGAGTCCGGGCCGCCGCCACCGTACGACTCGTCGTCACCGGCTCCCGCCTTGATGCGGTCGCCGTCGCCCTGGCCGTGGATCTCGTCGTTCCCGCCCCGCGCGCGGATCGAGTCGTTGCCTCCGAGCGCGTAGACCCGGTCGGCCTGCGGAGTTCCGACGAGCTGGTCGTTACCCGGCGTGCCGACGATGAGAGCCCCGTAGGCGGCTGCCGCGAGCACGAGGCTCGCGCCAATCGCGAGGAGCACTGCCTTGCCTGCCATCTTGAACCCCCTCCTGTAGATGACCGTTCACCTGCAGGCGGATCTATTGCCCGCTCAGGTCAGAGAGCGGTGCGGCGGGGGAAAAGACGCGATCAGGTGCGAGTAAAGGTGTGCGCGAGCCGGAGACGAGGGACTTCCCCGAGCCTGACGAGCGCGACGCCGGTCGCGACCAGCGTCACAGTGCCGCCGACCGCGAATGCCAGCGAGGTGCCTCCGACGTCCGCGAGCCAGCCGGAGAGGAGACCACCGACGGGCTGGAGCCCCAGGAAGGCGTAGAAGTACAGCCCGAGCACACGGCCTCGGATCGCATCGGGCACGCGGAGTTGGAGGGACGCGTTGGCGTTCGCGTGCCAGACCGTGAAGCAGAGCCCGGCCGCGAAGAGGCAGGCCGCCGCCATGGCGAGCGTTTGTATGGGTGCGAGCAGGAGCTCGGCGAGCCCGAACCCCGCCATGCCCAGTAGCAGCAGCCTTAGGCTCGCCCGCGCGATCGTCGCGGAGAGCAAGGCACCGAGGAGGGCGCCCGCCCCGAAGGTCGCGCTCAGGATCCCGAACACCTCCGGCCCGGCGTCGAGCGTCTCCCCTGCAAGCACCGGCAGCAGCACGTTGAAGTTGAACGCGAAGGTGCTGACGACGGCGACCAGCACGAGCACGATGCCCACGCGCCGGGAGCGACGCGCGTAGCGCACCGCCTCCCACGTCCCGGCGAAGATCGCCGGCCGTGGGCCGTCGCGCTTCAGTGGAACCAGGTCGTGGACGCTCATCGCGGCCAGGGCGATGAGCACCGCGAGGAAGCTCACGGCGTTGGCGGCGAAGCACAAGCCGGCTCCGAACGCGGCGACGAGCACGCCGCCGATCGCGGGCCCGACGACGCGTGCCGCGTTGAAGAGCGAGGAGTTGAGCGCGATCGCGTTCGGGAGCTCGGCCGGCCCGACCATCTGATACGTGAACGCCTGCCGCGCGGGTGCGTCGAACACCATCACCATGCCTCGCAGCACGGCGAGCACGTAGACCTGCCACGGCTCGATGTTTCCGAGCAGCGTCAGCACCGCCAGGAGCGTCGCCGTGACCATCGCGGCCGCCTGTGTCGCCATCACGAGCCGTCTCGGGTCGAGCCGGTCGGCGAAGACGCCGGCAAAGAGGCCGAAGACGCTGAACGGGACGAACTGGCAGAGGACGAGGATGCCGACCGCGACCGGAGAGCCGGTCAGCTCGAGCACGAGCCACGCCATCGCGACGTTCTGCATCCACGCCCCGGTGACCGAGATCGTCTGGCCGACGAAGAACAGCCGGTAGTTGCGATGCCGGAGGCTGGCGAACGTCCGCCGGTTCAGGCGCAGGAACGCCGCGGTCACGGCCGGGCCTCGATGAGCGCGCGCAGCGGCTCGACCGCGTCGTCGATAGCCGCCAGCGCGTCGTCGTCGAGTGTCCGCAGGCGCGCGACGAGCCACGCGGTACGCCTCGAGCGCACGAGCCTGAGGACGCGCTCCGCCTCTTCGGTCAGCTCGATCCCCACCCGCCGGCCGTCGCCGCCTGCCCCCGCGGTCCGCCGGACTAGGCCCGCGCGCACGAGCCGGGCGACATGCCTGGACATCGCGGCGGGGGACACGCCTTCTCTAGCGGCAAGCTCCCGCACGCCTACTCCCGGCGTGCGCCGGATGGAGACGAGCAGCGTCACCTGCCCGCCCGTTACGCCGAGCGGGTGCACCTCACGCCGGAGCTCGCGGGCGAGCTGGAGGAGAACGGGCCGCAGCGTGTTCGCGACGGCGAGCGGATCGGCGGAGGTGGTCGCGGGCAATTCGTTAACCAGGTTAACAAAACCGGCGGTCGTGCCCTCCTTCGCTACCCTGCTGGCACGGTCGTGGCAACGATTACGAGACCGCAGAAGAGCCTCGCGCTCATCCTGGCCAGGGGAGTCGCGGCGAATCTCTCCGTCCCGATCTCCGTGCTCGATGCCGAGGGGAACCTCGTCTTCTTCAACAGGGCCGCCGAGGAGATGCACGGGATCACGTTCGAGGACGCCGGCGAGCTATCCGCCGCGGAGTGGCCAGACGCCTTCTCGATCCCTGTTCCACTCGAGGAGCTGCCCGTGGGCGTTGCGCTTTTCGAGCGGCGCCCCGTGCACACGACGGTTGAGTTCACGGGTGCGGACGGCGTCCCCCGCGACGTCTCGGTAACCGCGTTCCCGCTCATGGGCCGCGAGGAGGAGCTGCAGGGAGCGATAGCGATCTTCTGGCAACGGTAGGTTTGAAGGGCATGACCTCTAGCCGGTAGATTCCGCTCGGCGGGGGCAGTTACCCTCGGAGGCCCGTGGAACGATCTGTGAGACAACGCCGGCAGAAGAGCCTTGTGCTCATCCTCGCGCGCGAGTTCGCGTCGAACCTCGCGACGCCGATCTACATCGCCGACGCCGACGAGACGCTCGTGTACTTCAACGAGCCGGCCGAGAAGATCGCGGGCCGCTCGTTTGCGGAGGTGGGCGAGATCCCGGTCCGGGAGTTCACGGAGATGCTTGCGCCTCAGGCCGCCGACGGCCAGCCGCTGAAACGCGAGGAAATGCCCGGCGGCATCGCCTTCGCAGAACGCCGGCCTGCACACGGCAACCTCTGCGTCACGGCGCTCGACGGAACGAAGCGGGAGATCGCAACGACCGGCTTCCCTCTGTTCGGGCCCGATGAGGAGTTCCACGGGATCATGGTCATCTTCTGGGAACAGGGCTAGCGGGCGCCTATGCGCGTAAAGATCTGGGGTTGCCGCGGCTCGCTGGCCACGCCTGGGCCGGAGACGATTCGAACCGGCGGCAACACAACGTGCGTCGAGGTTTCGGCGAACGGCTCCCGGCTCATCCTCGACGCGGGCACCGGCATCCGCGCGCTCGGCCTCGAGCTCGCCGGCGACGGGCCGCAGAAGATCAACATCTGCCTGACGCATCTCCATCTCGATCACATCGAGGGCCTCGGCTTTTTCGCCCCGTTCTACGACCCGGACTGCGAGGTCGTCCTCTGGGGGCCGCCCTCGTCGGTACGCACGTTGAAGGAGCGCATCAGCCGCTATCTCTCGTCGCCGCTCTTCCCGATCGAGATCTCGGACATGCCGGCCCGCGTGACGTTCCTCGACACCCCCGAGGAGCCGTGGGAGATCGACGGCCTGCGCATTCATGCGTATCCCGTCTCGCACCCCGGGACGACGCTCGGCTATCGCGTGGAGGCCGATGACGCGTCGGTCGCGTTCATCCCCGATCACGAGCCGGCGCTCGGCCTGTCGCTCGAGTCGCTTTCGAGCGACTGGATCTCCGGCTTTCCGGTCGCCCGGGGCGCAACGCTCTTGCTCCACGACGCGCAGTACACGGAGGAGGAGTACGGCGGGCGCATCGGCTGGGGGCACTCCTCGGTGCAGCAGACCGTGACGTTCGCCGCCAAGACCGAGGCCGAGTCGACGCTGCTCTTCCACCACGACCCGTCGCACTCGGACGACGAGCTCGACGCGCACCGCGACCGCGCGCACGAGCTCTGGCAGGGAGATGGCTCGCCGCCAGAGCTCGCACGCGAAGGGATGGAGCTCGACGCTCTAGCCGTTCGCTGCCTTCGGCGTCGGCGTGGCGTCGAGGGTGAAGTCCGCGGCGTTGTCGTTCGTGTCGTCACCGTCGGGCGTTCGTCCGGTGCTCGTTCCCGGCGCCTCCGTCGTCGGAGGTGCGGCCGTCACCGTTCCTTCCACGAACGCGTTTGTTGCCGTCCCCCAGCCGACCGAGTCGACGAGAGTGCCTGCAGCGTCTCGGAGGCCCACGCCTCCACCCGTCGCTGCGATGCTCGCCGAGAAGCTCTGGTCGGCCGCCGGCCCGCCCGCGTAGGCGGCGCCGCCGAAGAGGAACAACCCGCCCGCCGGAAGCATCGTGCCGTCGGCGACGGTCGCGAGCACGACGTCGCTCGTGCCGGCCGCAGAGCGATAGACGAGCTTCCAGCCTGAGAGATCGGCGGCCGCCGTGCCTGTGTTCGCGATCTCGACGAATTCGTTCGACGCTGCGCCGGTGATGCCCGTCATGAGCTCGTTGACCGTGAGGTCGGCTTCGCCGCCGCCTCCGCCCGAGGGCACGCACGTGAGCACGGCCGCGTTCGCGCCGTCGAATGTCAGGTCGACGGTCCCCGCGCCTCCGTTACACGGCAGGCCGTCGAGGTCGTCGAGTGACGTGAGCCCGGTTCCCGGCGGGCCGGCCGGCCCCTCAGGCCCAGCGGGCCCGGCGGGGCCTGATGCTCCCTGCGGCCCCTGAGCTCCGGCTGGGCCGGCGGGACCAGCCGCGCCGGCAGGCCCCTGCGGGCCTGATGGCCCTGCGATGTTCCAGCTCAGCGCACGCTCGAATCGGTGGCAGTCGCTGGGAATGTCGACGGCCCTGAGCCAACCTCCCGGAAACCGGCAGGCGTTGATCGTGGTGCCGTTCAGCGGGACGCTCGACTGGGCAAAGGCGCCCGCAGCGGCGGCGGCCGCGAGGCAGACCGCGATGGCTACGAGGCGGGTGGTACGGATCGGGAATCGGTGCATGGGGCATCTCCTTCCGTCGAGGGCGATCCCTTTCGACGGTGCCTGGCGATTCGCCGCGCGCTCGTGCCAACTCTGCGCCAACTGTGTGACGAGCACTGTCGTGTGCCACTCTTCCCGGCTACCTTCGTTGTCAAATCAGACGACAAGGAGGCCGATGATGATTCTCAGAGGACTGAGCGCGAGCGGACGGCTAACGGCCGCCCTCGGGTTCTCGTGCGGGGTTGCGGTCGGCGCGATCGCGCTCGCGGTCGGTGCTGTCGGCGCCGCAGTCGACGCGACGAGCCCCGACGCGACGCTGCGCGACGTGCTGCACACGCCGCCGTCGCTCGTGGAGCAAGGCGCGCCGCTCGAACTTCGCTACGACGTCGTCTGCCAGGCGGACTCGTTCGGGAAGCCGTGCGTGCCTGCCGGCAGTGTGTTCGTTCGCCAGGGCGGCGAGTTCGCGTATCGGAGGATCGCTCTTGCGCCTGCGGGCGGAACCGTGCTTGCGGCGACCGTGGACGTTCCGGCGCAGAGCGTCTCTTACTACGCCGTCATCGGCGACGGCGCCGGGAGCTCGATGACGGTTCCGGCGGCCGGCGCAGCAGCTCCTCAGCGTGCGTGGGCCGTGCCTGCGCTCACGCGGGTCAGCCTCGGTGCGCACACGTTCGGCAGCGCGCGAAAGGCAGACGGCCGCGCCGTCACGGCGACGTGGGGCGCGGGAGCGGGCGCTTTGGGCCTGCTCACCGGGCGCGAGCTCGCCCGCATCGGGCCTTCGGCGTTCGACGTCGACCGCGACGGGAACGTCGTGGTGCTCGACCAAGTGAATGACAGGCTCGCGCGTTATCCGGCCGGAGCCGGTGCGCCGAGCTACACGAGCATCGCCTTCGCCGGCGGAGAGGGAGATCTCGCCGTCGGCGCGGACGGCACGGCCTTCATCCTCGACCAGGGCGCGGAGCCGGTCGTGCGCAGCTACACGTCCTCCGGAGCCCTTCGCGCGACCACCGCCGTCGACGGCACTGGCGCCGACATGCTGCGGACCAGTCCCGCGGGCGCGTTCCTCCACGGCTATCCGGGAGACATGTGGAAGCCGATCGCCGGCGGCGTCGGCGCCCTTCTCAAGCCCGAGCAGCAGGCTGCCGGTGCGCGCCCGGGCCGTCTGGCAGCGGGTGGCGTCGAGGTGGTCGTCCGCGGCGGTCAGAACGAGGCGCTCTTCGCGCTGGTACGCGGAGACAGCGTCCTTCGGGCCTGGCGGGTGTCGAGCCCCTCCACCCTGGGCGAGATCCAGCTCGCCGAGCCCTTCGGCGACGGGATGCTCGTCGTGCTTCGCGTGTGGACACCGGCGAAGGCGGAGTTCGTCGCCCTCGTGCTCTCGCCGAACGGGCTCGCCGGCTCGTTCGCGATCGACGCCTCACAGTGGGCCGAGTCGGCCGCGCTCGGCAGGTTCCGCCTGCACGGCAAGACGCTCTATCAGCTGCGCTCGACCTCGACCGGGGCCGAGATCGTGACCTTCGATCTGGGAGGTGCAAAGTGACCGCGTCGAGAAAGCTCGCGTTCCTTCCGGGGCTGCTGGCAGGGCTCACGCTGGCGGTGGCGGTGGCGACACCCGGCGCCCGCGCCTACCACACGAACTTCCAGGGCTCGTGCACGAATGAATGGTTCGCGACGAGCGGCGTGACGCGTAGCCAGGCGAGGATCTACGCCGAGATCGGCGCCAACGAGGGCTACCAGTGGGGCGGCGGCTGCTGGAACGACAACAACCGCGACGACGCGCCTGGCGATCCGACCGAGAATGTGTCGACCAGGGGTGAAGGTGGAGATTGCTCGGGCTTCACGTTCAAGTCCTGGTTCGAGCGCTCAGACACGGCGGACTGGGGCTTCAACTACCACTACCGCATGCGGAACGTCCATGGGCCCTTCACCGCCGAGGCGTTCAAGAACGGAACCGGCATCCAGAACTCGATGCTGTCCAAATCGGCCGCGATCGAAATGGACGCCTTGGCATCCACGAACCACATCGGCATGATCTATCAGCCCAACACGGCCTACAACACCGACCGGATCGTGGAGGCGAAGTGCGAAGCGTGCGGGACCGGAATCTGGAGCCGAACCTACCGCGGGGATCCCGCCTACAGCGGCGTCCGCCGCTATGCATGGGGGCATTGAAACTCACAGGCGTCCTCGTGCTCATGGCGCTCGCGGGCTGCGGCGGAGGCGATTCTTCGCCGCAGCTCGTCGACGGCAGCACGTCCGCCGAACTGCCGGCCGCTCTCCAAGGCCTTGACGACGCCGTGCTGACGCGAACGGAGGTCAAGAACGAGACTGACCTCGACCGCAACGAGTACGAAGCGTGCGATGTGCCCCGCGACGGCGAAGACAGGACCGTCGTCGAACGGACCGGAGTTCACGGCTCGAGCTTGACGATCGAATCCGGGGACTTGCTCTTCGGATGCGACAAGATCCCCGATCCGGACACCGCCGAGGATCCCGACTTGCCCTTTGGCGGCATTTGGTGCAGCAGTCCCAACGGGAGTCTGAAAGGCGGAGAGCTCAACGACCCTCGTCTCAGCCTCTGCACCAATACCGACGACGATTACACGGCCTTCGCGTGGGTCGAGCCGGGCGCGGACACGAAGTGGGTTGTCGTCAGCGATGCTGGTCACCGCGAGATCTACGAGGTCGCAGGTTCGTTGCCCGTTCGCGTGACGACGACGGACGGCGTGCAGCAGGAGAGCTCGCGAGCCTCGTTCGACATCGAGGAGTACGCGGCTGACGGCAGCGTGCTCCGCGAGCACGTGCTCGAGACGGCAGTCGCCGGGTGACGCCGCCGGGGCGGCGCCACCCATGGTTCTTGCCTAGGAGACCTTGAAGCCGCCGCGCATCTCGTCCGAGTGGGGCGCGCAGTAGAACTTGAACGCACCCTTCTTCAGCGAGAGCACGGTGGTCTTCGTGCCCATGAACTCCTCTCCGGAGAGCATCTTGCTCGTCCCTGGGCCCACGAGGCGGAAGTCGTGGTCCTCGGAGCGGTCGGCGACAACGAAGCGGTACTTCACGCCGGCCTTGAGCTTCGTGACCTTCTTCCCGCCGATGGTCAGGCTGATGGAGTAGCCCGGTCCCACCTTGCCCATGACCGTCGTCTGAGCGGCCGTCGCCGGCAGGCTCATCAGCAGACCGATGGCTCCCATTGCGGCCGCAGCGAGTGCGGCTGCGATCTTGCGTGACATGTCCAACCTCCTCTTGTGCGTCGTGTCGATGGCGATGAGTCGATTGGAGAGTCAGACCGCCGCAGAGACGCGGCAGGTCTCGGCCTGCGGGCCTGAAGCTCGAATGACGATCGAGTCCCGCCCGAACCAGTCGTCGAGCGTGCGGCGTAGCCTCGCCTCGCGACTGCGTTCAGGTGCACGGATGACCCCTCGGAACGCGATTCTCCGCTCGCGCAGGAGGATCACGTTCCAGGCGGCGCCGCGCTGACGCGCCTCGATCTCGAGCTCGACACGGATCTTCTTCCCGTCGGCCCTGAGCCGAACGCTCATCTTGCTCGACGCCGTGCACGAGCCGGTCTTTCGAACGTCCCTGCCGTCGTCCGCGGTAGCGACAGCGGGAAGCGAAAGCGCCGCGCACGCGGCCACGGCCGCGAGCAGAAGCGTGTTCCGATCGAACCTCATCGTCCGTCGAGCTTGCCCGCGAGCTGGTTGGTGGCGCAATTGGACTTCCGTCTTAGGACGGCCTGGCGAAATAGTGGCTGTGCCGCCGGAATCACGCTGGAGGCCGCGCTGCGGCGTCCTCGGTCGCCCACGTACTGCCAGTACGCGGACTCCCTGCGTCCTTGCATCACGACCTCCATCGTGCCCCGGCGACGAGCACATTCCACCAGGCCGTCCTAGGACTCGCCGGCCGTGAGACCGTGCCGCTCGGCCCAGAGCGCAGCCTGAGTGCGGTCGGTGACGCCTATCTCTCTGAAGACGCTCGTCAGGTGCGCCTTGACCGTCTTCTCGCTGATGTCCAGGCGCCGGGCGATGAGCTTGTTCGGAAGGCCTTCGGCCACGAGCATGAGCACCTCGCGCTCGCGTTCGGACAGCTCTGCGGCAGGCGCCGCCGCCCGTCGCGCGCCGAGGATTGTGCGCGCCGCCCGCGGGTCGAGCGGGGCGTCGCCGCGTGCCGCGGACTCGATCGCCTTCGCGAGCTCGGCGGGCTCGACGTCCTTGAGCAGATAGCCGGCCGCGCCCGCATCGATCGCCTGGAGGATCCGCTCGCGGTCGGAGAACGACGTGAGGACGACGACTGCGATGTCGGGCTGGTCGGCCTTGATCCGCCGTGTCGCTTCGATGCCGTCGACCGCCGGCATCTCGAGGTCCATGAGCACGACATCCGGCTGCTCGCGAGCGCAGAGCGCTACGGCGGCCTCGCCGTCGGCCGCCTCACCGGCGAGTTCGACTCCGTCGAACGTCGAGAGCAGCTCCGCGAGCCCATGGCGGACGACGGCGTGGTCGTCGGCGATCACGACACGGATCACGAGCTCGGCACCTCGAGCTCGAACGAGGTTCCGGCGCCGGGGGTCGACACGACGTCCAGGTGCCCGCCCATCCGCGCCGCGAGCTCTTCGAGCAGCGAGAGGCCGACGTGCCCTTCGGCGCGTTGGCGCTCGCGCTCGGCGGCGGTGAAGCCGACGCCGTCGTCCACGACCTCCAGCCGGGCGAGGCCGTTGTCGAACGAGACGCGAACGGCTACGTGCGACGCGCGTGCATGCCGGCGAACGTTGCGGATCGCTTCGCCCGCTGCCCGGTAGAAGAGCCGCTCCACGTCCTCGGACAGCGGCTCGTCGGCAACGGCCAGCGTCGTCTCGACGTCGTCGGCGGCGAGCGGCGCGACGACATCCTGGAGCGCTGCCTCGAGCCCCGACGCGCGGAGGTTCGGCGGGTGGATCTCCACGAGCACGGAGCGTAGGCGCCTCATCACGCCGCGGGTGGCTGCGGCCGCGTCGCGCACCGCGGAACGCGTCTCCGTCGCCGAGCGGTCGTCTGCCTGCTCGGCCGCGGCGCTCAGCGAGTACGAGATGCCTGCGAGGTCCTGGACGACACCGTCGTGCAGGTCTGCGGCGATCCTCCGGCGTTCGTCAGCGGAAGCCTCGAGCGCGCGTTCGAGAAGCTGCTCGCGATCCTCCTGGCTGCGGCGCAACCTGCGCGCGAGCCGCCACGCGAGCGGCACCTGCACGAGCCAGAGGAGGAACAGGCTGAGGAGCAGGAGCGCTGCGAACGGGACCCAGATCCTGTTGCCGGTGGACGCGACCGTCGAGGCTCGCTGGTACGTCTCGAAGACGAGCGGCGTGCCGTCTGGCGCCCGGATGGGGAGATAGACCTCGTAGACCTCACCCAGACCGCGCTCGAAGCGGTTCTCTTCGCCTTCGAGGCTACTGAGCTCGACGCGCGCATCCCCCGTGCGAAGCACGTCGAGCTTCTCCTCGTCGAGGGGGAACGTCTGGCCGACCAGCCTCGGCTCGTCCGAGTAGACGATGCGACCGCCGACGGTCCACACCTTGACGCGCGCGATGCGGTCGCTGAGGACACGCTCCTGCACGATCCGATCGAGCTCCGCCAGCGCCTGCTCGTCGCCCGACAGGAGGTCGCTTTGCAGGGCCGGCTCGACGATGCCCTGGCCGGTGAGCACCGCAAACTGCCGTGCGTCCCGGAGCGCCTCGCCCCGCCCGAAGCTCCTGAAGACGAGCACCGTGCCGACCAGGAAGAGCGCGAGCACGACGAGCCCGGCGATCGCGAACTGCGCAACTGCGCGGGCGGTGCTCGGTGCGCGTTCCATGCCGACGTTCTACCCCTTTGCCCCGTCGTAGGACGAATGTCCAATTGTGGACGGGGACCTCGTCCACAGCAGTCTTTGTGCCGTGAAGGCAAACCTGCGAGAGGAGTCGGAGATGACCAAGGTCAGCGTGGCTATCGTCGCGGCGCTCAGCGGGCTCGTTCTGGCGCTCACCGCCGCGCCGCTCGCCGTCGCCAAGGACGGCGACAAGCTCGTGCGCGGCACGTGCACGGGCCCGAGCACGTCGAAGCTGAAGCTCAGCAACGAAAACGGCCGCATCGAGGTCGAGTTCGAGGTCGACCAGAACCGCAACGGTGTGCGTTGGGACGTCGCGATCTTCCGTAACGGCAACCGGGTCGCCCGGATGACGAAGGTGACGGCAGGCCGCAGTGGCTCGTTCGAGGCGCGAACGGTCACCGCGAACGGCCCGGGCGCCGACGCGTTTCGGGCGCGGGCGACGCGGGCGTCGGGCGAGATTTGCACCGCGCGCGCATCGTTCTAGGGCGCGCAAGCTCTCGCGGGTGGGGCTTCTAACAGAGGCTCCGCCCGCGAGTCACAATGAACGCGTGGACGGACGTGAGCTCACACGGCGTGGACTCCTGGCACGGGCTGGCCTCGCCACCGGCGCCGTCGCTCTGGGCAGGATCGAGCGCGCCGAGGCTGCGCCCGACCTCACCGACTGGGGAGCTGTGCGAGCTCAGTTTGCGCTGTCGGCAAATCGGATCCACCTCACCTCGTTCCTCCTCGCGGCGCATCCGCGGCCGGTGAGGCAGGCGATCGAGCGGCATCGGCGCGGCCTCGACGCGAACCCGGTCGACTACCTCCACGCGAACGACGGCAGGCTGACTGCAGAGGCACGTGCTGCAGCCG
Organism: uncultured Actinomycetes bacterium; assembly: GCA_963755155.1. Classification (GTDB taxonomy): domain Bacteria; phylum Actinomycetota; class Thermoleophilia; order Gaiellales; family Gaiellaceae; genus PALSA-612. The sequence goes on along the minus strand of CAVWIV010000003.1, from coordinate 176,440 downwards.
GCCGCTTCCTCGGCGTGCCCGCGGCGGAGATAGCGCTCACGGACTCGACGACGATGGGCCTCGGCCTGCTCTACACGCGCCTCGCCCTTCGACGGCAGGACGAGGTGCTGACGACGGAGCACGACTTCTACGCCACGCACGAGGCGCTGCGGCTCTCGGGCGTCCGTGTACGGCGCGTGCGCCTCTACGACGATCCGCGCCGGGCGTCCGTCGACGAGATCGTGACGAGGCTCAAGCGCGGAGTGACGGCGCGGACGAGGCTCGTGGCGCTGACCTGGGTGCACTCGAGCACGGGTGTGAAGCTTCCGCTGCGCCAGATCGCGGATGCGCTGCCAGATCGCGTGCTCCTCTGCGTCGACGGCGTTCACGGCCTCGCAGCGGAGGCCGACACCGTGCGCGCTCTCCGTTGCGACGCGTTCGCGTCCGGCTGCCACAAGTGGATGTACGGGCCGCGCGGTACCGGTGTGCTCTGGGCGGGGCCGCGGGCTCGCGCGCTTGCGCGTCCGACGATCCCGTCGTTCGAGGACGGACAGAGCTACGGCGCGTGGCTCGCGGGCGGCGCCCCCAGCGGCATTCCCGACGGTGCCCGGCTGACGCCGGGAGGGTTCCACTCGTTCGAGCACCGCTGGGCGCTGACCGAGGCCTTCGAGTTCCACGAGGCGATCGGGCGCGCGCGCGTCGAGACTCGGATTCGCACGCTCGTCTCACGGCTGCAGGCGGGGTTGGGCGACGTGCGCAAGGTCACGCTCCGAACCCCATCGGCGCGCGCGCTGTCGGCGGGTCTCGTCTGCTTCGACGTCGAGGGGCATGAGCCGGCAGCTGTCGTCAGCCGGCTCGCGGCGCGCGGCATCGTGGCCAGTGTGACGCCTTACGCTCGCCGCCACGTGCGCCTCGGGCCGGGCATCGTCAACACGGTCGCCGATGTCGACGCTGCCGTGCGCGCCGTCGCGGCTCTGTAATCAGGCATTCTTCGAGCGGCAACTCGCTTCGAAGGAGGCTCCGATGAACGACGAACTCCTCGAACCGCGACTATCCCGCGCTGCCGCTCTGCGTCTTGCCGCAGCCGGCGCCGCTGGTCTCGCCCTCGGCGTCCGCCCGGCCCATGCCGCACCAAGCGACGCGGCCGCGGTCGAGGCTGCGGCGCGCGCGTTCCTCAAGTCATTGGCAGCGGCCGAGCGAGCTCGTGCGTCGTTTGCGTTCGCGAGCGCCGAGCGCACGCGCTGGCACTGGACCGTGCCGTCCTCCGTGCCGCGGAACGGCCTGCCATTGGGAGCGATGTCGGCCGAGCAGCGCGGGCTCGCACTCGCATTGCTGCGCGCGAGCAGCTCGACGGCCGGCTACCGCAAGGCGGTGAACATCATGGCGCTCCAGGGTGTGCTCGGTCGGCTGGACACCGGCATCGCCGACCCGTTCGATCCCGACCTCTTCTACGTCTCGGTCTTCGGCACGCCCGGCGCGCGGGCGTGGGGCTGGCGGTTCGAAGGGCACCACCTCTCCCGGCACTTCACCGTCGTAAAGGACACGCTCGTGGCCGAGCCGTTCTTCCTCGGCGCCTGGCCAACGAAGGCCGACAGCGCTTTTCGGTCGGTCGCGAAGGGCTACCGGACGATGCCGCGCGAGGAGGACGCGGCGCGCGAGATCGTGCTCCTGCTCGACGGTGCGCTCCGGAAGCGGGTCGTCTTTTCTCAGGAGTCGCTGACCGACCACCTCACCCAGAACGCCGTCCGCGTGAGGCCGCTCGAGCGCGTGGGCGTCCTCACGTCGGAGCTTCCGTCTGCGGCGCAGCGACGGGTGCGCGAGATCGTGAACACGTACCTCGCGAACCATCCTGCAGGCGATGGCGCGATCGGCCCTTGCCCGCATCGAGCGTGCGGGCGGTCTCGCGCGAACGCGCTTCGGGTGGGCCGGCAGCACCCGCCGGGGTGTACCTCACTACTACCGGCTGCAAGGAAAGACGTTCGTGCTCGAGTTCGACAACTCCCGAAACGACGGGACCCACATCCACAGCGTTTGGCGCGACTTCGAGCGTGACTTCGGGCGACACCTTCTCTAAGGAGGTCGACTCATGACCGAGATCCAGAAGTATCTGGCGGAGGAGATCGCCGAGGACCACGCAGACGGGTTCGTGTCGCGGCGCGAGGCGCTGCGCCGGCTGGGGTTGCTCGGGCTGGGCGGCGCTGGGGCCGCGTCCTTGCTCGCAGCGGCCGCTGCCGACCAGGCGAAGGCGGTCGCGCGAAAAGGGGCCGCGCCGGCGAAGCCGCAAGCTGCGGGAGTGGTGGAAGCTGCGGTCGCGACACGCGAGATCACGTTTCGCGGGCCGGGCGGCCGGACGTTGATAGGCGCGTGGGGCGCGGCGAGGCGTCCACGTGGCGGCGTGCTGGTGATCCACGAGAACCGCGGGCTCAACGACTCGATCCGCTCGGTCGCGAGCCGTCTTGCGGCGAGTGGCTACTCGGCGCTGGCGATCGACCTGCTGTCAGAGGAAGGCGGCACCGGCTCGTTCGCCGACGAGTTCGAGGCCATGGCCGCGCTGGGGGCGGTTCCTCCGTCCCGCTTCGTGGCAGACATGAAGGCGGGCGTGACCGAGATTCGCCGGCGGCTTCCGAAGAAGAAGGTCGCAGCGACCGGCTTCTGCTTCGGAGGCGGGATGACGTGGCTGCTGCTCGCCTCGAAGGAGGCGCGACTGGCAGCCGCGGTGCCGTTCTACGGGACCTTCCCTGACGGCGGCAACCTCTCGGGGTCGAAGGCCGCGGTGCTCGGGATCTATGCGGAGCTCGACTCGAGAGTCAACGCCACGCGGAACGCGGCACGCACGGCGCTGAAGAAGGCCGGCCTGACGCACTCGATCGTCACGTACCCCGGCGTCGATCACGCGTTCTTCAACCCGACGAGCTCACGGTACGACCGTGCCGCGGCCTCCGCCGCCTATCGCCGGATGATCGGCTGGTTCGACAAGCACGTGGCGACCTAGCCCGGCTGCGTAGGGCGGGCCTGGGCAAACCGCCAGCGACGTCCCTCGAGATCGAGCGCCACGTACGAGGTGAAGCCGTGGTTCTTGATGTCCTGCGCGATCGTGGCTCCGTGCCCGCGGGCGTGCTCCAGGTGTGCCTCGAGGTCGTCGACGAACACCCACGGCTCGTGTGTGACCTGTGCGTGGTCCACGGGAGGACCGTCGAACTGCTCGATGATGAGCGACGCGTTGCCGACGTGAAACTCGATCCAGGGGAAGCCGTACTTCTCGTCGGAGAGCGGATCTTCGCCCTCCGGCAGGCCGCTGGGCGCCTCGAAGCCGAATGCGTCGGCTAGCCAGCGGGCTGCGGCGGCCGGCCGCGCGTAGTGGAGGGTGAGGGCGACCCGCGCAAGGTCGTGCGGTTCGCGAGTTGCCGTGTCTCGCCTCTCCATCCACGCGCCGAACCACGGCGGCGTCACCGAGACGAACGCCGTGCCGCCTCGGACTTCGCCACCCTCGGGAATCGATGCCTCGAGCGTGACGAGCGTGCCGGCGTCGGTTGACTCGAAGCTCACGTCGATGGTCACGTCGTCCAGGGAGCTCTTCCAGGCGACTCGCTCGCCCGGCTCCCAGGCCGTGATGCGCGCCAACTCGAGCCCCTCTCCGGTTTCGGCGTCGTACACCTCGAGGATTCGGCCGCCGACCCCGGGCTCGCAGCGCATCTCCACGAGCCTGCCCGCGTCGTAAGCGTTGATCGGCCCGCGTACCCACCACAGGTCCAGCTCGTCGGTGAATGCTGTGAAGGCGGTCACCGGGTCTACCGCCACCTCCACCGTTGAGGATTGGGAAGTGCTGACGCTCATGTCTTGCCGCTCCCTTCGACGTGTCGCTTGAACGATGCGAGTTGCTCGTCGCTCGCGGCCTGCAGATCATCCAGCCAGTCACGCACGGGCGTGATCGCCTCGGGCCGCAGCCAGAAGACCCTCGTCCGCGCATCGCTGGACGGGCGCTCGTCGGCAACGAGGCCCGCCCTCAGCAGGATGCGTAGGTGGCGACTCATCGCTGGCGCCGACGTGCCGGCCGCTGCGGCGAGCTCGCCTGCCCGGCGCGGGCCGTCGCTCAGAAGCTGAACGACTCGGCGGCGCGTGGGGTCTGCAAGCGCGGTGAGGACTGGAGCCAACTCGCTAGGCATTGCTCCAATATTTATCACAGAACACAACTATTGCAAACCTCGCCGATAGTCTGCGCTCTGTGAGCGATCAGGAGGAGTCATGAGCGATCAACGTGAGGGTGGCTGTGCGTGCGGAGAGGTTCGTTACCGGCTCACGTCCGATCCGCTCTTCGTTCACTGCTGCCATTGCCTGAACTGCCAGCGGCAGACGGGCAGCGCATTCGTCATCAACCTCCTGATCGAGACCGACCGCGTCGAGCTGCTCGCCGGCGACCCGCAGCCGGTCTCCGTGCCGCGTGGGAGTAAGAACCAGAAGATCTGGCGCTGCCCGACCTGCCAGATTGCGATCTTCAGCCAGTACACGAGCGCCAAGGTGCGGTTCGTTCGGGGCGGAACGCTCGACGACCCGGCCTCGGTCGCGCCCGATGTCCACATCTACACACGGTCGAAGCTGCCTTGGGTGACGCTTCCCGAGTCCGTGCCGGCATTCGCCACGTACTACGACACGAAGAAGCTGTGGCCCGCCGCCAGCCTCGAGCGTCTCGAAGCGCTCAGGCGCTAGCTACCGGCTCAGACGTACTCGGGCGCGCGCGGGCTCGCGCGCGCGAACGCCCACAGCCCCAGCACGAACAGCCCGATCACGATCCCGAACGGCACGAGCAGGAACGCCGGCCCGCCGACGATGTCGGCCGCGGACGGCGCCGTCGGATCGATGAACGCGTGCCGTGCCTCCGTGAAGACACAGGCGAGTGGGTTGAGCAGCAGCATCACGCGGCTGACGCTGTCCGGGAGCATCGTGACGACGTAGAAGATCGGCGTGGCGTAGAAGAGGACACGGCTCGCGATCGACCACACCTCGCCCACGTCTCGGTGGCGCACGTAGATCGACGAGAGGAGGACGCCGACCCCGGTGGCCAGGAGCGCGACGACGCCGACGAGCAGCGGCAGTTCGAGCCACGAAAGGCGCGGCTCGAGCCCGATCGCGAGCCCGATCCCGATCGCGACGGCGAGGTTCACGACCAGATCGAACGTGGCGCCGAGGATCGCCGCCAGCGGCACGGTCAACCGCGGCAATGGGAGCTTGCGAAGCAACGTGCCGCGAACGCGCAGCGAGTGGAGCGACGCACCCGCCGCCTGCGAGAAGAACGTCCACAGGACGACGCTGAGCATCAGATACGCGGGGTAGTGCGCGACGCTCGGCGTCGAAGCGCCCGAGCGAGCCGAAGACCAGGAGCAGGATCCCGAACAGCGCGGCCGGGTGCGCGACCGCCCACGCGTAGTTGAAGGCCGTCCCGCCGTACTTGAGGCGGAAGTCCGTCCGCGCGAGCATCCGCGTGAGCACCAGGAACCGGCTCTTGTCGGCGCCGACCATCGACGGTGCCCGGTCGTGGTCGGCACGAGATACCGGGCGACGGCATCGAACGGACGGAGGGCGGCGCGGACGGGTCTCCACACCCCCTTCAGCACGCTCGCCACGAGTCGGTAGACGCGGGTCGCGCGCAGGACGTCCAGCCGTCCGGGTCGACGCGGCGCTGCGATCGGAACGGGCGGCGGTGCCGGGGCCGGGCGGCGCGCCTCGTTCGCGGCGAGCTCCTCGTACTCCGTCACGATCTCCTCCGCCGGGCCGACGTCCGAGGACGCGACCGTCGTGGAGGAGCAGCGCGCGGTCGCAGTACTTCGTGATCGTGCCGGTGTCGTGCGTCACGAAGACGATCGTCTTGCCGCTCGCGCGCAGTCGATCGAAGTGCGCGATGCACTTGTGCCGGAACGCCGCGTCCCCGACGGCGAGCACCTCGTCGAAGAGCAGCACGTCGGCGTCGACGTGGACGGTGACGGCGAATGCGAGCCGCCCCGCCATGCCGCTCGAGTAGTTCTTCAGCTTCTGGTCGACGAACCGCTCGAGCTCGGCGAACGCGAGCATCTCCTCGAACCTCGCCTCCGCCTCACGCGGTGTCAGCCCGAACAGCACAGCGCTCTGGACGGCGTTCTCCCGGGCCGCGAGCTCGGGGTTGAACCCGACGCCGAGGTCGATGAACGAGGCGAGGCGGCCGTCGACGGCGACGGTTCCCGCATCGGGGACGTAGATCCCGGCGATGCAGCGGAGGAGGGTGCTCTTGCCGCTTCCGTTGCGGCCGACGACCCCGAAGAACTCGCCGCGCCGCACTTCGAGGTCGACGTCGCGCAGCGCCAGCTGTACTTCGTACTCCGTGTGGGAGAACGCGTTGCGCACGCGGTGCTTGATCGTGGTCACCCGCTCATGCGGGAGCCGGAACGTCTTCGTCAACGACGAGACGCGGATCGCAGCCTGAGTCGCTGGTGCCTGAACGTCCGCGTGGACCGACGGCGACTCCGGAGAGGTCCGCGGCGCGGACGATCACGGGTGCGCCTCGCCGAGCAGCGGCTCGAGCACGGCCCAGTTCCGTGCAGGATCACGCCCGAGCGTTGCTCCCCAGACGTCGGCGCGCCTCAGAGCCGCCGCGCAGCACGCAGCACGGCTGCGCGCCACTCCTGCCTTGCCGGGCAGCTCGCGCAGTCCCTTCTGGAGCACGAACTCGAGACCCTGGAAGAGCCCGACGCCGACCACGGACTCCCTGAGCAGCGGCCCGACTGCTGCTCGTCGCGGCAGGCGAACGAGGCTCGCGTCGCGGCCGAGCGAACGGCGGCCGAGCACCAGGTGCCGCAGCGGCTGCGGCGTTCGCTCGATCCGGTCACTGAACGCGCTGAGCTCGAGCGCGAACTTCGGGTGGAACTCCATCCGCTCGATCCGGCGGACGTGCTCGGCCGGCAGGTCGTCCGCATCCCAGGGGTTCACCCCGATCCGCAGCGGAAACGGGTGGAGGCGCCCTTGCCGATCGAGGAGCGGGCTGTCGTCGGACAGGAGCTTGACCCCGTCGGCGCGGAGCGCCTGGAGGGTGATCGTGGACTTGCCGCCGCCGGACGGGAGGAGCACGGCGACGGCGCCCTGGGCGCCCGAGAGCCCGACGGCGTGCAATCGTGCGAGGCCGCGGCCGTCGACGTGCTCGCCGATCCGCGAGAGGAGGAAGAGATAGGCCGCCTCGTGCACGAGGTGGGCGTCCAGCCCCTGCACCTCGACGTGCTGCGCAGCACGGTCGAAGACAGCGAGCGCCCGGCCGAAGTAGTCGATGACTGTTCGGCCGCGGTCCTGGTAGACGACATTCCGTGGCGTCACGAAGGCGCTGGTCGCGCCGGCGTAGTCCTCGAACTGCGGCTCACCCCGCGTGACGCGGATCTCGAGATCCGTGCGCACGGGTGTCGCCTGAGCCTCGAACCAGGCGAAGTCGAGCCGGATCGCCTCGACCACCTCGGGCCAGTCGCCCTCGACGGAAACGGTGAGCCCGTAGACCTCGAAGTAGCACCGCAGCGGTTGCGGCTCCGGCGACGGCGGCTCAGCCTCGCGAAGCGGACGCGCGCATTCGATCACGCACGAATCGTAGAGGACGCCCTCCCGGCCCTCGCCCCGGTAAGCGGTCAGACGGCGCACGACGTCGGCCATCGCCCCGACGGCGGCGGGCGGCACCGGGCGGTTGTCGCGACGGCTCGAGCGGTACGCGGCCACGGCCTCCTCGGCGACCGCTCCCGCCTCCGGGTCGCGCGCGCCAAGGCGCTCGGCGACCGCGGCCAGGGACAGCGCGAGCTCCGGCTCCCCACTCGCGAGGCTCTCCTGGAAAAGCGCCGCGCGGCTTGCCGTCAGCAGCCGTCCGAGCTGCGTGAGCACCGAGTCGCGTTCGCCCGGCCCGGTGTCCGGAATCCGGCGGCGGCTCTGCAGCCATGCACGATGCTCGGCCACGGCGCGTCGCGCCCAGTCGTGTGCCGACCAGCCGCGGACGTCCGGGAATGCTGGCGACCTCCGCTCATCGGCGAGGGCGAACGAGACTGGATCGGTCACGGCGCACTGAACGGTTCGGTGCGAGAGCATCCTCGCGGGCTTGAGCAGGAGGCCGTTCATGCGCAGCGTCGGCGTGCTGGCCCGCAGGAAGCTCCTGCGCGACCCGGCTGATCGAGGCGAGCGCGTCGCCGTCCCCGGGAACGAACGCGAACGTCTCATCGGGCGGCGGCGGCATGACGACCGCCCGCCAGTCCACGAGCGGCAGGAGCCTCGGCGAGACTCCCGCCGGCACGAGCCGCCGAAAGCTCTCACGAGCCGACACGCGGACTGCGAGATCCGGCTCCGTGCCCGCGAACAGCCGGACGGGGGTCGTGCCGTGTTCCGTCGTGTCCGCCACGATCCGGGCGGCGATCCGCGACGACAGGCCTCCGAACAACGGAAAGAACTCCGCGAGCGAGCCGTTCGCTCCGCGGTCGAGCCGCGCGGCGAGATCGAGTGCGCGCCGCAACGCGCGTTCCTCCTCCGGCAGGACGGCACAGGCCGCGCGACGAGGGCGTCCTTCCGTCGCAGCACGAGCTCGCCGTCAGCGATCCACAGCAAGATCCGAACGGGATCGGCCACGAGCTTGACGCAGAGGTATGGCACGTGCGGCGAATCCGGCTCGCGGGCGGCCAGATAGGCGAGCTTCCAGAGGAACTGGAGCTCGAGCCACCCGGCGATCCGCCGTCCCTGGGCGTCGGAGATCGAAGTGCCGTTTCGGCGCTCTGGCCCCGCGACGAGCCGCCACTCGCGGTGAGGGCTCGAGAGCGGCGGATGGCTCAACAGCCCCATCTCATCCGGCAACGGCCGTGTGCCGAGATGGCTGGCGCGATGTCTGGGCGCCTGGTTCCGTGCCGTACGTGTAGCACGTCGCGTCGGTGACCTCGCGGAGCTCGGACTCCTCGTAGACCGACGAGTGCTGGAAGAGCTGTCGGAGCGGCGGAGCGAGACGACCGAGCCGCTGCCAGCGTCCGCTGCACCCGCACCCGGTTCTCCCCCGGGCGCGAGGGATGATCCGGAGTGACGACGACCATGTCGATGTCCGACACGCCGTAGACCGGATCGTCGAACGCGAAGCTGCCCTTCACGTAAACCGCCGTGTCGCGTTCCCGCCAACGGATGGTCCGGGTGACGAAGCCCAGCACGCCCGCGTACAGGACGCTCCAGACCCGTCTCGTGGGTCCCCGCTGTGTCGTCAGCGCGAGTCGCTGGAGCTGGAGCAGTCGCGCGGTCCGGCTTTCGAGCCGCGCCTGCGCTCGGCGCGCGGCTGAACGTGAACCACAGCCGCCCCGATGCACGGCCCGTCCGCTTTCCGAAGACGAACGCGCGCTCGTAGCTCCGGTCCTCGGCGCGGCCGCCGGGGCTCGACGCTGTTCGCTTGCGCTCCCCGATCTCACCCTCAGTGCGGCGACGCGAGCCCGGAAGGCGATATGAACGACGCATGCCGACGCCGCACGGGTGCGCATGGAACCCGTGCTGCCAGCCCTCGCGCACGAGGCCGGCGACCGTCCGCTCGTTGCGGTGGTACACGATCGCCTCGGGCACGTAGGCGAACGAGTAGCCGTGCTCGCGGATCCGGTACGAGAGATCGCTGTCCTGGCCGCGCCGTAGCCGGACGTCGAACAGCCCCACGGCTTCGAGCACCGCACGTCGCGACGCCCAGTTCATGGTGATCGCGTACGGGGGCTCGAACTCGGTGAGCGCGCGCCGATGGTCATGGATGTGCTCGCCGAACAGCTCCACGGCATTGGCCGGCCGCGGCTGAGAATCGGCCCGCCGGCGATCCCGACGCCGGGTCCTCGAGCGCCGCCACGAGCGGCAGGAGCCACCGCGGGTCGACCGTGCAGTCCGCGTCCGTGAACGCGATCACATCTCCGCGGGCGCTGCGCACGCCGGCGTTCCTCGCCGCCGCCGGGCCCCGGCGGGACTCGTCGACGATCCGGATCGCTTCACCGAATGCTTCGAGCAGTGCCCGCGTGCGATCGCGCGAGCCATTGTCGACGACGACGATCTCGAGCCGGTCGCGCGGATACTCGCAGAGCCGTCAGCGAGCGGACGCAGTCGGTAATCGTCCGCGCCGCGTCGAACGCCGGCACGACGACGGTGACCGAAGGGCGCTTCGTCGTCACTCGCCCGCCGACAGCACGGTTCGGTACAGGTCGCGGAACCGGCGAAGCTGGTCGTCGAGGTCCTGGGAGGCGGTCGCGGCCCGACGACCCGCCTCGGCGAGACGACGGCGTAGATCCATGTCGGTTGCGATCCGTGCCAGGGCGTCCGCGAGCGCGGACGCGTCGCGGCGGGGCACGACGATCGCGCCGTCCGCGCCGGCCGGAGGCGCCTCGGTCGTCACGACCGCCAGGCCGGCCGCCTGTGCGTCGAGGACCACCGTCGGCGACGTCGGCACGACCGCGGCCACGACGAGGACGTCGGCCCAGTCGAGCTGCTCCCGCAGCCCGCGGCGTCCGGTCGGCCTCACGAGCTCGACGTTCTCCTCGACGCCGAGCTGGTAGCGGGCGAACGACACCGCGTCCTCGTACTCGCCGGCTCCGACGATCCGGTAGTGGCAGGCAAGGCCGCGCTCTCGGAGCAGGCGGACCGCAGCCAGCGCATGGTCGAAGCCCTGCGTCCACGAGAGCGGCCCGACACTGAGCATCCGCAGTTCGGCCCGGCCGACCTCGCCCTTCGGCGGCCGAGCGAGCAGCTCGGCATCGGCGAGTGGCGGGACGACGGAGACGGTCGTCCCTGTCATCCCGGACCGGCGCGCGAACTCCGCGAGCGCTTCGCTCTCGAAGTGAAACCCGGAAGCGGTGCTCCACAGCCGCTCGAAAGGCTGCCCGTCGAGGTCGTGGCCCGAGAACCCTGCGACGAGCCGCGTCTGCGCCGAGCCGACGGCCGACTTCTCGCCCACTCGAGAGCCGAGCTGGTGGTCGGAAAGTGCACGAGTTGCGGCTCGAGCTCGGCCACGAGCGACGTGAGCGTCAGAGCCGTCGGCGGCCGTCGCCTGAGCAGGCCGCTCGTCGTCCTCGGGAGCAGCACCGGGCGCGGCCTCGTGCACGCGTCCGCGCGCGTCGGCAGGGATGTCCTCCGTTTCGGCCGAGCGTCCGCCGACGGCGACGAGGTGAGCGTCCCAGCCGGCTTCGAGCAGATCGAGGAAGCGGGGAACGATCGGATGGCCCGACGGCTCGTCGCCGTGTCGCATGAGAAGGCAGACGGTGGCAGTCAACGCTGCGCCCCGACGGCTTCGTAGAGCTCGTGAAAGCCCCGCGTCTCGTCCTCCGGCCGGAAGTGAGCGAGGACGCGCGCTCGACCGGCTTCGCCCATCCTCGACCGGAGATCGGGGTCGCGCCACAGCGCGTGTAGAGCCGAGACCGCTGCTGCAGTGTCGCGTGGCGGCACGAGAAAGCCCTCGACGCCGTGCCGGACGGCCTCCCCGGTGCCGCCGACGTTCGTTGCGACGACCGGGAGAGCGCACGCCATCGCCTCCAGTATCACGTTCGGGAGCCCTTCGCTCAGGCTCATGTGCAGCAGCGCGTCGCTCCGCTGTAGGGCGGCACGGACGTCGGCCGTAGCGGCCAGCCCTTGCCACGTGACGCGCTCTTCGAGGCCTGAGGTCGGCGACCGTGTAGCGGATCCGGTCCAGCTCACTCGGCTCCTCGGTGTCGGCTAGCGGCTCGCCGCCGAGAATCTCGAGCGAGACCGGCACGCCCGTGGCGGCCGAGCTCGGCGACGATGAGCAGCGTGTATTCGTAGCCCTTGAGCCAGCGCAGCCAGCTGACGCTGACGAGACGAAGCCCGTCATGGCGAGGTCGCGGTATCGCCGGTGGCCGGAAGAGCTCGGTGTCGACCGTCTGTCGGATGAGCCACGCCTTGGCCGGGTCGAGGCCGAACCGCTCGGCGTGGCCGTGCACGGCTTCCGAGACGCAGTGCACGGCGACCGCGCGCTGAAACAGCCGAGGTAGCTCCTCGTGGAGCCGTTCCCGGTCTCCTCGCGGCGTGTGGGGGCGCACCATGAGTTGTCCGCCGTGGCACGTCACAGCGACCGGGACACGCCACGCGTCGAACAGCGGCGACAGCCGGATTGCGTTGTCCAGCCATTCGAAGTGGACGATGTCGGCCCGAAGGCGAGCGAGACGGTAGAACGACCGCCGGTCGTACGTTCGCAGGCCGTTCCTGCGCGCCGAGACGACCGCAGGGAGCCGCCGCGGCTGTATGAGCACCAGCAGCATGCAGTCTGCCGCCAGTCCGGCGAGCCTCCGCAGCGGCCTCTCGTCCGCCGGCGGGACGCGGTCGCGGGCGACGCCGGGCAAGATCGAGTGGTCGTCGCCGGGCGCTGTCTCCCAGCTGACGATCCGCGGGTCGAAACCGGTCGCCGCGAGGTTCTGAAGCTTGCGGCGAAGGAACATCTCGGGCAGCCAGCGCAGGCCGACCTCGACGAGCCGGAGCGGGCGAGCGGGCCGGACCGCCGCAACCGTCGCCACGTGCTCGTACAGCTCCACCCACGCGTCGGTCTGCCTATCGATCGTGAACTCGGCCTCCACCCGCGCTCGACCGGCCTCCCCGAGCCGCGCAGCGAGCGCCGGGTCCCTCCACAGCTCGAGCAAGGCCGCGACCGCGGCATCCGGATCGCGAGGGGAGACGACGAATCCCTCGACGCCGTCGCGTACCGCTTCCGTGGTGCCGCCGACGTCCGTCACGACGACCGGCAGCGCGCAGGCCATCGCCTCGAGGACGGCGTTCGGGAGCCCCTCGACCAGGCTCAGGTGCAGCAGAGCGTCGCTTCGGTGCAGCACGTCTCGGACGCTCGCCGGCTCGACGAGACCGTGGAGCCGGACGCGATCCTCCAGGCCGAGGTCGACGATCGACCGGCGGACGTGCTCGAGGTCGCTAGGCTCGCCGATCTCGGGCGTCGGCTCGCCGCCCAGGATGTCCAGCGTGACCGGCACGCCCTGTCGGGCCAGCTCGGCGACGGCAAGGAGTGCGTATTCGTACCCCTTCAACCACCGCAGCGAGCCGACGGCGGCCAGTCGAAAGCTCCCGTCGGGGAGCCGGCGCTCGGCCGCAGGCCGGAAGAGCTCGGCGTCCACCGCCGGCCGGATCACCCACGCCTTCGCCGGGTCGAGCCCGTTGCGCTCTGCCTCCTCACGCACCTGGTCTGAGACGCAATGGACGACTGCGGCGCGCGCTAAGGTCAGCGGGAAGCCGCTCGCGAGCTTCGCGGTTCTTGCGAGGTGCGGGTGGACCATCTCGCTCCCGCGGCGGCTGACGACCACCGGGCAGCCGAGCGCGTCGGCGAGCGACGGGTAGTGGACGGCCGCCGTGTTCCACTCGAAATGGACGATGTCGGGACGGAGCACCGCCGCGCGCGCATAGGCATGACGCCGGAGGCGCGCCTCCCGGCGGCCGATGGGGCGCCCGGCCGCCGTCGGGCGACCCGCGGCACGCACGACGGCGACGGCCCGCCGCGGGCTCCGCAGGAAGACGCGGAGCAGGCTGGCAGCGCCGAGCAGCGTGGTCGAGACTCCGGCAGCGTCGCGAGGGACGAGCTCCCGGACGGTGACGCCGGCTTCATCGCGCGCTCCGTTTGCGTCGCTCGTGCCGACGGTCACGCGAACACCCCGGGCGGCAAGGCGCTCGAATTTCAGCCGCAGGAACGACTCCGGCGGCCAGCGGACGCCGTAGACGAGCACGTGTGGGGCACGGCGGCGCCTGCGGTGGGGTGCGCTCTCGGCCAAGATCGTCGCCAGCGTACATTTCGTCCATCGAGAGTTACGGGATCGCGATTGAGGGCACGGAACGGAGCGACGGCTACCCGGACGCAGGGTCATGCCCGCGCGCCGCGCCTCGGCTTGTCAGCGTGATCATCCCGGTCCGAAACGGCGAGCGGCATATCTCACACCAGCTCGAGGCGCTGTCACGGCAGAGCTACACCGGTACGTGGGAGCTCGTCGTCGTCGACAACGGCTGCACGGACAAGACGCTCGAGGTCGTCGAGGAGTGGCGGGACCGCCTGCCGCCCGTCACCGTCGTCGACGCCTCCGGGCGACGGGGCCTCAACTACGCGCGCAACCGTGGGGCAGCCGGGGCCCGCGGCGACCTGCTCGCCTTCTGCGACGCGGACGACGTCGTGTCGCCGGGCTGGCTCGAGGCGCTTGCGACGGCGGCCCTGAACGCGGACCTCGTGGCCGGGCCGCTCGACGTGGAGCGCTTGAACGACGGCCTGGTGCGCGCCTGGCGCCCAGAGAGCTCGATGACGCGGCTCGAACCGAAGCACAACCTGCTGCCGCACGCACCCGGCGGCAACTGTGCGGTGTGGAGGGATGTCGCACTGGAGCTCGGCTGGGACGAGCGCTTCACGTTCGGCAGCTCGGACATCGAGTTCAGCTGGCGCGTCCAACGCGCCGGATACACGCTGGCCATGGCCGAGGACGCGGCCGTCCACCTGCGGTTCCGCGAGAACAAGTGGGAACTTGCGCGGCAGTACTTCCGCTACGGAGTCTCGGACGCGAAGCTCTATCGGCGCTTCCGGCGCGAGGGCATGGAACGGAGCAGCCCGCGCGAGGCTGTGCGCACGTGGTGGAAGCTCGTGCGCAGCGCCGGGGAACTCGCGTCCACGGAGGGGCGAGGGCGGTGGTTGAGAGTCGCAGGACGGTCCTCAGGACGCGTGGTCGGGAGCGTGCGCTGGCGTGTGCTCTTCCTCTGACGTGGGCTACCCGCTGGCCGCGAGCGTGACGGCAGCGGCGACCTCGTCGAGCGTCCGCAGCTCGCCGAGACGGGCAAGCCGGTCGAGCAACCGCGCATACCCGTCGCGCCACAGGTGGGCGTAGCAGTCGTGGAGCGAGAACACGGTCACGTCCTGCTCGGCGACTCTGGCGAGCGCCTTCGCTTCCCACTCCGCGTACTCGAGCCCGCGGTCATACAGCGGAAAGTCGTCGAAGTGGAGGGGCAGGCGGACGAGCGCGTCGCGGAGAGTGGGGGCGGCAGTCCCGAGCGATTCGGCGGAGCTCGCCAGCCACTCGAAGTTGTGGAAGAGAAGCGGATCGGGCCGAAGCTCGCTCGTGAGGCGCGACCGCGGCACCCGGTAGCCCTTCAGCCGGTAGTCGAGATCGCGGCACCGCGCGAGCTGGTCGCTCTCGCCGTGGTCGAACGAATGAAAGGCAAGGCAGTGCCCGCCTGCCTCCACCTCCCGCCGCACCTCGGGCAGAAGCGACCCGACCACGTTGTACGTCGCGCGTACGCCGGCGTCCCGCTCGGCGGCGAGCATCTCGGCGACGTTTGCACGCCAGTCGCGTTCCGCAAGCCGGACGAGCTCCTCATCGACGCCGACGTGCCCGAGGCCCGCCTCGACGTCGTGGCACAAGCAGATCGTCTTGCCCAACCGCAGCGCCTCGACGCGCATGTCGGGCCGCACGACGCGATCCGCGTGCGACGGCACGTCGATCCCCCACCATTCGCCCGTTCGCTCGGGCCTGAACAGTCGCAGCACGGCGCGGTCGTACACGCGCTCGAAGAGCTCGCCGCCGACCGTCCGCATCGGGTCGGTGTGCGTCCGCGCGAGCTCCGCCGTCGGCAGCATCACGCGGTCGATGCCGTGCTCGAGTGCGAACGCGAGCACGGCGTTCAACAGCATGTCGTGCCAGCCCTGGAAACGTTTCTCGATCCTCGTCTTGTGCTCACGGCGCCGGCCGATGCGCTGCACGACGTCGGAGAGGTACACCATCGACCAGAGCACCCGTCCGTCGAGGACGAGGTTCGCGGTCGCGATCTGGCCCGGTAGGCCGAAGTGCTGCTGGTGCCAGACGAGGTCGTCGTCCATGAAGAGCTCGGGCGGGAACTCACCGAGCGACGACGGGTCCGCGTAGAGCACGAGCTCACGCAGACGGTCGGGCGCCGACTGCCCGGCCATCCGCTCGGCAAGCTTGTAGCCGTCCGGCCCCGCCTTGGCGAGGTGCAGAACGCGGTGTGGAAAGACGTGGCGCTGCCGGTGCCCGCGCGCGACCAGCTCCTCCATGCGCCCGGGGCCGATCTCCCGCCAGCGGAGCTCGCCTTCGACGCTCATGCGGGAGACTCTGCGGCATGACCGAGCCGCGCGTGACGGCCCTCCTCCCCGTGCACCGCTACCACGCGCGCTTCCTGGCGGAGGCGGCGGCGTCGATGCTCGCCCAAACCTCTCCTTCGTGGAGGCTGCTCGTGATCGTCGAGCGTGAGGAGCCGGGACTTCACGTCGCGCTCGGAGACGCCGCCGCCGACGAACGGGTCCGTATCGTCCGGAACGAAGGACGCAAGCTCTCGGGCGCTCTGAACACCGGCATGGCCCACGCGACGACGGAGTTCACCGGGATCCTGCTCGGCGACGACCTGTGGGCGCCGGAAGCCGTCGCCGTCCTCGAGTCGGCCATCGAGCGCTTCCCGGACGTCGACTTCTTCCACTCGGCGCGGCGCAGGATCGACGGCGACGGCAGCTCGCTCGGCGGCGTGCAGCCCGCGCGCGACGGCTTCACGATCGACGACTTCGTGGTCCGATCGCCCGTGAAGCATCTCCTGTGCTGGCGGAGAGAGCTCGGTCTCGCGACCGGGGGGCTCGACGAGACCCTCGAGTGCGTCGGGCCGGACGACTATGACTTCCCGTGGAGCATGGCCGAGGCCGGCGCGCGGTTCATGGCGATCCAGGAGTGCCTGTACGCATACCGCGACCACCGCGACTCGTACCGGCTAACGACCCATTTGCCGCTGAGCGTCCACGTTCGCGAGATGCGGCGCATCCGACGGAAGCGCGGGGTGGACGAGGAGCGGATCGAGGCGATCATCGAGGAGGCACGCCAGGGATTCCTCCAGCAATGTCTGTATCGGTCCCGGTTCGACCGGTGGGTGAAGACGGTCTTTCGTTACGACGCGCATCGAGGGTGGCGTGAGCCCTACGCGTGAACGTTGCGGGCCGCTACGGCCGCTCGGTAGAAGGGCTCGATCCTTGCAGCCTGGTGCTCGTTCGTGAACCGGTCGCGGATGCTGAGGCTGGCGGCCGTCGCGCGCTCGATCCCTTCGCGGTCGGCGGCGACCTGCCACACGTCGTCGATCGACTCGACGACGAACCCGATGCCGTGCTCCTCGATCACCTCGGCGATGCCCCGGTAGAAGGTCGTGCAGACAACCGGAATTCCGCCGTGCAGCCAGCCCGAGACCGCTTTCGTCGTGAGCCCGATGGCGAGGGTGGCCGACTCGTTGTGGCGGGGGGCCTCGAGCTCGTGGAAGACGCCCATCAGGTCGTACTGCGACGTCAGGTCCGAGAGGAGCGTGCCCCAGCGGAACGGAACCGTCGGCTCAGCGTGGTAGTCGGCGAGCTCGCTCTGCGAGGCGCCGGTACGGCTCGAGTGAGACCCCTTCCAGGTCGAAGAAGTGGCTGTGGACGACGAGGCCCTGGGCGACGAGCCGGCGGATGATGTCCCCATACCACCGCCCGTCTCCCGGCTGGTCGAGCGCCGTGCCGACGAGCGCGATGTGCACCCGTCCGTCGCGCGCCGAGAGCTTCTCCACTGGCGGAGCGACGTTTCGCCGCGCGAACGTGTGCGGCACGATGATCGACGTCCCCTGGAGATCGAGGTCGTGCGCGCGCTCGAGATACCCGCGGGTGGCCTCGGTCAGCAGCACCTGTGCGTCCGAGGCCCGCAGCGCGGCGGCCTCGAGGTCCCACTCCGGAGATCCAGGTTGAGCGCCCGTGAGCGTCGTCAGCGTGTCGCGGATCTCGCAGACGATCGCGGCGCGATCACCCACGAGCTCGCGGGCCATGAGCACGAGCTCCTCGTGGTTGTAGTACATGACGTGCACGACGTCGGGCGGCCGAGCCTCGATCACGCCAGCGAGGCGCTGTTTGACCTCGTCGCGCGGCACCTCACCGATGCGCCCGATCGGCTCCAGGGGCAAGCCCTCGTGCGCCGCCCGTTCCGCAGCACCGACGTGACCTTGACCCGACCAGGCGACTCCGAGGTCGACGCGCTCTGCGAGCGCGTGCAGGTAGTCGATGTGGCTCCACTTGAACCTGGAGACGATCGCCAGCACCTTCATTGGGCGCATTATCTTCCGCTGGCGTGCGTCGCACAGGGAATCTGAGCATCCTCTACGTCGGGACGCTGCCGCCGCACCCCGGCGGGAGCGCGATCTCGGCTGCCGGGCTCCTGTCCGGGCTCGCGGGCAGAGGCCACCGGATCCGCTCGATCGCGCCGATCACAGCGGCGACGCGAGCCGGTGAACGCGCAGAGCCCGCGGCAGCTGAGCTGGGAATCCACCGGTACGAGGTGCCTCACTTCGAGACGTCCCCGCACTTGCCGACGAGCGATACGTACTTGGCTGTGGAGCGCGACGGGATCGCACCGCTGTTCGCCCGGCTCGTCGCCGAAGAGCGGCCGGATCTCGTCCTCGCCGGCCGCGAGTCGTTCGCACGTGCCGTCCCCGACCTGGCCCGCTCAGCGGGCCTGCCCTGGGCGATCCGGCTCACCGGGGCGACGTCGTCGGCGCTCGTGGCCGGAGCGTACGACGCCGTCCTGGCGCCACGGCTCCTCGCCGGGCTCCGCCAGGCGGATCTGGTGTTCACGCCGGCGGCGCACGTCGCGCGCTCCATGACGGGCCTAGGGATCGGCGACGTTCGCGTGGTGCCGAACGCGGTCGACCTGGACCGGTTCCGGCCCGGCCCACGCGACGAGGCGCTGGGCGCCTCGCTCGGAATCGCCGGCGACGATGTGGTGGTCGCCCATGTATCGAACCTCAAGTCGATCAAACGGCCCTTCGACGTCGTTGCGTCGGCCGCACGCGCGCTTCGTGAAGAGCCGCGGCTCTTCTACCTCGTGGTCGGAGACGGCGAGTACCGCAGTCCGATGGAGGTTGCGTGCGCCAAGGCGGGCGTTCGCCAGCGGTTCGCCTTCACCGGTTGGCTCGACTACGACCAGGTACCGGACCACGTGCGGCTCGCCGACATCGTGGTCGTCCCGTCCGACAGCGAGGGCCAGGCGCGCATCTACCTCGAGACGCAGGCGTGCGGCCGGGTTCTGCTCGCCAGCGACATCGCTGCGGCGCGCGAAGTCGTCGCCGACGGCGAGACGGGGATCCTGAGCCCGGTCGGGGACGTCGAGGCCCTCGCCGCGAAGACCGTCTCCCTCGCCCGGGACCCGGGCCTCCGCAGGCGCATCGGCGATCAGGCCCGGCAAGCAGTGCACGCGCACGAGCTGCGGCTTGCGGTGCGCCGGCTCGAGGCGCTGCTTCGTGACCTCGCGCCGGCCTGACGCTGTGTCAGCCCTTCTTCTTCAGCCGGGCGATCCACGTGAGGACGCCCGGCCCGATGTCGTCCCGGGTGACCACGCGCCCGGTGGTGTCGTCCAGGAACGTGATTGGCGTCACAGGTTCGAGGTCACGGAGCAGCCGTCCCTCGAGCGTTTCGATGCCCCAGTTGTACGGGTGGCCGGGGCCGCCGGGGCGATCAGCTCGAACGTCGCATGCGATCAGGAGCTCCCCCTCGGGTCTCAAAGTGCGTAGGAACTCGTGCACAACCGCGTCGGCGTCCTGCGTGTGGTCGAGCACGTTCCAGCAGTGGACGAAGTCGAAGGTCGCATCGGCGAACGGCAGGCGCTCGGCGCCGGCGGCTGTCAGCGTCTCGAACGCATGCCATCCGAACGGTTGGAGCTCGCGGTAGTGGTCGAGCAGCGGATCGAGCGCGTGCACCTCGGCGCAGTGGACGAGCGAGAGCGTCGATGGCCGCGGCCCGCAGCCCACATCGAGGATCCGCCGCCCGTGGACGTCGTCGGGGAGGAGCTGGAAGTTCTGAGGACGGTCGGGATCGATGCGGTAAGGGTTGAGGAGGCCGCGGCGCTTCGACCACTGGTAGTAGCCCGAGTAGTAATAGAGCCTCGCCTCGAGGATGAGGCGCTCGCGGTCCTTCGCGTCCCAGTAGGCGCGCTCGGTCCGCTGCGCCTGGTCGTAGCGGTCGACAGCGACGCTCGACCAGTCCGTGACGTACGTGAGATCGCCGTTTCCCATCGACTGGCGCTCAAGCCTGCGGCGCGCCTGCGATCGTAGAGGCGTGAAGCACAACCTGCTCGTCTGGACTGCCCACTCGTGCCGCCGCGACGTGTTCTTGGAGGAGCTCGAGCGCGGGAGCCTCCCGAACTACGGGAGTCTCGTCGAGCGCGGGCTCTTCTTCCCGTCGGCGGTCGTCGGGGGCCACTTCCAGCGTACGAGCAACGTGAGCGAGATCACGGGGCGGCCGTACACCTCGCCGGTCCATCCGCGCGAGAACATTCTCAACGCGGCCCAGCGGTCGGGCGCATTCGTCGGCGTCGTGCAGGACTTCGTGATCACGAAGGGCGCGCAGGACCTCCTCGAGCGGGGGGTCATCGAGTCCGTCGACGAGATCTACCCACGGCTGATTGAGCGTCCGCAATTGCAGAACCTCGGCTACCCGAAGCTCGAGTTCCTGCCCGACCTGTCCCCGTCGCGGTGGCTCTACTGGTACCGGGAACGGGCAACCCATCGGCACTTCTACAACTTCGCGCTCGGCTTCAAGGAGGACGGAGGGCTCTTCGAGGACGTGGTCAACGAGAATCCGGCGTTCGTTCGCGACCAGCAGCGGTACTCGCTGCGGCTCCAGGACCAGTGGCTCGGCACCACGCTACGGTGGCTCGAGGAGGGGGAAGAGCTCGACGAGACCGTGCTGCTCATCTTCAGCTCGCATGGCACGTCATTGGAGGGATGGCTTCCGCTCATGGGGCGCGTCACGCGTGGCAACGTCGACCATTCCGGGCTCAACTTCCATCCACACGTCAGCCACGCGTTCGCAATCCTGAGCGGGCCCGGCATCGAGCCCGGCGAGCGGGACGACTGGATCTCGATCATGGACCTGAAGCCGACTTTGTGCCGGCTGCTCGGGCTCGAGGACCTCGGCGGATCGGCATACGAGATCGACCTGCTCGGAGCGCCGCCATCCGGCGGGCGCGTTCTCGCCGACGTGAGCGGCGAGTGGGACTACTCTCTGTTCGACACCGAGACGCAGTGGCTGTACATGACCGCTCCGCACGAAGAGGACGCGAAGGATCGGTCTCATCTCGAGGGCTTGCCGACGTCCCCGGACCGCGCGCTCGCGTTCCGGCTGGCCGACGACCCGGGATGCGCGAGCCCCCGCACCAGGGAGTTCCTGGAGAGCCCGGCGGCCGAGCGCGTTGCGGCCGAGGCGACGAGGCTCGGGCTCGGGGCCGGCGCCCTTCTGTCGGCTCGCAAGGGTTGAGCGGCTTACCAGGGAGGGCTGTCCGGGCCGCGCCCCGTGTCGGTGACCTCCCAGCTCTCCGCGGCCTTGCCGTCCGCGAAACGCACGAAGACCATCTCCGGCCACACGGCCCGCTCGCCGGTCGACGCCTGAGTGCCACTGAAGGTAACGCGTACGGCGACCATGTCTCCCTCGGCGACCATCGACTCGATCTCCACCCGGACGTCGGGGAACTCCTCGTGCAGGCCCGCAAATGCCCCCTTCATCCCCTCGGCGCCGCGCCCGATTCCTGGCGACTCCGGATGAAGCTCGTGGTCCTCGGAGTACAGGTCGTCGGCGAGGTCGAGGTTCTTCCGGCCGATCACCTCGTCGAAGATGCGCCGCAGGACGGCCTTGTTCTCTTCAGTTCCCACGGTCGAGACGGGAGCGACGGGACTCGAACCCGCGACCTCCGGCGTGACAGGCCGGCGTTCTAACCGACTGAACTACGCCCCCTTGCGAGGCACAGTCTAGCCGGGCTGGCCTGCGGCGGCGTCCAGTGGAGCTTCCGGGATCGGGCCGCCGGCGCCAGGCACCTTGGAGCAGTCGATGTCGCCCGACTGCACGTGCGCGACGGCTTTCCGGAACGCCTCGTACGACGGCTTGCGCGTGCCGTCTCGCCACATGACACCCGACTGCCACCCGGCAAGGCGATCCTCGTCGATGAGCTCGAAGTTGAAGAACGCTCCCACCTCGGGCTGGCAGTGGGCGAGCAGCAGTGCGTCGCGCAGCTGGCTCGCCTGGTCTCTGTACCAGGGATCGAGGCCGGCGGGCGCAACCGGCGGCACGACCCAGTGGTCGGTCTCCTCGCCGTGGTAGTGGTGGCTCTTGCTCGGAGCCACGATCGTCTGGAAGCCGTTCTCCGTGTACCAAATCGACGGTCGCGTCGGACTCGGCACGCGCTGGCCGGTGCCGTGGAAAGCCTCGCGCAGCGCCTCGAGGTAGCGCGGCAGGTCCGCCTGAGACACGCTTTCGGGATCGTCGTGCCGCACCCAGGGCGGCTCGGCGGCATTCAGGGGATAGGGGTTGTGGCCGAAGGTCGTGATGATCGGCCGTTTGCGGCCGCTCTCCCGATAGGCCACGCCGACCGCGCGCATGAAGCCTGCGGGATCGTTGCGAGCGGCCGTGGAGGAGATGAGGTTGACGTACGGGCGAAGCCGCCGCAGCCGGTCCCAGCACTCTGCGAGCAGGGCCTCATACGCGGCCGCGCCACCGGCAGCCGGCCAGAAGTCGGGGGAGTTGGCCTCGTTCCAGACGACGACGTCGCGGATCTTGGGGATCCGCTTGAGCACGTGATGGAGGAACTCCGCGTAGTGCCGCCGCTGGACGTCGTCGAGAGGCGCCTGCCACGGGTGGCCGTAGACGGCGAGCACCACGCGCTGTCCGCGAGCGACCATCGCGGCAGCGCGATGGAGATAGACGCCGACCTCCCAGGTCGGTCGGTTCTGGCCGCGGCGCCACGGGATCGTTAGCCGGACGGCGTCGATGCCGAGGTGGCGGTATGTGGACAGCAGCCGGTCGGGACGCGTCCGCCACTTCGCCGTGTCGTCGTCAAGGCCGACGATGAGCTGTCTGGCGGCGGGCTCGGCAGGCTGGCCGGCAGCATGCGCTGCGAGCACGCACGCACACGCGATCATCGCCCCTACGAACGCCGCCCTCCCCAAGAACGCGGGACTCTTTCACCCCGGGCGGATGTCAGTCAAGCGACAAGTTCTTCAGCTTTCGAGCAAAACCTCGAGCGCGGCGAGCGGGCGCCTGAACGGCGTCGCGATATAGACGCCGTCGGCCTGCTCCCGCAGCTCCCGCACGAGATCCCGCGCGTGCGCCGTGCCGATGTCGGCAGCCCCGGGACCGGCGTCGCGCATCGCCTCCTGAAGAGCGTCCGGCACGACGATCCCCGGCACCTCGTTGTGGAGCCGGAGCGCCAGCCGGTATGTCGAGAGCGGAAAGATCCCGACGAGGACGGGTATCGGCCAGGTGCCCCCGATCCGCTCGCGGAAGTCGTCGAGGTAGCGGAGGTCGAAGAGAATCTGCGTCATCGCGAACTGCGCGCCCGCCTCGACCTTGCGCCGGAAGCGGTCGGCCTCGAGCTCGAGATCGTCGGCCGTCGGGTTGACCGCGACGCCGATGAAGAACGACGTCGGAGCGTCGATCGGCTTGCCGTTGTAGCTCTGTCCGGCGTTCAGATGCGCGATCAGCTGCGTGAGCCCGATCGCGTCGACCTCGTAGATGCCCTTGCTGCCCGGATAGTCGCCGACCTCGGGCGGGTCGCCCGTGACAGCGAGGATGTTGCGCACGCCCTCGGCATGGCCGCCCAGCAGCAGCGCCTCGAGCCCCATGACCGAGTAGTCGCGCGACGTGAGGTGCGGGATCGTCTCCACGCCGAGCCGCCGCTCGATGGCCGCCGCCATGATCATCGCGCTCAGCTTCGCGCTCGCCGTCGCGTTGTCGTTGATGTCGACGTAGCCGGCCGAGCCCGACTCGCTGATCGCAGCCACCGTCTCGAGCAACCCGGTGTAGTCGCCGCCGAGCGGCGGGTCGATCTGCACCGAGACCACGAATCGCCCCTCGCGGAGATCGCGGGCGAGCGCTGTCTCCTGTCGCTCCGGAGTCATCGACGCGACTGCCAGCTTCCGCTCGACGACTTCGAGCGGAGCCGACGGGACACGCTCCTCGTCGAGGGCGGCGCGGATGGAGGCGATCTCGATCGGTGTCGTCCCGCAACAGCCCCCGACGATCGCGGCGCCGAGGCTGCGCGCCTGGGCCGCGAACTCGGCGAAGTACTCAGGCGTCGCGTGCGGGTAGATGACCCTGCCGCCGGCAAGGCTCGCGAGGCCGAGGTTGGGCAGCGCGGCCAGAGGCACGCCGTCGCCGCCCATTTGCTCGAGCGCTGTCAGCGCCGCCTGGAGCCCCGCGCCGTGGTTGGCGCCCATCGCGGCCACGTCGAGCCCACGAAGGTGCTCGGCCGCGGCCTTTGCCGAGACGCCGGCCAGCGTCTCCGCGTCCTCGTCGAACGTGAGCAGCGCGACGATCGGCAACGAGGAGACGCTGCGTACCGCGGCGATCGCCTCGTCGAGCTCGGCGAGGTCGTAGAACGTCTCCACCATGAAGAGATCGACACCGCGGCCCTCGAGAATGCCGGCCTGCTCCGCGAACGCGGCGAAGCGCTCGTCCTCGGCGTCGCCGACATCGCCGAGCGGGCCGATCGAGCCACCGATGTAGACGTCACGCCCCGAGACCTCGCGCGCGTCGCGCGCGAGTTTCACGCCGGCGGAGTTGATCTGCTCGAGCTCCTGCTCGAGGAAATAGGTGGCGAGCTTGCGGCGGTTGGCGCCGAACGTGTTCGTCTCGATCAGCTCCGCGCCGGCGCGGATGAACCCGAGATGCAGGTCGACGACGCTCTCGGGGGCGCGGACGTTTGCTTCCTCGGGACAACGCAGGCGCGGCACGGCGCTCGAGACGAGCACGCCCATTCCTCCGTCGGCCGTGATCGGCGGGCCGTTTGCAAGCCGTTCCACGAAGGAAGAAGCCATCGCATTCACCCTAAAGGTCTCGGGGAGGGATGCCGATAAGGGCGGCGAACTCCTCTTCGCGCCGGGGGACTAACGGCAAAGTTTCCTGCGGCACAGTGGAGTCGGACGGCGGGCCTCGGCCCGCCGTCTCTTTGGTCCGGGTCGGATCGAAACGGGTCCTTCACAAAATGGGACCCGGTTTGTAATATCCGCCCCCCAAAGGTGAGCCGGACGGAGAGGCGGCCGGCTCTTTGCGTTTTCGGTAGGTAAGTCCCACTATCGCCCAGCGCGAGAAAGCCGAGGTAGCGTGCTCACCGTAGACATCTCACTGCCTGACGTCGAAGAGCTGCACAAGCTCGTGGGAGAAGGCGTCGAGAAGGGGTTCCTCACCTACGACGAGATCGTGTCCGGTCTCGAGGAGGTGGAGCTCACGAAGGAGCAGGTCGAGGACTTCTACACGTATCTCATCGATCACGGCATCGAGCTGATGGAGGGCGAGCAGCACAAGCATCCGCCGCACGAGCAGCCGCCCCCGGAAGACGAGAAGGCGATCCCGAAGCTCGATCTCTCGGTCGAGCCGTCGCTCGACTCGCTCCGTCTCTACCTCAGGGAGATCGGAAAAGTGCCGCTCCTCACGGCTGACCAAGAGGTCTACCTCGCCAAGCGCATCGAGCGCGGCGACATGATCGCCAAGCGGCAGATGATCGAGGCCAACCTCCGGCTCGTCGTCTCCATCGCGAAGGCGTACCTCGGGCGTGGGCTGTCGTTCCTCGACCTCATTCAGGAAGGGTCGCTCGGGCTGATCCGCGCCGTCGAGAAGTTCGACTACCGGCGTGGCTACAAGTTCTCCACGTACGCGACGTGGTGGATCCGCCAGGCCGTGACGCGTGCGATCGCCGACAAGGCACGCACGATCCGCATCCCCGTCCACATGGTGGAGAAGCTCAACAAGGTCGTGCACATCGAGCGCCAGCTCGTCCAGCGGCTGGGTCGCGAGCCTCGTCCGGACGAGATCGGGGAGGAGCTCGAGATCACGACCGAGGAGGTACGCGAGATCCTGCGCATGGCGCAGCACCCCGTGTCGCTCGAGAAGCCGATCGGCGAGGAGGAGGAGTCGGAGCTCGGCGACTTCGTCCAGGACGACCAGGCCGAGTCCCCCTTCGATACCGCGTCGCTGTCGCTTCGCCGCGAGGACATCGAGCGGGCGCTCCACTCGCTGCCCGAGCGCGAGCGGCTCGTCATCGAGCTCCGCTACGGCTTGAGCGGAGAGCCGCCGTGCACGCTCGAGGAGGTCGGGCAGGCCTTCGGCGTGACACGCGAGCGCATCCGCCAGATCGAGAACACGACGCTCAAGAAGCTGGAATCACTCCCGGAGGCACAGGGCCTCAAGGACTGCATTTAGCCGGTCGCTGCGCGCGGGGCGGCAGCGGCGGCGACCACCTTCGCAAAGGCGGCTACGACGCCGGGGTCGAACTGCGCCCCGGCACAGCGCTCGAGCTCGGCCAACGCCTCCTGGGCGGTCATCCTCGCGCCGTACGGCCTCTCCGACGTCATCGCCGTGAACGCGTCACAGACCGCGATGATTCGTGCGGCCAGTGGGATCCGCTCGCCGAGCAACCCGTCGGGATAGCCGCCGCCGTCCCACTGCTCGTGGCTCGAGCGCACGATCTGACCGACGTTCTGCAGCGCCGGCGTGGCGCCGACGATGCGCTGGCCGATAACCGTGTGGCCGCGGATGAACCGCCACTCGTCGTCGGTGAGCGGCTCGGACTTCAGGAGTATGGCGTCGGGAATGGCGAGCTTGCCAACGTCGTGCAGCTCGGCGGCGATCCGCAGGACAGAGCGCTCGTCCTCCGGGAGCTCCAGCCGGTCTCCGACCTCGAGCGACAGCTGCGCGACGCCGCGTGAGTGCTCGAGCAGCCCGGGCTGGCGCTCCGAGAGTGCCTGGAGCAGCACCTCGTGCGGCCGGTTCCGAACGAGCTCGGAGGAGTGCTTCTGCGCGTAAAGGCGTTGGTCGGCGAGGCGCAGCGCCTCGCTTGGCTCGGAAGCCTCTTCGGGCATGAGCACCGAGCCGAACGACGTCGTGATCCGGAAACCCTCACCTTCCTCGTGGAGCGCGGCGACCGTGAGACCGATGAGCCCGTCCGCCTCCGGCGGCGCGTCGGCCAGTACGCAGAACTCGTCTCCGCCGAACCGGTACGCGCTTCCTCGCGACTCCATCACGTCGGCGAGCTTCCCGCCGAGCCGCTGGAGCAGCGCGTCGCCGGCTGGGTGGCCGAACGTGTCGTTGTAACGCTTGAACCCGTTGAGGTCGTAGATGACGAGCAGCCGCGCGGGGGAAGCATCCCCCGCAGTCAGCGCCCGCTCGAGGTCGTCGACGAGGCTGCGGCGGTTGCCGAGGCCTGTCAACGCGTCGGTGACGGCCTGTCTTCGAATCTGGCCGAGGATGTGCTCGTTCTCCTGAAATGTCATCCGCAGCCGCACGAGCACGACGACGAGCGTGGCTACGGACAGCCCCAGCGCCAGCGGGTTCAGGCGGTTGAAGTGGTCGTAGAGGAGGATGCCGATGGCGGTCAGTGCGGCGATGGCCGGCGTTGCGAGCCACGTCCTCGCATCGCGTCGCTCGAGCCCCGTTGCCGGTGACTGCCACGCGGCCCACGCGAGGAGCAGCACTCCGAGCGGCCAGAGCATGTCGAACGCCGCTCCGGTGACGTACGTCTCCGACGCGGTCTGGAAGAGGAAGGCCGCGTCGGCCACGATCTGGCAGAGAAAGCCCAGGCCCACGAAGAGCCACGCGCTGCCGGGACGCCAGCCGCTGACCGCGAAGGCGCCGATAACGACCGAAAGCAGAAGGACGTCGCCTATCGGGTAGGCGAGGTTCATGATCACTACGGACGGCGACCCTGCTGTCGTCTCCAGGACGATCTCGACGAGAACGGCTGCTCCGAGAGCCGCGGCGCCGAGGGCTGCCGTGAGCCCGTCCAGCCACAGGCTGCGATTGAAGTCCGCGAGGTGGCGGCGAACGAGCAGGAGCAAGCCGATGTAACACAAGGGGTAGAAGGCGAGGTAGAAGACGTCCGCGACGGACGGATACGGCGGCTCGTTGTCGTACGCGAACGTGAAGAGGAGGTCGGCGGTCGTCCACGAGGCGACGCCGCAGGCGATCAGGGCCCATGGTCCGCGGTCTGCTCTCACGAGCGCGACCCTGAGGCAGCAGCCGGCGAGGGCGAGCAGCTGGAGCGCGTTGTACACGCCGTCGTTGAAGAACCGATTCGCGTCGCTGCCGCCGAGCCCGCTCATAGTGTGCATCGCAAACGCGACGAGGCCGAACAACGCGGCGCCGGCCAGCGCAATCAGGAGCCGCCGAGCGTTCAACGGCAGTGTCGATGCCAGGTTGCGGGTCACGACCCCTCTATCGGCCGGCGCTTTCGATGTCTTGACGCAGCCGCGATTCAGCCCTGTATCACCGCAGCGGATAACCCGCAGCGCGAATCAGGCATTCCTACGATGGCGGACGCCGCCTCCCGGTGGACACTCCGTCCACCTACGGACAAGGAGGCGGTTGTCATGCAGGACAGGTCCACACTCAGGCGACTTCTCGAGTGGGGCGGGATCGCGGCCGGCGCGATCATGGTCGCTTTCGGGATCGCCGCCATCGTCATGGGCTTCGACGGGCGGTCGACGGTCCAGAGCAACCTCGCGAACGAGTTCATCGTCGGCTCGGAGGACATGAATCCCGAGGCGATCAATACGGAGATTCCGGGGATCATCGCGGCCCAGAAGCAGATCGCAGCGGCCCGGCAGCAGGCCGGCGCCGAGTCGATCGAGTTCACGCCGGTCGAGGCGCCCGACTGTTCCGTCGCCGGTCAGGAGATCGACAACGGCACTGACGCGCGGTGCTTTTCGGAGTACCTCCGCATTCACGCCCTGCGGTCGACGAACGGTCTCACGTACGCGCAGATGGGCCGCTTCATGGCAGCGCCTGACGCGCCGCCGGCGGAGACGGACTTCAACGGCGGCACGAGCAACGAAGAAGTGGCTCTCGTCGACGAGCAGAGCGGCCAGCCCGTGTCAAACGGGGCGCGCAACCTCTGGGTGACCGCAACGGCGCTGTCATCGGCGCTCAACCTCGCGTACACGGCCGAGCAGATCTCGTTGTTCGGGATCGTCGTCGGCATTGCCCTACTGCTGACCGGTATCGGCCTGATCATCCTCGCCCTGGCGGTGCTGCGCCGCGCGCCTGCGGCGGCCGAGGATCGGTCGAAGACGACGCTCGCGTCGACGCCAACCCACTGACCAAAAGGAGAACCGATGGCAACGCACACACACCCGCACCGTCCCCGCGAAGGGGGCGGTGCGCTGGCGATCGTCGCGGCAGTTTTCCTCGGGCTAGCCGTCGTCGTGCTCGGGTTCTTCGCGCTCGCGATGTGGATGGACGCTCGCGACGCGCGCGACGACGCCCAGAGCGGCACGGCGAGCGACATTGGCACCCACGCGAACCACAACACCTCCCTTCCCGTGAACAGCTTCGCCGGCGTCCTCCCCGAGAACGCGGTAGAGCTCGCCGAGGCCCACGTGCCTACGGACGCGAGACTGCCGGCCGTTCCTCCAGGGGACGTCGTCAAGGTGCAAATGACCCTCAAGGACATGGCGGTCGAGATCGCGCCAGGCATCAAGTACAACACCTGGGCCTTCGACGGCCACGGAGCCCCGGGGCCAGTGGTCCACGTTCGCGAAGGCCAGACCGTCGAGATGACCCTCACGAACGGTGGCGCGATCCCGCACTCGATCGACTTCCACGCGGCGCGGATCGCGCCTGACCAGGCGTTTCGCGACGCGATGCCCGGGGAGTCGTTCACGTTCCGCTTCAAGGCGGAAGACCCCGGCGTCTACATGTACCACTGCGGTACGAAGCCCGTCCTCGCGCACATCGCGAACGGCATGTACGGCGCGATCGTCGTCAGCCCGGCGAAGGCGCTCCCCAAGGCCGACCGCGAGTACGTCCTCGTCGGCAGCGAGTGGTACATGACCGGGGACGGCATCGACGAGCCGGCGTCCCTCGACATGGCGAAGGCTCGCGCGATGACCCCGGACTGGACGACCTTCAACGGCTACGCGAACCAGTACGCCACCCACCCGCTGACCTCGAAGCCGGGTGAGACGGTTCGGTTCTATGTCGTCGCCGCCGGGCCGACGGAGAACATCAACTTCCACGTCGTCGGCACGATCTTCGATCGCGCGTGGGTCAACTCCGACGTGACGAGCCCACCGCAGCGCGGCGTCCAGACGGTCATCGTGCCGGCCGGCGGCGGAGGGATCTTCGACGTGAAGGTGGATGACGTGGGCACCTACCCGATCGTCAGCCATGCGTTCGCCCATGTCGACCTAGGCCAGGTGGGCCTGCTCAAGGTTGGAAACCCATCTGGATCGGCAAGCCATTGAACTACGCAGTGCTCTGGTCTCGCGGCCGCGCCGTCTATGCGGGCAAGGCCGCGCTGGAAGGGCGTTTCCTCGTGCTCACCGGGGTCGACCGGCGCGGCCGCGCCGCCAGGGAGCGCCTTTCCCTACGAGACGTAGCGACGGTCCGCGTTGCACGGGAGGCCCGCGAACGCCTCGAGGGCCGACCGGTGGTGGCACTCACGACGCCCCGCGGGCCGTCGCTACGCCTTGCGTGCCTCGACGGCGGCGGCACGCTCCTCGAGCTCGCCGAGCGCCTTTCCGACTTGCAGGCGACGCCCGCATGACTTCGTTGACGCCGGCTAGCCCTCGCCCTGCAGGAGCCCGCGCGCGAGTGCGTAGCGTACGAGCTCGGCGCGAGTCTTCAGGCGAAGCTTCTGCATGATGTGCGCGCGGTGGGTCTCGGTCGTGCGGACCGAGATGTAGAGCATCTTCGCGATCTCCTGGTTCGTGTGGCCAAGCGCGAGCAGCCGCAGCACCTCGCGCTCGCGATCGGACAGGGGATCCGCTTCCGTGGCTGCACGGGCTTCCTCTTCGGCGGAGATGAGGCGCGCGCCCAGCGAGGGGTGCAAGTGGTGGCCGCCGCCGGCAACCACGCGGACGGCGGCGACAACCTCTGAGTCCGCGGCTTCCTTGAGCACGTAGCCGCTCGCGCCTGCGGCAAACGCCTCGCGGACGTAGCGGGGATCGTCCTGCATCGAGAGCACGAGCACCTTGGCGCCGGGTGCCTCCTCCAGGAGCCTCGGCAGGACCTCGACGCCGCTCTCGCCCGGCATGACGACGTCGAGCAGGATGACGTCGGGCTTCGTCGCGCGTGCTTCCAGGACGGCGTCGCGTGCCGTACCCGCCTCGCCGACCACTTCGATGTCGGGCTCGGCCTCGAGCACGCGGCGTAGCCCGGCGCGGACGACGGCGTGGTCGTCGACGACCAGCACGCGGGTCACTCGACCCTCACCTCCGCGACGAGAGTCGTGCCCGCGCCCGGGGACGACTCGATCGTGAGCCGTCCGTCGAGAAGGGCGACCCGCTCACGGATTCCCAGCAGGCCGTGACCGTCGTCGGCAGGATCGTCCGGGCTGAAGCCGCGCCCGTCGTCCTCGATCACCGCGGTCATGCTTCCATCGCGGCGCAAGAGGAGGACAGTGACGTTCCGCGCCTGAGCGTGCTTGACGACATTCGTCAAGGCCTCCTGCACGATCCGGTAGAGCGTCGTCTCCACCTCCTCGGGCAAGCGCTCCGGCCCGATCCGGCTCTCGACGTCGACGGCGATTCCGGTCGCCTCGGAGATCGTCCGTGCGAGACGCTCGACCGCGGCCAGGAGGCCGAAATCGTCCAGCGCCCTCGGGCGCAGTTGGACGGCGAGGTCACGGACGTCCTGCAGCGTGGCCACGATCAGCTCTCGCAACTCGGCTCCGGCAGCGCGCAGCTGCGGCTCGTTTTGAGCCTCCTCGACCGCCTTCAGCCCCAGCAGGATGGACGTGAGCGCCTGGCCGGTCTCGTCGTGGAGCTCCCGTGCGAGCCGGCGGCGCTCGAGCTCTTGTCCGGCGACGACACGCCGCAGCGATTCGCGCGCAACTCGGAGCGACAGGTCCACCGCGACCGCCGCACGCGCAGCGAACTGCTCGGCGAGTCGAAGGTCGGCGTCGGAGAACCGAAGGTCGGCGCCAAGCCGGTCGTGGGCGACGATGACGCCGATCGCCCGATCTCGTGCCAGCAGTGGCACATAAAGGCCTGTCGTGGCCGCCATCAGCTGAACCGACTCCTGGTCCACCTCCGGATCCTCGAGCGCCGAGTCCACGCGCTCGCTGTGCCCGCGCTCGAACACGCGGCCGGCTTTCGACTTCCGGCGAGGAACCTCAACTCCCACGAGCTCGCCGGCACCGGTGCCGTCCGCGGCGGCGATGCGAAGCTCGCCGCCGGACGGGAGCATGATCGCAACCACTTTCGCGCTGATCAGCTCACGGAGGCGGCGCGCGATGAGGTTGAGCAGCGTCGGCAGGTCGAGCTCGCCGACGAGCGCATTGCCGATCTCGTTCAGCGACTCGAGCTGGCGCGACCACGTAGTCGCCGACTCGTAGAGCCGGGCGTTCTCGATCGCAACGGCGGCCTGGGAAGCGAGCAGGGTCACGAGTTCCTCGTCGTCGTGCGTGAAGTCCTCCGCGCCGTCCTTCTCGGTCAGGTAGAGGTTTCCGTAAGCAACGTCGCGCAGCAGGATAGGGACGCCCAGGAACGTCCGCATTTCGGGGTGGTTCGGCGGGAAGCCCACGGCGCGCGGGTCGTCGTGCAGGTCAGGCAGGCGGAGCGGTCGCGCGTCCTCGATGAGCACGCCGAGGATGCCGCGCCCGCGCGGCAGGTCTCCGATCTCGTCGGCCTCGCGCTGGTCGATGCCGGTGTAGACGAAGCGCTCGAGGCCGGTGCCGCTCGGATCGATCACACCGAGCGCCGCGTACCGCGCGCCCGTGAGCCGAGCCGCCGCCTCCACGATCCGCTCGAGCACTGCATCGAGCGACAACTCCGAGCTGATCGCGATGCCCGTGTCGAGCAGCGTGCGCAGGCGATCGGCGTCCTCGAGGCGCATCGCCTGGATCGTGTCAGACGAGGACCGGCAGCGAATTCACCGCGCCCTCACAGCTTCCTTACACGCGCCTTGCCTGCCCAAGCCACGCTCCGCCGAGTCTCTCGAGCGTAAGGGCAGGCGACGAAAGGGGTAGGGAGATGCGTACGAGAAAACGGCGGCTCGGGATGGGAGTCGTGCTCGGGGTAGCGCTGGTAGCAGCCGGCGTGGCCGTGATCGCGCCAACCGCCGTCGCGCAGCGGGAGCCGGGCAAGGGCAAGGCGAGTGACCGGCCGACGACGATGAGGCAGCTGCAGCGCGTCAACTTCATCGGCAGCTGCAGATTCAGCCATCGCAACACCGACGACCCGATCGTGTTCGCGAACATGCCGGGCGCGTCGCACGATCACAGCTTCGTCGGCAACAGGACGACGAACGCGTTCTCGACCGTCGACTCGCTCCTCGGCGGCCGTACGACATGCCGCCGCTCGGGCGAGACAGCCGCGTACTGGATGCCGACGCTCTACGTCGACGGTAACGCGGTCACTCCCACCGGAGCGACGATCTACTACCGGCGCAAGACGTTGCAGCAGGTGCACGCGACGCCGCCGGGCTTCAAGATGATTGCCGGCGACCCGAAGGCGGCGACGCCGCAGCGCAGGCAGATCACGTTCTGGAATTGCGGCCAGATGGCCGGCGTGCCGGCATCGAGCACGCCGCCGGCGTGTCCCGACCAGAGGGGATCGTTCCTACGGCTACACGTGACGTTCCCGGCCTGCTGGAACGGCGTCTCACTCGACAGCCCGAACCACCAGCAGCACGTCGCGTACCAGATGAACGGGCGCTGTCCGGCCGGCTACGACGTCGCGATTCCGCAGATCTCGCTCATCTACCGGTATCCGGTCACCGGCCAGCACGACATCGAGCTGGCTTCCGGAGGGGTGTACTCGGCTCACGCCGATTTCTTCAATGGCTGGAACCAGGCGGAGCTCGAGCGGCTGACGCAGTTCTGCCTCAACGGGCTGCGGCATTGCGGCAATCGCCTCGTGCGATAGCACGTCTGAAAACCCGGTTACGGGGTATGGGAGAGGAGGGGTCGCTCCGGGGGGCGGCCCTCTTCCCTTTCTGGAGCTAGCGAATGAGCCCCTCGCCTGGCGCCCAGTAGTGCTGGCCGAGGCGGATTGAGGCACTGAGCACCAGAGCGATGCCGAGCGCAAGCGCCCAGCGGCGCGGGATGGAGACGAGAGCGGCGCCGATGGCGAGCGCGAGCGCAGGCAGCCCGACGAGCACGTAGCGCGCCTCGAACGCAGGCTGGGCGATCGAGGCGAGCAGGGTCGCCGCGAGCGGCGCGCCGAGCCAGACCGCCACGAGCGCCGCCTTCCACGCCGCGGCCTGCGGCGCCGCGCTGCGAAGGAGTTGCGCGACGCCGATCGCGGCAGCGAGCACGGCGATGGGATTGCGGCTGGCCAGGTCCCACACGCCCACGGCGACGCGGTAGGGCGTCGGCGTCGGGATCCAGTCGAGCTGGCCGTTGTCGCCTGACACGACGAGCACGAGCTGTGGGAGGAAGGCGGCGAGGGCCGCGCAGGCCGCGATCACGGGGATGCGCAGCTCGGGGCGTGGCCGCATCAAGAGAAACGCGGCGAGATGCGCGGCCGCCACCGAGAACGCGAAGACGTTGACCCAGCCGGCCGCCGCCAGCGAGACCGCCCAGATCGCCCACCACGCCGTCGAGCGCTGCTCGCAGGCGCGGACGAACGCGTACGTCGCGACCGTCGCCAGCAGCACCGCCAGCGTGTAGCCGCGTGCGGCCTGCGACCAGTAGACGAAGTAGGAGCTCGTCGCCAATGCCAGTCCTGCGACGAGGCCCGCGAGCTCGCCGAAGAGCCTTCTGCCGAGGATCGCGGTCGCACCGGCGGCCAGGGCGCCGAAGATGACGGACGGCAGCCGCAGCGCCCAGGCGGACTCGCCGAAGACTGCGAGCCACGGCTTCATGAGCGCGTAGTAGAC
This sequence comes from uncultured Actinomycetes bacterium, assembly GCA_963755155.1. Taxonomy (GTDB): domain Bacteria; phylum Actinomycetota; class Thermoleophilia; order Gaiellales; family Gaiellaceae; genus PALSA-612. The sequence goes on along the minus strand of CAVWIV010000003.1, from coordinate 141,621 downwards.
GAGGTGCGGCGCCTCGGTGTCGCGCGCGGCGTCCCAGATGCCCGACCACGACAGCGTCGAGGTAGCCCGCGTGAACTCCTCGTCGAACGAGAGCGGCTGAGCGCCGAGCCTGATCAGCCCGAGCGCGAGTGCGACGGCGAACACCCCGGCCGGCATCCAGCGCCACACGCCGCGAGCGTACACGGCGCCCCGAACGCTGAAAGGATCTGAGCATGCGCCTTGTGCTCGCCGTCTGCGCGGTGGCGGCCCTCAGCCTGCCCGCCACCGCCGCCGCCGACCTCGCCGACGAGACGGCGCTCGCCGAGCGCTACGCGCCGGTCGTCCGGCTCGTCGAGCAGCCGCAGGAGTGCGGCTACGGGGAGCCTTACTCGCCGCTCGACGTCGATGTCTTGTTCGACGAGCCCACTGTGGCGCTCCGTGGGCCATGGGGCGGCGGGGACCTCGTGAAGATCGCACCTACGGCGGCCGACCTGTCGGCGGACCGCTTCGAATACCACCTCGACTTCCCGGGCAATGCGCTCGACCCGGGGTGCGACTACGAGGGCTGGGCGCGCCGTCTGGCCGAGGCAGCGTTGCCGACGGTCTACGCGCACGTGGCCACGGAGCGGGGCCGGCCGGGGAAGCTCGCGCTCCAATACTGGCTCTACTACGCGTTCAACAACTGGAACAACACGCACGAGGGCGACTGGGAGATGATCCAGCTCGTCTTCAATGCCGCGAGCGCTGCCGAGGCGCTCGAGCGGCGGCCGGTAGAGGTCGGGTACAGCCAGCACGAGGGCGCGGAGCGGGCGGACTGGGGCGACGACAAGCTCGAGATCGTCGGCGGGACTCATCCGGTGGTGCATCCCGCTGCCGGCTCGCACGCGAACTTCTACGACGGGGCGCTGCACCTCGGCCGCTCCGCGTCCGAAGGCGTCGGCTGCGACGACACGAGCGGGCCGCACGTCGACGTACGTCCGGAGGTGCGGACGATCCCCAGCGATCCCGCTCAGGCTCGCGAGCAGTTCCCGTGGATCGCCTTCGAGGGCCGCTGGGGCGAGCTGCAGCGGAGCATCTTCAACGGGCCGACCGGGCCCAACCTCAAGTCCCAGTGGACGAGAGCCCATCGAGTGGTCCGAGAACTGGCGCAGCCGCAGCGTCGCGGTCCCCGGCGGCGGTGCCCTCGGCACCGGAGCGACGGACTTCTTCTGCGGCGCGGTCGCGGCGGGGTCGAACGCGCTACGACGGGCGGCGGAGGATCCCCTGCCGCTGTTCCTCGCGCTCGTCGGTCTAGCAGTGCTGCTGGCGTTCCTCCTAACGAGGACGGCATGGCGGCCCGCGGCTCCGCTGCACCTCGCCCGTCGACGAGCCTGGGGTCAGGTGCTCGGCGCTTCGTGGCGCATGTACACCGGGCGGATCTGGCTCTTCCTCGGGCTCGGCCTTGTCGCCTTGCCCGTGTCTGTGATCGTGACCCTTCTCCAGACGGGTCTCCTCCGCGGCTCGAGCTTTCTCGGCATTCCGACCGAGGGCGAGGGCGGGGGCATCGCCGTGTACGTGGCAGTTGTCGTCGGCACCGCGCTCTCGCTGGCCGTCCTCGGGCTGGTCCAGGCGGCCACAGCGCGCGTGCTCGTCGAGATCGACCAGGGCCGGCAGATCTCGGTCCGGCGGGCCTACCGGCTCGCGCTCGAGTCCCTACGCTCGTTGCTCGGCGCCGTGCTCGTTGTGGCGTTCGTCGTCTCACTCCTCGCCACCACCGTCGTCCTCGTGCCGATCGCGATCTGGCTTGCAGTCCGGTGGGCGCTGGTTGCGCCGGTCATCGCGCTGGAACGCCGCGAGCGCCTTGCCGCGCTCAACCGCAGCGGCAGCCTCGTCCGTCTCGGCTGGTTCAAGGTGGGCTCGCTCGTCGTCGTCGGGGCGGCCATGGCACTGCTCGCGGGGCCACTGCTGGGGTCGCTGCTCATTCTTCTGACCACTGCGCCTCTCGTGGTGCTCAACATCGTCTCGGGCATCGTCTACGCGGTCGTCCTGCCGTTCGTCGCCCTCGCGACCGTCTACGTGTACTTCGACATGCGCGTCCGCGACGAGCTCGCCGAGGAGACCGCGTCGGACACGTTGCCCGAGGAGATCAGCGTTTCGATCTGACCGGCACCGCATAGACTCGTTGTCGAACCCAACAAAAGGAGCAAGTCATGTCCGTTGCCAAGGTCGTCGAGTTGACCGCCAGCTCCCCCACGAGCTTCGAGGACGCCGCGAAGAACGGGATCGAGAAGGCCGCCGAGACACTCCGCAACATCCAGGGGGCTTGGGTGTCGGAGGAGAAGGTCGACGTGGAGGACGGCAAGATCTCCGCCTTCCGCGTGACGCTCCGCATCACGTTCCTCGTCGAGTAACCCGTGGACACGGAGCAGGCGGCCCGCCGCTGGGCGGAGACGTGGGCGGCCGCCTGGCCACGGCGAGACGCCGATGCGATTGCCGTGCTGTACGCCGACGGCGCGGCGTATCGAGCCCTGGCTTTCCGCTCGTCCGATAATCCCTCGGGCTACCTGAAGAGGGTGTTCGCAGAAGAGAGCGACGTCAACTGCAGCTTTGGCGATCCCGTCGTATCCGGCGACCGCGCTGCCGTCGAGTGGTGGGGAAGTTGGACCGAGGACGGCAAGAGAATCACGCTGGCGGGAGCGACCCTGCTCCGGTTCGACGACGACGGCAAGGTCGTCGACCACCGCGACTACTGGAACCAGGCGAAGGGCCGGATAGAGCCTTACTCGGGCTGGTGACGACCCTTGTAGCCGGATAACAAGCGGCCGCTGTAGCCGCGCGAAGACCGCGCTCTTCGCGCGGCACGCTGAGAAGTACAACGAGATTCGAAGAAAGGGGTCCACGGGGGAAACACGGTTTCCCCCGTGCCTACTAGCCTGGCTTGCCCGCCATCGCCCAGGCGGCGACGACGTAGATCGCGAGCAGCACGATGGAGAGCACGAGCACCGTCTTCAGCAGCCCCGCGCCCTTGCCGTCACCCAGCCGGCGCACGCCGATGCCGCCGAGGATGAGCGATACCAGCAGGATCAGCCCGCCGAGGTCGGCGGCGATGTAGCCGATGCCCAGCCAGTCCGGCTCCGAGACGCTGTCGGGAAGGTCGTCCCAGCCTTCCTTCGAGTAGATCCACTGGGCGCCGATTCGCATGATGATCCAGCCGGGCAGTGCCACTGCGAGAAGCGCCCAGTAGCCGAGCCGCAGGAGCCGCGAGTCGCCGCGGGCGAAGCCGAGGAACGTGGCGGCGGTAAAGATCCCGCCGACGAGCACCACCGCTCCGACGATGTGGACGAGGAGCGGAAAGTTCCAGCTGTCGGGGCGGACGACGGCGAGGATGCTCACGCGCCAGGCTTCCAGATCATGTCGACGACGATGAGCACGAAGACGAGCGACACAGCGGCGTGGAGCAAGACTCCGGTCTGCGTCCGGTTGATGGCCAGGAGCTCGGCGTTCGCGCCGGACTGTCCGGCAGCCTGCAAGCTCCTGTGCCTTCGTCATGCCGCGCATGTACTCGACGCCCGTGCGCTGCCCGAGCACCGCCGCGATCACCCACAGCACGAGTGCAGCGATGATCCAGCCATCCCAGAGGTCGTAGTTACCGACCGAGAGGGCGAGCCAGATTCCGAAGATGATCGTCCCCGCGGCGCCGATCCCCACTGCGACGTTGCCGACCATGGCCATCGGGCCCAGGCGGAGCGTGCCCTCGGCCGTGTCGGTCTTCCGCACGGCTACGACGAGCCACCAGAACAGGATGATGGCCGCGCCGTACGTGGCCGCCGAGAGCACGTGCAGCGCGAGGATCCAGTCGTCGAACGTCATGCGGCGATCTTACGACAGACGGATCCGTTTGCAAACTGGCGGCGGGAGATATGCGTGACGATGAAGCTCAGCCACCTCGGCCGCGGGCTGCCTGGCCATCCGCTTCACCCGCCCTTCACGGACGCCACCGTCGGCATCTACACGGGCTCAACCGTCTGCGCGTTGCTCAGCGCGCTCGGCGTCAGCGAGACGAACACCGCCGTCGCCTGGTGGCTGCTGCTCGTGGTCGGCCTGGTCGTCACCGTGCCGACGGCGCTGACCGGGCTCGTCGACTGGCTCGGCATCACGCGCGGCACGCCTTTGTGGCGAACGGCCACGGCGCACCTGCTGGCGATGGTGACCGCCACCGTGTTCTTCCTGATCGCCGCGATCGTCGGGCACGGCGGCTATGTGGACGGCGACGTGACCTCCGGAGCGTTCGTGCTGACGATCGTCGGTTTCGCGCTCTTGACCCTTGGCGGCTGGCTCGGCGGCACCGTCGTGTTCGTACACGGCATGCGCGTGCTCAAGCTCGTCGATGAGCCGGCTGCGCGCGCTGCGGCGCCGGTCGCGCCGCCCGGAGCCGAGGAAGACTAGGCGGCCGCCCGAGCGGGTACCAAACGGCCATCAACAGGAGGTGAAAGCGTGCTCTGGCTACTCGTGCTGATTCTGGTCGTTCTCGCCATCGGCGGCGGCGTGGCTCTCTCGAAGTTCCTGTTCCTGCTTCTTATCGCCGCGCTCGTGCTGGCCCTCTTCAACCTGTTCGGCAACAGAACCGCCTGATCGTTCCTCTGCGCGGCTCGCCCCGCCCTCGGCGGCGGCGAGCCGTCGCGTCTCGGCGTTGACCTCGGCGCCGAAGAGCAGCGCCGCGCTCGACAGCCACAGCCACAGCAGCGTCACGACGACTGCCGAGAGCGTCCCCCAGGTCTTCTCGTACGAGCCAAACTGTGCGCTGTAGAAGCCGAGGCCGGCGGAGGCGATCACCCAGATGACGAGCGCGGCGACAGCGCCAGGGGTGATCCAGTGCCACTCCGGCTGGTCGACGTCCGGGCCGAGATAGAGCACGACGCCGAACGCGACGAGTAGGCCACCGATGAGGATCGGCCACTGCGCGCCCCACCACAGCCAGGCCGTCAGCGTCGGCAGGTCGGACGCCTCACCGATCCAGCGTTCGAGGTGGGGGCCGAGGATGAGCAGCCCGAGAACGAGCCCCATGCCGACGACGAGGGCAATCACGATCGCGAGCGCGACCAACCGCTTGCGGACGAACTTCCTTTCGTCGGCGCGGTCGTAGGTGACGGTAAGGCCTTTCATGAGCCCCGTAGCCGCCGACGTCGTCGTCCAGACGGCGAGTGCCAGGCCGAAAGCCGTCATCGCGATGCCGCTGCTCGACGACTCGGATGTTCGGCGCAGGCTGTCCCGCAAGAGCGTCGCCGCCTCCGCCGGCATCACGTTCCGTGCGCGATCGATCAGCGATTCGATCGTGCTCGCATCGGCGAAGAGCGAGAACACGCCGAGAATGACGAGCAGGATCGCCGGGATGGCGAGAAAGAGCGAGTACGCGAGCGCCTGTGCCACCATCGGCACGTCGTCGTCCAGCGAGTCCTTGGCCGCGCGACGAAGCACCGTCCATGCGTCGCGAGGGGACATTGGGGACTGGTTACCCGCGAACGGCGGCAACCATCCGTGAATCTTCACGGGAGCTGCGAGTGCCCACGCCCTGGCGACCGGGATCGCGACCGGTGACTGGCCGCTTCCGGCTTGCGCGCGGCGTCGGCGTCGAGCCCTGCTCCAGCCGGCTCGACGGACGCCGCGCGTAGCCGAGGGCGCAGACGATCAGCACGACGTGCCGGCGCGCCTGTTCGGGGCGGCAACGAAGCCGAGCAGCCGCTCGAGCTCCTTCGTCAGCTCGCGAAGCAAGCTGCGGCGCTGGCGGCTAGCGCGTGCCACGAGCACCAGCCGATGGGCGTCGGCTTCGCCTTCACGCTGTAGGCGCTGCTGGCGTGTTACCTGTGGAAGTTCGTGGTGATGAAGCATGTGTTTCTCCTCTCACGTAATGGTCAGAACGACATTGCCGGTCTTTTGCTGCGTCTCGACGTACTTCGTGGCCTCGACGACCTGCTCCAGGGGATAACGCCGGTCGATGACGGCGCGGTACTCGCCGGCCTCGATCAGCTTCTTGAGCAGGAGGAGGTCGTCCTTCCGGTAGGTGCCGATCGCGAGAGCCGCTCGCTTTTCGCCGATCCAGCGCGTGGCGAGGGCGAGCAGAGGGACGTGCCACATGAAGCCGAGGTCGGCGGAGACGTACACCCCGCCCGGCTTGATGGAGCGTCGGCAGCGGCGGAACGAGTACTTGCCGACGGCGTCGAGGACGGCGTCGTACGTCTCGCCGCTTCGTCCCGAAGTCCTCGCGCTCGTAGTCCACGACGGCGTCTGCGCCCAGCGAGCGCACGAGCTCGACGTTCTTCCCGTTGCACACAGCAGTTACGTGCGCCCCGAAGTGCTTCGCGAGCTGGACGGTGGCGGTTCCCATGGCGCCGGAGGCGCCGTAGACGGCCACACGCTGTCCTCTGCCGATCCTGGGGCTTGAAGCACGTCAGGGCGAGGAGGGCTCCGTCGACGACCGCCCCGGCCTCCTCGAAGGTCATGCCGGTCGGCTTGTGCGCGATCACGCCTGCCTCGCGGACGCAGACGTACTCGGCGTTGGCGCCACCCTTGATGCCGAAGACCGCGTCGCCGGGCGCAAACTCGGTGACCGCCGCCCCGGTGGCCTCGACGACACCGGCGAACTCCGTTCCGGCGATCCGCCGCTCTCGGGCGGATCAGGCCAGTGAACAGTCGGCTGAACCAGTACTCGGTGTTGTTGCGAAGACCGCAGTCGCTTCGCGTGACCGACGTGGCGTGCACCTTGACGAGGACCTCGTCGTCCTTCGGCACCGGCCGCGGCACGTCCTCGATGCGCAAGACCTCGGGAGGCCCGTACCGGTCGTGAACGACTGCTCTCATGACGCTTCCTCTCCGCTCGCACTGACCGTGAGCACGACGTTGCCGGTCTTCTCCCAGCTGTCCACGTACCGGTGCGCCTCGACCACGTCCTCGAGCGGGTAGGTGCGGTCGATCACGGCGCGGTACTCGCCGGTCTCGAGCAGCCGCTTGAGGAAGAGGAGATCCTCCTTCTCGTACCGCGGCCACGACGCGACGATCCTCCGGTTGCTCCAGCGGGTCACGAGGACGCTCAGCACGTTCCAGAGCCCGTCGGTGAGCACGAACATCCCGCCGGGGACGAGCGAGTCGCGGTACCGCAACCCAACGATCTTCCCGACCGCGTCGACGATCACGTCGTACTTCTCGCCGCGCTTCCTGAAGTCCTCGTGCTGGTAGTCGACGACGACGTCGGCGCCGAGCGAGCGCACGAGCTCGACGTTCTTCGTCCCGCACACCGCCGTGACGTGCGCACCGAGATGGCGTCCGAGCTGCACGCACGCCGTTCCGCACGAGCCCGACGCGCCGTACACGAGCAAGCGCGTGCCCTTGCCGACGCGCCCCCGCCGCAGGGCGAACAACCCCTGAAATGCGCCGTCGATGACGGCCGCTCCCTCCTCGAAGCTCAGCGCGTCCGGCAGGTGTGCGACCAGACGGCTCTCGCGGACGGTCACCAGCTCTGCGTTCGCACCGTAGTTCTTCATCCCGAACACGCGGTCACCGACGCCGAACTCGGCCACCGCCGACCCGACCGCCTCGACCTCGCCGGCGAACTCCATCCCGAGCGTCGTCCACTTCGGGCGGAAGACGCCGATCCTGAAACGCCAGGGGATCGGCTCGGCGCGGCGCACGTGGCAGTCGGTCTGGTTGACCGTCGCCGCGCGCACGCGCACGAGCAGCTCGTCGTCAGCGGGCACCGGCGCCGGGACGTCCTCGATGCGCAGCACTTCCGGCGGGCCGAACCGGTCGTGGACGACGGCTCTCATGCGTCCTTCCTCTCGTCGCCTCGGAGGTGGATCGGCCCGCCGTGCTTCCAGGCCCGCCCGCCTTGAAGAGCTCCGCCGGCCTGCCGCCGGCCGACCCGGCTGCGCGTCGGCGCCCGGTCGGGATGACCCAGCCGTCCTCGGCGACGATGCTGCGCCGGAAGTTCGCGGCGTCGAGCTGCACGCCCCAGATCGCCTCGTACACGGTGCGCAGCTCGGCCATCGTGAACGTCGGTCCCACAAACGCTGTCGCGATGCCCGAGACCTCGAGCTCGACGCGCACGCGCTCGATCGCATCTCGCACGATGCGCAGGTGGTCGAACGCCAGCTCGAGCTGCTCGTTGAGAACGTCCGAGGCAGGTACGAGCGCAGCTTCGGCTGCATCGGTCCCGGCGACGAGCGCGCCCACGTCGCGGATCACCGCGAGGTACGCGACGGTGACGACGTTCATGCGGGGATCGCGTCCTGGATCGCCGTAGGCGCCGAACTGCTTCAACAGGCTTGCCGCGTCGACGCCGGTCTCCTCGCGGAGCTCCCGGAGGGCTGCTCCGTCGAGTGTCTCGTTAGGGCGCTTGAAGCCGCCCGGGATCGCCCACATGTCTCTCGAAGGGTGCTTCGCCCCGGCGGACGAGGAGCACGTGCAGCCTGCCCTCGGACATGGTCAGGATGACGATGTCGACCGTTACGGCAAAGGGCGGGAACTGCGAAGGGTCGTAGCCGGGAGGGACTTCTGAGCTCTTGGTTTTTGTCATCGCGACTCTTACCGTAGCAACGAGTTATGGTCATGTCAACCATAACTTCGGTCGAGCCGAGTGCTAGGAGCACATGCTCGGGTGGCCGCCCGGCGTCTTGCCGCGCGCCGCGACATAGAGGATCCCGCGAGAGATGACCCGACCGGTGCGTGCATCCACCTTTATGTCGGCGAGCTCGCACACGCGCGGGCTGATCCCGCCGACCAGGAGCCCGAGGTTCCAGATCGGGCGGCTCGACTTGAAGTCCAGCATGTAGACGACCGCGGTTGCCCGGTAGCGCAGTGCCGCGAAGGCCGGTACGGCCGTCGCATCGACGTTCGCCAACGCAGCGGAGTCGATTCGCCAGGCCGTGTCACTCCGGGCGCTCGGCGGCGCCGTGGTCGCCGGAACGGCGCGGTGGTACTTGACCGCTCCGCGCGCGCTGACGACGATTGCCCGCTCGCTCGCGTCGCCGACGAAGTGGAACGCCCACGCCGGTGCACGTCCGTCTCCCACGCGCGGGTCGGCTGCCGCCAAGACCGCGAGGCGGAGTGCCGCGTGGAAGAGCTCCCCTGAGTTGGACGCGTCGTGCCGCCGGACTCGAGTGGACGGGCTCTCGACGCTGTCGTAGACCCTCATCCATGCAACCGGACGGGTCGTCTCGACGCCCGTCACTCCCACGAGCTTCGCGCTCGAGTCCGCCGCGCGCGCAGCTGATTGCGCCACCGGGTACAGCGCGCGAGCCGACGCGACGCGCGGATCGGCCGCCGCCGCCGGGCAGGAGGCGGAGATAGCGACGCTCACGACCACGAGCAAGAGCACGAACGCTCTCATGCCCCTACCACGGTACTTAGCTCAGTATTCCGTGTTGTTGCCGCGCGAATCGCCGCGGCCGAGCTTTCGCAACGACGTGTCTCCGCGTGAGATGTATGGCCACATGACCACGGTGTTGTCCCCGGTCGTGACATGGTCGAACTGGCGAGCGTGTCCAAACTCGTGGGCCGCGACCGACTGGATGTCATAGCTGTCGGCCTTCGCACTGGTCGACCACTTCTCGGCGGTGCTGAAGCGGATATCCGACTCGACCGGGTTGCCCTGGTCGTCGTACCACGTGACAGCGCAGGCAAGCGCGCCGCTACAGCCTTGGACGCCGTCAAGGTTGCCCCAGTGGACGACGTTCTTTCCGTCCTTTTTTGCCTTGAGCTCCGTGCGTCCCGCGTAACTGGACTGGGCCCGCGCGTTGTCGGTGAGATCGCACCAGTTGATGTTGTTCGCCCACTCCGAAAAGGCCGAGCGGAGGGCCTGGACGACCTTGTCGGCAGCGAGGTTGCTAGGGGTCTTGCCTATCCACCACTTGTGGGGCTCCTGCCACTTGCGCGGGCCGATGGTGCCGTACTTGTCGTTGTTGCAACCGACGTCGGCCCCCTCGGTTGTCGTCTCTGCTGGGAATTGCGCGTCCGAAGCGAAGAGGAGCGTGCCGGAACGACGGAAGAAGCGCAGCTCGAGCACCTGCCTCAGCCGGTCGGTCTCCGCTTGCGCGAATCTCGAGCCGTCGGCGCGAAGCAGCCTGCAGGAACGGAAGCCGCCGGCGAGGGCCCTGAAAGTAGCCCTGCCACCCCGCGGGATCGCGAATTGGGGCGCACCACGCGTCGGCGGCGGCAGCCGCAGGTCGCAGGCAGGGACCGCGGCTGTCGTCGAAGCGACGGTCGGGCCAGGCGTCATCGCGACGGCCACGACGATCACGGCGACGAACGGCGATAGGGACGCGAATCGCACTTGTTACCCCCTGGAGAGTTGCGGCGGACCGAGTATTACAGACGCCCCGCCCGATCTACACTCGCCCGGTGCCGCGAGTGGGGATGCACCACGTCGACATCGTCGTGTCCTCGCTCGACCGCAGCCTGCCGCTCTACCGAGAGCTGCTCGAGCCACTCGGATACGTGTACGCGGCAGAGTTTCGCGGCGAGCGCGGCGACCCGATCTGGTACCTCGACGGCGACGGCGTCGGCGTCTCGGTCGGCTTGCGGGAGGCGCAGTCTCCTGGGGAGCACGACCGGTACGCGATCGGGCTCCATCACCTCGCGTTCGAGGCCTCCTCGCGGGAACTCGTCGACGAGCGCTACCGGTGGGCCCTCGCCCAGGGCCTCGAGATCGAGAACGAGCCGCAGGAGTGGCCGTACGTCCCCGGCTACTACGCCACGTTCTTCCACGACCCCGACGGCATCAAGCTCGAGGTCGTCCACGTGCCCTGACCTCGGAGGTCAGCGGTCGGCCCAGTCGAAGACGAAGACCGGTTCTGCAACCGTGTCGAGACGGCGAGGGCTCCCTCCGTCCGGGTCGGCTGCCACGAGGTCGATTGGCCCGACGTCGGCGTGGCGGAGATACGTCAACGCGCCTGTCGGGCTCCACGTGGGATGAGACTCCTCGAGGTCCGGCGTCTCTGTCACGTTCCTGAGGCCACTGCCGTCCGGGCGGATGAGAAAGACATCGTCGCTGCCGCTGCGATCGGACACGAACGCGATCAGTCTCCCGTCTGGCGACCATGACGCCCACTTGTCGTTCGCCGGATGGCGCGTCAGGCTTCGCTGCGCACTTCCATCGCGGTTCATCGTGTAGACGTCGAACCCGCCGTTACGCGTCGTCTGAAAGACGAGACGCCTTGCCGTCAGGGCTCCAGGAGGGGTACTCGTCGAGGGATCCGCTTCGCGTGAGCCGGCGCGGCCTGCTGCCGTCGGGCCTCATCGTCCAGATGTCGTACCCGGCGCGGCTCGAGAAGAAGGCGATGAGCTTGCCGTCGGGCGACCACGCAGGTGACCAGTCGGCGACCCCTGGCGAGCGGGTGAGGTTTCGAGCGCGACCACCCTGCGCAGAGACGACCATGATGTCGCTCTCGTCGCTCCTGGGCGGATTCTGGCGGTAGGCGATGAGCTTCCCGTCGGGCGACCAGGCGGGACTGAAGTCGTCCCGGCCGGCGACACCTGCGATACGCCGGGGCGCGCCGCCCGGCACGAGCGCGACGTAGACGTCGAGGCCGCGCCTCCCTTCGACCTCACCCGCGTACGCGAGTCGCCACTTCGCCGCATCATGCGAGCCCGTCGCAGAGGGCACGAGCGCTGCCGCGCACGCGCACGCAAGGAGAAGCATCGAGGTCGCGCCCGTCCGCATACCGACGTCCGTACACCGGCGGGGAAGTCCCGGTTCCGATCAGGGTCGGGTCAGGAAGATCCGCTTCTCGTTATTGAGGTGGGACGCCCACTCGAGCTTTGTCCGCGCCTGCGAACTCGACGTACGCGCGGAGCGCCGAGCGCATCGCATCGACGAACCCGTCGGCGCGCCGCGGCGTGAAGCCGTCCTCCCACCAGAGGCCGGCGACCTGCACGGGCCCGCCGGAACGGTCGATCTTCGGCTCGATGCGGCCGACGAAGCGGTCGCGGAAGACGATCGGGAGGACGTAGTAGCCGAAGCGCCGCTTCTCGGGCGGGTGGAAGAGGTCCCACACGTAGTCGAACTCGAACAGCGATCGCGAGGAGCGCGCGGTCCCAGACCAACGGATCGAACGGTGAGAGAAACGCGACGGACGGAGGCGGCTCCGGCGGCGCGGCCAGCAGCTCGACCTCGTCGCGGACGACGAAGCGCTTCCCGCGACTGCCATCGACCTCGACGGGAACGAGCTCGCCGTCCTCGATGAGCTGCTCCCGCAACGCCGTTCTCCCCGGATACCCGGGAGCTCTCGGGTCCGGCTTCGCCGGGCCGAGGCCGCCGAAGACGTCTCCGCCGCTGCTGCCACCCAGGAGGCCGTGCGCGCGGTAGCGCGACAGCATCTTGTGCCGGAGCTGGTCGTGCAGCGGAACATCGTGGGCGAGCACCTTCTTCGGCAGCAGCCGTTCGATGAGGTCGTAGTAGCGACGATTGCCGTCGCGGCGCGCGAGGCCGAGCACGCCGGTGACGGTGTACGCCTCGAGCACCGCCCGCACGACGTTCGTCTTCACGCCGAACCAGTCGACCGTCTCCCCGTGCTGGCGCTCGAAGTCGAGCGCGGAGAGCGGGCCGTCGACACGCAATCGCTCGAGCACCCGTTCGGCCGACTCGGCGTTCTCGGCGAGCACGCGGCGCGCCTGCCGGCTCGACGTCCCCCGGAACCAGGGGTAGTCGCTTGCCAGTACGAAGGAGAGCCCCTTGTTGACGGCCTCGAAGATCTCGCGCCGCTCGTAGAGCCCGTCGCACCATGCAGGCTCGTAGCCGGCGATGCGCGCGTGGAGCACGATGTCGTGGCTCCGGCCCGCAACCGCGATCGGGTCGTACTGGATGGAGCCGAACCGGCGGAGGAAGTCGAGCACGGCGTCGGGTCCGCCGTGCATCGAGCGCGCGCGGGCGCGAGCAAGTGGCGCGTGACGAGAAAGCGGCGCGCGGCCTCGGCGGTGACCTTCACGGAGGGGACGCTACCGTGCGTCAGGAAGCGGCTCTATAGTCGCGAGCGTGGGTCGGGCTGTCGTCGCCGCAGCCGGTGTCGCCTTGTTCGCGGGGGCGGGCAGCGCGAACGCCATTCCGCCGGTCGTCACCATCTCCGCGACCGCAACGGAGGGCGCAGCGCCGCTCGTGGTGACATTCCAAGCGCACGGCGACGCCGTCTCGTACCAGTGGCAACTCGGCAACGGGAAAACCGCGTCGGGCCCGACCGCGAGCGCGACCTACGGCCCGGGCTCGTGGACCGCGTCGGTGATCGCGACAGCCGCCGACGGCTCGACGGCGCAGGCGTCGGTTGACGTGCGCTCCGTGGCGATCAGGCTGCATCGGGCGGAGGAGAGCCGCTACGGGAAGCCGGCAGTCTTTCGCGGCAGCGTCGTGCCGGCCTTGGCCGGCGAGTCGATCGGGTTGTACGTGCGCGGAGCCGGGATGGCTGCGACGCGCGCGGCGCCCGATGGCACGTTCGAGCTACATGTGCGGCGCCTCCGCACCCCCGGCCCCTACGAGGCACGGTCGCCGCTCGCCTCGTCGAGGCCGGTCTTCCTGAAGGTCCAGCCCGTGCTGCAGACGTCGTTCGTTGGTACGCGCGACCGTCGGGGCGCGGCTCGTCGCACGTGTGTGGCCGGCTGCGGCAGGCGTGCTCGACGCCCGCGTCTACTGCGCTCGGCGAGCTCGTGCGCGGGATGCGTGTCGCGGGCGAGGCGGACTTCGCTGTCTCGACCGACTGCCCGGTCGGCTACCGCGCGGTCGTTCGGCTACGTCCGGCGCAGGGGTGGTTGCGGGAGGCGGCAGGCTGCCCGCGCGACGGTCGTCAGCGCGAGCCGCGTGCTCGGGGTGCGGGATCCGAGCGACGGGAGTGTCGTGTTCCGGTACTACGGCGGGCTTGGGTACAGGTTCCAACCGCTGCTGAGCTTCGCGGCGCTGAATCAGAGCGTTTCCGAGCGGCGGCCTTACGCCGCGCGGCGGATCGCCGCGGCGCTGCTCGGACGTGCCGTTCGCAGCGGCGACGCCCTCTTCTGGGAGTACGACTTCTCGTACCAGGGCGGTGCGGCGCCGTGGAGGTCGGGGTTCGCGCAGGCGGTAGCCGCACAGGCGCTCGCGCGCGCAGGCGCGCTTGCTCGGTGAGCCGCTGCTCAGCGCCGCAGCGGACGCGGCGTTCCGCGGGCTCCGCCCGACGCTGTTGTTGCCGATCGCGGGCGGGTTGTGGATCCGTGAGTACGGCTTCACGCAGCAGGTCATCCTCAACGCGCAGCTGCAATCGATCCTCTCGCTCGGGTCGTACGCGGCGTACTCGAAAAGCGCCGCCGCTCGCGGTGTCGTACAGGAGCTGATCGTCGCGACGCGGAGGCTGCTGCCGCACTTCGACGTGGGCTGCTGGGCGCGCTACGAGCTCGGCGGGCCCTCCGCCAGGCTCAGCTACCAGATCTATCACGTCGACCTGTTGCGCCGGCTCGCCGTGAGGCGCGCGGAACCGATCTGGCGTGAGACGTACGTACGCTGGCTCCGTTGTCTGCCTTAAAGGAGGAGCGACCCGATGACCCGGAGCGTCACTTTCAAGCCATCGCTCATCGTCAGCGCGGTCTGCGCAGGCGCACTTGGGCTTGTAGGTGCAGGCAGTTGGTCGCGCCGACTCCACTCCGGTCGGGCCGCTGCCAGCCGGGCCGGTGACGACCACGACGACGAAGCCTGGTCTGCTCGATCGCCGTAGCGCTGTCGCGCCCAAGGCGAGGCTCCGGTCTCGTCTGGCGAGTCGCCCGTCGCTACGACTCGCGCGTTGTCCGCCAGACCTCGGAGGCCGATGTAGGAAGCACGGTGGTCGTGGTGTTCAAGGTCGTCGGCCGCGGTAACACGTCGCTGGTCTTCGCGCTTACGCGCGGGGAGGGGTCGTCGAAGGCTCTCAAAGCCGTAACGCACAAGATCCACTCCGGTTAGCCATGTAGGGGAGGGAACGATGAGCGCAAAGAAGGCCAAGGGATTCACGGCCGAGGAACGGGCCGCGATGAAGGAGCGCGCCCGTGAGCTGAAGGCGGAAGAGCGCGCGAACAGGGACAGGGCTGCGGGCGAGAAGGACCTGCTCGCGAAGATCGCCGAGATGCCGAAGCCGGATCGCGCCATGGCCACGCGGCTCCACGCGATCGTCACCGCCAGCGCACCAGCGCTCTGGCCGAAGACCTGGTACGGGATGCCCGCGTACGCGAAGGACGGCAAGATCGTCTGCTTCTTCCAGAGCGCGGAGAAGTTCAAGTCGAGGTACGCGACGCTCGGCTTCAGCGACCAGGCGAACCTCGACGAAGGCGCCATGTGGCCGACCTCCTTCGCGCTGAAGAAGCTGACCGCCGCCGAAGAGGCAAGGATCGTCGCGCTCGTGAAGAAGGCGGTGAGCTGAGTTCGGTCCCGCCTCGCAGGCAGCTTGACATGGGCATTCGTACAACCGTATGGTTGTATGAATGCAGATTGCCCTCGACCACGACCGCATCTTCGGAGCACTGGGTGACGCCACCCGGCGCGACATCGTGCGCCGGGCGATCGACGGGAAAGAGGGCATAGCCGAGCTGGCTGCGCACTACTCGATGAGCTTCGCGGCGGTGCAGAAGCACGTCGCCATCCTCGAGCGGGCCGGTCTCGTCAGCAAGCATCGCAGCGGGCGGCGGAAGATCGTTCGCACCAACCTCGAGGGGCTCCGCGTCGCGCGGCGCCTGCTCGACCGTTACGAGGAGCTGTGGCGCGAGCGCGTCGAGCGCATGACCCAGCTCATCAACGACTCGCCGAAGGAGGCAGACCGATGACCGTGACCGCGTATCCGCAAGGACCCTGAGTCGCGCACGATGACGCTGGAAGCCGAGTTCGAGGCCTCGCCGGAGCGGGTCTGGCAGCTTTGGGCCGATCCGCGCCAGCTCGAGCGGTGGTGGGGACCGCCGACGTACCCGGCGACGGTCGACGCCCACGACCTGCGCCCCGGCGGCCGCGTCGAGTACCACATGACCGGCCCGGAGGGCGATCAGCCCCGCGGGTTCTGGGAGGTGGTCGAGGTCGAGCCTCCGCATCGGCTCGTCGTCCGCGACGGCTTCGCCAACGAGGACGGCACGCCGAACACCGAGTTCCCGATGGGGATCATGCGGGTGTCCATCGAGGAGATCGGCAGCGGCAAGACCCGGATGTCGATCGAGAGCGAGTCTCCGACCGTCGAGGTCATGGAGCAGCTCCTCGCCATGGGCATGGAGGAGGGCATGAGGCAGGCCGCCGGCCAGATCGACGCGATCCTGGCCGAGGATCCGGTCGCGCCTCGTTGAGACGGCGGATCGAAGCCGATCGCAGACCAGCCAGAGAGGAAGCAGATGGGACAGATCGACCTGAGCCGGGCAACCTCGCCCTCTGAGCCGTCCCAGCCAGCCGAGTTCTGCAAGCCCTCTGACGGACTCGAACCGTCGACCCCTCGAGAGCGTGTCCCCGTGCTAGATCAGCACGGGGACACCGCTCGGATGCGCGTCGCGTCCACGATGCACGTTCGGAGTCTACGGAGCCGTCGCCCGAATGTGTACACCCGGCCCGACGGTCGACCGGGCGGTTACTCGCGTCGTCGCACGCGCGGCGGCGGGGCGGTTCTTGACTTGAAGGGCTCCATGGACGGCTCCTCCCACCGCACGCGGCTGTGTTTGCAAGCCGCCTGAACACAAATCAGTCGACTTGCAGCGACTTTGCAGAGCCCTCTGACGGACTCGAACCGTCGACCCCCTCCTTACCATGGAGGTGCTCTACCAACTGAGCTAAGAGGGCGTTCGCTTTCAGTCTAGCCCGCTGTAAGACGGTGCTCGTCGCCGCGCCCGATATGCGCGGGCGCGGCACGCAGCGATCGACAACGAGGCGCGAAGAAAGGGGTCCACGTGGTTTCCCCCGTCCCAGGATGCGGGTACTTACAGCTTCGTGGCTCGTGACAGGGAGACCCCGGGACCCGACGACGAGACGTTCGTAGCGGACGACGTCGTAGTCGAGCCCGACGACGTCACGGTCGTGCACGAAGGCGGCCGCGTCGTCGAGGAGCGGATCATCGAGGAGGGCGGCGCTCCTCCGGGTGGACCTGGTGCTCCGCCGGCAGAACCCTTCATCGATCCAGGCCCGAGCTACGGCGCCCCCGGCGAGCCAGTGGCCACAGAGGACGACCGCGTACGCGTCGGCCCGGATGGAACGGTGGTGCACGAGCGCCAGCGCACCGAGCGGCGACCGAGGCGCGGGCCGTTCGACGACTTTTGGCCTGCGCTCGCGCTCCTCCTGCTCGCAGCCCTCATCGGCCTCGGCGCGCTTTGGTACTTCACCCGCAGTGAGGAGAAGGCAGTCCCCTCCGTGACCTCTCAGCCCCTGGACGTCGCCGTGTCACGGCTCGAGAACGAAGGCTTCAAGACTGACATCGTCAACCGCAACAACGACGCGCCGCGCGGCATCGTCTACGAGCAGCGGCCCTCCGCGGGCACCGAGCTCGAGGAGGGCAGCAGCGTGAGGATCTTCGTCTCGAAGGGCCCGGCCACGGTCGCGGTCCCGAACGTCGTCGGGCTTCCGGAGTCGCAAGCGCGCGACCGACTCGCCGCCGCGGGCCTCGAGGTCAACGCGTTCGAGGTGTTCTCCGACGAGGCGGACGGCACGGTCGTCGCCCAGAATCCCGGCTCGGGCGAGCGCGTGTCGAAGGACTCCGGCGTGCGCATCAACGTCTCCAAGGGCTCCGGCCTTGTCGACGTCCCCTCGGTCGTCGGCCTGCCGCAGGCGGACGCACAAGGGCAGCTGGCTGATCTCGGCCTCGAGGTCAACGTCTTCCGGGTACCGTCGATCGAGCCCGCGGGCACCGTCGTCGCCCAGAACCCTGTTGGCGGCCAGGTGAGGATCGGCTCCGCCGTACGGATCAACGTCTCGACCGGCACGCCCCCGCCGTAGGTGCTCTCGCGGATTGCCCTGATCAGGGCGTAGATCCGGGCACGAACTCGCGAACCTCCTGCGCACAACGGCAGGCGACGGCGATCCTGCCAGCCCACTCCAGTGCCTCCTGGCGCGAGGGAACGTCGACAACCGAGAATCCTCCGATGTACGCCTTGCTCTCAGGGTAAGGGCCGTCGGTGACGGCCCCGTCGGTGGCCACCACGCTCACCTCTTTGTGGGAATGGAGCCCGCCGCCGAACACCCAAACGCCGGCGTCCTTTGCCTCTCGCACCACCGCGTGCGCTGCCTCGGCCACGTCGGGGAGGTCCTCCTTGGGAAACGTCATTGCGCCGTCATCGAACGAGATCAGATACCGCGTCATCTCACGACTCCTTCGTCGGCGGCCTGCTCCGGCCGCATCTCACCCGGCTACGGACAGACGGGACATCCGTTGTACTTGTGACACATCAAGCGAGGTGGGGGCGGGAGGATTCGAACCTCCGTAGGCTGAGCCGGCGGTTTTACAGACCGCTCCCTTTGGCCGCTCGGGCACACCCCCGAAGAGAAAAGTCTAGCCGCGCTGGTCTACGATCCTTGGCGTGGAACGCTTCGACGCGATCGTCGTCGGCGCCGGGCCTGCGGGCTCGGTAACAGCCGTCCATCTGGCCCGCGCAGGAGCGCGGGTGCTCGTCGTCGACAAGGCACGCTTCCCGCGGGACAAGCCGTGCGGCGGCGGGCTGACGACGCGCGCTGTCCGCGAGCTGCCGGTCTCCGTCGGCGCGGTGGTCGAGCACGTCGTCGACCGCATCGGCTTTCGCCTCGGCTACGGGATGCGCTTCGAACGGTACGGCCAGGGGCCGTTGATCGAGATGACGCAGCGCATCCGCCTCGACCAGCATCTGCTCGAGCAGGCCGTCGCCGCCGGCGCGGACGTTCGTGACGGCGTGAAGGTGACGGACGTCGAGGCCGGCGAGACCGGCGTCTCCCTGCGCGTCGACGGCCGGCGGGTCGAGGGCGGCGCGCTCGTCGGCGCGGACGGGGTCAACGGAAAGGTTCGCCACGGGCTCGGGCTCGGCGACGACTACGTGCTCGCTGTCGCGCTCGAGGGCAACGTGCCGCTCGAGGTGGTGGGCGAGAGCCGGTATCGGAGCCGCGCCGTCCTCGAGCTCGGCACGATCCCCGGGGGCTACGGCTGGGTATTCCCGAAGGGTGACCACGTGAACGTCGGCGTGGGCGGCTGGGAGCGCGAAGGCCCCTCTCTGCGAGGCCATCTCGTGGAGCTCTGCCGGCAGCACGGCATCGCGGCTACAGCCGTCCAGGCCATACGCGGCCATCGGCTACCGCTGCGCCGGGCGGGCGCGGTCGCCGCCAGGGGCCGCGCGCTGCTCGTCGGCGACGCCGCGGGTCTCGTCGACCCGCTGTCGGGAGACGGGATGTACGAGGCATTCGTGAGCGCGCGGCTGGCCTCGGGCGCCGTGCTCGATCTCCTGGCTGGGCGATCGGCGTCGCTCGACGGCTACACCCATGAGCTCGCGAAGGCCTTCGGTGCCCTGGCGTCGGCCTCGTGGGGCGCGAAGATCGCGCTCGACCGCTATCCACGTGCGACGTTCGTGCTCGGGCGGGTCCCGCTCGCGTGGCGCGTCATGGAGCGAATGGTGCGCGGGGAGATCGGCGCACCGTCCGAGGCTCGTGGCCTCACGCGCGTGCCGCTGAAGGCGATCGAGGCGCTTGCCAAGCGGGCGGGAGATCCCGGCCGCTCGTACCGTCTCGAGCCGCTCCCCGCTTAACCGCGAGCCCTCTCCTGCCGAGAACGTGAGCGATGGCCGTTCTCGCTGCCGTCGTCGGCTACGCCCTGCCGTCCGTTAAGGACGAGCCTCGCCGCCTGCCCTCATGGGGCTACCGGCTGCTCGCGCTCGTTGGGGCCGGGCTCGCGGTGGCCAGCCTCGGCGTGTTCGGGCCGACGCTCGAAGGCGTCGCAGCGGCGGTGTTCTGCCTCGCCCTCGCGGTCGTCACCGCTGCGGACCTCGACTACCGGCTGATCCCGAACCGCGTGGTCCTGCCGGCCACCGTCCTCGTTCTCGCGCTTATGACTGCCTCTGACGGCAGCCCGGAGTGGGCGCTCGCCGCCCTGGCCGCAGGCGGCGGCCTGCTCGCCGTCGCGCTGGTCTACCCGGCAGGCATGGGCATGGGCGACGTGAAGCTGGCGTTCCTCATGGGCGCGGCGCTCGGCCGCGGCGTTCTGCCCGCGCTCATGCTGGCGATGCTGCTGGCGGTGATCCCGGCGATCGCGCTGCTCGTGCGTCATGGTCGTGCCGGGAGGACGATGGGCATCCCGTTCGGCCCGTTTCTCGCACTGGGATCGGTGGTCGTGCTCTTCGCTCCCTCGTTCGGGTGACGCTTCCGGGAGAAACATCGCCGATCCGGCATTGGTGAACTTCGACCAGGGTCAGGGTGGCGCGATCACGTCCGTGGAGGTATTCGTCCTCGCCGTGATGACGGCGATCCTTGTTGCGATCGCCGTGCCGTCGTACGTCACCATCCGCGATCGCGGCAGCGACTCGACCGCGCGGACGCAGCTTCGCCAGGCAGGCGATGCCGCAGAGGAGTACCGCGCCGACCACGGGTCGTACGCAGGCATGACTCCCTCTGCCCTCGGGCGCGAGGACTCTCGACTGGCCGCAGCGGACTACCGGGTGATGTCGGTGGACAAGGGGACGTACTGTCTCGAGACGACTGTTCGTGGCCGCACGTGGCACCTCTTGGCGCCGGCGGGCGACCTCCGCCGGGGCGCCTGCTAGTCGTTGCTACACTCCCGCGAGCGGGGCGGCGTAGCTCAGTTGGTTAGAGCAGCGGAATCATAATCCGCGTGTCGCAGGTTCGAGTCCTGCCGCCGCTATCGTCCTGCATACGTACGGAGAGACATGGCAACCGGAGTGAGAGTCGCAATCACGCTTGCCTGCACAGAGTGCAGGCGGCGTAACTACCAGACACAGAAGTCCAAGCGGAACTCGCCGGACCGGGTCGAGTTCTCGAAGTACTGCCGCTGGTGCGGCAAGCACACGCCCCACCGCGAGACGAGATAGCGCGAGACGATGGCCAAGATGACGCGATCGCAGCGGCGTGCGCGCCGCCAGGCTCAGGCCGAATCGGCCGGCCAGGCCGGCGCGACCTCGCGCGCGGCGCAGGTGCGCCCGGCGGCGGCCCCGGCGAAGACCCAGACGGGATCGCGCAAGCGGGAGGATCGGGGCTCGAAGAGGTTCGTCGCCGAGTCGTGGGGCGAGCTCAGGAAAGTCGAGTGGCCGACCCAGTCGCACGTCATGCAGGGCACGCTCGTCGTCATCATCGCCTGCATCATCGTCGGCACGTACATCTGGATGGCTGACATCGTGTTCAGGAACCTCGTCCAGGACATCTTCCTCCGCTGATGTTCCGCTGGTACGTCATCAACACGTACTCCGGCCACGAGAAGAAGGTCAAGGCCAACCTCGAGCACCGCATCGACTCCATGGGGCAGCGCCCGCGCTTCCGCCGCGTCGTCGTCCCCACCGAGCACGTGATCGAGACGAAGGAAGGGCAGAAGGTCCAGATCGAGAAGCGGATTCTCCCCGGGTACGTCCTCGTGAACATGAATCTCGACGACGACAGCTGGGGCGTCGTGAAGAACACGCCCGGCGTGACGGGGTTCGCAGGGCCGGCCGGCAAGCCCGTTCCGCTCCAACAGGGTGATGTCGATCGCCTGCTGCACACGGGCGCAGCCACGGCGGAGCGGGCGCGCTCGACGGTCGAGTTCACGCTCGGCGAGTCGGTGAAGGTAACCTCCGGCCCGCTCTCGGACTTCGACGGCGAGATCGTCGAGGTCAATCCCGAGCAGCAGAAGCTCAAGGTGCTCGTCGACATCTTCGAGCGCCAGGTCCCGGTCGAGCTCGGCTTCGACCAGGTCAAGAAGCTCGACTGACGACTGTCATGGCGAAGAAGATCCTCACGCTCATCAAGCTGCAGATTCCCGGCGGACAGGCGAACCCGGCGCCGCCGGTGGGCCCTGCGCTTGGCCAGCACGGCGTGAACATCATGGAGTTCTGCAAGGCGTTCAACGCCCAGACGCAGCACGAGAACGGGCGCATCATCCCCGCCGAGATCACCGTCTTCGAGGATCGCTCGTTCACGTTCATCACAAAAACGCCGCCCGCGGCCGTCCTCATCAAGGAGGCCCTCGGCATCGCCAAGGGCTCGGGCGAGCCGAACCGGGAGAAGGTCGGCCGGCTGTCGCAGGCGCAGGTGCGCCAGATCGCCGAGACGAAGCTCGAGGACCTGAACGCGCGCGACGTCGAGCAGGCGATGAAGGTCATCGCCGGCACCGCGCGCTCGATGGGCGTCGACGTCGAAGGGATGCCCGTCTCATGAGCCACGGCAAGAAGTATCGGAGCGAGCGCGCGCAGATCGACCGCGAGCGCACGTACTCGCCCGTCGAGGCGCTCGGGATGATCAAGGGCTTCGAGGACGCGAAGTTCGACGAGACGGTCGAGGCGCACTTCCGCCTTGGCCTCAACGTGCGCCACGCCGAGGAGCAGCTCCGCGGGACGCTCATGCTGCCGCACGGCAGCGGCAAGGAGGTTCGCGTCGCCGTCTTCGCCGAGGGCGAGAAGGCGAAGGAGGCCGAGACCGCCGGCGCCGATGTTGTCGGCGCGGCCGATCTCGCCACGAAGATCGAGGGCGGCTTCGACGACTTCGACGTCGCGATCGCGACGCCGGACATGATGGGCGTCGTCGGCAAGCTCGGCCGCATCCTCGGGCCGCGCGGGAAGATGCCGAACCCGAAGACTGGCACGGTGACCTTCGACATCGCGAAGGCCGTCTCCGACACGAAGGGCGGCAAGCTCGAGTACCGGACCGACCGCGGCGCGAACGTCCATCTCTCGATCGGCAAGAAGAGCTTCGACCTGCGCCGGCTGGTCGAGAACTACGCGGCCGTCATCGACGAGATCGTCCGGGCGAGGCCCGCCGCCGCGAAGGGCCGCTACATCGAGACGATCACCGTTACGACGACGATGGGCCCGGGCATTCACATCGACCCGGCGAAGACACGCGGCATCGTCGAGGAGCTGGAAGAGGCTACAGTTAGCAGCTGACACAGATTCGACCGCCGAAGACCGCTGGCAGTGCGCAAGCGCAGAAGCCCAGCCGAGGTGAGTCGAGAGTGGCGCCTACGCGCTCGCTCCGGCCCGCCTCAGCGCGGGTCGAATCGTTCTTGGAGGAGCGAGATGCTGAAGAGTGAGAAAGAGAGAATCGTCGGAGAGCTCACCGAGCGCCTGCAGGCGACCGACACGCTCATCGTCGCCGATTACCGCGGACTGACGATGAAGGAGATCGACGCGCTTCGCGGAGAGCTCCTGCAGCACGGCGCGAGGTTCAGCGTCGTCAAGAACTCGCTGACGCGGCGCGCTGCCGAGGCAGCTGGCGCCGATGCCGTGCTCGCGCTGCTCGACGGCCCGACGGCGATCGCCTTCCTCGAGACGGACGGCGATCCGGTCGCGGTCGCGAAGGCGCTCGCCGACACGGCCCGCACGACGAAGGTGCTCGCGGTCCGCGGAGGCCTGCTCGAGGGCCGGGAAATGACCGCCGAGGAGGTCGAGGAGCTCGCGAAGCTGCCGCCCCTCGACATGCTTCGCGGCCAGGTGCTCGGCGCCGTTGCCGCGCCGCTGTACGCGATCGTCGGGCTGTTTGCCGCGCCGCTCCAGGATCTCCACGGCCTCCTGCAGGCGCGGATCGACCAGCTCGGAGGCGAGGTCGAAGAAGAAGCGCCCGCCCCCGAGGCGAGCGCCGAGGTCGAGGAGGAAGCGCCAGCCCCCGAGGCGAGCGCCGAGGCCGAAGAGGAAGCGCCCGCCCCCGAGGCGAGCGCCGAGGCCGAAGAGGAAGCGCCCGCCCCCGAGGCGAGCGCCGAGGCTGAGGAAGAGGCTCAGGAAGAAACCACGACCGAGGCGGCCGAGGAGCCGACCGAGGGAGAAGAGGAGGAGTCGTAGATGGCTGCTGCCACAGGAGTCGACAAGGTGTTCACGGAGCTCGGCAAGATGTCCGTGCTCGAGCTCGTCGAGCTCAAGAAGAAGATCGAGGACGAGTGGGGCATCACCGCCGCAGCTCCGGTCGCGGTCGCCGCTCCGGGCGCTGCCGCCCCGGGCGCCGGCGCCGAGGCCGCCGAGGAGCAGACGGCGTTCGACGTCATGCTCACGGGCGCCGGCGACAAGAAGATCCAGGTGATCAAGGTCGTCCGCGCGGTGACCGGCCTGGGCCTCAAGGAGGCGAAGGACCTCGTCGACGGCGCGCCGAGCGCCGTCAAGGAAGGCGTCGCGAAGGACGAGGCCGACTCGGTCAAGGGCCAGCTCGAGGAGGCAGGCGCCTCCGTCGAGCTCAAGTAGCGACGAAGTAGCACCCGAATCGGAGAGGGCTCCGCTGGGGGCCCTCTCAGTGCCTTGCACGGCAGGGGCTCGTTCCGCTATTCTGTCGAGTTCCGCCGACGTCCGGCAGTTTCGCCTGCGATCACGACCATCTCTAAACGGGAGGCGCCAAGTTGAGCAGCACCCTCGCTGCGCCTAGCGCGCGCAAGTCTTTCTCGCGCCTGAAGCACGTCCTAGATCTACCGAACCTCATCGACATCCAGAAGGCCTCCTTCAAGTGGTTCATGGAGGAGGGGCTCCGCGAGACGATCGCGGACATCTCGCCGATCGAGGATTACACCGGCACGCTCGCCGTCGAGTTCGGCGAGTACAAGTTCGACCTCGAAAAAGCGGTACCGATCAGAGAGTGCCGCGAGAAGGACCTCACGTACCAGGTGCCGCTCTCGATCACCGTCCGCTTCGTGAACACGGAGACGGGCGAGATCCGCGAGCAGACCGTCTTCATGGGCGACTTCCCCATGATGACCGACCAGGGCACGTTCATCATCAATGGCACCGAGCGCGTCATCGTCACGCAGCTCGTTCGCAGCCCCGGCGCCTACCTCATGGAGCCGAAGGATGCGACGAAGCAGATGTTCACGGCGAACCTCATGCCCGCCCGCGGCTCGTGGCTCGAGCTGGAGATCGACAAGAAGGGCATCGTCTACGCCCGCATCGACCGCAAGCGCAAGCTTCCGGTGACGACGCTCCTGCGCGCGCTGCCCGCCGAGGACCCGTCCACCGGCTTCAAGCTAGACACGTCGACGAACGAGAAGATCCTCGAGCTCTTCGACAATTCGATCTACATCGCCAACACGCTGGAGAAGGACCCCTCGACGCGTGAGGAGGAGGCGCTGATCGAGGTCTTCAAGAAGCAGCGGCCCGGTGAGCCCCCGACGCTCGACAACGCGCGCAACCTCCTGAAGTCGCTGTTCTTCGACCCGAAGCGCTACGACCTCACGAAGGTCGGCCGCTACAAGCTCAACCAGCGCCTCGAGGTCGACGTTCCCGACGGGACGCGCGTCCTGACGACGCAGGACATCGTCGCTCTCGTCAAGAGGCTCGTCGGCCTGCCGAAGACGCTGGGCGTCGACGAGGAGGCGAAGGACTTCGCGGCCGAGGCCGCTGGCATGTCGCGCGACCCGATCCGCGGCGAGCTGGACGAGTACGAGGACTTCGGCAACCGCCGCCTTCGCACCGTCGGTGAGCTGATCCAGGAGGCGTTCCGCGTCGGCCTCTACCGCATGGAGCGCGTCGTCCGCGAGCGGATGACGACCGAGGACGTCGACGCCATCACGCCGCAGACGATCATCAACATCCGCCCGGTGGTGGCGGCGCTGAAGGAGTTCTTCGGCTCCTCTCAGCTCTCGCAGTTCATGGACCAGACGAACTCGCTCGCCGGCCTCACGCACCGTCGCCGCCTCAGCGCGCTCGGCGCAGGTGGCTTGACGCGCGAGCGCGCGCCGATCGAGGTGCGAGACGTCCACCCGACGCACTACGGGCGCATGTGCCCGATCGAGACGCCGGAAGGCCCGAACATCGGCCTCATCGGCTCGCTCGCTTCGTACGCGACCGTCTCCGAGTTCGGCTTCGTGCAGACGCCCTACCGGAAGGTCCAGGGCGGCAAGGTCTCGGACGAGATCGTCTACCTCGACGCTGCGGAGGAGGGCCAGTACACGATTGCGCAGGCCTCTGAGCAGTTCGACTTCAAGACAGGGAAGTTCGAGCACGCGCAGGTGCTTTGCCGCTCCCGCGAGGGCGAGGCGGTCATGTCCGACCCGAAGGCCGTCGACTACATGGATGTCGACCCGGCGCAGATCGTCTCTGTGGCGACGGCGCTGATCCCGTTCCTCGAGCACAACGACGCGAACCGCGCGCTGATGGGCTCGAACATGCAGCGGCAGGCGGTGCCGCTCCTCATCACGGAGCCGCCGCTCATCGGCACGGGCCTCGAGTACCGCGCGGCCATCGACACGGGCGACGTCGTCCTCGCGAGCCGCACCGGCACCGTGAGCGACGTCGACGCCGAGCGCATCGTCGTCACGACGCGCGAGGGGGACCGTGACTCGTACGACCTCGTGAAGTTCATGCGGTCGAA
This sequence comes from uncultured Actinomycetes bacterium, assembly GCA_963755155.1. Taxonomy (GTDB): domain Bacteria; phylum Actinomycetota; class Thermoleophilia; order Gaiellales; family Gaiellaceae; genus PALSA-612. The sequence goes on along the minus strand of CAVWIV010000003.1, from coordinate 115,226 downwards.
CCAGGGCACGCTCATCCACCAGCGCCCGATCGTGAAGCTCGGCGACAAGGTGAAGGCGGAGGACGTGCTCGCGGACGGGTCGTCCACCCGCGATGGTGAGCTCGCGCTGGGCAAGAACCTCCTCGTGGCCTTCATGCCCTGGGAGGGCTACAACTTCGAGGACGCGATCGTCATCTCCGAGCGGCTCGTGAAGGAGGACATGCTGTCCTCGATCCACATCCACGAGTACGAGATCGACGCACGGGCGACGAAGCTCGGCGACGAGGAGATCACGCGCGACATCCCGAACCGCTCCGAGGAGTCGCTCAAGGACCTCGACGAGCGCGGCATCGTCCGCGTCGGCGCCGAGGTGACCGGAAGCGATCTGCTCGTCGGCAAGGTGACGCCGAAGGGCGAGACCGAGCTGACGGCCGAGGAGAAGCTGATCCGCGCGATCTTCAAGGAGAAGGCGAAGGAGGTCCGCGACACGTCACTCAAGGTCCCCCACGGCGAGGGCGGCAAGGTCATCGACGTCAAGACGTTCTCCCGCGCGGCCGGAGACGACCTGTCGCCGGGCGTGAACGAGCTGGTTCGCGTCTACGTCGCGAAGAAGCGAAAGATCGCCGAGGGCGACAAGCTCGCAGGCCGCCACGGCAACAAGGGCGTGATCGCGAAGATCGTGTCCGACGAGGACATGCCGTTCCTCGAGGACGGGACGCCGGTGGACGTCGTTCTCAACCCGCTCGGCGTTCCCAGCCGTATGAACATCGGCCAGATCCTCGAGACGCACCTGGGGTGGGCCGCCGCCCACGGCGTCTTCGGTGAGAACGGGAAGGCTGACGGCGCCACGCCGGTCGCGTCAGCCGTGTTCGACGGCGCGACGCCGGAGGATGTCGACGACGCGCTCCTCGCGTGGGTCGAGCAGAACCCGGACTCGCCCATCAAGATGAAGGTCGACATGAAGCGGCCGCCCGGACGGCGCTGCTCGGGGAAGGTGCGGCTGTTCGACGGCCGTACCGGCACGCCCTTCGATCAGAAGGTCACCGTCGGCCACATGTACATCCTCAAGCTGCTCCACCTCGTCGACGACAAGATCCACGCGCGCTCGACCGGTCCCTACTCACTCGTCACCCAGCAGCCGCTGGGCGGCAAGGCGCAGTTCGGCGGTCAGCGCTTCGGCGAGATGGAGGTCTGGGCGCTCGAGGCCTACGGCGCCGCGTACACGCTCCAGGAGATGCTCACGATCAAGTCCGACGACACCGTGGGCCGCGTGAAGGCCTACGAGGCGATCGTCAAGGGCGAGAACATCGCCGAGCCGTCGATCCCCGAGTCGTTCAAGGTGCTGCTGAAGGAGATGCAGTCGCTCTCGCTCGACGTCCACGTGCTCTCGGAGGAGGGCGCGGAGGTCGACGTTCGCGAGGAGGAGGACGAGCTGCTGCGGGCGGCCGAGGAGCTCGGCATCGACCTCTCGCCTGGTTCGCTCCGCGTCGCCGCGCGCGAGCCGACGGCCGAGGAGCTCGAGGAGGGCGCCGAGCGCGTGGACGAGGACGGCGAGCTGTCCGTGCCCACCGACGAGCTCGTGCCCGAGGCGGCGGCGGACGCGGAGCCGATCGAGGCCGACCTGGCCGACGTGGAAGCAGCGGAGGAGTAGCCCGATGACCAGCACTAGCGAAAGGCGAGAGCTCACGTGACGCAGATCGACATCAACGACTTCGACGCGATCAAGATCGGGCTGGCGTCGGCCAAGCAGATCCGTGACTGGTCCCAGGGGGAGGTCACGAAGCCCGAGACGATCAACTACCGCACGCTCAAGCCCGAGCGCGACGGCCTCTTCTGCGAGCGCATCTTCGGTCCCACGAAGGACTGGGAGTGCTACTGCGGCAAGTACAAGCGCGTCCGCTACAAGGGCATCATCTGCGAGCGCTGTGGCGTCGAGGTGACGCGGCAGAAGGTGCGCCGTGAGCGCATGGGCCACATCGACCTCGCCGCGCCGGTCTCGCATATCTGGTTCTTCAAGGGCGTTCCGTCGCGGATCGGCTACCTCCTCGACATCGCGCCGCGCGAGCTGGAGAAGGTGCTCTACTTCGCCGCCTCCATCGTGACGGACGTCGACACGGAGCCAAGGCAGAAGGACCTCGCCGACCTCGAAGACAAGGTGCGTGCCGAGTACGACGCCGCCGACGACGACCGCGAGGAGCAGCTCGCGGCTCTCGAGCAGCGGCTGTCCCGGCGGCGCAACTACCTCACGAAGGGCTCGGACCGGGGCTTCGACGAGGACGACGAGTTCTGGGTCCGCGGCCTTGGCAACTGGGCCGAGGAGCAGGAGCTGCCGCCGCTCGAGGACGCTCGCGGGCTCGTCGGCGGGCTCTTCAAGGAGATCGCGCCAAAGGTCACGACCGAGGACGCGAAGAAGATCCGCGAGCTCGTCCGCACGACCGTCATCCGCGACGACCGGCGGCTCCAGCCGCGCGAGCTCGAGAACGTCGCCCAGACCGCGGCGGAGATCATGAAGGCGCTCGCGCCGCTGCACAAGGAGCTCAAGAAGGCCACGGGCTCGAAGAAGGGCGCCGTCACGAAGCACGTCAACCGCGTGCTCGACGGCCTGCTCGCCGGGGGCGAGCTCAACGAGGAGGACGCTGCGCTCGCCGCCGGCGTCGACCAGAAGAAGCTCGAGGCTACGCGCAAGCTCGGCAAGGGTCTCCTCCGCGAGGTCGTGACGCAGGCGGAGCCCGGCTCGGACGACGAGCAGCTCCGCGAGCTCACGAACGACCTCTGCCTGCGGACCGACGGAAAGCTAGCGAAGGAAGACCTCGACGCAATCGTCGCGTGGCTCATGAAGGTGCGCGAGATGTACCTCGACATCGACCAGCGCCGCGCGGACGCGCGGGAGGCGACCGAGGAGGCGCGGACCCGGCTCGAGCAGACGTGGGAGCTCTTCAAGGAGCTCGAGCCGAAGATGGTCGTCAACGACGAGCAGATCTTCCGCGAGATGAAGGACCGCTTCGGCTCGCCGTACGGCTTCGGTGTGTACTTCCGCGGCGGCATGGGTGCGGAGGCGATCCGCGACCTCCTGCGTGACCTCGACCTCGATGCGGAGGCCGCCTCACTGCGCGAGATCATCGCCACGTCGAAGGGGCAGAAGCAGCAGCGCGCGATCAAGCGGCTGAAGGTCGTGAACGCGTTCGTCCGCTCGGAGAACAAGCCGGAGTGGATGGTCCTCGAGGCCGTGCCGGTGATTCCGCCGGAGCTCAGGCCGATGGTGCAGCTCGACGGTGGCCGTTTCGCCACGAGCGACCTCAACGACCTCTACCGCCGCGTCATCAACAGGAACAACCGCCTCAAGCGGCTGCTCGACCTCGGTGCGCCCGAGATCATCGTCAACAACGAGAAGCGCATGCTCCAGGAGGCTGTCGACGCGCTGTTCGACAACGGCCGCCGCGGCCGGGCCGTCACCGGGCCGGGCAACCGCGCCCTGAAGTCGCTCTCGGACATGCTGAAGGGCAAGCAGGGCCGCTTCCGGCAGAACCTGCTCGGTAAGCGCGTCGACTACTCGGGACGCTCCGTGATCGTGGCGGGCCCGAACCTCAAGCTCTACCAGTGCGGGCTGCCGAAGCTCATGGCGCTCGAGCTCTTCAAGCCGTTCATCATGAGCCGGCTCGTCGAGCGGAAGATCGTCCAGAACATCAAGGCGGCGAAGAAGTACGTCGACTCGATGGAGCCCGAGGTGTGGGACATCCTCGAGGAGGTCATCGCCGAGCACCCAGTGCTCCTCAACCGTGCGCCGACGCTCCACCGCCTGGGCATCCAGGCGTTCGAGCCGGTGCTCGTCGAGGGCAAGGCGATCCAGGTGCACCCGCTCGTCTGCCACGCGTTCAACGCCGACTTCGACGGTGACCAGATGGCCGTGCACGTGCCGCTCTCCGCGGAGGCGCAGGCCGAGGCACGCGTGCTGATGATGTCCTCGAACAACATCCTCTCTCCCGCCCACGGACGCCCGCTGACGACGCCTGCGAAGGACATGGTGCTCGGGCTCTACTTCCTCACGTACTCGACAACGGCCGACCTGTCGTCGCTCGACGTGACGAAGCTCGATCCCCGCCCGAAGCGCTTCGCGCTCGAGGAGGAGGTAGAGCAGGCGCTCGAGTCCGGTCAGGTGAAGCTTCAGGACACGATCGAGTACCGGCGGCAGGGTGAGCTCGTCCTCACGACGCCCGGCCGGGTGATCTTCAACGAGGAGATCGTCCGCTCGCTCGCGGACGTCCTTACCGACCCCGAGGCCGCCGCGACGCAGCCGTACATGAACCGCACCATGGCGAAGCGGGAGCTCGACGACTTCATCGCCGACCTCGTCGAGCGGTTCGGCGCGGCCGTGCTTGCGGCAGTGCTCGACACGATCAAGGACCTCGGCTTCCACAATGCGACGCTCGCGGGCATCACGATCTCGAAGAACGACATCGTGATTCCCGCCCGAGAAGGAGGAGATCCTCGCCGGCTATGAGGAGCGTGTCGCCGGCGTCATCGATCACTTCGAGCGCGGGCTCATTACTGAGGGCGAGCGGCACGAGCAGGTGACGGAGATCTGGACCGAGGCCACCGACACGGTCGCCGCCGCGATGGAGAAGACGCTCTACGAGCTCAACCCCATCTTCATGATGGCCAACTCCGGCGCCCGCGGGTCGTTCAAGCAGATCCGCCAGCTGGCGGGCATGCGCGGCCTGATGGCCAACCCGAAGGGCGAGATCATCGAGCGGCCGATCAAGGCGAACTTCATGGAGGGGCTTTCCGTGCTCGAGTACTTCATCTCGACGCACGGCGCCCGCAAGGGTCTTGCCGACACCGCGCTCCGCACGGCCGACTCGGGTTACCTCACGCGCCGTCTCGTGGACGTTGCGCAGGACGTCATCATCCGCGACGAAGACTGCAAGTCGAAGGAGTTCATCACCGTCCCGCTCTTCCTCCGCGACGACCCCAACCCAAACCGCTCGGCTGCCGGCCGCATCCTCGCAACCGATGTGTACAAGCCGCTCAAGGACGGAAAGCCGGGCAAGACGAAGCTCGCTTCGAAGGGCGAAGAAGTCACGACCGCCCGGATGCGCGAGATCGTCGAGGAGCTCGGCGAGCTCGCGCGAGAGACCGTCGCTGCCCGTGCGCTCGGTGCTCAAGTGCAAGAGCGACTTCGGCTTGTGCCGGGCGTGCTACGGCACGTTCCTCGGCACGGGTGAGCTCGCAGAGGTCGGCGACGCGGTCGGGATCATGGCCGCGCAGTCGATCGGCGAGCCCGGCACGCAGCTGACGATGCGGACGTTCCACACGGGCGGTGTGGCCGGCGCGGACATCACGCACGGGCTCCCGAGGGTCCAGGAGATCTTCGAGGCACGCACGCCGCGCGGCGAGGCACGCCTCGCCAAGGTCGCCGGGACAGTGCAGATCGAGCGCGCCGAGCGTGGGCCGAAGGTCTTCGTCCAGCCCGACTCGGACGGCAAGGGCGAGACGCCGGAGCCCGAGGAGTACGTGCTGCCGCGGCGCACGCGCCTGCTCGTCGAGAACGGGCAGCGCGTCGAGCCCGGCGACGCGCTGAGCGAGGGCTCCCTCTCGCCGGTGGAGCTTCTGGAGCTTCACCACGGCGCGGGCAAGGGCTCGACGCCGACCGAGGTGTACCTCGTGGGCGAGGTGCAGAAGGTCTACAAGTCGCAGGGCGTCGACATCCACGACAAGCACATCGAGCTGATCGTCCGCCAGATGCTGAAGAAGGTGCGGATCAAGGAGTCGGGCGACGCCGACTTCCTACCCGGCCAGATGACCGACCGGGTCGCGCTCGAGCGCGAGAACGCACGCGTGAAGAAGGAGAAGGGCGCCCAGGCAACGTACGAGCCGATCATCCTCGGCATCACGAAGGCCTCGCTCGCCACCGAGTCGTTCCTCTCGGCTGCCTCCTTCCAGGAGACGACGAAGGTGCTGACGGACGCGGCCATCGAGGGCAAGATCGACCGCCTGCTGGGGCTGAAGGAGAACGTCATCATCGGCAAGCTCATCCCCGCCGCGACCGGCCTCAAGAAGTACCGCACGATCGGCATCGGCCCGTCGGCGAAGGTGCCGAAGGAGATGTACGAGCGTGAGGCCGTGCTTGCTGCTCTCGAGGAGATCGAGTCCGACGGCGGGACGGGCATCGACCTCGCCTCGCTCGGCATCGACCTCGACCTCGAGGCACCCGGCGACGGCGACGGCAAGTCGGAACCAGAGGACGAGAAGTAAAGAATTCCGCTGAGGGGGCTCCCAGCGGGCCCCCTCGGTACCCTTTCGCGCCAATGAGGAAGCTCGCTGTCCTCCTCATCGCGCTGGGCGCGTCCCTGGGCCTCGGCGCGGCGTCCCCGGCTGCGCCCGGAGGGCTCTGCGGCCTGCCCGACGTCCGGCCCTTGTGGGTCGAGTACGCCGAGGGGTCGGTGTCGTTCCGCAACGACGTCTTCGGCCGGCCTGGCGTGGTCGCTGCGACCTCGGGCACCGTCAACGCCGGGGAGCTGCGGGCGCGAGGCGCCCACACGGTGTACTGGTGGATGAAGCTGAACCGCGTCGCGGGCACGCCGTCGGCGCCGACCAGCGCGGACACCGTTTCGGCCGGTGTCACCGAGATGGTGGACAAGGCGATCGCGGCGACCGAGTGCCAGACGCCCGTCATCGTCATCAACGAGCTCAACAGCGCCGGCGCGACGACGCCGTGGACGCCGACGAACGCGCAGTACCGCGCGAACGTGCTCGAGGTCCTGCGGGGCATCTCCGCGCGCGGGGCGCGGCCGCTCCTGCTCATCTCCGCCCGCCCGTACGTTGGCGGCGACGCCCTCGGCTGGTGGCAGCAGGCCGGACAAGTGGCGGAGATCGTCCGCGAGGTGTACTTCCCTGCGCCGCCGCTCATGCGCACGGGGGCCGTGCTCGCGAGTCGAACGATGCGCCAGAAGTTCCGCCAGGGCCTCGCGCCGCTCATCGCCGCCGGCATCCCTACGGATCGCCTCGGCCTCGTCATCGGCTTCCACTCAGGCCCCGGCCTGGGCGGGCGCGAAGGGTTGCAGCCGACCGCCGCCTGGCTTCGCTTCGTGAAGCTCGTCACGCTCGCCGCGAGCCAGGTGGCCGGCGAGCTGCGTATCGGCAGCGTCGTCACGTGGGGCTGGGGGACGTTCAACATCGCGGGCGCGGACGCCGACAAGCCGAAAGCCGCGTGCGTCTCCCTCTGGGCGCGCGACCCGGCGACTTTGCGACGGGCCGGCGGCCGCCGGGCCCGGCTTCAACGCGTCGCTCGACGAAGGGCAGATCGCACTCCCGCCGGAAACACGCTGTCGCGTCGACGGCAAGTCGATCTCGAAGCTCGGCGTGAAGGCACTGTCGGCCGTGACGGGCGATCCCCAGGTCGCGCTGAGCGCGCTCTTCGCGCGACTCGTCGAGACGCCGGGACATCCCGTTGCCGACGCCCGCGTGCTCGCGGTCGAGCAGGCGATCGTCTCGGTGCGGTTTCGCGGCTCCCGAGCGGCGTACCTGTCGGCGCTACGGACGAAGGGCGCGTCGCTCCAGGTCGCCCGAGCGATCATCGCCGACCAGCTACGCCGCCAAGACATCGCCGCGAAGAGACGCGTCGATGCCCCGACCGGGGCGGAGATTTCGCTCTACCACACGCTGTACGGGATGCTTCCCGTGCGCCAGGTGCGGGCCGACAGCGCTTCTTCGTGGCTCGGCGGGCGGCGGCGAGGCTTCACGCTCGTGCCTCCCGGGCCGCTCCAGCTCCTCACGCTGCCGACCGCGCTTTCGGCATCGCTCGTGACCACGAACGGGCCCGTTCGCGTGACCGCGCTCGACGAAGTGCTGCCCCTGGGCGCCGTTCCGCTCTCGCTTGCGCGGCCGGCGGTGCGGGCGGCGCTCACGGCGCAGGCGCGGCTGCAGGCCGTCGAGACGTGGTCGGTCGGCGCCCAGTCGCGGGCGCTGAGCCGCGCCCTCTGTGTCGGCGACGTCCTGCCGGGCGCGGCGACCGTCGATCTAGCGACGTTCCTCCCCTTCCTCGCCCTCGACGCCTGATCCCTCGCATGGGGGACGGCGGGTGCCGCCTTTCACGGCAACAATTAGGGTTGTCCGGACTTCGACAGGCGGGGAGACGGTGAGGCAATCTGCGGCTGACAGGCCCGACGGCGGGCCGACGACGAGCGTGCGCTTCCAGCGCAGGGTCGACGCGTGACGATTGCGCTCGTCGTCGTCCTCGCGTTGACGCTCACGATCGCAGTGGCAACGCTCGTCCTCGCCTATCGCTCACGCGAGGATCGCCTACGTGATACTCGCGGAGCCGCGACCGAGTCGAGCCGGTCGCGGGAAACGCTCCACTCGGCGGAGGTCGAGGAGGAGCTGCGGCGGGCGCGTGACGAGCTCCGGCGAGCCCGCCAGCTCGTCAACCTCGCCGAGACGCTGGATCTCGACGAGGTGCTCACGCGCGTGCTGCAGAGCGCGGCCGTGCTTGCGGATGCCGATGCGGCGGCCGTGGCACTCTTCGAGGAGGGCGAGCGCCCGGTCGTCAAGGCGATGAACCTGTCGGCGGAGGAAGCGCTGCCGCTGCTCGGCGGCTGGCATCAGGAAGGCAAGCCGCGGGCGATGACGGTTCGCTACCGCCCTCCGGCGGAAGGCACACCGGCGGCGAACGCGATCCAGATCGGCGCCCTGCTGCCGCTGACGGCCGAGGAGGACGCTCTCGTGGGAACGCTCGGCGTTTTCTGGCGGCGTCCGGTGGACGAGCCCAGCGAGGAACAGGTCGCCGCGATCGAAGAGCTGGCCGCAATGGCCGGCCGGGCTCTCGAGAATGCCCGCCGCTTCCACGAGTTGTTCGAGCTCTCCGTGCGCGATCCGCTAACCGGGCTGCACAACCGCCACTACTTCCACGAGACGCTCGCCCACGAGGTGAAGCGCGCTCATCGGTACGACCGCACGCTCGCCCTAATCTTCTTCGACATCGACGACTTCAAGGCGATCAACGAGGAGATCGGTCATCTAGGCGGGGACGCCGTCCTCGCGGAGGTGGCCCAGCGCTTGCGCTCGGTGGTCAGGGGCGCAGACCTCCCGTGCCGCGTCGGCGGCGACGAGTTCGCGGTCGTGCTCCCCGAGTCGTCGATCGACGAGGCTCAGCGCCTGTTCCAGCGCCTCCAGCTCGCCGTGCAGGGCCAGCCGGTCGGCCCCGTCCCGACGCTTCGCGTGTCAGCGGGGATCGCCGAGCTGGGGCGCGACGACGACAGCACCTCGCTGTTCAGCCGTGTCGACCAGGCGCTCTACCGGGCAAAGCGCTCGGGCAAGGGGACGGTCGTGGCAGCGGAGGACGCGGTCGAGTAGTTAGTCGTCTCCGCCGGCTGAGACGTCGTCGTCCTTGTTCCGGTTCTTGTCCTTGTCCTTGGCATGGGGGTCGTGGGTCGCGGCTGCTGGGGACGCGCTGAGCGGGTCGTGCCACGGCGACGCTGACGGAGACGCGGAGACCTCGACCGCTGTCTCGGGAGGCGAGGTCGCCACCGGTGGCGGCGCAACGGGGTGTGGAGGCTTGGCCGGGGCGGCCGGCGGCGACACACGCGGCGACGAGCCGTGGGGAGGTGGTGTGGGCGGGCTGTGCGGGGCAGCAGGCGCCGCGTGCGGACCTGGTGTGGAGCCCTCGGTCGCGCCGGACTGCGCGGGGGACGGCGCGGGTGGGCTCTCGCTCACGTCAGTGCGCTGCGGGACCGTGTCCGCGCTGGGTGGGTCGGCGAGGACGCGACCGGGCCTTGGGCTCGGGCTTCGGCTTCGGCTTCGGCTGCTCGGGCTCGTCGGTCACCGGCTTGCTCGGCAGTGGCGTCGCGGGGGGTGTCTGGGACGAGGGTTCCGGCTTCGGCACCTCTGCGGGGACGGCCGGCGCGGCTACCACGCGGCCGCCTCCCTCGAAGGCGGGGGCCCCGAGATAGACGGACGTGGCCGTGCCGGCCGCGACGAGGCTCAGCCCGGCTGCGATGGCCGCCGGAGACGCGACGAGCGGGACGGCGATCGCCGCGGCCAGCCTTCTGCGAGACCTGGCAGCCAGCCTCGCCGGCGAAGCGACTGCGGGTGTGCCGCCGAGCGGGAGGAGCTCGATCGTCGGCAGGAGCGTCGGTGCAAGGAGGGCGCCGGGGGCCGACACCGCGCGCCTGGCGCAATCGATCGTGTCGTACGCCTCGCCGCCCGGCGGAGCGAACACCTGGAAGCGCGCGTCGAACTCCCGGCGACAAATGGGGCACTCGGGCACCGCCCACGTATATCGCGCCGACCGGATGGAGCCAGTCATTGCAGGGCTGACTTTCGCTACCATGGTCTGCGTGGTTGGCGGGGGTCCGCCCCTGCCAGCCTTGTTGTGTGTGAAAACACCCTCGAACGGAGAAGCTCGACGCACGATGCCGACTGCCAGCCAACTCGTGAGAAAAGGCCGCGCCACGAAGAAGGCGCGGACGAAGACGCCCGCGCTCCGCGGCGCGCCGCAGAAGCGCGGCGTGTGTACGCGCGTCTACACGTCGACGCCCAAGAAGCCGAACTCGGCGCTGCGAAAGGTCGCCCGCGTCCGGCTCACGAACGGCATGGAAGTCACGACGTACATCCCCGGTGAGGGCCACAACCTCCAGGAGCACTCGGTCGTGCTCATCCGCGGCGGGCGCGTCCGGGATCTCCCGGGCATCCGCTACAAGGTGATCCGCGCCGCGCTCGACGCCGCCGGCGTCTCCGACCGCCGTCAGGGCCGGTCGAAGTACGGCGCCAAGAAGGCTTAGAACCGCCTTGCCGAGACGAGCAGACATCCAGCCACGCACCCTCGCCGCGGACCCGGTCTACGGGTCGCCGCTCGTGACGCAGATCGTCAACTGCGTCATGCTCGACGGCAAGAAGTCGACCGCCGAGCACATCGTCTACAAGGCGCTCGAGCGGGTCGGCGAGCGGACCGGAAAGGCGCCCGTCGAGGTGCTGGAGCAGGCCGTGAAGTCCGTCACGCCGGTGCTAGAGGTGCGGTCACGCCGCGTCGGCGGCTCGAACTACCAGGTGCCCGTCGAGGTGCCGCAGCGCCGCGCGCGCACGCTCGCCGTGCGCTGGCTCGTGACCTTCGCGCGCGAGCGGCGCGAGAAGCACATGGAGGAGAAGCTCGCGGCCGAGATCCTCGAGGCGCTCGACCAGCAGGGCGGCGCATACAAGAAGAAGGACGACCTCTACCGGATGGCGCAGGCGAACAAGGCCTTCGCGCATTACCGCTGGTAACGGTGAGCACGATGGAGATGACAAAGGGAGCCGTCGCGCTCGACCACGTCCGAAACATCGGGATCATGGCCCACATCGACGCGGGCAAGACGACGACGACCGAGCGGATCCTCTACTACACCGGCCGCACGTACAAGATGGGCGAGGTGCACGAGGGCGCCGCGGTCATGGACTGGATGGTCCAGGAGCAGGAGCGCGGCATCACCATCACGTCGGCTGCGACGACGGCGTTCTGGCGCGACTTCCGGGTGAACATTATCGATACGCCCGGGCACGTGGACTTTACTGTCGAGGTCGAGCGCTCGCTGCGCGTGCTCGACGGCGCAATAGCCGTCTTCGACGGCGTCGCGGGCGTCGAGCCCCAGTCGGAGACCGTCTGGCGCCAGGCCGACCGCTACGGCGTGCCGCGGATCGCCTTCATCAACAAGATGGACCGCGTCGGCGCGGACTTCTTCGCGTCGGTGCAGTCGATGGTCGACCGGCTCGGCGCGCGGCCCGTCCCCGTGCAGCTGCCGATCGGCCAGGAAGAGCACTTCCGAGGCGTCGTCGATCTCATCGAGATGAACGCGCTCGTATGGACGGACTCGCTCGGGACGGAGACGGAGGTCACCGAGATTCCGGCCGAGCTGTCCGAGCAGGCGGCCGAGTACCACCACCAGCTGATCGACGCCGTCGCCGACCACGACGACGAGCTCATGGAGACGTACCTCTCGGACGAAGCAGCCGTGACGCCGGAGATGCTGCGCCGAGCGCTACGCGCCGCGACGCTCGACCTCTCCGTCGTCCCCGTCCTCTGCGGCTCGGCCTTCAAGAACAAGGGCATTCAGCCGCTGCTCGACGCCGTCGTCGACTACCTGCCCAGCCCGCTCGACGTGCCGCCCATCCACGGCATCGACCCGCGCACGGAGCACGACCTCTCACGCCGCCCGGCCGTGGACGAGCCGTTCGCGGCTCTCGCCTTCAAGGTCATGACCGACCCGTACGTGGGCAAGCTCACGTACGTCCGCGTCTACTCGGGCCGGATCACGCAGGGCGACAAGGTGCTGAACACGACGACCGGCAAGACGGAGCGCATCGGACGCATCCTGCAGATGCACGCGAACCACCGCGAGGAGCGGGACGAGATCGTTGGCGGCGAGATTGCCGCCATCGTGGGGCTCAAGCAGACGACGACTGGCGACACGCTCGCCGTCGACACCGCGCCCATCCTCCTGGAGGCCATGAACTTCCCGGACCCGGTGATCTCGGTCGCCATCGAGCCGAAGACGAAGGCCGACCAAGACAAGCTCGCGACTGCCCTCCAGCGGCTCGCCGAGGAGGACCCGACGTTCCGCGTGCGCAGCGACGAAGAGACCGGGCAGACGCTCATCGCAGGGATGGGCGAGCTGCACCTCGAGATCATCGTCGACCGGCTGTTGCGCGAGTTCTCGGTCGACGCGAACGTCGGCCGCCCCCAGGTGGCCTACCGCGAGACGGCCGGCAGGCCCGTGGAGAAGATCGAGGGCCGCTTCGTCCGCCAGACAGGCGGCCGCGGCCAGTACGGCCACGTCGTCATCGACCTCGAGCCGGCGGAGCCTGGCGACGGCTACGAGTTCATCGACAAGATCGTCGGCGGCAAGATCCCGCGCGAGTACATCCCCGCCGTCGACCTCGGCATCCAGGAGGCGATGGAGTCGGGCATCCTCGCCGGCTACCCCGTCGTCGACATTCGCATCGTCCTGAAGGACGGCTCGTACCACGACGTCGACTCGAGCGAGATGGCCTTCAAGGTCGCGGGCTCGATGGCCTTCAAGTCGGCCATGCAGCGCGCGAAGCCGAAGCTGCTCGAGCCGGTGATGGCCGTCGAGGTCGTCACGCCTGAGGAGTACCTCGGCGACGTCATGGGCGACCTCAACTCGCGGCGGGGCCACGTCGAAGGCCTCGAGCCGCGCGGCAACGCCCAGGTGATCACCGCCAAGGTGCCGCTGGCAACGATGTTCGGATACGCCACGGACCTGCGCTCGACGACGCAGGGCCGTGCCACGTTCACCATGCAGTTCGATCGCTACGAGGAAGTCCCTCAGTCGATCGCGGGCGAGATCGTCGACGCCCAGGCGTAAATCGGGAAGGAGACCGGAGGCAACATGGCCAAGCAGAAATTCGAGCGCACGAAGCCGCACGTCAACGTCGGCACGATCGGTCACATCGACCACGGCAAGACGACCCTCACCGCGGCGATCACGAAAGTGCTCGCCGACAAGGGCCAGAACACGGAGTACCGCGACTTCGACTCCATCGACAAGGCGCCGGAAGAGCGCCAGCGCGGAATCACCATCAACACGTCGCACGTCGAGTACGAGACGGAGAACCGGCACTACGCCCACGTCGACTGCCCGGGGCACGCCGACTACATCAAGAACATGATCACGGGGGCCGCCCAGATGGACGGCGCGATCCTCGTCGTCTCGGCGGCCGACGGCCCGATGCCGCAGACGCGCGAGCACGTGCTGCTCGCGCGGCAGGTGAACGTCCCCTACATCGTCGTCGCCCTGAACAAGGCCGACATGGTGGACGACCCTGAGCTGCTCGAGCTCGTCGAGATGGAGGTCCGCGAGCTGCTCTCGAAGTACGAGTTCCCGGGCGACGACATTCCCGTCATCCAGGTCTCGGCGCTGAAGGCGCTCGAGGGCGACGAGGAGTGGGTCGGCAAGATCCTCGAGCTGACCACGGCCCTCGACGAGTACATCCCCGAGCCGCAGCGCGACACGGAGAAGCCGTTCCTCATGCCGATCGAGGACGTGTTCACGATCACGGGCCGCGGCACGGTCGTCACCGGACGCATCGAGCAGGGCCAGTGCAACTCGGGTGACGAGGTCGAGATGGTCGGCATCCACGACCAGATCACGAAGACCGTCGTCACCGGGCTCGAGATGTTCAACAAGACACTCGACTTCGCGCAGGCAGGCGACAACGCCGGCGTCCTGCTCCGCGGGACGAAGCGCGAGGAGGTGGAGCGCGGCCAGGTGCTCGCGAAGCCCGGCTCGATCACGCCTCACACACACTTCAAGGCAGAGGTCTACGTCCTCTCGAAGGACGAAGGCGGCCGCCACACGCCGTTCTTCGACGGCTACCGGCCGCAGTTCTACTTCCGTACGACGGACGTGACGGGCTCCATCAAGCTGCCCGAGGGCCAGGAGATGGTCATGCCCGGCGACAACACGAACATGGAGGTCGAGCTCATCCAGCCGATCGCCATGGACCAGGGGCTCCGCTTCGCCGTCCGCGAGGGCGGTCGTACGGTCGGCGCCGGCGTGGTCACGGAAATCATCACGTAGGAACGCGCGAGGAAGGGCAGGGGATACGACGGTGGCACAGCAGAAGATCCGCATCAGGCTGCGCGGCTACGACCACAACCAGGTCGACCGCGCCGCGCGCGACATCGTCGACAACGCGGAGCGCACCGGTGCCACGATCACCGGCCCGGTGCCCCTGCCCACCGAGCGCAACGTCTATACGGTCATCCGCAGCCCCTTCAAGGACAAGGACTCACGCGAGCAGTTCGAGGTGCGGACGCACAAGCGCCTCATCGACATCCACAGCCCTACGCCGAAGACCGTCGACTCGCTCATGCGGCTCGACCTGCCGGCCGGCGTCGACATCGAGATCAAGCTGTGAAGGGCATCGTCGGCAGGAAGCTCGGCATGACCCAGGTCTTCGACGCGGAGACCGGCGTCGTGACGCCCGTGACGGTGATCGAGGCCGGGCCGTGCCCCGTCGTTCAGGTGAAGACGACGGAGACGGACGGCTACGACGCCGTGCAGGTCGCGTTCGACGAGGTCGCCGAGCGCAAGATCTCGAAGGGCGAGCGGGGACACCTCGAGAAGGCCGGCGTCACACCGCACCGCCGGCTCGTCGAGTTTCGCGGCCACTCGGAGCTCACGGTCGGCGAGACCGTGACCGTCGAGGCCTTCGAGCCCGGCGACCCTGTGAAGGTGACGGGGATCTCCATCGGCAAGGGGTTCGCTGGGACGATCAAGCGGCACAACTTCAGCCGTGGCCCGAAGTCGCACGGTTCGCACAACATCCGCCAGCGCGGCTCGATCGGCGCGTCGGCGACGCCTTCGCGCGTGTTCAAGGGCATGCGGATGGCCGGTCAGATGGGTGCGAAGCGGCGCACGCAGATGGGGCTCGTCGTCCACCAGGTCGACCCGGAGCAGAACCTCCTGCTCGTCAAGGGAGCGATCCCCGGGCCGAGGAACGGCATCGTCGAGATCAGGGAGGAGAGGGCTCATACCCGCCACCACCGCCACCAGTAGGGCCTCCAAGGGCCTGACGGCGCCGCTGCTCGATGCCGCCGGCAAGGCGGCGAAGCAGGTGTCGCTCGACGCTGCGATCTTCGGCGCGGAAGTCCGCCCTCACCTCGTGCACGAGGCCGTGCGCGCGGAGATGGCCGCTGCACGCGCGGGCACGCGCGGCGCCAAGAGCCGCGGGCTCGTGGCCGGCGGACGCGCGAAGCCGTGGCGCCAGAAGGGCACGGGCCGCGCGCGCCAGGGCACGACGCGAGCGCCGCAGTGGACGGGCGGCGGGCTCGCCTTCCCGCCGACGATGCGAGACTTCTCGTTCAAGGTCAACCGCAAGGAGAAGCGCGCTGCGCTGCGCATCGCGCTCTCGGCGCACGTCGACGAGGGCACGTTCGCGGTGTTCGACGGCGAGGCATTCGACGCGCCTTCGACGAAGGCCGGCGCGAGCTTCCTCGAGACGTTCGGCAAGGAGCTGCCGCTCGTCATCGTCGCGACGGATGAGGAGGAGGCGGCGATCAAGTCGTTCCGCAACATCCCGCGCGTGGCGATCGCGGCGCCCGAGGATCTCGAGGTCTCCGCGGTAGTCTGGGCGCGCTCGCTGCTCGTCTCCGAGAAGGCGCTGCCTGTGGTCGAGGCACGGGCTGGGAAGACGGCGTCGTCATGAGCCTTCATCCGAACGAGATCTTGCTGGCACCGATCGTGTCGGAGAAGAGCTACAGCTTGATCGGCGACCGGAAGTACACGTTCCGCGTGCACGGCGACGCGCACAAGACGCAGATTCGCCAGGCGGTAGAGCAGCTGTTCGAGGTCCACGTCGAGGCCGTGAACATCGTCAAGGTGCAGCCCAAGCCCAAGAAGCGCGGCACCTCGCGCGGCACGAGGCCGGGCTGGAAGAAGGCGATCGTCCAGGTGCGCCAGGGCGAGACGATCCCGATCTTCGAAGGAGCGCAGGTCTAGTCATGCCCGTCCGCAAGTTCAAGCCGACGAGCCCGGGCCGCCGCTGGATGACCGTCTCGACGTTCGAGGAGGTCACGAAGTCGGAGCCCGAGAAGAGCCTCACCGAGCCGGTGACGAAGAAGGGCGGTCGCAACAAGCACGGCCGCATCACGACGCGCCACCGGGGCGGCGGGCACAAGCGCCGCTTCCGCGTGATCGATTTCAAACGCGTCAAGGACGGCGTTCCGGCAAACGTGGCCGCGATCGAGTACGACCCGAACCGGTCTGCGCGAATCGCCTTGCTCCACTACGCGGACGGCGCGAAGGCGTACATCCTCGCCCCCGCCGGCCTGCGTGTTGGTTCCTCCGTCGAGTCCGGGCCCGAAGCCGACATCAAGCCGGGGAACGCGCTGCCGCTCCAGCGGATCCCCACCGGCACGCTCATCCACAACGTCGAGCTGAAGCCAGGCCGCGGCGGGCAGATGGCCCGCAGCGCCGGTTCGTCAGTCCAGCTCGTGGCCAAGGACGAGCCGTACGCGGTGCTGCGCCTCCCCTCGGGGGAGCTGCGGCGCGTGTTGCTAACGTGTCGCGCGACGGTCGGGCAGGTCGGGAACCTCGATCACTCGAACGTCACGGGCGGCAAGGCGGGGCGTTCGCGCTGGCGCGGCCGACGGCCGACGGTGCGCGGCTCGGCGATGAACCCGGTCGACCACCCGCACGGCGGGGGCGAGGGCAAGTCGAAGGGCGGGCGGCACCCGGTCACGCCGTGGGGCGTGCCGACACTCGGCAAGCGCACGCGCCGGAAGCACAAGGACTCCGACAAGCTCATCGTCCGCGGCAGGCGCCGCGGCAAGGACAAGAGGTAGGGGCCATGGGTCGATCGACGAAGAAGGGGCCGTTCGTGGAAGAGCGGCTCATGAAGCGAATCGAGGGGATGAACACCTCCGGGTCGAAGCAGATGATCCGGACGTGGTCGCGCTCCTCGACCATCTTCCCGGAGATGGTCGGGCATACGATCGCGGTTCACGACGGGCGCAAGCACGTCCCGGTCTTCATCTCCGAGCAGATGGTCGGCCACAAGCTCGGCGAGTTCGCGCCGACGAGAACGTTCCGCGGTCACGCCGGTGACCGTCAGGCGCGGGTGAAGAGGGTCTGATGGCGGACGCCGTCACCCAGGAAGTCCGCGCGGAGGCCAAGTGGGTCCGCACGTCACCGCGCAAGGCCCGCCTCGTCGTGGAGCACATCCGCGGCCGCAGCGTTCCCGAGGCACGCACCGTGCTCGCGTTCACGACCCGCGCTGCCGCACGCGACGTCGAGAAGGTGCTGCGCTCGGCGATCGCCAACGCCGAGGCGAACCACGGCCTCATCGGAGACGACCTCTACGTGAGCGCCGCGTACGTCGACGAAGGCCCGACGCTCAAGCGCTGGCGCGCCCGCGCGCGCGGCCGCGCCGCCCGGATCCGCAAGCCCACGTGCCACATCACCGTGAAGCTGGCGCCGCTCGCCGTCGAGGCGAAGCGGCCCAGGGCGCAGGCGAAGCCCGCCGCTGCGGAGACCCAGCCCGAGAAGCCGGCGCGGAAGCCGCGCGCCACGAAGCCGAAGGCCACGACTGCGGCGAAGGCGAAGACCACGCCCCGGCGCAAGAAGACCGAGGAGGCGAGTAGCTGATGGGCCAGAAAGTCCATCCCGGCGGCCTGCGGGTCGGCGTCATCCACGACTGGAAGTCGAACTGGTACACGTCGAACAAGGAGTTCGCCGGCGCCCTGCTCGAGGACGTGAAGATCCGCGAGCACATCTACGGCAAGCTCGCCCACGCGGGACTGTCCGACATCCTCATCCGCAAGGACAAGCAGCGCGTGACCATCGACGTCTACACCGCGCGGCCCGGCATCGTCATCGGCAAGTCGGGCGTGGAGGTGGACGCGCTGCGCAAAGAGATCCACGCCATGACGCAGAAGAACGTCCAGATCAACATCAACGAGATCAAGCGGCCGGAGCTCGATGCGAAGCTCGTCGCGCAGTCGATCGCCGAGCAGCTCGAGAACCGCGTCAGCTTCAGGCGCGCGATGAAGCGCTCGCTCGCGTCGGCGATGCGCTCGGGCGCACACGGCGTCAAGGTTCAGTGCGGCGGCCGGCTGGGCGGCACGGAGATGTCCCGCTCGGAGAAGTATTCCGAGGGGCGCGTGCCGCTGCACACGCTGCGCGCGGATATCGACTACGGGTTCGCCGAGGCGAAGACGACCTTCGGCCGCATCGGCGTGAAGGTCTGGATCAACAAGGGCGAGATCATGCCGGAAGGCTACGAAGGTGGCACGGACAGAGAGGTTCGGCTCTCAGAGCAGGATCAGGCGCGCCGCCGCGGAACCCCGCCGGCCGGCCTCGGGCAGCGTGAGGGCCGCCGCGGCCCCGACCGCGAGGGCCTCGGCCCGGTCCGCCGCCGCCGTCCCGAGCGGGGACGCGGGCGCAAGCGCCGGGAAGAGCCGGAGGCCTCAACCGAGGCGGTCGACGAAGTGACCGCGGCAACAGCCGAGGCAGCCGAGCCCACCGCCGAGTTGCCGGAGCCGGTCGTCGAGGAGGCTCCCGCCGAGGAGCCGGAGACCACCGAGCCGGCTGCTGAGAAGCCGCCTGCCGAGGAGCCGCCTGCCGAGGAGCCGCCTGCCGAAAAGGACGAGTCCTGATGTTGATGCCACGCAAGACGAAGTTCCGCAAGCAGCACCGCGGACGCCGGCGCGGCACCTCCAAGGGACAGCTGACGGTCCAGTACGGCGACTACGGCCTGAAGGCGCTCGACGCCGGCTGGCTCACGAACCGTGAGATCGAGGCTGCCCGAATCGCCATGACGCGAAAGATCAAGCGTGGCGGCAAGGTGTGGATCAACGTCTTCCCTGACAAGCCGTTCACGAAGAAGCCCGCCGAGACCCGTATGGGCTCGGGCAAGGGCTCGCCCGAGGGCTGGGTGGCCGTCGTCAAGCCCGGCCGCGTGATGTTCGAGCTCGCGGGCGTTCCCGAGGCCCTCGGCAAGGAGGCGCTACGGCTGGCCGGCAACAAGCTGTCCATCCGCACGAAGGTGGTCAAGCGAGAAGGGGAGCTGTTCGAGTAATGCGAGCGAGAGAACTTCGAGACCTAACCGATGACGCACTGCTGCAGAAGCTCGCGGACACGCGGCAGGAGTTGTTCAACCTCCGCTTCCAGGCGGCGACCGGCGCGCTCGACAACAGCGCCCGGCTACGGATGGCGAAGCGGGAGATAGCGCGGATCCTCACGGTGCAGCGCGAGCGAGAGACCCAGTTGGAGCGAGCGTAGACATGGCTGACAAAGAAAAGAACGAGATCGAGACAACCGAAGAGACTGTCGACGAGACGGTCGACGAGCCCGTGGCCGAAGACCCCGCGGCCGAGGTGGAGACGCCGGAGCCTGAGGTCGAGGAGCCCGTCGTAACCGGGGAGGGTGCCGAGGTGGAGAGGCCTGAGGAGCCTGCGGTCGAAGAGCCCGTCGCGGACGAAGAGGCTCCCGCCGACGAGGAGGCGCCTGTTGACGACGAGCCGCCTCCGGCCGAGGAAGAGCCTCCTGCAGACGAAGAGACTCCCGCCGAGGAGCCTGCTGCCGCAGACGCAGAGGAGCCCGCTGCCACCGAGGCAGAGGCCGAGGCTCCCGCCGCCGACGTCGAGGCGCCTGAGCAGCCTGCTGCGAAGAAGAAGCGGAAGATCCGGCCGCGCTCCGAGCGCCGGCAGCGCCCGAAGCCCGTGCGCGCGACCGAAGGCCGCAAGCCCCTCTCGCGCCTGCCGAAGCCCGAGCACGAGCGCGGCTCACGACAGGAGCGGCGCGGCGTCGTCGTCTCCAGCGCGATGGACAAGACGATCGTCGTCCGCGTCGAGACGCTGAAGGCCCACCGGCGCTACAAGAAGATCATCCGCCGTTCGACGAAGTTCCACGCTCACGACGAGCAGAACGTGGCGAACGTCGGCGATCTGGTGCGGATTGTCGAGACGCGCCCGCTGTCGAAGACGAAGCGCTGGCGCCTGGCCGAGGTGGTCGAGGCAGCGAAATGATCCAGCAGGAGACACGAGTACGCGTTGCGGACAACACGGGAGCCAGAGAGCTGCTCTGCATCCGCGTGCTCGGCGGCTCGCACCGCCGCTACGCGAGGGTCGGCGACATCATCGTCGGCACCGTGAAGACGGCCACGCCCCAGGGCCAGGTGAAGAAGGGCGAGGTCGTGCGCGCGGTCGTCGTTCGCACGCGAAAGCCGCAGGGTCGGGATGACGGCACGACGATCTCGTTCGACGAGAACGCCGCTGTGATCATCGACACGGCCCAGAATCCGCGCGGCACCCGCATCTTCGGACCGGTCGCCCGCGAGCTCCGCGAGCGGAACTTCATGAAGATCGTCTCGCTCGCGCCGGAGGTGCTCTAGATGGCCACTGCGATGCGAGTCAAGAAGGGCGACACCGTGCACGTGATCGCCGGCAAGGACCGCGGCAAGCAGGGTCGCGTGCTCGAAGCGCGCCCGACCGAGGGCCGCGTCATCGTCGAGAACCTCAACATCGTGAAGCGGCACACGAAGCCGCGGCCGATGAAGGACGCCAACCGTATGGGCGGCACGACGATCCAGCCCGGTGGCGTGATCGAGAAGCCCGCGCCGATTCCCGTCTCGAACGTCATGGTCGTCTGCCCGGTCTGCAACCGGCCGACCCGCGTCGGCATGACGTTCAAGGAGATCAAGGGCAAGCAGGTAAAGCTGCGCGTCTGCCGACGGGCGGACTGTCGCCAGGAGATCGACGAAGGTGAGCACAAGTGATGGCGAAGAACGGGTACGAGCCGCGCCTGAAGGCGCTGTACGAGCAGGAGCTTCGACCGCAGCTCAAGGATGAGCTGGGCGTCAGCTCGCTCATGCAGGTGCCGAAGGTCGAGAAGATCACGCTGAACATGGGCGTCGGCGAGGCGAAGACCGAGGCGAAGCTGCTCGATTCCGCGATGGACGAGCTGACCCAGATCGCCGGCCAGCGCGCGCAGCTGCGCCGCGCCCGCACGTCGATCGCCGGCTTCAAGATCCGCGCTGGCATGCCGGTCGGCACGAAGGTGACGCTTCGCGGGGCGCGCATGTACGAGTTCCTCGACCGGCTCGTCTCGATCGCGCTGCCCCGTATCCGCGATTTCCGCGGGCTCAACCCGGGCTCGTTCGACGGCCGTGGCAACTACTCGATCGGCCTGCGCGAGCAGATCATCTTTCCCGAGATCGACTATGACGACGTCGCGCAGATCCGCGGCCTCGACGTGACGATCACGACGAATGCCAAATCGGACGACGAGGCGCGAGCGCTCCTCGCCGGCCTCGGCCTGCCGTTCGCTCAGACAGAAGGAGACGAGTAGTGGCCAAGAAGTCGATGATCGCCAAGGCGGCGCGTACGCCCAAGCACCCAACACAGGCGCATCGCCGCTGCAACCGCTGCGGCCGGCCGCGCGCCGTCTATCGGAAGTTCGGCCTCTGCCGGATCTGCCTGCGCGAGCTCGCGCACCAGGGCGTGATTCCCGGCATGACGAAAGCTTCGTGGTAGGAGAAACCGATGCTCACTGATCCCATCGCCGACATGCTCGCCCGTATCCGGAACGCGAACAAGGCGCTCCACGACACCGTGGAGATGCCCTCTTCGCGCGCGAAGGTGGAGATCGCCCGCCTCCTGAAGGAGGAGGGTTACGTCCGCGACTACCGGATCGAGGACGGCGAGAGCTTCAAGCGGCTCGTCATCGAGCTGAAGTACGGCCGCAGCCGCGAGCGCATCATCACCGATCTCAAGCGGATCTCGAAGCCGGGCCGCCGCATCTACGCGCGCAAGGATCGCCTGCCGCGCGTGCTCGGTGGCATGGGCATCGCCATCCTGTCCACCTCGAGCGGCGTCATGACGGGCCGCACGGCCGAGCAGAAGGGCATCGGCGGAGAGGTCATCTGCTTCGTCTGGTGACGAGGATTAAGGCATGAGCAGAATCGGACGACAACCCATCGAGCTGCCCGCCGGCGTCAACGTCGCCGTCTCGCCTGGCCGCATCCAGGTCAACGGGCCGCTCGGCGAGCTCGACCAGCAGCTGCCGTCGCGGATGACCGTGACGAAGGAAGAGGAGACGCTCGTCGTCACCCGGCCCACCGACCGCGGTGAGGACCGAGCGCTGCACGGGCTCACGCGCACGCTGGTCGCGAACATGGTCGAGGGCGTGACGAAGGGCTTCTCCAAGCGCCTGGAGATCCAGGGCGTCGGTTATCGCGCGAACCTCCGCGGCTCCGACCTCGAGCTCCAGGTCGGCTTCTCCCACCCCGTCATCGTCTCGCCGCGGCCGGGCATCACCTTCGAGGTGCCGCAGCCGACCGAGGTGGTCGTGTCCGGAATCGACAAGCAGCTCGTCGGCCAGACCGCTGCGGAGGTGCGCAAGGTGCGACCGCCCGAGCCGTACAAGGGCAAGGGCATCCGCTACGAGGGCGAGTACGTTCGCCGGAAGGTCGGCAAGCGCGCATGACTCTCACGACGAGACAAGCCCGAGACCGCCGGCGGCGGCGCGTGCGCGGCAAGGTGTCCGGGACGGCCGAGCGTCCGCGCCTCGCTGTGTTCCGCTCGAACCTCGGCATCTACGCCCAGCTCATCGACGACTCAGAGGGCAAGACGCTTGTCTCGGCGTCGTGGAAGAGCCTGCCCAAGAGCTTCAAGGGCACGAAGACCGACCAGGCGAGCGAGGTCGGCAAGCGGCTGGCCGCCGCGGCCGAGAAGGCGGAGATCAAGGCTTGCGTGTTCGATCGCGCCGGCTACCTGTACCACGGACGCGTGAAGGCGCTCGCAGAGGGCGCACGCGAAGGAGGCCTCGAGTTCTGATGGGAGGCGGTTTTCAGGAGGGGCGTGAGCTCAAGGAGCGCGTCGTCGAGATCAACCGTGTGGCGAAGGTCGTCAAGGGCGGCCGGCGGTTCTCGTTCACGGCGCTCGTCGTCATCGGCGACGAGGCGAACAAGGTAGGGCTGGGCTACGGCAAGGCCCGCGAGGTCCCGCTCGCCATCTCGAAGGCGGTCGAGGACGCGAGGAAGAACATGTTCGTCGTCCCGCGAAAGGGCACGACGATCACGCACGAGATCATCGGCGAGTTCGGCGCGGCCCGCGTCCTGCTCCGCCCTGCCTCCGAAGGCACGGGCGTGATCGCTGGCGGCGGGGTGCGCGCCGTGCTCGAGCTCGGCGGCGTTCGCGACATCCTCGCGAAGAGCCTCGGCACGACGAACCCGATCAACATGCTGAAGGCGACTGTCAACGGTCTCCAGCGGCTGCGGACGCCCGAGGACGTCGCTCTGGCGCGCGGCCTGACGGTGGCCCAGGTGCTGCCGATTCCGAAGGTCAAGCGACAGGAGAAGGTTGCCGAGACAACCGGCGTCGTTGAGCCCGAAGCCGCCGAGGAAGCCGAGACGCCCGCGTGAAAACGCTGAAGATCACGCAGGTACGCAGCCAGATCGGCCAGACGCCGAAGCACCGCGGCACGCTGCGGGCGCTCGGCCTGGGCAAGATCGGCCGGTCGGTTGAGCGTCCGGAGAGCCCTGAGCTCGCCGGTATGCTGAGGAAGGTCCGCCACCTCGTCCGGGTGGAGGAGTCGTAACAGTGCCTTCCGAGCTCAACCTCTCCAGCCTCAAGCCGGCCCAGAAGCGCGTCGCGCGCAAGCGCGTCGGCCGCGGCATGGGCTCGGGCAAGGGGCGTTACGCAGGCCGTGGCATCAAGGGCCAGAAGTCACGCGCAGGCTCGCACAAGATGCCGGCGGGCTTCGAGGGCGGCCAGACGAGGCTCTACATGCGGCTGCCGAAGCTGCCGGGCAATACGTCGAAGGATGCGATGCCGATCGGGCCGTTCCGGACGTACACGCAAGGCGTCAACGTCCGCGACCTCGAGCGCGTGTTCGACGCCGGCGCGGAGGTCACGCCCGAGTTGCTGAAGGCGAAGCGCCTCATCCGCACGACGCGCATCGACGTGAAGATTCTCGGCCAGGGAGAGCTCACGAAGAAGCTCGCGATCTCGGCCCACGGCGTCTCGAAGTCCGCGCGCGAGAAGATCGAAGGCGCCGGCGGCACCGTCACGCTGCTCCGCGAGCCGAAGGAGCGAAAGCGAAAGCGGCACAAGAAGGCTTCCCGCCCGGCCGAGGCCACGGCGGAGATGCAGGATGTCGAGGACTCGGAGGAGGCCGCCGCGGAAGATGCTGACGCTGTCGAGACTGAGACCGAGGCCGCCGAGCCCGAGCCCGACTCCGACGAGGAATAGCCTGTGCTCTCCTGGTTGACGAACGCGTGGCGCGTGCCGGAGCTGCGGCGCCGCCTGCTGTTCACGGCGATGATCATCGCGCTTTACCGACTCGGCTCCTGGGTGCCGGCGCCCGGCGTCGACTCGGAACAGATCAAGCAGTACTTCTCGACGCAGGGCGGCACGGTGCTCGGGCTGCTCAACCTCTTCTCGGGAGGCGCCCTCTCGCAGTTCTCGCTCTTCGCCCTCGGGATCATGCCGTACGTCACGGCGTCGATCATCCTCCAGCTCCTGACCGTCGTCATGCCGTCGCTCGAGCGTCTCCAGAAGGAGGGCGAGGCCGGTTACGCGAAGATCAACCAGTACACGCGTTACCTCACGATCGTGCTGGCCGCGTTCCAGTCACTGGGCTACGCGTACCTCTTCAAGCGGCAGAACGCACTCGAGGCGAACTCCGGCCGCGTCGTGATCATCGTCATCACGCTCACCGCAGGGACGGCGCTCCTCATGTGGATGGGCGAGCTGATCACGAAGCGCGGAGTCGGCAACGGCATCTCGATCATCATCTTCGCCTCGATCATCGCGGACGCGCCCACGACGCTCCGCGCGTGGGTGGACGGCGGCCCGACGACGAAGCTCTTCTTCCCGCTCGTGTTCCTCGCGGTCACCATGGCCGTCGTATTCATCCAGGAGGGCCAGCGCAAGATCCCGATTCAGTACGCCCGGCGCGTGGTGGGCCGCCGCGTCACGTCGGGAGGGTCGACGTACATGCCGCTGCGCGTGAACATGGCCGGCGTGATCCCGATCATCTTCGCGGCGGCGGTGCTCGCCTTCCCGCCGACGATCGCGCAGTTCTTCCCTCAGACGCAGGGCTTCATCAATGACTGGTTCAGCCCGACCGATGTCGGGTTCCTGATGTTCGAGGCGTTCCTCATCATCGTCTTCACGTACTTCTACACCGCGGTGCAGTTCAACCCCATCGACCAGGCCGACAACTTGCGCAAGCACGGTGGATACATCCCCGGCATCCGTCCGGGCCCGCCCACGGCGCAGTACCTCGACCGCGTGCTGACGCGGCTGACGCTGCCCGGCTCGATGTACCTGGCGGCCGTGGCCGTCATACCGACGTTCCTCATCTCGTTCTTCGCCTTCTCGTCGTCGACGCAGAACTTCCTCGGCGGCACGTCGCTCCTGATCATGGTCGGTGTCGCGCTCGACACGATGCGCCAGATGGAGTCACAGATGATGATGCGCTCGTACGAAGGCTTCTTGAAGTAGCGCGTTGTCGCTGAACGTGTTGATTCTGGGCCCGCAGGGCTCCGGCAAGGGGACGCAGGCTGCGCGCATCGCCGCGGAGTACGGCGTGCCGCACGTCGCGACGGGGGAGATGTTCCGCGCCGCGATCGCCGCGCGCACGCCGCTCGGCCTCCAGGTCGAGCCGATTCTCGCGTCCGGGGCCCTCGTGCCTGACGAGCTGACGATCGGCCTCATCCGCGAGCGGCTCTCGGAGGACGACGCCGAGCGCGGGTTCGTGCTGGACGGCTTTCCGCGAAACGCCGCCCAGGCCGAGGCGCTCGACGAGCTGCTCGAAGAGCTCGACCGGCCGCTCGACGTCGTGCTCGACCTCCAGGTGCCGGACGAGGTGTGCATCGAGCGGCTCGTGGGCCGCGCCGAGGAGGAGGGCCGCACCGACGACAGCCCCGAGGCGATCGCGAAGCGGCTCGAGATCTTCCACCGCGAGACGGAGCCACTGGTCGGCCACTACCTGCCTCGCGGGATCGTCGTCGGCGTTCACGGGGACCGCTCGCGCGACGAAGTGTGGGCCGAGATCGTCGATGCTCTGGAGCGGGTCGCCGCATGATCATCCGTAAGTCGCCAGCCGAGATCGAGCTCATGGCCCGCGCCGGCGAGATCGTCGCAGCCACGCTCGCACTGCTGGGCGAGAGCATCCGCCCGGGCGTGACGACGGGCGAGCTCGACGCTGTCGCCGAGGAGTTCATCCATTCTCACGGCGGCGAGCCGACGTTCAAGGGCTACCGGGGCTACCCCGCTGCGACGTGCCTCTCGCCGAACGACATGGTCGTCCACGGCATCCCGGGCGACTACACGCTGGACGAGGGCGACATCCTGTCGGCGGACGTCGGCGTGACGCTCGAGGGCTTCGTCGCCGACTCGGCCTACACGTTCGCCGTCGGCGAGATTCCCGACGACACGGAGCGCTTGCTCGAGGCGTGCAAGGCGGCGCTCGAGGCGGCGGTCGAGCAGTGCCGCGACGGCAACCGCCTCTCGGACGTCTCCCACGCAGTCCAGGAGGTCGCCGAAGGCGCCGGGTTCTCGGTCGTCAGGGAGCTGTCGGGACACGGCATCGGCCGCTCGATGCACGAGGACCCGCAGATCCTCAACTTCGGAGAGCCCGGGCGTGGCCCAGTGCTGAGCGAGGGTATGACGCTTGCGATCGAGCCGATGATCACGATGGGCGGCCCCGAGATCGTCGTCCACGACGACCGCTGGTCGATCTCCACGGCCGACGGCTCGCTCGCGGCGCACTTCGAGCACACGGTCGCGGTCACCGCCGAAGGGCCTAAAGTCCTGACGGGGACAGGGGTTTTGCTACGATAGACGACCTGCGGCGCAGCCGAGCTGCGCCGTGTCTTTTGCCATGAAAGTACGCCCTTCCGTCAAGCCGATGTGTGAGCGCTGCCGCGTGGTCAAGCGGCATGGCCGCGTGTTCGTCATCTGCCAGAACCCCCGCCACAAGCAGCGGCAGGGCTAGGAGAACGCCATATGGCACGTATCGCCGGGGTCAACCTCCCGAACCAGAAGCGCCTCACAGTCGGCCTGACGTACATCTACGGCATCGGCCCCGCGACGGCGGAAAAGGTCTGCGCCGATCTCGGCCTCTCGCCGGAGACGAAGGTCAAGGACCTCACCGACGCCGAGACGACGAAGCTCCAGCGGCACATCGACACTCTTCAGGTAGAGGGTGATCTGCGGCGCGACCGGTCGCAGTCGATCAAGCGGCTCCAGGAGATCGGCGCCTACCGGGGCATGCGCCACCGGCGCGGCCTCCCGGTGAACGGCCAGCGGACGAAGACGAATGCGCGCACGCGCAAGGGGCCGGCCAAGTCCGTCGGCCGTAAGAAGAAGGCAACGACGTAGTGGCGCCCCCACGCAAGGCAGCAAAGGGCCGCGGTCGCCGCCGGGTCAAGAAGAACATCGCCATCGGCCAGGCGCACATCAAGTCGTCCTTCAACAACACGATCGTCGCGCTCACCGACAAGGAGGGCAACGTCATCGTCTGGGAGTCGGCGGGCTCGAGCGGCTTCAAAGGCTCGCGGAAGTCGACGCCGTTCGCGGCGCAGGTGACCGCGGACGCCGCCGCCCGCAAGGGCATGGAGCACGGCCTGCAGAAGGTCGAGGTCTTCGTCAACGGGCCCGGTTCGGGCCGTGAGACAGCGATCCGGTCGCTCCAGGCGGCAGGCCTCGAGATCCTCGGCGTCCGTGACGTGACACCGCAGGCGCACAACGGCGTCCGCCAGAAGAAGAGGAAGCGCAACTAGTGGCCAGGTACACCGGTCCCAGCTGCAAGCTTTGCCGCCGCGAAGGCATGAAGCTCTTCCTCAAAGGGGAGCGTTGCCTGACCGAGAAGTGCGCGATCGAGCGTCGCTCGTATCCGCCGGGGGAGCACGGCCGCGGCCGCATCAAGCAGTCGCAGTATCTGCTCCAACTGCGTGAGAAGCAGAAGGCGCGCCGCTACTACGGCCTGCTCGAAAAGCAGTTCCGCAACTACTACGAGAAAGCCGCCCGCGGCTCCGGCGTTTCAGGCGAGAACCTCCTTCGCCTGCTCGAGACGCGGCTGGACAACGTCATCTATCGCCTGGGCTTCGCGGCCTCGCGTTCCCAGGCCCGCCAACTCGTGCGCCACGGCCATTTCCAGGTCAACGGCCGGCGCGTGAACATCCCGAGCTTCCAGGTCAAGCCCAACGACATCGTCAATCTCAAGAGCGGCAGCCCGGCCGAGCAGGTCGTTCGCGACGCGACCGACCTCACCGCGTCCGTGGCGCCGTGGCTCCAGGCCGATCACGACGGCCTTACCGGCAAGATCCTCAAGCTCCCGGACCGCGAGGACATCGACACGCCCGTACAGGAGTCCCTCATCGTCGAGCTCTACTCGAAGTAGCGCCCAGCGCGCTTAAGGAAGGAAGGAGACACGTGGCCACCCGCACCAGCCTCATGGAGTTCCAGATCCCGCGTATCGTTCACGAAGAGGTCGACGAGGAACGCGGCATCTTCGCGATCGAGCCGCTCGACCGTGGCTTCGGCTACACGTTCGGCAACTCGCTGCGCCGCGTGCTGCTCTCGTCGCTCGAGGGCGCAGCCGTCACGTCGGTGAAGCTCGAGGGCGTCGCCCACGAGTTCACGACGCTGCCGGGCGTGCGCGAAGACGTCACCGACATCCTGCTCAACCTCAAGAACCTCATCTGCCGCCTGCACGGCGAGCATCCCGAGGTCGAGGTGCGGCTCCAGAAGAAGGGGCCGGGACTGGTGACGGCGGCCGACATCCAGCTGCCGGCCGACCTCGAGATCCTCAACCCGGACCTCGAGATCGCGCACCTCGCCGACAAGGGCAAGCTCGAGCTGACGATGACAGTCGGCCGGGGTCGCGGGTACGTGCCGGCGGAGATGAACCGCGGCTCGGAGCACACCATCGGCGTCATTCCCATCGACTCGATCTTCTCGCCCGTGCGACGCGTCTCGTACGACGTCGAGGCAGCCCGTGTCGGGCAGCGCACCGACTACGACAAGCTCGTGCTCGACGTGACGACGGACGGTTCGATGGATCCGCGCGAGGCGATCGGACAGGGCGCCGAGATCCTCATCCGGCAACTCGCGATCTTCACCGACATCGACAGCATCGAGGGGTTCGGCGACGTGCCGGCCGAGACGGCGGCTGAGCCTTCGCTCGCGCACGGCATGGAGAACTTCCCGATCGAGGAGCTCGAGCTCGGCGTCCGCTCGTACAACTGCCTGAAGCGCGTCGGCATCGAGACGATCGGCGACCTCGTCACGAAGACCGAGGTCGAGCTCGCTGCCATTCCGAACTTCGGCCGCAAGTCGATCGAAGAGGTCAAGGAGACGCTCGCCGGGCACGGGCTGACGCTGCGGGGAGAAGAGCCTCTGTCATGAGGCATCAGCGGGCCGGCAAGAAGCTCGGGCGCGACGCGCCCCATCGCAAGGCGCTCTACGCGAACCTCACCGGCGCGCTGATCGTCCACGGCCGTATCAAGACGACGGTTGCGAAGGCGAAGGGCGTCCGGCCCGTGGCCGAGAAGATGATCACGCTCGGCCGGCGGGGCGACATCCACGCCCGCCGGCAGGCGCTTGCCTACCTGCGCTCGCAGGAGGTCGTCCACCAGCTCTTTGCCGAGGTGGCGCCGCGCTTCACGGACCGGCCGGGCGGCTACACGCGGATCGTGAAGGTCGGCCCGCGCCCCGGCGACTCGGCGCCGATGGCGTACCTCGAGTTCGTCGACCACGTGCCGCGGGCTCCGGTCGCCCGCCAGGCCGTCCCCGTCGAGCGCGAAGAAGAGCCGGTCGCCGCCGAAGCGTCCTCGTAGCGTCCGTACGAGAATCTAAGGCGTGAGAATCAAGCTCACGCTCGAATACGACGGGACGGCGTTCCACGGCTGGGCGGCGCAACCCGGGTTGCGCACGGTTGAGCGCATCGTTCACGAGGCGCTCGGCTCGCTCTTCTCCGTCGTGGAGGGGCTCGCCGTCGCGGGTCGCACCGACACAGGCGTGCACGCCCTCGGCAACGTCGTCAGCGTCGACGTGGGCGGAGGGCCTCCGGTGGAGCGCGTACCCGAGGCGTTGAACTCGTTGTTGCCCGACGACGTGGCCGCTATCGCTGCCGAGGAGGCGCCACCGGGCTTCCACGCGCGTCACTCGGCCTGCTCGCGCAGCTACCGCTTCCGCATCCATCGCCGGCGCGAGCGGTCGCCGCTCGAGGTGCGCCGAAGCTGGTGGTACCCGCGCCGGATCAATCTCGACGCCCTCGCCGCCTCCGCCGACCTCCTCCACGGCGAGCACGATTTCCGCGCCTTCACGCCAACCGACACGCAGCACGACGTCTTCCTGCGTACGGTGCTCTCGGCGTCCTGGCACGAGCGCGGCGATCACCTCGACTTCGAGATCACTGCCGACTCGTTCCTTCGCCACATGGTGCGGACTCTCGTCGGCACGATGCTCGAGCGGCAGCCCGACGACATCGCGCGGCTGTTAGACGGTCGCGTGCGGGCGGAGGCAGGGCAGACGGCGCCGCCGTGGGGCCTCTACCTCGTCGGCGTCGAGTACTGATCGGCTGACTACGATCGGGGAGTGCGCTTCCCCATCGTCCTGTTCGACCTCGACGGCACGCTCATCGACTCGGGGCCGATGATCCTTGCGTCCATGGGCCACGCCGCGAAGGAGGTGCTCGGCCGCGACGTCCCGGATGAGGTGCTGGCCGCCGCCGTGGGAGGTCCCGGCCTCGTGGCCCAGATGCACGCCCTCGCACCCGAGCGGGTGGACGACCTCGTCGCGGCGTACCGCGCGCACAACGAGCCGCTGCACGAAGAGCTCGAGGCTTTCTGGGAGGTTGTCGAGGTGCTGCCCCGCCTGCGCGCGGAAGGACGGCGGCTGGGTGTCGTGAGCGCCAAGGGCCACGCGTCGATGCGGTGGGCATTCACGCGCCTGCCGGAGCTCGAGGCGAACTTCGAGATCGTGATCGGCGCCGAGGACACGGAGCGCCACAAGCCCGATCCAGACCCGATCCTCGAGGCACTCGCCCGGCTCGACGCTGCGCCGGAGGACGCCGCGTACGTCGGCGACTCCCCCTTCGACATCCGCGCCGCGAAGGCGGCCGGCGTGTACGCGGTCGCCGTCGCCTGGGGGGGAATCCACGACACCGAGGCCCTCGAGCGCGAGCAGCCAGACGTCCTCGTCCACCACGCCGAGGAGCTCCTTGGCGTCCTCTAAGGCCACGAAGCGCGCTGGAGAGCTGCGCGTCGAGCTCAACCGTGCGCTCATCGCGTACCACGTCGAGGACGACCCGGCGATCACGGACGCCGAGTACGACCAGCCTCTACGACGAGCTCGTGGAGCTCGAGGCGGCGCATCCGGAGCTCGTCACGCCGGACTCGCCGACGCATCGCGTGGGTGCTCCAGCCTCGGACCGCTTCCAGAAAGTGCGCCATCTCGAGCAGATGGGATCGCTCGACAAGGTGACGACGGACGAGGCGCTCTTGAAGTGGGCTGACGACGTACGCAAGCGGCTCGGCACGGACGAGCCGGTCGCCTACGTGATCGAGCCGAAGATCGACGGCCTCGCCGTCAACCTCACGTACGAGGACGGCGTCTTCGTCCGGGGCGCGACGCGCGGCGACAGCGTCCAGGGGGAGGACGTGACACCCAATCTCCGCACCATCCGCACAGTCCCGCTGCGGATGCTCGGGGACGACGCGCCCGCCGTGCTCGAAGTACGCGGCGAGGTCTATCTTCCGCTCTCGGGCTTTCGCGAGCTGAACGAGCGGCTGGCGGGAACGAGCCAGAAGCTCGCGCCGAATCCTCGGAATGCCGCGGCCGGCTCCGTGCGGCAGAAGAACTCCGCGATCACCGCCGATCGCCCGCTCTCGCTTTGGGTCTACGGAACGGGGCACGCCGACGGAGTCGAGTTCACGAGCCAGTCCCAGATGCTCGCGTGGCTGCGTGATCGCGGCTTCCCGACGAACCCGTTCGCCGAGCGGCTGGACGACGGTGGAGGAGATCGCCGAGGCCTGTCGCGCATGGGAGACGCGCCGAGTCGAGCTCGACTACGAGATCGACGGCATCGTGATCAAGGTCGACTCGCTCGAGCAGCAGCGCCGGCTCGGCGTGCTTCACGGAAGGCCGCGGTGGGCCCGCGCCTTCAAGTGGGCGCCGATGACCGCGCAGACGAAGCTCCTGAAGATCCACATCAGGGTCGGTCGGACAGGGGCTCTCAATCCCTGGGCCGTCATGGAGCCCGTCGAGGTCGGCGGCGTCACCGTCTCGCGAGCGACCCTCCACAACGAGGAGGACATCAACCGGAAGGAGATCCGCGAGGGGGACATCGTCATCGTCCAGCGTGCCGGCGACGTGATCCCGCAGATCGTGGGGCCCGCCGGCGAGCACCAACCGGGGACAAAGCGCTTCCGGATGCCGAAGAAGTGCCCCCTCTGCGGCACCGCCATCGTCAAGCCCGAGGGCGAGGTCATGCACCGGTGCCCGAACCGCGCCTGCCCGTCGCGCGGGCTCGAGACGCTCATCAACTGGGTCGCGATCGCCGACATCGAAGGCGTCGGCGAGCAGACGATCCGCCTGCTCTGGGAGCGTGGGCTCGTCCGCTCGCTCCCCGACCTCTATCGCCTGACGAAAGACCAGCTGTTCGAGCTGGACGGGTTCGCCGACATCTCCGCCACCGCGGCGATCGGCGCCATCGAGGCGTCGAAACAGGTGCCGTTCTCGCGCGTCCTGCTCGGGTTGAACATCCCCGGCCTTGGTTGGGTGCTCGCGCAGAACCTCGCGCGCCAGTTCGGCGACGTCGACCGGTTGATTGCCGCGACTCAGGAGGACGTGCTCGAGACGGAAGGCTTCGGTCCCGATCGCGCAGAGATCGTGGTCGAGTGGTTCGCAGACAAGCAAAACCGGGCACTCGTCCAGCAGCTCCGGGAGCTCGGCCTCGTGTTCGAGATCGGGGAGGAGGACCGACCAGTCGAGGGGCCGCTCACGGGCAGGACGTATGTGATCACGGGCACTCTCGAGCGCTTCTCACGCGACGAGGCGGCGGCGGCCCTGGAGGAGCTCGGCGCCAAGGTGACGAGCTCGGTCTCGTCGAAGACGACCGGGCTCGTCGTCGGCGAGGAGCCGGGCGCGTCGAAGCTCACGAAGGCTCAGCGGAGCGGCGTGCCGCTGATCACCGAAGCTGACTTCGCCAGGCTGCTCAGTGCAAGGTGATCGTCACTGTGCGCCACTGCCACTGGGCGGCCTCTTCCAGCGTGGGCACCCAGACGTCGATCCGCAGGCCCTTGATCGCGCCGCCGGTATCGGCCGCGACGGCTTCCCCGTAGCCCGGGATCGTCATCCGTGTGCCGAGCGGGATGACAGTCGGATCGACGGCGACGACGCCGTATCCCGTCGGGATTCCTGTGGCCGTCGTCCCGCGGAGGATGTAGGCGGTGGCGACGACCGTGAGCGTCTTGCCCGTGGGCGCGACCGGCGCCTGCGGCGAAGGCTGTGGTGACGGCTGCGGCAACGGCTCCGGCTGCGGCGTGTCGACGATCGCCTGCGCGCCGATCGAGCTGATGCTCGGCGCGGTCTCCGCGACGGCGGTCTGCACCTCCGCCGACGCCTGCGCGGCCTCGGCTGCCGCGACGGCCTCGGCGATCTGCCGCTCGTTGAGCACCTGCTCCGCCTGGAGCTCGGAGATGTAGGCGACCCGGTCTCCGCGCGCCGACGCGAGCTCGTCGGTGCGGGCGACAGCCGAGCGCCTCAGCTCGCGAAGCTCTCCTCGCCTCTCCGTCTGCCTGCGCAGGATCGAGGCCACCCGGACGCGAGCGGTCTGGGCCTCGTCGAGCACGCCGCTCGTGGCGTCGGCCGCGCGGTGGATGCTGTCCACTCCGTCGATCGCGTCCTCGAGCGACCCGGCGCCGAGGAAAACCGCGAGCACGTCCGGCCGCTCGGTGATGTAGAGCGCGCGGACCTGCTCTCCGAGCCGCTCCTCGGACTCTGCAAGCGTGCGGCGCGCGGCCTGAAGCTGCCGCCGCGACGAGGCACGCTCTCGCTCGAGCCTGTCGAGACGCGCCTCGATGCCCGCGAGCGCCGACTCGGCGCGCGCGAGCTTCGACTCGAGCGCAAACAGCTCGAGGCGCGCCTGCTGCTCCGCCGACGCGAGCTCGTCACCGCGCGCGCGAAGCGTCGCCGGGTTGTCGGCATGACCTGCCGCGGGTATGAGAAGCACGCCGGCGACCGCGAGGGCCGCGGCTGGTCGTTTCCACTGCACCGCGGTTGACCGTATCAGAGGGTCCGGGCCTCCGTGAACAGAAGAATCCGCGTTTTGCAGCAACTTTGTGTGCGGTTCCCGGTTGCAGGCGTCCGCCTGCGCTGCTAGGGTCCCGCGCCAGTGACGTACCGGCCCCTCCCGGTGCGCCCTCGGTTGCGCGCAACGCAAGCCCGCTTGACGGGTCGTCGTGTGACCCTCGCAGGGCTCCTACTCGTCGCCTTTGGCGTGGCGCTGATCGGCGCTGGTCCGGCGCTTGCCGATCGCATCGA
Organism: uncultured Actinomycetes bacterium; assembly: GCA_963755155.1. Lineage (GTDB taxonomy): Bacteria > Actinomycetota > Thermoleophilia > Gaiellales > Gaiellaceae > PALSA-612. The sequence goes on along the minus strand of CAVWIV010000003.1, from coordinate 80,200 downwards.
AGACAAGAGGGCCGAGGCGCAGCAGGTGCTCGCCGACATCGAGTCGCTCGACGCCGAGCTCGGTCAGTCGATCGAGGCTTACAACGCCGCAACGATCGAGCTCGACGCCATCAACGCCGACCTCGAGGCCAACCGGCGCCAGATGGGCGTCGCGCGGGGCAACCTCGGGGTCGCGCAGCAGCGGCTCGCGAACCGGCTCCGCGACCTCTACGTGGGCGGCGAGTCGGCGTCAGCGCTCGAGGTCTTCCTCGGCAGCACGAGCTTCGAAGACCTCATCAACCGCCTCGACACGATCGACCGCGTGTCCCAGGAGGACACGCAGGTGCTCCAGGAGGTGCAGCGGTTCCGGGGTGAGGTGACGACTCGGCGCGACCGGCTGAAGACGGCGCAGGCGAACCAGGAGTCGGTGGTTGCCGCGCGAGCGGAGGCCAAGCGCGAGATCGAGGCCGGGCTCGCCGAGCGCCAGGAGCTCCTCTCGTCGATTCGCGGCGAGATCGAGCGGCTGCGGGCGGAGGAGGCGCGCCGCCAGGAAGAGCCTCGCGCAGCAGGCGGCGCTGCGTCTGTCGAGCCAGGAAGCAGCCATACAGCAGGGAATCGACACGTCGGTGATCGGCGCCGGTGCCGAAACGCCCGAGGCTGCCGATCGCGCCGCCGGCGCGCTACGGCGGTGTCGTCGGGATCGCGATGCAGTACCTCGGCATCCCGTACGTCTGGGGCGGTGCCTCGCCGTCGGGGTTCGACTGCTCGGGGTTCGCGATGTACGTGTACGCCCAGGTCGGTGTCTCGCTGCCGCACCACGCCGCATCGCAATACAACTACGGCGTGCCCGTCTCGCGCGACCAGCTCGCGCCCGGCGACCTCGTCTTCTTCAACGGGCTGGGCCACATGGGCATCTACATCGGCGGCGGCCAGTTCATCCACGCGCCGCACACGGGCGACGTCGTGAAGATCTCGAGCCTCTCCGACAGCTGGTACGCCTCGACGTACTACGGGGCGCGAAGAATTCTCTAGGCGTAGAGCCGCTCGATCTCGGCGGCGAAGTGCTCGTGGCAGATCTTCCGCCTGAGCTTCAGCGTCGGCGTCACCTCGCCCTCCTCCATCGAGAAGTCGCGCGGTAGGACGTCGAAACGCTTGATCTGCTCGAAGCGGGAGTGGGGCGCGTTCACCTCGTCGACGATGCCCTGCACGAGGGCATGGACGTCGGGGTGCCGAGAGAGCGTCACGAGGTCGCCGTCGAGGCCCTGGCGCTGCGCCCAGCCGGCGATCTCCGTCGGGTCGAGCGTGATCAGGGCGGCGACGTACGGCTTGCGGTCGCCGACGACGAGCGCCTGCGAGACGTACCGTGAGGACTTCAGCTCGTTCTCGAGGTTCTGCGGGGCAACGTTCTTGCCGCCCGCCGTCACGAGGATGTCTTTCTTGCGGTCGGTAATCGTCACGAAGCCGTCGTCGTCGATCGTCGCGATGTCCCCGGTCGCGAGCCAGCCGTCGTCCGAGAGGATCTCGGCGGTCGCCTGGTCGTCCTTGTAGTAGCCGGCGAAGACGGTCGGGCTGCGGATGAAGAGCTCGCCGTCCTCTGCGAGCTTCAGCTCCCAGCCGGGCAGCGCCTTGCCCACCGTGCCGAACTTGAAGCTGTCCTCGCGGCTCGACGTTGCTCCGGTTGTGCACTCCGTAAGCCCGTAAGCCTCGAGGATGAGGATGTCGAGCGCGTGGAAGAACTCGAGGATCTCGACTGACAACGGAGCACCGCCCGGAGACCGCGCGCCGCAGGCGGCCGCCAAGGCGTGCCTTCACCTTCGAGTACACGAGCCGGTCGGCGAGACGGTGCTGCGCCAGCAGAGCGCGCGGGATCGGCTTACCCTGCTGGCGGAGCACGCTCACCCGCCGCCCGACGTCGAGCGCCCAGTCGACGAGCCGTCGCCGCACGCCCGTGGCCTCGTCGAACCTCGCGAGGACAGCCGTATGGATCTTCTCGTAGACGCGCGGCACGCTCGGGAACACCGTGGGCTTGACTTTCAGCAGCGCGTCCGCAACGGCGTACGGGTCGGCGCAGAAGGCGATCGTGTAGCCGGCCATCGGGGCGAGGAGGTGCGTCAGGCGCCCGAAGTTGTGGGCGAGTGGCAGATAGAGCAGCAGCAGGTCGTCCTTCTGGAAGACATCGGCCATGTCGTGGACGACCCTGGCCATCTCGTAGTAGTTGCGGTGGAGGATCTTGCAGGCCTTGGGCGGGCCGGTCGTGCCTGACGTGTAGATGAACGTGAATAGGTCGTCCTCGCCGATCCGGCTCTCGGCGTCGGCGAGCGCCGTGGGCTGTTCGGCCGCGAACGCCCTGCCTCGCTCAGCGAGCCCGTCGAGATCGGCGAAGGTCAGCACGTGTTGGAGCCCCGGGAGCTCGCCGCGCACGGCCTCGATCTTCTCGAGCTGCGCGTCGTCCTCGGCGAGCACGCCGACTGCATCTGAGTGGGCGAGGACGTAGCGACAGTCCTCGGGCGACGAGTTCGCATAGACCGGCGCCGTGACGCCACCGACGAGCGCGAGCGCAAAGTCGAAGAGGCACCATTCGACTCGCGTCCCGGCAAGGATCCCGAATGAGTCGCCCTTGCGGACGCCGAGCGCCAGCAAGCCGTTCGCGAGCTCGTCCACCCGCTGGGCAGCCTCGGCCAGCGGTACGGGCGACCATTCGCCGGCGCCCTCCGCGAGATAGAGCGGATCGGGACGACCCGACGCCACGGCTTCCCGCCAGAGCCTGACGATCGTCCGTTGCTGGCCATTCATGGTCGGAACCCTATGTTGCAGGGTTTCACACGTGGGGGCAGAACAATGAACGCCCCCTACTAGAATCTGACCTATGCGAACGACTTGGAACGGTGCGATCAGCTTCGGGCTGGTCACGATCCCCGTGGGCCTCGCTCCCGCGACGAAGCCGGCTGCGCGGCAGGCGGACGTCTCGTTCCGGCTTCTGCACCGCGAGTGCAAGACGCCGATCAAGCAGAAGCGTTGGTGCCCGACGCACGACCGTGAGGTCGACGCGGACGAGATCGTGCGCGGCTGGGAGGTGGCGAAGGGCGAGTTCGTGATCGTCGAGGACTCCGATCTCGAGGCGATCGACCGCGACACGACCTCGCGGGCCATCGACATCAAGAGCTTCGTGCCTGCGGCCGAGGTGGATCCGATCTATTTCGACCGCACGTACTTCCTCGTCCCCGCCAGCGCGGGAGCGCAGCGGCGGCCGTACGTCCTGCTGCTCGAGGCGATGCGCGAAACGCAGACGGCCGCGCTCGGGAGCTTCGTGCTTGCGGGCAAGGAGAAGCTCGCGCTCATCCGCGTTCGGGAGGACGCGCTCGTGCTGGAGACGCTGTTCGTCGAGGAGGACGTCTACTCCGACGCCGAGATCGAGGAGGCCGTCGGGGACGTGAAGACGAAGAAGCAGGAGGTCGCGCTCGCGCTCCAGGTGATCGACAGCCTCGCCGGTGAGTTCGAGCCGAAGGAGCTCGTCTCTGAGTACCGGCGCGACCTGCAAGCCCTGCTCGAGGAGAAGCTCGCGGGCGCTCCGACGGCAAAGCCCGAGGTCGAGGAGGAGAAGGACGCTCCGGTCATCGATCTCATGGAAGCGCTTCGCAAGAGCGTCGCCGACGCGAAGAAGCGAAAGACGCAGGCAGAGAAGCCGGCAGCCTCAAAGCGGGCACCCGCCCGCAAGAAGGCCGCTGCGGCGAAGAAGCGCTAGCGCGTTCTGCTCAGGCCTTCGTGGCCGTCGCTTCGAGCTGCGCCTGGAAAAGCGTCTTGTCGATCTTGCCCTGGTAGATCGGCACGCCTTCCTCCACGCAGAAGCGGATGACGTCCTCCCGCTCCATGCCGACCTCCTTCGACAGCTCCTCAGGCGTCAGGTGGTTTGGCATCGTTCCTCCTTCAGGCGACGAACGCAGACAATAAAAAAGCCCGGCTGCCGTCGAGGGCCGCGCGGGCGAATGTGTTCGTGTCCGGGGACGCTCTCAACAGGCCCGCGGATCGACGACAGTCATCGCTCTGAGCATACTCCGGGGTGGGGCCGGAGCGCAACGGGGGTCAGACGGGGTTCGTGAGCTCGATGAAGTGCCAGTCGAGCCCGAACTCTTTCGCGAGCCGCGTGGACAGCGCCTGAACGCCGAGCCGCTCCGTCGCATAGTGGCCGCCGGCAACGAAGTGGATGCCGTGCTCGCGTGCCGCCATCATCGTCGGCTCGGCGGGCTCGCCCGTGAGGAAGGCGTCGTAGCCGGCAGCCGCCGCCGCGCCGAGCAGCCCTGCGGCGCCTCCTGACACGATGGCCACGCGCCGGATCTCGTCGGGCCCGTACAGAAACGCGAGCGGCTCGCGGCCGCCGACGACGTCCCGGACCCGCGCCGTGAAGGCGTCCGGGGTCAACGCCTCGGTGAGCGTGCCGCCGTGACCGACATCGAGCCGCTCTTCGATCTCGACGCCCAGCTCGGCTGCGAGCAGCGCGTTATTGCCCAGCTCCGGGTGTGCGTCGAGCGCGAGGTGGTACGCCGCGAGCGTGATGTCGGCGTCGATGAGCGCCTTTAGGCGGCCTTTCATCGCGCGATCGACGACGCGGGAGTCGCGCTCCCAGAAGAGGCCGTGATGGACGATCACCATCTGCGCTCCGAGTGCAGCCGTGTGCTCGAAGAGCTCGCGCGACGACGATACGCCGCACGCGATCGCGGTCACCTCGTCGGCGCCGACCACCTGAAGACCGATCGGCCCGTAGTCCGGGTACGACGCGACGTCGAGCAGCTCGTCGGCGAAGGCGAGGATCGCGTCCCGGTGCGCCACGCGGCGCAGTGTATGTCTGGCAGGGCGTGGCTAGGCAGCAGCCGCTGCGAAGGGGATGTCTGCGTCCGTTGCCGCACCTCCCTCCGGTGGCGAAAGGAACTCGACGCGATGGGCGACCACCTCGAGCGCGCTGCGGCGGCTGCCGTCCTCGGCGTCCCACGAGCGGCTGCGGAGGCGTCCTTCGACTCCGACACGCTTCCCTTTGCCGAGGTACTGGCTACAGAGCTCTCCCTGGCGGTCCCAGGCGCTGACGTGGACGAAGTCGGCGCCGCCGTCCTTAGACGGTCGGTCGATCGCCAGGAGGAATCCAGCGACCTGCTTCCCCTCGCCTACAGCCTTCAGCTCGACGTCGGTGGCGAGGTTCCCGATGAGGCCCACGACGTTCATGACTCGACGGTAGCCGGGAAGGTGTTACGTGTCTGTTCCAATGGAGCGTCGAAAGTCGTTGGCGCTAACCTGTGCCGGTCGGGGTGTGGCGCAGCCTGGTAGCGCGCTCCGTTCGGGTCGGAGAGGCCCCCAGTTCAAATCTGGGCACCCCGATTGCCTCAGCTAAAGGAGGGGGCTCATGGGGGAACCACGTGTTCCCCCATGACTCATCACGCGGCCTCGCGCACACTGCGGAAGAGCAGCGGCACGGCCCATAGGAAACCGGCGAGCGTGAATCCGACTGTGAGGATCAGCGCCGGATCCGCTGTCTGCGCGATGAGCGCGGTGAGCGCGTAGCCGACAGGCACGAGGCCGATGGCGCCGAAGAAGTCCAAGCTCGTGACCCGGGCCAATTTCCCTTCCGGTACCCATTCCATCATCAGCGTCGCCCAGATGCCGATGGCGTAGCCGATAAGCACACCGCGCGCGACCATGAGGAGAGCGGCGAGCTCGTACGAGTCCTGGAGCGTCATGACGACGGCGAACACGTCGTTGAGCGCGAGGAAGCCGAAGATCTGCCAGATGCGATTCGTGCGTGGGTTGACCTGGCCGAAGATGATCGTCCCGATCGTCATGCCGACCGCCTCGAAGGCGAACAGGAGCCCGTACGCGCCGACACCTTTCCCGAACTGCTCGGAGATGAACGTGGGCGCGAGCGCCTGGAACGGCGCCATCGCCACCATCAACACGACCGACGTGATGGCGATGCCCGACCCAGAGCCACGGCACTCCCACGACATAGCGGATGCCTTCCGCGATCGACTTGAGCGTGCCCTCGCTCGGCTCGGGCTCGAACGAGCGGGGGCGCGCGGGCAGCAAGAGGAGCGCCGAGACGAGGAACGTGATCGCGTTGAGCCCGAAGACCGCTTCGGAACCGGCCACACCGTAGATCGAGCCCGCGAGCGCGGGACCGACGACGAACGAGGCCTGTCGCGAGATGCCGATCAACGTGTTCGCGGAGGCGAGCTCGTGTGACTCGACGACGAGCGGGACGATGCCGCCGGCGGCGGGGTAGAAGAAGCCGTCGGCGGCGCCGAACGCGACGGCGAGGGCGAGCAGCAGGCCGAAGGAGAGGTCGCCAGAGGCGTCCAGGAGGGCCAGCGCGCCCATGATCACGACACGGGCCAGGTCGGAGGCGATCATCATTCCGCGCCGCGAGTAGCGGTCGGCGAGCGCGCCTCCGATGAGGATGGTCGCAAGCAACGCGATGCTGTTGGCCATGAGCACGATGGCGAGCGACGTCGCCGACCCGGTCAGCTCCGTCGTGCGCCAGCCGAGCGCGATGAGGAACGCGCCGTCGCCGATCAGTGACACCGTGCGGGCCGACCAGAGCAGCCGGAAGTCGCGGCTGCGGAAGGCGTACAGCGCCCGTCCCCGGCCGAGCTGCTCCGGTCGCGCGTCCACGCGGCGAGGCTATCCTCGGCGGCCCGTGGCGCGCCCGCTGGCAGTTCTCCTCGACGTCGACTTCACGCTCGTCATGCCGGGGCCCGAGCTCGGCCCGGAGGCGTACAGAGCCCTGGCCGAGACGCACGGTCTCGAGCTCGACCTGGCGCTGTACGCAGAGGCACGGGTCGCCGCGATCGCGGACCTCGAGCGGCATCCCGAGCTCGATCACGACGAGGAGATCTGGGTGCGCTTCACCGAGGACATCGTCCGCGGCATGGGCGGCGAGGGGCCCGAGGTCGGCGCCGTCGCCCGCGAGATCGTCGAGCGCTGGGAGCACGCTCACCACTTCGAGCTCTACGACGACGTCATCCCGGTGCTCACGGAGCTCCGCGCGATGGGCCTGAAGCTCGGCCTCGTGTCCAACACGAGCCGGGACCTAGACGCGTTCGTCCGGCATTTCGGCCTCGACGTCGACGCGTGGGTGTCGTCGGGCAGCCACGGCAAGGTGAAGCCGAGCCCCCTCATCTTTGCGGCGGCGCTCGAGCTGCTCGAGGTCGCCGCCGCCCGAGCGGTCATGGTCGGCGACTCGGTCGAGGACGATGTCGAGGGCGCCGAGGCGGCCGGCATGAAGGCGTTCCTGCTCGACCGGGCAGGGCGCTTTCCCGAGCACGCCGGCAGGATCGAGTCGCTGCGCGAGCTGCCGGCGGCGCTGGCGGGCTAGCTCAGTAGTCCGAGGATCTCGCCGTCCTCGGGGAAGCGGTCGAGCTCGTGCTTCGAGAAGACGAGCTCGCCGTCCGCGATCACGTCGAACTGCGACTTGCCGCCGGGAATCGCCTCGGCGGCGAAACCCGCGTCGGTCAGCTCGGCCGCGAGACTCGCGGCCCGTTCGTCGTAGCCCGATCAGGTGGGGCAGTAGTGGATCTCGACCGGCACCCGCGAGAGCCTACTCTTCGCATGCGTGCCCACTTCACCCGTCATCGAGCACGCCGCGGGCCCGGAGGACGTCGAGGCCGTCCGCAGGCTCTTCCTCGAGTACCAGGACTCGCTCGGCGTCGACCTCTGCTTCCAGGGCTTCGACCGGGAGCTCGCGGAGCTGCCGGGCGACTACACGCCGCCCGGCCGGGCGCCTGCTCGTGGTGCGTGACGACGGCGCGCCCGTAGCCTGCGTCGCGCTGCGCAGGCTCGACGACGCGACGTGCGAGATGAAGCGGCTCTACGTGCAGCCTTCGCACCGCGGGCTCGGCCTCGGCCGCGCGCTCGCCGAGGCGGTCATCTCCGAGGCGCAGGCTCACCGGCTACGAGCGCATGCGCCTCGACACGCTGCCGTCGATGAGCGAAGCGGCGGTGCTCTACGAGCGGCTCGGCTTCCGCGACATCGAGCCGTACACCGAGAACCCCGTCCCCGGGGCGCGTTTCCTTCAGCTCGAGCTCTGAGCGCCGATCGCCTGGATGACCTCGGGCTGCTCGAGCACGCGCGCGATCTCCTGTTCGGAGCAGCGGTTGACGACGTAGGGGTCGTCGAGGATGTCTTCGAGCGTCCGGCCGCGTTCGTGCTCGCGGATGATGTAGGCGGCGATCCGCTCGTTCGAGCCCTTCGAGCTGGTGAAGAGGTTGCGGAAGAACGAGCCGATGCTCACGGCAGCGATTGTATCCTTGCTCCATGCGCGGAGCACCTGCGTCGGAGCGCTTTGCGGAGCGGGTCGTCGAAGGCCTCGACGACGGGGGCGCGAGGGAGCGGGTCGTCCTCTGGATCGAGTGGCGCGAGGACGGGTCGTGGGCCGTCGGCCGTGCGATCGATCCCGAGCACCGTCCCACCGGCGTGCCGAGCGCCGAGGACGTCATCTTCGAGGGGTACGAGCTGGAGGACGCGCTCGGTCACGCGAACGAGGCGCTCGAGGACGAGGTGCGGGTGCTCGAGGAGGAAGGGCTCGACGTCAAGGTCACGCCCTTTACGCGCACGAAATTCTCCCGAAGCTCGAGCACCGCTTTCTCCACGAGATGTAGGGCGGTCCGTGCACGTCGCCGGGGCTGCTGGAGGCTGCGATGCAAGGACGCAGGGAGCCCGCGTACTGAGTGAAGTACGCGGGCGACTGAGGACGCCGCAGCGCGGCCTCCAGCGTGATTCCGGCGGCCGCATGGCCCAGCCCTTGCCGGGCCGGGCAGAGGCTGCTAGGGTCGAGCGCCTCATGCGGATCCGCCTCGGACACAGCCCTGACGCCGACGACGCCTTCATGTTCTGGGGGCTCGCCTCCGGCCGCGTCGACCCGCGCGGCTTCGAGTTCGAGCACGTCCTCCGCGACATCCAGACGCTGAACGAGTGGGCGCTCGAAGGGCGCCTGGAGACGACGGCGATCTCGCTCCACGCCTACCCGTTCGTCCAGGACCGCTACGTCCTCCTGCCGCACGGCGCGAGCATGGGCGCCGGCTACGGCCCTATCGTCGTCGCGCGCGAGCCGCTCGCGCTGCACGACCTCGCCGACCTCGAGATCGCGGTGCCCGGACGTATGACCACGGCGTTCCTCGTCCTGCGGATGGCGATCGGGGACTTCCGCTACCGCGAGGTGCCGTTCGACCAGATCCTCGACGAGGTGAAGTCGGGCGAGGCGGACGTCGGCCTCATCATCCACGAGGGCCAGCTCACATACGCCGACGAGGGCCTGGAGAAGGTGCTCGACCTCGGCGAGTGGTGGCTGCTCGAGACCGGCTTGCCGCTCCCGCTTGGCGCGAACGTCGCCCGTCGCGACCTCGGAGACGAGCAGCTGGCGGTGCTGTCGACCGTCCTCCGGGAGTCCATCAGGACGGGTCTCGACAACCGCGCCGAGGCGATGGCGTACGCGATGGAGTTCAGCCGTGGCCTCGAGCCGCATCTCGCCGACCGCTTCGTCGGCATGTACGTGAACGACCTCACGTGCGACTACGGCGAAGAGGGCCGCCGCGCCGTCGAGGAGCTGCTGCAGCGCGCGGAGGCGCTGGGCGCGTACGAACATCCGGTACACGTTGAATTTGTGTCGTAGTCGCGTGCTCTGAAGATTCGGCCGTTCGCGGCCGATAACGGTGGGGTGAATCCGCTGTCGCAGACGGCGCCGCGGCTCACGTGGCTCGCCGGCGCGTTCGTCGTCTCGTTCTGTGCGCTCCTCGGCTCGATCGGCGCCGACGCACACTGGCTGGCCGCGCTCGGAGGCGAGATCGTCGAGCTCGGCAAGATTCCCGCCGGCGTTCCCTACGCGGCCGCTCCCTCGGCGGGCTGGGAGAACGCACCGGTGCTCGGCGAGCTGGCGTTCCACGGGCTCGAAGCCGCGCTCGGCGACCGCGGGCTCCTGCTCGCGCTCGTCGGCGCCGTGTTCCTCGCCGTGGCCGCGCTCTCGCTCGACATGCGGCGCGCCGACGCCGCCGACGCCCCGTCGGCGCTCGTGCTCCTGCTCGTGGCGGTGGCCGCGGCGCAGTCGCTGCTCATCGTGCGCGGCCAGCTCTTCTCGCTCGCGCTGTTCCCGGTCGTCCTGCTCATCCTGCGCGACCAGGCACGCCTGCCGTCGCAGACGATCTGGGTGCTGCCGCCGCTCTTTGCCCTCTGGTCGAACCTCCACGGCGGCGTGCTCGTGGGGATCGCCGTTACCGGCGCGTATCTCCTGTTCCATCGGCTGAGGCGGACGCCGGGAACGGCCATCGCGGTGCTCGTCGCGTCGCTGGCCGCCGTCCTCGCCACGCCGTCGCTGCTCGACACGCGTCACTACTATCGGGGCGTCCTCGGGAGCGAGGCGGCCACCGGGCACGAAGGGCTCTGGGCGCCGCTCTCGTTCGACATGCCGCTCGACGTCGCGTTCTTCGTCGCGGGCGTGCCGCTCGTGCTCGCGGCGCTCGCTTCACGGCCGAGGCCCTGGGAGCTCGTCGCCCTTGCAGGACTGGCGGTGATGACCGTTCAGTCCGGCCGCAACGCGGTGTGGCTCGTCGTCTTCGCGGCCGTGCCCGCGGCGCGCTTTGTCACCGGGAAGCGCGAGTGGCGGATCCGGCCGCCCGCGGCTCGTCACAGGGGCACTTGCGGCGATGCTCGCCGTGCTGGTCGCGGTCGGCCTCGGGCGCGCCGTTGCTCCTCCCGGCGCAGGCCACGCGCTACGGGCACGCGCCGCGCTGGAGGCGGGCAGCGCGCCGATCCTCGCCGACGACATCAACGCCGAGGCGCTCGCTCTCGACGGCCGTCTCGTGTGGATCTCCAATCCGCTGGATGCCTTCGACCTGCGCGATCAACGGCGCTATCTCGACTGGATCGCGGGGCGCGAGTCGGGTGATGCGCTGCCCGCGTCCTTCCCCGCCGTGCTCCTCACGGCCGAGACCCCTCCGGCTCTTCGCCTCGCCCGTCGAGACGGCTGGCGCGTGGCCGCGCGGGACGAGCGGGCAGTGCTCTTCGTTCGCACCCGCCGTTAGAGCAGCCGGTATCGTCCGCCGCGATGGCGGTGGCGACCGGCAGGGAGTACGGCCTCTTCATCGACGGCGGCATGGCGGAGCCCGCCTCCGGCGAGATCGTCGAGCTCCTCGAGCCCGCGACGGGCGAGCCCCTGGCCAGAGCGGCCATGGCCGGCGAGGCCGACGTCGACCGTGCGGTCGACGCGGCTCGGGCCGCGCTCGACGGAGCGTGGGGCAAGACTCCTGCCACCGAGCGCTCGCGCCTCCTGCACGCGCTGGCCGACGCGATCGTCGCGAACCGGGCCGAGCTCGCGGAGCTCGAGGCGCGGAACGTCGGCAAGGCGATCTCGTCGGTGAAGGCAGAGCTCTTCGGAGCCGCCGAGAACTTCCGCTACTTCGCCTCCGCCGTCGCGACGATCGGGGGCCGCTCGAATCCCATCGGCGGCTCGCTCCTCTTCTACTCGCTGAAGGAGCCGGTCGGCGTGGCGGGTCAGATCGTGCCGTGGAACTACCCGCTGCTGATGACGGCCTGGAAGCTCTCTCCCGCCCTTGCCGCAGGCTGCCCGGTCGTGCTGAAGCCCGATGCGAAGACGCCGCTGACGGCGCTACGGCTTGCGGAGCTGGCCGCGGAGGTCGGCTTTCCCGCCGGAGCGATCAACGTCGTCCCCGGCGACGGGCCCGGCACCGGCGCCTACCTCGTCAGCCATCCCGGCGTGGACAAGGTCGCGTTCACCGGCTCGACGGCGACCGGGAGCGAGATCATGCGTCTCGCCGCGCCGACGCTCAAGCGGATCACGCTCGAGCTGGGTGGTAAGAGCCCGAACCTCATCTTCGCGGACGCCGATCTCGCCGACGCCGTTCCCAGCTCGGTCTGGGCGATCTACTACTCGGCCGGGCAGAGCTGCGAGGCGCGGTCGCGCGTGCTCGTCGAGAAGCCGATCTACGACGAGGTCGTGGCCGGGCTCGCGGAGAAGGCTGCGGCCGTGAAGGTGGGTGACCCGCTCGAGGAGGAGACGCAGATGGGCTCGCTCATCTCACCCGAGCACCGCGACCGCGTGCACGGCTTCGTCGAGCAGGGGCTCGAGCATGGCGCCGAGGTCGTGCTCGGCGGAGAGCCCGCCGAGGGAGCCGGCGCCTTCTACCCGCCGACGGTGCTGTCCGTGGCCGACAACTCGTCGCCGGTGGCGCAGGAGGAGATCTTCGGCCCCGTCGTAACGGTGATCCCGTTCGAGGACGAGGCCGACGCCGTGCGGATCGCGAACGACGTGCGTTACGGGCTTATGGCCACGGTGTGGACCGGCGACCCCGGTCGCGGCCACAGGATCGCGCGGCAGATCAAGTCGGGCACGGTTGGCATCAACATGCCCTACACGGCCTTCCCGGGAATCCCGTTCGGCGGCTACAAGCAGTCGGGCTTCGGCCGCGAGCTCGGGCTCGACGCGCTCGACCTCTACCTCGAGACGAAGAGCGTCGTCCTTGGCACGGGCACGCGGCCGGCGAATCCGTTCGGGCTCTAGGCACTGCGCGCGTGACGCGCCTCTTCGAGCGGCTGGAGCAGCTGTACGAGATCGGCGGTGGGCCGGGCGCGAACCGGCCGCATCCGAGCGCGGAGGAGGACGCCGCCCACGAGCTGGCCGCTATCTGGTTCCGCGAGGCCGGGCTCGCGCGTCGAGGTCGATGCGCACGGCAACCTCATCGGCCGCTCGGGCAGCCGCGACGACGTGTGGGTCGGCTCGCATCTCGACACCGTTCCGCAGGGAGGGAAGTTCGACGGCGCGCTCGGTGTAGTCGCGGCGATCGAGGCCGTCGAGCAGGCCGGGTGCGGCTCCGTTGTCGCCTTTCGGGGCGAGGAGGTCGGCTGCATCGGCAGCCGGGCGCTCTGCCGCGTACGAGGAGGTGCCGTCCGCCTTCCTCGAGCTCCACATCGAGCAGGGGCCGACGCTCGAGCGGGCCGGCGCTGCCGCTCGGCGTCGTCACGAGCATCGTCGGGTACGCGCGCGGCGAGCTGTGGTTCGAGGGCCGTGCGGGCCACGCCGGCACGACGCCGATGGAGGACCGCCAGGACGCGCTCGTGAAGGCGGCCGCCGAGATCCTCCGAATTCGCGAGGTCGCCCTGCAGGTGGAGGGCGCCGTGGCAACCGTGGGCGAGCTGGACGTCGAGCCCGGCGCCGGCAATGTCATTCCGGGTCGTGTCCGTCTTTCTGTAGACGTCCGCGCTCCCGACAGCGAGCGGCTGGACGACGTGCTCGCGCGGGTCGGCCTGGAGCCCGGGCACCGCGCCGAGCCGGTGGCGATGAGCGAGCGCTGCCGCGCCGCCCTCGGTGACGAGATCGAAGCTCTGGGGCTTCAGGCCGTCGAACTACCGTCCGGCGCCGGTCACGACGCGGGCATCCTCGCCGCCGCCGGCGTCGACGCGGGGATGCTGTTCGTCCGTAGCCTCAACGGTGGCGTCAGCCATTCGCCGGACGAGCTCTCGTCCGAGGAGGACGTCGCGCTCGCCGTCGACGTGCTCGCGGGCGCGCTCCGCCGCTTGGCCGCCTAGTCGCGCGACTCGCCGTCGAAGTAGTCGAGATCTTCGAGGCGTGCGATGAGGCCGATGCCACGGAAGTAGATCTTGTTCGAGCGTGGGTAATACAAGATGTCGTTCGTCTCTCGGGTGCCGTAGGCGAGGTATGTGATGCCGTTGTCACCCGCGCGGAAGCCGTGGGCGATGCCCGTGCCGGCAGGGCGCGAGACGACCTGCCCGGTCCGCACAGGGATCTCCTCCTCGTGCGTCCCCCCGCGGGCGTTTTGCGGCGAGGGCATGAGGATCAGCCCGCCGTCGCCTTCGAGCACGACGAACAGCTCCTCGTCGGCCGAGTGGCAGTGCGGCGGCGCACCCTTTTCGCCCGCCGGCAAGCCGGCCCAGTTGAGCCCCGTTCGAACCGCGCCTGCTGTGCGGGCCAGCGGCTTCCACACGCCGCCGTAGTCCCCCTCCACGTCGGCGAGGTTGACGATGTTCGAGGGTCGCGGGCTGGGCTCGGGCAGCTCGAGCTCTCCCGCATCGGCCTCGAGGTCCCACGGGTGACGATCCTCGGCGACCTTCACCGTTGCGTCCATGCGCAGAACGCCCGCCCGCGTGAGGTAGGACGCCGTGGCGTTCGTCCGCTCGCCGAAGGCGAGGACGTCGAGCCCGTCAGGACCGGCGATCAGCGTGTGGTCCTCCTCGGCGACGCGGTGGACGATCGTGTCGCCGGCGCCTACCTCGTATGTCTTCCCGCTCTGCCAGGAGAGCCCGGTGCCGGCGAGGACGTAGAAGATCTCCTCCTCGTCGAGCTCGACATGGACGGGCGACGAACGGCCGCCCGGATCGAGCTTCAGGCGGGCGACGCCCACCTTCTTAGAGCCGGCCGCCGAGCCGAGGTCGTAGCGGTCGAGCTGCATGGGGCCGCGGCGAAGGTCGCGCGGCTCGACGTCGTCCCAGTGCGCGATGCCCATCAAGCCTCCTCGAAGTGGATGTCCTGCGCCCCTTCCCAGAGCACGAGCCGGCCGATCTCCTCGAGGTGCTTTCGCCCGTCGACGACCGTGGCGAAGTGGTTGCCCGCGAGCTGGCCGGCCTTGCTCGCGAAGCACGTCTGGCCGTACGGGAAGAGGATCTCCGTCTCGCTCACGCCGCCGGGGTAGATGAGCAGCTCGCCGGGGCCGGGGTAGCTCGTCGGGTCCTCGAAGCCGATGCCGAGGTCGAGCTCGCCGAACGGGATCCAGGCCGCCTGGCCCGACCAGCGCGCCTGGATCAGCTGCGAGTCGAGCGGCAGGAGGCGGCGGAAGGCGGCGACGGTGTTCGGAGCGCGCTCTTCCTCCAGTCGCGCCGAGAGCTCGAAGGAGGCGACGGCGATCTTCAGCATCGCCGGGACGCTAGCGTCTTACGACGCGAGTTGCCGTTCGAGCGTTCCGTCGGTCAGGCTGCGGACGAGGTCGGGCAGTGGATCGACGTCTGGCTTGTGCTCCCGCAGGAACGCGAGGAGCTCGCGGGCGAGCCGCGGTGCGGCCGTACCGAGCGTTGCATCGTCCGCCTGGACAAGGCCGAGGCACAGCCGAAGATCCTCCGCGTAATGCTCGGGTGCGACGGCAAATGCGAGCGCAGCCTCGGCCGCTTCTCGCCGGCTGCTGACGAACACCGGCTCGTTCAGGGGCAAGGAGCAGCCGAGGAGCGAGCTCGGCGGCGGCCATCGCGTAGACACGAAGCCCGAGCGAGTCGCCGGCTTGGATCGCCCTCCGTACCTTCATGGAGAACTCGAAGAAGTCCTCGAGCTCGGGTGGGCCGGCGGGCCGCCGGAGCGACGGATCCTCGCCAAGGCGCGTTCGTGCATCGTCCGTCGTCCATGCATACAGCGCGGGTTCGAGCTGCGGTAGGCCGAGCCACCAGCTCGCCGGCTCAGATGTCTTCGTCAGCCGTTCGTCGATCGTCATCACGCCCGCCGACACGTGAAGCGGGTGCATGGCCGGCCGATCCTGGAACCACGTGCGGTACCGGCCGCCATCTCGTTCGACGAGCGCCGTCAGGTCGAGATCCGAGAGCTCGTCGGCCGTTCCCTTCGCATAGCTGCCTCCGACGAGCACGGCGATCGCTGTCGGCTCGAGCTCCCGCAGCCGTGCGACCGCGGGCTCGACTAGCGCTGCTGGGAGTCGATCCATCGCCCTAGGAGCTCGCGTTCGGTGTCCGTCATGCCGGTGGAGTTGCCGAGCGGCATGACGCGTGTGAGGACTGCGACGCGTTCGATCGCGTCGGCTTGCGCTTCGATCTGCTCGCGGTTCTCGAGGCGGACACCCGACGGCGCAGCGGCGCCCGAGTGGCACGAAGCGCAGCGCTGCTCGACGATCGGCGCTATCTCGCCAAACGGCACGGGCGGCCCGGTCGTCGCGCTCTCCGCGTCCGGCGGCCTGATCCAGACCGCGATCGCTGCGAGCGCGGCTGCGGCCGTGACCGGTATCCACCAGACGGTGCGTCCCGCGTGGCGGAGGTTGAAGAAGAGCCGGATCCAGGCGCCTACCAGCATCAGGCACACGAGCACGAGCCAGCCGTCGGCGTGACCGTAGGCGAACGCGAAGTGGTCGCCGAGCATCGCCAGCAGCACCGGGAGCGTGAGGTAGTTGTTGTGGACGGAGCGTTGCTTCGCGCGGATGCCGGGCGCCGGGTCGGGCTCCCGGCCGGCCTGCTTCGCCCGGACGAGCTCCCAGTGGGCGGGGATGATGACGAAGAAGACGTTCGCCACCATGATCGTCCCCAGCATCGCGCCGAGCTGGAGCCAGACGGCCCGATCGGTGAAGAGGAGGCTGAGGCCGTAGGCGGCCACGGTCGTGAGCGCGACGAGGATCCCCGCCAGCACGAGCTCGCTGCGGATGACGCGGCAGAGGCCGTCGTACACGAGCCAGGCCACGACGAGGAGCGCGAGGGAGACCGCAATCGCCGTCCACTCCGACATGTCCGCGCCGACGAGGTTGAGGTCAGCGTCGACGTAGTAGAGGACGCAGAAGAGCGCGAAGCCGGACAGCCACGTCGTGTAGGCCTCCCATTTGAACCAGTGCAGTGCCTCGGGCAGCGCGCGCGGCGCGACGCGGAACTTCTGGACGAGGTAGAAGCCGCCGCCGTGGATCTCCCACGACTCGCCGGCGACGCCCTCGTCGGCGTCCTCCCTCCGCTTCGGCGGGGCGAGGTGATTGTCGAGCGCGACGAAGTAGAACGACGTGCCGATCCAGACGACGCCTGCGATGACGTGCAGCCAGCGAAGCGTCAGGTCCAGCCAGTCGACGAGATACGGGTCGACCGCAACGATCATCCGCGCTGCCAGCGGTCGCGGGCAATGGCGACGAGCTCGGACAGGGCCGTGTCCAGCTCCTCATCGCGGCTGCGCTCCAGCCGCTCGCGGAGGATGGGCACGATCTCGCCCTTCAGGCGTCGGTCGACGAAGACGACGAACCGGAAGCCGAAACGCTCCTCGTAGCGGCTGTTGAGCTTCGCGAGCTCGGCCACGACGGCGGGGTCCTCGTCGGCGCCCTGCTCGGCGGCGGAGCGCGCTGAGAGACCCTCACGCTGGCCGATCGCGGGGTGCGCGTCGAGCGCCGCGAGCTTCTCGTCCTCGGTCAGCGTGCTGACGACCTCGTCAGCGTTGTCCAGTGGATCCTCGATCTCCGCCAGCCGCTCGACGAGCGCCGTACGGCCCTCGAACAGCTCCTCGAGCTGGTCTATCGTCAGCTGCCGCGGTAGCTCGCGCACGAGTAGGGCGAGACGAGCAGCGGCACGTGGTAGTGGCGCTCGGGATCGTCGATCGCGATCTCGAGCTCGACGCGGCGGAAGAACGCCGACGGCGGGTGGAACACGAGCCGGTAGGTGCCGTTCTCGAGGGCGTCGGGAGAGAGCTCGGAGACGCGGCCGTCGGCGTCCGTCTGAGCGGCCGCCACCAGCGACTCGCCGCGGTAGAGCTCGACGGTGACGCCCGCGGCGGGCTCGCCGCGTTCCGTGTCGAGCACGTGCGTGGAGATCACGAGGGGGAGGATCTCACGTCAGCCCCAGCGGCGGAAGCCGCCCTCAGAGTTGATGACCTGTCCCGTGACCCACTCCGCGTCATCGGAGCAGAGCCAGGCGATCAGCCGGGCGGCGTCGTCCGGCTGTCCCCAGCGGCCGAGCGGTAAGCGGCTCGGATCCAATCCTGCCGCCCAGCCGGTGTCGGTCGGCCCGGGCTGGACGGTGTTAACCGTGATGCCGCGATCGATCAGTTCGTCCGAGAGCGTGACTGTCATCTGGTGCAGTGCACCTTTGGAGGCGGCGTAGGCGACCTCAGCCCTCATAGGCCCGAGGTGCTGTCCCGACGTCATGAGCACGACGCGGCCTCCAGGACGGCCGTCGTGCTGTGCGGCGAACTCCTTCACGAGCAATAGCGCAGCACGGACGTTGATGTGCAGGTGGGCGTCGATGTCATCTGCGGTCAGCTCATCGAGGGCGCCCTGCCTGCTGAGCGTGTGGTTGACGACGAGGATGTCGACGTCGCCCAACGCATCGTGCGCCGTGTGCATCACCCGCGCTGGTGCCTCGGGATCGGCGAAGTCAGCGTCGACGTGCGCGACCGGACCGCCTGCCTTCCCGAGCTCTGCGAGTACGGCCTCCATCCCGCCGGGATCCGGGCTCTTGTCCTCGGGCGCCCACGACTGTACGAGCACGCCGTTCCCGGCCGCCAGCAGTCGCCGGGCGACGGCAAAGCCGATCCCGTTTCGCCGGCTGACGCCGGTTACGACGGCCGCTCTGGACACGTCGCGAATCTACTCTCCCTGTGGGCGCATTGTCACTGAATTGGCACAACTCAGTGTCAGACACTAGGACGTGTCCCTAAGGGACAAACGGCTTGCCTGAAGGCGATGCTCGCGGGCGATGTCGTCCTCTTCGGCCCTGACGAGGTGGAAATCGCGGACGACGTCCTCGCCGCCGACGAGCAGCCGCTCGACGGGGTGAGGGCCGGAGAGGACTAGGCCGGCGACGCGATCCTCTGCGCCGCCCAGCTCCAGCCCGTCGGTCCGCCACACCGCGAGATCCGCGCACTTGCCGGCCTGGATCGAGCCGATGTCGTCGCGCGCCAGCACGGCCGCACCTCCGCGCGTGCCGAGCCTCAGCGCCTCCCGGCAGGTCATCGCCTCCGGCCCGCCGCGCCCGCGCGCGACGAGCAGCGCCTGCTTCACCTCGAAGAACAGGTCGGAGCGCTCGTTCGACGCCGAGCCGTCCACGCCGAGGCCCACACGCACGCCCGCGTCGAGCAGCTCCCGCACGGGCGCCACGCCCGCCCCCAGCCGCAGGTTGGACGTCGGACAGTGGGCGACGCCGACCCCGGCGCACGCGAAGGTCTGAACATCTGCGGGCGAGAGATGAACGCAGTGCGCGCACCAGACGTCAGACGCAGTCCAGCCGAGCTCCGCGAGGTACTCGACCGGCGTGCAGCCGTAGAGCTCCCGGCAGTAGGCCTCCTCCTCCACGGTCTCCGCGAGATGGGTGTGGAGCTGGAGGCCGAGCCGCCGCGCCAACGCCGCCGAGTCGGCCACCAGCTGCTTCGTGACGGAGAAAGGCGAGCATGGCGCGACGGCGATCTGCACCATCGCCCCGGCGCCGGGCTCGTGCAGCCGGCCGGCCAGCTCCTCTGTCGCCGCGAGCACCGAGTCCGCGTCTTCGACAACCGAGTCCGGAGGCAGCCCACCCTCCGACTCGCCGAGATCCATCGACCCGCGCGAGGCGACAATGCGCACGCCGATCTCGCCGGCCGCGCGCACTTCCGCCTCCACGAGCCCGCTAGTGCCGCGCGGGAAGAGGTAGTGGTGGTCGAAGACGGTCGAGCAGCCGGAGAGCGCGAGCTCGGCCAGCCCGGTGCGAGCCGCTGCGTACTCGGCCTCGTCGTCGAGCCGCGCCCACACGGGATAGAGCTCGCGCAGCCAGGTGAAGAGATCGGCGTCCTGCGCCCGCGCCCGAGTGAGCGTCTGGAACAGGTGGTGATGCGTGTTGACGAGGCCAGGCGTGACCACCGCGCCGGCGAGATCGACGACCTCGTCCGCCTCCGGCGGCGCACCGTCACCGACCGCGGAGACGACCGGACCGTCGACGAGCACCCACCCCGACTCGTGCTCCGTGCCCGCGTCGTCCATCGTCACGATCCACCCGTTCGCGAGCAGCCGGCGCATCTTCCACTGACCCTACTAAGGTCGTATAGTCGGGCCTCGGATTCGTGGATGACGGGAGGGTGACAATGCAGAGCAAGCGCTTGGCGGTGGGCACGCTCGTGCTCGCGCTCATGGCGACGACGGCGCTCGTCTTCGCCTCCGCAGGGAGCGGCGCGAAGTCGGCGCCGTACAAGGTCGCCTGGATCTATCCCGGGCCGCATAACGACGCCGGCTGGTCGCAGTCGCACGACGAGGCTCGTCTGTTCGTGCAGAAGAGGCTCGGCAGCGCCAAGGTCCAGACGACGTACAAGGAGAACGTGTTCTCGAACGCCAACGTGCCGCAGGTCGTCGCAGGGCTCGTCCGCGACGGCTACAAGATGATCTTCGGCGCGTCCTTCGGGATGTTCGAGAACGGCGTCAACGGCCAGCTCTACCGGAAGTACCCGGACGTGCTCTTCGAGCAAGCGACGGGGCTCCAGATCAAGAAGAACCAGTCGGAGTACTTCGGAGCGGGCGAGGACACGATCTATCTCTCCGGCATCGCCGCGGGGGCCGCCACGAAGAACGGCCTGATCGGCTACATCGTGCCGTTCGGCATCCCCGAGGTCGTCCGGCACATCAACGCCTTCGCCCTGGGCGCGCAGCTGGCCAATCCCAAGGCGAGGGTGAGGCTGATCTGGACGAACGCGTGGTACTCGCCGCCGAAGGAGACCGCTGCGGCGAAGGCCCTGATCTCGGCCGGCGTCGACGTGCTCGGCCAGAACGTCGACAGCCCCGCGGCGGGCGTCGTCGCAGAGAAGGAAGGCATTCCCTGGGTCGGCTACGACTCCGACGCGCGGAAGTCTGCGCCGAAGCAGTGGCTGACGGCGGCGGTCTACAACTGGGGGCCGTACTACCTGCGCCGTGTGCAGGCTGCGATCAACGGGACGTGGAAGCCGGGCTTCTACTACGGCACGATCAAGGACGGGTTCACGTCGCTCGCTCCGTACGGGTCCAAGGTGAGCGCGAAGACGAAGGCGATGATCGCCGCGAAGCGCAAGGCGATCGTGTCCGGCAAGTTCAGCGTCTTCCAGGGCCCGCTCTACGACCAGAAGGGCAAGCTCATGGTGCGGAAGGGCAAGACCCTGAAGGTGTTGCCCGACCTCTACGCGATGCAGTGGCTCGTCAAGGGAGTGATCGGGAAGGTCTCGAGCGTCCTCCCGCCGGGCTGAGAGGTTGGGGGAGCCAGCCCCCGGTTCAGTGACCGAGAGAGGCGCCGGTTCAACCGGCGCCTCTTCTCCTCTCGCCGTGCGGATGCACGGGATCACGAAGCGGTTTCCGGGCGTCGTCGCGAACGAGAGCGTCCACTTCGAGGTGAGAGCCGGTGAAGTGCATGCCTTGCTCGGCGAGAACGGCGCCGGCAAGACGACGCTGTCCAACATTCTCACCGGGCTCTACCGGCCCGACGAGGGGGAGATCGAGCTCTACGGCGAGCCGGTGCACTTCCACTCGCCACGCGACGCCCTCGACGCCGGCATCTGCATGGTGCACCAGCACTTCCGGCTAGTAGAGCCGTTCTCCGTGGCCGAGAACGTCGTGCTCGGCGACCATCGTGGCGAGGGCCGCCGGTTCTTCGTGCACCCGCCCGCGATCGAGCGGCGGGTCACGGAGCTCGGCGAGAAGTACGGCGTCGCGGTCGACCCGTCGGCGCGCATCTGGCAGCTCTCGATCGGCGAGCAGCAGCGCGTCGAGATCTTGAAAGCGCTCTACCGCGAAGCGCGGATCCTCATCATGGACGAGCCGACTGCGGTGCTCACGCCGCAGGAGGCGGACGCCTTGTTTACGACCCTCAGGTCGATGGCCGCCGAAGGCAGGACGGTCATCTTCATCTCCCACAAGCTCCACGAGGTGAAGGCGGTCGCAGACCGCGTGACCGTCCTTCGCGGCGGGCGGACGGTGGCGACCGTGGATGCGACGGAGGCGACGCTCCGGTCGCTGGCCGCGCTGATGGTCGGCCGCGAGGTGGACGCGTCGCAGAGAACCGTGCCGGAGCACACTCCCGGCGACGTCGCGCTCGACGTCGCCGGCGTGAGCGCCGCCGGCGACCGTGGCGGTGACGCGCTGCGGGACGTCTCTCTCCGCGTCCGCGCCGGCGAGATCCTCGGCATCGCCGGCGTGGCGGGCAACGGCCAGCGCGAGCTCGCCGAGACGATCTCCGGCATGCGCTCGCCCTCCGCGGGGAGCGTGAAGGTTGCGGGTCGCCCGCTCCGCGGAGGCGATCCTCGCAGCGCCATCGGCGCCGGGGTTGCACACGTGCCCGAGGACAGGCTCGGCACGGGCCTCGCTCCGAGCCTGAGCATCACGCGCAACGCGGTCCTGAAGACGTACCGCAAGCCGCCGGTCTCGCGGGGGCCGCTGCTTCGGCTGAGACGCATGGCGGAGATCGCGCGCTCGCTCATAGCGCGGTACGACGTCAAGACTCCCGGCCCCGACACCCCGGCGCGCAACCTCTCCGGCGGGAACCTCCAGAAGCTCGTGCTCGGTCGCGAGTTCCAGGGGAAGCCGGTCGTGCTCGTCGCCGCCCAACCCACGCGCGGCCTGGACGTCGGCGCGATCGAGACCGTTCACGCGTTTCTCCGCGGGGCGGCCGCCGACGGCGTGGCTGTGCTCGTGATCAGCGAGGACCTCGACGAGATCCTCGCGCTCGCCGACCGGGTGGCCGTCATGTACGAAGGCTCCGTCGTCGCCGAGCTCGATGCCTCGGCGGCCACGCCCGACGAGCTCGGGTTCCTCATGGCCGGTGGGAAGCGCTGATGCGAATAGAAAGACGGCTCGATCAGCCGTGGTGGCTGTCGGTCGTCGTGCCCGTGGGCTCGCTCGTCGTCGCCTTCGGGGTCATGGCGGTGATCCTCGCCGCGACCGGCCACGACCCGTGGGACACGTACCGGCGGATGATCGAGGCGGGGTTCACGGGCAACGGCGCGCTCTCGGCGACGCTCATCTCCGCGACGCCGATCCTCTTCACCGGGCTCGCCGCCGCGGCCGCTTTTCGCATGAACCTTTTCAACATCGGAGCCGAGGGCCAGCTGTATCTCGGTGCTGTCTTCGCGTCCTGGATCGCGCTGCAGCTCGGCGACCGCGGCACGATGTCGACGCCGGTGTTCGTCGTGCTCATGTGCGTCGCGGGCGGCGTGGGCGGGGCGCTCTGGGCGCTCATTCCCGGCATCCTGCGGGCGTTCGCCAGGACGAACGAGATCATCACGTCGCTCATGCTCAACTATGTCGCAGGGCTGCTGCTCACGTACCTCATCTTCAGCAGCGCCTCGTACTGGCGCGACACGTCGACGCTCCAGGCGCGCGCGTTCCCGCAGGGGAAGGCGATGCCCATCGAGTCCGACTGGCCGACCTTCGGCTCGAGCCTCGTCGTGCCCCTCGGCTTCCTGCTCGGTATCGGCGCCGCCGTCGTGCTGTGGGCGCTCTACTCGCGGACGCGGTTCGGCTTCGAGGTCGGGGTGATCGCGGACTCGCCTCGTGCCGCGCGCTACGCGGGCATGCGCACGCGGCGGAAGATCCTCGCCGTCATGGGAGTCTCGGGCGCGGTGGCCGGCATCGGAGGGGCCAGCCAGATCGGCGACTTCACGCACACGCTCGACGGCAGCCCGAGCGGGCTCCAGGCAGCAGCGTTCGGCTACACGGGAATCGTGGTCGCGGCGCTCGCACGCTACAACCCCTTCGCCGTGTGCCTCGTGGCCGTCCTGATCGGCGGTCTCCAGAACGCCGGCTACACGCTCCAGGGCGTCGACTTCCCGTCGGGCCTCGTTGGCGTGATGCAGGGCGTCATCCTCTTCTGCGCGCTCGGAGGCGAGTTGCTCGTCCGTTACCGCGTGCGCTTCACGCGCTTCGGCCGGTCTGGCGGGCCGGCCGCAACGGAGCCGGCCGCGTGAGCATCAACGACAGCCTCGTCGTTTTTGTGCTGGCGCAGGCCGTGCTCTACGGCACGCCGCTCCTCTACGCCGCCCTCGGCGAGCTGCTCGCAGAGCGCTCCGGCGTGCTCAATCTCGGCGTCGAGGGGATGATGCTGTTCGGGGCCGCGGTCGGCTTCTGGGCCACGCAGACCGTCGAGGCGGCGAGTGCGGTCGTGCTCGCGGTCGCAGTGCTCGCGGCCGGGGCGGCGGGGGCGGCGATGGCCGCGATCCACGCGTTCCTTACCGTGACGCTCCGCGCGAGCCAGATCGTGTCGGGGCTGGCGCTGACGATCTTCGCCGGCGGGCTCGGGCTGTCCGCGTACTTCGGCTCCGAGCTGGGGCTCGGCGACCTGCCGGCGACCCATCAGTTCGGCTCGCTCGACGTCTTCGGCCTCGGCGACCTCTGGGTGTTCGGCCCGATCCTCTTCGACCAGTCGGCGCTCGTCTACGGGTCGTGGGCACTGACGGCCGCTATCGCCCTCTATCTCACGCGCACCCGCTGGGGCCTCAACGTGCGCGCGGTGGGCGAGTCCCCAGCGACGGCGGACGCGATGGGGATCAGCGTCACGCGCTACCGCTACGTGCACGTCATCGTGGGGGGCGCCCTGGCAGGCGTCGGCGGCGCGTGTTTCAGCCTGTCGATCACGGCCGGCTGGACCTCCGGCGACACGCTCGTGAGCGGCGCGGGATGGATCGCCATCGCGCTCGTCATCTTCGCGTTCTGGCGCGCCGAGCTGTGTCTGGTCGGCGCGTACCTCTTCGGCGGTCTCTCGGCGCTGCCGTTCGCGCTGCAGGCGCACGACGTGCAGATCACGCCGGAGTTCCTCCAGGCGCTGCCGTACGTGATGACGATCGTCGTGCTCGTCCTCGTGTCGACGGGCCTGGCGAAGCGTCGCGTCGGCGCTCCGGCGGCCCTCGGCGTGCCGTACGTGCGCGAGGAGCGCTAGAACTTCGGGATGGAAGTGCTGAGGCCCCGGACGTTGGCGGAGGCGCTCGTGCTGCGCGCCGAGCATCCACGGGCGCTCGCGATCCGCGGCGGGACAGACGTCATGGTCGACCTCAACTTCGACCGCGCGCGGCCCGACGCGATCCTCGACCTGGGCGAGGTGGCCGAGCTCGGGGGCTGGTCTCGCGAGAACGGGTCGCTCCGTCTCGGAGCGGGCCTGACGTACGCGGAGATCGAGCACGGTGAGCTCGCGTCGGAGCTGCCTGCTCTTGCGGAGGCATCGCGGACGGTGGGCTCGCCGCAGATTCGCAACCGCGGCACGCTCGGCGGCAACCTCGGCACGGCATCTCCGGCCGGGGACGCGCTGCCGCCGCTGCTGGTGAACGAGGCAGAGGTCGAGCTCGCGAGCGCGGCGCGCGGCGCGCGGCGGATGTCCGTCCGCGAGTTCCTCGTGGGGCCGAAGCAGCACGCACTCGAGGGCGACGAGCTCATCGTCGCGGTCGTCGTGCGTCCTTCGGGCGGCTCGCAGACGTTCATGAAGGTGGGGCCGCGGAACGCAATGGTGATCGCCGTCTGCTCGCTCGCGGTCGCGGCCGATCGCGAGCGCGACGAGCTGCGCGCGTCGTTCGGCTCGGCAGGCCCCGTGCCCGGGTTCGTTCGCGTGCCGATGGGGGACGCACGGAGCCTGCCCGACGCCGTCGTTCAGGCCTGCTCGCCGATCGACGACGTGCGGGGAACGGCGGCGTATCGCCGCCACGCGCTCGGCGTGCTGGCGCGGCGGGCAGTGGAGAGGTGCCTCGCGGCATGAGAATTGCGTTCGTCGCGAACGGCGAGCAGGTGGAGGCCGAGGTCTGGCCCGGCGAGAGCCTCCTCTTCACACTGCGCGAGCGAGTGGGCCTGCCCGGCTCGAAGAACGCGTGCGAGCAGGGTGAGTGCGGCTCCTGCTCGGTGCTGCTCGACGGCAAGCTCGTGTGCTCGTGCCTCGTGCTCGCCTCGCAGGCGGACGGGCACGAGATCGCGACCGTGGAGGGGCTTGCGGATGGTGAGGAGCTCCACCCGGTGCAGAGGGCCTTCGTCGAGGCGGGGGCTGTCCAGTGCGGGTTCTGCACGCCGGGGCTCGTAGTCGCGGCCGCGGACCTCGTGGCTCGTGTGCCGAACCCCAGCGAGGACGAGATCCGCGAGGCGCTGTCCGGCAACCTCTGCCGCTGCACGGGGTACCAGAAGATCGTCGACGCGGTGAAGACGGCGGCCGAAAACTCATGAGCCGTTGGGGCCACCCCGGACCACCACCCGACTTGATCGTAACGACGAATTCAGAACGCGTGGGTGACGAAAGTGCGCCAACTTCGCAACAGACGGTCGCCACGCCGCGGCGCCTCGAGCACGGGCGCGTCGGCGAGAGCATCCTTCGCTCCGACGCTGTGCCGAAGACGAAGGGCGAGTTCGCGTTCTCGAGCGACCTCGAGGCGCCGGGCATGCTCTGGGGCCACACGCTCCGCAGCCCGCACGCGCACGCGCTCATCCACGCGATCGACATCTCCAAGGCCCTCGCCGCGCCGGGCGTCCACGCTGTCCTGACCCACGCCGACGTTCCCGGGGCAAAGACGTACGGCCTCGAGATCCCCGACCAGCCGGTGCTCGCCATCGACCGCGTGCGCTACCACGGCGAGCCGGTGGCGGTCGTCGCCGCGGAGAGCCCCGAGGAGGCCCGGCGCGCAGCCGCCGCCATCGACGTCGCCTATGAAGAGTTGCCGCCCGTCTCGGACCCGGAGCTCGCGACCGAGCAGGAGCCGCTCCATCCCGACCGCCCTACCGTCGGCCACGGCTTCCGCGAGGACCCGCGCCCCAACGTCGTTCGCTCGATGGTGATCAGGCACGGAGACCCCGAGGTCGAGGGAGACGTCACGGTCACCGGCGTCTACGAGGTGGGAACCCAGGACCAGGCGTTCCTCGGCCCCGAGTCCGGCCTTGCCGTGCCCGATGGTGAGGGTGGAGTCGACATCTACGTCGCCACGCAGTGGATCCACGTCGACCGCGACCAGGTCGCGCCCTGTCTAGCGCTCGCCCCCGAGCAGGTTCGCGTCCACCTCGCCGGCGTCGGTGGCGCCTTCGGCGGCCGCGAGGACATGTCGATCCAGATCCATGCAGCGATGCTCGCGCTGCACACGGGCCGTCCAGTGAAGATGGTCTACAACCGCGAGGAGTCGTTCACAGGTCACGTCCACAGGCACCCCGCGAAGATCTGGGCCGAGCACCGGGCGACGCGCGACGGCCGACTCGTCGCCGTTCACGCGCGCATCCTCCTCGACGGCGGCGCGTACGCATCGAGCTCGACGGCCGTGCTCGCGAACGCGTGCTGCTTCGTCGCCGGCCCGTACAACGTCGACAACGTCCACGTCGACGGCACCTGCGTGTACACGAACAACCCACCCTGCGGCGCCATGCGCGGCTTCGGTGCCGTCCAGGGTTGCTTCGCGCACGAGGCGCAGATGGACAAGCTCGCCGCCGCCCTCGACATCGACCCGGTCGAGCTGCGTCTCCTGAACGCGCTCAAGCCTGGGGACACCCTTCCCACCGGGCAGATCATCACCGGCTCCCTACCGGTCGCCGAGGTCATCCGCCGCTGTGCCGAGCTCGACCCGCCGGCACCCGAGGAGCTGCCGCGCGAGTCGGTGCGCCTTCCCGGCGGCACCGGCAACACGACGCGCGGTGAAGGCGTCCAGCGCGGCACAGGCTTCGCCGTCGGCCTGAAGAACATCTGCTTCTCGGAGGGGTTCGACGACTACGCGGCCGCGCGAGTTCGGCTCTTTCAGACTGCGACGGGCGGCCTCTCAGCCGAAGTCCTCTGCGCGGCCGCGGAGGTCGGCCAGGGTGTGACGGACGTCATCGCGCAGGTCGCACGGCAGGAGCTCGGGATCGACGACGTCGTGGTCACCACCCCGTCCACGACGGGGGTCGGCTCGGCCGGTTCGTCATCGGCCTCGCGGATGACGTGGATGGCGGCCGGCGCCGTGCGGCTCGCCTGCCAGGAGGCGCTCGCGGAGCGTGCACGCACCGGCGGGGACGTCGATGTCGAGCGCGTCTACCGTCACCTGCCCACGTTCCCGCTCGACCCGGAGACGGGCCAGGTGCTCGGGGAGCGGGCCCACGTCGCCTTCGCCTGCGCGGCGATGAAGGTCGTCGCGGAGGTCGACGTCGAGCTGGGTCTGACGCGGCTCGTCTGGATCGGCACTGCGCAAGACGTCGGCAAGGCGCTCAATCCGCTTGCAGTGCACGGCCAGATCGAGGGCGGCACTGCGCAGGGCATCGGCCTCGCGCTGATGGAGGAGATCCAGACCACCGGTGGGCTCATCACGAACGCGAGCTTCACGGACTACCTCATTCCCACCGCGCTCGACGTGCCGCCGATCGAAGCCACGCTCGTGGAGGATCCCGAGCCGGACGGCCCCTACGGCCTCAAGGGCGTGGGTGAGCCGCCTACGGTCGTCTCCACTGCAGCAGTCCTCTCCGCGCTGCGCGACGCTACGGGCCGTGAGCTCGCGCGCGTCCCCGTGCGTCCCGACGACATAGCGCTATGACCGACCTTGCCCGACGCATCGCAGTCGCACGCGGAGACGAGCCGGCCGATCTCGTCGTCAAAGGCGGTCGCGTGCTCTCGGTCTTCACGCGCGAATGGCTCGAGACCGACGTCGCGGTGTGCGACGGCTACGTCGCGGGCCTGGGCGACTACGACGGCGAGGAGACGCTCGACGTCGCTGGCGCCTACATCGTCCCCGGCTTCATCGACGCCCATATGCACCTCGAGTCGACGAAGCTGCTCGTCGACGAGTTCGCGCGGCTCGTGCTGCCGATGGGCACGACGGCCGTCGTCGCCGACCCGCACGAGATCGCGAACGTCCTCGGCTCCGACGGCATCCACTGGCTGCTCGACGTCTGCTCCGGCCTGCCGCTCGACGTGTACTTCACCGCGTCGTCGTGCGTTCCGGCGTCGTCCTTCGAGTCGCCGCGCCGGCCGCTGACGGCGGGCGACCTCCAGGGCCTCCTGCGCCGGCGCCGCGTGATCGGCCTCGCCGAGATGATGAACTTCCCCGGCGTCATCGCGGGCGATCCGGCGGAGCTCGAGAAGCTCGCACTCGAAGGCGCGGCGCACGCAGACGGGCATGCGCCAGGGGTGCTTGGGAAGGCGCTCAACGCGTACGCCGCGTCGGGCATCCGCTCCGATCACGAGGCGCTCACCGTCGAGGAGGGGCGCCAGCGGCTCCGCGCCGGCATGTGGCTCCTCATCCGTGAGGCGTCGATGGCGCGGAACCTCGAAGACCTCCTGCCGCTCGTCAAAGAGCTTGGTCCTTCGCGCATGGCGTTCTGCACCGACGACCGCGACCCCGAGGACATCGCCGACTCCGGCCACCTGAACCAGATGGTGCGTAAGGCCGTCGCGGTGGGAGTGGCACCCGAGGATGCGCTCGTCCTCGCCTCGCTGAACCCTGCGACCTGGCACGGCCTCGACCATATGGGCGCGATCGCGCCGGGCTACCAAGCCGATCTCGTCGTGCTCGACGACCTCGAGTCGTTCGAGCCGCGAACGGTGCTCAAGAAGGGCCGCGCCGTCGACGAGATCCCGGAGGCGCACGTGCCCGAGTGGGTGAAGCGGACGGTGCACGTGCAGCCGATCTCGGCCGGCGATTTCGCCATTCCCTGGACCGGCGGTAGCGCGCGGGTGATCGGGCTCGTCGAGGAGCAGGTCGTCACGGATGAGTTGATCGAGGAGCCGACGGTCGTCGACGGTGAGGCGGTATCGGATCCCAGCCGCGACCTCGCGAAGATCGCGGTCATCGAGCGCCACCACGGCACTGGGCGCATCGGGCTGGGGTTCGTGCGTGGCTTCGGCCTCCAGTCGGGGGCGATGGCCTCGACAGTCGCCCACGACGCGCACAACATCGTCGTCGTCGGCGTCGATGACAACGATATGGCCAGGGCCGTACAGCGGCTCGTAGAGCTCGGCGGCGGCATCGTCGCCGTCGAGTCGCGCGGCGTTAAGGCCGAGCTCCCGCTACCCGTAGCCGGCCTGCTCTCCGACGCGCCACTGGCAGAAGTCGTCGCGCAGAGCCGCGCGTGCAACGTAGCGGCGGCCGCCCTCGGCTGCACCGTCGCGACGCCGTTTCTGACGCTTTCGTTTCTCGCCCTGTCCGTGATCCCGAAGCTGAAGATCACCGACCACGGCCTCGTCGACGTCGACCGCTTCGAGATCGTCCCGCTCGTCGCCGACTGACATGGCCGAGAGGTGTAGTGCGTTATGCGCTACACTTTGACGCGTGGCTTCGGCGGTTCCTCCGCTTTCGCTGCGTCTCGGAACAGACGGCGTGCGCGCGCTCGACGAGATCGCGCGGCGTCGTGGCATTACCAGGGCGGAGGCGGCACGTCAGGCAATTGGCGAGACGGCAGAGCGCGACCGGCGGCGCGCCGGGCTCGCTTCGGAAGCGGCGGCGCTGGCGCGCAACCCGGAGTACGTACGCGAGGCGGCGGAGGTAGCGCAACTTATGGACGAGCTTCGTGGTTCGCGGTGACGTTCACGCGATAACGCTCCCCAGCCGGCGCGGGCACGTCCAGCATGGGCGCCGCTTCGCCGTGATCGTGCAGGCCGATGATCTGCTCGCGCTTTCCACAATCCTCGTCTGCCCAACCTCGACGTCGACGCCATCGGCGACCTTCCACCCGGAGATCGTTGTCGGCGAGGAGCCAACGCGGGTGATGTGCGAGATGGTGGGCCCGGTCGATGCGCGAGCGCTCGGCGAGCAGGCGGGACACTTGACGCTCGACGAGATGCGGAGCATCGACGACGCGTTGGAGCTCGTGCTCGATCTGGGCTGACGGCGGTTGCGTCGCTGTTCACGGCCGACTGCTACCAGTTGCCGCGAGAGATCTCGACTCCGGTCCGGTACCAGCACAGCAGCCCTACGAGGAGGCCGAACAGCGCGATTGTCCCGTCACCGACGACCGCAGCGGTCAGGCTGACGGCAGATACGCCTGCCGCTCCCACGCAATACGCTGACCCTCGCCATCCGCTCACGTCATGGTCAGTATCGGCCGTGCACCCTCGAGCGTTAGGCTGCGGCTCGTGACCGAGCCCTCCGCACCCAAGCCGCAGACGCCGGACGAGCTCGGGTTCGAGCGGATCGTCTACGAGAAGGCGCCACCGCGCGCGACGATCACGCTCAACCGGCCCGACCGGCTGAACGCGCTCGACTTCCGGATGCTGCGCGAGCTCGCGCGGGCGTGCGAGGACGCGTCCTGGGACGACGAGATCCGCGTCGTCGTGCTCACCGGCACCGGGCGCGCATTCTGCGTCGGCGCCGACCTCAAGGAATGGTCTGCCGAGTACCTCGGCAACCCTCAGGGCTACTGGAAGTGGTTCGGCGCCTTCAAGGACGCGCACGACCGCCTGCGCGAGATCGGCAAGCCGACGCTCGCGCGCATCAACGGCATCTGTGTCGGAGGCGGCAACGAGTTCCAGATGGCGTGCGATCTCGCGGTGATGGTCGACGACGCGTTCATCCGCCACGTCGGGCTCGAGCACGGCTCGGTGCCCGCGGGCGGCGCGACGCAGTGGCTGCCGATCATGGTCGGCGAGCGGCGCGCGCGCGAGATCATCCTCCTCTGCGAGGAGATCCCGGCGCAGCAGGCGGCGGACTGGGGGCTCATCAACCGCGCCGTACCGGCGGCCGAGCTTGACGCGACCGTGGACGAGCTCGTGGAGAAACTCGCGGCGAAGCTGCCGCAGACGACCCGCTACGCGAAGCACCAGCTGAACTTCTGGCGCGATATCTCGTGGCACCAGACCGTCGGCCACGCGCGCGATTGGCTCGCGCTCTCGATGCTCGGGGAGGAGGCACAGGGCGCCGTCAGGCGGTTCGTGGACAAGAGCGATGCCTGAGCTCACGCGCGTCGAGCGCGAGGCGCCGATCGCGACCGTCCTCCTCGACCGGCCGCAGCAGCTGAACGCGCTCTCCTCCGAGCTGATGGGGGAGGTCGTCTCGGCGCTCCAGGAGCTCGACGCCGACCCGGAGATTCGCTGCATCGTGCTCGGCGGCTCCGACAAGGTGTTCGCCGCCGGCGCCGACATCGGCGAGATGGCCACGGCCTCGGCCGTCGAGATGTATGTCAATCGCAGCGTCGACGCCTGGGACGCGATTCGCGCCGTCCGCACACCGCTTGTCGCGGCCGTCTCCGGCTTCTGCCTCGGCGGCGGCTGCGAGCTGGCGATGGCCTGCGATGTCGTCGTCGCGTCCGATACGGCCGTCTTCGGGCAGCCGGAGACCGGCCTGGGCCTCATTCCCGGAGCGGGAGGCACGCAGCGGCTCACGCGAGCCGTCGGCAAGGCGCTCGCGATGGACGTCATCCTCTCCGGACGCCGCCTCTCCGCCCGCGAAGCGCTCGACGCAGGCCTCGTCGCCCGCCTCGTCGCCCGTGAGGCCTGGCTTGACGAGGCGAAGCGCGTCGCCCGCGACATCGCCGTCAAGGGCCCGGTCGCGAGCCAGCTCGCGAAGGAAGCCGTCGTGCGCGCCGACGAAGGCACGTTGTCGCTGGGCATCGACTACGAGCGCCGGCTGCTCTATCTCGCCTTCTCGTCGGAGGATGCCCGCGAAGGCATGGCCGCGTTCGTGGAGAAGCGGCGGCCGCAGTTCGAAGGCCGGTAGGCTCCGCGGCTTCATGAGCGTGCGCCGCATCCTCGTCGCGACCGACCGTTCGGAGACGGCCGAGCATGCCGTCCAGTTCGCCGCGGACATGGCCGTGCGCTTCGAGGCCGAGCTCCTGCTCTGCCAGATCGTCATCCCGCCGGCCGAGGCGCCGCCGCACGCGCGAGAGGACCTGACCGAGTACGGCCGCGGCTTCGCCGGCGAGCTCGCCCGCGGGGTGATCGGGATGGGCGAGGACCCCGCCCAGGCGATCGTCGACGCGGCGGAGGCCGAGGACGCGGACGTCGTCGTCGTCGGCAACGTCGGCATGTCAGGGCGCAAGGAGTTCCTGCTCGGGAACGTCCCGAACCGCGTGTCGCACAACTCCGACCGGACGGTGATCATCGTCAATTCGCGCCAGCGCACGGAGCAGTCGCAGAAACGCAAGAGAGGCCTGTTCCGCAGGTGACGGACACGCAGGAAGCCGATCTCAACCTCCTCGGCCGCGCGGCGTTCATCGGCAAGGTGATGGCGCGCTACGGCCTCGGCGAGCGCGGCGCCGCAGACGTGCCGCTCGAGGAGCGCGCGAAGAGCCTGCGTGCAGCGCTCGAGGAGCTCGGCCCGACGTTCGCGAAGCTCGGCCAGATCCTCTCCACGCGTCCCGACCTGCTGCCGCCGGAGTTCATCGCCGAGCTCTCGAAGCTCCAGGACGATGTGCCGCCGATGACCGAGGCCGAGGTCGTCGAGGTCATGGAGGCGGAGCTGCGCGTGCCGTGGGAGGACGTGTTCGAGAGCATCGACCCCAAGCCGCTCGCCGCCGGCACGATCGGCCAGGTGCACGCCGCCACGCTCGAGAGCGGCGACCGCGTCGTCGTGAAGGTGCAGCGGCAGGGCGCGGAGGAGGAGATCATGCGCGACCTCGGACTGCTCGAGCTCTTCGCCGAGAAGGCCGAGCATCGCGACGGGCTCCGGCGGCTCGTGGACTTCCCGTCGGTGATCCGCCACCTCTCGGCCTCGCTCAAGCGCGAGCTCGACTTCCGCTCCGAGGCTGCGAACGTCGACAGGCTCGGCGAGGTGCTCGAGCGCTACCCGCGGCTAGCCGTTCCTTCCGTCTACCACGAGCTCTCGAGCAAGCGCCTGCTCGTGCTGAGCTTCGTCGACGGCGTGCCGCTGCGGGAAACACCCGACGTGCCGGAGCGGCAGGATGCGGCGCGGCAGCTGATCGAGTCGTACTACCGGCAGGTGCTCGCCGACGGCTTCTTCCACGCCGACCCGCACCCCGGGAACCTTCTCTGGTCGGAGGGCACCGTCTACTTCCTCGACTGCGGGATGGTCGGCGAGGTCGACCAGCGCATGCGCGAGCTCGTGCTCATGCTGGTGATGGCGTTCTGGCAGGAGGACGACGAGTTCCTCGCCGAGGTGGTCCTCCAGCTCGCCGACCAGGAGCTCCCCGACGATTTCGACCTCGATGCGTTTCAGGGCGAGATCGGCGCGCTCGTGCAGGGCGTCCGCGGACATTCGCTCCAGGAGATCCAGCTGGGGCCGATCCTCCAGGGAATCACGGAGATCGCCGCTCGCCGCGACGTTCGGCTGCCCGCCGAGATGGCGCTGACGGCGAAGGCGCTCGCGCAGATGCAGCTCGCGGCGTCGGTGCTCGATCCCGAGCTCGACCCGTTCTCAGTCGTCGGCCGTTTTCTCGCGCGCCGGTTGTTCGAGCGCGGTCGCGACGCGATCGACCCTAAGAAGGCGTTCTACGAGGTGCAGAAGGTGAAGGTGCGCCTCTCGGGGCTCTTCGAGGCGATCGAGCGGCTCGTCGGGGCGCGACCCGGCCCGCGCTTCCAGGTCGAGATGAAGGGAATGACGAGCCTCGAGAACACGATCCGGCGTTCCACGCGACGCATCTCGCTCGCGATCACGGCAGCGGCGGCAATCATCTCCAGCGGCTTCACGATGGGCCAGGACGGCGTCTCGAACTGGGTGCCGGCGCTGTTCGGCAGCATCGGCGTCGCGCTGCTCTTCCTGATGCTCCTGGATCTGTTCTGGAAGAGAGGCTCTAGGTCTTCCTGAGCATCTTCGCGAGCCGGCGCTCGAGAAAGATGGCGATCAGCGACATGCCCGCCCCGAGCACAGCTCGCTCGGTCTTTCGGACGATGCGCGGCGCCATGCGGCCACGCTACCAGCCGGTGAGCTAGGGTCCTCGCCCATGGCCGAGGTGGAGGTCACTCGCGACGGCGGCGTGCTGACGCTGACGCTCAACCGTCCGGACGTCCTCAACGCGTTCAACACGTCGCTGCACAAGGAGTTCCAGGCGGGCCTCAAGGAGGCGGGCGACGCCTCCGTGCGCGCCGTCGTCATCACGGGCGCCGGCCGCGGCTTCTGCGTTGGCCAGGACCTGACGGAGTTCCAGGAGGGCGCAGGCGACATCGGTGACCGTCTGCGCGCGGGGTACCACAAGAACGTCCTCGCCATCCGCGCCCTCGAGAAGCCGGTGATCGCCGCCGTCAATGGGCCCGCCGCGGGCGCCGGCCTCTCGCTTGCTTGCGCCTGCGACATCCGCATCGCCGCCGAGTCCGCGGCGTTCATCCCGGCGTTCATAGGCATCGGGCTCGTCCCCGACTCGGGCGGCACGTACTTCATCCACCGGCTGCTCGGAGCTCCGCGTTCCTTCGAATGGATGGCGTCGAACCGCAAGCTCCCGGCCGCCGAGGCGCTCGAGTGGGGCCTTGTCTCCGAGGTCGTTGCCGACGAGACGCTCCCGGCACGTACCGCGGAGCTCGCCGGGATGTACGCGGCGGCGCCGACGAAGGCGATCGGCATGACGAAGCGGCTGTTCGACCACGCGCAGAACGCGACCCTCGAGGAACAGCTCGAGCTGGAGGCGCAGCTCCAGGCTGCCGCCACGCAGACGGACGACTTTCGCGAGGGCGTGACCGCCTTCCTCGAGAAGCGCCCGCCGCAGTTCACCGGCTCGTAGTGCGCATCTCCACGGTCGACTACCACACGGCCGGCGAGCCGTTCCGGATCGTCACCGGCGGCGTCGACCCGCTGCCCGGGAAGACGATTCTCGACAAGCGCCGCCACGCGCTCGAGCACGCGGACGACGTCCGCCGCCTACTCGTCAACGAGCCGCGCGGCCACGCCGACATGTATGGCTGTTTCGTCACGGAGCCTGAGGACGAGGGCGCCGACCTCGGCGTCGTCTTCTTCCACAACGCCGGCTACTCGACCGCGTGCGGCCACGGCACGATCGCGCTCGTCACGTGGGCGATCGCGAACGGCGTCGTGGATGCCGTCGAGCCGGAGACGAGGGTCGTCGTCGATTGTCCTTCGGGGAGGCTGCAGGCGGTCGCGCGCGTCGAGGACGGCGACGTGAAGGCCGTGCGCTTCCGCAACGTGCCTGCGTACGTCCACGCGCGCGAGCTGGAGGTCGCCGGGCGAACCGTCGACGTCGCCTTCGGCGGAGCCTTCTACGCCTTTCTCGAGGAGCGAGTAGCGCCCGAGGAGCTGCCACGGCTGATCGAGCTCGGCCGCGCGATCAAGGCCGACCTCGAGCGAGACCACGAGATCGTCCATCCGGTCGAGCCCGAGCTTCATGGCGTTTACGGCGTTGTCTTCTGGCAGCACGAGGACGACGGCCCGCCGCCAGTGCAGCGGAACGTCACCGTGTTCGCCGACGGCGAGGTCGACCGCTCGCCGTGCGGCAGCGCGACGTCGGCGAGGATGGCGCTGCTCGACGTGCCGGAGCTGCGCCATCTCAGCGTCATCGGCACGGAGTTCCGCGCCTGGATCGTCGGCCGGACGGAGGCCGCCGGTCATCCGGCGGTGCTCACCGAGGTCGAGGGCTCCGCGCACCGCACGGGCACGCATGAGTTCGTCCTCGAGCCGTCGGACGATCTCGGCACCGGCTTCCTGTTGCGCTAGGAGCTGAACTCGACGGCGGCTTCGTCGAGCGTCGACACCGGGCCGACGCAGACGTCCTCGTCCTCGAAGAGCTCGAGCCACTCGGCGAGCGACCGCGTCGCGAACACGCCGCTCAGCTCCTCGGCCGCCGTTGGGTCGTAGTGGCGCTCGACGAGGTCGGGCCGCCCGATCAGCTCGCAGAGCCGCAGCCAGAACTTCGGCTCGAGCGCCGCCACCGTCAGGAAGCGCCCGTCGGCGGTCCCGTAGACCGCGTAGCACGGAGCGCCGCCCGTCAGCAGCCTGGGCACGACGATGTCCGCGCCGCGGCGGTGCGCCACGAGCCGGTGTGCGCCGTGGGTCATCGAGATCGTGATGCGCCGGCCGCGTCCGGTGCGGCCGCGCTCGAGCAGCCCCGCGAGTATTTCCGCGATTGCGCCGAGCGCGCCCGCGGCGAGGTCGGCCGCCTGCAACGGGGGCACCGAGGGCGCCGTGTCGGCGAGCGCGCCCGCCCAGCCCATGTAGTTGAGGTCGTGGCCGGCGCGCCCGGCGTGCCGCCCCTCGTCACCGAACCCGGTGATCGCGCAGACGACCGCGGTATCGGGGATGACGAGCCCGAGCCGCTCGAACACGCCCGGCCGGAAGCCGTCGAGGATCACGTCGGCCCCGTCACAGAGCTCCTGGGCGACCGGCGAGCCGGACGCCGCGTCCCAGGTCACGATCTCCTTGCCGGCGTTGACCGCCTCGTACCAGGCCGGCGCGCCGTGCTGCATCGGGTCGCCCTCGGGAGGTTCGACCTTCACGACCCGCGCTCCGAGCCGCATGAGCTCGCGGCTCGCGTACGGCCCGGGCAGCTGGCGCGTGAAATCGACGACGAGCTGACCCGCGAGCGGTTGCATCCGCCGCGAACCTACCACTACGCTTCCCGCGTTGACTGACCGGTCAATCGCCTCGGAGGAGAAGCGGCGCGTGATCCTCGACGCCGCCGTGCGGACGTTCGCGGAGAAGGGCTACCACGCGACCCGCGTCGGCGACATCGCCGAGGAGGCAAAGGTCGCGTACGGGCTCGTCTACCACTACTTCGAGTCGAAGGAGGACGTCCTCGAGACGATCTTCCGCGAGACCTGGACGGAGCTCCTGGCCGCGATCCGCGACGTCGAGGAGGCGGCTGTGCCGGCCGCCGAGCAGCTCCGGCAGATCACGGCCATCCTCCTGCGATCCTGGCGGCGCCAGCCTGACCTCGTACGCGTGCTCGTGCGCGAGGTCGCGCGCAGCCCAGGCGTGCAGCAGCGGGTGGACGAGATCGGTGAGGTGTTCGCGGCGCTTGAGCGAGTCGTCTCGCGCGGGCAGGCCGCGGGCGAGTTCCGCAGCGATCTCGACCCGCGGCTCGCAAGCTGGATTGTCTACGGCGCGATCGAGGAGATCCTCACGGGCTGGGTGCTCGGGCAGCTTCCCGACGGCGACGAGGAGGTTGCGCGAGCCGAACGCACCGTTGTCACGCTCGTCGTGTCGGGCCTCTCGCCGGCGGCGACCGCGTGACGACGACCCGCAACTCCACGGTCTGGCTGCTCGGGCTCGGCGCGTTCGGCCTCGCGTTCTCGATCACCACCACCGCCGCGTACCTGCCACCGCTCCTCGCCGAGTTCACGGATTCGCAAACCGTGATCGCGGCCGTGCTAGCCGCCGAAGGCATCTTCGCGCTCACGGTTCCGCTCGTCATCGGACCGTGGAGCGACACGTTCCTGACCCCGATGGGCCGGCGCCGCCCGTTCATGCTCGCTGCCCTCCTCCCGATGGGCTTTTGCCTCGCCCTCGTCGCGTTCATGCCCAACCTCTTGACGACGGCATTCGTCGTCATGGCGTTCTTCTTCGCGTACTACGTCTACGAGCCGCCGTACCGAGGGCTGTACCCGGATCTGCTCCACGAGAGCGTCTTCGCTCGCTCGCAGGGCGTCCAGCACATCCTGCGCGGCATCGCTCTGGCCTGCGCGCTCGTTGGCGGCGGCTTTCTGCTCAGCGTGTCGGACCCCGCCCCGTTCCTCCTCGCCGCCGTGGTGACGACAGTGGCCTGCGGCGCCGTGGTGCGTTGGGTGAGAGAGGACGGCGGCGAGAACCGCGTGTACAAGGGCATCCGCGCGTACGTCGGCCTGAGCCGCGACATCTTCCTCCACCTGCCCAACGTGCGGATGTTCCTGTTCGCGATGGCGTGCTGGGAGGGGACGTTCGCCGCCATGCGGACATTCGTCGTCCTCTACGTCCTCGAGGGCCTCGACGAGTCGCTGGCGGTCTCCTCGACAATCCTCGCGACGGTCGCCGCCGGCTATGTGGTCGCGGCCATCGTCGCCGGGCGCATCGGTGACCGAATCGGTGCCGCCCGCGTCGTCTTCTGGGCGTCGGTCGTCTACGCGACAGGGCTGCTCCTCGCGGGCTTCGCGCAGAGCTGGGAGAGCTGGTACTACGCCTTCATCTTCCCGGTCTCGGTCGCCGGCGGCATGGTGATGACGCTCTCCTGGGCCATTCTCTTCCGGCTCATGCCGCCCGAGCAGCGGGGCGCGATCTCCGGCATCGCCACGACGACGAAGGGCTGGGCGCTTATCTTCGGGCCACTCGTGGCGGGCGTGCTGATCGACGTCTTCGAGCCGCACCTCGAGGCGACCCAGGGCTACCAGATCCTCTGGCCGTTCTGCGCGCTGCTAGTCGTCGCGTCGATCCCGATCGTCGCGCGTGTCTGGCGGCAGGCGGAAGCGCCCGCCTAGCGGAACGCGTTGTGGCCGGTGAGGGCGTTGCCGACCACGAGCGTGTGCACCTCGTGGGTGCCCTCGTACGTGAGCACGGATTCGAGGTTGTTCATATGGCGGATCACCGGGTACTCGAGCGTGATGCCGTTGCCGCCGAGGATCGTCCGCGCCATGCGGCAGACCTCGAGCGCGCCGCGGACGTTGCCCATCTTCCCCATGCTCACCTGCTCGGGGCGCAGCGTGCCCTCGTCCTTCATGCGCCCAAGGTGATGGGCGACGAGGAGCCCGCGGTTGATCTCGAGCGCCATCTCCGCGAGCTTCTGTTGCGTGAGCTGGTACGCCGCGATCGGCTTGCCGAAGACGAGTCGCCCCTCCGCGTAGTCGAGCGCCGACTCGAAGCATGCTCGCGCCGAGCCGACGGCACCCCAGACGATCCCGTGACGCGCCTCGTCGAGGCACGAGAGCGGGCCGCGCAGCGTGGTCGAGCCGGGGAGGAGGTTCGCGTCCGGTACGCGGACGTCGTCGAGGACGAGCTCCGACGTGATGGACGCGCGCAGCGAGAGCTTGCGGTGGATGTCCGGCGCGCTGAAGCCGCGCATGCCCTTCTCGACGAGGAAGCCGCGGATCTCCCCGTCCTCCGTGCGCGCCCAGACGACGGCGACGTCGGCGACCGAGCCGTTCGTGATCCACATCTTCGAGCCGGAGAGGATCCAGTCGGCGCCGTCACGGCGCGCATGCGTGCGCATCGAGCCGGGGTCCGAGCCGGCGTCGGACTCGGTGAGCCCGAAGCAGCCGATCGCCTCTCCCGCGTGCATCGGCGGCAGCCAGCGATCCTTCTGCTCCTCGGATCCCCAGCGCCAGATCGCGAACATCGCAAGCGATCCCTGCACGGAGCAGGCGCTGCGGACGCCGGCATCGCCTGCCTCGAGCTCGAGGCAGGTCAGGCCGTACGCGACCGAGCTCGAGCCCGGCAGGCCGTAGCCGTGCAGGTGCATGCCGAAGAGGCCGAGCTTCGCCAGCTCGGCGTAGATCTCGCGCGGGAGGATGCCCTGCTCGAACCACTCGCCAACCTCCGGGAGCACACGTTCACGGACGAACTGCCGCACGGTGTCGCGGATCGCGCGCTCCTCGTCCGACAGCAACGCGTCGATCGCGAGGAAGTCGCGCGGGTCCAGCGTCTCTGGCGCAGACGTCTTCGTGGCCACGAAATGAGGTTAGTCGAGCAACGCGGACAACGCCGCGTCCACGTCGTCATCCGTGTTGTAGAGGTGGAACGACGCGCGCAGCGCGCCGCCGCGCACGGCGGCGCGAATGCCGGCGCGCTCGAGCCGCTCTTCGGCGCCCGGCAGGTTCGTGGACACGATCGCCGAGCTGCGAGGGCGGAAGGTCGAGGCCGTCGCGGAACCGGTTCGCGAGCCGACATCGTGCTCGTGGATCGCGGCGACGCCGATCTCGGTGAGAAGACGGAGGGCCGGCTCGGTGCCGACCCACGAGAACCACGCGGGTGAGAGGTCGAGCCTCCTGGCGTCCTTCGCCAGCCGCACATCCGCGTGGTAGTAGCTGCCGAAGCGATCCTCGGCGGCGAACCAGTTGGCTGCCAGCGGCGGCGTCTGCTCAAGCGCACGCTCGGAGAGCGCCAGGAACGCCGTGCCGCGCGGCGACATGAGCCACTTGTAGGCGGCGCACGCGACGGCGTCGAACCGGGAGCCGTCGATCGGGCAGCCAGCTGACTGCCTGGGAGCCGTCGACGATCGTGAACGTCCCGTGGGCGGCGGCCGCTGCGGCTATGGCGTCGAGATCGGCGACCGCGCCGTCGGCGGACTGGACGGCGCTGAAGGCGACGACGTCCGTCTCCGAGTCGATCGCGTCCGCGAGCCCGCTCGAGCGGCGCCGACCGGACCGTCGAACCGCGGCGCCTGTACGAGCAGCGGCCACGTGAGCGACGTGAAGTCGACCTCGGGCACGAGTACGCGCGCGCCGTCGGGAATGCCCGCGGCCACGAGCGTGACGAGGTACGAGAGGCTCGCGCCCGTCGCCACGCGCTCTGCCGGCACGCCGACGAGCTCCCCGAAGAGCTCGCGGGAACGGTCGGTCGCGTCACACCAGTGCTCCCAGCTCGTCCGGCCGTGCCGCCAGTCGGCGAGCGCCTGCTCAAGTGCCTCGAAGGCCGGAGTGGGCGGGAGCCCGAAGGTCGCGGTATTGAGATACGGCCGGTCCGGCTTCCACAGGCGACGTGCTTCGTCGATCGTGAGCACGTGGCTATGAAACCAGCCTTGACGCCGCGACGGCTGTCCCCGTAAGATTGACTGACTAGTCAATCGACTCTCTGAGGAGCCATTGCATGGCAGTAGTCGAGCATGCCGCCGCCACGGGGCCGTCGTTCGCGCTCTCGGACGAGCAGAGGGCGCTGAGGGAGCTCGCGCGCGAGTTCGCCGAGAAGGAGATCCGGCCGAAGGCGGCGGAGTACGACGAGCACCAGACCCATGCGGCCGAGGTCGTCGCGAAGGCTCACGAGGTCGGTCTCATGAACGTCAACGTCCCCGCCGAGTACGGCGGGCCCGAGCTGTCGCTTTTCGAGGGCGCGCTCGTAAGCGAGGAGCTCTGCTGGGGCTGCGCCGGCATCGGCACGTCGATCATCTGCTCCGGCCTCGGCGCCGGCCCGGTGATCATCGCCGGCTCGGACGAACAGAAGCGCACGTGGCTCTCCCCGCTCATCGACGAGCCGTTGCTCTGCTCGTTCGGCCTCACGGAACCTGACGCCGGATCGGACGTGGCGCGCATGAAGTCGACGGCGGTACGCAAGGGCGACGAGTACGTCCTCAACGGCTCGAAGACGTTCATCACGAACGCGGGCCACGCTGCCTGGACCGTCGTCTTCGCCAAGACCGACCCCGACGCGGAGCATCGCGGCATCTCGGCCTTCGTCGTGCCGATGGACACGCCCGGCGTGACGATCGAGAAGCACCTCGACAAGATGGGCCAGCGCGCGACGGACACGTCGGCGTTCTCGTTCACCGACGCAGTCGTGCCGGCCGCGAACCGGCTCGGCGAGGAGGGCGACGGCTTCAAGATCGCCATGCAGACGCTCGACACGACCCGTCCTGGCACGGCGATCGGCGCCGTCGGCGTCGCTCAGGCGGCGTACGAGTACGCGGCCGCGTACTCGAAGGAGCGCGTGACGTTCGGGCAGCCGATCGCGATGAACCAGGGCATCAACTTCCTGATCGCGGACATGGTCACGAACATCGAGGCCGCGCGGCTCCTCTGCTGGCAGGCGGCGTGGATGCTCGACGCGGGCTACGGCCGCAAGGCGACGCTCTACTCGTCGATGGCCAAGCGATTCGCCGCGGACATGGCGATGGAGGTGACGACGGACGCGGTGCAGATCTTCGGCGGCTACGGGTACATCAAGGAGTACCCGGTCGAGAAGCTCATGCGCGACGCGAAGCTCTACCAGATCTACGAGGGCACGTCGCAGATCCAGCGGCTCGTGATCGCCCGCGACGTCCTCATGCCGAGCGACTAGCGCGTGGCGCTCGAGATCGACCTCTCCGGGCGCGTTGCCCTCGTCACCGGCGGCTCGCGCGGGCTCGGCCGGCAGGACGCGCTCGTGCTCGCCGCAGGCCGGCGCAGACGTCGTCATCGCCGACATCCAGGTCGAGTCGGACGAGTCCGAAGACGCGGCCGAGTACGGCGCGCTCGCCCAGGTGGCGAAGGCGCAGGGCCTCGTCTACTCGGAGCAGACCGCGAAGGAGATCCAGGAGCTCGGTCGCCGCGCGGCGGCCATCAAGTGCGACGTCACGGATCGCGAGCAAGTCGAGGCGACCGTGGCGCGTGTGGTGGAAGAACTGGGCTCGGTCGACATCCTCGTCAACAACGCGGCAACGCTCGACCATGTGGGTCAGCTCGGAGACCAGGTGCCCGACCTGTGGGAGCGCGACCTCCGCGTGAACCTCACCGGCGCGTTCAACTGCTCACGGGCCGTCTGGCCGCACATGGTCGAGCGCGGCTGGGGGCGAATCGTGAACATGGCCTCCGTCGCCGGCACGCTCGGCGGCTTCGGCCAGGCGAGCTACTCGACGACGAAGGCGGGCCTGATCGGGCTCACGAAGACGCTCGCGCTCGAGGGCGCGCGGCACGGCATCACGGCGAACGCGATCGTGCCCGGGATCATCGGCACCGAGGCCTTCAACTTCGGCAACGCGGCGATGAACGAGCGGATGATCAAGCGCACGGCGCTGCGGCGGCCGGGTGAGCCCGCCGACGTGGC
Source organism: uncultured Actinomycetes bacterium (assembly GCA_963755155.1). Classification (GTDB taxonomy): domain Bacteria; phylum Actinomycetota; class Thermoleophilia; order Gaiellales; family Gaiellaceae; genus PALSA-612. The sequence goes on along the minus strand of CAVWIV010000003.1, from coordinate 37,046 downwards.
ACATGCCATCGCCTTCCTCTGCTCGGACCTCGCCGCGTACATCACCGGCGTCGAGCTCAACGTCTCGGGCGGCATAGAGCTATTCACCTTCTGAATAGCTAGAACGTACGAACCGTCGCTAACATCAAGAGCCTCGTGCAGGCGGAGACCTGGACCAATGAGGCGCGTCTCGCGCAGCTTCGCGTGCGCCGGCAGCAGGCGGCGCGCCGACGCCTGGTCCGGCGCCTGGGCGTGGCTGCCGTCGGGGCTGCGACCGTGATCTTCATCGCCGTCGCATTCGTCTACGCGGGCTCCCCCAACACGCTGCCGGCCGGGGTCGAGATCGCCGGCGTCGACGTCGCCGGCCTGTCGTCCACCGAGGCCGTTCGGCGGCTGGAGCGGCGTGAGGCGGGCCTCCGCAACGTGCCCTTGACGGTCGAGGTCGACGACCGCACGTACGAGGTGCGGCCGGCCGATCTCGCCCTGAACATCGACTGGCGCGCCGCCGTCGCGGAAGCGCAGGGAAAGACCGACGGCGTCAGGCCGCTCCGCGGTCTGCGACGGCTGGGGACGTTGGTCTTCGGGACGGACGTCACACCGGCCGCCGCGGTGAACCCGCGGGCTCTCGCACGCGTGCTCGCGCCCATGACGACGAACGACATTGCCTACCGCGATGCGGCGATCCGGCTCGTCGGGCTGCGCACGGTCGTCGTGCCCGAGCGTTCCGGGATGGCGCTCGACAAGGACGCTGCCCGAACCGCGATCGTGAGCACGCTCGCGAGCCTCGACCGGACGCCGGTGAAGCTGTCGACGGGCGCCGCCGAGCCCAAGGTGACCGCGGAGATGCTGGCGCCGGTTGCCGAGAAGGTGCGGACGGCCGTCTCCCGCCCGGTCAGGCTCGTTTCCGGCAACGGCTTCACCCTCGTCTCCAAGCGCCAGCTGGCGCGTCTCCTCGATCTGCCGGCGGAGGGGACGAAGACGCTGAAGATCGGCGGCCCGCGTGCCGACGCGTACTTCGCCCGGCTCGCGAAGACGATCAACACGAAGCCGCAGAACGCGGACTTCGTGATCACGGACGGCGGCGGCGTGGTGGTCAAGCCGGCCGTGAACGGGCGCGCCGTCGACGTGCCGCGTACGGCCAACGGCCTGTTCGCCGCCGCGCTGCGCCACGAGCGACGCTCGGCGCCGATCGTCGTCGCCACCGCCGCGCCGTCCCGAACGACCGCCGAGGCGAAGAGGATGGGCATCACCGGGCTCGTCGGCGGCTACACGACGATCTACGGCGGCGACGCGAACCGGATCCACAACGTCCAGCTCGTGTCCAACCTCATCGACCACACGCTGATCCGCCCCGGCCAGGTGTTCTCGTTCAACGGCACGACGGGCGAGCGAAACGCCGACAAGGGGTTCCTCGAGGCGCCGGTGATCATCAACGGCGAGCTCCAGACCGGGCTCGGCGGCGGCGTGTGCCAGGTGTCGACGACTGTCTTCAACGCCGCGTATGAAGCCGGCCTCGACATCACGGAGCGCACGAACCACGCGCTCTACATCAGTCACTACCCGCAGGGCCGCGACGCGACCGTCAACTACCCCGACCTCGACCTGAAGTTCGTGAACGACACCGGCCGCTGGCTGCTCCTGCGGACGTTCGTCGGGTCGTCGTCGCTGACCGTGAACCTCTACGGGGCGCCGCAGAACCGGCGCGTCGAGTCCGAGGTCGGCTCGCTCGAGGTCACGGGGAAGCCGCCGACGACGTGGCGCAAGGATCCGTCGCTCTACCGCGGCCAGCGGGTCGTCGCCGATGCGGGCTCCTCGCCGCTCTCGACGAGCGTCCGCCGGAATGTCTACGACGCGAGCGGCAAGCTGCTCTACGAGGACGTGTGGTACTCCTCCTACCGCGGGCGAGAAGAAGATCGTCCTCGTCGGCACGAAGGCGAAGCCACCGCCGGAGCCGGAGGAGAAGCCGGACGAGCAAGCGCCGCCCGTCGAGGAGCCCGCGCCGCCCAGCGACGGCGCGGGCGTCTAGCTCTCCGCTTTAGCGACTGCCTCGGCGAGCCAGGGCGGAAACCGGGCCGGGCGCAGCGTCTTCGCGTCGACGACGGCGTGTCTCGTCCAGCCGTCCGCCACGAGCTCCCCGTCACGGGTGACCGCGTACTCGTAGCGAAAGCGCGCGCCGCGGATGTCGCCGCAGCGTGCGTGGATCGCCAGCGTGTCGTCGAACCGGACGGGCTTGAGGTAGCGCACGTGCGACTCGATCGTGAGGGCCTCGTAGCCCTGCTCCTGGATGCTCCGGTAGCCGTTCGCGTAGCGGGCGAGATACGCGATCCGCGCCACCTCGAACCACACGAGGTAGACGGCGTTGTGCGCGACGCCCTGCGCGTCGGTCTCCGCGAAGCGGACGCTGACCTCCGTCTGGAAGTTGAAGCCCTCCATCGCTGCGTACTATCGCCGCGGTGAGCGTCGAGCGCCTCGCGGAGCTGATCCAGGAACGGCAGCCGTGCGTCGTCCTCACGGGGGCAGGCGTCTCGACCGAGAGCGGCATCCCGGACTTTCGCTCGCCGACGGGCATCTGGGCGAACTACGACCCGATGGAGTACGCGTCGATCGAGGCCTTCCGCGACGACCCCGTGAAGGTGTGGGACTTCTACGGCCGCCGCCTGCACGCGCTCACAGACGCCGAGCCGAACGCCGCGCACCTCTCGCTGGCACGGCTCGAGCGCGACGGCTGGGTGAGCGCCGTCGTCACCCAGAACATCGACCTGCTCCACGAGCGGGCGGGCTCGCAGACGGTGATCGAGGTGCACGGCTCGATCCGCACGTCGCAGCTGCCTCTCGTGCTACACGCGCGTGCCGCTGGACGACGTCATCCGGCTGCTGGAAGGCGCGGTGGCGCCGGGCTGCCCAACGTGCGGGAGCGTTCTCAAGCCGGACGTCGTGATGTTCGGCGAGCTTCTGCCGCGCGCGGCGATGGACCGGGCGTACGAGCTTGCGCGCGGCGCCGCGCTCATGCTCGTCGTGGGCTCGTCGCTCGAGGTCTGGCCGGTCGCCGGCCTGCCGCTCGAGGCGGCCGCGTTCGCCGTGGTCAACCGCGGGCCGACAGCGCTCGACGACGACGCATTGCTGAAGATCGACGCGTCGGCAGGAGAGACTCTGGCGGCCGTTGCAGAGCTGCTCGCGTGTCTACCCTAAGGCCATGCGAGCCGCGCTGATCGCCTGCGTTCTTGCATTGGCCACCGCCGGTTGCGGTGAGGACGATGCGCCTCCGCCGCGCAGCGCGGCGCCTCCGCCGCCGCAGACCGCCCAGGCTCCTCCGCCGCCAGCGACCGTAGCTCCGCCACCGCAGGCCGCCGATCCTCCCTCGCCGCCGCAACGACCCTCCGTCACCAAACCGGAGAAGTCCGTCCAGCGGAGCAAGCCTGCGAAGCCCGCCCAGCGTGGCCGGCCGGCTGGGCTTGGGAACGGCCCGTGCTCCGGCGACGACCCGGCACTCGGGGGCGTGCGGCTCATGTACGCGACCATCGCCGAGCGCAAGACCGTCGCTTACGACGCGCCGGGCGGCAAGCCGATTGAAACGTTCGGCACGCACAACGAGAACGGTCACGTGACGGTGTTCGGGGTGCGGCGCGTCGTGCTCAACGAGGACTGCAAGATCGAGTGGTACCGCGTGTGGCTACCCATGCGCCCGAACGGCAGCGAGGGGTACGTCCATGCCGACGACGTTCGCCTCGTCCGCCGGGAGAGGCGCATCACCATCGACCTCTCCGACCGGGAGCTCGTCCTCTACCGCGAGGGCGAGCCGGTGCTTCGCTCGACCGTTGCCATCGGCGCACCGGGCACGCCGACTCCCACCGGCCGCTACTACGTGAACCAGCGGCTGATCGCCGCGTGATCCCGACGGGCCCTGGGGCCCGGGCGCGCTCGGCATCTCGGCGTTCTCGGACGTCCTCCAGGAGTGGATCCAGGGCGGGCCGATCGCCATCCACGGCACGAACGACCCGTCGTCGATCGGCCACGCGGCCTCGCACGGCTGCGTCCGCCTGCCGAACGACGTGCTGAGGAAGGTGTTCAATTCGGCCGATGCGGGAACGCCTGTAATCATCCAGGCCTGACGAGGAGGTAACACGCATGACGGCGACGACGAAGACCGAGAAGGAGAAGGACTTCGCGGCGCGGCTGGCCGATGCCGGCGGCGAGGCGATGCAGAAGCTCAGCGACCTGCCGATGGGCAAGGTGCTCGCCGACGGGGCGCAGCAGCTCCGCGACCGGCTCGACGAGCTCGGGACGCGTATCCGGGCCATCGACCCGCTCGAGAAGCGCATCACGGCGCTCGAGCAGCGGTTGGAGGCGCTCGAGAAGAAGTCGAAGCCCGCTCCCAAGCGGAAGCCGGCGGCGAAGAAGAAGCCGGCCGCGAAGAAGACGACTGCGAAGAGCTAGGGCACGCGCAGGCGCAGCGCCTGCGGCACGACGTCGAACGTGACCGGCGTCGTGCCCGGCTGCTCGCCGTCGAGCTGGATCGGCAGCGGCACGCGTGCGTCGACGCTGACGGTCGTCCCGCGCAGCAGCTCCGCCTTCGGGTGCGGCAGGTGCGTGCCGCGGTAGATCTTCGGCAGCGTGAGCGCGAGATCGGTCTTCGTGATGTCGCCGATGAGGAGCGCGTCGAGCACGCCGTCGTCGGGCTCGGCCTCCGGGCAGATCATCATGCCCCCTCCGAAGTAGCGGCAGTTGGCGACGACGACGTCGCGCATCGCGCCCGTCGCGGATCTCGTCGTCGACCGACACGCGCACCTCGCCCGTCTCGCCAGCGCGCGAACACCGAGAACGTCGCGAAGAAGTACGAGGCCTTCGCGAAGCGGCTCTTCGACTCGTTCACGCGCTTCGCGATCGCGCCGCTCATCCCGGCGCTCGCGACGTTCGCGAAGTACCGCGTCTCCGTCTCGCCGCTCCACGAGCGGTACGTCGCCCGGCCGAGGTCGATCGGTCGCGACCGTGCCCGCGAGGACGACGCTGAACGCGTCGTCGAGCTTCGTCGGGATCTCGAACGACCGCACGAAGTCGACGCCGGTGCCGCGCGGGATGACGGCGAGCTCGGCGTGCGCGTCCGCTGCGACGAGGCCGTTGACGACCTCGTTCACGGTGCCGTCGCCGCCCACCGCGACGAGCAGCTCGGCGCCTGCGGCCGCGGCCTGGCGCGCGAGCTCGCGGAGGTGGCCAGGCTCCTCCGAGAAGAGCGCGTCTCCTTCGAGCCCCGCCTCGGCCGCGCGCCGGGCGATCTCGGGCCAGCGCGAGCCGGTCGACCCGCCGGCCGACGCCGGGTTGACGAGGAAGACGGTGCGCGGTGCTAATGACTGTGTGCCGTGACCGTGGTGAGCGCGAGCTCGGTCATCTGGTCGACGGCCGCGCGCATCTCGTCGTCGGAGATGCGGACGAACTCGCCCTCGACGACGACGTCCGAGACGGTGAGCAGGCAGCCGGCCTGCACGCCCTTGAGCGCGCCGAGCGTGAACAGCACGGCCGCCTCCATCTCGACGGCGAGGATGCCGCGCGCCGACCAGCGCGCGTACTGGCCGTCGTCCGGGTTGTAGAAGAGGTCTGAGGAGACGATCGGGCCGACGCGCACGGGCTTGCCGAGCTCCTTCGCGGCGTGGACGGCGCCGTGGACGAGCTCCCAGTCGGCCGTCGGGCGTGTGCGGCTCGGGCGACGAGGTGGGTCGCCGTCGAGTCGGCGGCGACGGCGCTGATCGCGACGATGAGGTCGCCGAGCTTCATGTCGGGCTGCAGGCCGCCGCACGTCCCGACGCGCACGATCCGCTTCACGCCGAGCATCGCCAGCTCCTCGATCACGATCGCCGCCGAGGGACAGCCCATGCCGCTCGCCTGCACGGACACCGGGCGGCCGTCGAACGTCCCCGTGAAGCCGAGCATGCCGCGCTCGCCGTTGACCTGGCGCGGCGTCCGAGAAGAACGTCTCGGCGATGTACTTCGCGCGCAGCGGGTCGCCGGGGAGGAGGCAGGCTTCCGCGTAGTCGCCCTGCTCCGCTCGGAGGTGGATCGGCACGCGCGCCATACTGTCACACCGATGCTGACCAGGACTCGCGTGTTCGAGCCGCGCCTGGAGGAGGTTCTCGACTTCTGCGCGGAAGAGCCTGTCGAGCGCGTGTACCTCGAGGACGTCGCGCGCCGGGGGCTCGGCCGCTTCGTCGCGACGGAGGCCGGCGGGCAGCTCGAGGCGCTCTGCCACGTGGGCGCGAACGTCGTGCCCTCCGGCTCCGGGTGCGCGGCGTTCGCCCGCGCGGCGCGGTCGGGGCGGGCGCGCATGATCATCGGCGAGGAGCGTGCCGTCGGCGAGCTCTGGGAGCGCGTCGGCAGGAGGCTCCGGCGCCGCGCGTCGACCGTCCCGGCCAGCCCGTCTACGTGCTCGACGAGCCACCGGAGGCCGGCGACACGGGCCTGCGCGAGGCGCGGCCGGACGATCTCGACCTCCTCGTCCCCGCGTGCGCGGCGGCGCACGAGGACGAGATCGGGCTCGACCCGCTCGCCGGCGACCCCGACGGCTTTCGCTGGCGCACGCGCGCCCAGATCGGTGAAGGACGCTCGTGGCTCTGGACGGAGAACGGCACGATCCTCTTCAAGGCCGAGGCGTCGGCGTGGACGCCGCACGCCGTCCAGCTCCAGCAGGTGTGGGTCGATCCGGCGGCGCGCGGGCAGGGCTTCGCGCAGCGCGGCCTGCGCGATCTCTGCCGGCGGCTGCTCGCCCAGGTGCCGCGGCGTCTGCCTCTTCGTGCGCGCAGAGAACGCCCCCGCGATCCGTGTCTACGAGGCGATCGGCATGCGCCGCACGATCTCCTACCGCAGCCTCATCTTCTGACTCCGCCTGACCGTCTTGGAGTCTTGACTCTCGGAGGACATCGGGTAAGGATGGCCAAGTATCAACGCGTACACACCGTCAGGAGGAGACCTTATGAGGTTCATTAGCAAGCGAGCCTGGGTTCTGGTGGGAGTGGTCGCCGCCGCAGCGGCGGTCGCCGTCCCGGTCGTTCTGGGCGCCTCGTTCGTCGGGTCCCTGAGCGCGGACGACAGGAAGATGACGCACGAGCGGTTGCTTCGCGTCGATTCACCGAGCGATTGTCACGGGGGAAAGGCCAACCCCGGCACGACAGGTCCGATTGGCCGGCGCTCGTACGACAAGGTCAGCTTCACGAACCACAGCACATCGGCCAGGTGCGTCAACGTGTCGCTACATCACAACTGTGAGCGGGCCGGCGGCGGAGGGAACGCGTTCGCCCATGCAAACGCGCCATTCGTCCCATCGGATCCCAGCGCTGAATTACCTTGGTGATGCAGGCCAAAGCGGCTCACCGCAGCACTTTGCCTTCCGCGCCGCGGCAGGCCAGCGGTTCGACGTCGTCGTCACAGCGGTAGATCCCGACGCCGACCACCCGCCGTATCCGTGCACGTACAACCTCACCGTGAACTTCGGCGTCAACGTGCCGTAGACGCCAGGGTTCGGCTGTCCGCAGCGAACGCGGCCCGATCCGATCGTCAGAAGCCCCGCCCACCGGCGGGGCTTCTGCGTTCAGTGGCCGCGGATCTTCGAGATCGCGATGCGCAGCGGCACCGAGTAGTCGGCGGCGAACGAAGCCGGCGTCCACCGGTTGCGGTCGACGATGAGGCTCCTGTACTTCTCGACGTACTCCGGGAGCTCGTCGGCGGGCGGATCGTCCGAGAGCGACGCCTGGCCGAGGCAGACGACGATGTCGCCACCCTGGCCGTTGCCGTCGAGGTGGAGGCTGACGTGCGGACTGCGCTCGATGTTCCGCAGCTTCGGCGTGTCCGGGCGGCTGTAGAGCAGGATGCTCTCGGCGCCGTCCCAGAGAAACCACACCGGCACGGGCTGCGGCGTGCCGCGCCCATCGACCGTCGTCAGCCACGCGAGCACGTCGTCGCGCAGCCGCCGCGCTGCCCTTTGCCCGAACTCGGTGCTCTCGTCCAGCACTGCCGCCGAACGTATCAAGGCACAATGAGCCGGTGGACCTGAAGACCTCAGTCGAGCGCCACATCCGCCGGCACGGGCTGATCGAGCCCGGCGGCGAGGTCACGTGCCTCGTGTCGGGTGGGGCCGACTCGACGTGCCTCTGGCACGTGCTCGCCGAGCTCGGCTACCGCGTGTCGGCGCTCCACGTGAACCACGGGCTGCGGGAGGAGGAGTCGGACGTCGACGCGCGCTTCTGCCGTGACGTGCTCGGGGCGGAAGTGGTGGACGCACCAGCTGCCGAGACGGAAGCCGAGCTCCGCGACATCCGCTACTCCTACGCGACCGACCGGCTCCGCGCGACGGGGCATTCGGCTTCCGACAACGTCGAGACGGTGCTCTATCGCCTCGTCTCCAGCGGCAGGCCGGGCGGCATCAAGCCGCAGCGCGAGGACGGCATCGTGCGCCCGCTGCTCACCGTCTGGGGTGAGGAGACGGAGGCGTACTGCCGTGAGGTCGGGCTGCCGTACCGAACCGACTCGACGAATCTCGACACGAAGCGCGGCCTCATCCGCTCCGAGATCCTCCCGCTCCTCGAGCAGCTCGACTCGCGCGCCCGCGCGAACCTCCTGGCGATCGCCGAGCGGCCTGCGGAGCAGCGCCTGCCGCGCACGCTCGAGCGACAGCTGCTGGAGCTGCTGGCCTCGACCGACGGCACGAAGGAGGCCGACCTCGGCCGGGGCATCCGCGCCGTCCGCGAGTACGACCGCGTGACGCTCGAGCGCGGCCCCGTGCAGTTCGGCCCGTGGACGATCGAGTCCGACGCACCGGGGCTCGAGGTGCGCACGTGGCTGCCGGGCGATCGCCTCGCCGGCCGCACGCGGAAAGTCCAGGACGTGTTCACGGACGCGAAGGTGCCGCGCCGAGAGCGGAAGGACTGGCCGCTCGTCGTTCGCGGGGCTGAGGTTGTTTCGATCCCCGGGATCGTGGACAATCCCGACGTGAGAGTGAGGCGCTCATAGAGATCACGTCCGAGCTCGAGCGCGGCGTCGGCGACGTGCTCATCGACGCCGATGCGCTGCGCGGGCGCATCGCCGAGCTCGGGGAAGACATCTCCGACCACTACCGCGGCCGCGACCTCCTGCTCGTCGGCGTGCTCAAGGGGGCCGTGTTCTTCATGGCCGACCTCATGCGTCACGTGACCGTGCCCTGCGAGGTCGACTTCATGGCGATCACGAGCTACGGCGCCTCGACCGACTCCTCCGGCGTCGTCCGCATCCTCAAGGACCTCGACATCAACATCGAAGGGCGGCACGTGCTCGTCGTCGAGGACATCGTCGACTCCGGGCCTGACGCTGTCGTACCTCATCCGGAACCTCGAGTCGCGCGAGCCTGCGTCGCTCGAGGTCTGCGCCCTCATGACGAAGCCGTCCCGGCGCGAGATCGACGTGCCCGTGCGCTGGGTCGGCTTCGAGATCCCGAACAAGTTCGTGATCGGCTACGGGCTCGACTTCGCGGAGCGCTACAGGAACCTGCCGTACGTCGGCGTATTGAGCGAAGACCTCATTCCCGAAGGCGCCTAGCTCAACCGCTGTTCGCGTCTGGCCGAACAAAGGGGTAGTGCTACCCTGATTCGTCCAGGAATCCTCGTATGAATCGCTTCTTCCGCAGCGCTCTCTTTCCCCTGATCGTCATTGTGCTGCTCGTCTATCTGGCGAGCCAGACGCTCATCCCCGACCAGAAGAGCGCGAAGAAGGTCACGTACTCGGACCTCATCGAGCGCGTCCAGACGAACCCGGGCTCGATCGCCATCGTCGAGTTCAACCCGAAGAAGCAACAGATCACCGCGACGCCGTCGAACGAGGACGACCCCAAGGTCAAGGTCAACTACCCGACGCCGCAGTCGCAGATCCAGTTCCAGAACCTCCTGTTGAAGAACGACGTCGCGTTCGACTCGAAGGGCACCGGCTCGTCGGCGTGGTGGGGCGTCCTCAGCATGCTCCTGCCGCTCGCGTTCCTCATCATCATCTGGCTTTTCATCATGAACTCGATGCAGGGCGGCGGCTCGAAGGTCATGAGCTTCGGGAAGAGCCGCGCCAAGCGCATGTCCCCCGACTCGCCGAAGGTGACGTTCAAGGACGTCGCCGGGTGTGACGAGGCGGTCGAGGAGCTCCAGGAGATCAAGGAGTTCCTCGAGAACCCGAAGAAGTTCCAGGCGCTCGGCGCGCGTATCCCCAAGGGCGTGCTGCTCTACGGGCCTCCCGGCACCGGCAAGACGCTGCTCGCGCGTGCCGTAGCCGGCGAGGCGGGCGTGCCGTTCTTCTCCATCTCGGGCTCCGACTTCGTGGAGATGTTCGTCGGCGTCGGCGCGAGCCGCGTGCGCGACCTGTTCGAGCAGGCGAAGCAGGCGAACCCCTGCATCATCTTCATGGACGAGATCGACGCCGTCGGCCGCCATCGCGGCGCCGGCCTCGGCGGCGGCCACGACGAGCGCGAGCAGACGCTGAACCAGCTCCTCGTCGAGATGGACGGGTTCGAGCTGAAGGACAACATCATCCTCATCGCCGCGACGAACCGGCCCGACATCCTCGATCCGGCGCTCCTGCGCCCGGGCCGCTTCGACAGGCAGATCGTCGTCGACCGGCCCGACCGCGTCGGCCGCCGCAAGATCCTCGAAGTGCACACCAAGGGCAAGCCGCTGGCGAGCGAGATCGAGCTCGACACGCTCGCGGCCGGGACGCCGGGCTTCACAGGCGCCGACCTCGCCAACCTCGTGAACGAGGCCGCGCTGCTCGCCGCCCGCAAGGGCAAGAAGGTCGTCGAGCAGGAGGAGCTCGAGGAAGGGGTCATGCGCGTGATCGCCGGCCCCGAGAAGAAGACGCGCCTGCTCTCGGAGAACGAGCGGAAGATCACGGCGTACCACGAGATGGGCCACGCGCTCGTCGGCTTCTATCTCGACGAGACCGACGAAGTGCACAAGATCTCGATCATCAGCAGGGGCCAGGCGCTCGGCTACACGATCTCGCTGCCCCGCGAAGACCGCTATCTGACGACGAAGGCGTCCCTCATGTCGCAGATGGCGATGACCCTGGGTGGGCGCGCCGCCGAGGAGCTCGTCTTCAACGAGGTGACGACGGGCGCCGCCAACGACATCGAGAAGATCACGTCGACGGCGAAGCAGATGATCATGCGCTTCGGCATGTCCGAGAAGCTCGGCCCGCGCGTCCTCGGCCGCAACCACGACATGCCGTTCCTCGGTCGCGAGATGTCGGCGGAGTCGGACTACTCGGAGGAGATGGCGCGCGAGATCGACGACGAGATCCGCCGCGTGATCGAGGACGCGCACGAGACCGCACGTACCGTGTTGCGCGAGCACATGGACGAGCTGCACCGGCTGTCCGCGATCCTCATCGAGCGCGAGACGATCGACAAGGATCAGTTCGAGCGGCTGCTCGCGGGGGAGGACGAGGCGGAGGTGTTCGTCGAGGAGCCCGTCGCCGAGCCCGAGCTTCCCGCCGAGGAGCCGAAGAAGAAGCCGGAGCCGAGGCCGAAGCCGTTCCCCATCCCGGGGGCGACCATGCAGCCGCCTCCGCCGGAACCTTCGCAGCCGTAGTCCCCATCGAGGAGCGGTTCCCGCGCCCGTCGGTGATGGGCATCCTCAACGTCACCCCGGACTCGTTCTCGGACGGCGGCGTGCACTTCGATCCCGAAGTCGCGGCGGGCGCGGCCCGGCGGATGGTCGGAGAGGGCGCGGCGATCGTGGACATCGGTGGCGAGTCGACGCGGCCGGGATCGGAGGGCGTCTCCGTCGACGAGGAGCTGCGTCGCGTCGTGCCGGTGCTGGAGCGGCTCGCGGGTGAGGTCCCGATATCGATTGACACCGCGAAGGCCGAGGTCGCCCGCCGCGCTCTCGCGCTCGGCGCCGAGCTCGTGAACGACGTCACGGCGCTGCGTGGCGACGCGGAGCTGGCTGAGGTCGTCGCCGAGTCGGCGGCCTACGTCTGCCTGATGCACATGCTCGGCGAGCCGCGAACCATGCAGGACGATCCGCGCTACGACGATGTCGTGGCGGAGGTCAAGGCGTTCCTCGAGGAGCGGCTCGCGTTTGCCGTGGCTGCGGGCATCGCCGAGGAGCGCATCTGCCTCGATCCCGGCATCGGCTTCGGCAAGTCCGTCGAGCACAACGTCGAGCTGCTGAGCCGGCTCGGCGAGCTCGCCACGATCGGCCGTCCCGTGGTCGTCGGCGTGTCCCACAAGCGCTTTCTCGGCCGGCTTTCAGGCGATCCCGACGCGACGGTGGGCTCCGTCTCGGCGAGCGTGGCTGCGGCCGCGGCTGCCGTTGCGTCAGGTGCGACGATTGTCCGCGTGCACGACGTCCCCGAGACGGTCGAGGCCTTGCTCTCGTGAAGATCGAGCTCCATGGGCTCGAGGTCTTCGGGTACCACGGCGCGACGGAGGTCGAGGAACGCGAAGGCCAGCTGTTCCTGTTCGACGTCGTCCTCTGGCCTCGGCAGGAGCCGGCGGCGGACGACATCGATAAGACGATCGACTACCGCGACGTCGCAGCGTGCGTCCGGGACGTCTCCGACCGGCGGCGCGTGCAGCTGCTGGAGACGCTTGCCGCGTCGATCGCCGACGAGCTGATCGGTCGCTTTCCCGTCGAGCGTGTCCGCGTCCGCGTGCGGAAGCCACACGTCCAGCTCGATCCACCGGCGGAGTACTCGGCCGTCACGGTCGAGCGGCCGTGACCCGTGCGTACGTCGGGCTCGGCGCGAATCTCGGCGACCGCGAGCGGACTATCCGGGAGGCTGCCGAACGGATCGGCGCCAGGAGGCTTTCCGAGATCAGAGAGACCGAGCCCTGGGGCTACGCCGATCAGCCGTCGTTCCTCAACGCGGCGGCGGAGGTAGATACGGAGCTCGACGCGCGCGGGCTGCTCGACCTCCTGCTCGAGGTCGAGCTCGGCCTCGGGCGCGAGCGCGGCAAGGGACCGCGCTACGGGCCCCGGGCGATCGACCTCGACCTCCTGTTGTTCGGCTCGCAGGTAATCGACGAGCCGGGGCTGACCGTGCCGCACCCTCGCCTCCCCGAACGCCGGTTCGCGCTCGAGCCGCTCGCCGAGCTCGACCCGGGCCTCGTCGTGCCCGGACGCGGCACGGTGGCAGAGCTCCTCGCGGCGCTAGACTGACGCGCCTATGGGTCACCTCGACGAGCTCGACGACTACGAGGCGCAGCTCGAGCTCCGGCTCAAGAGGGAGTACACGGCGGTCTTCGCCCTCTTCCGCTACTGCGTGCTCACGCAGGACGCGACGTACCTCTGCAACACGCTCGACATCAATTACGCGCCGCAGCCTTCGTACCCGTTCTTCCACGTGAAGATGGAGGACGTCTGGGTCTGGGACAAGAACCGCCCGACGCGGATGATTCCCCGGGCGGAGGTCTACACCTCGACCGATCTCACCGTCGAGGAGCTCCGCCGCGAGGGCGAGGAGCCGACGCTCACGCCCGAGGCGCTCGCCGAGCGGATCGGCGAGACGCTTCAACGCGACGACGAGCCGTAGCTAGCGGTCGCGCTCAGCGAGCCACTGCGCGAAGCAGCCGTCCGGCGACTCGAGGTAGGCCGAAAGAGCCTCGTCGAAGGCGGCCACCTCGTCCCGGAGCTGGAGGAGCTGATACTCGACCAGGCGGTCCGGCTCGCACGTGTGCTCGTCGAGCTCGCTCGCTGCGACCGATGCCCCGCATTCGGGGCATGGCATGTGGCTGGAGTGGGCGAACGACCTGGACATGCCGCTACCGGACGAGCCGTTGTTCGCGTTATCGGCCGATTGCCCTTCTCCCTGAACGCCGAGAGGCCGCCGAAGCGACCTCTCGTAGAAGCGGTTGCGACTTCAGGCGGTTGTCGGCGCGGGCACGGCACCCAGCTGGACGAGCATCCCCAGCGCGTCCCACACCTGACGCTCCTCGACGACCTTGCCGTTCTCGACCCGCGAGATGGTGATACCGGTGACGGTGATCTCCTTGCCGGTCGGGGCGACACCCTGAATCTCACCTGTGTGGGTCCCTCGCCCCGTCCACCGGGTGGCGACCAAGTCGCCCTCCGCGAACTGCTCGTCGACCGTGACATGGGCGCCCTCGAAGGCGTTGATGTACGTCTGGAGTTGCGCCCTTAGCCCCGCGGGCCCTCTGACCGGCTCGGGCTCGGTTGGGTCATACCCGACGTAGTTCTCGGCGGCGAGCTCGTCGATCACCGATGCGTCCTTCCACGCCTCCTCGGTAAGCCGCCTGACGATCTCCTTGGCATCTGCCATGAGCCCTCCCTTTCGCTCGATGTCGCCCCGAGGCTAACGCCTTCCCTGCAGATGCGCCAGAATCCCGCGGGTGCTGCTCGCCATCGACGTCGGCAATACCCAGACGGTGTTCGGCCTCTACGAGGACGGCAGCCTCGCCGAGCACTGGCGCGTCGCGACCGAGGCGCACCGCACCGGTGACGAGCTCGGCGCGCTCGTCGGCCGCTTCATCGACCTCGAGACGATCGACGGCATCTGCCTCTCGTCGACGGTGCCCACGCTCATACGCGAATACGAGGTGTTTGCCGAGCGGTGGGCGAAGTCGCCGTTGCTAGTAATGGGCCCCGGCGTCAAGACGGGGCTGCCGATCAGCCACGACGACCCGCGTGAGGTCGGCCCCGACCGCATCGCCAACGCGATCGCGGCCAAGGAGCGCTACGGCGCTCCGTGCATCGTCGTCGACTTCGGAACGTCGACGAACTTCGACGTCGTGTCACCGGCGGGCGAGTACGTGGGAGGCGTCCTCGCGCCGGGAATCGAGATCTCGATGGAGGCGCTCTTCCAGCGGGCCGCCCGGCTCGTCAAGGTGGACTACGTCGCGCCGCCGTCTCCGATCGGCCGCTCGACGGCGACGGCTCTCCAGTCCGGCCTCGTCTACGGATTCGCGGGCCAGGTTGACGGCATCGTCGCCGCCATCCGGAAGGAGCTGGGCGTCGAGGCGCGGGTCGTTGCAACGGGCGGTTTGGCAGAGCTGATCGCCCCGCACTCGCAGACGATCGATACGGTCGACCCGCTGCTCACGCTGGAGGGGCTTCGCCTCGTGTGGGAGCGCAATCAGGACTGAAGGCGGACGGTCCGCGACACGGACCGGTTCGCGGAGTCGGTGGCGGTCAGCTCCAACTCCGGTTGCCGCGTTTCTGGGATAGGGATCTCGAGCCACCCGTCCTGGCGCAGCGGCCGCTCGAACGTTCGCCCGTCCATCTCGATCGTCACCGGGGTTCCGGCCGGATTGTGGTAGGCGAGCTCCAACGCCGGCACGAAGACGCTGTCGACGTCTGGAGAAGCGAAGGGGTCCTGGCCGTCAACCGCTCGGGCGGCGCCCGAGAACCGGTACCACGCGGGCTTCACACGACCATCGAGGCCGAGGAGACCGCTCTGCCACGGATTCTCGGCGCTGTCGCGGAGCACGAACCAGACGACCATCCGCACGCGCGGGTTCCCCGCTGCCATCGAGATCGCTTCGTGAGCGAATCGGCCCTGCTCGGCGACGGAAACGCCCAACGGCTCCGCCGGGCGCGTCTCGTGACCGTATTCCGTGACCCAGAGAGGCACGCGGTCGCGGCCGAACCACCGGTCGAGCTCCCGTCCGAAGCGCTCGAGGCTCGTCAGGCCCACACCCGGCCAGCGCACAGGTTGCGACGGTGGAAAGCTGGGCCGCGTGGGGTACGGGTGGTGCGCCCAGGCATCGAACGGAAGCTCGGGATCGGCGAGTGCGACGAGGCGTGCAAAGTGGCCAGGGGAGTGGCTCTCCTGCGCGGGCCCTTTTGCCGGAGTGTCCCGGCCGCGTGCCGACGTCTCACCGATTGCCACGAGCGCTCCCGAGTCGGCTCTGCGCACGCCCTCGACCACGGCCCGCGCCAACCGCGCGTACGCGGCCGGCGAAACGGGGCGGCCCTGCGCGTCGAACTGCGGGGAGAGGAACAGCTCGAGGTTCGGCTCGTTCCAGGCCGAGAAGAGCCGGACGGCGGGATAGCCGGGGTGCCGCCCCGAGTACCGGTCGGCCAGAGCCTGAGCGAAGCTTGCAAGGTCGGCGGCGTTGCGGGGCGGCCGGCTCGGTTCGCCTCCTCCGTTCGCCCAGCGAGGCGTCCCCCAGATCGTGACGAGGAGCTCCATTCCGCGGGCCTGGGCGTTTCGCGCCAGCTCGTCGATGTCCTCGAGCCGGTAGGCCGGATCGAATGGAGACGCGGCTTCCTGCGGACGGCGTGGTGCCGCCTGGGCCCAGATCACCGTGGTGCGGATGACCGACGCACCGGCGTCACGAGCCCGGTCGAGCATCGCCATGCGGTCGTCACCCCAGCGGAGCGTCGGCTCGTCCTGGAAGCCGACGAGCAGGCGGCCCGGCATTTCTGTCTCCGGGAGTCTCCGGACGTGCGCGGCCTCCTCGCGGCCCACAACGCCACAGGCAGCTCCCGCCGCAGCGATCACGACTCCGAGCGTGGCGACGACCCTCCACACGGAGGGTGCGTACCCGGGACGGCGTGAATCTAGAGCGTTAGCGCCAGATACCGACGACAGGCGCCGCTGTTCGTGACTTGCCGAGATGCGGCAACCGCCAGGCATCCTCGATCGTGCGCAACAGGCCGTAGTGCGTGTACTTCGTCCCTGAGCGAGCCCCCGGCCGCACCATCGGGCCCAGGACGAGGGTCGCCAGGCGGCCGGTCTCGATCGTGTCCTGCCCGTTGGGCTCGTCGAAGGTCACGACGACGGCGCCGCCGCGAAGCTGTGGGTTGCCGAGCACGGGCCTCAGGAACCTCTTGAGCCACGCGTCGCCGCGCCCGACCGGGCAGTCGTGCATGCCGTTGCACATGTCAGGGATGACGAGCGAGAAGTCGGGCAGCTTCCCGGCTCTCAAGTCGGGGATGAACTCCGAGTACGGGACGACACGCCGCAGCCTGGCGGGCCTGGAGACGACGCTCGTGAAGTACACGAACGGGTTGTGCCGCTTGACGTAGAGGCCGCTCTCGGCGCCCGTGAAGCCTCGCGCCGGGAGCCCCTCGGCATACGTCTTCCAGGTACGCCCCGAAGCCTCGATCGTGTCGGCGAGGTTTCGGGCGTCGAAGACGCACTCCGTGCACGTCTCCCCGACACCCTGGGTGGAGCCCGACACGAGAGCGAGGTAATTGGGAAGGCTCGGGCGGGCGAGGGCGTAGTAGCGCGTGAGCAGCGAATAGCGATCCGCAAGACGATTGAACGTCGGCGCGGCCGAAGAGCCGATGAGCTCGTGGAAGGTCTTGTTCTCGAAGAAGACCACGACGATGCGACCGAGACGCGGGACCTTCGCCGTGTCCGCAGCTTGGGCGCCTGCCGCCAGGAAGACGCCGATCGCCGCGAGGAGCGCGGCCGCAAGCGCCCGCACCACGGCTAGCCGCCCCCGTATGCGGAGATCGGCAACGGCACAAGCGTTCCGTCGGATTCGGGAGCCTCGGCTTCGAGCTTCGCGAGCTCGGCGGCGGCTGATGGCTCGGCGACGAGCAGCCGCTCCACGACCTCGTGCGTCGAGTCGAGCCGCACGAGCTCCTGCACGAAAGGCCGAGGGAAGCGTCCGCGGCGCAGGTACCACCCGTAGAACTTCTTGAGGAAGCTCGAGGCCCTCCGCTCGCCGAGCTCCTTCACGGTCTCCCTGATGAAGAGGATGAGCTCCGCGGCGACGTCCGCGCGACCCGGCGATACCTCAGTGCCGTCCAGGATCTCGGGCAGCGTCCACGGATTGCCCTGGGCGGCGCGACCCACCATGACGGCCGCAGCGCCCGTCTGCTCGAGAATCTCCGCCGCGACGGCGTGCGACACGACATCGCCGGAGGCGACCACGGGGACGTCGACGAGCTCCACGAGCTCGGCGGTGAGCCGGTGGTCGGCCTCGCCCGTGTACATCTGGCGGGCCGAGCGTGGATGGAGCGTGAGGCTCTGCGCGCCGGCGTCTGACGAGCCGTGGCCCGAGGTCGAGGCAGGTCCGCGCGCCGTTCTCGAGGCCCCGGCGCATCTTCACCGTCACGGGCACGGACACCGCTTCCGCCACGGCGGCGACGATCCGGCAAGCGCGATCGGGCTGGTCGAGCAGCGTTGCGCCGGCGCCGGTCTTCGTCACCTTGCGCACGGGGCAGCCGAAGTTGATGTCGACGAGGTCCGCGCCTGCGGCGACGACCGTGGACGCGGCCTCGGCCATGTACGCCGGCTCGGAGCCGAAGATCTGGACGGCCAAAGGCCGCTCGTCCTCGGCGATGCGCAGGTAGCCGAGCGTGCGCTCGTTGCCGTAATGGATCCCGGAACAACTCACCATCTCCGAGCAGACGAGCCCTGCGCCGAAGCGGCGGCCCTGCCGGCGAAAGGCCTGGACGCTGACGCCTGCCATCGGCGCGAGCACGAGCCGCGTCGAGATCTCGACGGGGCCGATGTGCCATGTTGTACGAAGATTTACCTGCACAGAGCGGGAATTCTATGCGTCGCGTGGGATTGCACAACGCAGGTCGGAGCGGCTACAATGCCTGCCCGCGGCTCGCTGAGGCCGCGACTTTTTTTCATCCCCGACGTCTTTTTACCTGGAGCCGTGACCGTGAACGAAGTCATCCTCACCAAAGAGGGATACGTAAAGCTCAAGAAGGAGATCGAGTTCCTCTCGACCGAGAAGCGTCGCGAGGTCGCCGATCGGATCCGCCAGGCGCGCGAGTTCGGCGACATCTCCGAGAACGCCGAGTACGACGACGCGAAGAACGAGCAGGCGATGCTCGAGCATCGCATCGCCATGCTCGAGGACCGCCTCCGCGCGGCGCACGTGCTCGAGAAGAAGGACATCGCGAAGGGCGTCGTCTCCGTCGGCTCGGTCGTGCGGCTCAAGGACGTCGCTCAGAACAAGACCATCGAGTACACGATCGTCGGCTCGGCCGAGGCCAACCCGTCCGAGAGCAAGCTCTCGAACGAGTCACCGGTCGGCAAGGCGATCATGGGCCGCAAGAAGGGCGAGACCGTCGAGGTCACCGCTCCTCGCGGCGCCCTGAAGTACAAGATCGTCGCGATCGCCTAGCTGCGATCTGCGCGGCCTAGTCGTCCCGGCGGGCGAAACGGACGACGCTCCCCCGTCTCGACTGTGAGAAGCCGGGCAGCTCGAGAGCACCGCGGGGCACCTCCGCGTAGATGAGCGCGATGCGGTCGAGGAGCTCGGCCCGGATCGCGCGCAGGATGCGGGTCTCGGTGCCTTCGACGTCGAGCTTGAGGATGTCGATGCGAGCCTCGCGTTCCAGCACGTCTTCGAGCACGCCGTTGATGTCACGGCCGAGGACGCGGATCGTCTCCGAGTGGTACGTCCCGATCGTGCCGTAACGGCCGGTGGGCTCGATTCCGAAGTCGACGTACCCGTCCGCGTCCGACACCGCGCATTCCGACAGGACATACCGCTCTTCGTACCCGGCCAGGTTTGTCCGGAGCTTGGCGAGGTTGCGCGGATCCGGCTCGAACAGGTAGCACCGCGCGACCGCGTTCCGCGTGAGGAAGTACAGGCCGCTGACACCGATGTTCGATCCCAGATCGAGGACGACTCGAACGTCGGCGGACGCCGCGTAGTCATGCCGGCAGAAGACTTCGTTCACCGTGCGCATGTCGTCCGGATGGTGAGCCGTCACGGGCACCGTGCCGATCGGCGTTCTCAGACCGCACGTGTAGGGGTACTCCCCGCCGCCCAGGACGTACCGCCGCAGGTTTTCCACCGGCCGTCGATAGACCCGGAACGAGTTCGCGAATGCGACGTAGTGCCGGGGGGAGAGGATGGCGCGGGCGACGCGCCCCGGGCTCCGGTGTCCGAGCACCGGCAGACTGTACTCCCTGCCTCTTCGCGTCTCAGCGGCGCGTCGACAGGCGGTTCACCAGGCGTGCCGTTTCGGCCCCGCGCGTCCTGTAGACCTCCCACAGCCCGACGTCGTCGACGCGCCGCGCGAGGCGTGGCACGACGTCCGGGACACGACCACCGATCCAGAACGCGGTGTCTCCAAGTGGGCCTGAGCCCTCCAGCTCCGAGAGCCGCACGACTCGCGCGTCACCCGCGTACCAGCGCCGGAGCGACGCCGGGTCGTGCTCCCAGAGCTCGTCGGCCGTGCCGAGGCTGACGATCGTGCAGCTCGGCGAAGGGCAGGCGCGCGTGATCCTGGAAAGGGCCCGCGCTTCCTCGTCTTGTATCCGGATCGAGTCAGCCGTCGGGACGAACGCGGCGGCGCGGTAGCGGTCGAGCCACGTGCCCAGGCTATGGAGCGGCGCGAAGAGGAAGAACGCGATAGCTGCCGCCGCGAGCACCACCGCCAGCGGCATCGCGAGCCGGTCCTTCGCCACGGCGCCTGCGGCGGCGACGGCGAAGGCCGGCACGCACGCGAGGGCGTAACCCGGCTTCCCGAAGTGGACGCCGGCGTACAGCACGAGATACGGCAGCACCCAGGCGCCGAGGAGCAGCCAGCGCGTCCGGCCCGTCACCTGGATCGAGCGGCGGGCGGCCGCGACCGCGAGCAACAGGAGCGCCGCAATCGACGAGAGCAGCAGCGCGGTAGCTGCCCGGATGGCGTGGTGGCGCGCTTCGCCGAACGACGCGCCGTGGAGGATCGAGGTGTCTTCCGCAGCGCGGTCTGTAGAGGCTGCTCGCGTCGCGATACCCATCGATACCACCGCTCGCGACGCAGCATCGGCACTGCCCAGGCGGCGACGATCGCGACGCCGACGCCTGCTCCGATGGCGAGATCGCGAAGCCGTGGCCGGCCGAGGACAACGGCGACGATGCACACGGGGAGCAGCAGCCCTAAGGCCGTCGGACGGAATCCGGCCGCCAGCGCCAGCATGGGCGCGAGCGCGAGGACGCTCCAACGGTCGGCCTGCCGCGCCACGCGGTGTGCGAGGAGCACGACAAGCGGGCCGAACAGCGCTTCGGCCGGGTAGACAGAGACGATCGAGGCGTAGTAGAGGAAGAGCGGCGAGGCGACGAGGAGCAATGCCGCGATCGCGCCGGCGCGGGCGTCGAAGAGCTCGCGGCCGAGCAGGAACGTGGTCGTGACCGCGCCGACGCTCGCCAGCAGGGCAAAGGCGAGGTAGGCAGGCACAGGCTCTCCGAGCCAGCCGAGCAGCTGCGCCGCGGCAACGACGAGCGGGTATCCGGGCGCGTGCGGCTGGTCGTCGCGGACGTCGTAGTCGCGTAGGGCCAGCGCGAGATTCGTCGAGTCGAGCTCGGTGAGCGTCGACGCCCGGGAGAGGACGTGCACGCCGACGACTGCCGCGGCGGCGGCAATCCAGACGTATCGCGGAGTCGTGATTCTCACAGGGCGTTCTGGGAGGATGTGCAGGTGGGCAGCTTGCCGAAGCGCTTTCCCGATCGGGACGACGTGTCCTCCGGGCGCGCGGCCGCCGAGCCGCTCGAGCCCGGCGAGACCGGCGACGGCACGATACGCGTTGCGGGCCGCGTCATGGCCCGCCGCGACATGGGGAAGGTCGTCTTCCTCGACCTCGTCGACCGCACCGGGCGGATCCAGCTCTTCTGCGAGGAGGATCGGGCCGGCGCGGTCGACGTCGACCTCGGCGACATCGTGGGCGCCACGGGCTCGCCGATGAAGACGAAGCGCGGCGAGCCGTCGCTCGCTGTCGACGAGCTCGTGCTGCTCGCGAAGATCCGCCGCTCGCTCCCCGACACGTTCCACGGTCTCAAGGACACCGAGCTCCGCTACCGCCAGCGCTACGTCGACCTGCTGATGAGCGAGGAGGCGCGCGAAGCCTTCGTCACGCGCAGCGCGGATCGTCACGGCGATCCGCCGCTACCTCGACGAGGAGGGCTTCGTCGAGGTCGAGACGCCCGTGCTCCAGCCGCGCTACGGCGGCGCGTTCGCCCATCCGTTCGTCACGCACTCGAACGAGCTCGAAGCCGACCTCTACCTCCGCATCGCGACCGAGCTCTACCTCAAGCGGCTGATCGTGGGCGGCCTCGAGCGCGTCTACGAGATCGGCAAGGACTTCCGCAACGAGGGCGTCTCGTACAAGCACCAGCCCGAGTTCACGATGCTCGAGTGGTACGAGGCGTACGCGGACTACACGGACACGATGGCGCGCATCGAGACGCTGCTCGAGCGGGTCGCCCTCGAGGTCACGGGGAGCACGAAGGTCACGTTCCGGGGCCACGAGATCGACCTGAAGGCGCCGTGGAAGCGGCTCGGGTTCGTCGAGTCGCTCGAACGGCTCGAGCTCTGGACGCGCGATGCCGACGAGCTGCGCGCGTGGCTCACGGAGCGCGGCGTCCCGACGGAGGCGGACAAGGACTGGGCCCAGCTCGTCGACCACGCGTTCGGCCACTTCGTCGAGCCGTCGCTCATCGAGCCGACGATCGTCCACGACCACCCGGTCGAGCTGTCGCCGTTCGCGCGCACAACCGACGACGATCCCGCACTGACGCAGCGGTTCGAGTACTTCGCCGCGGGCATGGAGCTCGGCAACGCGTACTCGGAGATCGCGGACCCCGACGAGCAGCAGCTCCGCTTCGACGAGCAGTCGGAGCACGTCGAGGGCGTTCGCGGAGACCCCGACTACATCGAGGCGCTGTCGTACGGGATGCCGCCGACGGGCGGCCTCGGCCTCGGCATCGACCGGCTGACGATGCTGCTCACGGGCCGCGAGACGATCCGCGACGTCATCCTCTTCCCGGCGCTGCGCGAACGCGGCTAGGAGACTAGCTGCCGAGCGTCAGCTGCTCGACCGAGTCCGTGAGCCCGTAGTCCGGGCACGGCGCGCCGCCGAAGACGTAGATCTCGTCTCCGACCGCGGCCGCTGCGTGGCCGTGACGCGCTTCCCTGAGGTCGGCGAGCCGCTGCCAGCGCCCTGTCTCCGGATTGAACGACCACGTGCCCGGCGTCACCCAGCCCTCGATGTCGTCGCCGCCGGAGATCGCCACCATTCGTCCGCTAGCGACTACGACCGCGAGCGCACCCACGCCCTGCGGCAGGTGCGGGGCCTCCTCCCACCGGCTCGTTCGCGTGTCGAAGCGCTCGACGACGTCGAGCGAGAAGTCCACATCCGCCCGTCCACCGAGCACGTACACGTCGTCGCCGATCGCGGCTGCGCCTGCGTGATGACTCGCCGTCGGCATGTCGGGCCCGCGGCTCCAGCGACGTGTATCGAGGTCGTAGATCTCGACGGCACCGGTAGGCTCGCGCGTCTCCTCCTCGTTCCCGACGGCGCCTCCGGCGACGTAGATGCGCCGGCCGATCGTCGCCACCGACGGCGACCCGCGCGGGATCTCCAGCGACGGCAACTTCGCCCACTCGCCGGTGCGTGTCGAGTACCTGAACACTTCGGCGGTCGGCACCCAGTCGTGGTACCCGCCGATGAGGTAGAGATCGCCACCTGCGGCGACGAAGCCGGGGTGGTCGACGCGGCGCGGCAGCGGCGGCAGCTTGCGATACGTGTCCCTGCGCAGGGTCGAACGCGTAGAAGACGTCGGTCGACACGAGGTCGGAGCCGACCTGCCGCAGCCCGCCGCCGACGTAGACGATGTCACCCGCGGTCTCCGCCCGAAGCTCGTCCTGCGCGATCGGGAACGGGCGAGCTCGAGCCCAACGACCCGCGGTGGACTCGACGCCGAGAGGCAGCACCACGTGTCGTGCCTGCGGCGTGCACGGCCGGAGCGTCGAGTCGGACTCCTCGTCGGTGAGCGAAGGGAACCCGAACGTGAGCACGCCGACGGCGAAGAGCACGACGAGCCCGAACGCCGACATCGCGAGCAGCCGCCGACGCGTGCTCATCAGTCGGCCTTCTGGCGGATCACGCGCAGCGCCGAGTCGAAGTCGGTGGACGACGACCCGTCGTCGTCGTGATTCGGGATGGACTGGATCGCATCGATCGTCTCCGTCGCGGTGACACGGTAGTCGCCTCCCGCCCGCCGGACGACCGTAAACGCGGTGATGAGACCGTTCTGCTGCGACACGTAGAGCCGCCCGTCGGGGCCGAACTGGAGTGATGTCGCCTGCGGGATCACCGCGCCTTCGAGAGTAGATGCCGCGTAGGGGCCTTCCTGCGTGAGCGTCGGAGCATAGGCCTCGAAGGCGGCGACCGGATCGTTGGCGCCCGCCGTCGCGCCGCCCCCCGCGACGAAGGTCGATGCCGCTGTGGACGGCCGCCTGGATGCCGTGGCGGGCCGTCGGCATCGGATCGACCGTCCGCCACGCGTCCGTCTGCGGGTCGTACGCCTCGACCGTCGACAGCGTGCCGCCCGGCGTCTCGCCGCCGATGACGTAGATCCGTCCGCCGAGCGCCGCCGCGGCGAATCCGCCACGAGCCGTGGGAATGGGGGCGAGCCCGCTCCGCCAGGCGCCGTCCGCGAGGTCGTACGCGTCGGTCTCGCCGAGCTCGGTGCCGAGAGGCCCCTGCCGGCCGCCGATCGCGTAGAGCGTGCCGTCCGCGACGACCGCCTGGAAGTGGTCGCGTGCTCGAGGCATGTCCGGCAGCGGCGCCCACGAGTCGGCTTCCGGGTCGTAGACGTCGAGCCACGGAACCGCCTCGCCGTCGCTCAGGCCGCCCGCGTAGTAGATCTTCCCGCTCGTGCGCGACGACGCCGCCCGCGCCACGCCCGCGCGGCATCGGCGCCCCTCGGGAGAAGCGGTCGCTCGCGGTGTCGTAGACGTAGACGGAGCTGACGTGCGGGGCAGGCCAGTCCCGGAGGCCGCCGACGTAGTAGATCCTCGAGCCGACCGCGACGCCCTGGATGTGGTCGAGCCGCTCGGGCAGCGGCGCGACATCCTTCCACGTCTCCGTCTCGGGGTCGTACACCTGATGGCGCGTGCCGCCGCCTGCGAGATAGAGCTTGCCGCCCGCCTGCACGAAGCTCACCTCCTGGCGCGGGAGCCCGGTCGGCGGCAGCTCGCGCCAGCCGCGGTCGAGCGTGGCCGACCGGCTCGACCATGGCGACCGGCGAGCCCGGGCCGCTCTCCGCGTACTGCGCGGCCCAGATCGTGCCGGGGAACGCGTCGAGCGTCCCCTGCACGGTCACGTCGAGCGGCGAAGCCAGCCGGGCGAGCACCTGCCGCCGGACGACGCGGCTCGCCGTCCTCGCTCAGCTCGAGCCGGAAGAGCTCGCCGCTGAGCGAGACCGTGACGAGGGCGCCTTCGTGCTCTGCGATGCCGTTCGTGGACATCCGGAACCGCGCCACGGCATCGCGAACGGCCGGCGGGACGTAGTCGCACTCTCGGCGCGTCGGGTTAGGGTGACCGTAGTAGCCGTCGCTGCGAATGAGATGAAGCGTGTCGACGCCGCGCGTGCCGCCCTCGCGAGGCTCGTTCGTGCAGCGCGTGCCCGGCCCCTCGCCGACCGGCCGGCCGCCGTACGTGAGGTTGGGGCCGTTCTGAACCGAGTACAGGCGGCCGGCCTTCGTGACGGCGACGTCGTAGGGGTTGCGCATGCCTGACGCAAACACCTGCACGGGGCCGCCGGGGACGAGCCGCGCCTGGTTCAGGCCGCCGTTGCCGCCGAACGGGTCGTTCTCGTCGTCCACCCCCGAGCGGCTCGGGTCGTCGCGTGTGGGCAGGTCGTACGTACGCTCGCCGATCCGCGCCAGGTCGATGGAGAGGATTGCCCCGGACAGCTCGTACTCGGGAACGTTGCCGAAGCGCTCCGCCGGCGCCCCTTCGTTCGTCTGGCTGCCCTGTGCGATGTAGAGGGTCGTGCCGTCGGGCGACTGCGCCAGGCCGTTCGGCGCATGGTCCGCATCTGACCGCGGCAGGCCGCGAACGAGGTCGAGCCGGCGCCAGCCGTCCCGCGTCCGCTCGAGCCTCGAGAGGACGCCGGAGTTCGTGTCCACGGGATCGTTCCGCTTCGAGATGCCAGGGCCGAAGCGCGGGTCGCTCGATGTCACGTAGATGACGGGGCGCGCCGGCGTGCCGGTGACGAGGATCCCCGTGACGAGACGCTCGGTCGCGGCGCTGTAGCCGCCCCAGCGCATGATGTCGTCACTGGCGGCGTAGACGAACCCGACCCCTCCGGCGACGATCGCGACGACGAGCCCCAAGGCCACGAGGAGGACGCGCCGAAGCATCGGGGCGTCAGCGTACAGTCACGGTAGGTGCGCATCCTCCACGTGTCACAGCCCACCGAGGCCGGCGTCGCGCTCGTCGTCCGCCAGCTCGCGGCCGACCAGGTCCGGCGAGGCCACGACGTCGTCGTCGCCTGTCCGGCGGCAGGACCGCTGGCCGGTGAGGTGACGGACGAAGGCGCCCGTCACGAGGATTGGGCCGCGGGACGGTCGCCGGGCCTTGGGGTTGTCGGCGAGACCGCTCGTCTCCGTCGCATCGTCCAGGCGGTCGCGCCGGACCTCGTCCACCTCCAGTCGTCGAAGGCCGGGCTCGCGGGCCGTCTGGCGTTGCGCGGCCGGCTGCCGACGGTGTTCGAGCCGCACGCGTGGTCATTCTTCGTCGGAGGCGTCGTGGGCGCCGCGGCGCTCCGTTGGGAGCGGCTCGCAGACCGCTGGGCCGACGTCATCGTCTGCGTCTGCGAGGGAGAGCGCGATAGCCGGCGAGCGGGCGGGAATACGCGGCCGCTACGCCGTCATCCCGAACGCCGTTGACCTCGACGCCTTCGCGCCGGCAACTGACGACGACCGGCGAGCGGCGCGGGCCCGGCTCGGGCTCGCGGTGGGCCCGCTCGCCGTCTGCGTCGGCAGACTGTCGCGGCAGAAGGGGCAGGACGTGCTCCTGCGCGCCTGGCCGGCGGTCAGGGCGACGATTCCCGACGCTCGCCTCGTGCTCGTCGGCGACGGCCCGGACAGTGTGACGCTCGCGGCGAAGGCCGGACCGGGGGTCGAGCTCGCCGGCCATCGCGACGACGTGCCCGACTGGCTGGCCGCGGCCGACGTCGTGACGCTGCCGTCGCGCTGGGACGTGATGGCCCAGACGATGCTCCAGGCGATGGCGCGGTGCCGCAGCGTCGTCTCCACCGACGTTCCCGGCGCGCGCGAGGCCCTGTGGGACGGCGCGGGCACGATCGTTCCCGTCGAGGACGAGCGTGCGCTCGCGGCCGCGCTCGTCGAGCGGTTGCGCGATCCGGCTCGTGCGGCCTCCGAGGGCGAGGTTGGCCGGCGCGTGGCGGTGGAGCGGCACGACTTCCGCCGTGTCGGCGAGCAGACCGCCGCGCTCTACGCAGAGGTGCTGGCGCGCTCGTAGACGGCTTCGTGCTCGTCGAGCCAGCGATCCAGGTCCGCCCGGTCCGTCACCTGCGTGAGGCGCGGCGTGGAGCCCACGAGCCGGCGCGCCCCGTCGACGATCCCCTCGACGGTCGGCTCGATCCCGGTCACCCCCGGCAGCAGCTGGGCCTCCGCGAGCCCACCTCGCGTCGAGGAGAGCACGGGACGACCGGCGGCGACCCACTCCGCCACGACGTAGTTGGACCGTTCGGCTCCTCCCACGTCGAGGGGCAGACGGCGAGGTCGGTCTCCTCGATGAAGGCGACCTTCTTTGCGCCGAGGACGGGGCCGGCGTATTCGACGAAGGGCGCAGCCTCGACCTCCTGCCGTAGCCGGCCGTCGCCGGCGAGCCGGACGCGAAGGCCGAGCTCCGCCAGGGCCGGGGCTGCTGCGAGCAGCTCCCGAACGCCCTTGGTGGGGTCGAGCCCGCCGAGGTAGCCGATCGAGCGCGGCGGCGTCTGCGGTGGACGCAACTCGCGCTCGGCGACGGGGACGAGCGGCAGCCGGACGACGTCGAAGCGCGCGTTCGGGAACAGCCGTCCTTCCCGCTCGACCAGATGGTCTGAGCCGGCGATGACGTCGGAGACGGCAGGCGCCCAGCGGGCGAGCCGCCGAGTGCGGAACGCGCAGAACGACTCGTGCGGACAGCAGGGAGTGCCGTCCCGCCGCGTGAGGGACGAGCGCGGACACAGCAGGTGGTAGTCGTGGAGCGTGTGCACGACGGGCACCTGTCGCGCGGCCTCCCACACGGCCGTCGAGAAGCCGGGCAGGTTGCTCGTGTGCACGAGCTCCGGGCTCGACTCCGAGACAGCCCGGCGAAGGGTCCCGCCCGGCCGTGCCCAGAGGTCTCCGAGGTGGTTGCGCCAGCGGCGTGTGCGGCTCTCGCGCCAGTGGCGATCGTGGAGTACGGTCGTGCTCGGAGCTCCGTCCTCGCCTGCCGGAAAGCCGGCGAGGACGTGCACGTGGTGGCCGCGCTCGGTGAGGCCGCCCGCGAGATCCGCGACGTAACGCCCTGCCCCGCCGGCGGCGAGGTCGGCGCCCTGCGCGTTGACGAGGAGGATGCGCACGCTCAGCGCCCGGCTCGCGCGAACTCGGCGAACTCGGCCCAGAACGCGGTGCGGATCTCGTCGAGCACCGGCGCCGAGTACTGCCGGGCCGCCTCGAAGTTCCGCCGTGCCTGCGCCTCCGCCCAATCCGACTTCGCTGCGCGAACGATGAGCTCGCCGAGCCGCCGTGCGTCGCCCGGTGCGTGCAGGCAGTCCGGCTCCAGGAGCTCGGGGATCCCGCCGGCGGTCGAGCCGAGCGCCGGGCAGCCGCGGCTCATCGCCTCGATCAACCCACGCGGCAGGCCCTCCTGGAAGCTCGGCTGGACGTAGAGATCGACGCGGTCGAGCCACTCGGCGATCTCGCTGTGCGGCAGCACGCCGAGGAACGACACGCGGTCGTCCACGCGATGCCGCTCCGCCAGCTTGCGCCACGGCTTCGGATCGCCGGCGCCGACGACCTGGAGCTCCACTTCCGGAAAGGCGTCTAGTAGCGCCTCGAGCGCCGTCTGCACGCCTTTGAAGCGGGTCGTGAGGGCGGCGATCGTGCCGATGACGTGCGGTGAGCCTGCAGCGATCGCCTCCAGCCGGCGATCGAGAACGGTGTCGGCGACTGGCTCGAGCTCGACGTTGGAGCACGCGACCGAGCGGCCGTTCGTCGGATAACGCCTCTGGAGGAACTCCCGCGTGACGTAGAGGACGTAGGGGGCATCCCTCACGGCCCGGCGCATGTTGTGACGGGAGATCGGCGCGTAGAGCTTTCCCTGGAGGCCTCCGCGGTGCCAGAGCGCGTCCCACGTGCACGTGACGACCTCGACGGCGTACGGCTTGCCGAGCTTCCTCGCCAGGTGGACGGCGAGCTGGCCGATCTCGCTCGGCAACCTCGCCACGAGCGCGTCCGCCGCCCGCAGCCTCTCCGTGAGGATCGCCGTCGCCTCGCGCCGCTTGACCACGGTCGCCAACGGCCCCGACAGCGATGGCACTCCCACGAGCTCGACCCCCGGCAGGCAGACGTCCTCGAGCCCGGCATCGCTCGCGCCAGTGGCATCCCGCAGGCGGCAGGCAACCGTCAGGGAGTCGGAGAACGCGAGGTAGCGACCCCAGAGCCACGATCCGCGCGACGAGAGCACACGGCCGTCCGGATGCCGCTCGAACCACACGTCGTGCGCGAAGACGAGGTTGCCGAGTCGTGCCACGAGCGACGGAGAATACGCTGCTCGAACGCCGCTACCATGCGGCCCATGGGGGGAACCGCGCTTGCGTCCCTCGCCGCCGTCATCGCGCTCACGACGACGATTGCCGACGCCGGACAGGCCGAGGGAGGTCGTGTCGTCGCCTATCCGGCGCCTGCGGGACAGCCGCTCAACTCGAGCTTCTCCGTCAAGGTCCGGCCGGCCGGCGGCGACTGGCAGCAGCTCGACGTGTACGGCGCGACCGTCGACAGGGACACGCGCTCCCTCGCTTCGATGGTGCTCTTCGACGCCGAAGGCCCCGTCGAGGTCGAGGTTACGAAGACCGGCGGCGTGATGGGCTCGGCCCGCATCCGACCGTACTCCTCGGGCATCGCGCCGATGCTCTCGGCCGACGGGAAGACGGCGACCTTCATGCTGACGGCGCCGCTGAACGTCTCGTTCGAGGCCGACGGAGACATCCTCCGCAACCTCCACGTCTTCGCGAGCGTCCTCGAGCAAGACGTGCCGCAGGCCGGGCCCGGGGTGATCGTGTTCGGCCCCGGCATCCACCCGATTCCCGGCGACCACGTTCTCACCGTGCCGAGCAACACGACGCTCTACATCGCGGGCGGCGCCGTCGTCCAGGGCTCGATCGACATCGTGGGCGCCCGCAACGTCGTGGTGATGACGTCGTTGGAACACCTGTCGTTCGCGATCGCAGCAGGTTCGCGAAGGCACGACATCGACGTCACAACCACTCCGGACGCCGGATCGCTCGCTGCCGACGACGTGGAGCATCTCGCGTTCGTCTTCGCGAAGGCGCGTAGTTGTGACGCACGACGACGACTCTCGAGTTCTCGGCGTCCCAAGAGTTCCTCAGCCGCGGAATCGGCATCCTGCCGTTGGGCAAGTACTCCACCGGTGGTCTAACTCGCAGTCTCGATCGCGCCTCTCCGCAATGACCGGAGCGCGGAAGATATGGCCGGTTGCATTCAGAGTACTTGTAGATTGCTTCACCGGATCCCAACGGCGCAATACCATGTCTCAATAACTTCGGTGTCGGCGAGCGTTTGCGCCGTCGAGAATATCGAGCCTGTGATGTCCGAATTACCCCGACGCCGCGATCGTCGAGTGCCGGCGCTCCGTGCGAGCCTTTGACGAGCGAGGCATCGAGCGGAATGCGACGGGTCGGCATGTCGATGAACAGTTCCACCGGGTCGTAGCCCGGCTTGCGGTGGATATCGACCGTGCGGGCGAACGCCGGCGCCTTGTCGTCGTCGAGCCACCAGTAGTACGCCTGCCAACTGTTGGGCGTGGAAACGAGCACGATCTCGCCCGAGCGTTCGTGATCGAGCGCGTACTTGGCGCGCTCGGGACCGACCAGCACTTCGGCGATGCCCGGCATGTTCTGAAAGACTTGGGCCGCTTTGGCGATGGCCGTGTCGTCGGCGCAGAAACACGTGCGAGAACTGATGATCGACCAGCGCCCAGGCCTGGCTGCGCTCGAGATCGAGGTGCTCGCCGTCGGCCTCGTTTCGCACTTTGAGCAGGCCCCGCAGCCGCAGCAGGCGATTCGGGATACGTCACATGATCGACCGGCACGATCGCGTACTCGCTGGCCACGATCCACAGCGGCGGCTCGCCGAGCGCCGCGTCGACACCGGCGACCAGCTTGCCAATCACGTCGTCGAGCTCCACGACGGCCTGCTTGGCCGCTTCGCTGTCGGGGCCGAACTTCTGCGCCGCGTAATCGAGATGCGGCAGATAGATGTAGAAAAAGTTCGGCCGGAACTCGCTCGGCGGCGAGCACCGCCGAGTCGGCGATCCAGGCGGTCGATTTGATGTTCGCCATGCGGTCCCCAAAAATGCTGCAGCGGAAAGTGGCCGAGCTTGTCGCGCAGCGTGCCGTACAGCTCCGTCGGCCGCGTGTAGCACCACAGCGATTCGGTGCCGTCGGGATTGTGAATCGGCGCCGGCGTGCAGATGTAGTCGGCTTCCGCGCCCTTGCTGTGCAGCGGAAACCAGACGGCCGACGTGAGCGATTCATCGTGCTCGCGCAGCAGGTCCCAAATCTGCGGCGCGTTGATGCAATCGTTCCAGGCGGTCCACATTTCGACCTGCTGCTTGTCGCGCCAGTAAAACCCGTTGGCGATCACGCCGTGCTCGCTGCGGCAGCTTGCCGGTCGTCATGTTCGCCTGCACCGGACACGTGACGCCCGGAAAGCTCGGCGCCAGCGAACGCCCGATCGCCACGGCGACCAGCGCGGTCGAGGATTCCGTATGCCGCCCGATCTTGTTTCTCGCAGACCCGCGGCCGTAGCGCAGAATGACGTTTTCATCACCAGCGCTGTTTAAGTCACGGATGAGGCTTCCAATGCGGGCTTCTCAAACATCTCTCAAGCCAGGATGAAACATGGATCAAACACTGATCTCTTACTTTCGCAACTTCTTATCCGTGTTCAATTCGTGGTTCATCCGTGGCTGACAAACCGTCGCACCGCGCGGCTATAGAACGATCCCAGGCGGGGTCGACGCCGACTCGCTGCGGTGGGTCAGTTCCAGGACCTGGTACCAGGACGAGCAACAGCGCCAGGCCTGGGATCGAGCATTCATCATCCGTATCGTCGAGCGGATCGTCTCCGGCCGTGTGATCCAATGCAGCAGGTCGAAGTGGCCGTCCATCTTCTGCAGACGATCGAATTCTTCTCTCTCGTCGGCGTCGAGTCGCGAGAGCTTGAACTCCTTGGTCATCGAGGCGGCTTGCTCGATGACGTCTTCGCCTTCTTCGTAAGCGATATCCACGGCAGCAAATCGCTCTCCGAAACCAGCGTGATCCATCAAAATCGCCCTCCTCGTCCGCCGTGCCTGCTTCCGAGCTAAAATTCTTTCTGCTTAGCTTGTGCAGCCGCTTCTTCGAATTGCTTGAGCGAAGGCCGATGCGCGCCTGAAGAACACCAAATACGTCTCGCGCCACTCGTAACCGTCGCATTCAAGACTAGACATACGATTATTTGCCTGTTACACCCACCGTCCCATCGTCCCACCATCCCAACGTCGCTAGGTCTGCCAGTCCCTCTCGGGGTCTCCGTTGGGTCCGCCAAGTCCGCCTTGCCACGCTTCGAGCCGTCTGAGCGTCCGATCGCGATCCTTTGGTTCGACCAGACGCTTTCGCCTTGTTCGAGGCGGAATTCGTATTGCCCTTCGCGTTCGCAATCGTCGTGCGCCGAAACGCGGCGTCGCCGCGACCACATCGACGCGGTACAGGCGGCACATGCTTATCGATCAACAACACAAAAATGGTCATCCGGCAATCTCGCATGGCGGCAGATGCT
The DNA here is from genome assembly GCA_963755155.1 of uncultured Actinomycetes bacterium. GTDB lineage: Bacteria > Actinomycetota > Thermoleophilia > Gaiellales > Gaiellaceae > PALSA-612. Next base: position 4,305 of record CAVWIV010000003.1, on the reverse strand, counting down.
TGACAGTCTGAAGCCGAATGGGAATTATAACAAGCCGGCACGGTCGCGGCAGACATGTCGATTGGGGTTATTGGACGGCTGAAACTGAGCCACAATGGAATTTCAGCGGACTTTGCCCAATGGGCTCGCTTTGAAGCTAAGGCCGATTAGTCATCCCGCGCCACGGCCGCCGCGGTCAAGCAGTGCTGTTTTTTGGCTGCATCACTGATTGGCGAGTAAGCAGTGGCAAATCTCAAGTGAAACACCTGTCAGTCCTGAGTGGAGGTCAGGGCAAGTTCAGATTCGTAAGCGACTCAAGACACGATTTTTGGTCAATCCGGACATGGCACCCAAATGAATCCAAATTCGTTGCTACTGGCAATTGAGAACCCTCCCTCCGTGAACTGCCATACTCGTCCCAAAGGGTCGAAGGGCCACAGAGGCGGTTGCTGGGAAGTCTGAATGAGCACAGTTCGAACGAAGAAAAAGAAAATCCATCGCTGACCGACGCTTGCAAGCGAAACAGTCGACCCCGCAAGCCTGATCTCAAATTCCGCGAATAATCGCACGATGTAAGTCGACTGCACGTGCTCGTCGGCCAGCCGAACATCGTGAATTCGCAATTTTTACGCAAGATGCCCGGATCTCGCCTGCGCTTCTGCGAGCAATCGCGACGTCGCCAATTGGACTGAGGCTAGCCGCGTTCAGCCGACTTAATGCGGCTGAGCCATTCGCCGCGATCATGCGGCATGTGGCTTCATCTCGTCAAGCACCGATTCGAGCGATTCTTTGGAAAGCAATTTCGCCTCGGCCTCGCGGATGTTCCCGACGTCAGGCTTGTCATCGAACAGGTAGTGCAAATGCGACTGACCGTCGTAGAAGTACAGGCTGGCAATGTCGTCGTACCGGGAATGACGTAAAGATCGAACCAACCCGTCGGCACCGGGGCGCTGCCGTGCAATCGGTCCGACCAGGACTTTGGTGGTTTCACGTCGCATCAGCAAACTGGGAGCTCTGGTAGGTTCGAAGAAGTGAATCCGTCAGCCGCTTGTCGATCGGCGCATGGACCCAACCCAGATCATTGACCATGAGGCGATCGTATCGATTAGACTGTCCAACTTCGCGAGCCATTCGTGGCGCAATTGTTTCGCGATCGCAAATTGAGTTACTGTCGGACCGACATTCCTCCTAGGCAAGTGTCACTAGCACATTCTCGCTAACTCAATTGTGGAATCCATAGTTTCTGCAGTCGAATCCAAGCTCAATCTAGCGACGCAAATTAGGACACTCCTTCGCCGATCTGAAACACTGGCACGCTGGCAGGGTTTTGAGACGCCGCATCAGAATCGAGCTAGCTCAAAAGCGGATCCCCATGGCAACTCCATCCACGATCGCCGTCACCTCGTTCGACCATGTCACAGATCATTTGTGCTGACCTCGAAAACACTCGTAGGTTCTACGTCGAACTGCTCGGCATGAAGGGAGGTGCAGCGTCCAGCGTTTGCTTTTCCTGGCGTGTGGTTTTCGAACTGGTGATGTGCAGATATCATGTCACGCAGGCCAATGCCGAAGCGGGCCAGGCCGGCTGGGGCGATCGAGTGCGAAAGTCGTTGCCCGCGGACACCATATCGCTTTTGCCGTGGACGATATCGAGCAGGCCCTGGAAGTCGTCCGCGCCCACGGCATTCCGATAGCTTCGCCCTTGCAGCAGCGGCCCGATGGTTACAGCGAGGTCTACCTGTACGATCCGGACGGCCACGTGGTCGAACTGGTTTCGCGGTGAGAGGGAACCTCGCATTCCGCGGAAGTAGCTGGACTCGCCAGAGTTCAGAGCGTCTGAAGTTCCGGCGAATTCAGCTACTGAAACTGCCTAGAGCTTCGGGGCGGGGCGCTTTTGCGGGCGGTTGCGCTCGAGCATGCGCAGCTTGTCGTCGGCTGGCGTGCTCTGCCGCCTCCCATGCCTTCCTTGGGGGCGTTCACGCCGGTGTACTTTTCGACCCACTTCCAGCCAACCGGCACGCTGAGCTCGCGAGAGGCGAGCATGGCCCAGGGCGTGCCCTCGTGATCCTTCTTCACGCGTTCCAGATACTCCTTGGCCTGCTTGGCTTGCTTTTCAAGGTGCTGCCCACGCGTGATCTCGTCGGCAGGCTGTAGTTCCCAGGTGTCGTTCTTCGGGTCTTGAAACTTCATGCCTTGCTTGGCCTTGGCCAGCATCGCATTGTACGCCTCGGTGCGAACCTTCACGGCCAGCGTGCGGCCCATCGCCAGATCGTAGCCGGCTTGCCAGCGCGGTTGCGTGAGCTTTCGCGATCCTTTCGCCGTTTTGAGAGCCTCGTAAATCTTGCTGACCTTCGGCTCGAGACGGCCGCTTGCTTCTGAGCCTCGGTGAGCTTGTTCGCGAGATCAGCTTCGTTCACCTTCGGGAACCATGTGTCGGCGATTCCATCGGCGTGACCTGCGAGAACTGCGCAGCCTGCACCAGCGCCTGGCGGGCCTTGTTGCTCTCCATAGCGTTGGTATTCCTTGATCGACACATAGTCCGGACGATAGCTGCGCATCACTTGCGGATCGAAGAAGTAATCCAAATGCGCCGACATCGCCGCGGTTTGGTGCCGACTGACCTGCGCTCGCACATCGCGATTCGGATGCACCGCGAAGTAGATACCGCCGGTCTCGTAACACAACCGCGTGCAGACTATAGGGACCGAAGCCGGAATCCATCGGCTTCTTCGCTGCGGACGCCTGGAAGCCCAGCTTTACGATCTCCGGCAGAGAACGATTCGGGACCTTGCCGCACCGGCACCCACTGCGGGGACTGATCGAACTTCGGATCCGGATCGACGTACTTGATCTCGACCTCCTTGCGGCCAAAGGGAGCGGGCACGCCGACGACATAACCGGGATCATTTCGGCAGGTCGCCACGGCATCGTCGAGGGCCTGGTCGTCGTCGCCGACTTCGTCGGTGAAGACGACGAACATCACGTTGCGTCGCGGCTCCTTCAGGCGGTAATCTTTGAACTTTCGGCCGCCTGGAAATCGCAGAAAGTATCTCTGCTTCCGATTGATCCGTCGTAATCTTGGAAACGCTGTACATCAGACTCTTGAACGTCGTCGGTGGGCTTTTGCGTGAGCAGCGAATCTTTCTGCCCGAAAGGCGATCGCGGGCTCAACAGCGGCTTGCTGTCGTGTCGCTTGAAGGCGGCGTTGTTGGACGCCTGCACGACGCCCAACTCTTCGTAGATGCGCTCGAAGCGTTCTTGATGCCTGTCTCGCTGCGACTCGAAACTGCCCGATCTGATCGAAGAACCAAACGACGAGCGTTTACGCTTCGAGCGAGAGCAGATCTCGTGCGTGATCCGATCGACTGCTCCTCCGCGCCCGTGGTGCCGACGCCTGCCCCGCCGCGCACCACCATGTTGCGGCTGAAGTGCGGCCCGTCGGCCAGCGCGATGTCCTGACGCACGAACATCACCGAGCACCCCGCCCGCGGCCGGCTGCGTGCCGTAGTCGGTCAGCGGACCGTCGAGACCCGTCGTGTCGCCGACGCCGTCACCAGCCATCATCGAACCGTGCGGCACCGCGGAGATTTCAGAGATGTTCGGCGCCATGGCGAACGCTACGTCGGTGCCGCCGAGGCTGTTCGCGCCGATTTCTCTTGCGGTTCTTCCGAAAAGTAAAACTCATCGGGCTGCTCGAGATTCATCTCGGCTTCGTCGGGGTCGAGACGGCCGTGGCGACGGCCTGCATCAGGTCTTCGACCGGCTTGGAGGTGGCGACCAACAGTCAGGCCGATGAGCACCACCAGGTGCATGACCATGCTGACGAACCACGCAGGGCACCCGATACGGCGAGTCCTCGTCGTCCTCAAGAACCAGCTTCGACGTTTGCGGCTGGGAAATCATGCTCACAGCTAGCTCTCCGTTTCAGGAGTCGAGAAATCAGGAGTCGAGAAACTCGGGTCAGCGTGCGGTAAAAACGGTTTTGGCACAAGGTTCTGTCCCGGATCAGCCCTCGATCATTCTCACTAGACGGGTACAGTGGCAAGCGATTAACGGTTCACGCACTCGAATCAGCGCCATGGTCGGCCGGAATTACTTCGCCGTTTCGAAATTCGGCCGAAAGGCAGCTTGTTTGTGCGTTGTGCCGTACCGACTCCTCGATCCTGACCCCTGCTCATTTGACTGCCAGCCCCGACCTCTGATCAGCATGTTGACAGGGACTTGTGTAGCTTGCACGAGTCATCAGACACCACTTTTCAGCCTCTCTCGGTGGAAATTCGAATGCATGTCTCAGCACAGACTAGAACTGAACCAAGTACAGGGCAA
>CAVWIV010000002.1:0-16498 GCA_963755155.1 uncultured Actinomycetes bacterium | reverse complement strand
ACGCGTACTTCGCCCAGTACGCGACGATCGCCGCCTGGTCGAACCCGGCGTCGTCGAGCGCCTCGCGGACGACGCCGACGCGCCCGTCCATCATGTCGTCGGGGCACACGGCGTCGGCGCCCGCCTCGGCGTGACTCACGGCTACGCGGGCCAGCAGCTCCAGGGTCGCGTCGTTCGCGATCTCACCGTCCTCGACCACACCGCAGTGACCATGCGTCGTGTACGCGCACAGACAGACGTCGGTGAGGAGGAGAAGCTCAGGGAAGCGAGGCCCAGCTCGCGCAGCGCCTGGTGGACCACCCCGTCCTCGACCCAGGCGCCGGTCGCCTCGTCGTCCTTATCCTCGGGCACGCCGAAGAGCAGCAGCGCGGAAACGCCCGCGGCGACGAGCTCATCGGCCTCGCGCAGCAAGCCGTCAACGGTATGCCGACCCAGGGCGGGCAGCTGTTCGTTCACGAGCGGCTCCGGAGCGACGAAGAGCGGCATCACGAGGTCGTCGACGGCGAGCCGCGTCTCGCGAGTCAGATCGCGAAGAACGGGCTGTCCTCCGCAGGCGCCGAAGGCGTGTGGCGGGGAAGCTCACAGCGAAAGACTACGCACTGCTACGTTGGCCCGATGGCCTCGCCCCGCGCGTATTCAGGGCCGTCGAGCGAGCGCGCCGTCCGACGGCGCCGAAACCGGACTGCGAGACGGTGGACCGTCGTGGCGATGCTCGTCGGAACGGCCCTTGTCGTGACGATCCTGCTCGCCGCGTTCAGCTCACCGTCGTCTTCGCTCCTGGCGTGCGACTCCGCGCAGCTCGAGACCGGCCGGTGCCGCCGCCGAAGACGATCGCGTTCCAGGGCGAGGTGAAGATCGACCTGCCCGTCGTGCCTGTCGGTCACCGCGCTCGGCTACCACGGCGCGAGCGAGAGCGCGCTGCCGCTCCAGCCCGTCGGCCGCCAGGCGAACGAGGGCATCTTCGCGCGCATCCTCCACCGCCTGACCGGGGAGGACGCGAGCGGCGTCACGTACCACCAGCTGGGCGGCGGCCTGGGGCCGCGGACGGGAGCGCTCGACGTCGGCGCCCCCGCGGGCACCGCGGTCTACGCCCCCGTAAACGGGACGGTCGTGAGCATCCGCGACCTCGTGCTCGACGGTAGGCGGTACGGGCACCGCATCGACGTCGTCCCCGACGTCGCGCCTTCCGTCGTCGTCTCGATCAGGCGGCTGCGCGCAGACCCGGCGCTCACGGTCGGCTCTCCCGTCACGTCGGGAACGTCGAAGATCGGCGTCGTGATGGATCTTTCCCGCGCCGAGGAGCAGGCGCTGGCCGAGGTGACGCACGACCCCGGCAACCACGTGACGATCGAAGTGCGACCGGCCGCCAACCTCGGGTGAGGATCCTCTTCGTCGCCGATGTCTTCGGCCCCCCGGGGCGGGAGGCCGTGGAGTCGAGGTTGCCCGTGCTGCGCGAGGAGCTCGGCGCGGCGCTCGCGGTCGTCAACGGCGAGAACGTCGCCGACGGCCGCGGCATCACGCCGCGGCTCGCCGACCGCCTGCTCGCCGCAGGGGCCGACGTCATCACGCTCGGCAACCACACGTGGGCACGCGACGGCATGGGCCCGTACCTCGAGGCTTCCGAGCGTGTCATCCGCCCCGCGAACTTTGCCGCCGGGTCGCCTGGCCGTGGCCTGGCTGTCGTCGAGGCTGGCGGACGGGACATCGGTCGCGGTCTGCAACGTCCTCGGCCAGCTCTTTCTCGACGTGCCGGTGAGCCCGTTCGAGGTGCTCGACCGCGTGGTCGAGGAGGCGCGGCAGCAGGCGAACGTCGTGCTCGTCGACTTCCACGCGGAGGCGACGAGCGAGAAGATCGCCGTCGCCCGCATGCTCGACGGGCGCGTGACCGCGGTCATCGGCACCCACACACACGTGCAGACGGCAGACGCGCGTATCCAGCCCGGCGGCACCGCGGCGATCACGGACGCGGGCATGACCGGCCCGCACGACTCCGTCATCGGCGTCGAGGCCGACCTCGCCATCCAGCGCATGCGAACAGGGATCCCCGTGCGCTTCAAGCCGGCGAAGGGCGGCGTCAGGCTGGAGGGCGTCGTGCTCGACTGCGACCCGGCGACGGGCCGTGCAACGGCGATCGAGCCACTGCGCGTCGAGGTCTAGAGAGGCTTGACGACGCCGAGGCAGCTCGAGCAAACCGCGCCTTTGCGGCAGGTGCAGTTCGTCTTCATGGGCCAATTGTGCGCGCCCCCGCGGTGACACCGTGGCAGGAAGATGCGGAGACCAGGCGGTGAATGCCTACAACGTCAGACCACGTGGCTGACCACCTCTGTGACCGCGGCCGCGGCTGCGGCCACGAGGAGCGCCACATAGCTCAGCCGTAGGTAGCGGTACTTGTGCTGAGTCGGTAGACGGCCTGGTTGTGGATGTTCCCGATCAGCGTCGTGTAGACGGCCTGGTCACTCTCCATCACAGAGCCCATGGCTTCGATGTAGCGCTCCTTCGGCAGCTGGGAGAACTGGGCGAAGAACAGAAGATCGATGTCCTCCTCGCGCGCCGGCTTCGACCGGATCGAGGAGAAGAAGCGGCGAGAATGGCCGACACCAGGGCCATGAACAGACCAGCGCCGAGCACCCAGGTGCTGGTGCGCGGCTCCGCGCGTGCGAAAGAGATGCTCAGGACGACGGTGCTGACCGTCAGCACGATCGACGCCTTGAGATCGGCCTGTGCGCTGAGCTGAACGAGCTGCTCGTGCAGGTTGCGCAGGAAGTAGTCCGTCGTGCCGCGAGCACGTACACCGTCGAGGGGCGACGAGCCGTCGTCCACGACCGATTGCACGGTCAGCAAACTCAGCTCGCAGTCGCTTCGCGAGCGGCCATGGTCTCGCGGACGCGAGCTGCGACCTCGGGAAGCTCCTTCTCGAGCACGCGGAACTCCGTCCCGAACATGGCCCCGAGTCGCATCAGCGAGCTCGCGACAACGGACGCGTTTCGGCGCCCATTCGATCCGAGCAACGCGCCCTCGCCGAAGAAGTCCCCCTGGTCCAGGCGTCCCCAGCATCTCGTCGCCGTGGTGCACCGTCGCCGTCCCGTCGACGATCACGAAGAACATGTATCCCGAGGCCGCCTCGGATGCGATCAGCGTGCCGGGGTCGACCTCCCGCGTCTCGAACCGTGAAGCGACCCATTCGACCAGTTCCGCGGAAAGTCCCGAGAAGAGGGGAATGCTGCAGATCTCGTCTGCGCTGAGAGGCACGGGCGCAACGCTAGCGTGAGCCGGAGAGCGCAGCGACTCAGTTCACCACACGCTCACCAGACGTTCACCGACTTCCCACCAGCGAACGCGAGAAGGCTACTTCGGCTCGGCCTCGAGCTGTAGCCCACGCCGTAGCGCGTCTGGAGTGACGTGTGCCGCGGCGCGCGCCGGTCGATCTTCTCGCGCAGCCGCCGGACGAAGACATCGACGGTGCGTACGCGGTGACCCTAACGGCGACCCCACAGACGTTGCAGCAGCTCGTCGCGAGAGACGACACGGCCCTGATCGAGCGCGAGCGCGTAAAGGAGGCGAAACTCGGTCGGCGTCAGGTTCGCACGCTCTCCGTCCACGTACGCCTGCACCTCTCGCGGTTCGACGCGCAGTTCCTCGATCTCGATCACCTCGCCGCGCGACGCCGCCGCCTGTCGCTGCGCGCCTCGGCGGCCGGCCGCCTGAACGCGGGCGACAAGCTCCTTCATGGAGAAGGGCTTGACGAGGTAGTCGTCGGCGCCGATCTCGAGCGCGTGCACGCGGTCGTGCTCCGTACCGCGCGCGCTGATGACGACGATAGGCGTTCCGATCCCTTCGCCACGAGCCGTCTCGATGAGCTTCCAGCCGTCGAGCCCGGGCAGCATGAGGTCGAGAACGCACACGTCGTGCTGCTCGTACCGCAGGCGCGCGAGCCCTGTCTCGCCGCCCGCCACGGTGACGGCGTCGAACCCTGCGGCGGTCAAGTGCTGGACGATGCCGGTCGCGATGACCTCGTCGTCCTCGATGATGAGCACCTTCGTCACCCGCGGAACGATAGAGAGCCGCGAGGAGGACGGCGTCAGCCGGTAAACACCTGGTGAACGGACATTCGTTACGATCGCCCGCCCCGTGGCCGATGCCGTGCGGAGAACACTGGAGCGCGAGCTCAAGCTCGTAGCGAAGCCGGGCTTCGAGCTGCCGGCGCTCGACGGCAAGCCATTGTCACCGCGCGTATTCACCTCGACGTATCACGACACCGCGGATCGCCGCCTCCTCGCCGCAGGCATCACGCTCCGGCGCCGGGTGGAGAGCCGCCGCGGGCTCTGGCAGCTGAAGCTGCCCTCAGAGGGTGGGCGGCTCGAGCTCGAGACGGGGGGCAAGGAGCTCTCGGGGGACGTCCTCTCCCTGCTGGCCGGCGTCATCCGCGGACGTGAGCTCCAGCCGGTAGGCGTGCTGCGGACGAAGCGCGAAGGTGTTCGCGTGGCACGGGACGGCGGCGCCGCCGACGTGACGCACGACCTCGTCTCCGTGCTCGAGGGCCGCCGCATCACGGATCGCTTCGGCGAGCTGGAGATCGAGCTGGTCTCCGGGGATGCCGACCTGCTCGATCGTCTAGGGCGCGAGCTGCGCAACCACGGCGCGAAGCGCCACGACGGCAGGCCGAAGATCGCGCAGGTGCTGTCGGCAGGCGAGCCGCCTCCCGATACGCCCGAAGGCGGCAGCTCCACGCAGGAACACGTGCAGGCGATGCTGGCCGTTCAGTATCGAAGCATGGTCGCGCACGACCCCGGTGTGCGGCTCGGTGACGATCCCGAGGACCTCCATCAGCTGCGGGTCGCAACGCGCCGCCTGAGGGCAATCCTGCGCGCAGCGCGGGGCGTCATCGAGCCCGCGTGGGCGGATGGGCTCAGGACTGAGGTGGCCTGGCTCGGAGCGCAGTTGGGACCCGTGCGTGACTCCGATGTCCTGCGCGAGAGCCTCGACGCCGAGCGTGATGGCCTTGACGAGCAGGAGCGAAAGGGGCTCGACGTGCTCCTGCGCATCCTCGGGAAAGAGGCGGCCGCGTCCCGCGCGCTCCTGGCCGAGGCGATGTCGAGCGACCGGTACTTCACGCTCCTCGACACGATCGAGCTCGCCGTCGCCGCGCCGCGGTTCACCGGCAACGACACGCCGCTGGCGGCCATCGCGAAGTCCGAGTTCCGGAAGCTCCGCCGAGCGGTACGCGCGCTCGACAAGAGCCCCTCCGACGACGAGCTCCACACCGTGCGCATCCGGGGCAAGCGGGCGAGGTACGCGGCGGAGCTGGCCGAGGCGTCCAGGGGTAAGACGGCGACGAAGTTCATCAGCAAGGCGAAGCGCTTCCAGGACGTGGTCGGGGACCATCAGGACGCCGTCGTCGCCGAGAGCGAGCTCCGGCGGGCCGCGGGCCAGACACGTAGCCAGGCGGCTGTCCTCGCCGCGGGTCGGCTCATCGAGCGCCAGCGCGTCAAGAGGCGGCGGATGCGGCGTGCGTTTCCGGACGCCTGGGCCGGCCTCGACGCGGCGGGCAAGCGAGCCTGGTCGTGAGCCCGGAAGTGCGAGCCGCCGGCGGCGTGGTCATCCGGCAGCGAGCCGGGCAGGGCGAGGTGATCGTCGTGCACCGGCCGCGATACGACGACTGGACGCTGCCCAAGGGAAAGGTCGCGCCGGGCGAGTCGGACGAGGACTGTGCATTGCGCGAGGTCGAGGAGGAGACGGGCCTCCGGTGCCAGCTGGGACGGGAGCTCGAGACCGTCTCCTACGTCGACCGCCGAGGCCGCCCGAAGACAGTCCGCTACTGGGAGATGGCACCACTGGACGGCGTCTTCACGCCGAGCCACGAGGTCGACGAGGTGCGGTGGCTATCGCCGGAGGAGGCGCGAGCGCTCTTGACGTACACACGCGACCGCAATCTGTAGAGAATCTCGCAAAGAGGGGAGGAGAGGAAGCCGCATGAAGCACGTGCTCTTCGTCTGCAACCACAACGCCGGGCGCTCTCAGATGGCCGAGGCGTTCTTCAACCACCACGCGCCGGACGACGTCCGCGCCGAGTCCGCGGGGAACGATCCGGCGGAGGAGATCTGGCCGGAGGTCGTGGAGGTAATGGCCGAGCGCGGCTTCGATCTCGTCGGCCAGGAGCCGAAGAAGGTGACGGTCGAGATGCAGCTGCGCGCCGACTTGGCGATCGCCGTCGGCTGCGATGACACGTGCCCCTTCGTGCCGACTTCGCTCGAGGAATGGGAGATCCCAGATCCCGCGGGACGGCCGCTCGCGGAGGTGCGCGAGATCCGCGACCTCGTCGAGCAGCAGGTGCAAGCGTTGCTGAAAGCGCGGCTGCCCGCCATCCGCGGAGACCGGACGCATCACGAGCAATGGCTCCGGCAGCTCCTCCCGACGCTGACCCGCGAGTTCGAGGGGGCGCACGAGCCCCGCGCGATTCGCGCCTGCGCCGACGACATCCTCTGGCGCTACGAGGACGTGCCCGTACGGTCGTTCGTCGTCACGCTCGCGCACCGTGAGGCGCGCGAACGCCTGCGCGAGCTAACGCCTGCCTAAGGGCCTAGGCGGCAGCCCGGCGGGCGGCGAGCTCGAGGACGGCGCCTTCGCGCAGGCCGTTGGCCACGACGCGGAACGGCACCATCACGCGGCGCTGTACCTCGGTGAGGATCAGAGCGCCTGCCAGCAACGTCCGTGCTCGAGGGGGAGCTACGCCGGACGTCTTGCTGATGCTGCGCGACGAGCTCTTGCGCAAAATGGACACGGCTTCCCGGAGCTCATCCTCGCCGAGCGTACGACCGACCAGGCGACGGAGAGCCCGTGCGCTGCCGCCGATGGCGAGCGCCGTAGCGGGCAGCGGCACGACTAGCCCGTCGAGCTCGCGGTGCGCAAGCCCCCGCGCAAGGTTGACCGCCCCTTTGTCGGGAGGATCTCCGTCCGCGAAGGCCTCCGTCGTCAGGCGCAGCGAGCCGATGTCGAACGACCGCAGCCACGACGGGCCGCGGTCGGGAAGGCCGATCGCAAGCTGCGTCGAACCGCCCCCCACGTCGCAGACGGCAACCGCGCCGTCGAATGGCCCGGCCGCGACCACAGCGCCCTGGTAGCCGAGTCGCGCCTCCTCTTCGCGGCCGAGGACGCGCACCGGGGCGGCCGAGGCGCGCTCGAGACTCCGCACGAGGGCGCCGGCATTCGCCGCCTGGCGGCCGGGGGAAGAGACAAGCGTCTCCACGCGCAGGCAGCCCGCACCCCGCGCCGCGGCCGCGAGCTGGCCCACGGCGACCGTGGCGGCTTCGAGCCGCTCGGCCGAGATCTCCCCTGTTCGGGCGACGTCTGCGCCGAGACGTGCCCAAACGCGCTGCTCGTGGACAACGTCGAGCCCAGAGGAGCCGACATCCGCAGCGAGCAGACGGATGGTGTTCGAGCCCACGTCGATGACGCCGACACGCATCGCATGAAATTGTCGCTCCGCCGTCGGCGGACAAGTGGCGAGGGTCTGGTATCGAAGTGGTGATAGGAGGTCTGGCGAAACAGTGACTGTGCCGCCGGAATCACGCTGGCGACGAGCACCGTTCCGCCAGACCTCCTAGCGGCGGACGAGCTCTGCCCGCGGGCTGCGGCGGCGGCGTGCGGACCGCATCAGCGCGGACTGGGCCTGGACGGGCCTTCCCGTCCTTCCCCGGCGTCTCGCGACCCACGAGCCGTCCGGCCGGAGAACCCACGAGTATTGTCCTCGAGCAGCAGGGCGAAGCTCGCCGCCAGCCGCTTGCGGCAGGCCGGGTCGTCGACCGGCACGACGACCTCGAGTCGGTTGTCGAGATTGCGTGGCATGAGGTCGGCGCTGCCGAGGAACCAGGCCGAGCTCTCCTTCGTCTCGAAGTTGAAGATCCGGCTGTGCTCGAGAAAGCGGCCGAGGACGCTCCGCACCTGGATGTTCTCCGACATGCCCTTCACGCCCGGCCGCAGGCAGCAGATACCGCGCACGATCAGCGTGACCCGGGCGCCCGCCTCCGAGGCCGTGTAGAGCTCGCCGATGATCGCCTCGTCGGTGAGGCTGTTCACCTTCATCGTGATCGTCGCCTTCTCGCCCCTTTCCGCAGCCTTCGCGACCCGGCGGATGTGCGCGATCAGCTGCTCGCGAAGATCAAAGGGCGCTACGAGCAGCTTGCGTAACGGCTGCAGCTTGCCGAACCCGGTGACGTAGTTGAAGAGGTCAGCCACGTCGGCGGCGATGTCGGGGTCGGCCGTGAAGAGCCCGACATCCTCGTACACCTCCGCGGTCACCGAGTGGTAGTTCCCCGTGCCGATGTGGACGTAGCGTCGCAACACGTCACCCTCGCGGCGAACGATCAGCGTGGCCTTCGCGTGCACCTTCTTCGTCGGAAAGCCGTAGACGACGTGGACGCCAACTCGCTCGAGCGCGCGCGACCACTCGATGTTCTGGCGCTCGTCGAAGCGCGCCCGCAGCTCCACGACGCAGACCGACTGCTTTCCCTTTTCGGCCGCCTCGATGAGCGCGGGCACGAGGGGCGACTCGTCGTTCGTCCGGTAGACCGTCGCCTTGAGGCCGATGACGTCGGGGTCGCGGGCAGCGGCGAGGAAGCGGCCGAAGCTCGTGGCGAACGACTCGTACGGGTGGTGGACGAGGATGTCGCCCTCGGCGATCTCCCGGAAGACGCCGGCGTCGGTCTTCACGTCCCGAAAGCGAGCGTTTGTCACGCCAGGCCAGGGCTCGTCCTTGAGTTCGGGCCGGTCGAGCGCGACGAGCTGCATGAGCTCGCCGCGGTCGAGCAGCCCTTCCGTGAGATAGACCTGGTCCCCGTCGACCTCCAGGCCGCTCTCGAGCCAGTTGCGAAGGCGCGGTGAGATCCCGGATGAGACCTCGATCCGCACGACGTCGCCGAAGCGCCTCCTTCGGAGCTCCAGCTCGACTGCCACGCGCAGGTCGTCCGCCTCGTCCGAGATCTCGTAGTCCGCGTCCCGCGTGACGCGAAACACGTCCTGCTCGACGATCTCCATCTGCGGAAAGAGCCGCGGCGCGAAGTGGGAGATGACGTCCTCGAGGGCTATGAACAGACCGCGGGTGCCGACACGAACGAACCGGGCAGCCCCTCGGGGACCTTGACGCGGGCGATCCGCTCCTCGCCTCCCTCAGCCTCGCGAACCAGCAGCACGAGGCTGAGCGACAGCGCCGAGATGTACGGAAACTGCTGCCCAGGGCCCGTGGCGAGCGGCGTGAGCACCGGGTACACCTGCTGCTCGAAGCGCGCCTCGAGCTCCGCTCGCTCCTCCGGCGTGCAGTCGCCGATCGCGCCGATGGCGATGCCCTCGTGGGCCAGGGCCGGCTTGAGCTCGTCGAGCCACAGCCTCGATTGCTCGCTCTCCAGCTCGACGACCCGCCGGCGGATGTCCGCGAGCGTCTGGCGCACGGTGCGACCGTCGGCGAACTTGCGCGCGTAGCCGGCGTCCAACTGGTCCATGAGACCGGCCACGCGAACCCGAAAGAACTCGTCGAGGTTCGTCGAGAAGATCGCGCAGAAGCGGATGCGCTCGAGCAGCGGCAGGCGCTCGTCGGCGGCGAGCTCGAGCACCCTCGCATTGAAGTCGAGCCAGGACAGCTCTCGGTTGAAGAGTCCGTCGGCCTGCCGCGTGAGCTTGCCCTTCACCAACGCTACTTTGACACGGCCTCGAGCTTGTAGCCCACTCCGTAACGGGTCTGGATGAACGTGTGGCGCGTCGCGCGGCGGTCGACCTTCTCGCGCAGCTTGCGGACGAAGACATCGACCGTGCGGTCGCGATAGCGATGGCGCCGCCCCCAGATTCGCTGCATCAGCTCGTCCCGGGTCACGACCTGGCCGGCGCTCATGCCGAGCGCGTGTAGGAGCTTGAACTCGGTGGGCGTGAGCCCTACAGAGACGCCGTCGATATACGCCTGCACGTTTCGGGGGTCGATCAGCAGCTCCTCGAAGTGGAGGGCGTCGCCGCGAGCGGGCGTGGCTCCACCGACGCCGCGCCTCGCCGCGACCCGCACCCGCGCGACGAGCTCCGCCATGGCCAGCGGCTTCACGAGATAGTCATCGGCCCCGAGCTCGAGGGCGCGAACGCGATCCTCCTCTGTGCCGCGCGCCGAGACGACGATGATCGGCGTGCCGATGCCTTCCGCTACGAACCGTCTCGATGATCCGCCAGCCGTCGATGCGCGGCAGCATGAGGTCGAGGACGCAGACGTCCGGCTGGCCGTAGCGCAGGCGTGCAAGGCCGGTTTCGCCCTGGTCGACGACGGTCGGCTCGAAGCCCGCGAGCGCCAGGTGCTCGGCCATGCCGCGGCTGATGACTGCATCGTCTTCGACTATGAGGACACTGGCCATGATGACCTTCTGCCATCATCGAGACGCGATGCGCGGAGCGGGGTACAGGGATGGTGAGGGAGTGGTGACTAGGTGGTGAACCGGCTGTTCGGGCGACGCTCGAGCGCCCCGGCGGCCGAGACCCAGCGGCTCGCAGCGACAAGCAAGCGGGCCGAGACGCTCGTCGAGGAGAGCCGCGAGCACGTCGTCGTTCTCGACGCCGACCGCAGGGTACTCGCCGCCAGCAGGCGCGCGCGCCAGTCGCTCGAGGGCGTCGTCGTCGGCGAGCTGTTGCCGGCGCGGCTGCTCGAAGCGAGTGAGGGGCGCGACCCGCTCGAGATCGAGTACGACGTGGACGGCACCCGCGAGACGCTCGTCTACCTGGGCACCCCCGGCGACCTCGCCGCGTACCAGGAGCTGCGCGCAGGCTTCACGGCGGCCGTCTCACATGAGCTGCGCACGCCGCTCGCGCGGCTGTTGATCCTGGTCGAGAGCCTCGCGCTCCCCGGGGCGGACACCGACGCGCTGGCGAGCCAGGCGCGTGACGAGGTGGTGCAGATCGGCGAGCTCATCGACGACGTCCTCTTCCTCAGCGAGCTCGAGAGCGGCCGTGCGGTGGTCTCGCTGGGCTCGACGCGGGCGCTGCCCGTCCTCGAGCAGATCCTCGCCGCGCGCGGCGAGCGTTCGGCGAATGCTGGGGTCACGCTCCGCGTCGACTGCCCTGCCGATCTCGAGCTCCTCTGCGGCCGCGGATGCTCGAGACGATCGCTACGAATCTCGTCGACAACGCGCTTCGCTATGCGGGCCCGGGCGCATCGTTCGCCATCAGCGTCCGCGACGAAGCCACCTCCGTCGTTCTCTCGGGGACGGACACCGGGCATGGGGTTCCGGACGAGGACCTGCCTCGCATCTTCGAACGCTTCTTCCGCTCCGACCGTGCACGGTCCTCTCACGGCACCGGGCTCGGCCTGGCCATCGTCAAGCACATCGTCACCTCGGCAGGCGGCACTGCGGAGGCGCACGCCGTTGCAGGCGGCGGGCTCGAGGTCAGGTGCGCCTTTCCGATAGCCCTGTAACCAGATCGTTACCGGAAGTTCACCACCGCGTCGCCCCGTTCGCGCTCGGCGACGGCGAGACTCACGCACGATGGGGAGGTTGGCTCAGGCGGCCGTGCTCGCGTGCGCTCTGCTGCTCGCCGCCGGCTGCGGCGGGGGCGGTGGTCAGACGATCCTCGCGGACGGCTCGAGCACCGTCGGGCCGTTTACCACCCGCGCCGCCGAGAACTTCAAGCAAGAGAGCGCCGACGTGGACGTCACGGTCGGCATCTCCGGCACGGGCGGAGGGTTCGAGCGATTTTGCCGGGACGAGATCGATCTCGCCAACGCCTCGCGGCCGATCGACGCAGACGAGGAGCAGCTGTGCGCCGATGCCGACATCGAGTATGTCGAGCTACCCGTCGCGAACGATGCGCTCACCGTGGTCGTCAACCCGGAGAACGACTGGGCGACATGTCTCACGGTCGAGCAGCTCAAAACGATCTGGGAGCCTGGGTCAAAGATCGACAACTGGCAGGACGTCGACGCGAGCTTCCCCGACGAGCCGCTCAGCCTCTACGGGCCCGGCACCGACTCGGGAACGTTCGACTACTTCACGGACGTGATCGTGGGCGAGGAGGGTGAGAGCCGCACCGACTACCAGGCGTCGGAGGACGACAACGTCATCCTCGAGGGCGTCTCCGGGGAGACGGGCGGGCTCGGGTACTTCGGGTTCTCGTACTACGAGCAGAACCAGAATCGCGTGAAGGCAGTCGCGATCGACAACGGCTCGGGCTGCGTCGCTCCCTCTGCTCAGACGGCCCAGGACGGAACGTACGCACCGCTCTCCCGTCCGCTGTTCGTGTACGCGAAGACGAGCTCGCTGGAGCGCTCCGAGGTCGGCGACTTCCTCACGTACACGCTCGACAACGCCGTCGAGATCGCAGAGCAGGCCGGGTTCGTGCCGCCGACGGCCGCGCAGCTTGCAGCCGCCAAGGCGAAGCTCGACGCCGCGCTCACCGCATAGTGGCCACGCAGGACGCAGCCGCCCCGATCACCCTGCGCGCGCCGCGCAGGCGCTACGGCGAGGACCTCGTCCGGATCGTGCTGCTCACCTCGGCGTTCGTGTCGGTCGTGACGACGTTCGCGATCATCTTGGCACTGCTCAGGCCGGCGATCGACTTCTTCACCGAGATCTCCCCCTGGGAGTTCTTCACGGGCACGACGTGGACCCCGCTTTTCCTCGACGGTCAGTTCGGCGTCGTCCCGCTACTCGTCGGCACGATCGTGATCACGTTCTGGGCGTGCCTCGTGGCAATCCCCTGCGGGCTCGGCACTGCCGATCTATCTGAGCGAGTACGCAAGGCCGAACGTGCGCTCGGTGCTCAAGCCCATGCTCGAGGTGCTCGCGGGGATTCCGACGGTCGTCTACGGCTACTTCGCGCTCACGTTCTTCACGCCGTTCCTGCGCGATGTCGGCATCAACGTCGAGATCTTCAACGTGCTCGCGGCCGGGCTCGTCATGGGCGTCATGCTCATCCCACTGGTCGCGTCGTTGTCCGAGGACGCGATGTTCGCCGTCCCCCAGGGCCTGCGCGACGGCGGCTACGCGCTCGGCGCGACACGGCGCCACGTGGCGACGCGCATCGTCGTCCCTGCGGCCACGTCCGGCATCGTCGCGAGCTTCGTGCTCGCCATCTCGCGCGGCATCGGCGAGACGATGATCGTGCTCATCGCCGCAGGCCAGCTCGCGCAGATCTCAGGGGACCCGCGCGTGTCCCTGGAGACGATGACGGCGTTCATCGGCGCGACTGCGCAGGGAGACGTTCCCCAGGGATCGATCGAGTACCAGACGATATTCGCCGTCGCGCTCAGCCCCTCCGTCATGACGCTCGCCATGAACATCGTCTCGATCAGGCTCGTACGGCGGTTCCGGGAAGTCTACGAATGAGCGCTGCGGCGACGCCGACGCCGATCGACCGTTCGCGGCGGGACGTTCGCGGCACGCTCTTCTACGGCGTTGCTGCTCGCCTCCGTGGGCCTCGCCCTGCTGACGCTCGGAGTGCTCATCGGCGACGTTGTCCTGGACGGCGGCAGCTGGGTGACGAAGACACTCCTCTTCGATCCACCGTCGATCGACCCGGAGATCGCGGGCGCCCGGCCGGCGATCCTCGCCACCATCTACCTCAAGCGCCGTGCTCCTGTTCACGGTTCCGCTCGGCTTGGCCACCGCCCTCTACCTCGAGGAGTACGCGAGCAAGGATCGCTGGTACAACCGGGCGCTCGAACTCAACATCCAGAACCTCGCGGCGCGTGCCGTCGATTGTATACGGCATCCTCGGACTTGGCTGCATCGTCCGTGGAATAGGCCTCGGCGAGTCGCTCGTCGCCGGGGCCATCATCCTCACGCTGTTGGTTCTGCCTACGGTGATCATTGCGGCGCGTGAAGGGTTCAGAGCCGTCCCGGGCTCCATTCGCCAGGGCGCGCTACGCACTCGGGGCGACGCAGTGGCAAGTCGTTCAGGCCAGGTGCTTCCGGCGGGCTTACCGGGGATTGCGACTGGATCCATCCTCGCGTTGTCGCGCGCGATCGGTGAGACCGCTCCGTTCATCATGATTGGGGCCCTTGCCTACGTTGCCTTCGACCCGACTATCTCGGCCCAGTTCACCGTGCTCCCCGTGCAGATCTACAACTGGATCCGCTTGCCGCAAACGGAGTTCAAATTCTCGCAGCGGGCAGCGATCATCGTCTTCCTTGTGATAGTGGTCGGCTCAACGCCTTCGCCATTGGCTTCGTAATCGGTATCAGAAGAGTTGGTAATGACTGTTGTGAGTGAGAGAAAATGAGAGCCGAGCCCATCAAGATCGATCTTTAGACGCCAAGTCGTCACCTGACCCTGTTGGGAAACGTGAAACCGTCTTCGAAGTAGAAAACGCCTCTGTGTCCTACGGCGATGTTGTGGCTGTGCGCGACATAACACTGCCGATATATCGCAACATCGTGACAGCGATTATTGGTCCGTCGGGTTGCGGAAAAAGCACGTTCATACGCTGTTTCAATCGCATGAACGACCTAATCATTGGGGCGCGGGTCGAAGGAAGTTTCAAATATCACGGTGTCGATCTTTATGGCCCGGATGTCGATCCGGTTGAGGTGAGAAAACGAGTCGGGATGGTGTTTCAAAAGCCCAACCCATTCCCGAAATCGATTTATGACAACGTCGCCTTCGGTCCGCGTGCATTAGGGATGAAGGACAACCTTGATGAACGGGTCGAGTCCGCCTTGCAGAAGGCGGCGATTTGGGACGAGACCAAGAATAGGATTGAAATCGAACGCTCTTGATTTGTCAGGCGGGCAACAGCAACGTTTGTGCATCGCGCGCGCGTTGGCTGTCGAGCCCGATGTCATTCTCATGGACGAGCCTGCTTCAGCGCTCGACCCCGTCGCTACAACGCGGATCGAAGACCTGATGCACGAACTGAAGAGAAGCAGTACACGATTGTCATCGTGACGCACAACATGCAGCAAGCCGCAAGGGTCGCGGACATGACCGCTTTTTTCAGTGTTGAAACGAACGGACACCGAGAGAACCGGAGTGCTAGTGGAGTTTGATCAGACCCAGCACCATCTTCACGAAGCCGAACGACTCACGTACCGAGGATTACGTGACAGGACGGTTTGGATGAAGAATCACACTGCAGAAAGATCTCGAAGCGCTCGAGGTTGCGATCGATGATCAAGTCGACTTAGGCTTGCAAGAGCGCTTCGTGCTGCCGTGAAGGCAGTGACCAACCAGGACGCGGAACTGAGCGCGGAGGTAATCCGCTTCGATGACGACGTCGATGCTCGCTACCTCGAGATTCACGAGGGGATTCAAAGCCTGCTCGCGCGGCAAACCCCTGTAGCCGTCGATCTGCGCCTAGTTTTGGCGATGGTTCATATGAACCTCCACCTCGAACGGATGGCCGACTACTGCGTGACGATCGCCAAGCTCGTGAAGCTCACACACGGGGTCGAAGGGGACCCGCAAGTGCTCGAGAGCTTTGAGGAGATGGGGCTTCGGGCTGAGGAGATGGTCGGCGTCGCGATGCGGTCACTCGCTGAACGCGACCTGGCCGCAGCCGAGTCCCTCGTGGAGCTCGATGAGCTGATCGACCGCGCGAACCGCCGGCTGGTCCGGCACGTCCTCGCCCTGGGTGCTGACGAGGCAAAGCGCGAGTGGGGACTGCACATGATCGTCATCTCCCGCTGCCTGGAGCGCTTCGGCGACCACGCGGTCGACGTCGGCGAGCAGGTCGCGTACCTCGTCACGGGCGAGTTGCGCGAGTTCTCGGACGCGTCGCACGACGACTCCGACTAGTCCTCGCCGAGTTCACCGGACCGTCACCAGAAGGCAACCGGCCGGACGACCACGTCGTCGCCCCGGGCCGCGAGACTCGCATGCGAACGCACCAATCACGAAAGCGAGGGCTTTGCACATGCGATTCAGACGTACAGCAGGATTGCTGGCGACAGTCGTGGCCGGGGCCGCCGTGGCTGCGGGCACGGTCAGCGCCGGCGGCAGCACCCTGAACGGGACCATCACGGCTGACGGCTCGAGCACGCTCTACCCGTACGTGACCGCCGCGGCCGAGGCGTTCCAGAAGAAGAATCCCTCGACGCGCGTCACCGTCGGCCTCGCGGGAACGGGAGGCGGCTTCACGCGCTTCTGCAAGGGCGAGACGGACATCGCCAACGCTTCGCGCAAGATCCGGCAAGGGGCGAACTCGGAGGCGGAGGCCTGTAAGAACAACGGCATTCCCTACATCGCCTTCGCAGCGGCGAACGACGGCATCTCGATCGTCGTGAACCAGCAGAACACGTGGGCTACGTGCCTGACGATGGCCGAGCTCAAGAAGATCTGGGAGCCCGGCTCGAAGGTCACCAACTGGAATGACATCAGGTCGAGCTTCCCGAACCAGAGCCTGAAGCTCTTCGGCCCGGGCACCGACTCGGGGACGTTCGACTTCTTCACGGAGCACGTGAACGGTAGGGCGAGGGCGAGCCGTACCGACTACCAGGCATCCGAGGACGACAACGTGCTCGTCCAGGGTGTCTCCGGCGAG
>CAVWIV010000001.1:0-12562 GCA_963755155.1 uncultured Actinomycetes bacterium | reverse complement strand
GTCGGTGACTGAGCCAGCGGAAGAACTGGCCGATCGCGATCACGCCGATGAAGATGAGGCCGACGACGAGCATGGAGAGCACGATGTGCTTGCCTTCCTCGGCGACGTCGGCGGCGAGCAGAGAGGCGAACTGGAACATCGCCTTCGGACTCTAACCCACGCGGTTGCGGTGCGTGGACAGCGCGCCGTCCACCGCGTCGTCGCCCACCTCGGCCCGGACGAGCTCGAGCAGAGGCTCGGAGTCGCCGCGTAGCCGGAGCGCGTCGCGCGCCACGGCGAGCCCGTTCGCACCCGCGAGCGCTGCCGTCGCTGCCCAGGCAGCGCCATCGCCGTTCGCGCCCTCCGCGCGCAGCTGCGCGCAGATCGAGATGAGCGCAGCGAGATCCGCGACCGCGGCGACGTCGTGCAGCTCCGCGACGCGCACCAGGCCGTGCGCGTAAAGGTAGTCGCCGAGCAGCAGCGCGTCCTCCGGCGCGGGCGGCGCGAAGAGCCTGGGACGGCCGTAGTGGAGGAGATAGCCCTCGTAGATCGTCTCGACGCCCAGCGCCCGGCGCTCGTCGCCGAGCGGCGAGAAGACCGGCTCGAGCTCACGTTCGTCCTCCGGGCGCAGCGCTGCCGCCCAGAGCGGGCTCTCGCGACGGGCGCCCTCGGCGACCTCGTCCCAGAGGCTCGTCGTCATCGCTCGAAGAACCGCGCCGCCGCCTCGATCGTGCGGTCGATCTCCTCATCGCCGTGCGAGAGCGATACGAACAGCGCCTCGTACGCCGATGGTGCGACGTACACGCCTTCCGCGAACAGGCTGCGGAAGAGTGCGCCGTAGCGATCCGTGTCGCACGCCTGCGCGCCGTCGAGGTTCGTCACAGGGTCTGACCCCATGAAGAGCGTCAGCATCGAGCCTGCGCGCTGGACGCGCCCAAAGGACTGAAGCCCTGCCTCGAGCCGCGCGGCGAGCCGCTCGAGCTCGTCGTAGACGTCCGCGTCGCGAAGACGCCGCAGCACCGACAGTCCGGCTGCTGTCGCGAGCGGGTTTCCGGACAGCGTTCCCGCCTGGTAGACGTCGCCGGCCGGTGCGAGCTGCTCCATCAGCTCAGCGCGGCCGCCGAAGGCGCCGAGCGGCAGGCCGCCGCCGACGATCTTCCCGAGGATCGTGAGGTCCGGTGTCACGCCGTAGAGCGCCTGTGCGCCGCCACGCGCAACCCGGAAGCCCGTGATCACCTCGTCGAAGAGGAGCAGCGACCCTGCCGAGTCACAGAGTGAACGGAGCTCCTCCAGGAAGCCGGGCTCGGGCGGGACGACCCCCATGTTCCCGGCCACCGGCTCGACGAGCACGCAGGCGAGGCTGTCGCCGTGGCGGCTGAAGGCATCCGCCGCGGCGGCAGCGTCGTTGTAGGGACAGACGATCGTGTCTGCGACGGCGGCGGCGGGCACGCCGGGCGTCGATGGGATGCCAAGCGTGGCGACGCCCGAGCCCGCGGCGGCAAGCAGCGCGTCCGCGTGGCCGTGGTACCCGCCGGCGAACTTCAGGATGCGGTCCCGGTTTGTTTCCGCTCGCGCGAGGCGAACGGCGCTCATGGCCGCTTCGGTGCCCGAGGACACGAGCCGGACCTGGTCGATCGAGGGCACCGCCGACACGATCTCCGCTGCCAGCTCCACCTCCGCCTCTGTCGGCGCGCCGAACGTCGTTCCGTTGGCCGCTGCCTGAACGACCGCGGCGATCGTCTCGGGATCCGCGTGCCCGAAGACGAGCGGGCCCCACGACATGACCCAGTCGACGTAGCGCGTGCCGTCGACGTCCTCGATGTACGCGCCCTCGCCACGCCGCATGAACACGGGCTCGTCGAGGCCGACCGCGCGCATCGCGCGGATCGGCGAGTTGACGCCGCCGGGAATGACCTCGGTGGCGCGGCGCCACAGCTCGGACTGCGTTCTCACAGCCACGACGCGGCTTCCTTCGCCCAGTACGAGATGACGAAATCGGCGCCCGCCCGCCGCACGGCGGTCAGCCCTTCGAGGGCTGCGCGGCGCTCGTCGAGATGTCCGGCCGCGGCTGCAGCCTTCACCATCGCGTACTCGCCGGAGACGCTGTACGCGGCCAGCGGGGCGTCGAAGCGCTCGCGCACGGCGCGGATGACGTCGAGGTAGGGCAGCGCCGGCTTCACCATGATCATGTCCGCGCCCTCCGCGAGGTCGAGCTCGCACTCGCGCAGCGCCTCACGGACGTTCGCAGGATCCATCTGGTACGACGCCCGGTCGCCGAAGGCCGGCGTCGAGCCCGCCGCCTCGCGAAACGGTCCGTAGAACGCCGACGCGTACTTCGCCGAGTACGCGACGATCGCCGCCTGGTCGAACCCGGCATCGTCGAGCGCCTCGCGGACAGCGCCGACTCGACCGTCCATCATGTCGCTCGGGCACACGGCGTCGGCGCCCGCCTCGGCGTGGCTCACGGCCACGCGGGCCAGCAGCTCCAGTGTCGCGTCATTCGCGATCTCACCGTCCTCGACGACACCGCAGTGGCCGTGCGTCGTGTACGCGCACAGACAGACGTCGGTGAGCAACAGGAGCTCCGGGAAGCGAGGCCGCAGCTCCCGCAGCGCCTGCTGGACCACCCCGTCCTCGGCCCAGGCGCCGGTCGCCTCGTCGTCCTTCTCCTCGGGCACGCCGAAGAGCAGCAGCGCGGGAACTCCGGCGGCGGCCAGCTCCTCCGCCGCGCCCAGGAGGCCATCGACGGTATGGCGACCCAGGGCGGGCAGCTGCTCGTTCACGAGCGGCTCCGGAGCGACGAACAGCGGCATCACGAGGTCGTCCACGGCGAGCCGCGTCTCGCGAGTCAGATCGCGGAGGACGGGCGTCCTCCGCAGGCGCCGCAGGCGTGTCGCGGGGAAGCTCACAGCGAAAGACTACGCACTGGTGCTTCGCGCAGTAGCTTGCTGAACAGGCCCAAGCGCGCTTCGCGCGCGGCCTGTTGGTACGTTGGCCCGATGGCCTCGCCCCGCGCGTATTCAGGGCCGTCGAGCGAGCGCGCCATCCGACGGCGCCGAAACCGGACTGCGAGACGGTGGACCGTCGTGGCAATGCTCGTCGGAACGGCCCTTGTCGTGACGATCCTGCTCGCCGCCTTCAGCTCACCGTCGTCGTCGCTCCTGGCGTGCGACTCCGCGCAGCTCGAGACCGGCCGGCCACCGCCGAAGACGATCGCGTTCCAGGGCGAGGTGACGCATCGACCTGCCCGTCTCGTGCCTGTCGGTCACCGCGCTCGGCTACCACGGCGCGAGCGAGAACGCGCTGCCGCTCCAGCCCGTCGGCCGCCAGGCGAACGAGGGCATCTTCGCGCGCATCCTCCACCGCCTGACCGGGGAGGACGCGAGCGGCGTTACGTACCACCAGCTGGGCGGCGGCTTGGGGACGCCCACGGGAGCGCTCGACGTCGGCGCCCCCGCGGGCACCGCGGTCTACGCCCCCGTAAACGGGACGGTCGTGAGCATCCGCGACCTCGTGCTCGACGGCAGGCGGTACGGGCACCGCATCGACGTCGTCCCGGACGTCGCGCCTTCCGTCGTCGTCTCGATCAGGCGGCTGCGTGCAGACCCGGCGCTCACGGTGGGCTCTCCCGTCACGTCGGGAACGTCGAAGATCGGCGTCGTGATGGACCTTTCGCGCGCCGAGGAGCAGGCACTGGCCGAGGTGACGCACGACCCCGGCAACCACGTGACGATCGAAGTGCGACCGGCCGCGAACCTCGGGTGAGAATCCTCTTCGTCGCCGATGTCTTCGGCCCCCCGGGGCGGGAGGCCGTGGAGTCGAGGTTGCCTGCGCTGCGCGAGGAGCTCGGCGCGGCGCTCGCGGTCGTCAACGGCGAGAACGTCGCCGACGGCCGCGGCATCACGCCGCGGCTCGCCGACCGCCTGCTCGCCGCAGGGGCCGACGTCATCACGCTCGGCAACCACACGTGGGCACGCGACGGCATGGGCCCGTACCTCGCCGCATCCGAGCGGGTCATCCGTCCCGCGAACTTCGCCGCCGCCTCGCCTGGCCGTGGCCTGGCTGTCGTCGAGGCGGCGGACGGGACACCGGTCGCGGTCTGCAACGTCCTCGGTCAGCTCTTTCTCGACGTGCCGGTAAGCCCGTTCGAGGTGCTCGACCGCGTGGTCGAGGAGGCGCGGCAGCAGGCGAACGTCGTGCTCGTCGACTTCCACGCGGAGGCGACGAGCGAGAAGATCGCCGTCGCCCGCATGCTCGACGGGCGCGTGACCGCGGTCATCGGCACCCACACACACGTGCAGACGGCAGACGCGCGTATCCAGCCCGGCGGCACCGCGGCGATCACGGACGCGGGCATGACGGGCCCGCACGACTCCGTCATCGGCGTCGAGGCCGAGCTCGCGATCCAGCGCATGCGCACGGGCATTCCAGTGCGCTTCAAGCCGGCGAAGGGCGGCGTGCGGCTGGAGGGCGTCGTGCTCGACTGCGACCCGGCGACGGGCCGGGCCACGGCGATCGAGCCGCTGCGCGTCGAGCTCTAGGCTGAGCCCGAGGCAGTCGGGCAGACCGCGCCTTCGGCAGTGCAGTTCGTCTTCATGGGCACGTGCGCCTGCAGCGGTGACGCGTGGCGAGAACCGGAGTAACCGGTTCTTCGGGGTCGGCTCGAGCTTGTAGCCCACGCCGTAGCGCGTCTGGATGAACGTGTGACGCGACGCGCGTCGGTCGATCTTCTCGCGCAGCCGCCGCACGAAGACGTCGACGGTGCGGTCGCGGTGACCCTGACGGCGACCCCACAAGCGTTGCAACAGCTCGTCGCGCGAGACGACCCGGCCCCGCTCGAGCGCGAGTGCGTACAGAAGCCGGAACTCCGTCGGCGTCAGGTCGGCGCTCTCGCCGTCCACGTACGCCTGCACCTCGTCCGGGTCGATCCTCAGCTCCTCGATCTCAATCGGCTCGCCGCGCACCGGCTCCAGCGGCCGCGCGCGCCGTCTCGCCTGAGCCTGGACCCGGGCCACGAGCTCCTTCATCGAGAACGGCTTGACGAGGTAGTCGTCGGCGCCGATCTCGAGCGCGTGCACGCGATCGTGCTCCGCGCCGCGCGCCGAGACGACGATGATCGGCGTGCCGATGCCCTCGCCGCGAACGGTCTCGATGAGGTTCCAGCCGTCGAGCCGGGGCAGCATGAGGTCGAGGACGCAGACGTCGGGGTGCTCGAAGCGGAGCCGAGCGAGTCCCTGCTCGCCGCTCGACGCCGTGGAAGCGTCGAACCCGGCGGCCTCGAGGTGCTGCACCATCCCGCCTGCGATGATCTCGTCGTCCTCGACGATCAGGACCTTGGCCATCGCGTGCCTACGATAGTCGGGTGGCGGCGAAAGACTGGTGAACGACGGGTGAACAGGTCGTGAAGAGGCTCTTCGGCCGCGACACGCGGAAGCAGCCGGAGGAGACGGTGGACCTCGGGCTCGCCGCCGAGCGCGGGCGGGCGCTCGTCGAAGAGAGCCGGGAGATCGTCGTCGTGCTCGACGCCGACCGCCGCGTGCTGGGAGCGAGCCGCAGGGCTCGAGAGGCGCTCGAGGGCCTCGTCGAGGGCTCGATCTTCCCGGCAAGCTCGAGACGGCCGCCGGCCGCGTGCCACTGGAGGTCTCGTACGACGTCGGCGGCCGCCGCAGACGCTTCTCTACCTCAGCAATCCGGGCGACCTCGCGGCGTACCAGGAGCTCCGGGCCGGCTTCACGGCCGCCGTGTCACGCGAGCTGCGAACGCCGCTGGCTCGCTTGCTGGCGCTTCTGGAAACCGCGCTTCTTCCCGGTGCCGACCAGTCGGAGTCATCGACCAGGCTCGGGGTGAGGTCGACCGAATCCGCGAGCTCATCGACGACGTGCTCTTCCTCTCGGACTCGAGAGCGGGCTGTGAGTCTCCCTCGGTTCGATCCGCCCCCGCTCGGTGATCCAGCAGGTGGTCGACACCCTCGCGCCGAACGCGGAGCGCGCCGGCATCCGCTTCGAGATCGACTGTCCGGCATCGATCGAGCTGCCGCTGCGCCAGCGGATGCTCGGAGTCGTCGTCGGACCCCCAGCTCGAGGGCGCGAACGCTGCTCCTCACTCCGTGCCGAGGGCGGTGACGACGTTGATCGTGTGCCGATCGCCGTCGCCGCGGATCGTCTCGATGATTCGCCAGCCGTCGACGCGGGGCAGCATCAGGTCGAGCACGCAGACGTCCGGCCTGGCCGTAGCGGAAGCCGGGCCGAGCGCCGGTCTCGCCGTGGTCGACGACGGTGGGCTCGAAGCCGGCGCGAGCGATCGGATGCGCCGCCAGGCCGCGGCTTGAACTGCTCGCCTTCGACGACGAGAACGCCGGCCATGATGAGCCTGCTGCATCATCGACGATTCCGAGATGGCGCGGAGCGGGGTTCAAGAAGGGTGACGGGGTGGCGACGAGGTGGTGAACCGCACGTTCGGACGCCGCGCGGGCGCGCCGGCAGGCCGACGACCCGCGCGGCTCGCAGCCTGCGAGCACGGGCCGTGACGCTCGACGAAGCCGAGCCGCGAGCACGACGGCGTCAACTCGACGCTGAACTCCAGGAGCTCGCAGGAGCAGGCGAGCGCGCCCGTCCTCGTGCGCGATGGTGTCGGCGAGCTGCTTCCAGCTCGACGGATCGAGGCGATCAGGGACGAGATCCGCTCGAGATCGGATACGAGGCTCGACGGCGCCTGCGAGACGCTCGTCGTACCTCGGCACTCCCTTCGACCTCACCGGCTACCACGAGCTCCGCGACTGCTTCACGGCCGCCGTCTCCACGAGTGCGGACGCCAAGGCAGGCTGACGGTCCTGCTCGACAACCTCGTCGGCCTGGTGACGACGCCGTGCGCTGGCGGCTCAGGCGCGGCCGAGGTGGCGCCGATCGTCGAGCTCATCGACGACGTCCTCTTCCTCTCGCGAGCTCGAGAGTGGACGTGCGGACGGCTCACGGGGCTCGTCCCGGGGCTCCCCGGTGGTCGAAGAGATCGTCGGCGCCCGTGCTGACGCTGGCGATCGCCGGCGTCGAGTCACGTCGACTGCCCGCCCGGAACTCGGGCTTCCGCTGCGGCCGCGGTTGCTGGAGACGATCGCCGCGAACCACGCGCGACATCGCACTCCGCTACGCAGGCTCGGTCGCGAGTTCACGGTATGCGGCCGCAACGTGGGTGGGTGGACGTCATCGCTCTCGGGAGCGGACACATGGGCACGGCGTGCCCGCAGACGACGACACGCCGCGCCTCCTCGAGCGCTTCCCGCTCCGACCGCGCACGCGCCATCGCAGGGGCGACGAAGCGGCTCGGCCTCGGGCGTCGTCGGGAACATCGTCTTCGCCGGCCTCGCCACCGGCAGAGGGCGAGCGTCGCGGCGCTTCGGACTGGCCGAAGAAGCGGTCTTCTAGCCGCCCGGCGTTCACCTGTCGAACCACGTCCGTCACCAGAGTTCACCACCGCGCCGCCCCGCGGCGCCGGCCACGGCGAAACTCCGCGCGATGCGGAGCTGCGCTCATCCGCCGTTTGCGTGCGTGCGGCTCCTCGCCGGCTGCGGCGGGCGGGGTGGCCAGACGATCCTCGCGGACGGCTCCAGCACCGTCGGGCCGTTCACGACCCGCGCCGCCGAGAACTTCAAGGAGCAGAACCCCGATGTCGAGGTGACGGTCGGCATCGCCGGCACCGGCGGCGGCTTCGACCGCTTCTGCGTAGACGAGACCGATCTCTCGAACGCCTCGCGGCCAATCGACAAGGACGAGGCGCAGAAGTGTGCGGACGCGGGCATCGAGTACGTCGAGTTGCCGGTCGCGAACGACGCGCTCACAGTGGTCGTCAACTCGGAGAACGATTGGGCGACGTGCCTCACGGTGGAGCAGCTGAAGACGATCTGGGAGCCTGGCTCGAAGGTCGACAACTGGCAGGACGTCGACCCGAGCTTCCCCGACGAGCGCCTCCGCCTCTACGGGCCGGGGACCGATTCCGGCACGTTCGACTACTTCACGGACGTGATCGTCGGCGAGGAGGGCGAGAGCCGCACCGACTTCCAGGCCTCGGAGGACGACAACGTCATCATCGAGGGAGTCACAGGCGACACGGGCGCGCTCGGCTATTTCGGCTTCTCGTACTACGAGCAGAACCAGGACACCGTGAACGCCGTGGAGGTCGACTCAGGCTCGGGCTGCGTCGCTCCGTCGGTGGCGACAGCCCAGGACGGGACGTACACGCCGCTCTCGCGGCCGCTGTTCGTGTACGCGAAGACGAGCTCCCTCGAGCGCGCCGAGGTGGCTCAGTTCCTCGGCTACATGATCGACAACGGTGCCGAGATCGCCGAGCAGGCCGA
The DNA here is from genome assembly GCA_963755155.1 of uncultured Actinomycetes bacterium. Classification (GTDB taxonomy): domain Bacteria; phylum Actinomycetota; class Thermoleophilia; order Gaiellales; family Gaiellaceae; genus PALSA-612. Next base: position 4,236 of record CAVWIV010000001.1, on the reverse strand, counting down.
CTTCGTGCCATCGACGCCCGCCCAGCTCGCAGCCGCGAAGGCGAAGCTCGACGCCGCGCTCAGCACGTAGTGGCAGCCCAGGACGCGGCCCCTCCGATCTCCCTGCGCGCCCCACGCCGGCGCTACAGCGAGGACATCGTGCGCATCGTCCTGCTCACCGCGGCCTTCGTCTCGGTGATTACGACGTTCGCGATCATCATCTCGCTGCTCAGGCCGGCGATCGAGTTCTTCACGGAGAAGTCGCCGTGGGAGTTCATCACCGGGACGACATGGACCCCCCTGTTCCTCGACGGACAGTTCGGCGCCGTTCCGTTGTTCGTAGGGACCATCGTCATCACGTTCTGGGCATGTCTCGTCGCGATTCCCTGCGGCCTCGGCACGGCCATCTTCCTCAGCGAGTACGCGAACCCCCGGGTGCGCTCCGTGCTCAAGCCGGTGCTCGAGGTGCTGGCGGGGATTCCGACAGTCGTGTACGGCTACTTCGCCCTCACGTTCTTCACACCGTTCCTGCGCGACGTCGGCGTGCAGGTCGAAATCTTCAACGCGCTCTCCGCCGGGCTCGTGATGGGCGTCATGCTCATTCCCCTCGTCGCGTCGCTGTCCGAGGACGCGATGTTCGCCGTTCCTCAGGATCTCCGCGACGGCGGCTACGCACTCGGCGCAACTCGCCGCCACGTCGCAACGCGCATCGTGGTCCCCGCTGCGACCTCCGGCATCATCGCGAGCTTCGTGCTCGCCGTCTCGCGTGGCCTCGGCGAGACGATGATCGTATTGATAGCTGCGGGTCAGCTCGCCCAGATCTCAGCGGATCCGCGCCTGTCACTCGAAACGATGACGACCTTTATCGGGGCGACGGCGCAGGGCGACGTGCCGCAGGGCTCGACCGAGTACAAGACGATCTTTGCCGTCGGCCTCGCGTTGTTCGTCATGACGCTCGTCATGAACATCATCTCCATCAGGCTCGTGCGACGGTTCCGGGAGGTCTACGAGTGAGCACCGCCTCAGCGCCGATCCAGCGCTCACGCCGGGACATTCGCGGTGCGGTCTTCTACGTGTTGCTTCTCGCGTCGCTCGGCCTCGCCCTCCTCACGCTCGCCGTGCTTGTCGGCGACGTGGTCCTCGACGGCGGCAGCTGGCTCACGAAGACGCTCATCACCGATCCGCCATCCGTCGACCCGGAGATCGCCGGCGCCCGGCCGGCGATTCTCGCGACGATCTACCTCGGCATCCTCGTGCTGCTGTTCACCGTCCCGCTCGGCGTGGCAACCGCGCTCTACCTCGAGGAGTACGCGAGCAAGGACCGGTGGTACAACCGCTTTCTCGAGGTCAACATCCAGAACCTCGCGGGCGTGCCGTCGATCGTCTACGGCATCCTCGGGCTCGCCTTCATCGTCCGTGGCATCGGCCTCGGGCGGGTGCTGCTGGCCGGCGCGATCATCCTCACGCTACTCACGCTGCCGACTGTCATCATCGCCTCGCGCGAGGCGATCCGAGCCGTGCCCGACTCCATCCGCCAGGGCGCCTACGCGCTTGGCGCGACACAGTGGCAGGTCGTCCGACGCCAGGTGCTGCCGGCGGCGATTCCCGGCATCGCCACGGGCTCGATCCTTGCGCTGTCGCGGGCGATCGGCGAGACGGCGCCGCTCTTGATGATCGGAGCGCTCACATACGTGTCGTTCGATCCGACGGTTCTCGGCGCGTTCACAGCGCTCCCGGTGCAGATCTACAACTGGATCCGCCAGCCGCAGGAGGAGTTCAGGCTGCTCGCTGCGGCCGCCATCATCGTCCTGCTCGTGATTATGCTCGTGCTCAACTCCGCCGCCATCATCATCCGCAACCGCTACCAGAAGAGGTGGTAACGATCGCCGACCCAGTGCGTTTGGCAGAGCCGACCACGGAGCGGTTCGCGGGGCACCGCGAGGCCATCTTCCAGGTGCGCGACCTCGAAGTCTCGTACAGCGGCAAGCCGGCCGTTCGCGACCTCACGCTCGACATCGCCCAGAACGAGGTGACGGCGATGATCGGTCCCTCAGGTTGCGGCAAGAGCACGTTCATTCGCTGCTTCAACCGCATGAACGACCTCATCCCCGGAGCGGAGGTGAAAGGCGAGCTCCTGTACCACGGCATCGACCTGTACGGGCCCAAGGTCGACCCCGTCGAGGTGCGCAAGCGCATCGGCATGGTGTTCCAGAAGCCGAATCCGTTCCCGAAGTCGATCTACGACAACGTCGCCTTCGGTCCGCGCGTGCTCGGGAAGAAGGACGATCTCGACGGACGTGTCGAGCGCGCATTGCAACAGGCTGCGCTCTGGGACGAAGTCAAGCACCGCCTCAAGGCGAGCGCGCTGGGCCTCTCGGGCGGGCAGCAGCAGCGCCTCTGCATCGCCCGTTGCCTCGCCGTCGAACCCGACGTCATCCTCATGGACGAGCCGGCGTCTGCCCTCGACCCCATCGCGACGACGCGGATCGAGGACCTTATGCAAGACCTCAAGCAGAACTACGCGATCGTCATCGTCACGCACAACATGCAGCAGGCGGCCCGCGTGGCAGACATGACGGCGTTCTTCTCGGTCGACGTGGCCGAGGAAGGCGAGCGGACGGGCATCCTCGTCGAGTTCGACCGTACCGACAAGATCTTCACGCAGCCGTCGGACCAGCGCACGGAGGACTACGTCACGGGACGGTTCGGCTGATGGCGGTGCCACGCGCGTCCTTCCAGGAGGAGCTGGACTCCCTCGAGGCAACGCTCCAGGAGGAGTCCGACCTCGTGCTCCGCTCGCTCCGCGGCGCAATGAACGCCCTGAGCGAGCGCGACGCGGAGCTCGCCGACGAGGTGATCGCATTCGACGACGAGGTGGACGCGCGCTACCTCGCGCTCGAGCAGGGAATCGAGTCGCTACTGGCGCGACAGACGCCGGTCGCCGCAGACCTCCGGCTTGTGCTCGCGATCCTCCATTGCAACCTCCACCTGGAGCGGATGGCTGATCTCTGCGTGACGATCTCGAAGCTCACGAAGCTCGCAGGCGCGTTTGAGGGCGATGCTCAGGTGCTCGAGAGCTTCGACGAGATGGGCCTGCGGGCGGAGGAGATGGTCGGCGTGGCGATGCGGGCGCTCGCCGAGCGCGATCTCCAGGCTGCTGAGTCGCTCGTCGAGCTCGACGAGCTGATCGACCGGGCCAACCGCCGGCTCGTTCGGCACGTGCTGGCGGTCGGAGGCGACGAGGCGAAGCGCGAGTGGGGGCTACGGATGATCGTCATCTCCCGCTGCCTCGAGCGCTTCGGCGACCACACGGTCGACATCGGCGAGCAGGTCGCGTACCTCGTCACGGGCGAGCTTCGCGAGTTCTCGGACGCCTCGCACACGGACTAGCTCTGCCCGACGGGGTCTAACCACTTCGTCACCAGAAGGCAACCGGCCGGACGACCACGGCCGCGCGCCACGGCGCGAGACTCGCGAGTGAACGCATCCATTACGAAAGCGAGGCATTCGACATGCGATTCAGGCGCACAGCAGGGCTGCTGGGAACCGTCGCCGTAGGCGCCGCAGTGCTCGCCGGCACGGTCAGCGCAGGCGGCAGCGTTCTCAGCGGAACGATCACCGCAGACGGCTCGAGCACGCTCGGGCCGTACGTGACCGCGGCCGCCGAGGCGTTCCAGAAGAAGTATCCCGCCACGCGCGTCACCGTCGGCATCGCGGGCACGGGCGGCGGGTTCACGCGCTTCTGCAAGGGCGAGACAGACATCGCCAACGCATCACGAAAGATCAGGCAGGGGCCGACCGAGGCGGAGGTCTGCAAGAACAACGGCATTTCCTACATCGCCTTCGCAGCGGCAAACGACGGCATCTCGATCGTCGTCAACCAGCAGAACACCTGGGCTCAGTGCCTGACGATGGCCGAGCTCAAGAAGATCTGGGAACCCGGCTCGAAGGTCAACAACTGGAATGACATCCGGGCGAGCTTCCCCAACGAGAGCCTGAAGCTGTTCGGCCCGGGCACCGACTCCGGGACGTTCGACTTCTTCACGGAGCACGTGAACGGCAGGGCAAGGGCAAGCCGCACCGACTTCCAGGCGTCCGAGGACGACAACGTGCTCGTGCAGGGTGTTTCCGGCACGAGGGGTGGGCTCGGCTACTTCGGCCTCTCCTACGCCCTCGAGAACACGAGCAGGCTCAACATCGTCTCGATCGACAAGGGCAGCGGCTGTGTCCGACCCGGCAACCAGACGGTGCAGAACC